>NZ_JBOFZA010000092.1:0-157696 GCF_051654945.1 Serratia sp. (in: enterobacteria)
TCGGAGAAAAATTTCTGGCAAACTGTTTGTAAAGGCACGATGAGGTCTCTTCTGTTTTGTTAGCGCAACCAGTAGATCACACTTTATCGTGCCTTTCACTTTTTTCTGGGGATACCTCAGCCCTGTGGGAGAGGGTTAGAGTGAGGGGTAATTACTTTATTTTCAAGCTGCTACCGTTGCTGTGGATCACATCGCGATACCAATAGAAACTCTTCTTGCGGCGGCGCTCCAGGCTACCGTTACCCGCATCATCGCGATCAACATAGATAAAGCCGTAGCGCTTCGCCATCTCCGCTTTGGAAGCGCTGACCAGATCGATCGGCCCCCAACTGGTGTACCCCATCACTTCAACCCCATCGTCGATCGCTTCCGCAACCTGCACCAGATGGTCGTTGATATAGTCAATGCGGTAATCGTCGTTGATGCTGCCGTCGGCCTCGATGCGGTCTTTCGCCCCCAGCCCGTTCTCGACGATAAACAGGGGTTTCTGATAGCGGTCATAAAGCACGTTGAGCAGATAGCGTAGCCCCACCGGGTCGATCTGCCAGCCCCACTCCGAGCTTGCCAGATGCGGGTTGGGCACCATATTAAGGATATTGGCCCGTGCGGTCTTGTTCTGCTCTTCGTCGGTAGTGACGCAACCGCTCATGTAGTAGCTGAACGAGATGAAGTCGACGGTGGCACGCAGCGCCTGCTTATCTTCCTCGGTGATCGTCACCTGAATGTCGTTCTCACGGAAGTAGCGCTTCATATAGGCCGGGTACGCACCGCGCACCTGTACGTCGCCAAAGAACATCCAGTCGCGGTTCTGGCGCAGAGTTTCCAACAGGTCTTCCGGCTTGCAGCTCAGCGGATACAGAATGCCACCCAGCAACATGTTGCCGATCTTGCCGTCTGGCACGATCTCATGGCAGGCTTTGACCGCCTTGGCGCTGGCTACCAACTGATGGTGGATCGCCTGATAAATCTCGCTCTTTCTGCTGTCTTCCGGCAGGCCCACCCCGGTGAACGGTGCATGCAGCGACATGTTGATCTCATTAAAGGTCAGCCAGTGTTTAACCTTGTGCTTGTAACGCTCGAACACCGTGCGGGCGTAACGCTCGAAGAACTCAATAAGTTGGCGATTACCCCAACCACCATACTTTTGAGTCAGTGCATAGGGCATTTCGTAATGCGACAAGGTGATCAATGGCTGAATGCCGTATTTGGCCATCTCATCGAACAGCCGGTCGTAAAATGCCAGCCCGGCTTCATTGGGTACTTCTTCGTCCCCTTGCGGGAAAATGCGCGTCCAGGCGATTGAGGTACGCAGGCACTTGAAGCCCATCTCGGCAAACAAGGCGATATCTTCAGGGTAACGGTGGTAGAAATCGATCGCCACATCCTTGATACCGCTGTCGCCGGCTACGCGCGGCGTCAGCCCGCCAAAGATCCCTTGAGGTTGCAGGTCTGAGGTCGAAAGGCCTTTGCCATCCTCCAGATATGCCCCTTCTACCTGATTTGCCGCGACCGCGCCGCCCCAAAGAAAATGCTGTGGAAATTTGCAACTCATCGCTTTCTCCTCAATAGATCTGATTAACGTAATAATGTCAGCAACGGTGCCTGTTCCTGCACCGGGCTTTGGCCGCTGGTGAGGACATCAACATAGTCGTCGCTGTTGCTGATAATGATTGGTGTGGTGGTGTCAAAACCGGCGGCGCGGATCGCCTCCTGATCAAACTCGATCAGCAGATCGCCCTGCTTGATGCGATCGCCCTCTTGGATATGAGCGGTAAAATGCAGGCCGTTAAGTTTGACGGTGTCGATGCCCACATGGATGAGCACCTCGGCGCCCTCATCCGATTCAATGCCAATCGCGTGCTTGGTTTTGAACAGCGATGCCACACAACCATCGACCGGGGCAACCACACGGCCCTGGTGCGGCACAATCGCTACTCCTTTACCCAGCAGGCCGCTGGCGAAGGTGGCATCCTGAACCTGATCCAACGGGATGATGTCGCCAGCAATCGGGCTGGTGACCTGCTGCTTGCGGTTGAGAGGTGCCTGTGGAGCTGGGGCTGATGCCGCTTCAGCCGGTTGTTCCGCTGGCGGTACGATGCCGAACAGATAGCTGGCAATGGCCGCAAACACAAACGACACCAAGGTACCGGCAATCGCCCCCAGGACAGTCGCATCAAAACCGCCCGCCGGAATGATCTGGGCAAAGGTGAAAATACTGACCAAACCAAACGAGTAGGTTGCCGTGTGGAAGTAACCGATCACCGCCCCCCCCAAGGCCCCGCCGATACAGCCGAAAATAAATGGCCGTTTGTTTGGCAGCGTGACCCCGTACACTGCAGGCTCGGTAATACCGAAGATACCGGCGGTAACGGCGGAGCCCGCCATCACCCGCAGCTTGGCATCGCGGGTACGCAACATTACCCCCAACGTGGCTCCCACTTGCCCCATCACCGCAGGCAACAGCAGCGGCGACAGGGTATCGCGCCCAAACACGCTCATATTGTTGAGCATCAGCGGTATCAGCCCCCAATGCAGGCCGAAGATCACACAGACCTGCCATGCCGCGCCCATAAAGGCCCCTGCAACGATCGGGTTAAAGGCATAAATGGCCTGATAGCCGTTGGCCAGCATCAGGCTTAGCCAGGTCGCCGCAGGACCAATCAGCAGGAATGTCAGTGGCACGGTGATCACCAGGCACATCAGCGGCGTCACAAAATTACGCAGGGCGCTGTGCAGCACACGGTTAAATAGCGGCTCCAGGCGGCAGGATACCCAGGCGGCAAAAATGATCGGGATGACCGACGAGCTGTAGTTAATAAAGGTGATGGGGATACCGAGGAAATATTCCGGCTGAGCGCCCGCAACCTGGGCCGCCTCAAAAGCTCCCATCATCAACGGGTGCGTCAACGCCCCACCGATGGCCATAGTGACAAAAACGTTACCGCCAAATTTCTTGCCGGCGGTGTAGCCCAACATGATCGGCAGGAAATAGAACAGCGCATCGCTGGACGCAAACAGCAACTTGTAGGTGCCGCTGCTATCCAACAGCCAACCGCAGGCCAGGCTCAACGCCAGGAAACCCTTGAGGATCCCCGACGCCGCCATCACGCCGAGCAGCGGGGTAAATATGCCGGAAACCACGTCAATAAAGCGGCTGAGCAGGTTTTCCTTTTTATCCTCTGATGCATTGGAGGAGGTTTCGTCACCCGAACCCAGCTGCGCATCCAAGGCGTTATAGACATCCCCGACGTGGTTGCCCACCACCACCTGAAACTGGCCGCCGCTTTCCACCACCATGATGACGCCCGGATTCTTCTTCAGCGCCTCCGCATCTGCCTTACTGTGCTCTTGCAGTTTAAAACGCAGACGGGTGGCGCAATGCACCAAGCTTTTCACATTGTCGCGGCCACCGACGCCGGCCAAGATCTCACTGGCTAATTCCTGATATTTCATCGCTGCATCCTTAACGCTTAACCTTGCTGCTCCCCAGCCACGACGATGGCCAATCGTCATGGAGGAATTCAGCGCAAAAAAAAACCTAAACCTCGTTGCCTCTGCTCCCAACGTGGGGAAACAGAAACTCGAGGTTTAGGTTTTGCCTGCCAAAGCAGTGACAACCCTAAATCGGTTGAGCTATGACGGTAACATTCTGTTTTTCGGTGCGGCAAGGCTTTCCGCCACAAAGTTGCCGAAGTGTGATCCGGTATACATTATTCCCACCCTGGGCCAACAGGCTGGTTGTCTATGCGGGGAAAGCCGAACCAGACAAAAAATATTAGAATATCTAATTTATTTTTGAAGTGTAAGTTACCGTAAAGGACTGTTTTGGCAAACGAGGCCCATTACAGGAAATCAATTAAAATACATAAAAAACATTGCATTAAAAATTTTTAGCCCGCATTTTGTTTTCTGGGCATCTAACGCTTTAAGGTGAGGCTATTCTTAAAAATCCTGACTTAAGTCGCCAAAAACACAGGAAACATCCTAATAGGCATATTTAACACATCAGAAATGTTAACTAAACAGTGGACAAAAAAAGCTCAGAGTATTATTACTAGTCTCCAGAAAATTTGTTTTAGGGAAAGCAGTCGCCATGGCATTACGTACAGAACTTGGTCGCGTGTTGATTACCGGTGCCGGTGGCCGGGTGGCGACAGCATTCAGGCACTTCGCAGGCCACCGTTACGACTTTCGCCTGGCAGAAAGAGAAATCGGCTTGCTCACCCATTTACGGCCCAACGATGAGGTGTTGACGTTTGATATCACCGATATCGAAGCTTGTCGTGCGGCCTGTGCCAATATCGATACCGTTCTGCATTTGGCGGCCGATCCGTCTGCGGATGCCGATTTCTGCTCTTCACTGATGAACAACAATATCCTGGGCACATTCAATATGTTCCGGGCAGCGAAAGACGCTGGCTGCCAACGCGTGGTATTTGCCAGCAGCGCGCAAGCGGTGGAAGGCTATCCATTGGATTACCAGGTGCGCCCGGACGATGCGCCGAAGCCAAAGAACATGTATGGGGCCAGCAAGGCGTTTGGCGAAGGTATCGCCGCCTATTTTGCCCATCAGGAGGGGCTTTCTGCCCTGTCGGTGCGGATTGCCAACTTCACGACTCTGGAAGCGGGCCAACAGATCAGCGCACGGGATATGAGCGCCTTTCTGAGCCACCGGGATGCCGCCGATCTGCTCGATCGCTGCATCCGGGTTGCCGACGTGCAGCATGCGGTGGTGCATGGCATCTCTAACAACCGCTATAAACGACTGTCGTTAGAAGAAACCACGCGCCTGCTTGACTACTACCCCGAGGACGATGCGTTCACCCTGCTCGGCTTTAGTTAATGGCGGGGAGGTGGCGCTATTGATGCCACCTCCAACCAAGGCAACATCACGGTTTTTCAGCAATCTTGCGCAGATACTCGTTGTTTTTAAAGGCGATGATCACCATTTCAAAACAGACACGGGTAAGTACACCGCCAAAGATCATCCCCAGCAGGCCGCGGAAAAACTCGCCATAGAACATCGAACCAATCCCACCAACCAGGATACCCAACAGGCAAAGCCAATAAACGCCGGTAATAATTTTTGGCGTCAGCATCGCATCAAAAAAGAAAATGTTTTTCACTGTGTACCCTTTCTTAGTCAAGGTGAACCCTCCTACAGAGGGCAGTGCGCCACTCAAATACCGGGCAGCAGGCAGATAGTAAGCATATCGGCCAATTATTACAAAGAGTAAGCAGTTATGTTTATATGTTGTTTGGATTTGACGCAGGATCCACTTTAAATCGGTGCCAGCTGCAACGCTCGCAAATGCGTGGCAACTCCCCAGCTTTGCAATTGCAGTTGCCCATTCCCCACTTCAATGATTGAGTAACCACAGTTGGGGTGACCATATTGGCTGGTATCCTCGATCCAATTCCCCCCTTTCAAGCACCAAATCAACGCCTGAAGGGCATGCCCGTGGGTGACCACACCAAAAGTGCCGCGGGTAGAAGAGGGAAAACTCAAGAAAAAGGCTAACAAGCGCTGTGCAACGTCAAAGACGGATTCCCCTCCCGGGGCCGAAGCTGCCGGTTCACCCGCAAAAATGCGGGAAATAATATCGTGATGGTTACGCATTGCCTGATGGTAGGGCTGACCTTGAAAGTAACCAAAATGCTGTTCATGCAACCTTGCATCGCTACTGACCGCACATTGGCTATGCGTTGCCAGCGCCTGGGCGGTGGTCATGGCACGTCCAGAAGGCGAACTGAAAACCTGATTGAACGGTGTTTCCTTCACTGCCACCATCAACGCCGCTATCTGCCTGTACCCCTGTTGAGTCACCGGGCTATCCAACTGCCCCTGGATAATCCCTTCCCGATTCCATTGTGATTCAGCATGCCTGATAACAATAAAACGCATCGCGTAGCTCTCCATCCATGACGAGGCATTAACTATAGCCTATGAGTATCGCTATTGCAGAATCGCTTCATGGCAGCACGGTGCGATATCTTGGCCTGACGTTATCACTGAGCTTTACTGGGTTATCACGCCCAATTATCTCGAAATTACGCATCAGTTTACCCACCCTCCCCCGTTGTTTAGTAAACACTCAAGCCTACGCATGATAGTTTTCACAAAAGCAGCATCCGGTTGCCGATCTCGCCCGTTCGAGGCTTGCCTACCCCGTACTTCCCTTATAGATTGCTGGACATCACCTGGCGAAGACACAGCACATTTGACGCCTGGGCCAAGATGAAACAAGGGTAGCAAGACGATGGCAAATATTCGTGATGTGGCTCGGCAGGCTGGCGTTTCCATCAGCAGCGTTTCCAACGTGCTGAACAACCGTAGCGATCGGATGAGCAATGATACTCGGTTACGGATCGAGCAGGCCATGAGCGAGCTGAATTACCACCCGGCCAGAACGGTGGAACCGCCAAGCAATGGGCAAGCTAAGATCATTGGCCTACTGGTACCCTCGATCGTCAATCCCAGCTTTTCCGCTCTGGCGCATGAGGTTGACGCCGCCGCCAAGGCGCATCGCTACCGGGTGTTGCTCAGCAACTCGTATCGCCAGGAAGATGAAGAGTGTGCCTTTATCGAGGATATGTTTGCCCATGGCGTACGCGGCATCATTGTGGCCGCAAGCGATATCAGGAAGACCCACTTTGTGCGCGCCGCAGAGCAGGGAATGATGATTGTCAGCTACGACAACCGTTTCTCTGACAGCATGGCCGCTGATAACCGCCTGTTTGACAGCGTATCGATGGACAACGTGGAGGCTGGCCGCCTGGCCGCCCAGCACCTGATTGAGCAAGGGTGCCGGAATATCCTGTTCGCCACCGAGGCCACGCTGACCCTGAGCCGCAGCCATAAAATCGAGGGGTTTCTGGCGGAACTCAGAAACCAGCGCATGTCGGTAAGCCAGCGGGTCATCGAAGGCAAAGCCAGCAGCGAGTACGGCGATACGGAAATGTTCGAACTGGGATTAAAACTGGCTGCGCAAGTCAGCGCCCTGATGCCAGCCCCAGACGGTATTGTCGCCATCAACGATGCGTTGGGGATTGGCTTAATGGTCGGGTTGCGTACCGCAAGTATCGAGATCCCTGGTGATATCTCGATCGTCGGCATCGATAATATCGCCCTGTCCGGGTTGGCCTGGCCCGGTCTGACATCGGTGATGCCTCCTCTGGCAGAAATGGCGCAGGTGATGGTAGACCGCTTAATCAGCCGGATGGATGATCCCCAGTTGCCGCCGGAAGAGTGGCTTTTTCCACCCACACTGGTCTGCCGGCAATCGGTCAGGCCAAATGTAATTTAGATCTCCTCACCCTAGCCCTCTCCCAAAGGGCGAGGGGTAATTAGTTAGCCGATATTTTTATACAAGGCCTTACCAGGTCCGGGCACCCTATTATTCCAAAAACCTATTGGGAATAGATGATTATGAAAAATAGAACACCGCAGGATATTGAGCGCAGCGCAATAAGAAAGCTCACGCTGCATATTGTCCCTTTAATGATTTTATTATATTTCCTCGCCTTTCTAGATCGAAACAATATGGCGTATGCGGCCATTGCGCTGGAAGATAGCCTGGGTTTAACCGCTTCGGCTTTCGGATTTGCCTCTGGAATATTTTTTATCGGTTATTTCCTGTTTGAAATACCCAGCAATGCGGGCACGATTAAATTTGGCCCCCGGATCTGGTTTGCCAGAATACTGATCTCCTGGGGAATCTTTGCCACTCTGCTCGGCTTTGTCCGCACGCCGCTGGAGTTGTACATCTGCCGCTTTATGCTGGGCGTCTGTGAGGCCGGTTTCTTCCCCTCCGTGGTCTACTATTTTACCGTGTTCTTCCCGGAGAAATACCGTACCAAAATCCTGGGGATGTTTATTATCGTCCAACCGCTGTCTAACGCCATCGGCTCGCCGATCTCAGGCTTTATCCTCAATTTTGATCACGGTTGGTTCGGATTAGAACCCTGGCAATTGCTGTTTATTATTGAGGGGGTGCCGCCGATCCTCATCGGTATGCTGATCCCTTTTATCATTAAAAACTCCCCTAAAGACGTCGGCTATCTGGATACCGAAGAGAAAGCCTGGCTGATGAGCAACGGCGATCGTTCTAAATCGGGTTCGAAAATCACCCTGAGCGACTTCTTCAACGGCATCAAGAACAAAAAGTATCTGCTCTACGCCCTGCTGAACTTCGGCATGGTATGCGGTATTTACGGCTTTGGCATGTGGCTGCCGTCGATTATTGCCGCCATTTCCGGCGATAACATTTTCAAGGTCAGCCTGCTGGCGTTAATTCCTTACGGTCTGGCGGCGCTGCTGGTTTATCCCTGGAGCCTGTGGGCCAGTAAAACCAAACAAATCGGCGTCTTCGCCGGGATCAGTATGGTGGTCGCCGCCATCGGCCTGGTGGGCGCAGTGATCTTCTTTAAGTACAACGTGTTTATCTCGCTGTCTTTCCTGTGCATTGCCTCCATCGGCATCTACACCTCCGTGCCACCGTTCTTGTCCATGCCAGCCAATATTTCAACCGGAGCGGCAGCGGCGGCGGGCCTGGCGGTCGTGAGCTGTATTGGCAACATCGGGGGCTTTGTCGCCCCTTACGTGGTGGGGCTGCTCAACGATCTGACCCGCAGCAGTACGCCGGGGTTGATCTTCTTGTCCTTGTGCTTACTGGCCACCGGGCTGACCTGCATTTTCTACTGCGCCAAGCAGCGTGAAGGCGTGATTCGTTCTTAACTTCTAGAGGAAACAACCATGGGCAAGCTTACAGGCAAAAAAGTGTTTATTACCGGGGCGGAACAGGGGATTGGCCGGGCGACGGCCGAGCAGTTGATCCAGGCCGGTTGCGATATTTATGTGCATTATCACAGCGGCGAAGAAGGCCCCAAGGCGTTAGTCGAACTGGCTCATTCACTGGGGCAAAGAGCCGCCTATGGCTATGCCGATTTAACCCAGACAGCAGAGACGGAACAGTGCGTGTTAGCAGGCGCGGAATTCCTGGGAGGGATCGATATCCTGATTAATAACGTGGGGGGTATCGTCGGCCGTAAATGGCTGGGGGAGATCGACCGTCAATTCTGGCAAACGGTGCTGGATGTCAATATGACCACCATGCTCAACGTGACGCAAAGCGCGCTGCCCTTTCTGAAGTCTGCGCTGCAAGGTGCCAGCATCGTCAACCTTGCCTCGTTGGCTGGCCGTTCAGGGGGCCACTCTGGATCGCTGGTTTACTCCACCACCAAAGGTGCGGTACTCACCTGGACACGCTCGCTGGCCGCAGAGCTGGGGGAACACGGCATCCGCGTCAATGCCGTGGCCCCGGGGCTGATCTTGGGCACTCGCTTTCATAATCGGCACACCACCAAAGAATCCGCAGAGGAAACCATCCACGCCATTCCATTAGGCAGAGCCGGGACGCCAGAAGACGTCGCGCGGGCGATCACCTTCCTCGCGGCGGAATATGATGGCTTTATCTCCGGAGCCACCATTGATATCAACGGCGGTATATACCGCATGTGAACCCCTCGCAGGCGGGCATCCCTTGCCTGTCTGCACTTGCCGAGAACCATTATGATCAAGTCAGACGTTATCCACCCCGAACTGCTAAGTACGCTGGCAAAATGCGGCCATAAAACCCAACTGCTGATTGCCGACAGCAACTACGCCTTTGTGACCAACTCACCACGCCACGCCACGGTGGTGTATTTAAACCTTTCGCCGGGAACCATCGCCGCCCCGCTGATCCTGGAGAAAATCCTGACCTGCATTAACGTAGAACAAGCCACACTGATGGCGTATCCGGATGACTTCAATAATACGATTGAAGCCGAATATCGGGCGATACTCGGCAAAGATTGCCCTATCGAGTACCTTGCCCGTGAGGCGTTTTATGCTCGGGTTAAAGCGGATCAGACGCTGTTGGTGATTGCTTCGGGTGAACAGCGGCGCTTTGCCAATCTGCTGCTGACCGTGGCCCCAGTGATATAGGAGCCACGGCGACAACTTACCCTTTCTGAATGCTGATCTGCCAACGGGCATCGCCAGTCTGTTGGAAATCCGTCACGCTGTGCCCGGCTTCTACGGCCCAGCGCGGCAGGTTTTCCGTTGCTTGAGCACAGTCATATTCAATCACCAGCAGATCGCCAGACCCCAATTGCTCAATATGCTTTTTAGCTTCAATCAGCGGGAACGGACAAAGTTTACCGGTGGTGTCCAGAGTGATCGTTTTCATATTCCTTATGCCTCTTTTGCTTTACTAGATTGATTTGGAAGAATAATAGTGAAATAGCTGACCAGCCAACTCCCTAACAGGATGCAGGGAATAAACAGCCAGCCTTGCCAGGAGAACCAGGCGGTGTTGACGACGGTATTGCCCAGCATACAGCCCCCGGCCAGCCCGCTGCCGATGCCCATCAGCCCGCCCCCGCAAAGGCTTTTAACCAATGTCGGGAGACCGGGTGAACGAAACCGCAGCTCCTGGCTTCCCCAGGCGGCCACCAGCGCACCGGCAAAAATCCCGATCAGCAGATAGCCAGCCCAGCCGAAGAACCCGGTCTTGCCCTCGGTGATTAACGAGAACAACTGTGCACTAGGGCCGCTGATCCCCAAACCGCCGACCCTGCCCGACTCCAGGCTGGAAGGCCATGCCAGTAAAGCAATAATGCCGATCAGCACCGCGCTGACGAAGGGATGCCAGCGTGCTTCGAACAACCAGTGGGCAATGCCCTGCTTACGTGGTTTGGGTTGCGGGATGGGGAAGGATTTGCGTTGCAGATGACGCCAGACCAGCACGCCAGTCAGCACGGTTAATACCACCACCGCAGGCCAGGGAGACATGCCGAAGGTCTGCATCAGCGAAGCGTCCGGTAAGGTAGGGGCGTTGATAGGAGCGAACAACTGCTTGCCACCTGGCTGGCGAATATACCAACTGGCGACCACAAAACCGACCACGGCAATCATGCTGCCAGCCAGCCCCTCGGCAGCGCGGTAGTAAGCGCCGGTAGAGCAGGAACCGGCCAGCCCCATACCGAGGCCGAAGGTGACGCCGCCGATCAACGTGGCCAGCCAGCGGAAATCCCCGCCGGGGAGCTTGGCCCAGCCGAGGGCGACGAAGGCGAACAGACCGATGCTTTGCAAGGTGATAATGATGAGGATAGCGAGGGTCATGCGCCCGTCGCGGAACAGATAGAGGTCTCTCAGACCGCCGGCCATACAAAAGCGCCCGCGTTGCATGATAAATCCAAGAAGGAACCCCAGAAACAGACCTGTCATAAGGGAAAAACTCCTTTTTTATGGCTACGCCATATCCAGATTGTAAAAAGCTTGCCCTTGGTGGGGCGCGGGCATTTTACCCGCTAGCGGTGGAGAGGTCACACAAAAATGAGGGATATTGCGGGGGTGGTCGGGTTTTAGATGTTGCAGGAAAGTGGGTTTTGCTGTCTACCACTGCCAAAAATTCAACCTGCGGGGCAGTTCTGCTATCATCCACAGGTATTGGGGGGAACGCCCGGTGTTGCACAGTAGAGGTATGATTTAGAGATGGATACAGAGGCAAGTCGTACAACGCAAGTTTTGTCGGTTTTTGATTTTGACGGAACGCTGACTCACCATGACAGTTTTATCCCCTTTTTGCGTTTCGCTTTTGGGCGCCGCGTTTTTGCCCGGCGCTTATTGCAGCTGGCACAGCCTGCATTTAAGCATATGCGCAAAAAACTCACCCGTGACGAGTTAAAAGAAACCCTGATTAAAGTGTTCCTGACGGGGGTGGATGAGCACTGGTTCCGTGAGCAGGCGGAGAAGTTTTGTTCGGCCTATTGGACCAAGCTGATGCGGCCTTCCGGGCTGATTGCCGTGGCGATGGAAGTTAGCTCTGGCGCTGAGGTTACAATTTGTTCCGCTTCACCCGCACTGGTGTTGCAGCCATTTGCCGATCGGTTGGGCATCAAGCTGATTGGTACGCAACTGGAAGTGGTGGACGGTAAACTCACCGGGCTGATTACCGGTCATAACTGCCGCTGCGGGCAGAAGGTCGAACGCCTGGAAAGCATCTATGGCCCGATGGGGAATTATCATCTCAGAGCCTGGGGCGACACCCGTGGGGACTACGAACTGTTGGCAGCAGCCCAGGATGCGCACTGGCGGCATTTCCACCCAGCCTGGTCAAAGCGCCGTTCTGCGGTGAAACGGATACGCGTGGCAGAGCCGAATGTTATTGGCAAGACGGACTAATAGCCCCCTCTCCCAAAGGGGGAACCGATCGAGCTAGCGATAAGTGGCAGAACTCTACTTGGCCACCGTATTAAATCTGTGACCACGGCACCTGACAACGACGCTGAGCTAGCTCCCTCGCCCTGTGGGAGAGGGTTGGGGTGAGGGCAACACAACTAAATAATCCGCTCCGCCTTGGCAGCGTCATACCAGTCTTTAAACTCTTCCAGCAGCAGATCGTACAAGCGGTCTTCTTTCATGGTGGCAAAATCGTCAATCGCAAAGAAGTTGGTATTATCCACCCGGCGATCGGTGAAGGTATCCAGATTCTCCAGCACGCCGTAGTTCGAGCCACCCAAACCGACGAACTTCCAGAAAATCGGGTAGTTAGCGGAACGTTTGATCGCCTCTTTGATCTGGCGCGTTTTGCTGATGCCGCCGTCGGTAATAAACACCACATACACCGGCATATCGCTGTGTTTAAACGTCTCGATCAGTTCTTCCATCACCGGCGGTTCATTATTGGTACCGCCCAGCTTTGGCAGGATCTCCCACATTGAGCGCTTACCGCTGCCTTGGATCGCCTTGATATAGCCATCGAGATTATCCAGCGTAACATCGGGATACTTGGCGTGCTTTTCCGCAAAGCCCCAGACATCCATCGAACCGTCATCATCAAACTGCACGGCCAGCACGGCAATGCGGTCCAGCACCGCTTGGACATTACCCTTTTTGAACTGCCCAGACATCGATCCTGAAGCATCCAGCACGAACGCGACCTTGGCCTTAACCGATTGCAGATTGAACTTCGCCAGGCTGACCGTCACGTTCTTCGCCAAACTCACCAAACGTGGGGCTTTGTCCTGAAGCTTTTTCTCCAGGCTGACGGTTGGCGGCGGAATAACAGGTGCCGCAGGCTGAGCCACATCAACGCCATAATTCAAGGCCAGCGGTTCCAGACCACCGTTAAATCCTTGCCCCAATGCGCGCAGCTTCCAGTTGCCGGCATGGCGATAAACCTCAGCCACAATCAGCGCTTTCTCTTGGCGGCCTTGCGTTTCCACGCTGTATTGCGCGACATTCTGTGCATCCATCTTAAGGTGTTGCAACCCAGAGACAGCATCAGAACCGTCGATCACCAGTGTGATGGCAATCTTGCTGACATCGGCGTCAATTTTACTGAGATCTAGTGAGAGGGAGCTGCTTTGATGGGTGGTTTGCAAAACGACGCTGCGGTTGGGGGTAGCGGTTTGATTGAAGAAGATGAAATCGGCATCGCCTCGGACTTTGCCCTCGGTATTCAGCAGGAACACCGCAGTGTCGGGCTCACTGCGAAAACCGGGGTTGGCGGGGTAATGCAGCGTCAGGTTGAGCTGGGTGCCGTTAACCACCAGATTCTGGCCAGACTGTAACATCATCAGGATAACCTCCTGTTAAAATAGCTATTTTCCGTAATGGGGAGAGTGATGGGTGGGGCTGGGCGAGGGAGTTTTATGCCCCCTCACCCCAACCCTCTCCCAAAGGGAGAGGGAGCTAGTGCAGTGCAGCAGTCAAGTAACTGCAACTGGCTAAGCTTAGATATTCACGCCATGCTGCGAAGCCAGCGCGGACAGGCCACCGGCAAAGCCTTGGCCTACTGCCTTGAATTTCCACTCGGCACCGTTGCGATACAGCTCGCCGAAGACCATTGCGGTTTCGGTAGAGGCGTCTTCAGACAGGTCGAAACGCGCGATTTCGGTGCCGTTATCGTTGTTGAAGATACGCATGTAGCTATTGCTGACCATGCCGAAGTTCTGTTTACGCGCTTCGGCATCATAGATGGTAACCGCGAAAACCAGTTTCTTGACTTCAGCCGGCACTTTGCTCAGCTCAATTTTGACCTGCTCATCGTCGCCGTCGCCTTCGCCGGTACGGTTGTCGCCCTGGTGCTCAACGGAGCCACAGGCACTTTTCTTGTTGTTGAAGAAGATAAAGCTGCTGTCACCCAGCACCTTACCATCATCACCAACCATAAATACGGAGGCGTCCAGGTCAAAGCCCTGGCCATCGGTGACGCGTGCATCCCAACCTAAGCCAGCCATGGCAATGTTCATGGTTGGTGCTTCTTTAGTCAGGGATACGTTGCCGCCTTTTACGAGAGAAACTGCCATTTTAAAGCTCCTGCTTGATAGGGGATGATACGGGCAGCGAACTGCCCGTTATATTAGCTAGCTTGCCGATCAGGACGCGTTGATGCCGTACTGAGCACACACGGAGGCCAGGCCACCGGCATAACCCTGACCTACCGCGCGGAATTTCCACTCGGCGTTGTTACGATACAGCTCACCGAACAGCATGGCAGTTTCGGTGGACGCATCTTCCGTCAGGTCATAACGGGCTACTTCGGTCTGGTTGTCATCGTTCACCAAACGGATAAAGGCACCGGATACCTGGCCGAAGCTCTGGCGACGAGCCTGCGCGTCGTGGATGGTGACCACAAACACGATCTTGTCGACATCAGCCGGGATCATATCCAGTTTGATTTTCAGGGACTCGTCGTCGCCGTCGCCTTCACCGGTACGGTTGTCACCGGTATGGGTAACGGAACCGTCCGAAGAGGTCAGGTTGTTATAAAAAATGAAATCAGCATCACCGCGCACTTTCCCGTTGGCGGCCAGCAGGAAGGCAGAGGCATCCAGGTCAAAGTCTTGACCATCGGTGGAGCGTGCATCCCAACCCAGACCAATCAACACATTCTTCATGGTTGGGGCTGCTTTACTCAGGGAAACATTACCGCCTTTAGATAGAGAAACACTCATTGTTCTAACCTCTCAAAAATTAAACTAATTCAAATTGTTTTCAGCTGGACAGGAGATCAGCTCTCCTTTTTCTCCTCAGCGTCGGGCTTGCCGGGGAACATGACGCTCGCGAGAATACCCACCGCAAGAACGCCCAGCACGACAAACAGGCTCGCCGTGGCTGAAATGTTGTACCCATGATGCCAGATATGGTCGGTGGCATTAAGACCCAGTTTCACCGCAATGAAGAACAGCAACACAATAACGGCTTTTTCCAGGTGCGTCAGGTACTGCTTCAGCGCTTCCAGCACAAAATACAACGTACGCAGGCCGAGGATGGCGAACATCATGGCGCTGTAAACAATCAGCGGCTCACGGCTGACCGCGATGATGGCCGGTACCGAGTCAAACGCAAACATCACGTCGGACAGCTCGACCACGGCCACACACAGCATCAGCGGAGTGGCATAGCGCCAGGCTTTGGCACCACGGCCAATAGTCACGTCTTTGTTTTCCGGTTTGGCCAACTCTTCATCGACTTCTTTCTGGCTTAACAGGAAGTCGTGTCCTCTGAGCTTCGGCCAGATCGGGAAGAACCGTTTGACCATGCGGTACGCCAGATGCTGCGAGTAATCTTCAATTTCATCATTGTCATCACCGCTTCTCAACATCATCACGGCCGTCCAGGCAACGATGAGCGCAAAGACAATCTCAACGTATGGCCCGAGGCTGAGCAAGCCGGTACCGATGGCCACGAAGATGCCGCGGAATACGATGGCCCCGACAATGCCCCAGTAGAGCACCCGGTGACGGAAGCGATCCGGTACGGCAAACCAGGAGAAGATCGCCATCATGACAAACAGGTTATCAACCGACAGCACCTTCTCCAAGGCATAACCGGTGACAAACAGGCTGGCCACTTCGGCGCCGTGGTGGATATACAGGAAACCGGCAAACGCCATCGCCACGGCGACCCAGAACACAGACCATAAGGCTGCGCTCTTCAGCGAAATAGGCTTGTCATCGCGGTGCATAAACAAGTCGATAAAAATGGCCCCGACAGCCAATACAATGAAAACAATGACTGTTTCGGTCGGGAAGCCGATGTGCGTGGATACCATAGTTAACCTTTAGACGATATTACATTAAAGACCGAATTCGGCCGCTTCAAAGCCAAGTGCAGCCACAATTTCGCGTACTGCTTTCTGTTCATTCTGATCGAAGTCGCCGTCGCTTTTGGCCACCGCGATACCAACCCGAATGGCCAACTGGGCCGCTTCTGGCTGATCTTTCAACGCCAGGATGTACTTCATGGTTTCGCCCTTGCCGATTTCGATATCGAACTCAAAGCTGGCGATCAGTTTGTTAAAGAACTCGATGACCTCCGTGGTCTCGAACACTTTCAGTTCATCAGATGCCTTGAGGAAGCCAATCATCTTCTGTTTTTCTTCAGAGCTGACGCCGTCACTGGCCACGGCGATACGTGCACACACGGCTACGGTGCCCTGCATGAACTTTTTGTTCTTGAAACGGCTCACCTGCTTGGTCAGCTCGTCGCGGCTGGCACTGAATGCGCCTTTAACCTTGTTGAAAAAACTCATGGTGAAATCCTCTGTGAAATTAGTTACTTTGACCCTGCTCTCCAGCTGAAACCCCAGCCGAATGCCTGATCCATGTCACTGTGTCCGTTAAAGAAGCGGTTAACACGCTCCACCTTGATGCTGCCGTTCTCATTCACCAGACGCGCAATGGCACACATGTTGCGATTGTTCTGGCCTTCCGTCATGCGTGTTTCAATCGGCGGCTGGTCAGGAATATGCAACGTGACGACGCCGTCCGTTTTATCCCAGCTGGCAACCCCTTCGTAGATGAAGGCATACACCAACACTTCGCGGATATGTTTCCATTCGCGCCCGTTGATATGCAGCCATTCGCCATCCGAGACTTCACCGGTGCGGTCATCGCCTTGCAGCTGGACATAGGGTTCACGGCTGTAGTCACCAAAACGCTTACCGAGCGCCTGGATCACCGTTTTTTCCCCGTTGGCCATTTCGACAAACGCACCCAGATCGAGGTCGATGCCCTTGTTCGAACTGAACATGGCCCGTAACCCCGTCGGGCCGCTGCCGCGATGCCAGTTCAGGTTGATACGGATCTCGCCAAAGTTATCCCGCTTGGTCAGGCTGATAGCCGGTTTTTCTTTGGTTAACGACACCTTGCTCAGGCTGATTTTGGCTGGCTCCGGCGTTGGGGCTGGAGCAGGCGCTGGAGCCGCCGCCGGGGCGGGTGCCGGAGCATCTGCCACATCCACACCAAAATGTTCAGCCAGCGGTTTCAGCCCGCCGTTGAAGCCTTGCGCGATAAAGCGGAACTTCCATTCGCTGTTGCGACGGTACAGCTCACCCAGGATCAGGGCGGCCTCCTGGCGGCCATTCAGCTCGACGGTGCCCACCAGCAGCACTTCGTTATCCGCTTCAATCTGGATCAGCAGGCGTTGCAGGCCTGCCACGGTCTGTGCTCCTTCGCAGGTCACCGTAAAGGCCACCTTCTGCACGTCTGGGTGCAGGCGGCTGACGTCTACCGCGAAGTTGGAGTTATGGCCTTCATGGGTCAGCGCAACGGTAGCGTCATCGCTCTTGGGCTGACCATAAAAGATCATGTCCGCGTCGCCCTTCACTTTGCCATCGGCATACAGACGGAAAGCGGAGGCATCAACCGATGCGCCAGACAGCACGCGCACCGTCAGTAATTTGGTTGGAACTGGGGCATTGGCCCCCGGAGTCATATTCATTAGCGCACCACGGTAGCTACGATGTCAGCATGCATGTCATCAATGGTTCTGCCGCTGCACGCTTTGCCATGCGCGGTAAAATCCCATTGGCCGTTGTTACGACGCAGTGAAGCAATCACGATACCGGTGTGAGCGCCCTGCTCTTGCAACTCGTAACGTGCCAGCTCCTTGTTGGCCTGATCGACCACGCGACAAAAGGCGTTTTCCACATCGTTGAACGACTGCCCACGGAAGCTGTTGACGGTAAAGGCCAGGTATTCCACCTGCGCCGGCAGTTTTGGCAGCGCCACCCGGATGACTTCATCATCGCCATCGCCTTCACCGGTCAGGTTGTCACCGCTGTGCACTACCGCGCCGCAGCTGGACTCCAGCTTGCGAAACCAGATGGTGTCGATGGTGTTGCCAGCACTATCGAGCAATACGCAGCCAGCATCGAGATCGATGGCATCACTGCCGCCGCCGAACATCTTGCTCAGCAGACCGCCTTTCTTCTTGATCGGATCCCAACCCAGGCCAAAGTGCAGCTGGTTGATAGAAGAGGACTGCTTGCTGAGCGAAACGGTCTGGTTCTTGGTTAATGAAACCATGGTCTGAGTTCCTTCAAGTTGGTATTGAAAATAGTGATTTTTTTACACCAAAATCCATGAGTAGAAAATCATATCATGATGGTGTTCACGCACAACCCCATTTTTACTGACCCTTGGCTTTAATTTAGTTAACTCTATATTTTCAATGAATTTATTTTTTTCACATTTGGTAACTTTTTGGCTATAAACTGCATTTAACGCCACTTTTTAACGTAAATTTTCACTTCTTGACTGACATCATGTTATGATTGACATCGCAGATCCTTTTAACCAGCAAATCAAGCCCTGAACGGTACAATCAAAAAAATGACTCTAAAAATTTGGCTCATGGAAGGCTTATCTTCCCAGCGGGATATTATTCAGGGCATGGTTTCATTGGCTAACACCAAGCAAACTGCCGTGACCGTCGTTGCCTCACACCGTAATGAACGTAATGAGATCCTCTCCCAGGCAGACGTGGCGCTGCTCGAACCGAAAGAAGACGAGCTGCGATTGCCCTTCATTCTGTCTACGGTGCAGCAGTGCGGCATCAATGCCATCCACACGGGCCGCAACACCCAGTGGTTTGAATCACACCGTCAACAGATCGAGGCTGCCGGCGTCACGCTGACTACCGGAGCCAAAAGCCAGGCCATGTTTGCGCTGGCCGATGACAAAGTGGCCTTTGCCCAGGCTATGGAGCAACAGGGGCTGCCAGTCGTCCCTTCCTTGCGCATTGAGTCGGTGGCAGAGCTGCGCGACCTGGTTAACCATTCGCCTTTTGCTGGCGCGCAACTGTGCGTGAAACCGGTGAAGGGTATTTATGGCATGGGATTTTGGCGTTTTGATGAAAGTGTAGGCCCGATGGCCGCTTTTACCCACCCGGAAAACCGTAAAGTAAACCCGCAGCGCTACCTCAGCGCGCTGGCAGACGCGGGCGAGTTTGAGCCGTTGGTGCTGATGCCTTATCTCCCTGGCCCGGAATATTCCGTCGACATGCTGGTTGATCAAGGCACCGTCCTGGCTGCCGTTGCACGTAGAAAAGAAGGGGCGCTGCAATATCTGGAAAACCACGGCGAGGCGTTTGAACTCGCCAAAGCCTGTGCCAGCGCGATGCAAGCCGACGGCCTGGTCAACGTACAAACCCGCAATGACACCAGCGGGCGTCCGGTGCTGCTGGAAATCAACCTGCGCCCGTCAGGCGGTATCGGCTATACCCGTTTCAGCGGCGTCAACCTGCCCGGCCTGTTCGCCTTGTATAAGCTAGGCGTGATGAGCCAACAGCAAGTTATCGATGAGGCCGAAGCCGCGTTTGCTCCGGCGATCGTCCGTTCCATTACCGATGTCGTCAGATATCATCCCGTGCTCGACAACCTGCTGGTTAAGGACTAACCCATGATGCCAATTTATTCCCGCACGTTGTCCTGCGGTACGCTAACAGTGACCCCCACGGGCGGAACGATCGCGCTGGACGATCTGTTCGACGTGGCCGAACGCCGCAACCCGAAACGCGCCTTTCTGTTCGTCAGCAAAGTGTTGGGCCGCCATATTCCGGTGCAGCCGAGCGCGATGCGTGCCGTCTATCAGCAATTGGCCGCACTGTTCCCGGCCTGTGAGGCAGGCCCGGTGCTGTTTATCGGCATGGCAGAAACCGCCGTCGGATTCGGCGCCGGTGTGTTTGATGAAGTTCGGGGTAGCGTCAGCGACCCGGTGTATCTGACCTCAACCCGTCATCCGGTTGAGGGGGGGGAATTGCTGTGCGAGTTCAAAGAAAACCACAGCCATGCCACCGATCACCTGATTTATCTGCCACAGGATGCCGAACTGCGCCGCCGCGTGCTCACAGCCAAAACCGTGGTGCTGATCGACGATGAAGCCACCACCGGTAACACCTTCATCAACCTGTTGCAGGCCTTGCAGCAGGATGCCGGGTTACACAATATTGCCCGCGCCATCACCGTCACGCTGACGGACTGGAGCGGCGATGCACTCGCCCAGCGTAGCCCGATCCCCATCCAGTATGTCTCACTGGTGCAGGGCGACTGGCACTGGGAAAAAAATCCCCAGGCACCGGTCCCTGTGATGCCAGCCGTCAACGTCACGGCTACCGGCAGCGTGCCGATCGTCGGTCAACAAAGCTGGGGCCGCCTGGGCATGTCAGCACCAAGTGCCGATCTGGGAAGCGATATTCAGGCGTATCCTGGCGAGAACGTGTTGGTGCTGGGCAGCAGCGAATTCGTCTGGGAACCCTTCCTGCTGGCAGAACGGCTGGAAAAACAGGGGGCGGAGGTCAAATTCAGCTCCACCACCCGTTCACCGATTGCCACCGGGTTTGCCATCCAGTCTGCCATTGCCTTTGGCGATAACTATGGGCTGGGCATCCCCAACTATGTCTACAACGTGGCTCATCAACAGTTTGACCGGATCCTGTTGTGCACCGAAACCCCTGCGGCAAGCGTTGACCCCGCGTTAATTGCGGCGCTGCAACTGGTCGCTCCCACCGTTGAGGTCGTTTGCTATGAATAAGCCGGTCATTTTCTCCGATCTGGACGATACCCTGTTCCAGACACGTCGCAAGATGGTCGATGAGCTAGACCTGGCCCCGTATCGCACCGGCGCCCTGGATCGCAGCCTCGAGCCACGCAGCTTCATGACCGAAGAGCAGTCGATGCTGGTGGACTGGATGCTGGAGCATGCCGAGCTTATCCCGGTGACCGCGCGGGGCACGGAAGAGATCGCCCGGGTCAGTATCCCGTTCCAATCATGGGCGGTGACAACGCACGGTGCGGTGATCCTCAACCCGCAGGGGCAAGCAGATGCCGCCTGGCAGTCGCTGATGCTGGCAAAGCTGCAACCCTATGCCGCCGACCTGCTGGCGATGCAGCGCAAGATCACCGAACTGATGGCCGCACGGAATATCAATGGCTGGGCGCGGATCAACTATGAATACGGCGACACGCCGGTCTATCTGGTGATGAAACACCGCGACAGCACCCGCCTGGACGAGCTTTACGCCATCGCCGATGAGATTGAGCAGCTGTTCCCTACCGACGGCTATTACGTCCACCGTAACAGCAACAACGTTGCCTGGCTGCCAACCGTGGTAGAAAAAGGGCTGGCCGTCACCTTCCTGCTGGAAAAACTGCGGCAGGAACGCGGCGTGTTCCCGGTTATCGGCTTGGGCGACAGCCTCAGCGATCATCGTTTTATGAAGCTTTGCACCTGGTTTGGCCTGCCGCGCCAGAGCCAGTTCGCCGAAGCGATCTCCCGCCATATTTTCGGAGAGCAGTAATATGTCTGACTTTGTGCCCTTTTCCGGTTCATACCTGCCCGAGGACGTGCACTTTCTGCTGCAACCGGTAGAAATGGCAATGACGCCGGTCGATCAGAAAGAACAGCTGATCCAGTCCGGTGCCCGTCACTACTCGGAAATGTTGAGCCAGGAACCGGAGCCAACGCCTTCCCACCTCGACCTGTTTTCCCGCGCGCTCGATCAGGGAGCAGGACGCCTGGCAAAAGAAGTTTCTATGCTGGCCATTGCGCTGATTGCACGCTTCGGCGATACGCCAATTGTGCTGACCAGCCTGGTACGAGCGGGTGTTCCTCTGGGCGTAATGCTCCAGCAAACGCTGCGGGCGATGGGCAAAGAGTCGTATCATTACGGCATCAGCATCATCCGTGACCGGGGCATTGATACGGTCGCGCTCGACTGGATTGAGGCACGTCACGGCACCGCAGGGATCGTGTTTGTCGATGGTTGGACGGGCAAAGGGGCCATTACCGGTGAACTGGTTCGCTCCCTGAAAAACCGGCCTGGCTATCCCGCTCAGCCCCGTCTGGTGGTGCTGGCCGACCCTTGCGGGTGTGCATGGCTATCCGCCAGCGACGACGACTGGCTGATCCCGTTTGGCATTATGGGCGCGCCGGTTTCCGGCATGATCTCACGCTCTATCTGGACCAACTCAGGCCTGCACGGCTGCGTACAATGCGATCATCTCGCCCGGTTTGAATGCAGCCGCCTGCTGGTTGATACCGTGGCCGAATATCGCGCCACGCTGAATATGGCATCCATCGAGCCCTGCACTCAGGATGCCGACAGAAAGGCATTCCTGAAGCAGCAAAGCGAACAGGTCGTCCGCAATCTGGCAGAAAAACATCAGATTTCAAGTATTAACCGAATTAAACCAGGGATCGCAGAAGCCACGCGAGCCGTGCTACGCAGAGTACCGGATCATGTTCTGGTCCGTACGGTAGACGATCCCGACGTCGCGCTGCTGGTCTATCTGGCGCGCGAAAAGGGGCTGACCATCACCGAAGTGGGTGATGAGATCGGGCAGTACCGTGCGGTAACCATTATCAAGAAGGTGCTCTGATGAACCAACGACTTTCCCCATGGCGGCTGGGTGCTTCGCTGTATATGCCAGCAACCCGAACGGATATCGCCGAAACGATCCTCAATAACAAGATCGCCGGCTTACGCTCGCTGATCGTGTGCCTGGAAGATGCGGTCAGCGATGCCGATATCCCCCAGGCGCTAGCCAATCTGCGCGAACTTACCCAGACCCTGGCCCAAGCCAAAGAAGCGGATGGCAACGACCACTGGCCGCTGGTGTTCGTCCGGCCCCGGCATAAAGAAATGGGTAAACAGCTGATGGCAAGCATGGATTTCAGCGCGGTGGACGGCTTGGTGCTGCCCAAATTCACGCTGGCTTCGCTGCCTTACTGGTGGAACATGATGCAGAGTTCGCACCTGTGCATGATGCCGACGCTGGAGACCGAAGAAGTGTTTGACGTGGTGCAGATGCGTGAGCTGGCAAACGCCTTGCACCTTCACCCGTGCTATCGGCGTATTATCGCACTGCGTATCGGTGGCAACGACCTGATGAACGTGGTGGCGCTCAGAAGACCGCGCAGCCTGACGCTGTATGACGGCCCGATGGGTTATGTGATAAAAATGCTGGTCGCCGTGTTTTCCCCGCGTGATTTCGCTCTGACGGCACCGGTTTGCGAGCATATTGACGATCATCAGATTATGGATAGAGAATTGGCGCTCGATATCGCCCATGGCCTGGTCGGCAAAACGGCTATCCATCCGAACCAGATCGGCAAGATCGAAAAGGCTTTGATGGTGCAGCCAAACGATCATACCGATGCGCTGCGGATCCTTAACTCCTCGCAGGCAGTGTTTAAATCGCAGGGTACCATGTGCGAACCGGCAACTCATCGCCGCTGGGCGTCAGAGATCCTGGCGCGCGCTCAGGTGTATGGTATTGCCACGGAGTCATCTCAGGAAAACCATCGGTTCAGTAAAAACGCAGGCAGCCATTAATCATGCAACTCAATACGCGACAGGCACGGATCTACAAGCTGGCTATTTTGCTCAGTTCCGGCAAACCCGTGTCTGCAGAGAAGATCATCACCGAGTTGGACTGCTCGGGGCCAACCCTGACACGCGTGCTTAAGGAACTGAGGGATGCCTATGAGGCGGAGATTAAATACCGCAAGGCCACGCATTCCTATCAGCTGACGCAGCCTGGACATCTGGACAAGAAGACCTTTCGCCGCATGCAGGATGCGTTAGCAGCCAACTCGGAGCTGAAAACTGGTGAAGTGGTCAGCCGGGTCTATCTGGATAAAGAGAAGAAGAAAGCCGTTTCGCTGTCGTTGAAAATGTCGGTGTTACGCAAAATTGACCGCTTATCCAGGATCACCGAAACGACCCGCAGCGAAGCGGTGGATATGGTGGTTGAACGCTGTATCGATGAGTTGGTACGCAGCATTCAGGCCAGCAAGCAAAAGCCATAACTCCCCCTCACCCTAACCCTCTCCCAAAAGGAGAGGGAACCGATCGAGTTCGCTGACATTCCCCGTACTTCCCGAAGCAGCACAGGCTAATCCACCACGCCGGACAGCCGCGGAGCCCTGTGGGAGAGGGAACCGATCGAGTTCGCTGACATTCCCTGCACTTCCCGAAGCAGCACAGGCTAATCCACCACGCCGGACAGCTCCCTCGCCCTTTGGGAGAGGGTTGGGGTGAGGGGAAAACAGCCAAATCTCCTACCTTAATCACGGGTATTTCTGTTGAGATAACGACCAGAACAATTATGATGGAGAAACTCGGCACTCAATAAGGGAATACGATGAGAAGACTTCCGGTCTATCTGCTACTTGATACTTCGGGCTCCATGACGGGCGAACCCATTGAAGCGGTCAAAAATGGGGTGCAAACACTGCTCTCTACCCTGCGACAAGATCCCTACGCCCTTGAAACCGCCTATGTTTCCGTGATCACCTTTGATTCCTCCGCACGTCAGGCGGTGCCCCTCACCGATCTGCTGAGCTTCAAGCTGCCAGAACTGGTGGCCAGCGGTACCACTGCGCTAGGTGAGGCTCTCTCATTGGCAGCCACCAGCATCAGCAACGAAGTGCAGAAAACCACCGCCGAGACCAAAGGCGACTGGCGCCCGCTGGTGTTCATCATGACCGATGGCTCGCCAACGGATGACTGGCGTAAAGGCGTCAGCGACTTTAAAGCCGCCCGAACCGGCGTGGTCGTTGCCTGTGCCGCCGGCCACAGCGCCGAAACCAAAGTGCTACAGGAAATCACCGAGATCGTCCTCCAGTTAGACACGGCGGACTCCACCTCGATCAAAGCCTTCTTTAAATGGGTGTCGGCCAGCATTTCCGTCGGCAGCCAGAAAGTCGAGTCAGGTAAAAAGGAAGTTATCGGCCTGGACGATTTACCCCCACCACCACCCGAAGTTAACGTTGTTTTATAAAACCTTTTCAAGGAGATTTTATGTCAGTCAGTTTGCGTAAAGGACAAAGCGTCAGCCTGCGTAAAAACGAACACGACCTTTCCTCAGTCACCATTGGGCTTGGCTGGGATATCAATGAAGAGAAGAAAGGTCTGCTGGGTGGTCTGTTTGGCAAGAAAGAGCCGGAGTATGACCTCGACGTCATCGCCTTCCTGTGTAACGCCAAAGGCAAAGTGGCCGATCTGGGGGATGTGGAAAACGGCAGGCCTTCGCTGGTCAACGGGGACATTATTTTCTTCAACAGCCTGCGCCATAAGTCGGGCAACATCTGGCTGACCGGTGACAACCGCACCGGCGCGGGCGACGGTGATGACGAGCAGATCATCGCCCAGTTGAACTCCCTGGATCCCAAGTATGAAAAAATCGTCTTCATCGTGCAGATTTATAACGGCCAGGAGCTGAAGCAGCACTTTGGCAAGGTGCAAAACGCCTTTATCCGTGCGGTCGATGCCAAAAACGTGGAGATGGCACGTTTCGATCTTTCGGGCGGAGCCGCCTTTGATGGCCAGCGTTCCATGCTGTTTGCCGAGTTGGTACGCGAAAGCACCGGCTGGAAACTGAATGCGATTGGCGAACCTTCCGAGTCCGATTCCTTCGTGTCCCACTTGAAGAACTACCTGCCATGAGAAGGCTACCCGTTTATCTGTTGATTGATACCTCCGGGTCAATGCGCGGGGAATCGATCCATGCCGTTAACGTGGGCATTCAGTCCATGATGAGCGCGCTGCGCCAGGACCCATATGCCCTGGAAAGCGTGCATATCTCCATCATCACCTTTGATAACGAAGCCCGGGAGTTTATCCCGCTCACCTCACTGGAAGAGTTTCAGTTCACCGATATTGTCGTCCCCAGCGCAGGGGGCACCTTCACCGGTGCCGCGCTGGAATGCCTGATCCAGTGCGTGGATCGCGATATCCTTCGTTCCGATGGCGATCAGAAAGGCGACTGGCGGCCACTGGTGTTCCTGATGACCGATGGCACCCCATCCGATAGCTATGCCTATGGCGAGGCGATCAAGGAAGTCAAAAAACGTTCCTTCGGCTCCATTATCGCCTGTGCGGTTGGGCCGAAGGCCAAACATGAACACCTCAAGCAACTGACCTCCCAGGTTGTGGCCCTTGAAACTCTGGATTCAACGGCATTTTCCGGCTTCTTCAAATGGGTGTCCGCCAGCGTGGCGTCGGGCAGTTCCAGTGCCGGTGTCACCGCCGGGCAGGACAATCTGCCGCCGCCGCCACCGGAAATACAGCTGGTTCTGTAGCCAACAAGCAAAGCCTCAATCCGAGACTTTGCCTGTTTTTTCTCGCCCCCACGACGAAGTATCGGCCTGACGAGGTTTTTAACCATGCGAAGACTGCCTATTTTCCTGGTATTGGACTGCTCGGAGTCCATGATCGGGGAAAGCCTGAAGAAAATGAATGATGGCCTGCAAAGGATCGTCAGCGACCTGAAAAAGGACCCCCACGCGCTTGAGACCGCCTGGATATCGGTGATCGCCTTCGCCGGGGTAGCAAAAACCATCGTTCCGCTGGTGGAGGTGGTGTCATTTTATCCCCCGCGCCTGCCGATCGGCGGTGGCACCAATCTGGGGGCCGCTTTGCGGGAACTCACCCGCCAGCTCGACCAGCAGGTCAGAAAAACCACCCAGGAACGCAAAGGCGACTGGAAACCGGTGGTTTACCTGCTCACCGATGGCCGCCCAACGGATGACCCTACCCCCGAAATCAAACGCTGGAAAGAACAGTATGCGAGCAAGGTCAATCTGATCGCCATCGGCCTCGGCCCTTCCGCCGATATGAACATCCTGCGGCAGTTGACCGATAACGTCTTGCTGTTCACCGATAGCCAGGAAGGTGATTTCACCCAGTTCATCAAGTGGATCACCGCTTCGGTTTCCGCGCACAGCCGCAGCGTGGGGGAAGATGCGCCTCCGCTGCTCACCCACACCGATCACATTGTGCGGCTGGCCAAAGATGATATCGCCAGAGCCTACGACGAGAACTGCGTTACCCTGACGGGCCGGTGCAGCAAGTCACGCCGCCCTTACCTGATGAAATACGAACGCCCGGCCGTTAACCTCTCCTCGCTGGATTTTAAGCTCAATATCAACGGCTTTAACCTCAACGGCTGTTTCCCGATCGATGAGGATTATTTTGCCTGGAGCGATGAGTCCGCCTCCGCGATCCAGGTCAACACCAGCGAGCTGCACGGCGTGCCGGGTTGCCCCTACTGCGGCAATGCCAGCGCGTTTGCCATGTGCAGCTGCGGCAAGCTGCTGTGTATCAACGGGCCCGATGACGTTATCTGCCCGTGGTGCGACAAAGGCCTGACGTTCAGGGACAACGGCGGCGACTCTGATTTTGACGTGACGCGGGGGAAAGGCTGATGCAAGACGTGGAGAATCTACACCAGAAAGTGTTGAAGCTGATCCTGGCGGAAACCGGCGCCTCTGCGGACGACGCCGTGCTTGCCAGACTGCATGCCGATGACGAGATCGGCGCGTTGCTTAACGGCCTGATCGAAAAAGTGACGGCCAAGGTTCCTGCAACCGTTGAGACGGCGGAAACTCCGCCAGTGGTTGCCAATGACGATACCTTGGCCGACGAACCTAAAGTGGTGCTCACCAAGGACGATGACCATCCCGTTGCCGCCACAGATAGCGCAGAGCCGCCAACCCCGGATGGCTGGCAGAAAGCCCTGTTTGATCCGCTGGACGAGCAAGGAGATGCCGCATTGCCTAAAGAAACCGCGCAAGAAAATCTGAAACCGGGGCAGGTTCCATCCGGCACCACCGCGCCGCTGAGTACGCCGTTGAACGTTCAGCCACAGGCAAGGATCAACGTGGCCAATGCCCGCAGCGGCGTGCCCTTCCACTCTGAAATCGATATCGTGCTGGATGATGGCACAAGCGCCGCAGTGGTGGCCGTCGAGTTCTCGCAAGATATCGGCATCACTTTCGATCCCGCGACGTCTGCACTAGTGGGAACCGCGACCGAAAGCGGTGACTTTGAAATCACGGTCAGTTGGTCCTGCCCAGCGGCGCCACAAAGCTCTACCAAGATCCCTTTTATCGTCAACCCCGATCCGCGCAGCCTGTGGAAAATTGTTGAGCCACCGGCCGACTCTCGTTATTTCAAACCGCATGTCGCCCATCAGCAGATCCAGGAGCCCGGCGTGAACATCGTGGCAGCCAGCCGCAGAGGGCGTTCGCACGAACATGCCGGCACCTTCCGGGACGATGACTTTTACATCGCCAGCAATAGCGAGACCGGCTGGAACATCATGCTGGTCGCGGACGGCGCAGGCAGCGCGAAAAACTCGCGCGAAGGTTCCCGCATCGTGACGCAAACCGTGGGCAGCTATCTGACGGATCAGTTGAACAGCGACAAAGGCAAAGAGCTAAAACAATGTGTTATTCGCTGGGAAACGGACGATCAGCGGGTGGTGTGGGAGGCGTTTAACCGCCTGTTCCGCCAGGCCTCGATCATGGCCGTCAACACCATCAGCAATGAATCCATCCGCGCGGAAGAGAGCGTTAAATCCTACTCCACCACCTTGCTGGTCACCGTCTCATTCCGCACTGGCGACGAGCTGTTCGCCGCCTCTTTTTGGCTGGGGGACGGCGCTATTGCGGCCTACGGACCGGTCGGCAAGGTGCGCGTGCTGGGTACGCCGGACAGCGGCGAGTATGCGGGCCAAACACGCTTCCTGGATGCCGATGCCGTGAACGATGCCAACTTCAGTAAGCGCATCAGCATCGGTAAATGGACCGGGGTCTCCCATCTGGTCCTGATGACGGACGGCGTCTCCGATCCCCGCTTTGAAACGGATAACGGCCTGCTCAATAGCCAGAAGTGGGACGCACTGATCGCGGAACTGACGCCCTGCCTGAGCGATCCCTCGCAGCCTGCAGAGCGGCTGGCTGAATGGCTGAACTTCTTCTCCCCGGGTAATCACGACGATCGGACCCTGATCGTGGCATGGTGAGTAAAATGGCAAATATTGTTACCTGTACCACCAGGGATGGCGCAACCATCCAGTATGTTGATGAGATCATCGGCTCCGGCTCGATGAAGGACGTCTACTTTTCGCCGGACAAGTCCTACGTAGTGGCATTCTATAAAAAGCCGCAGAACGAGCAGGCGAAAGAACGCATCGAGATGATCACCGGCCGCTACCGGCAGAACATCTTTGAACAATCCGGTGGGGATTACTGGCAAGGGCTGTTTTGTTGGCCGACCAGCATAGTGGAACACGACGGCAAAATCGGCATCGTGGTGCCGACCTACCAGAGCCACTTCTTCTTCAAGTACGGCTCGAAGAACAACGACTTCCTGGGCATTAAAGGCCGCGAGAAGGAAGGCAAATGGTTCGCCAGCGCCAATAACCAGAACAAGTTTCTCGATCCACGTGAACGCGGCAACACCCTGAATTACCTGAAGGTGTGCCTGTTGCTGACCCGGGCTGTCCGGCGTATGCACGCCGCCGGTCTGTGCCACAGCGATCTGAGCTATAAAAACGTGCTGATCGACCCCGAACAGGGCCATGCCTGCATCATTGATGTCGACGGGCTGGTCGTGCCGGGCAAGTATCCACCGGACGTGGTCGGCACACCGGACTTTATCGCTCCGGAAGTAGTGAAAACCAGCCATCTGCCGAAAGAAGACCCGCAGCGTATTCTGCCAAGCATCGCTACCGACCGGCACGCCTTGTCCGTGCTGATCTACATGTATCTGTTCTTCCGCCATCCACTGCGCGGTGGCAAGATCCATGACATGGACGACGAGATGCGCGATGAATCGCTGGCAATGGGCGAAAGAGCGCTGTTTATTGAGCATCCGACCGATCATAGCAATGCGGTCAAACTCAACCAGGTCAGCCCTTCCTCGCTGCCTTGGGCCGATCCGCAGAAAGTGCCCTACACCATTATGGGTCCTTACCTGACGCCGCTGTTTGAAAGGGCGTTTATCGAAGGCCTGCACGAACCGACCAGACGACCAACCGCCGATGAGTGGGAGACGGCGCTGGTGAAAACGGTCGATCTGATCCAGCCATGCCAGAACGCTGCCTGCGAGCAAAAATGGTACGTGTTCTCCGGTAAAAACCGCCCGGCCTGCCCGTATTGCGGTACACCGTTCAAGGGCAAGCTACCAATCCTGAATCTGTACTCATCGCGTAAGGCCGGGAGCTTCCGCCCCGACGATCATCGCCTGATGGTCTGGAGCGGCCAGTCGATTTACGCCTGGCACGTTAACCGCCTGATAGCGCCCAATGAACGCACGCCGGACGCGCAGAAAAAACGCGTGGGCTATTTCGTGTTCCACAATGACCAGTGGTGGCTGGTGAATGAAGGCATCAGCGGGTTGTTGTCCTTACCGGATAAAACCCCGGTGGCGATCGGTGACAAGCTGGCGCTGAACGATGGCGTGCAGTTTGTGCTTTCCACCGAGGAAGGTGGCAGGCTGGTGGTGGTGCAGTTGGTGTCTAACTAGGCTAAGGGGAGCGCGGAAGCTATTCGGTTTTCTGCAGCCAAAGGGGGATACCAAATTGCCCCCACACCCCTATCCAATATCATTAACAGCTAATGTTGCATTCCGTAGGGGCGCTGCTGCGCCCATGTTGCGGTCTTAGCACACCACCTCACCAAACTTATCGCGATATTCTTTGGGCGTCATATCATCATCTTTCTTGAACACCGAGTAGAAATATTGCAGCGAGGGATAGCCGCACATTTGTGATATCTCGTTGATGGATAGTGACGTTGTGGAAAGCAGGATGCGGGCGCGATCGAGCTTTTCTTCATGAATGACATAATGGATGGTCTGGCCGGTTTCATCCTTGAAGCGTTTTTCCAGGTTGGAACGCGACATGCCCACCGCATCCAAGACCTGCTCCACCTTGATGCCCTTGCAGGCGTGATGGCGGATGTAGTGCATCGCCTGGATCACCGCCGGATCGCGCAGCGAGCGGAAATCGGTAGAACGGCGTTCAATCACCTTCACCGGCGGCACCAGAATACGCTGCAACGGCAATTCGCGCTGATTGAGCAACTGATGCAGCAATTTCGCCGCACGATACCCCATCTGGCGGGTGCCCTGCGCCACCGACGACAGCGCCACGCGTGACAGATAACGCGTCAGCTCTTCGTTATCAATGCCAATCACACACAGCTTTTCCGGTACCGCGATATCCAGATGCTCGCACACCTGCAACAGATGCCGCGCCCGCGCATCGGTGACGGCGATAATGCCGGTTTGCTGCGGCAGCGTCTGCACCCAGTCCGCCAGCCGGTTCTGCGCGTACTGCCAGTTCTCCGGTGCGGTCGCCATGCCCTGATAGACCACGCCCTGATATTGCTCTTTCGCCACCAGTTGGCGGAAGGCGTGCTCGCGCTCCTGTGCCCAGCGCTTGCCTCCCTCAACCGGCAAGCCGTAGAAAGCAAAGCGGTTCAAGCCCTTCTCTTTCAGGTGCATAAAGGCCGCTTCTACTAACGCATGGTTGTCGGTGGCGATGTAATGCACCGGCGGGTAATCCGCTTCACGGTGATAAGAGCCGCCTACGCCGACAATCGGCACCTTCACGTTATGCAGCAGTTGCTCAATTTCACGATCGTCGAAATCGGCGATCACCCCGTCCCCTAACCAGTCTTTGATGTTATCGATACGGCAGCGGAAATCCTCTTCGATGAAGATATCCCAATCGCTCTGCGATGCCTGTAAATACTCACCTACGCCTTCCACCACCTGCCGGTCGTAGACTTTGTTGGCGTTGAACAGCAACGTAATACGGAAACGCTTCTCGAACATGCCCTATCCCCGAAAAACCACGTGCTCACTGAATAGCATAGCCTTTCAGTGAGCAGTTAAAATCCGGCCAGAATTGTGAGGTACCGCCAACTAGCCTGGCGTTATTTAGGCCCGGCGCTTGGTGGCCGAGTCCATCCACACCGCCAGCAACAGGATCGCGCCTTTGACGATGTACTGCCAGAACGTCGGTACGTCCAGCATGCTCATGCCGTTATCCAGCGAAGCCATGATAAACGCGCCCATGACCGCACCGGCCACGCTGCCGATCCCTCCCGCCAGACTAGTGCCGCCAATCACGCAGGCGGCGATGGCGTCCAGCTCGGCGATATTGCCCGCCGAAGGTGAACCGGCCCCCAACCGTGAACTGAGGATCAGGCCAGCAATCGCCACCATCAGGCCATTGATGGCAAATACCGCCAGCTTGGTACGCTCGACGTTCACCCCGGAAAGCCGCGCCGCATCGATATTGCCGCCGATGGCGTAAATACGACGGCCAAAAGCGGTGCGGCTGGCCATAAAGATCCCCGCCAGCATTAACGCCGTCAGGATCAGCACCGGCGTAGGTACGCCACGATAGTCATTCAACAAATAGATGGAGCCGAGTACGATCACCGCCATGATGCTTTGCCGGGCAACGTTGCCACCCGCCGCAGGCACCGGCAGGCCTAACCGTACGCGCTTGCTGCGGCTGCGCCATTGCCAGGCCACAAACGCCATCAGCCCCAACGCGCCGATGCCAAAGCCCAGACCGCCCGGTAGATAACTCTGGCCAATCTGCGACATCGCATCGCTGGTAGGGGCCACGGTAGTGCCGTTGGTAATACCGATCAGGATGCCGCGAAACGCCAACATCCCGGCCAACGTGACGATGAACGACGGCACCTTGCGGTACGCCACCCACCAGCCGTTCCACGCGCCAAGCAGCAAACCGGCAAGCAGCGTCACCACGATGGTCAACGGCAGCGGCCAGCCTAGCCAGACATCGAAGATCGCCGCCGCACCACCCAGCAGGCCCATCATCGAGCCAACCGACAGATCGATTTCTGCCGAAATAATCACGAACACCATGCCGACCGCCAGAATGCCGGTGATCGCCGTCTGGCGTAGCAGGTTGGAAATATTGCGGGCGCTGAGATACGCCCCTTCGGTGGTGAAGGTAAAGAACAGCATAATGATGACGATCGCCGCCAGCATCACGAACACTTGCAGATTGAGTGATTTAAGCGGTAATAGCGGCTTTTTCTCTGCCATTGGTGGCATACTTGCTTCAGATTGCGTGTTTTTCGACATGTTTGTCACTCCTCAACGCGGCTTCCATCACCTGTTCCTGGGTCAGATTGCGGTTTTCCAGCGCGGCTTTGATTTTCCCTTCATGCATCACCAAGACCCGATCGCTTAACCCCAACACTTCTGGCAGTTCGGAAGACACGACGATCACCGAGATACCTTGCTGCACCAGCTGATTGATTAACTTGTAGATTTCGTATTTTGCCCCGATGTCGATACCGCGCGTCGGTTCATCCAGGATCAGGATTTTCGGGTTCAGCAACAGGCACTTGGCGAGGATTGCCTTTTGCTGATTCCCCCCGCTCAGGCGGCCAATCGGCAGCTCCGCCGACGCGGTTTTTACCTTCAGCCGCGCCAGCGACTGCTGGATGGTGGCCTGCTCGCGCGCATCGTCCAGCATCGACAGCGGACCGCTGAAATCATCCAGCGCCGCCAGCGTCATGTTGGCGCCGACGCCCATCACCGGCACGATACCGTCACGTTTACGATCTTCCGGCACCATGGCAATGCCGTAACGCATGGCCTGACGACAGTTATTGATCGCCACGGGTTGGCCTTCCAGGGTAATGCTGCCTTGCCAGCGACCAGGATAGGCACCAAACAGGCACTGCATGGTTTCGGTGCGGCCCGAGCCAACCAGCCCGGCGATGCCAAGGATTTCCCCGCGCCGCAGGGTGAACGACACATCGTCGACCCGTCGAATATGCCGGTTGATGGGATGCCAGGCGGTCAGGTTATCGACCTGCAACACGACCTCACCGATGGTGTGCGGTTCCTGCGGATAAAGCTCCGTCAGTTCGCGCCCCACCATCATGGCGATAATGTCTTCCTCGCTCATCTCTGCTGCCAGGCGGGTGCCGATATGCTTGCCATCGCGGATCACGCAGATCACATCCGAGATCGCCTTCACCTCGTTCAACTTATGCGAAATATAAATACAGGCGATGCCGTGATGACGCAGATCCTGCACGATCGCCAGCAGCGTGGCGGTTTCACTTTCGGTCAGCGAGGCGGTCGGCTCATCCAGCACCAGCAAACGCACCTGCTTATTCAAGGCCTTGGCGATTTCTACCAGCTGCTGCTGACCTAGCCCCAACTCTCCGACGCGGGTATTCGGGTCCACCGCCAGCTTGACCTGCGCCAGCATCCGTTGGCAACGCAGGTACATGGCATCAAAATCCATCAGGCCAAAACGGCCCCACTCGGCACCGAGAAACATGTTTTCCAGCACCGTCATCTGTTTAACCAGCGCCAGTTCCTGATGAATGATGGCAATGCCTTTCTGCTCGGTATCGCGAATGGTTTTAGCGCTAATCAACTCACCGAAAAAATAAATTTCCCCTTGGTAACTGCCGTGCGGATATATTCCGCACAGCACCTTCATCAAGGTTGATTTGCCCGATCCATTTTCACCGCATAAAGACATTACCTGGCCGGCTTCGAGCGTCAGGCTGACATTATCAACCGCTTTAACCGCGCCAAATTGTTTGCTGATATTCTTCATTGCCAATAAACAGGGCATAATTCCCTCCGATCGATGGCATCAATTTATTTATCCAGATCGGCTTTTTTATGGAAACCATCGGCAACGATGGTACTGTCGACATTGGATTTATCGACCGAGATCGGCGTCAATAACCAGGCGGGAACCTCTTTACTGCCATTATTTAATGTGGCGTTGGATTTCGGCTGTTCACCACTGCCCAGTTGGACCGCAATATCGGCGGCCTCATCGGCCAGCTTGCTGATCGGTTTGTACACGGTCATGGTCTGGGTACCGGCGATAATGCGCTTCACCGCCGCCAGATCGGCATCCTGCCCGGATATCGCAACCTTGCCCGCCAACCCTTGTGCGGCCAGCGCCTGGATCGCGCCGCCAGCGGTCGCATCGTTGGAGGCCACCACCGCATCAATGTGGTTGTTATTGGCGGTCAGGGCATTCTCCATGATTTTCAACGCATTTTCCGGCAGCCAGGCGTCCACCCACTGGTCGCCGACCACTTTTATCTTGCCGCTGTCGATCAATGGTTGCAGCACGTTCATTTGCCCCTTGCGGAACAGCTTGGCGTTATTATCCACCGGGGAACCGCCCATCAGGAAGTAATTGCCCTGCGGCACGCGCTGCACCAGGCTTTGCGCCTGCAACTCACCCACTTTTTCATTATCAAACGAGATGTAGAAATCGATATCGGCGTTGTTAATCATGCGGTCGTAGGCCAGCACTTTAATGCCTTCGCGCTTGGCTTCGCTAATCACATTGCTCAGCACCTGCCCGTTGTAGGGAATGATCACCAGCACGTCGACGCCGCGATTGATCATGTTTTCAATCTGCGCCATCTGGGTTTCTTCGTTGCCGTTGGCGGATTGGACGAACACTTTCGCACCCAGCGACTCGGCCTTGTTGACGAAGATATCGCGGTCTTTCTGCCAGCGCTCCAGGCGCAGATCGTCGATCGCCATGCCGATCTTAACTTCTTTACTGAATCCCGGTTGGCTGGCCAACACCAGCATGGCGCAAGCGGAGAGTAACAGGTGCTTTAATTTCATCTTATATACCTTGTTTATATAACCCATAATTTTTCAGTGGGTATGCGTTGTAGGGGTAATAATGAAACAGCCGGTTATTGATTAACGACCAACGGATTGTTGTCGCTTATTTGCACTTGGGCAATTACTGATTTTTACCCACCAATTATGATTTTTGGTTTAATGTTGGTTTTATGATAGCGATCATGTTTTAGCCATGTAAAATTCCACCACTGCAAATGAAAATGTCTGTTTCACAGCCGCTTAGCCAATTAATCGCTAATATGAGATCTACCGCACATTTAATAATTCTTTGAATTTGAGTGTGAAATAACGTAATTGTGACCGCCGGTTTGAACTCCTAGGATTAACGCATCCCGTAAAGCCGGGCCCCGCTACCAAGGAGTTGAGAATGCAATCCTATTTTGATCGGCTGGAACAAGTTCGCTACGAAGGCACCAACAGCAATAACCCCCTGGCGTTTCGCCATTACAACCCGGATGAGATCATCCTGGGCAAACGCATGGCCGAGCATTTACGCTTCGCCGCCTGCTACTGGCACACCTTCTGCTGGAACGGCGCAGACATGTTCGGCGTTGGCGCGTTCGACCGCCCTTGGCAACAGCCGGGCGACGCCCTGGGGCTGGCAAAACGCAAGGCTGAGGTGGCATTCGAATTCTTCCACAAGCTGAACGTGCCGTTCTACTGCTTCCACGACGTGGACGTTTCGCCAGAAGGCGCTTCGCTGAAAGAATATCTGAACAACTTTGCGGTGATGACCGACGTGTTGGCTGAACAACAGCAAAACAGCGGCGTGAAACTGCTGTGGGGCACCGCCAACTGCTTTAGCCACCCGCGCTACGGTGCCGGTGCAGCCACCAATCCGGATCCGGAAGTGTTCAGTTGGGCCGCCACCCAGGTTTATACCGCCATGAACGCCACTCAACGGCTGGGCGGGGAAAACTACGTGCTGTGGGGTGGCCGTGAAGGTTACGAAACCCTGCTGAATACCGACCTGCGCCAGGAACGCGAGCAAATCGGCCGCTTTATGCAAATGGTGGTCGAGCACAAACACAAAATCGGCTTCCAGGGCACGCTGCTGATCGAGCCTAAACCGCAAGAACCGACCAAGCATCAGTACGATTACGACGTTGCCACGGTGTACGGCTTCCTGAAACAGTTCGGGCTGGAAAAGGAAATCAAGGTCAACATCGAAGCCAACCACGCCACGCTGGCCGGCCATTCGTTCCACCATGAAATCGCCAGCGCGATTGCGCTCGGTATCTTCGGATCCGTCGATGCCAACCGCGGCGATCCACAGCTGGGCTGGGATACCGACCAGTTCCCGAACAGCGTGGAAGAAAACGCCTTAGTGATGTTCGAAATCCTCAAAGCGGGTGGCTTCACTACCGGCGGCCTGAACTTCGACGCCAAGGTCCGCCGCCAGAGCACGGATAAATACGATCTGTTCTACGGCCACATTGGCGCAATGGACACCATGGCCCTCTCGCTGAAGGTGGCCGCGAAAATGATTGAAGACGGCCAACTGCACCAACAGGTGGCCAAGCGCTATGCCGGTTGGAGCGGCGAACTGGGCCAACAGATTTTGCAGGGCAAACTACCGCTGGAAGCCTTGGCGAAGTATGCCGAACAGCATAATCTGGCACCGCAGCACCACAGCGGGCATCAAGAGAAATATGAAAATCTGGTGAACCGTTACCTGTTCGGTTAATGGGTAAGCAGCGGCGGCTAACCCCGCCGCTCAGCAAAAGGAGCCCCTATGTATATCGGCATCGATCTCGGCACTTCCGGCGTAAAAGTCATCCTGCTCGACGAGCAGGGCCAACTGCTGGCCAGCCACGGTGAAACACTGGACATCTCCCGCCCAAAGCCGCTGTGGTCTGAACAAGATCCGCAGGCCTGGTGGCAGGCGGCCGATAGCGCCATGCTGGCGCTCGGCAAACAACACGCCCTGCAACAGGTGAAGGCCATTGGCCTGACCGGCCAGATGCATGGCGCCACCCTGCTGGACAAACGCCAGCGGGTGCTACGCCCCGCCATCCTGTGGAATGATGGCCGCAGCTTCGAACAGTGCCAGGCGTTGGAACAGGCGGTGCCGAAATCGCGTGAAATCACCGGCAACCTGATGATGCCGGGCTTCACCGCACCCAAACTGCTGTGGGTAAAACAACACGAACCCGAAGTTTTTGGCCAGATCGATAAGGTACTGCTGCCGAAAGACTATCTGCGCTGGTGCATCACTGGTGAGTTCGCCAGCGATATGTCGGATGCGGCAGGCACGATGTGGCTGGACGTCGCTGAACGCGACTGGAGCGACGACATGCTGGCCGCCTGTGGGCTAACGCGCGAGCATATGCCAGCACTGTTTGAAGGCAACCAAATCACCGGCCAGATCCACAACGAACTGGCACTACGCTGGGGCATGCAGCCAGTGCCAGTGGTGGCAGGAGGCGGCGACAACGCAGCCGGTGCGGTGGGCGTCGGGCTGTATCAGGCCGGACAGGCAATGCTATCGCTCGGCACTTCCGGGGTTTATTTCGCCGTCAGCGACGGTTTTCTCAGCAACCCGGCCAGCGCAGTACACAGTTTTTGCCACGCGCTGCCCAATACCTGGCACCTGATGTCGGTGATGCTCAGCGCCGCCTCCTGCCTTGACTGGGTGTGCAAGCTGACCAACGTTGACAGCGTCGCCACGCTGCTACGCAACATCGAGCAGGCAGAGCAGGCAGAGCCGGCGGAAGCCCCGCTGTGGTTCCTGCCCTATCTTTCCGGCGAGCGCACGCCACACAACAATCCGAATGCCAAAGGCGTGTTTTGGGGGCTGACCCATCAGCATGGCCCGAATGATTTGGCCCGTGCAGTGTTGGAGGGCGTAGGCTTCGCATTGGCAGACGGCATGGATGTGTTGCACGCCAGCGGCCTGCAACCAACCAGCATTACGCTGATTGGCGGCGGCGCACGTAGCCCATTCTGGCGGCAGATGCTGGCGGATATCAGCGGCCAGCGGTTGGAATACCGCACTGGCGGGGATGTTGGCCCGGCATTGGGCGCGGCACGGTTGGCGCAGATTGCGTTAAATCCGCAGCGTTCGCTGGCTGAGCTGCTACCCGCGTTGCCGCTGGAACAAGTCCATACGCCGGATGCTGAACGTCATCGGCAGTATGCTGAGCTGCGGGAGACTTTCCGGCAGTTGTATGAGTGTTTGCTGCCGTTGATGTAAGAGTTGTGGTTGGAATAGTGTTTACTGGTGCCCCCGATGATTTGCAGTTTGGGGGCATTTGAGGCTAGTTGTTGGTAGTTGTTTTCCACTGAAGCAAACTGGCGATATCCTTTTCTCCCTCAGCTTCTTTTAAGCGGCGCTGCTGCTCGGCAAACTGGACGTATTCCGCCTGTGCTTTTGCATCTGCCGTTTTCTTGCTGACCGTACCTGCGCCCTGTAACACATCGCGATCGTTGAATTGCAGGAACTGGTCCAGTTTTTCCTGCCAGTCACGCAAAAACACCTGCTGGCGACGCCGGGCCTGATCTTCGGCAAAATCCAGCCACATGTTGACCACGCGGTTGAGTTCGCTGACTTCGCCCCGGTTGAGGTAGTTTTTCGCCACCGTCACATCGCTTTTGCGCACCTCTTCTCCTTTATAGCTGCTCAACCCCATATGGGGCTGGCTGGCATCGGCACGCTGATGGATAAGTTCGGCCGCAGTATGACCGGTGCAGGCAAAATGCAATTTGTTCTGGATGGTTTGAAAGAACAGCGTTGTCTCTTTGAGGGAGGGCTGGTAGTCGGCGGCTAGCGCAAAGATCTCCCGAACCCGCAAATATACCCGGCGCTCGCTGGCGCGGATATCGCGGATGCGCTCCAGCATCTCGTCGAAATAATCTGGCACTGCGGATGAGCCAACAGGCGGGTTTTTAAGCCGTTCATCGTCCATCACGAACCCTTTGATCAGGTATTCCTGGAGCGTTTGGGTGGCCCACTGGCGGAATTGGGTGCCTCGGGTGGAACGGACACGGTAGCCAACGGCGAGTATCATCGGCAAACTAAAATATTGAACCTGATAGTTTTTTCCGTCACTGGCAGTTGTTCGGTAAAACCGAACAACTGAATTTTCGACCAGTTCGCCGTCTTCAAAGATATTTTTGATGTGTTCGCTAATGGTTGCTTTAGCTTTGCCGTACAGCTCACACATCATTGCCTGAGATAGCCAAAGAGTGTCGCTTTCAAAACGGCATTCAACGCGAACACTTCCATCGCCACTAGCGAACATGACAAATTCGCCTGCCGGGGATGATGTTAGGTTCTCATCTGCCATACCGCCTCCGTTTTTAATCTGACTTACAACGCTGTAATGCGCTTAGTATGCCAGATATACATGTTGAAGCTCATTACACGAATGGCGTTTATTTTGTAGGCAGACCTGCCGTTGGTACGGTGTATTCCCTACGTTGCGGAATGACTGCATATAGCGCCTGCCTTGTATATGCATCGGGCGCTGTGCGCCACCTCACTACCATCAACAAATTGGCTTCCGGTTATCGTAGGCTGTTGATAAAGTCTCCGATGGGTAGGTGAAGGGAAACTAGCATGGCCGAACGTATTGATTACCAGATTGAAAAATACAGTTTCGCGGAAGTTAATCAAACACCGCGCATTACGCAGCAGTGGACTGAAGTCATCGAAGAATGCCGCCTGGCACAAGCTGGAAGTATCGAGCGCCTGCGTATCGCTTTGCTGAATGTGGATTATGTCACCAGCTTTGAACTGCCTTTTCGTTTGCTGCTGGTGCGCGCCCCGCAACTGATTGCCGGGCTGCGTGATGAACTGCAACTCAGCCAGAAAAACGTCGTGTTTAACGGCAAGCGCTTTGGCTGTGTTTACAGCGTAAAGGCTGATTTGAGTAAGGTGCCGGATGAATTTCAATACCGTCTGTCTACCCGTATTCGCCGAGAAGGAGCGTCAGGTGATACCGCAGCCCCTTACCGGGAGATTGCCAAGGAAATAAAAATGCCGCGCGAGAGGCTTAAACAGGCGCTGGAGAACGGGCTGGCGGTAACGGCGCTGGATGGCCTGTTTTGGTTTGGTATGCAGCGGATCGCCGCCGATGTGGCAATGCTCAGAAAAAAGGGGATGCGTATTGCGACTTCAGAGGTCCAGGTGTGGGATAGTTTCACTGCTACTCTTCGGCGTGTGCCGGTATACCAATGTGCCTGATGCGCTCATTGCTATTTTCCTTTCCCGGCGTACTTTTTTGAGCCATGCAAGCACTTATGAAGACACGTATTCATTTGTCGCCGCACAAGCCATCGCCGACCCAATACACCCTTGTAACAGTTAGAACGATTACAATAGGGAGAGCAGGTGCTCCCTTCCCAATATCTACACGTCACAACACTAAAGGTGAATAGCGAGATCTGCATCAATGGCCCAGACTGCCCCCAAAGCTTGGTTTCCCTCACATTGCACACAATATTCATTAGTAACGATTACCTTTCTGCTTCTTTCAGCCTAAAACATCCTGTAATCTGATAAGAAAATGCCAAGTATGAAGGATATATGGCAGGGAATGCCGTGATCTTATAAGGTGACAACACCTTCCATGGTGACGTGGTGCTAAAGGGATCGCCAGTCATGTAAGTTCAGGGAAAAAGTGCAGCACTTTTGTGGCATCAGGTGACCTAGTAGCGTCTTTCTCAATTGTGACTATTCAGCCAACTGTACAGATGGCGAGTTGCTTTTGGCCCCTAGAAGGGATGAGAACTGCCTGTCGAACTGATTTTATTAATTCACAACATGAATGTAATGCCTGATAGCTATATCACCAAGTGCTAATCACTTCGCCCGCACGGCAGGGTAGCAAGATAATGGACAGTCCCTTGATGGATTAGGACACAGGGAGCAAGGATTGCAGTGACCACCTCAGACCGCTTTCAACAAAACACATCACTTTCTGCCTGGTTGCGTATACCGCCGAACGGCAGGGAATATGCCGTCAGCTATGCGGATATAGCGCTGTTGTCGCGTATCTTGCCAGAGCAAGGCAGGGGCGCCCTCTCAACATTCTTTTTATTGACCATTTGCTACGGGAGCCAGTTGAGCGCCCAGACATCACTTCTTCTGGCTATTACCGTCAAGTTTATTCGACAGGCCATGGCCAGTTTACGAGCATTTTTTAATCAAGGATAAGATGAATATGCCACACCGCTTACAGGACTGGTTAAGAGACACGGCCGGAACACAGCTGTACGCCATCCTGGCTAATACCAACGGCGCGGAAGGTATCAAAGCTTACTACCGGGAGGATGGCAGCCGCACGCCTTATGGGCTTTACGCCAACACACCGTATGCCAACTGGTTTGAAGTGATGCCAGTGATGGTGCAGCTCAATGAAGGCAGTCCGTTCCTGCGCTGGGTAGCAGAAACCCCTCTGCGTAACTGGGGCTGGCTGGCGCGTTCGCCGCTACCGCAGACCACTATCTCGGACCATCTTGCGGGTTTGACCCAGGTGATCCTGCCGGGAGGTAAAGCGGTGTTTTTCCGCTATTGGGATGGCCAGTATCTGCCAGGCCATCTGGATTATTACGGCGACCAATGGCGCGAAATTTTGCCGGTGTTCTCAGATTACTGGATCAATGGTCGGGCATTCACCTGCCCGGTTATCCCCGATGCGCCGGTTCAGGCATTCCCCTGGTGGCACGTCCCGCAAGGGGTATTGGATGCGTTGCTGGATGAAGAAGTGTTGCCTTTGGTGCTTAACATCCGCCAGACCCTGCAACAGGATTACCCCGATGTGGTTGCCCGTTGGCCCAACGCGATACTGGATAAAAAAATACGCCGCCTGCTGACCCCGCAGCGCCGTCGCGATCCCCAGATCCTGGCAGAGATCCTGCGGACCCTCGAAGAATCATAATTACCAAGGAGAACCGATATCATGGATTACCCTGTTCAACAGGTTCGTACCCAGGAAGAGTATAACCGCCTATTACGCGGGGAGTCGCCGCCGAAACCGACCCCGGCCGACAAAGAACGGGATTTTCAGCGCATCCTGTCTGAATTCAAAGATGTGATAAAGGACTACAAAACTGCCAATGGCCACTGGTTATACGGCTCCATGCTGAACATGAAGCAGCAATTTATTATTGGTGATATGCAGCGTGAATCTGCGCCTCTGGAAAACAAGCCGGTCAATATCGCCATGACCTGTAGCATTGAACCCACAGACATTACCATTACCCACGGTTTTCGTTCCACCAAGTATATTCCGATACCCCAGGCGAAATACACCTTGGTCAAACGCCCGGTGGTGATAACTCAGCAACGTTCCCAAGATTACCCGGCAGCCCTTTCTGGACCCCCTTCCAGATATGGGGATACCAGTAAAGATAAAGTTGTCTCCCAGAACAATTTTGATGCGCAGGGCAAGGCCGTAGTCACCATACCGTCCTGTGAAGCCGGTTATCAGTATCATCTGCTGGTCAATACCGATATTACTGATAAAGACCGGGATGCACTTTATGCGGCCTATCAGGAAACGATTGACAAATATGCAGCCTGGCTGACCACCACATGGAATACGCAGCAGCGAGCGGCCTGGCAAACTTATCTACAGAACGGGGGACTCAGTCTGGCGGAGACGGCTAATGCCTTTCTTGACGGGATGGTGTCACAGCTCAAGCAACTGTATGACACGATCAAACAGGTCTGGTTATGGCTCAGCGATGTGGATAAATATGCCGCTAAATTGGCCGAGTTTATTGGCCCTGAAGGGATTGAGAAACTGAAAGCTCTACCCGGGAAGGGGGCTAAGGCTTTAGGGGATACCCTGACGCTGCTGAGTGATGAAATCCTCGTTTTCATCCTGATCGACGCGCTCTACTGTTATTTCCAACTCCTCACTCCGCAACAAATTGTTAATTTTGTCGCCGATGCCTTTGGCAGCCTGTTGGTGATGATTGTGCTGTATCTGGTACTGCCTCCAGGAATGGGACAGATGGTACTGACGGGTGTGGACAACATCAGCATTATGGTCCCGGCATAATAAGAACAAGGAACGTTAACGATGGCAAAAATATTCAAGAGCGCAAAGGCGGCAGCAGAAGCCAAAGGCATCATGGCAAATGTGAGAGAGTTATTCAGCCTGGCCAAAGTACCCAAGGGGTACGGTGTGTTAGCCAAACCCACGGTGGTCGCCAAGTTTGATCCGAAGTCGCTGCTTACGGTGCGGCAAAATCAGTTGGGCAGGCTTCAGCACCAGACTTCGCTGGAGCTCTCCTATCAGAAGTCGGCCCACAAAGTCGGGATTATCAAAACGGAACCCAACGCCAATGCCAGCGCGGTCACCCCCAATGGCAAACCCACCCAGGCCGTCGGTAATACCAAAGTTGATGGCGAGCCGGTATCCATGTTCTCCGGCGAAGAATTGCTGACACTGACAGATTTCACCCTGCCTGGCGTCCTCCCCTTTGCCTGGCGGCGGCTCTACCGCACCAGCGCCGTGGAGCAACGTAGCGGTATGGGGCCGGGCTGGGCTCATAGTGCCTGCCCTTACCTGTTCTTTGGCCGTGACAGTCAGAGTCAGGAAGAAATTGTCTGGTTCTTCGACGATGAAAACAGCGCCACCCGCTTCCTGCTCCCCACCCAGGAAGCACCGGTAGTCACCAACCGCGCAGGCGGCGGGGTGATGAGACTGAAACTGGATGAGTTCGGCAATGAATACTGCGTCCAATTCACCGAGGGACAGGGGACTTACCATTTCCTGCGTGACGGCGACATGGCCTGGTTGCGCTGTATTCGCGATCGCCACGGCAATTCTGTAGACGTCAGTTACGACAGTGAAGGGCGTCTGGCTACAATCGGGCACGACGAAGCCCGGCTCTGTTTCAGCTATGACGACCCCGCTTACCCTAAAGGGATCAGCCAGGTGCTGTTACAGGCTCGCAATCCCGCCAGAACCAGTGCAGAGACACATTGGCAGCCCGGTACGCTGGTAGCGCACTACCGTTACAACGAACACCAACAGCTGATTAGTGTTGCAAATGCCGCTGGCGACATTGAGCATTATCACTACCGAGAAGACCACGTGATCCTCTGCCGCACACTGGCGGGCGGTGCAGAATTTCATTGGGAGTGGCAAGGTGAAGGCAAAGACGTTCGCTGTCTACGCCAGTACGGCAACTTTGGCCAACTGGATACATATTACGACTGGGACGAGGCCAATCATAGCGTCACGCTAACCCGTCAGGATGGTAGCCAGCAACGTTACCGGCACTCGGCACAGGCACTGCTGTTGCTGGAGAAAAACGCCGACGGTGCGGAAACCCACTACGAGTACAACGATGACGGTGCCTGCATCCGAGTCACCGATGCACTGGGGTATCACACTGACTCGGTATACGATGATGATGGCACATTGCAGTGTGTTATCACGCCCGATGGCCAAGTCACCACATTTGACTGGCTGTATGACAGACTGTTCAGCAAGACGCTGGGGGACGGTGACAAGGCGCAGACCTGGCGTTATACCTACCATCTCAACGGAGCATTAAAGAGCGAAACCGGCCCGGCAGGAACCACCACCCACTACAGCTACACGCCGCGTGGGCAGGTCAGCCATATTCGCTTTCCCGATGGCAGCGAGCAACATTTGCAGTGGGATACGTTGGGGCGTTTGCTCAGTGACAGTTCGCCACAGGGCCGCCTCCAGATGCGCTATCAGGGGCTACAGACTCAGCCCTGCGAAGTGGAAGAGAACGACCAGATCACCCGCTACCAATGGGATGAACTGGACCGGCTGATAAAGATCACCCATCCGGATGGCAGCACCCGGCAATATCAGTACAATGCCTATGGCAAAGTGACGCAGCTCACCGACGAGGCGGGCCGCGTGACTCAATACCACTATGCAGCCCCCCTGCATCTGCTGACCGAGAAACGTCTGCCGGACGGCGGTAGCCTGCGTTATCGCTACGATAACGTACATCTGCAAGTCAGCGAGATTGAGAACCAACACGGTGAAAAATACCGGCTCGGTTACACCGGCAGTGGCCTGCTGAGTGAAGAGATTGGCTTCGACAACGTCAAAACCACCTATCACTACGATGCCTGCGGTCGCCTGAGCGAAAAGCGCGAATACGGCAACGACCACCAAAGCCCGCCCCTCATCACGCAGTACCAACGCGACCCGATGGGCCGCCTGACGCGTAAAATCCTGCCCGATGGCAAAGAGGAAGAATACCGTTACGACGAGGCAGGCCGCCTGAGTGAGGTATTGGACGGTGAAAACCCGTTAGCCTGGCAATATGACGAGGCAGGACGTCTGGAGGCAGAACACCAGTCCTGGGCGACAATGCGTTACCGCTATGACGAAGACACCGGACGCCTGACCGGCATCAAACAACCCAACGGCCAGTGGCAAGAGTTCCACTACCAGCACGGCAAACTGCAAGCTTCCAGCCTGGAAGGTCAGCCGCTGACGGCGTACGGCTACGACCATCACCAACGCCTGCAACAACTGCGCCAGGGCAACCGGCTGGTCAATACCTTCGGGTATGACCCGTTGGGTCGATTGAGCCAACACAGCCTGCTCGAGCCGGGAGCCATGCCGGAAGACGATCGGCTGCACTGGCAGCAACAGTATGCTTATCAGGCGGATGGTGAACTTACCAGCATTGACGGCAACGATGCGCGGCAGTATCACTACAATGCCATCGGGGCGTTGACCTCGGTCAGCTACCTGAACCCGCAGTCAATCATTCCCCCTGCCAGGCAACCCGTTCACCGTTTTCCGCAGTTTCAACCCGCCGCCAAGGCAAAGGAACAGCACCACGCCAACCCGAACGAGAGCTTCCGTTGGGATGGCCGAGGTAACCAGGTCAGCGATGTCCAGCAGCACAGCGCACCGGGCAACCGACTGGCGTTTTATGCCGATCGCCATTTTGAGTATGACCGCTTCGGTAACCTGATTACCGAACGGCGCGGCAAAGACCATAAACTGATCACCCGCTATGAATATGACTGCCGTCATCGCCTAATCCGTCACGAAACCCCAGACGGCAGCGTTAGCACTTATACCTACGACGCCTTTAACCGCCGCTTGAGCAAAATCGTCAACGGCAAGCTGATGGAATTTGTCTGGCGTGGCAATCAACTGGTGGCAGAAACCGATGGCAAGGGCTATTGGCAGAGCTACCTGTATGAGCCGGGCAGCTATCGCCCGATGGCGCTGGTGGTGGGAGAGCCTTCACGGGATCCGCAGGATAAGCCCCCAGCGATTTACTGGTATCAGAACGACCATTTGGGTACCCCGCACGAGCTGACCGACTGGAAGGGTAACCCCGTCTGGAAAGGTCGCTTCAGCGCCTTTGGTCAGATGCGGGAAGAATGGCAGGCAGAAGATGCCAGCGCCATTAACCAACCGCTGCGTTTCCAAGGGCAGTATGCGGACAAGGAGAGCGGGCTTTATTATAACCTGAACCGATATTATGATCCGGGAATTGGACGGTATCTGACGGCGGATCCGGTAAAACTCGATGGCGGGCTTAACTCTTATCAATATGTTGATGGGAATCCGGTTCTAAATATTGACCCATTAGGGCTGAAAGGAATGCCTGGCTCGGAAACTCATCCCACAGGGGACCGAGCGCCTGAACCTATACCTAAAGTTGATACTGCTGAACCAAGTATTATCGAGGTAAATCCCAAGATTCTCGTTCCTACACAAGGTAAGGATGAAATGACTGGTTCGGTTATTAAGAAAGTCAAAAAAAGTATTAAAAATGATGGATTTGACCATAGTAGACCTATTGATGTCTGGAGGAACCCACTGACTAACAGGCTTGAAATACAAGATGGTCATCACCGCACTGCTGCAGCATTGGAGCTAAAATTAGATAAGGTTCCTATTAGAGTATGGGGCGAGGATTAACAATGAGGTATAAGTCTTTCTATATTTTGCCTTCAATGGCTAAAAAAACGTTATCAGAACATGGATGGGATTTTGAGTCTAAATCGAGGCTGCCTGAGCATTTAGAAAGCGATCTTGTTATTGCTTTAAATTTAAACTTCATTGAAAGTTACTCAGGGGTGAATGATTACAAAGGAGATGGGTTTAAGGTGACATTTATAAAGGATGATGACTCTCACATTGAAAGCATTTATTTTAGGGTTTACCATTCCGGACTTAGTGAGTTAGTTGAACTTGTATCTTCGCTACTTGAAAAGTATGATTTCATGGAAGTATTCGTTCCATCATTTAAATAATGGATAACCTGGGAGGATAGTTAATTCCTCCCGGGTTACCCATCAACAGAAGTAACTTAAAATGTCAGCGTGATAATATAGGCTGATTTTTCTCAACAAGCTATTTTTCAGACTTCCAGTCTTAGCGGGTTTACACTCTGATGAAGAAGCGTTAAGTGGTCATTCTGAATGAGCCATAACTACTGGTAGTTCTAAAAATTAACACGAGGAAAACAAAGTAAATATTGATAGGCTTAACATTAACAATGGCGGCACTCCTACCCCCGGGTTTAATGGAGATACTTCATTTTTTTCAAAATTGAAAAGGTCATAGACTTTGAGTTGCCAAGTAATTACATCGAAATGTTACAGAAACATGATGGCGGGCATCCTGAGTTAGATACTTTTTTTCTTACGCTAATTCCCTGGAAGAGTTTATTGATGGCTTAAATATTGACCCTGACTATTTGTGATTTATCTTCTCCTCAACTCTTTAAAATAAGTTGAGGGGGAATTTTCTCATCAGAATTTAATGCTGAAAATTGTCTTAAATAAAGGTCTGGAAACCTAAAGTGCCTCTTTACACGTTGCATCATCATCAGAGTGTAGGCCGTATTCAGTTAGTGCTGACAGAAGTCCATAGTCAAACCACACATATTGATGGTGATAAAATTATTATATGGAAGTAACTATGATTGCTGGATTAAATAAATATAGTTATGATGTTATAGGGTTTGTTATTGCCTGTCTATATAGCGGCGCAATAACTGATGACGATTTGAAAAAATGGTCTGAGAATGTAATTAGAGATAATGATGTTTCTGAAACTCCAGACTATATCTTCGAATTAGTTGATTTTGATGGAGATAGGCTTAATATTTTAAATCTAATCGGTTTTCCATTTGAATGGAAAGCTAGTAAGTCTCAAAGAAATGCTTTGTATGGCATAGCACTTAAAAGAGGCGAGGATTTAGGTGATGACTGCACTCAAAGCGTTGCAATGAAATCTCTCGAGAAACACCCTGAAGTAGAGAATAGGTTTAGAGAAACCTTCCCATTTATTTATTTTTAAATCATGCCCTGCTCTTATTTTATAATCTTAGTTACTATCACTTTTTTATTATCATGGTTAGGCTTCCCATTGGCATTGCTTGAAGAGCAACACGCATTCGACACACAATCCTATGTCTATTATTTACGCTCGCAGAGTGACTGGACGGAAACATCTCTTTACGAAGCTGAATTTATGAACGAGTGGGTCGAGAAATTACGCAAAAAAGCATAGCGCGTTACCGGGTGAACTGTACCACTACGGCCAGGATGGTGGTGGAAATGTGGCACAGTTCATTTATCTTGCCACCCTGTTTCATCAAAAATCCCGACGTTTTTACAAGCTTGTAGAAAGCCATATTTCAGGAAGTTTTCGTTTGAATAAGGAGAGTTATCTGTATGGCGAGCAACAGCACACAGGTAAGCTTCAGGCTTTCGTCCATCCGTACCGCTTGATTCCTCATACCAACGCCATTCATCTAAAACTTGTACGAGCCAATCTTTCGAATCTGCGCTGCAAAGCTTGGCGCGATAGCGTTCTTCGATACCATAAACATCCTCCCAAGTAGCGATCTGCTCACTCAGTTCAACTGGGCCAAAACTGAGATCAATATTTTCTGGCTTCAGGTTTTCATAATCGGCGTGACGCAACGTGACTTGCAGATTAATTCGATAGGATTCAGTTGAAAACGGGTAAAACAACTTTCGGCGAGCCTGTTGACCACAAGGATCTTTGGGGGTTAATGTAACATCCTTTCTACCCTTATAGCTGCTGTTACAGTGGTGGCAAGCCGGAACCAAATTTCTAAAGTTGATTGAGTTGAACGGATAGATCGCTTTCGGTAGATAGTGGTCGTAAGCCTCGCGCTTACTGTGATCTTCACCTAATAAGTCATTAATACCACAGAAAGGACATTTACCTTTATTATTGGTACTTACAAATTTTTTATAATGTTGAGTTATTTGACCTATTTTGACTTTAAGCTCTTTTAGATCCAATAACGGATCACCATAGAGCGCCATGAAGAATGACTTTAATAGTTCGCTCAATACAGGGGTATCTAAAGTCATCTCATCATAGCGTACCAACTGTGTTGTGGGATCATTTTTGCAGATGTTTTCAAGATTATTGTTACCTAAATACCATTGCTTGAACTGATTTATTTTATTCGGTGAGAGCTGCTCGAATTGCTCATAGATGGCGCGAACATCTTGGTAAAATTTTTTCCCTCGATTAGCCACTTTTGCCGAAAAGCCAAACTCAGACATAATTTCCTTGAGCTCTGGTTTAGCATCGAAAAGATCGGGGTGAAACTCTAAACCAATTGGCGCCTGGCACCACACTTCAAAGAAAATGAAGTCGATGAAATCCTGCATCTTTTCCATCTGATGTGGCACATAGATGTAAGGAAACAGCATCAGCCTTGCTCCTCTTCGCTACTGGACTTGTTACGATCTAGCATCGCCTTAACCAACAGTAGTTTTTCTACCGAGTCACCAAGCTCACGATCCAGTTCAGTAATCAATGTTGAAATATCTTCACCTTGCTCAAAGCGTGCCCGTAGCGCGCCAAGCAAGATTTGAGCGTGACCACCGATAGTTTCACGCTTACCGAAAGTGGTCATTGTGATTTTATTGATTGACGCCCCCAGTGTGTTGTACTTGGGGTGGGTAATGCTCACAGTGCGGGTTTCGCTGTTTTTGTCAAACACCAGCACCTTGTCCCGTTTGCTGTCTGAAATCAGGAACGGCGAGTGGGTAGTGATCAACATCTCCTGGCTTGTTTCACTCTCTTGTCCTTGCAAGCAATTACGCAGACTACTGATAAAGCTGGCACGCCATGCCGGGTTGAAATGGGTTTCCGGTTCATCAAGCAAAAACAGACTGTTGGTGCCGCGAAACAGTAAACATACCCCCAAGCTGTGTAATAACTGGTGTTCACCATCCGACAGCTCCTTGAGCAACATGGGTTTTTCTACCCCTTGCTTGGTGAAGTAAAAATGTTTGAAGCGCATAATGCGCTCATCTGAGGCCAGCGTGGGGACAGTTTCACTCACATAATGACTTGTGGAACGATAGATATCGGCCTTTAAGTTGTCGCTCACCGAATACAAATTCAGCATCAGCAAGACCTGCAACGCCTGAAAAAAAGCTAAAGGTGAATTATCAAAGTTGTTGCGAAATGCCTGTCTAGTTGCTTCATTGACCCAATAATCAAGGATCAATGTATCTGTAGTCTCATCCTGATAGCTCAGTGTGGCGCAACGTTTGAGCTTTTCAATGATAGATGAACGTTCATCTCCCTCCAGCAGGTGCAAAAGATTGACGGTATAGGTGGCCGTTTCTTCATTTAAAAATATGGCTGGGTTGTCTACAAAATAGCTATGTGTTGAATATGCCTGCACAGCGTCATCGTCTGAGATTAATTTACTTGCTTGCTGGATTGGCACCTCAATGCTCCGTTTGAGGATAATGCGAAACTCCCTCAGCGCTTCTATGCCCACTTCTTGGCGAAAAGGTCGTAGCGTAGCCTCATCCTGAAACAGCAGATTACACAGCAGGATAGCTTGGCTAAAGCCATTGTCCAGATACGCCAGCCGTGTATCCGGATACCCCGGGTAACCCAACTGTTTGGTCAGCGCATTCCAGTATTCGTCGTACTGCACAAAGCGCAACTTGAAAAACGGCAGGCTGAGGATTTCATTCTCTCCCGACGAGTAACCCAGCACATACTGTGGCAATAATATGTCAGTATGATTACCCTGATCTGCTATAGCGTCAAAGTCACTCTGGTTCTGCCACTGAATATGTATGGGTTCGCCAGAATGTTTCCTAACACACACCTGCGCCCATACCGAACGGTCAGGGAGAAGATATTGCTCTGGCAAGCGGATCAGATAGTCCAGTTCAAACGCGACCGGTGAAAAATCCTGATCTGGATCCTGCAATACCTCAGGCAGAAAGCTGCGGCGGACACGCAAGATTTCGAGCTGGAAAAAGATCGCCGCCAGCACCTCCAGTAAATTGGATTTGCCACTGCCATTAGGACCAGCACACACAAAAGGAGCAAACTCTTCCGGCTGGGCTATTTCATCCTGTAAGTTCCACTCACTACGAAAATGGTGTTCAAAACCGCAGGGCAGGCTGCGAAAACCATCTGGATCAGTGATTTTGAGGCGCAACAGCTTCATGTCGATACAGCCTCGGGTTCAAGCTGAACACAATGACCAGCATCATCCAATACTTGAGTCAGCGTACCTTCTTTAAGCGCTTTGAAAACCCAGCCTTTGATAAAATCGTAGTCGTTAGCGTCTAGCTTGATCTCATCGTTGGGGTACAGTTCATTCAATAGGGCTTTATATTCTACAGAGGTGGTTTCGTCTTCTATAACCACTCGAAGCGTATCCGTTAAGCGGGTTTGCGCTGCTGCCATCAAATGTTGCAATGAAAATGAAGTGCTACCCAGTTGGTCGCTGTAGGCTTTTAGCCATTGGATGAGCACTGTCTTGCGTGCTTCGGTGTTATCCAGGGCAATGGGCAGACTGTCGATATCAGGCAGCCCAAATTCACATTCCTCCTCAGGGGAATCTTGCATCACTTGCACTAACGCTGTTTTTTCCTCTTCAGGTTCTATGCTGGGCAAAGGAATGCGGGATAAATCCAGCTCACCCTTAAACGCTTTTTGGCTCAATACGCCGTAAAGCGCCTCGAGATCGGTAAGGCTTTGCTGGTACGTAGATTTCAAAGCATCTACAGAGGTATGTATTTTTGCAAATTCATCTTGCAGCTCTATTGGAGGTCGCTTGAGCTTAGTTTCTTTGATTAAGCCAAGGTTCAGGCCACTCATAATGGCTCCTCTATTCTTACTTCGGAATTGATTCAAAATAAACGGACTGGAATGGATCGAGTAAGATAGGAACAACGGATTCGCGATTTTTCTGTTCAGAGTAATTGCTGCCAAGTGCTTTGTATTGATAGCTAGCGGAATATCGTCAGGAATTACTGCTGAACGCCCGATAGTTCCCATAATAGTGACAATGACATCCCCAGGGTAAATACGATAACTTTCAAGTTCTTGATATTTTTCATTAGTAATGAATCGAGGCTCACCCCATGCAAAATGATTCCGAACAGCGTTATCAATACCCAAAACAGCTACTTCGCCTTTCTCTGTAAATTCGCTGTGTAAAAGATTTGATCCAAAAGGCCCTGTTCTCATCGCACCTTTGTGTTTAGCAGCAAGCTCTCGGATCTCAACTAAAGGCCAGATGTCGTAATCTTGATTACTTGGCCCAAACATCTCGAAAAACACACTTTTGAGCAGTTCATCAAGCTGTTGTAGATATTGTTTGCGACTTGCAATCAATTGTTCCACTTTGCCGAGTAGATGGGCAATGCGGATTTGATCGTTGAGGGGGGGGACGGGGATTAGATGATTTTCCAACCATCTTGAACTTAAATTTAACTGCGCAATGCCATTGGCATTTTTTATTGCCTGCTTTTCAAAATAATCAGAGTTAACATATTGAAAGATGAAATCATCATCTATTTCTCTAGATTGTGTTCGAATTAAACCAACCCGTTGGTTTAGAACAGCAGGTAAATGTATTTCTTGAATTCTCCCTACTCTACCAACATTTCCTGTCAATGAAATTAATATATCCCCAACCTTAAGCTTAAAATTATTTGCTTCGTCAGCAATTTTTTCAGAAACAAATTTGGGATCATCGTCAACAATAATACCTTTTTGTACATTTGTAATACGAATGACTCGATAACCAGATGATACATAATCATTACTTTTGAAAGCATATCCATTTTTTATTATACAATGCGATGAAAGTTTAACTTTTTTCATCCCAACATCCCCTTTAATTCCAGCAGTTCACGCACAATACCACTTTGTACCTTATCCAGATCGGCTTCGCGAATCTCCCCCACCTCAGCCTGAATCAACCGATCCAGAATTACTCCCGGCGCATCGTAAGTCACTTCCTCGAACACATCCTGTTTGTAGCGGGAAAGCGAAAGATCATAACCTTGTTCTTCGATCTCGGTACGGGGTACGGTAAAGCACTTGGCGGTGCGGTCAGTATCGATGGCCGGATCGCGGGCGTGATACTTATCTATAATGTCTTGCAGATCGCCATAGCCTTCTTCCTTGTCACGCTTGTCGTTTAGTGAATAACCATCCGCGAGCATTTCATAAAACCACACGTGCTCGGTAGCCGGTTTTTTTACATTATCTTTGGCCCCCCACACCTTGGTAAACAAGAGAATAGCGGTACTGACCCCGGCATAAGGTTTAAACACACCGCTAGGGAGAGTAATCACCGCTTTAAGTTCGCAACGATCCACCAGTAACTGGCGTAGCGCCTTGAAAGCAGCACCAGAGCCAAACAGCACCCCCTGCGGTACGATCACACAGGCAGTCCCCCCTTTTTTAAGCAGACGGTAGATGTTCTCTACAAACAGCAGTTCGGTTTTGGTGGTGCCCAGGCGTAGGCTTTCGTTAATGTCCCCCTTATCGATGCTGCCAGTAAAGGGAGGATTAGCCATCACAATGTCATATTTAGCCTCTTCTTTAAAACCCTTACTGAGAGTGTCCTGATAGTCAATTTGTGGCTCGTCGATACCATGCATCATCAGGTTCATTAGCCCTAAGCGCACCATGGTCACATCAATGTCGTAACCCCAAAGCGTGCAGGAGAGAATGGTTTTCCTTTTTAAATCGAGCCCTGCAGCAACCGAGGTACGCACAAAACCATCCTCATCAGGTTTGATGTCAGTAGTGCCGTCTCTGATAGCCAGTTGCGTAACTATATATTGGTAAGCCCCCAGTAAAAAACCGCCGGAGCCACATGCTGGATCGATAATGTGCTGACCCAATTGCGGTTGCACCAGTTCAGTTATCAGCTTGATAATATGACGTGGGGTGCGGAACTGACCGTTTTTGCCTGCGCTGGCAATTTCGGATAGCAACATCTCATAGACATCCCCCTGGATATCCTGAAAGGCTTGGCCATTCACACGCGAGTCACGCTCCATCACCGCAAAGATTTCATCGATGGTCTCCACTGCTTCCGCCAGTAGCTGTGGCTTGGGAATGATAAACACCGCATTTTTCATATGATGGGTAAAATTGCTTTCCGCGCCGTTCAAATCCTTGATGAAGGGGAATACGTTGTTCTGCACATGCTCCAGCATCTCCTCAGCAGGTTTGTGTTTGAAATCCCCCCACCGTAGGCTGCTCTTATCTACAGGGCGCTGTTCCACCTGCGGACGATTACGCTCTTCAGGGCGGATCCAGACTCCTTGGAACTTGGAAGTATATCTTTCACCGGTAAACTCTGCGTCAGCCTGCTGTTTGAGATCCAATTCATCAAGCCGTTTCATAAACAACAGATAAGTGATCTGCTCAATAGCAGTGAGCGGGTTGCTGATGCCACCACTCCAGAATTTGTTCCACAGTTGGTCGATCTTACTTCTGAGTTCAGGATTGTTTTGCAGCATGGGCTGGACTCCTTGATGTTATGTTGTGGCGCTATGCGGCCAGCCGTTCTGTGAGTAGCAAGATTTCATTAATTTCCGCTAGGCTAAATACACCACGTATGCCCTGCGGGTGAATCACGGTAAAAGGCGTACTGATCAGATCTTTTCTCTCTACTTTTTCGCGCTCAACAATGAAGTTCTTCAGCAGGCCGAGAAACTCCAGTTGGCGGCTATTCAAGATGTTGTGAGTGCGGATGAACTGGTCAAATGCGGCGCTAACAGTGTCTGGAAAGCTTTGTAGCACTTCGATGCCTAGTATATGGCGAATAAACTGGATGAAGCGAGCTTTGCGGTTTTTATAAACCTGGCGTAGCAGGGTTTCGGTGATATGAGGGTGTTCTTCCTGCAATAACTCAGACAGTTCATGAGCCTCAAGCGCACTCACCGCTTCGCCATTTTTGATCTTCTGTAGAATCGGGTTGTGCTCAGTCAGCTCGGCAATGAATTCTTCGACCATTTTTCGATAGCGGGTAATACTGACGGCTGCATGTTGTGGGCCAAATTCTACACATTCTTTCTTGTGCAGTTCATCAACCAGATCAAGGTGAGTCTGCTCCTGGTCGTTACTTTGCTCGCGGAATTTCATCAATGAGCCAAGTTTGGCAACCATATCATCAAAGCTTTCTTCATCGGCCAGTGCCCAATAATGGTTGGTTTGCGCGGCGCGGATCAGCGCTTCCTCCTGTTTGACAAAACTTACTGAAAGCGGCAGTTCACCGATCTGCTTGATGATACCTTCCTTGAGTGTTTCAGCCTGTACTTTCTCTTCGATCAGCACAGCCAGCGAGTATTCGAGTAGGTCACGTTCGAAACGCATGGCTTTGAAATCGGCCTCGGAAACAGTACGGAATAAAGGCTTTATTTTGTTGCGCAGGAACTCTAGCTTGTCGTGGTTGAGGCTGATCCAGAAGTTTTCATCGTCCACACGTGTCAATGTTGTGGCAGCTTCTTTAATGACCACTGATTCCTTAGGCAGCATGGCAATCTGCTGGCGCAGCTTAGCTACCTCACGCGCGGCGATGTCAGCATGACCGCCGTCGTTGGCACTCTCTATCTTGTCGAGCCTTATCCCTACCAACCGGACAGGCAGAGGCACTTGTGGTTTGAGTTCTTTACCTTTAGGGTTGAGCTTGAAGTATTCAAAGTTGTCCCAGCAATCTAGGATCAGGAACGCGTCTTTTTCAAGGCACCAGGGTTTAGGTTTATTGGCTTCCAGCAAACGTGTACCGCGCCCGATCATCTGCCAGAATTTGGTGTAGGAATAGACTGGTTTAGCAAACACCAGATTAACAATTTCACGCACATCAATCCCAGTATCGAGCATGTCGACGCTGATAGCGATCCGTGGCATCTCGTTATTGGTGAACTGATCGAGTAATCCGCCTTTGCCGTAAACTCGAGGATCATCGGACACTAGCACTTTTGCCAGTTCCCCCTTGTACTGCGGATAGAGTGCGTCGAAAATCTTCTCCATTCGTCTAGCATGGGCTTTGGTGGCACAGAAGAAAATGGTTTTTCCGGGCAACACACCGTTGGCATCCTTGATGGACTCTTCCATGAACTCACGCACGATTAAGGTATTGGTACCTTTATTGACTACCTGTTTTTCAAGCTGTGAACCTTCGAAATTGATCTCTTCAACCTCTTCCCCCCGAAGAATCAACTTTTTCTGATCTTCCAGAGAAATAGTACGTTTGCTGATACCTTCCATCTGGAACTTAGTCTGGATCTTCATGACTTGGAAGTTACATAGGTAAGGCGGCACATTGTTTACGGCCTCCTCAAAGGTATAGGCAAAGGTAGGTAATCCATCGTCACAGTGAAAGATCTGGAAGGTGTTGTGGTCAATGATATCGGTCGGTGTTGCCGTCAAGCCCAGCGTGATGGTCTTGAAATAGTCGAGCACTTCACCGTAAGTGTTGTAGATGGAGCGGTGGCTCTCATCGACCACGATGAAATCGAAAAAGTGGGGTGATAGATGCTGCACATCGTCCCGGATGATATTGAGCATCGTAGGATAAGTGGCAATGTAGATGCGGCGGTCTTTGGCGATGAGTTTTTCACCCACATTGGGCCAGCGTGGCTCATTAGGCATATGCTCTTTAAAAGCGACCAAAGCTTGCTCACGTAATGCAATGCGGTCAACTAAAAACAGGATTTTTTCAGCATGCCCTGCGCGCATAAGCGTATCGATCATCGCAATACAGGTGCGGGTTTTACCTGTACCCGTAGCCATGACCAGTAGGAAATTGCGTTTCTTTTGTTCAAGACCTTCAAGCACTGAGCGAATGGCCTTGATCTGATAATCACGGCCAGCAATCGAGGTGTTGATGAATTCATCTGTAAGCGGCTTGTGATTGCGGCGAATATAGGCGAATCGTTCCAGATCGTCTCGGGTGGGAAAGCCGATGACCTTGCGCGGAGGAGCGTTTCCAAGATCCCAAAAGTAGGTTTCATGGCCATTGGTGTAGAAGCAAAATGGCAACTCACCGCCAACTTGTTTTTGAATGTTGTAGCAATATTGTTTGGCTTGTTCACGACCTATAGCTGCTTCTTTACTGGTTTTTTTTGCTTCGATTACTGCTAAAGGTTTACCGTTTTTACCCAGCAAAACGTAGTCAGAGAACTGATGGCCTTGGTATGGGATGTAAGGTTCAGCTAAACCTTCTAGCAAGGTGGTCAGAATATCGTACTCTTCAACGACCTGTGTAGGGTCTTTAACGTCCCAACCTGACATGGAGAGTTGTTGATCGATCAGTTCAGCACGTGTCTGCGCCTCAGATTTCGACATGTCTACCATCCTCCCTTGTAATTATTGAGTCTCCCACACATGTAGCGGTCTGAGGGTCAGGCTGCTAGTTTTGCTGTTCTCTGGTAGAACACTCTCAGTATTCGCAGTCTGCCTTGTCAACAATTACAATGTAATCGTAAACTACTTTTCCTAACCCACCATTTTGACTAGTAATGGAACAAGGCGATTTATTGTTGAGCAGTTGCCCTTATATAGCTCACCGGCGATGATCTTGTCACATTCGTAACCATCAATCCAGAAGAACCAGGAGTTCGCTCTCCAACACAATCGCTTAGATATATCTAATACTTCGCTTATTTCATCGAAACAAGACAAAAAAAATAAACATCCGCGAAAACCAACAGCACCAGCATCACTGCTGGCACTGCCGATCCTTTCAGTAAAACCACCTCAACCTAAGCCCTACACCCAAACTCCCCATGCACCACATTCCCGTCCCGTTCCAGGTTATCCATATAGTCCGCATACCACTGCAGCATCTCACGCCGTCCATCAAGATACTTCGCATGGTTGTAGGTACCACGGATGCTGTTCTTATCCACATGGGCAAGTTGCGTCTCAATCCAGGCCGAGTTATAGCCCTGCTCATACAGGATGGTGCTCATAGTGTGGCGAAAGCCGTGGCCGGTCAGCCGCCCTTTGTAACCTAGCAGTTCGATAACCTGATTGATGCTTTCCTTGCTGATTGGCTTACGCTGATCGTTTCGGCCAATGAACACCAAGGGATAGCCACCAGTCATTGGCTTGAGGGAGCCGAACAGTTCGATAACCTGCGTTGATAATGGAACGACATGCGGCCGCTTCATTTTCATCACTTCAACCGGTATGTTCCACAGCCCCTTGTCAAAGTCGATATCCTGCCAACGTGCAAATCTCAGCTCCTGGGTTCTTACGCCCGTCAGCATGATGATCTTGGTTGCCGTTTTAGTGATGACACTGCCAGTGTAACCAGATAGGTCTTTAAGGAAATATGGCAGCTCCTGAGCTGTCAGGAAGGGGAAGTGCTCCTTCTTCGGCGTTGCCAAAGCGCTGGCAAGATCGGGAGCAGGATTGTAAGTAGCTCTGCCAGTGATAATGGCAAAACGAAATACTTCTCCGCAGCGTTGGCGAACTTTACGCATTTTCTCCAACGCTCCGCGCTTCTCCATTTTGCGCAGTGCTTCCAGCAACTCCATCGGCTTGAGGTCGGCAATAGGACGCTTGCCAATATAGGGGAAGATGTCTTTTTCGAAGGTATCAATGATTTCATCACGGTAGCGCAATGACCAGCGGTCGGCTTTAGCCTGATGCCACTCGCGGGCAACGGCTTCAAACGTGTTCTCCGAATTCAGTTTCTGTGCAAGCTTCTCTGCTTTTTTGGTTTCTCCAGGATCGTCACCTGCTGCCAGTATCTTTTTAGCTACATCGCGTTTGTCACGGGCTTCTGCCAGAGATACATCGGGGTAAACGCCAAAGGCAAGACGCTTCTCTTTCTCGCCATAACGATACTTCAATCTCCAGTAACGAGAACCACTGGTTTTTACTTCAAGGTAAAGCCCTCCTCCATCGAAGAGCTTGTACGGCTTGTCTTTTGGTTTAGCAGTTTCGACTTGTCGGGCTGTTAGCTTCATAGGGGGCACCTCAAAAATGGGGGCATCGCCAGTGCCCCCTACGGTGCCCCCAGATCACACTTGATTTGGGTAGACACGAGTTGACACCAGGAGAGCGAAAGTGGCTTAAGTTGCGGGTATTATAAGGGATTTATTGACTTTAGTGGAGTTCAGAATACATCGAATGGCGGAAGATCACAGGAGTCGAACCTGCCCAGGACCGCTGGCGGCCCCAACTGGATTTGAAGTCCAGCCGCCCCACCGGGGACGAGGATCTTCCTCTAAGAATCGGAAGCAAGAGGCGATTATAGCGCGAATCTCCCTTGCCGCTAAGGGGGAATTCGAGTTTCCGCGATCGCCTTCTTACACTTGGCCTCCCGACCCAAACTCCCGCCTTTTATCTGCTACCCTAGCGGTGCCCGGGTTATCAACCCGTACATTGCTGGAGATGCTATGACCAAGAAAGTTGCCGTCCTGCTCAGCGAAGGATTTGAAGAGGCCGAGGCGGTTATCGTGATCGACGTGTTACGTCGTATGGAGATAGAGGTAGAGCTGCTTTCCTGCCAGGATCGGCTGGAACTGCGAAGCTATCACCAGGTACGTATGTTTGCCGATGCTCTGTTGGAACGCCGCATGGACCAACTGTACGACGCCGTGGTGATCCCCGGTGGGCCGCAGGCTACCGTCGCTATGGCGGAAAACGAGCTGGTCGTGGAGTTTATCCGCCGCCACGATCGTGCCGCCAAGCTGATCTGCCCACTGTGTTCTGCCGCTGCCCGCGTGCTGGCTACCAACAAACTGCTGCAAGGCCGCCGTTATGTCTGTTCTGGCGATCTGCATCAGGAGATCGAGGATGGTACCTACGTGGCTGAAAGGGTTGTGGAAGATGGCAATCTGATCAGTGGCCAAGGGCTGGGGGCCGCGTTTGATTTTGCCTTCACCGTGGCCTATCGCCTGACCGGCGATCGCACTACCACGCAAGAGCAAGCCGTACATATCTATCACGAAAACTGGCAAGCCCCACAGGCAGTGCATTAATCGCCACCGCCTGCTAACTAGGCGCGGCACAGTTAGCGTTTCCGGCCCAGATGCCGAAAGCGAAAATTGTTACCGCGCTTTCTGTTTCCTCTCTTCCCCTAGTTATCCAAGTACTAGGCTTTCACCCCGAGTTTGCTATGTTTAGCTGCTATCAACGCATAACAATGACCCGTAACTGTTTTGCCAGATACGACGAAGCAATGATCAGCAATACCACGGTCATCAGCACGCCAGTTAAACTCCCCCCTTACCGAAATATCATTTATGTTAACCACGAAAAAGAAGTGTGGGAATAGACTGACCCTTTAGCGAAGATTATTAAATCTGACAGCAATGCAGCTATTTAATGAATGTTTACTGGCAAATATTTTCGATCAAAGTAGCAATATCGACTGAAAGAACCGTAACGTTACCTATACGACTTCCCCTGTTGTTTTAGATAGCCCACAATTGATGTGATTTCAAACACCACGCAGTACCTTCATGGGATCCAGACTAAAATAGAGAGGGAATTTCTTATGGGTGTGCCACACACAAAAATTCTATTACCTCCCGCCATTAATAAAAAACCAAACAAATTAATAGATGACCTGAATACAGACCCAACGAAATTCTCCTCAGATAAATTAATTGGGAGGCAGCCTAGAAATAACACCCCCCAATTAAAGTTAGTATAGGTGTGAAATTATTATGGAAAAGAAAAACAACACACCAACGCCCCACGATGCCACCTTCCGGCAGTTTCTGACCCAACCGGAGGTTGCTCGTGATTTCATGGAACTACACCTCCCGGCTGAGCTGCGTGCCATCTGCGACCTTAACACCCTGAAACTGGAGTCGAGCTCCTTTGTGGAGGAGAACCTCCGTCAGTACTTCAGCGACATGCTCTACAGCCTGAAAACGACAGCGGGCGATGGGTATATTCATGTGCTTATCGAACATCAATCGACGCCTGATAAGCACATGGCTTTCAGGCTCATCAGGTACGCAGTGGCGGCAATGCAGCGCCATCTGGAGCTAGGCCACAAAAAGCTGCCGCTGGTAATACCGATGCTATTCTATACCGGCAAACGCAGCCCATACCCCTATTCCACCCGGTGGCTGGATGAGTTTGATAACCCGGAGCTGGCTGGCAAAATTTACGGCACAGCTTTTCCGCTTGTTGATGTCACCGTCATCCCTGATGACGAAATCGCCAACCATCGCAGCATGGCGGCTCTGACGCTACTACAAAAGCACATTCATCATCGGGATCTGGCGGAATTGGTGGATAGGCTAGCTCCTATCCTACTGGCCGGGTATCTCTCTTCAACGCAGGTAATATCGCTGGTACACTATATTGTACAGGCGGGCGAAACGTCAGACGCCGAAGCCTTTGTACGCCAGCTGGCACAGCAAGTGCCGCAACATGGGGACACACTGATGACCATCGCACAACAGCTTGAACGGAAGGGTATGGAGAAGGGCCTTCAGCTTGGTCGACAAGAAGGCCGAGAGGAAGGTAGGCAAGAAGGTCGACTGGAAGGTCATTCAGAAGGCGAGCGCGATGCTAAGCTGAAAATCGCCCGTGCCATGCTGCAAAACGGTTTCGATCGCAACGCCGTCATGAAAATGACTGGCCTGAGTGAAGATGAACTGGCACAAATCCGCCACTGAGTTTTATTTTTCTCCGTGATAAAACAGCCCTCCCCTAATCAGGAGAAGGCAACGGAGATAAAGGAGAACTTTACGGCTGCAGTAACATGGGGACACACTGATGACCATCGCACAACAGCTTGAACGGAAGGGTATGGAGAAGGGCTTTCAGCTTGGTCGACTGGAAGGTCATTCAGAAGGCGAGCGCGATGCTAAGCTGAAAATTGCCCGAGCCATGCTGCAGAACGGTCTCGATCGCAACGCCGTCATGAAAATGACTGGCCTGAGTGAAGACGAACTGGCACAAATCCGCCACTGAGTTTTATTTTTCTCCGTGATAAAACAGCCCTCCCCTAATCAGGAGAAGGCAATGGAGTTAAAGGACAACTTTACGGCTGTAGCAACGCCTTCACATCCAGCAGAATAAACTCGTTATCATCCGCCACGTTGGGTTCACGGCTGGAAGAGAACGGGAAATTATTGTCGTTCCCCACGATGATATGGCTGCCATCCACCACGTCGACATTCTCGATAGTAAAGAACGGGAAGGTCAGCACGCCGTTATTCAGCGGTTTACGCGCCAGCTTCTGCGGATCCTGAATGTTCATCAAATCGACATACGCCAGTTTATCTACCGGTTTGCCGACGTTAACGTCGGAAAACGCGATTTTATACACCCGCTTAAATTTCGCGAGTTGGCTGAAGCAGTTATCGGTCGGCGCTCCTGCCGCACAGGCTTTATCCGCCGTGCCTTCGCCATTATCACGCTCGATCACCAGCCCGTGGGTGGCATCAATCATATTGAAATCACCAATGGCGTTCTGATTGTCTTCCAACACGTACTGCCAGCTGCGGCCAGTCCATGCCTGCTGTTTGACATCAAACTCCAGCACCCGCAGGTAGCGTTTGCCCGCCACGTTCTCAAACTGCTCACCGTCCCACAACGCTCCTTCCAGCATCGGATACAGCTTGCTGCCATCCGGTGATACCGCCATGCCTTCAAACCCCTTGGAGCGCGCGACCTGGAAGTTCTGTTTGCCGTCCGGCGCACCTGGCAGCGTCAGCGTCGGGTTATCCGGCGATTTCACCACTTTGCCATCAACCTGGGTATCAAACACCGCCAATACCTTGCCATTCAAATCCGCTTTAATCAGATAGGGGCCAAATTCATCGCCGATCCATAAGGCATCGTCGGCAAACTGGAAGCTTTCCGGGTCGAAATCACTGCCGGTCAGGTAACGTTTGTCGGTGCTTTCATTGACGATATGGAACGGCACTTTTTTATCGGGATCGTGCAGGAACAACGTTTTTAGCTGCGTTACCGTGCCTTCCTTGAAGTCGATACGGTAATGGTTGAGATACAGCATAGCGTCCGGCGAGCTGGCTTTGCTGCCAAAGCCGTTATCGGTCAGCACCCAGTAGGTGCCATCCGGCATATGTTTGATGCCGGAATGCCCCTGCAACGGTTGGCCATTGATGGGCAGCCCGATGCCGGTCAGCCGATCGGCGGATTTCCCCGCCACGCTACCCAATTCGGTGATGCGCTTACCGCTGGTGTATTTACCACTCTGTTGCAGATCGGCAGGGGCATCCTGCGGTGCCGTGACGCTGGACTTCACCGGTAATACGGCGTGTCCGGCCAGCACGGCGGGCACTTCCTGAGCCTGTGCCCATAGCGAGGTACTGAACACCAGACAGCTAGCCAGCAGTGTCAGGCGTGATGGAAGGTTATTCATATTATGTACTCCCTGGTTATCGTTTTGCCCAAAGGTAAAAAGCAACGCCACTATAGGGAGCGGTAATGACAGAAATATTATGAGCGAAAACACTGACATGAAAAGCAATGCATCATCCCGTCCGTTACTGCCATCATGATGGCCGATTTTGGCCTTCTTTCAGACTCATTACAGTCCCAATATGGTGTTACACCAAAATAAGGAGGGCCGAAAATGTCACATAGCGCACTATTGATCATCGATGTTCAACAATCTTTTCAACATCGCCCGTTCTGGCAGGAAGACGATCTGCCTGCGTTTCAGCAGGCGTTGAGCCGCCTGATCGCTGGCTGCCAGCAACAGGGTGTACCGCTGGTCGATGTCTTCCACGTCTCGCCTGAAGGGCCGTTTTCTTTGGCCTCCGGCTATGTGAAGCGCCTGCCGTTTCTCAGCCATCAGGCCGAGGTTACGGTACACAAACGGGTGCACAACGCGTTGACCGAATCTGGCCTGGATGCCTGGCTGCGCGAACGTCAGATCGACCATCTGATTATCAGCGGTATCCGTACCGAGCAATGCTGCGAAACTACCACCCGCGTCGCCTCGGATCTGGGCTATAAAGTGACGTTTGTAACCGAAGCCACGCTCACTTTCCCGATGCATCATCCAGACGGTAGCCTCTTTACCCCCGAGCAGTTAAAGCGGCATACTGAAACCGTGCTGGTCGATCGATTTGCCTCGATCGCCAGCGTCGATCAGGCATTGGCACAACTTGCGCAGGAATAACCATGTCCAGGGCCGTTTACTTTCTGATGCTCCCCAACGTGCTGTTACTGGATGTCAGCGGTCCGGCAGAGGTCTTGCGGCTTTGTGGGCAGTTCCAGCTGCACTATGTCAGCCCGGTGCCGCAGATCACCTGCTCCATCGGCATGACGATCGGCCAGTTGGCCCCGTTACCGCAGAAATGGGATGAAGGGGATATTTTAGTGATACCGGGAGTGGCGGACTCGGCTCGTTACTTTGCTACCGAGGAAGCGGCTCAGGCTCGCAATTGGCTCCAGTCGATGCGCCCCGCGTTGACACAACGGCAGATAGATCTGGTCTGCGTCTGTTCCGGTGCGCTGTTGGCCGCGCAGGCGGGATTGCTCGACGGTTATCATTGCACCACTCACCATGCCGTGCTCGACCGTCTGCGCCAACAGGCACCCGCCGCGCTGGTTAAAGAAAACCGTATTTTTGTTGAGGATCGCGGCGTGTTTACCAGCGCGGGCATCACCGCCGGTATCGATCTGGCCCTACACTTGGTCAATCAACACTGTGGCGCTGACCGTGCGCTTGAGGTTGCCCGTGAGATGGTGGTTTATTTCCGCCGCTCCGGCGACGATCCGCAGCTTTCACCTTGGCTGCGGCACCGCAATCACCTGCATCCTGCCGTGCACCGGGCGCAAGACGTGATGGCCGCCGAACCGGAAGCCGAATGGTCGGTTCCCCAGATAGCGGAGAAGGCTCATGTCAGTAGCCGCCATCTGGCCCGGCTGTTCCGCCTGCATATTGGCCTCAGCGTACGGGAATACCATGAACAACTGCGGTTGGCGGTCGCACAGCAACGGCTGCAACAGGGCTACGGTCTGGAAAAAGCGGCACTAACTGCAGGCTTCTCCTCTGGCCGCCAGCTGCGGCGTGCACAGCAGCGCTGGCAGGATTAAGACACCAGCCGCCGGGTATCCACTTTCTGTAATCCCATCGACAACAGCACGCTCACGCCAAGCGCCATACCGAACACCCAGAAGATATCCAGCAGCGGGTAGGCCGAGAACTCCCAATGCTGGTTACGCATCAGGTTGACGATCAGAGCGTGGAAACCGTAGATCGCCAGTGAATGGCGCGAGATCACACTTAACCAGCCGATCGGGTTAGGCAGGCAGTTTTTGCACCACACCAGCAGCGATACCGCCGCCACAAACACCAAGGGGCCGGTGTACATATAAAACGTATCGGCGAAGCTACCGTTGATAAACATCTGGCTTTTGGTGCCACGGATAATCAATATCACGCTCGCGATAAATCCCAGCGCCGCCGCCAAGCTGATGCCGCGCCGTTGGGTTGCCATCATGCCAATGGCCCGCCCTGCCAGGGCATACAGCAGGTAATAGAAGGTATCGCCATAGATATACAGGTTCACCGGTAGCAGACGCACATTGTCCAGGCTCAGCTTGCTGGTATTGGGGTTGGCGATAATCGCCAGAATGACGATGACGCCCGCCAGATAGCGGCCAGAAACCGGCTTAACGCTGATCAGCGGTGAAAGCAGGTAAATGACCGTAATCGCGTAAAAGAACCACAGATGATAAAACACCGGTTTGAACAGAATTGCGCGCAGCGAGGGCCAAAAACCGATGCGGGTAAAGCAGGCAATATAAATCAGGGCGATCACGCTGTAGAACAAAATACAGCAGGCAATGCGGATAAAGTGTTTCCGGTTGGCGCTGCGCTCACCAAAAAACAGAAAGCCGGAAAGCATAAAGAACAGCGGCACCGCCACCCGGGAAAGCGAGTTCAACACGTTCGCCATATCCCAGTTATGTTCCCCCACCGCCAAACCGTTGGTGACGTAGTAAGTGGTGGCGTGGATCATCACCACCATCATGCACGCCAGCGCACGCAAGTTATCTATCCAGCCAATTTTATTGCTCATCGGTGCCCGTCTGTTGCCTATAATTCTGTCATGGGAAAATGTTAACAAGAGGTTATAGCTCAGGGGGGCGCAGCACAACGCCTACGCGCAATATTAAGATTGAGCCTTAAAATCACCTTATGATTGCCAAGGTGAACAATTGGCGGCAAAATAGCCGCCACAACTCGCTCAGTTTGCGCTCTCCCGCCCTGGCAGTTCCTTATTTCTTCTTTACTATCAGTAAAATAAAAATGAAAACATCATTACCCCCTGCGGCACTTCTGGGCCGACAGGCGCTTTTATTCCCACTTTGTCTGGTGCTGTTCGAATTCGCGACCTATATCGCCAACGATATGATCCAGCCCGGTATGCTGGCGGTAGTCGCCGATTTTAATGCCGGCGTGGAGTGGGTGCCCACCTCAATGACCGCCTATCTGGCTGGCGGCATCTTCCTGCAGTGGCTGCTTGGCCCGCTGTCGGATCGCCGTGGCCGCCGCCCGGTGATGCTGGCCGGGGTGCTGTTCTTTATCGTCACCTGTCTGGCCATTTTGCTGGTCACCAATATCGAGCAGTTTATCGTAATGCGCTTCCTGCAAGGGATCGGGCTGTGCTTTATCGGCGCGGTAGGCTATGCCACCATTCAGGAATCGTTTGAAGAAGCGACCTGCATCAAAATCACGGCGCTGATGGCTAACGTGGCGTTGATCGCCCCGCTACTTGGGCCGTTGGCGGGGGCCGCCTGGGTTCACGTTGCCCCTTGGCAGAGCATGTTTGTGCTGTTTGCCGCTTTGGCGGCGATTGCCTTTGTCGGCCTGTGGAAGGCGATGCCGGAAACCGCCACGCTGCAAGGGGAAGCCTTCTCGGCAGCCAACCTGTGGCGCGACTATCGTCAGGTGCTGGTCAATCGGCGCTTTATCTGTGGTTCGTTGGCTATCGGCTTTGCCAGCCTGCCGCTGTTGGCCTGGATTGCCCAGTCTCCGGTGATCCTGATTAAAGGCGAATCGCTCTCCGCACTGGACTATGGCCTGTTGCAGATCCCGGTGTTTGGCGCGCTGATCCTCGGCAACCTGACGCTGGCACGCATCACGGGTAAATTAACTATTGAACGCCCAATCAAACTCGGCGCATGGCCAATGCTGTTAGGCCTGTTAATGGCCGCGCTGGCCACGGTATTTTCCGCCCACGCCTATCTGTGGATGACCGCAGGGCTGAGCCTTTATGCTTACGGCATTGGCCTGGCGAACGCCGGTCTGTATCGCCTGACGCTATTTTCCAGCAACGTCAGTAAAGGTGCCGTTTCAGCGGTGATGGGGATGTTGAGCATGTCGGTGTTTACCATTGGCATCGAGCTGGCCAAGGTAGCCTATGTGTGGGGCGGCAACGGGTTATTCAGCCTGTTCAACCTGATCAGTGGCCTGTGTTGGCTGACGCTGACAGCGCTGTTCCTCAGCAAACACCGTGGTGGAGCCACTCCCGCAACGAGTACCACAGTGTAATAGTTAATACCCTCACCCCAGCCCTCACCCACTGACAGACCAAGAACCTCATGGATATTTGCGGTAGGGAGAGGGTGCGAGTCCGGAGCCGCAGTCAGGCGCAGGAGATAAAATGTAGCACGTTACATCACCTCTCCCTTTGGGAGAGGTGATGGATCAGAACAGGCCCATCGGTTTTTCCGAGTAGCTCACCAGCAGGCATTTGGTCTGCTGATAGTGCTCCAGCATCATCTTATGGGTTTCACGCCCAATCCCCGACTGTTTGTACCCGCCGAACGCCGCATGCGCCGGATAGGCATGATAACAGTTGGTCCAGACGCGGCCCGCCTGAATGTTGCGCCCCATCTGATAGGCGATATTGCCGTTACGGCTCCATACCCCGGCACCCAGGCCGAAATCGGAATCGTTGGCCAGCGCCAGCGCTTCATCCATATCTTTGAAGGTGGTCACCGCCAGCACCGGGCCGAAAATCTCTTCCTGGAATACCCGCATGCTGTTCTTGCCGAACAGAATGGTCGGTTCCATGTAGTAGCCTTGTGCCAACCCGCCATCCAGCGCCTTGCGTCGGCCACCGGTCAGCACCTTGGCCCCTTCCTGCTTGCCGATCTCGATGTAGTTGAGGATGGTCTTCATCTGCCCTTCGGAAACCTGTGCGCCCATTTGGGTGCTGGCATCCAGCGGGTTACCGCTGCGGATGCTCTCCACCCGTTTGATCGCCCGCTCCATAAAGCGCTCGTAGATCGATTCCTGCACCAGCGCCCGGCTCGGGCAGGTACAGACTTCCCCCTGGTTGAAGGCAAACAGCGCAAAACCTTCCAGCGCCTTGTCGAAGAACGAATCCTCTTTATCCATCACGTCGGCAAAGAAGATGTTGGGCGACTTGCCGCCCAGTTCCAGCGTCACCGGGATGATGTTCTGGGTGGCATAGCCCATGATTTGGCGGCCCACTTCGGTAGAACCGGTAAAGGCCACTTTGGCGATACGTTTGGAGGTCGCGAGATATTCGCCGATTTCTCCGCCTGCGCCGTTGACCACGTTGATCACGCCTGGCGGCAGGATGTCCTGGATCAGTTCCATCAGCATCAGCACCGACAGCGGCGTCAGCTTGGCCGGCTTCAGCACGATGCAGTTACCCGCCGCCAGCGCCGGAGCCATCTTCCAGCAGGCCATCAACAGCGGGAAGTTCCACGGAATGATTTGTGCCACCACGCCCAGCGGTTCGTGGAAGTGATAGGCCACCGTTTCGGAGTCGATTTCGCTGATGCCGCCCTCTTGCGCCCGCACGCAGGCAGCAAAATAGCGGAAATGGTCGATAGCCAACGGCACGTCGGCATTGGCGGTTTCGCGGATCGGCTTGCCGTTATCCCAGGTTTCCGCTGCTGCCAGCAGGTCGATGTTCTGCTCCATGCGATCGGCGACCCGGTTAAGCAGGTTGGCACGTGCCTGCACCGACATCTTGCCCCAGGCCCCTTTGGCATCGTGGGCCGCATCCAGCGCCAGCTCAATATCCTGCGTGGAGGAGCTGGCCACTTCGCACAGCGTCTGGCCGGTGATCGGCGTCAGGTTGGTGTAATACTCGCCCTGGACCGGCGCCACCCAGGCGCCGCCGATGAAGTTGTCGTAACGTTTTTTCAGTTTGAGGGGAAACCCGGTGTTTTCAGGCGTGAGGTGGCTTGCCGTGGTGGTATTCGCCATTTGAATCTCCTTTTTACGTGGCTGCAACCTTACCGCCCGGAGACGGTAAGCAGGTTCGCGGCGCGGTGGCCGCAGATCAAACGTAAGAAGCGGTAAACTATCTCTAGCTGGAATGATAGGTGTTTACGGCGGAGAATGGCGAAACAATAGTCAAACGCATGAAGGGTGTCACAATTTTTTAAACTGGGTGCAACAAGATGCACCCATAGTTTCAACCACCAAACAGCCCGCTGTCCCGCAGCAGATGTTGGTTGCCTCTGCGGCGGGTAAAGCCGCTGCGATCGAAGAACTCCAATACCTGGATCGCCAGTTTGCGGCCAACACCCAGCCGATCGCGGAAGTCGCCGGCGTTGGTGCTGCCTTGCGTGGCGTGCAGCTCGCGGATCAACGCGGCAAACTGTTCGATACGCTGGCTGAGGTAGTAGCGATCGACCACCACGGCAGTGACATGGCCCAGCTGTGCAGCTTTGCGCAGCGTAGCGCGAACGTGGTTTTCCTCTTCGCCTAACGAGGCAGCCAGGTCGCGCACCCACCAAGGCTCTTCACCAAACAGCGGCTCAATCCGGTTCCACAATGCCTGTTGCTCGCTGCTGAACGCCAAACCGTGCTCGGGCAGGTGCAACCAGCCGCGCGTATTGCGCAGCAAACCGGCCGCCAGTAGCCGATCGATCATCATAAATACCAGCGGCTCATGCAACGCCGGTAACGCCATACGGCGCAGACGGGCGCGCCCCAGGCCCAACTGATCGGCATGTTGCTGATGGTATTCGGCCAACACCTGCAACAGGCGCTGCTCATGCGCTTGCACATTGGCCGGAGCCAATGCCATCTCGCCGGAGATCATCAAGGCATAGCCGGCCAGCAGTTGCTGTAGACCCTCGTCCGTCAGTTGGCGTGCCCAGGCAAATGCGGCCAGATCCAGCGCGCCACCCGGCAAACGCAGATCCAGCACTTGCCCGTCGCTGGATGCCTGAGCCAGCGCCCCCAACCAGGCCAGATATTCCGGCTGACGCTTGCCCCGCTTCGGCGAGGAGAGCCCCAGCACGCGCGCGGCCCCCAACGTTTGCCGAGCGCTGATATCACGCAGCACCAGCCGATCGTTTTCCACCAGCCACAGTGGGCGATCGAGGATCAGCTCCGCCAGGTTGTCGGCCAGCAGCGCAATGCGCCCGGTGATATGGCTGGCGGCATGGTGAATATGCAGCGACTGCCAGTGCTTGATCGGCACATCGGCGTCTATCGCCACCAGAATACGTTCTGCCGCCGCTGGCGGTTGTTGTGCCAGCAGCCAGTCGCCACGCGTTAACTGCTCTTTGCTGACATCGCCGCTGATATTCAGCGCAATACGCTGCCCGGCAAACGCCTGTTCGACCGCCTGATTCTGCGCATGCAGGCCGCGTACCCGCACCGGCACATCTGCACCGGTCAGCCACAGCGTATCGCCTACCTTTACGTTGCCGCCCAGCGCTGTCCCGGTCACCACCAGCCCGGCACCTTTGACACTGAAAGCGCGATCGACCGCCAGACGAAAACGGCGTGATAGTAAGTGCTCTCCGGGCTGCAACGCCAACAGGTGCTGGCGCAGCTCCTCAATGCCTTCCCCCAACGCCGCTGCGGTAACAAACACCGGCACATCATGCCAGCCCTGCTGCGCCAATTCGGCCAATACCTGGATTTGTACTTCGGCGACCCGCGCAGGGTCTACACGGTCGGCTTTGGTCAGCGCCACCGTTAACTGTGCACTGCCGCTCAGGCGCAGGATCGCCAGATGTTCGCGGGTTTGCGCCATGACGCCATCGTCGCAGGCCACCACCAGCAGCGCATGATCGATGCCGCCAATGCCCGCCAGCATATTCGCGAGGAATTTCTCATGGCCGGGAACATCGATAAACCCCAGCACGCGGCCATCCGGCTGCGGCCAATAGGCATAGCCGAGATCGATGGTCATGCCACGGCGTTGCTCTTCCGGCAGTCGATCGGCATTGATACCGGTGATCGCCTGTAGCAGGGTAGTTTTGCCGTGGTCGACATGGCCCGCGGTAGCGATAATCATGCGCTCAGCGCCTCAACCAGTGCGCCCTCCTGTTCCAGGCAACGCAGATCGAGCCACAGTTTGCCGTCGTTGATACGGCCAATGACCGGTTGCGGCAGGCTACGCCACTGCTGTGCCAAGCCTTCCAAGGTTGCGCCCCGGCCATCAAGTGGGGCAAAGGTCAGCGCGTAGCTCGGCAGGCGATCGACCGGCAGGGAACCGCTGCCAATCTGCGACCAGCATGGCTCGCTGCGTAGCTCGAAACGGCCAGCAAACTGCGCAGCCAACTGGCTCTGTAAACGTTCGGCGGCTTGCCGCATCTGCTGCTGTGGGCGGGTTAACAAGCGTAAGGTAGGTAAATGTTCTGCCAATAATTCCGGCTGTTGATACAGCCGCAGCGTGGCTTCCAGCGCCGCCAGCGTGATTTTGCCGACGCGCAGGGCCCGCTTGAGTGGGTGTTGTTGCAAGCGGGCGATCAGATCCTTTTTGCCGACGATAATCCCGGCCTGCGGCCCGCCTAGTAGCTTGTCACCGGAGAAGGTCACCAGATCGACGCCTGCGGCAATCAGGTGCTGCGGCATCGGCTCGGCTGGCAAGCCATATTGCGCCATGTCGATCAATGAGCCACTACCCAAATCGGTCGCCACAGGAATGCCCTGTTCACGGCCCAACACCGCCAGTTCGCTTTCATCGACCGCAGCGGTAAACCCTTGAATACTGTAATTACTGGTGTGAACCTTCATCAACAGGCCGGTTTGCTCATTGATGGCGGTGCGGTAATCTTTCAGATGTGTGCGGTTGGTAGTACCCACCTCCACCAGTTGGCAACCCGCCTGGCGCATGACGTCCGGGATGCGAAACGCACCGCCAATCTCCACCAGTTCACCACGCGACACGACCACCTGCTGGCCTGGAGCAACCGCCGCCAGCATCAACAACACCGCCGCCGCGTTATTATTGACGATGCAGGCGTCTTCCGCCCCGGTAAGCTGGCAGAGTAAATCCGCGATAGCCCGATCGCGGTGCCCACGGCCTGCGCCATCCAGATCGTATTCCAACGTCACAGCGCTGGTCATCGCACTGATGACGGCATCAACTGCCGGTTGAGCCAGCAATGCTCGCCCCAGGTTGGTGTGCAACACGGTGCCACTGAGATTAAACACCGGCTGCAACGCCGGACGCTGTTGTTGCTCTAAACGGGCATGCAGCGCCTGCGGCCAGTCCTGACACCAGGCTGGCAACTGGTGCAGCGTCTTGATGGTTTCACGTGCCTGCGCCTGCATCTGGCGCAGCAGTTCGCTGATTAGCGTCTGGCCGTGTTTGACGACGGCGGGTTCAACGGCAGGATCGCGCAGCAGGCGGTCGATGGCAGGTAACTGGCTGTAAAGATGCTGGGATTCAGTGCTCATGGTCATGTTCAGTGTCCGGTTATCGGCAAACTGGCTTGTTGGCGTGCCGAGCTAAACCAGTCAGGTTATTTAACCTGCATGGTATCAATAATTCGCTGTACCAATGCAAGATGTACCTCCGGTGTTTTTGCCGGCGTTAACATCTGCAACGTGACTACCCGTTTATTGAACACCGTCAACACGATGGTGGAAATCAGTTTTTGCCCGTTGACCGTCTGTTCGGTATCCAGACGATGAAACTTCTGCTGGCCGACGGTGAAATTCTCTTCTTTGGTTTTCTTGATGTTCTGATAGCGATCGGACAATTCGGTAATGATGCTTTGCGTCAGCTCTTTGAGCATCGCATCGCTGGTATTGATCTTCATGTCCGCTGGCGGGATCACTTCCGAAGCGACGGTGCGCTGGCGTGATTTGCTATCGAGGAACAGCTGAATGGTGGATTTGTCGTCGTTGATAATCCCGCTCAGCTTGGTTTGATCGCTGAAACCCGGTGGCAGTTCAAAGGTGATTTTGCCCTGTTGCAGCGAGACGTTCAGACCAGGGACCGGTTTGGCCTCTGCCACAGGGGGTGGGGCTACCGCTACGGGCTGTGTCACGACCGGTTTTGGCGCGGGTGCGGGGACTTCCGGCTTTTTGCTGTCCTGGTTATCGCAGGCAACCAGCCCGGTAAGCAGCACGGCCAACGCCGTACCTTTGGCAAGGGTCTTCAACATCATTCATTCCTTTCGCGTTGCGCGTCTTGGCGTAACGGTAGCAACTCGCCTCGCGGTTTGCCAGATGTCTAATCCGAAAGTCGCTGCTTGCTACTCCCCCTCACCCCAGCCCTCTCCCCAAAAAGGAGAGGGAGCTGGTACGGAGCTGCGGTCAGATGCAGACATCAATCTGTGGCACGATCGGTCCCCTCACCCTGTGGGAGAGAGGGTTAGGGTGAGGGCTACCGTTACTCGCCAGGGAACAGGAACGGGTTGATGCTGCTGCGCGCAAAGCCTTCCTCTTCCATCTTGGCATCGAGGATCAGCGAAGCCAGATCGTCGGCCACCGCCTCGACCTTCGGGTCCTTTTCCTGATAGAGGATCTTCAGGTAGGTGCCACAGTCGCCGCAGCTTTCCGCTTTCACCGCTGCCTGTTCACTTTCCAGCGACCAGTAGTTGAGATCGCCGGTTTGCTCGCAGTTGCTGCATTTCACCCGCACCACGTGCCATTCGCTCTCGCACAGGTTGCAGTGCAGATAGCGCAGGCCGTTCACAGTACCAATATGTACTACGCTGGAAACCGGGATGCTGCCGCAAACCGGGCAGAACTGGCGATGTTCGCCATACTCCGCCCGCGCCTTGCCAGGGATCTGGCTGGCCATCTGCGCCCAGTACAACGACAGCGCCGCCCACAGGAATGGGGCCTTGTCGCTGCCCACTTTGGCAAACTCGCCTTTCAGCAGGGCGCTGGCCAGCAGCTCCAGCTCATGGGTCGAGGATTTCTCCAGGTTATCCAGCACCGCCAGCACGTGTTCCGGTGCCTGCGGGCGCAGCTCTGCGATCAGCGACGCCAACAGCTTGTGCCAGTGTTCACTGCGTGGATAGAGGCTCGCATCCAACGGCGGCTTGCCGCTGGCGGCACTCTGGATCAACGTTTCGCCGAGATCCAGCTCCAGCGGATTATCATGGCAGGCGTTGTGCTGCGCTTGCGCAATGCTGGCGGCAAAGTTGAGATAGTCGCCCAGCGGATGGTCTACGGCCAATTGCTGCAGACGTTCGGCTCGGCGGGTATAAAGGCTCTTCAAGTTGGCGAAAAGTAACGGCGGAATAGTTTCCGCCGTTGAAGACTTTTCACGCTGTGCCCCTAACTGCTCTTTAGGAACGATGCGGATACTCATCTGGGTTTGTCTTCCTGTTGTTTCTCGCGGACCTCACGGTACCAGCGCGGGTGATGCTTCTTGGCCCAGGCAGCCGGCACCCAACCTTCCACCATCGCCGTAATGGTGCCTTTTACCCACAACGCGGCGTAAATGTGCACCATTATCACGATGATCAAACCCACCGCGGCTAACGAATGCACCACCAACGCGATGCGGATCAGCGGAATAGAGAAGGCTGGGGCAAAGTATGGCCGCCAGATAACGATACCACTGGCCAACAACAGCACCAGACTGATTATCGCCGCCCAGAATACGCACTTCTGACCGAAATTATAGCGCCCAGTGTCGCCCACTTCTTCGTTCATGGCAATTTTGTGGATATTCTTGGCCCAGACGATATCTTCCCGGTTGATCAGGTTGTGCTTCCAGTAGCGCAGGAACATCAGCAGGAAGGCCACGAACATCAACACCCCGGTAAAGGGGTGAAGGATGCGTGCCAACTGCGGCGTGCCGAAGATATTCAACAACCAGTTGAAGGAGGGGAACAGGAACCCCAGCCCGCTGATGGCGACAAACATAAAGCAGAACGCCACAATCCAGTGGTTAATCCGCTCCGGCGCGCTGTAGCGCTGAATTGGCTTTTCCTTCCTCATTTGCGCGTCTCCTCATCATGATGCTCGTCCTTCTGATCCGGCTCTTCCTCTTCTTCCACGCGGTTTGGACCCACGCCGACGTAGTGGAAAATACTGGCCGCGAAGGTGGCAGCAAACCCGATGGCGGCCAACGGCTTCCATACCCCTTTCCAGAAGGTGATTGCCGGGCTGATGGTCGGGTTATCCGGTAAACCGTGATACAGCTGCGGTTTATCCGCGTGATGCAGAACGTACATCACGTGAGTACCGCCCACGCCTGCCGGATCGTACAGACCGGCATTCTCATAGCCACGGGTTTTCAGTTCATCGACACGTTCCGCCGCGACGTTCTTCATCGCCTCTTTGGTGCCGAAATGGATCGCCCCAGTCGGGCAGGTTTTCACACAGGCCGGTTCCTGGCCCACGCCAACGCGGTCGACACACAGGGTACATTTGTACACCCGGTTGTCTTCCTGGTTCATGCGCGGCACGTCGAACGGGCAGCCAGCGATGCAGTAGCCACAGCCGATGCAGTGTTCCGACTGGAAATCGACGATACCGTTGGCGTACTGGATAATGGCCCCTTCCGCCGGGCACGCCTTCAGGCAGCCCGGATCGGCACAGTGCATGCAGCCGTCCTTGCGGATCAGCCACTCCAGCTTGCCGTGCTCCTCGACCTCCGAGAAGCGCATCACCGTCCACGACTTGGCGGTCAGATCGGCGGGATTATCGTAAACCCCGACGTTGTGCCCCACTTCATCGCGGATATCGTTCCATTCGGAACAGGCCACCTGGCAGGCTTTGCAGCCGATGCAGGTGGTGACATCGATCAGCTTGGCCACTTCTTCCTGGTGATCGCGCGCACGCGGTGCCGGAGTGAAGCCGTTGGTAGCGGATTTACGAATGATGTCTTGAGATTGCATTGCCATAATTCGTCTCCGTTACACCTTTTCCACGTTAACCAGGAACGCCTTGAACTCTGGCGTTTGCGTATTGGCGTCGCCGACAAACGGTGTCAGCGTGTTGGCGATAAAGCCTTTCTTCGCCACCCCTTCGTAACCCCAGTGGATTGGGATGCCGATGGTGTCCACGTCCTGGCCGTTCACCTGCAAGGTACGAATACGCTTGGTCACCACCGCCTTGGCCTTGATATAGCCACGGTTGGAGCTGACTTTAACGGTATCGCCCTGCTTGATGCCTTTCTTCTCGGCCAGCTTCTCGCCAATCTCCACGAACTGTTCCGGCTGGATGATCGCATTAAGCAACGCATGCTTGGTCCAGTAGTGGAAATGTTCGGTCAGACGATAGGTGGTGCCGACGTACGGGAACTTGTCGGATTTGCCCATCGCGGCCAGATCGTCTTTGAACACGCGCGCCGCCGGGTTGGACACCACGTTCGGGTGCAACGGGTTGGTGCCAAGCGGCGTTTCAAACGGCTCGTAGTGTTCCGGGAACGGCCCTTCGGCCATTTTATCGAGGGCAAACAAGCGGCCCATGCCTTCCGGCTGCATGATAAACGGCCCGACGTCGCTGCCCGGTGCGGCGGCGCTGTAGTCCGGAATATCGACCCCGCCCCACTTGGCTCCATCCCACTCCAGCAACTGGCGTTTGGCATCCCACGGTTTGCCCGCCGGATCGGCAGAGGCACGGTTATACAGGATGCGGCGGTTCAGCGGCCATGCCCAGGCCCAGCCCAGCGTGTTGCCAAGGCCGGAAGGATCGGCGTTGTCACGGCGCGCCATCTGGTTACCCGCCTGAGTCCAACTGCCTGCAAAGATCCAGCAGCCACTCGAGGTGGTGCCGTCATCACGCAGATGCGCGAAGGTACTCAGCAGTTCGCCTTTCTTCGCCAGCACTTTACCGTCTGGATCGAGAACATCCGCCAGCGCCCGGCCGTTGCTCTCCATCGCCACTTCTTCTGGCGCAGGATTGTTCGGGGTCAGGTAGTCCCAGGACATGTTCAGCAACTGTTCAGGTACCGCGCCGCCGTCACGGGTGTACATCTCGCGCAGGCGCATCAGCAGCCCCGCCAGGATCTCACCGTCGTTCAGCGCTTCCCCTGGGGCATCGGCCCCTTTCCAGTGCCATTGCAGCCAGCGGCCGGAGTTGACGATTGAACCGTTCTCTTCGGCAAAGCAGGTGGATGGCAGACGGAACACCTCGGTCTGGATCTTCGATGGGTCAACGTCGTTGAACTCATCGTGGTTCTGCCAGAAGTTGGCGGTTTCGGTGTTCAGCGGATCGATGGTTACCAGGAACTTCAGCTTGGCCAGCGAGGCCACCACTTTGTTCTTGTTCGGGAACGACGCCACCGGGTTGAAGCCCTGGCAGATATAGCCGTTCACTTTGCCCTGCGACATCATCTCGAAGTATTGCAGGACGTCGTAGCCTTTGTCCCACTTCGGCAGCCAGTCAAAGCCCCAGCTGTTGTCCTTCTGCGCTTTGTCACCGTAGAAGCTCTTCATCATGCTGACGAAGAATTTCGGGTAGTTGCTCCAGTAGTTCACCTGGCCCGGCAGCAGCGCCTTCGGCGTGTTGGCTTTCAGGTAGGTGTCCAGATCGGCCTGTTTTTCCGAAGGCAGCGTCATATAGCCCGGCAGGCTTTGTGACAGCAGACCCAGATCGGTCAGACCCTGGATATTGGAGTGGCCGCGCAGGGCGTTCACCCCACCACCTGCCATGCCCATATTGCCAAGCAGCAACTGGATCATCGCCATGGTACGGATGTTCTGCGCACCGACCGAGTGCTGTGTCCAGCCCAAGGCGTACAGGAACGAGGCCGTCTTGTCGCTGGCGCTGGTCTCAGCGATATATTCGCACACCTTGAGGAAGTCTTCGGTTGGCGTACCGCAGATGTTGGTGACCACCTCTGGCGTATAGCGGCTGATGTGTTTTTTCAGCAGGTTCCACACGCAGTTCGGGTCTTGCAACGTAACATCACGCTTGGCGAAGCCGTTCTCGTCGAGCTGGTAGTTCCAGGTGGTTTTATCGTACTTGCGATTATCCGCGTCGTAGCCGCTGAACAGGCCGTCGTCGAAGGCGAAGTCTTCCCGCACCAGCAGGCTGGCGTTGGTATAGGCATCCACGTATTCGCGGTTAATCTTGTTATTGGTGATCAGATACAGCAACACGCCCGACAGGAAGGCAATGTCGGTACCGGAACGAATTGGCGTGTAGAAATCCGCCACGGATGCGGTACGGGTAAAGCGCGGATCGATGACGATCAGCTTGGCTTTATTATGAATTTTGGCTTCCATCGCCCAGCGGAATCCCACTGGATGCGCTTCTGCCGCATTACCACCCATGACGACAATTAAATCGGCGTTTTTGATATCAACCCAGTGGTTGGTCATCGCACCGCGACCAAATGTTGGAGCAAGACTTGCTACCGTTGGTCCGTGTCAGACACGCGCCTGGTTATCTACGGCAAGCATGCCGAGAGCGCGACTAAATTTTTGGGTTAACATCCCGGTTTCGTTGCTGGAGGCCGAAGCGCACAGCATACCGGTGGTCAGCCAACGGTTGACGGTAACGCCCTGGTCGTTGGTGGGAATAAAGTTGGCATCGCGGTCTTCTTTCATCAGTTTGGCGATGCGGGTAAAGGCGTCGTCCCAGCTGATGCGTTGCCACTTGTCAGAGCCAGGAGCGCGATATTCGGGGTATTGCAGACGACTTTCGCTGTGGATGAAATCCACCAGACCTGCGCCTTTCGGGCACAGTGCACCACGGTTTACCGGATGATCCGGATCCCCTTCGATATGAAAAATGCTCTCTTTGGCGTTTTTGGCACCATCACCAAGGCTGTACATCAACAGCCCACAACCGACGGAACAATACGTGCAGGTATTACGGGTTTCACGGGCGCGCAGCAGCTTGTACTGCCGGGTTTCCGCCAATGCCACCGCCGGGCTGAAGCCCAGTGCGGCTACCGTGGTTCCTGCCATACCGCCAGCACAGATCTTAAAGAACTGCCTTCTGCTGACCTGCATGGGGGGTCTCCTTTCTCTCTCGTGTTGTCACATTGTTTCAAATGACGCTTTCCCCCTCTAAGCGGGAAGCGCTAAAATCACTATTCTTATGTGGATATTGGCCAACTTGGCCGCAACGACGCGCTAATAATACCATAGCGTGCGTAGGGTTGTTACGAACAGGTACCAGGAAAGTGAACAAAATTAACCAAGAGCAGCCTGTAAATGTGAACGCGCTCACGGGCTTGATCCAGGCTCCGGTGTATCAGCGCGGGCAATTGACCACCACGGAGCAAGATTGGCTCGCCGAAGAGGTGCCGGTCGCGCTGGTGTATAACGGCATTTCTCACGTGGTAATGATGTGTACGCCAAAGGATCTGGAAGCGTTCGCCCTAGGATTTTCCCTGTCGGAGGGCATTATCGACTCGCCACGAGATATCTTCAGTATAGAGGTTAATCCCACCTGCAACGGCGTGGAGGTCCAGATTGAGCTTTCCAGCCGCCGCTTTGCCGGGCTGAAAGAGCGCCGCCGGGCGATGGCGGGCCGCACGGGCTGTGGCGTTTGCGGTATTGAGCAGTTGGCGGATATCTTCCGGCCGGTGACGCCGCTACCCTTTACCCAGACCTTCTCGCTGGCCAATCTCGATCGCGCTCTCGGCCAGTTGCGCGATGTGCAGAACGTCGGCCAGCTCACGGGCTGTACCCATGCCGCAGGCTGGATCTCACCGCAGGGTGAGCTGCTGGGCGGTTGCGAAGACGTTGGCCGCCATGTGGCGCTGGACAAGATGATCGGCATCCGCGCCAAACAAGGCTGGCAGCAGGGGGCGATCCTGGTTTCCAGCCGTGCCAGCTACGAGATGGTGCAAAAATCCGCCATGTGCGGTGCCGAGATCCTGTTCGTGGTCTCTGCCGCCACCTCACTGGCGGTGCAAATCGCCGAGCGCAGCAACCTGACGCTGGTGGGCTTCAGCAAGCCAGGCCGGGCAACGGTGTTTACTCATCCGCAGCGGATCATCGACTAAACCACACAATCTGTAGGGCATTGATAATCATTTTCAATATCATTTAATTAATTATAATGCATCATACTGCTTACGCGGTGCTCACATTTTGCGCCGCTCTACACTACTGGAGATGATGATTATGAGTTATTCACTGCCATCCCTGCCTTACGCATACGACGCACTGGAACCGCATTTCGACAAGCAGACGATGGAAATCCATCACACCAAACACCATCAGACCTACGTCAACAACGCCAACACCGTGCTGGAAGCTTACCCTGAGCTGGCTTCGCTGAGCGTAGAAGAGCTGATCCAGGATCTGGATAAAGTCCCTGCAGACAAACGCACCTTCATGCGTAACAACGCGGGCGGCCACGCTAACCACAGCCTGTTCTGGAAAGGTCTGAAAACCGGCACCACGCTGGGCGGCGATCTGAAAGCGGCCATCGAGCGCGATTTCGGCAGCGTTGAGAAATTCCAGGAAGAGTTCGAGAAAGCCGCAGCCACCCGTTTCGGTTCTGGCTGGGCCTGGCTGGTACTGAAAGGCGACAAGCTGGCTGTAGTCTCTACCGCTAACCAGGACAGCCCGCTGATGGGCGAAGCCGTCTCCGGCGCTTCAGGCTTGCCAATCGTTGGCCTGGACGTGTGGGAACACGCTTACTACCTGAAATTCCAGAACCGTCGCCCGGATTACATCAAGGCATTCTGGAACGTGGTGAACTGGGATGAAGCGGCCAACCGCTTCGCCGCAGCCAAGAAATAATTTGGCGTTCCCCTATGATGCCCGCTGATGCGGGCATTTTTTTGCCTATTGTCCGCTAAAGTTTAACCGCCAGTTGCCGATGCTTTGTTCAATTGACTAACGCCTAAGAGGGAAAAATCATGGCGGCATTGAAAGCTTTGGCAGGAAAATTCGTTCACCTCACCGTAGGTAAAAAACTCGGACTCGGCTTCTCACTGATGTTAATACTGGCGATAGTTATCGCCGGCACCGGTATCACCTATCTCAATCTGATCGAATCACGCAGCAACCGCATCGATTTCAGCTATCAACTGACCGGCGAAATCGCTCAGGCGAAATACACCCGTGCCATGTTTAGCCAAAACTACAATACCGAATACCTGGAACGTAACCGCAAACATATTGAGAACGCCATCCAACTGGCTAGCCATGCGCAGGACCTGAACTGGGATACGCAAAGCCGCAAGGACCTGGAGCTGTTAGTGGTATTGCTGGGCAACTACGAGCAGCAACAAAAACTGTTCGCCAAGGCCGTCACCGATAAAGATGCGGTACGAGCCAGCTGGAACATGTCCGAAGTGCAAGACAGCCTGAGCCAGGTTGAACGCCAGTTGGTTACTGCCGACCTGCAGCTGGCCTTTATCCAGTTGAACCAGAAGCTGACCCAGATCCGCTACCACGCCCGTGGCCTGGTGCTAAAACCCAATCTCGACTCCGAAACCCCACTGATCAGCGCCATCGACGATGCCCGCAGCGCCGCCAGCACGCTCAGCCAACGTCTGAACGAGTCCCAGCGCCCGTTGCTCCAGCCTCTGTTAGCCGCGCTGGACGAGTATAAAGGCCATATTACCGCCTACCTGCCCGCCTATGACAATGAACTCAAGATCAGCAAACAGCTCGGCGGCTACGCCGACGAGATCGGTACGCTGGTCAATAACTTCATGAAAGATGAGCTGATGCAGACGCATAAAAACATCGATACAGCACAGTGGCAGATGGGGATCACTACGGCGATCGCCATTCTGGCCGGCCTGCTGGTGTCATGGCGCATCACGTTGCAGATCACCCGTCCGCTGCACAGCACCTTGGAGCTGGCTGAACGCATTGCCAAGGGCGATCTGCGCCAGGCACAAACCAGCACTCGCCGCGACGAACTGGGCCAGTTGCTTAATGCCGTCGCCGCCATGAGTCAGAACCTGCGCGATATGATTGAGAAAATCCAGATGGGGGTCAGCCAGGTCTCCACTGCTGCCGGTGAAATCGCGGCGGGCAATACCGATCTCTCCTCGCGTACCGAGCAACAGGCCGCTGCGGTGGAAGAAACCGCCGCCAGCATGGAGCAGCTCACCGCCACGGTGAAACAGAATGCCGACAATGCCCATCACGCCAACCAGTTGGCGACCGATGCCTCACAAACCGCACAGCAAGGCGGTAAACTGGTTAACAACGTCGTCAGCACCATGCGGGATATTTCCAACAGTTCGCAGCGGATCGCCGAAATTACCACCCTGATCAACGGCATTGCCTTCCAGACCAACATTCTGGCCCTGAATGCCGCCGTTGAGGCCGCCCGTGCGGGTGAGCAAGGCCGTGGTTTCTCGGTGGTTGCCAGCGAAGTGCGCAATCTGGCCCAGCGCAGCGCCCAGGCGGCGAAAGAAATCGAAGGGTTGATCACCGAGTCGGTCAACCGGGTGAAAAGCGGTACGGCTCTGGTGGAAGACACCGGTAACACCATGGAGCAAATCGTCCGTTCGGTCACCCACGTGCGCGATATCATGGCTGAAATCGCCGCCGCCTCCGACGAGCAAACCAGAGGCATCGCCCAGATTGGCCAGGCTATCGTGGAAATGGACCACACCACTCAGCAAAACGCCGCGCTGGTGGAAGAGTCTGCCGCCGCTGCCGATTCGCTGGAAGAGCAGGCCGAGATGCTGTTGCAAAGCGTCGCAGTATTCCGCTTGGCGGATAAGGCTACGCCAGTGGAAGCGAAAGCCACCCCGCTCAAATCTCCATCACTGACCAAACCGAGCACCAACTCCGCAGACAACTGGACGACCTTCTAATCCGTCCCCCCGCCCGGTGAATTCCGGGCGGGTTATCCTGTTCCTCCAGCGCGACTCAGGCTATGCTACGCAGCATTAACGAGAGAGAATGGAGGCCCGCATGCATCACCCAGACGTATATCTCGGTTCGATTCGACCTTATGAGGGCAGCCGCCCCAGCGCCATCGAAAAACGGCTGGTGGAGGGTGCGTTAAACCTCACACCACTTGGCCTGGCAGGCGATGAGCAGGCAGAAAAAAGCTATCACGGTGGGCCAGATCGCGCCCTATGCCACTATTCGCGCGAACACTACGACCACTGGCGTGAACAATTCCCGACGCAGGCTGAACAGTTCTGTGCACCCGCCTTTGGCGAAAATATCTCGACCTTCGGCCTGACCGAACATAACGTGTTTATGGGGGATATCTTCCGCTGGGGCGAAGCGCTGATCCAGGTTACCCAACCGCGATCGCCCTGCTTCAAGCTTAATTACCATTTTGCCATCGCCGACATGTCGGTGCTGATGCAGCAAACCGGCCGCTGTGGCTGGCTGTATCGCGTGGTTTCGACCGGTATGGTCAGTGGTGACCAGCCGCTGGAGCTGGTGACCCGCAACAGCGAGGTGTCCGTCGCCGAAGCCATCGGCATCGCCTGGCACATGCCGTTCGATGAAGAACAATACCGCCGCTTATTGTCGGTGGCGGGGCTGTCGGCCAGCTGGAGCAAAACCATGCTGACGCGCATCGCCAGTGGCAAAATCGAAGACTTCAACCGTCGCCTGCTAGGCCGCTAACCGGTAGCAGGCAGCAGACATCTACCGACCTGGATTTGGGAGTTGCGTTATGGCTACATCACCTCACTCCATTCATCACGCGGCCGCGACCGGCTATCAGGCCAATGCGGATCGTTACGTTTTGGGCCGCCCGGATTATCCGGCGGAGATCGCCGATTGGCTGCGGGATGCGCTTGAATTACAGCCCGGTAAGGCCGTCATCGATTTAGGCGCAGGTACCGGCAAGTTCACGCCGCGCTTGCTGGAAACCGGTGCCGACGTCATCGCCGTTGAACCCGTGGCGCAGATGCTGGCAAAGCTGGCAGCGGCCTTTCCTCAGGTGAAAACGCTGGCCGGTACCGCCGAGTCTATACCGCTGCCGGATGAGTCGGTAGATGCCATTGTGTGCGCGCAATCCTTTCACTGGTTTGCCACACGCTCAGCGTTGGCGGAAATTCAGCGCGTGCTGAAACCTGGCGGCAAGCTGGGTCTGGTGTGGAATATGCGCGACGCGCGCGTTGGCTGGGTACGCAAGATCAATCAGATCGTCGATCGCCACGAAGGGGATGCGCCGCGTTTTTATACCGGTGAATGGCGCAAACTGTTCCCATACCCTGGCTTTGCTCAGCTACAGGAGCAAGTGTTTATGCTGGGGCATAGTGGCACGCCGGAAGATGTGATTTATAACCGCGTACGATCCACCAGCTTTATTGCCGCGTTGCCGCCGCAACAGCAGGAACGGGTGATCGAACAGCTCCGCCAGTTGGTGGCAGAGGAAGAGGAACTGCGGGGGAAGGAGACGCTCACGGTGCCTTACCAGACCTGCGCGTATTTCACGACCAAGGCCTGAATGCCCCCTCTCCCACAGGGAGAGGGGACCGATCGAGCTCGTTAATGACTTTGCGTAATACCTTGCCTTTCTTGTTCTGAACCCCCTACTTTCCGAAGTTGCGCGGGCTTACCACGCGCTCGGGACAGCTCCCTCTCCCTATGGGAGAGGGTTGGGGTGAGGGGGCGATCAGAAGGCTTTTTTAGCGTAACCGGTAACCACTTTCAGGCCCATTTCGCGGCCAAGTGCGGTCATTGGGTGCACCACGATCAGGCCACGGGCGCTTTTTTTCAGCGAGCCCATATCCGCCTGCTCTTTCTTGGTGATCTCACGGCTGAACGGTAGCTGGCTCAACTTTTGCGCTTCCGCACTCAGTTTTTCCACACGCACGTTTTTCAGGCGCTCAATCTCGGTCGCCAGCTTCTCTTTTTCTTTGAGATGTTGCGCAATCAGGTCGGTGTTACCCTGCTGGATCACCGCGGTGTCTTTATGCTTGAGGGCGTCCAGCAGATCGCTCAGGCGCTTAATCTCGGCTTTTTCTTTCTCTTTCATCGTCTTTGGCCTGTTTTGTTCTTTGGCTTAAAAAATATTGGGCTAGTGTAGCAAAATGCGCGGCAGGTTACTCCTCAGCTTGCGCAATTCCCGCCGGCAGACCGCTCATCTCACAGGCTTTTGCCCCCACCCGCGCCAGCGCCTGGGTATAGCGGGCGTTAAACGGGTAGCAGCAGGAAAGCCGCAGCCCGTTATGATAACGCCCACTCGGGGAATACAGCGTGCCGGGCGTCAGGCAGATCTGCTCATCAAGCAGTTGATGGAACAGCGCCACCGTATCCACCCCGGGCGGGAACTCTACCCAGAACACAAACCCACCAGCAGGCTGCGTGGCCCTGGTGCCGCGCGGGAAATGGCGGGCAATCAGCGCTCTGGCTTCTTCCACCTGTGCCGCATAGCGTTTACGCAAATTGCGCAGGTGGTGATCGTATCCCCCCGCCTCCAGGAACATCGCCAGCGTTTCCGACAGCAAGTGCGACTCGGCCATCGAAGAGACCGCCTTCAACTTGCGCAAAGCCTCATTGAAGCGCCCACCGACCACCCAGCCGATGCGAAAGTCCGGTGCCAGCGTTTTGGTGAAGCTGGAGCAAAACAGCACCCAGCCATCGCGATCAAATGCCTTTACCGCCGGGCTGAGCGCGCTGCCAAATTGCAGCTCGGCATACAGCCCATCTTCAATCAGCGGCACTTGATGATCGTTCATCAAGCGTGCCAGGCGTTTTTTCGCTGCCAGCGGCATGGTGCAGCCTAATGGATTCTGGATTGTCGGCATGGCAATGACCGCGTTGAGCCGTTTCTCCTCAAGCAACAACTCCAGCGCATCCAGCGACAGGCCGTGCTGCGGATCGGTGGGAATTTCCAACGCTTTCAGCCCCAGGCTAGCGAGCAGCGGCAACAGGTAAAAATAGGTCGGAGACTCCAGCCCCACGCAGTCGCCCGGTTTGGTCGTCACCCTGAGCGCCAGCTGCAAGGCTTCCATGCAACCGTGCGTCAGCGTGATGTCGCTCGGCTCCAGCAACATGCCCAGCGTCATCGATCGCCGGGCGATCTGTTGGCGCAACCGCAGGCTGCCCGGCGGTAAGGCGTATTGACCAATCAGGTTAGGCTGACGGCGCAGCTGTGATGACAACATCCGCCCCAGTTTACCGCCAGGATAAAAATCAACCGTCTGCGGACAGGCGAGCGACAGATTGGTGAAGGCCGGGTTCTGCTGGGCGGCAAAAACCGTATCGATTAAAGCCAGCACATCATCTGCCGGCTGTTCGACCCGGGTACTGGGGGCCGATGCCGTTTTCAACGCAGGCAAGGTCGCTCGCACGTAAAAACCGGACTGCGGACGCGCTTCAATCAACCCCCGATCTTCCAACTGGCGATAGGCCGCCACCACGGTATTGATGCTGACGCTGTGAGTCTGTGCGCAACGACGCACCGAAGGCAGGCGGCTACCAGGCGGTAAGGTGCCACGGTGGATCGCTGCCGCCAACGTTTCCGCCAGTTGCAGGTAGCGGGTTTCCGGGATCTCGTCGAGCAGGGTCACAGTTTCTCTCCAGGCTATGGGTACAGTTTAAAATCAACGTAACTGTAACCATGACAATAGCTTATTTCTGGTTCTGTCACCATCTATCGACAGCCCTTATGCTGGTGATCTTCCCAATCATGTATGGAAAACCTCATGCTGGACTCCGCATTTATCAGTTACGTGACCGTGATGTCGATTACCCCTGGCCCCAATAACCTGCTGCTGGCCTCGTCCGGTGTCAATTTCGGCCTGCGGCGTACCTTGCCGATGGTGTTTGGCATCAGCCTGGGCTGTGCGACACAGCTAGCCCTCACCACGCTGTTGCTGGCGCTGATCCTGAACTGGGCTGACGCCATCCGTTTTCCGCTGGCAGTGATGGGCTGTGCATATCTGCTATGGCTATCGTGGAAACTGTATAAGGCGGCTTCACCGGATGCCAAACAACAGGCGCGGCCAATGCGCTTTATTGGCGGTGCCTTGTTCCAGGCGGTGAATCCGAAAGCCTGGCTGATGGCCATCAACGTGGCGATCCTGTTTACGCCCCATCAAGGAGCATCACTGCATCAAACGCTGTTAACCATTGCCGGCTTCACCGCAGTGAATATCCCCTGCATCTTGATCTGGGCAGTGATGGGCGATCGGCTACGCCACGCTTTGCGGGTGACCTGGAAGCTGCGGCTATTTAACGGTGTGATGGCAGGTTTGATGGCAACCACCGCGTTATGGCTGCTGTTTGACGAGTGGCGGGCGCTGCTGGCTTAAGGCTTTTGAGCACCGAGCGGGGAGAGGCGAGAGGGCTGTTTGGCACCGATCTCCGCCAGCAGCTCGGTGATCGACAGCACCATGGTCGAACGCACCATCTGCTGGTAACGCTGGTGTTGCATGGCGATCAGTGACTCATCCGCCTCGCCGGGCTGTAGAAACGTGGGGACCGGCGGCAAGGCGCTGACGCAATGCAGCTCACCGAACGGACCAAGAATTTCATCATCAATAAAGCGGTATTCCGAGCCGTCGTGATTCAGCTCTTCACGCATCGCCATCAGCAGTTCGGCGTCTTCATATTCGTGGCGGGAAATGACTCCCAGCCCATACATCAGCTTCAGGCGTACCGAAAGCTCACCAAGCGGCCCAGCACCAGACAATAGCGGTTCGACGGCATATTTCACCGCATAGTCGTCTTTACGGAAAACCTGCACCACCAGGACGTTTAGCGCTTCTGCCAGCAGCTCGACCGCTGCAATCAGAAAACTGCGCACCGTCTTGCCTGCGTTCAGCTTTTCCAACACCTTGTTTTCAAATGCCTGGGTCTCGATCATCTTCGCTTTTCGAATCGCCTGGGTGTCCGGACACTCCCGGTTAATCACCGGGAGTGAGCCTGAGCGAGGGGCAAAGATCCCCTGCCCCCTCACCCTACCCCTTATCCGTGGGGTAAGGGTACGGGTTTGCTTACACTGGTTTGATATCACAGCGTTTACTGCAAGGCGTTATACACAGCAACCGCCTCTTCCACAACCTTGCTGTCGACCGGCAAACCGGAAATTTGCGCCAGCGCGGCTTTTGGACCCAGTTTTGCCAGCAAGTCTACCAGCTCTTGTGCCTGTGGGTCCTGTTCGCTGCGATAACTCATGGCGGCGGCAATCCCCTTAATCAGGTTAGCGTGTGGCAAACCGTATTCCAACGTGCCCAACAGCGGCTTGATCAGGCGATCGCCCGCGCTCAGTTTGCGCAGCGGCTGTCGGCCCACGCGCTCTACGTCATCATGCAGATACGGGTTTTCGAAGCGGGACAGGATCTTGTTGATATAGGCGGCATGCTTGTCGGCATCAAAACCGTAGCGCTTGATCAGCACCGCGCCGCTCTCTTCCATCGCGCCCTTGACCACCTGACGGATAACCGGGTCCAGGATCGCATCACGGATGGTCAGCAGCTTGGCGCGCTGGCCCAGGTAAGCGGTGATTGCGTGGCCGGTGTTGAGGGTAAACAGCTTGCGCTCAACAAACGCCATCAGGTTATCGGTCAGCTCCATGCCGGCGATGGCAGGAGGTTGGCCCTTGAACTGGGTCTGATCGACAATCCACTCGCTAAAGGTTTCTACCGTCACTTCCAGCGGATCGTTACTGCCCGCTTCTGCTGGCGGCACAATGCGGTCTACAGCGGAATCGACAAAGCCGATATGCTGCTCAACCCACGCCTGCTCATCCTGCGGCAGTGCGTCGAACACGTGCTGCTTGAGCTGGCTGGTGCCGCGCACCATGTTTTCGCAGGCGATGATGTTCAGCGGTTGAGTATTGCCTTGCTGATGGCGCTTGACCAGACCTTTGGCGATCGTCCCGGCAATTCTGGCCAGGATCTGCGGGCCAACGGCCGTTGTGACAATATCGGCTTCGGCAATCAGGGCCACCGCGTCTTCGCTGCCGCTGTTAACGGCACTGACGTTTTTCACATCCTCAACGCGAGCCTGCTCGCCTACCACATGTACCTGGTAACTCTTGCGTTGATTCAACGCGTCCAGCACCGTCTGGTTAACGTCAGCAAAAGTCAGTTCGGCGTGCGCGTCGGCCAGCAGTTTACCGATAAAGCCACGGCCAATGTTGCCGGCTCCGAAGTGTAATGCTTTCATATTCCACCCTTTCTTAATGTCGAAGGGTGCAGCAAGCTGCACCCTTTAAAATGATCCTGTTATCAGGCCTTCTTGCCGCCCAGCAGATCCAACACTTCCTGGACGCTGGTGGTACTCGCCAGCCGCTCGATGACGCTTTCGTCATCCAATGCATTGGTCAGGCTGGTGATCACCTGGATATGCTCGTTGTTACGTGCCGCGATGCCGATAACCAGACGCGCTACCTCATCCTCTTCATCACCGAAGCGCACGCCCTGCGGGTACTGGCAGAACACCACACCGGTACGCAGCACGCGGTCTTTGGCTTCGATGGTGCCATGCGGCACGGCAATGGATTCGCCCAGATAGGTGGAGGTCAGCTTTTCACGTGCCAGCATCGCCGGAACATATTCTGGCTCGACGTAGCCCCCTTTCACCAGTTGCTCACCGGCGAAGCGGATCGCCTGCTCTTTATCGCTGGCGTGCAGGCCGAGGAAGACGTTGTTTTCCCCCAACTTGAACAGGTTCTGTTCGCTGGCGTCGAAGCTGTCATCCAGGGTAGCGATAACCTTCTGCTCGGTTTCGCTGGTCTTGTTAGCGGCCACCAAACGGGCAGTCAAATCGCTGTACAGATGGCTGTCCAGGAAGTTGGTCAGCGAGATATGTTGGGCCTGCGGCGCATGACGCATCGCACGCTCGGTCAAATCGCGGTGAGTGATCACCAGATCCACATCTTCCGGCAGGCTGTTGATCGCGCTATTGGTTACCGAGATATTCTTCAGCCCTGCGTCCGCCACTTTCTTGCGCAGCACACCGGCACCCATGGCGCTGGACCCCATACCTGCATCACAAGCCACGATGATTTTACGCACGGTGCTCAGGTCACCGTCTACTGCGGCATTTACCGCGCTACCGCCTTTAGACTGGGCTTTCATGTCCTGGATACGGCGTGTCGCCTCTTCCAGATCGTCATCCTCTTTCACTTTCGAGGTTTTCAGCAGGAAAGCTGATACCAGGAAGGACACCAGGAATGCCGCAAATACTGCCGCCAGGTTAGCGAAGTAGGCACCTTTTGGCGTCATCGCCAGCACCGCCAGGATAGAACCCGGAGAAGCAGGAGACACCAGACCGCCGTTCAGCAGGGTCAGGGTGAATACGCCGGTCATCCCGCCCAGAATCACCGCCAGGATCAGGCGTGGATTCATCAGCACGTATGGGAAATAGATTTCGTGGATACCACCCAGGAAGTGGATGATCGCTGCACCACCGGCAGACTGCTTGGCGCTACCGCGGCCGAAGAACATATACGCCATCAGCACGCCCAAACCTGGGCCTGGGTTGGCTTCGATCAGGAAGAAGATCGACTTACCGGTTTCCGTCGCCTGCTGGATGCCCAGCGGTGAGAAGATACCGTGGTTGATGGCGTTGTTCAGGAACAGGATTTTCGCCGGTTCAACGAAGATCGAGGTCAATGGCAGCAGGTTGTTGACCACCATGATATGCACGCCAGCCGCCAGCACTTTGGAAATGGCTTCGACCAACGGCCCGATACCCATAAAGGCCAGGATGGCCAACAGCATACCGATGATGCCGGCAGAGAAGTTGTTAACCAACATCTCGAAGCCGCTTTTGATTTTACCGTCTACCCAACGGTCAAAGTGTTTGATTGCCCAGCCGCCCAACGGACCTGCAATCATTGAACCGAGGAACATCGGCATGTCCGCACCGACGATCACGCCCATGGTGGTGATGGCACCGACCACACCGCCACGCTCGCCGCCCACCAGTTTACCGCCGGTATAACCGATCAGCAGTGGTAGCAGGTAGGTGATCATGGGGCCGACCAGCTTGGCTAACGTCTCGTTTGGCAGCCAGCCGGTAGGAATGAATAGCGCAGTGATGATACCCCAGGCGATGAATGCGCCAATGTTGGGCATCACCATGTTACTCAGGAAACGGCCAAAGTTTTGCACTTTAACCTTAATATCTGGTGAAAACATAAACACACCCCTATTGTTACGCGCTGACAATAAGAGCGCGCGATATTTGTTGTAACGATCTAGCCCTGTTGCTGCTGTTTGCGAAACGGACTCTACCACGCTCTTTTTACTACGCGAACCTCACGGAATTATTGTGATCACCGTCACTAACATTGCCCCTATACCCCGGCATATTTAGTGACATACATCACATTTATGCAGTGTAAAAAAAACACAATGAGAAGGAATAGCGGCCAAATACGACAGAAACGTGATGCAGGTCACCTTTCACCCTCTCGTGTTTGTTTTTAAAATGTGACATGAATCACAATTTATTTTACATATGACCACCGGGCCGTGGTCTGAAATGACATCTTCCCTGTGAGCACCCATGCCGTCGGGAAATAACCATGGTGTGGGTGAAAGAAAACTACATTAAGAGATGTGATGAATAATTGAAGTGTAGTACAGAAGTGCGCGGGAGTAGTTTGGTGAGCGGATACGACAGTTGCACCGCCAAACATTCCGGGCTAGTGGACAAATCCATCGCCCGGAAGAGGTTAAGCTGCAACCAAACGCTTTAGCTGAGAAGTATCGACTGCTTTTTTGGCGACCCACAGGCTGTAATTATCCTGCAGATTTAGCCAGAATTCAGGCGAACTCCCCAGCACAATTGACAGCTTCACCGCCATCTCTGGGCTAACAGCCGCATTCCCTGCGACCAGGCGCTGTGCTGTGGAGGGTGCAACCACCAACGCCCTGGCAAATACGCGAATACCAACACCCAGTTCTTCCAGCGTTTCAGCGATAATCTCGCCGGGATGAGGGGGGTTATGCATAGCCATTAGTGATAATCCTCATAGTTGACGATGTAGGCATCACCATCGATAAATTCAAACGTGATGCGCCAGTTGCCTGTTACGGTTATTGCCCATTGCCCAGCACGGTCACCCGACAGTGGGTGGAGTTGATAACCAGGACGGTCGATATCACTGATGTACTTTGCTGCATCAATGACGCCAAGCCTTAGACGAATTTTGCCGACCTGTTGAGTATTTATGCCAGCCGTAGAGCCTTTTTCGAAAAACTGCCGCAATCCCTTGTGCTTAAAGCTCTTGATCATCAGATGCTCCCTCACCCCCGTTGCGCAACACGAAACATTATACTAGCTGTTGCGCGTCAAGCAACACCTATTGATAAGATCGCAACGCGAGACTGCGTGCTGGTGAAAACCTGTAATTAACTGAACGGGTAATTTGAAGCGATGGGGGTATATGGCGGGAAGGGAACATCATTGTGAAGGTAAGATAGGGAGCCAAAAGATTGGCCCCCTATGCTCGATAACGCTTAATGCTACTGCATGACCGCCTGCACGGTTTTCTGTGCGTTCAGCAAGTCCTGCTGCTTGGCCACCAGATTGGACATCATGGTGTTGTACTGCGTTGCCTGCTGCTGGGTGCGAAACTGCACGCCGCCGTTGCTGAAGCTCACCTGATTGCCCTGAGCCTGCAAGAAGTCCCCTACCTGTACCAGGTCTTGAACAAAACCGGCGGTGGTTGGGATTGCTGGCATCAGCGCATTGGCCGGTGCGGTGACAATCTTGTCATACACCTGGTTGTATACCGCTTTCAGATCGTCCGGCTGTTTCAGCGCCGCATGCGCGGTATCAGCCTGGGCCTTGGCGGTCTGGATCTGCTGGCCCAGCAGGTTTAACGCGCCGATCGACTGTTGCAGGCTATCGCGCTTGCTCATGTAGTCCTGCGCGGTGCGGATCTGATTAACCTGCTCCAGCGCCGGGGTCAGGCTGGCCTCTACCGATTTGCTCAACTGTTGGGAAAAACCCACCAGAATGGCGTAATCACCGGCATAAGCACCGAATTTCTGTTTCTGATCTTCGCTCAACGTTGGGATATGTACGCCACTGCGCATGACAGTATTCTGTAAGTAATCAACGAATGCCTTGCGCTGCTCCGGCTCTTTATCGCCGCAGGCGGTCAGTTGCATAACCACCAACAATGCCAACACCGGTGCCAGCCAACGCGCGAAACTTCTGCTCTGGATCCCTACAGCCATGTGACATAACTCCTGTTTAAACGTGTCTTTTTTCAGATTCCATGCCGTCTGCCGCCCTCCATGCGTCTACAAGAATAGATCAAACGGGCGCCGTATGCAGCGCCCCTACTTTTGTGAGCCCGATGGAGCTGTTCAAGCGCCCGTAGGCGCTTTCTTGGGCCTTACGCCATTATTGCAGTACGGAAATATCCGCAACCTGCAAGAACAGTTCACGCAGCTTGCTCAGCAGCGTCAGGCGGTTCACACGGACCGCTTCGTCTTCCGCCATCACCATCACGCTGTCGAAGAATGCATCCACGGTTTCACGCAGTGCAGCCAGTTCAACCAGCGCTTCCTGGTAGCGGCCTTCGGCAAAGAACGGTTCCAGCTTATCGCGCAGCACCACCAGGTGGGTTGCCAGTTTCAGCTCGGCCGGTTCTTTCAAAACTGAAGCGTGGACATGATCCAGCAGGGTATCGGTGGATTTGGCCAGGATATTGGACACGCGCTTGTTGGCAGCGGCCAATGCGGCGGCGGCTTCCAGCGTCCGGAAATGCGTCACCGCTTTTACCCGCGCATCGAAATCGGCTGGCTTGGTTGGACGACGCGCCAATACGGCCTGGATGGTATCCACCGCGTGGCCTTCTTCCTGATACCAGGCACGGAAACGGCCCAGCATAAAGTCGACAACTTCATCCACTACTTTGGCGTTGGTCAGCTTGTCGCCATACAGGCGTACCGCCTCTTCCGTCAGAGTTTGCAGATCCAGCGGCAGGTTTTTCTCAACGATAATACGCAGCACGCCCAGCGCAGCACGGCGCAGTGCGAACGGATCTTTATCGCCTTTTGGATGTTGCCCAATGCCGAAGATCCCGGCCAGGGTGTCCATCTTGTCGGCAATCGCCAACGAGCAGGCCACCAACGATTGCGGCAGGTCGTCACCGGCAAAGCGTGGTTGGTACTGTTCGTTCAACGCGACCGCTACGTCTTCGGCTTCACCGTCGTGGCGTGCATAGTGCATGCCCATAACGCCTTGAGTGTCGGTGAATTCGAATACCATGTTGGTCATCAGATCGCACTTCGACAGCAGCCCCGCACGCGTAGCGTGATTGACGTCTGCCCCGATCTGGCCAGCGATCCAGCCAGCCATGGCCTGGATACGGTCGGTCTTGGCGCGCAGAGTGCCCAGTTGCTGTTGGAACAGCACGGTTTCCAGACGCGGCAGGTTGTCTTCCAGGCGCTTCTTGCGGTCGGAATTGAAGAAAAACTCGGCGTCAGCCAGACGTGGGCGCACCACCTTCTCGTTTCCGGAGATGATTTGCTGCGGATCTTTCGACTCGATATTGGCGACGAAGATAAAGTTCGGCAGCAGTTTGCCCGCAGCGTCATACACCGGGAAATACTTCTGATCGCCCTTCATGGTGTACACCAGCGCTTCGGCCGGCACCGCCAGGAATTTCTCTTCGAACTTGGCGGTCAGCACCACTGGCCATTCGACCAACGAGGTGACTTCTTCCAGCAGGCTTTCGCTCAGATCGGCTTTACCGCCAATCTTTTGTGCAGCCAGTTCAGCATCACGCTTGATCAACGTTTTACGGGTTTGATAATCGGCCACCACTTTCCCGCGCTCCAACAGGATTTGCGGGTATTGGTCGGCGTTATCGATAGTGAATTCCTGCTCACCCATAAAGCGGTGACCACGAATGGTGCGGGCAGAGTCGATGCCCAGCACGGTGCCTGGGATCAGTTCTGCACCCAGCAGCATCGTCACGGTATGCACAGGACGGACGAACTGGGTTTCTTTATCGCCCCAGCGCATCAGTTTCGGGATTGGCAACTTGGACAGCGCGGTGCTCACCATACCCGCCAGCAGTTGCTGGGCAGCTTGGCCTGGCACATGGGCGCGATACAGCAGCCATTCGCCTTTATCGGTCACCAGGCGCTCGGCCTGATCGACAGTGATCCCGCAGCCGCGCGCCCAACCTTCGGCCGCTTTGCTCGGTTTGCCTTCGGCATCGAACGCCTGGGCAATCGCCGGGCCACGCTTTTCAACTTCACGATCGGCCTGCGCTGCACGCAGATCTGCCACTTTCAGCGCCAGACGGCGCGGAGCGGCAAACCACTTCACTTCGCCATGTTCCAGGCCAGCGGAGTCCAATTCAGCAGTAAAGTTGGCAGCAAAGGCTTCTGCCAGTGAGCGAAGAGCCTTCGGCGGCAGCTCTTCCGTGCCGATTTCCACCAGGAAAGTCTGTTGTGTCATAGCTGCCTCTTACTTCTTATTACACATTGGGAAGCCCAGCGCTTCGCGGGAAGCGTAGTAGGCCTCGGCAACGGCTTTGGTCAGCGTGCGAATACGCAGAATATAACGCTGACGCTCGGTAACCGAGATCGCCTTGCGTGCATCCAACAGGTTGAAGGTATGAGCAGCCTTGAGGATACGTTCATAAGCCGGCAGCGGCAGCGGTTTCTCCAATGCCAACAGCGTTTGCGCTTCCTTCTCATACTGCTCGAAGCAGGTGAACAGGAAATCGACATCGGCGTATTCGAAGTTATAGGTGGATTGCTCCACTTCGTTCTGATGGAACACGTCGCCGTAGGTGGTAACGCCCAGCGGGCCGTTGCTCCACACCAGATCGTAAACGCTGTCCACGCCCTGGATGTACATCGCCAGACGTTCCAGACCGTAGGTGATCTCGCCGGTAACCGGTTTGCACTCCATGCCGCCAACCTGCTGGAAATAGGTAAACTGCGTCACTTCCATGCCGTTTAACCACACTTCCCAACCCAGACCCCAGGCGCCGAGCGTCGGGTTTTCCCAGTTGTCTTCGACAAAGCGGATATCGTGGATGGTCGGATCCAGACCGAGTTCTTTCAAAGAGCCCAGGTAGAGTTCCTGAATGTTTTCTGGCGATGGCTTAATCACCACCTGGAATTGGTAGTAGTGTTGCAGGCGGTTCGGGTTTTCCCCATAACGGCCGTCGGTTGGGCGACGTGAAGGTTGCACATAGGCGGTCGCCATTGGCTCTGGGCCCAGTGCACGCAGGCAGGTCATCGGGTGGGAGGTTCCCGCGCCAACTTCCATGTCCAGCGGTTGCACGATGGTGCAGCCCTGGCGCGCCCAATAGTCCTGTAGTGTCAGGATCAGACCCTGAAAGGTCTTGGTATCAAACTTTTGCATGTTGATTTCGCACGCGATACAAGTGGATTTAATAGAATGGGTCAGTATACCCGTTGACCGTAAGATATACAGCCAGAATCCGGCATCAAGTGTCAATCTTCGAGAAAAAAGCGCGCTGCGTGGCCGTTTAAGGAGGGATCGGGTTGGATAGCAGCCTGAAGACAAGGTTGAGTTCTTGGCCGCTCTCATTGCCGAGCGGAAAGCACCGGCCTGATGAGCTTCAGTTCGACGCCAAGCCTGATGGCATGTTTGGCATTGGTAACACCCAATTTTTTGACCACGTTGCCGATATGATATTTTACCGTGGTGAGCTTGATCCCCAAAATCAGTGCGATTTCCTGATAGGATTTCCCCATGCTCGCCCAGTAAATAACCTCATTCTCACGCCTGGAGAACAGCGCTTTCTGGTTGATTTTGTCATCATCGCTGGTGTTATTCAGTTCGTGATAGAGTGTGGTCAATTTATCATGCACGGTGATCAACAGCATTTGCAGTTTATGTTGATTCTCTTTGATAATCTCTTCTATATTTTCATCACAGGCGTCATCCATAATAAGAGACAGCACCACCAGATTATTGTTATGATCGTGCAACACAAACGTATAGCCATTGATGACATTATAGTGTTTGGCCATATCAAAAATATTGGGGTAATTTAACCCTGAACCGGTCGTGATATTTTCATCCCAGGAGAAAGGGGTTACTCGGCGGGAGGTGGTAATCAATACCGGATCGATAAACTGGTAGTTATTTGCGGTATAAAACTCAAACCATTCTGTCTTGTTAGAAATTATAGCGAAATCAGCAGGGTTTATTTTGCTCATAATCGCATAAGCGTACTTTATGCTGTTATACTCTCGTAAATTCATTTCCAAATAACGCTTTATGACTGAGTTAATAAATTCATTATTAAAGAATAAACTCGACACAAAAAATCTCCTTATAGAAATTCCCTTTACAAATGTCAGAGCACAGCATAGAAGCCATATTTTATCATAAAAAAAGCACAAAACTCATAGTGAGTAAGAGGAACCGTGAACTTTTAATAAATAGCGCCATAATGATTTTACTGCTTGATATATTTAATGAAATAACTGTACAATTTTCAACCACCAGCAACCCAGGACATCAACGTCTGACTTTTTCGCTCTGTTAACAAAGGGCTTCCGGAAGTCTGTGTGGTAAATTTTTAGTTACTGAAGTGTTTTTTGATCGGTGTTTTTCTGGCCAAAAATGTTAACAGCCGACAAAAAGCATCACATAATATCAGCTAACCCCTGACTTTCTGATTATTGATAGCGGATGAAAGCTGAAAAACTAATGATAACAACCGTGATTGATACGTTTTTTATATATTTCAGGCACGAAAATGCCCTCCCACTCGTTGATTAGCGAGCGAGAGAACAATTGACAGACAACCTGTTATTTATAATAATGTAAAAAACTTTCCCTGGTGTTGGCCAAATTGGCTCCTGATCCTTTAAACGGGATCAGTTTTTTTTATATTTAAATCCTTTGCTCTTATGCAGCAACAATAATGTCTTTCAGGGGCAAATGATAGTTATACTAAAGTACAGTCAGGCACTGTACTTTTTCGTTGAAGGACTTGCTCAAGGCATTGGCAAACAGGGCTGACAGCCCCGTATAACGGGTTCCGTACGCTAATCATGATAATCGCAGACCCTGCGATGTTCTGCCGGTGCCAAACTGTCTGACACCGGCAATTCGAATAAAACCCGCCCTCAAAAGCGCGCGCTGACCCCCACGTTGTACATAAATTGCTCACCACTACTCAAGCCACTGGTCTGTGAAACCGTTGCAAACGCCGCCACCCGCTCGCCCAATGGCATATTCGCCCCCAAGGTCACATCCATCCAGTTCTTATCCTGGCTGGCGCTGTCGCGGGTAAATGAGGTCTGGGTCGATTTCAATCCACCGCCAGCCCGGTAAACGCCATCGCCAAACTGGTGTTGATAGCTTACCTCGGCATAAGGGTTAACCACCCCGAGCTGGCTATCCAATCGCCATCCCAAAGCGCCGATCTGCGAATGATAGGTCTGATCGTTGAAGCGCATTGCCGTACTGTCGTCGCCATTCTCGCTATAACCCGAGACGTTACTGTAATCCCAGGCAAACTGGGCCATCGGCCCGGTGGTCAGGTACGATGCGATCGGGAAGTCATACCCCACCGTGATGCGTGCCCCCCACTGTTTACCATCGGTATCACCGGTTTCAGTACGGGTCAGCGAACCCAACTGCATACTGCGGTTAATATCGTCGTAATTCACGCTGGCATAGTGCAAATCGGCATTGACCCATCCCTGCTCGAACAGCGTCAGGGCGCTGAAGGCCGAAAGCAGCACGCCACGCGCCTTATAATCATAACGGCTGGAAGGCTGTTGATTGTCGTTGGAACCCGAGATCAGCGCGCCAATCAACCACTCATCCGTCAGTTGGTAATCCACGCCCAACGTCAGGTTATGCGTGGTGGCGTCGCCATCCCCGGCAACCGTATTGGCGGAGTAGTCATAATGTTGCCCGGCATAGCCGCCGAACACGCCCAACGACCCCTGCGGATTTTGGGTAGTACGTAACTGTTGAAAACGACTGTCCAGCGTGGCACGGCTATCACGCGCAAAGGCGGCAGTGGCCTGGTTGAGTGCCACCGCCTGTGCCGGGCCATCCAGCACCGCCTGAATATAATCGGCGATCAGTTGGTGGGCCTGCGGGCTTGGGTGGAAATGATCGGCAAACAGATAAGCCTGCTCGCTGTTAAAGCCTGGCATAGCTGAACTGCATACCGCCGAGGAAACGCCGGTCGGGCAAGCCATACCGGCGGTGTTGGTAAAACCAAACTGGCCCGGATTGGCGATCGCCTCGCTGAACAGTTTATTGACATCAACGCGCACGATATTGCCGCCGCCCTGAGCCAACAGGCGATCTTCGCTCTGGTTATAAAAATCGGTAAGCTGAGCGGCCTGGGCACTGAAACTGTCAAAAGCCGCGCTCAACTGCGCAGCAATGGCCTGCTGTACCAGTGGATTGCTGCTGGCCTGCTGTGCAGCAGCAGCTAAAGCCTGATGGATGGCCTGCTGGCGCGAAGCGTTATCCGGCGTAACCAGGGCATTGAGTTTGCTATATGCCGCCTGTATGGCCGCCCCCTGCACCGGCCCCAGCGCCTGCTGGATAATCAGTTCCATCAGTTGCGGGGTTGAGCCAATATTCGGTACCGTCGGCACGATCACCGTCCCGGCACCGGCATTCAATAACTCGTGCACCTGCGTCGCCGCTGCCAAGGCGCTGGTAAAGGCCACCTCCGGTGCGGTGGTGACATTCATCGCCGCAGCGGCCAGATCGTTGCCACCAATCCAGTGAATATACAGACCATCACCGTCGGCCTTGCCGTTCACTCGGGCAAGATAGCTCTGCACCTGATCCTGAGTATTGTCTGCCGGATTGAGTGCCGGTACGGCCACGCCACCACCGGCAGCATAGTTATAGCCACCGTTATCGGACGCCTCGAGCGCAGCGCCGATGCGCTGACCCAGGATTTCGTCATACAGTTGATGTTGATTACTGTCATACGTGAAGCGGCCATTATTGCCGGTATCACTCAGGCTATCGCCAAACACATAAAGCTGATCGTAGGCCTGTGCCGTAGCACTGAGGCAAAAAGCTAACGCCACGGCAAGCACGGTTGGAGCATGCTTGCCCTGTATTTTCAGAGGCATAGATAGACTCCTGAGAGCCAGAAAATGGGGAAATCACTGTTCTTATCGTTGGCCTTTATCTCCATGGCCATGTAGTAAATATTGCTGGCTTTCACACTTCGTCAAGTTGGCTGACGATAAATCGTGCAAAGGGTTGCCAAGCCGGCGGCTTCCAGCGATGATTACTGTAAATAAACACAGCACCAGGAGTCTCAGCATGGCCAACGAACGCTGCGGTTGGGTTACCGCCGATCCGTTATATCTTGAGTATCATGACCAGGAATGGGGCGTTCCCACCACCAATGCACGCGAGCTGTTCGAAATGCTGTGCCTGGAAGGCCAGCAGGCCGGTCTTTCCTGGATCACCGTGCTGAAAAAACGTGAAAACTACCGCCGCGCCTTCCACAACTTCGATCCACAGCGCATCGCCGCCATGACCGAGCAAGACGTGGCCACGCTGATGCAAGACAGCGGCATCATCCGCCATCGCGGCAAGATCGAAGCCATCATCAACAATGCCAAAGCCTATCTGGCGATGGAAATAGCCGGGGAGGATTTTGTCACCTTTATCTGGCAGTTCGTCAGCGGCAAGCCACTGCTCAATCACTGGCAGGCGCTGGGTGAAGTCCCCGCCAAAACCGAACAGTCCGATGCCCTGTCCAAAGCGTTGAAAAAGCGTGGCTTTAAATTTATCGGCTCGACCACCTGCTATGCCTTTATGCAGGCCAGCGGCCTGGTGAACGATCATCTTACCGGGTGCTTCTGCCACCCAAGGCAGAGTCAGGCATGATCCGCACCGCCAAACCGGCCGATATCGAGCCGCTGATGGCGCTGTGGCTGGCTAGTACCACCCATGCCCATCCGTTTATTGCGGCCGATTATTGGCAGCAAACCGCCCAGTTAGTGCGTGAAAACTACCTGCCGCGTGCCAAAACCTGGGTTTATCTGCACGATCAGCAGATCGTCGGGTTTATCAGCGTGCTGGATGAGCGCTTCATAGGCGCACTGTTTGTCGATGAGCACTTCCACGGCCACGGCGTCGGTGCCGCGCTGATGGAGCACGTGCAACAACTGCACGGCTGGCTAAGCCTGGAAGTGTACGAGCAGAACCTGCGGGCCTGTGCCTTTTACCGCAAGCTTGGCTTCAGTGAAGCACAACGCGAGTTCAATAAAGAGACTCAGGCCCATACGCTGATCATGAACTGGGCCGCCGCCGAACTGCGCTATCCCTGAAGAAGCGTGGGCGGGCTTTGTCATCCCTGCCCGCTTCTGGTACTTTGGCAGCCAACCTTGTCGACGAGATGCCGTATGTTTACCCACATCACCTTATCCAAGCTCAACGGTCTCGAATTGATGGTGTACAACTACGTCATCAAAAATAAGGACAAGGTCATGTATATGACCATTCGTGAGCTGGCGGAAAGTGCCAAGGTATCCACCACCACGGTGTTACGCTTTTGCAAGAAAATGAATTTCAGTGGCTATTCGGAGTTTCGCATTCGCTTTAAACTCTATCTGGAGCAGGAAGACAAGCTGCTGTTAACCTCTGGCGTCAGCGAAATCGTCAGCTTCTTCAAGAGTATTAATAACGATGAGTTCGAACAGTTAATTACCGCTGCGGCAGAACATATTGCGGCAGCGGAAAGGATTATCTTTGTTGGGGCGGGCACATCGGGAACGCTGGGTAAGTATGGCGCTCGTTTTTTCTCTAACGTCGGCAAGTTCAGTAATTATATTGACGACCCTTATTATCCTATCAGCAGCGATATGTATAAAAACGCGGTAGCGATTATTTTATCGGTTTCTGGTGAAACGCCGGAAATGCTCAAACTGGCCAGCCAATTCAGCCTGCATAACTGCAAAATCATCAGTATTACCAATAGTGAAACCTCTTCATTGGCGCGTATGGCGGACTTTAATCTCTCTTACCACATGCCGCAAATCCGCATTGCCAGCGAGTACGATATCACCACCCAGGTACCGGTGATGTATATATTGGAGGCGATTGGCAAGAAACTGGCCAAGAATCTTGGTCATTAATTTAATTACCAGAAATGGGCGTAATAACACCCTGTTTTTTACATGTGACAAATCACTATTACGCTATTTTGTTATATCGTGACAATCCCTCGCCGTTTGCTACTATCCAGTTAGAACCTTCTGAAACTTACAATAAAGCCCGATATTTCTGTACCCCACAGATGGAGTTACGTTGATGGCAATTAATTATGCTGACTCGGCAAAAGAGATCGTGCGCCTGATTGGCGGTGACAATAATGTGATTAATGTCACACATTGCGCAACACGTTTGCGATTTATTTTAAAAGATATCAGCCAGGCCGATAAAGACACGCTGAAACGCGTCAAGGGCGTTATTACCGTTATTGAATCCAGTGGCCAATTGCAGGTGGTGATCGGGAACCACGTCAATGATGCCTATCAGGAAGTGCTCAAACTGATCAATATGGATGAAAGCGTATCGGTCAGCGCGCCCAACGTCGGCATCGTCAGCCGCCTGATGGACATTATCTCCAGCATCTTTGCCCCCTTCCTGTATCCACTGGCGGCCTGTGGGGTGTTGCAGGGGCTAATCTCGCTGTTTGCCGCCTTGGGGTGGATGGATCCGGCGAGCGGTACTTATCGCATTCTGAACTTCGTTTCCTGGACCGGCTTCACCTTCTTGCCGGTGATGGTGGCCTTCACCGCCGCGAAAAAATTCAACGTCAATCCGTTCACTGCGGTGATCGCCGCCTGTGCACTGGTCTCCCCAGACTATATGAACATGCTCACCGCCAATAAAATCCTGTTGGTAAACTCTGCCGATCCGGCCATGCAGGCCTTGATGCAGGAAGCGGTCAACAATCCACAGATTGCCAGGGTGCTGGCCGAAGTGGCCGGTATCCCGATTAATGCCGATCCGCTCACCTTCCTGGGCATGCCGGTGCAGTATCTCAGCTACACCGCCTCGGTGATCCCGATCATCCTGATGGTCTGGATCATGTCTTATGTGCAGCGTTTCTTTGAACGCATCCTGCCGCTGGTGATCCGTAACCTGTTCACGCCGATGTTCTGTATCGCGATCATGGTACCGCTGACGCTGCTGGCCTTTGGCCCGATCGGCAACATGATTGGCGGTGCCATCGGCGGCGTCTATAACACGCTGTATCACCTGAGCCCCTCCATCGCCGGAGCGGTGGTGGGCGCTCTGTGGATGCCACTGGTGACGCTGGGCGTACACTGGGGGATCACACCGGTCACCGTGGGGAACTATGCCACGCTGGGGTATGACACCTTTACCGGCCTACAAGCCTCCCCGGTGTTTGCCATGGCGGGTGCCGTGCTGGGCGTCTATTTAAAATCCAAAGACCCGGAAATGAAGCGCGTTTCGTTGTCTGCGGGCATGACCGCTTTGTTTGGCATCACGGAACCGGCTATCTACGGTGTGGCACTGCGGCTCAAGCGCCCAATGATTTGTGGCTGTGTCGCCGGTGCGGTCGGCGGGTCGATTGCCGGGGCCTTCAATGCGGTGTCCTGGAGCTATTGCCTGCCGGGGATTGCCGTACTGCCGGTGTTCTTTAAAGAAGGCCATATGCCGCAGTTCCTCGGCTTCCTGCTGTCCATCTGCGTGGCGTTTGTGCTGGGAGCGGTGCTGACCTATATCGTCGGCTTCAAAGAAGAACAGCCTGCACCAACGGCACCGCTCAGCAAGCCAGAAATGGCCTAAATTCATCTAGATAAGAGAAATAGTATTATGAAAAGACAGTTACCGGATGATTTCCTGTGGGGCGGCGCGGTAGCGGCGCATCAGGTTGAAGGCGGCTGGGATCGGGGCGGTAAAGGCCCAAGCATCGTCGATGTGCTGTCCAGCGGTGCCCACGGAGTCGATCGCGTGATCACCGACGGCATTCAGCCAGGCTATCACTACGCCAACCACGACGCGGTAGACTTCTATCACCGTTACAAAGGTGATATCGCGCTGTTTGCCGAAATGGGTTTCAAGTGCTTCCGTACCTCGATTGCCTGGTCGCGTATCTTCCCTCTGGGGGATGAGCTGGAGCCGAACGAAGAAGGATTACAGTTCTACGACAGCCTGTTTGACGAGCTGTTGAAATATGGCATTGAGCCGGTGATCACCCTTTCCCACTTCGAGATGCCGTGGCATCTGGTGAAAGAGTATGGCGGCTGGAAGAACCGCAAAGTGGTTGATTTCTTTGTGCGCTTTAGCGAAGTGGTGATCGCTCGCTACCAGCACAAAGTGAAATACTGGATGACCTTCAACGAGATCAACAACCAGCGCAACTGGAAGACCCCGCTGTTTGGTTATTGCTGTTCCGGGGTGATTTTCACCCAGGAGCCGAACCCGGAAGAGTGCATGTACCAGGTGCTGCACCATCAGTTCGTCGCCAGTGCGCAGGTGGTCAAACTGGGGCATGCCATCAACCCGGACCTGCAAATTGGCTGCATGATCGCCATGGTGCCGCTGTATCCGTTCTCCTGTAATCCGGACGATGTGATGTATGCCCAAGAGGCGATGCGTGAACGCTTCCTGTTTGGCGACGTGCATATGCGCGGCTATTACCCGTCCTACATTCTGCACGAATGGGAGCGCCAGGGTTACTACATCCAGATGCAGCCGGAAGATGAGCAGATCCTGCGCGAAGGTTGCGCAGACTACATCGGCCTGAGTTATTACATGAGCAACGCGGTGCAGGCGGACTCCATCGGTGCGGGTACTGCCCTGTCCGGTTTTGAAGGCAGCGTGCCGAACCCTTATGTCAAAGCGTCCGACTGGGGCTGGCAGATCGATCCGGTAGGGTTGCGCTATACGCTCAATATCCTCTATGAGCGATATCAAAAGCCGCTGTTTATCGTCGAAAATGGCTTTGGGGCGCGGGATTTGCCTGAGGCGGATGGCCAGATCCACGATGATTACCGCATCGCCTATCTGCGTTCGCACATCGAGCAGATGAAAAAAGCGGTGATCGACGACGGCGTTGAGGTGATGGGCTTTACCCCTTGGGGCTGTATTGACTGCGTGTCATTCACCACCGGGCAATACAGCAAGCGCTACGGGTTTATCTACGTGGATAAGCACGACGATGGCACCGGCACCTTTGCCCGCTCGAAAAAACAGAGCTTTGACTGGTATCGCCGGGTGATCGCCAGCAATGGTGAAGTGCTGGGCTAACCGAATCTCTTCGGGGCGAAACGCTTCGCCCCGACTTGTCCGAAAGATCAATCCCTCCTGCATTAATTCAGTTTGTTCTGGTTCCCAAGCGACGATTTGGCGGTTACCTTCCCGCCTGTTTTACAGGTTCATAATTTGTCACGATTTTTTGCGGAACTGCTGGCCAGAAGGCACGTCATAGGAACGCGGCCCGTTGGGCGCTCGCGGTTGATTGCCGATGATTTAGCGCCTCCAGCTTGGAGTCGCGCACGCAGATATCCCTGCCATTAAAGGAACTACCAATGAAAAAACGCATTGCGATAATTGCTGGTGCGGTAGCCGTTGCCATGACGCTATCGGCTTGTACCACCAACCCTTACACCGGGGAGTCAGAGGCCGGTAAATCCGGTATTGGCGCTGGCGTTGGCGCAGCCCTGGGTGCCGGTATCGGCATGATCTCTTCATCGAAAAAAGACCGGGGTAAAGGCGCGTTGATCGGCGCCGCAGCCGGTGCCGCATTGGGCGGCGGTGCCGGGTACTACATGGACGTGCAGGAAGCCAAGCTGCGCGACAAAATGAAAGGTACCGGCGTTAGCGTCACCCGTCAGGGCGATAATATCGTGCTGAACATGCCGAACAACGTGACCTTCGATACCGACAGCAGCACGCTGAAACCGGCGGGTGCCAATACCCTGACCGGCGTAGCGATGGTACTGAAAGAATACGAAAAAACCGCCGTCAACGTGGTGGGTTATACCGACAGCACCGGGGCTCGCGCCCATAACATGACGCTGTCCCAGCAACGTGCAGACGGCGTAGCCAGCGCGCTGATCACCCAAGGGGTCGCCGCCAACCGCATCCGTTCGACCGGCGCCGGTCCGGATAACCCGATTGCCTCCAACAGCACCACCGAAGGCAAGGCGCAGAACCGCCGCGTTGAGATCACCCTCAGCCCGCTGCAATAAAACCGTGCGGGGCCTCGGCCCCGCCAGTTCGCATTTCCTGCCGCAGCCCACATCCTGATATGGGTCATTCCCGGCTTTAGGCTTGGTGTGTTAGTCTCCTTGGCATTGAACCGCAGGGGAGATCGGCTGTGAGCAGTGATAAAGCAACGCGTGCCTCAGGGCGCGCCACCATCAGTGATGTGGCAAAACACGCCCAAACCGGCAAAACCAGCGTGTCGCGCTATCTCAATGGTGAACAGCACCTGCTCTCCGACGATCTGAAACAACGCATCGAGCTGGCGATCCAGCAACTCGACTATCGCCCAAGCCAGATGGCCCGCAGCCTGAAAGGGGGCCAGACGCGGCTGATTGGCCTGATCATTGCCGATATCACCAATCCCTATTCCGTTCACGTCATGCGCGGTATCGAAGCCGCCTGCCGCCAGCACGGCTTTACCCTGCTGGTATGTAATACCAATAATGAAGTCAATCAGGAACAGCATTACCTCCAGTTGCTCAGCAGCTACCGGGTGGAAGGGATCGTGGTGAACGCCGTCGGGATGCGTGAAGATGCGCTCTCCATGCTGCAACAGTCGATGCTGCCGATGGTGCTGATCGACCGTAAAATCCCCGATTTCGCCTGCGATGTGGTAGGTCTGAATAATCATGAGGCCACCACTACCGCGACGGAGCACCTGTTGCAACAGGGGTTCGAGGCGATCCTGTTCCTCAGTGAACCGATTGGCACCGTGAATACCCGGCTTGAGCGGCTGCACGCCTTTCGCCAGACCATGGCCAACCACCCCGATTTGTCCGCCGAGCAGGCTGAGACCCCGCTTAACGACGCCGAAAAGTTGGAAACCGTATTACAGACCTTCAACACCCGCCATCGCGGTATGCGCAAAGCGGTGATCTCGGCCAACGGTGCCTTGACGCTGCAAGTTGCACGCGCCATGCGCCATTTGGGTATGCAGTGGGGCAACGATATTGGCCTGCTGGGCTTTGATGAGTTGGAATGGGCCGAATTGGCCGGGGTAGGCATCACCACGCTGAAGCAGCCTACCTACCAGATAGGGCATGCCGCGCTGGAGCTGTTGGTGCAGCGTATCCAGGGTATGGATGCTCCCGTTAGCGAACAGCTATTTTCCGGTGAGTTAATCGTACGCGGCTCCACCCAGCGTTGACCGGTGATGCCCCTCACCCTCTCCAACAGGGAGAGGGAACTGTCCGCGCTACCTGATATTTTGTCCGTCTACCTGACCTCCAGTGAATAAAAAAACCGGTATCACTCAGTTATACCTAGCTCACCACAACACCGAACTGGCTCCCTCGCCCTGTGGGAGAGGGCTGGGGTGAGGGGAAACCGTGTCGCCTTAGCTGACAAGTACGATAATTCATGAGCGAACGTTTTTCAGCCAACTCCGTGATTGCGATCATAGTTCTGCATTCTGCTGCTTTTCAATGGAACCGGTTCCATTTACCGTGAATACCTCAGTTACGGTGGTGGACTAGCCATCTCAGGAGCCAGATATGAAGCAACAGATTATTGTAGTGACCAGTGCCTACGGCAACGATAAGGTTCAGCAGCTAGGAGGGCAGGCGGCGTTATTACCCCTTATCGCCCAAGCCGGAGCCGACGGCGTGGAAATCCGCCGCGAACTCCTCTCCCCGCAGGAATTGGACGATTTGCCAGCCTTGGCACTGGCCCTGCAACAGCACCAACTGTCCGCTGTGTATTCCGCTCCTGAGTCACTGTTTACGCCACAGAGTACCCTGAACCCGAACTTGCCGGCCTTTTTGGCGGAGGCGAAGATCCTGCAAGCCAGCCGCCTCAAGCTCGCGTTAGGCCACTATAAGCCAGGCTTTGATTTCACTGAGTTAAAAATAGCGCTGGGGCAATCTGCCACTCAACTTGTGGTCGAGAACGACCAAACGCCAGACTGCGGCATCCTGTCGCAGCTGAATGCCTTCTTCTACGCGGCGCAAGCAAGCCAATTACCGGTCGGCATGACCTTCGATATGGCCAACTGGCATTGGGTAGGGCAAGACGCCTTGGCCGCCGCCGATCTGCTGGCCAGACACGTTGGCTATATTCATGTTAAGGCCGCAACCCTTGGACCACGCGGCTGGCGTGCAATTGCCCTGGATGATACCGACGGCAGTTGGCGCGATCTGCTGGCCCGTCTGCCACAGGACGTCCCACGCGGCATCGAGTTCCCGTTACAAGGCAGCGATCTGGAGGCGGTCACCCGCCACTATGTGAATGTGTTACGGGGGGAGCTGGCATGATGACAACGCAACATCCTTTAGACGTCGTCACGCTGGGCGAAGCCATGGCGATGTTTGTCGCAGCGCAAACCGGCGATTTGGCCGAGGTGGAAACCTTTACCAAACGCATCGCCGGTGCCGAGCTGAACGTAGCGATTGGGCTGGCCCGGCTGGGCCTGAACGTGGGTTGGGTCAGCCGGGTAGGCAATGACTCCTTTGGCCGCTTTACCCTGCAACAGCTGGCAAAAGAAGGAATCAATGCCAGCGGGGTAACCATCGATAGCCATTATCCGACCGGTTTTCAGCTCAAATCTAAAAACACCGATGGAACCGATCCCACTGTGGAGTATTTCCGCAAAGGCTCCGCCGCCAGCCGTCTGTCCACCGCCGATTTTAACCGCGACTATTTCGCCGGAGCGCGTCACCTGCATCTGAGCGGCGTGGCCGCTGCCCTTTCCAGCCCATCGCTGGAACTGTGTCATTTCGCCGCCGCCGAGATGCGCGCCCTGGGTAAAACCATTTCCTTCGATCCCAACCTGCGCCCGGTGCTGTGGTCTAGCCGCGAGCTGATGATCGAACAGCTCAATAAGCTGGCCTGTGCTGCCGACTGGGTGCTACCTGGGTTAAAAGAAGGCCAGATCCTGACCGGGCAATCCACCGCAGAAGGCATCGCCGATTTCTATCTGGAACGTGGCGTTCAGGCCGTCATCATCAAAACCGGGCCCGAAGGCGCCTGGTTTAAAACCGCCGCGGGCGACCAGGCCGCGGTTCCGGCGGTGAAAGTCACCAACGTGGTAGATACCGTCGGAGCCGGAGACGGTTTCGCCGTGGGGACGCTAAGCGCCCTGCTGGAAGGCAAAACGCTGCTCCAGGCGGTACAACGCGGCAACAAGATCGGCTCACTGGCCATCCAGGCCATCGGCGATAGCGAAGGGCTGCCAACCCGCGCCACACTGGCTGAATAATCATTTGCTCCTAAGTGCGCCCACCTCTGGCCCTACAACCGAGGCACGCCGGGAGAGCACAAGCCCCAGCGGATGGTTACCCGCCGCCGCTGGCAAAAAGACTCCACTGAAGGGATCTGAACATGAGTAAAGCAACTATTGCGGCTAAACGCTGGTGGTACATCATGCCCATCGTGTTTATCACCTACAGCCTGGCCTATCTGGATCGCGCCAACTTTAGCTTTGCCTCTGCCGCCGGGATCAACGACGATCTCGGCATCACCAAAGGGATGTCATCTCTGCTGGGCGCGCTGTTTTTCCTCGGCTATTTTTTCTTTCAAATTCCCGGCGCAATTTACGCCGAACGCCGTAGCGTCAAGAAACTGATTTTCTGGTGCCTCATCTTGTGGGGAGGCTGCGCTTCGCTAACCGGCATGGTCAGCAATATCCCAATGCTGGCAGCCATTCGTTTTATCCTCGGCGTGGTAGAAGCGGCGGTAATGCCCGCAATGCTGATTTATATCAGCAACTGGTTTACCAAGTCCGAACGCTCCCGCGCCAACACTTTCCTGATCCTCGGCAACCCGGTCACGGTGTTGTGGATGTCGGTGGTCTCCGGCTACCTGATCCATGCCTTTGGCTGGCGTGAAATGTTTATCATCGAAGGGATCCCCGCCGTGATTTGGGCCTTCTGCTGGTGGGTGCTGGTCAAAGACAAACCGTCACAGGTGGGTTGGCTGAGCGACCAGGAGAAGCAGGCGCTGCAACAGCAACTGGCTGAAGAACAGAAAGGCATCAAGGCCGTGCGTAACTACGGCGAGGCCTTCCGCTCCCGTAACGTGATCCTGCTATGTATGCAATATTTTGCCTGGAGCATCGGCGTGTATGGCTTCGTGCTGTGGCTGCCTTCGATCCTGCGCAGCGGTATGCAAATGGGGATGGTGGAAGCGGGTTGGTTGTCGTCGGTGCCTTATCTGGCCGCCACCATCGCGATGATCGTGGTTTCCTGGGCATCGGACAAGATGCAGAACCGCAAACTGTTCGTCTGGCCGCTGTTGCTGATCGGCGCGCTGGCGTTCTTCGCCTCTTACGCCATTGGCCCGAACCACTTCTGGATCTCCTATGGTCTGCTGGTAGTGGCCGGTGCGGCGATGTATGCGCCTTATGGTCCGTTCTTTGCCATCATCCCGGAGATGCTGCCAAGAAACGTCGCCGGCGGTGCCATGGCGCTGATTAACAGCATGGGCGCATTGGGTTCCTTCTTCGGTTCCTGGTTTGTCGGCTATCTGAATGGAGCAACCGGCAGCCCGGCGGCTTCCTATATGTTTATGGCTATCGCACTGCTGGCCTCGGTGGGGCTGACGCTGATCGTCAAGCCTGCACGCAACGAAGCTCAGCCACAGGTGGCCTGATGTTCCTGAGTGAGGGGCTTCGCCCTTCACTCACCCTGCAATATGTTATGTTGATTATCTCGTTCGCCAGATGGAGTTTGTGATGAAGCCTTCAATTGTGTTGTACAAAAGTATGCCCAGCGACCTGCGCGCAAGGCTGGATCAGCACTTCACCGTGCATGCCTTTGACGGCCTGCAACCAGATAACGCCGCCTTTGAGCAGGCGCTGCAACAGGCCGAAGGCATCCTGGGTTCCGGTGGCAAGATTGATGAAGCCTTTTTGCAACGAGCGCCCAGGCTGCGTGCGGCTTCCACCGTCTCCGTGGGTTATGACAACTTTGACGTCGATGCGCTCAACGCCCACCAGGTGCTGTTGATGCATACTCCAACCGTGCTGACCGAAACCGTGGCCGATACCATCATGAGCCTGGTGTTGGCCACCGCGCGCCGGGTCGTCGAAGTGGCCGAGCGGGTTAAAGCGGGGGAATGGCAAGGCAGCATCGGGCCTGACTGGTATGGCGTAGACGTGCATCATAAAACCATCGGCATCCTGGGCATGGGCCGCATCGGTCTGGCACTGGCGCAGCGTGCGCACTTTGGCTTTGGCATGCCGGTGCTGTACAACGCACGTCGCACACATGAAGAGGCAGAGCAGCGCTTTAATGCACGCCGTTGCGATCTTGATACGCTGCTGGCCGAGTCGGACTTCCTGTGCATTACGCTGCCGCTCACCGAGCAAACCTTCCATCTGATCGGCCGTGAGCAGTTGGCGAAGATGAAGCAGAGCGGTATTCTGATCAACGCAGGGCGTGGCCCGGTAGTAGATGAGCAGGCGCTAATTGAAGCCTTACAGGACGGCACCATTCACGCCGCCGGGTTGGACGTGTTCGAGCAGGAGCCGGTCGCGGTCGATTCACCGTTACTGAAAATGGCTAACGTGGTCGCGTTGCCACATATCGGTTCTGCCACCCATGAGACTCGCTACGGCATGGCCGCATGCGCCGTAGATAATCTGATTGCCGCTCTGACCGGCACGGTAACCGAAAACTGCGTTAACCCGCAGTTGCTGAAGAAGTAATTCTCATTAGATGCCAGTTTTTACCAACTGGCATCTAATCAAATTAACAGCGGCTTACAAGACGTGGCGAATGTGGTTCATTTGTTGGTGCAGAATACGTGCGATCAGAATGTCAGTATCACGGATGGTATAAAAAATAGTATGTCTCTGAAACTCAATACGCATTACGCCAGGAACCGCAAGATAATCCCGCCCTATCCTCGGAGTTTCGGCCAACATCTTCAAAAACGCCTCTAGTGCGTCGGTATAGTAGTCAGCTTGAGCCTCACCGAAATTTAAAAACGTGTAGTCATAAATCCCAATGAAATCGTCCTCGGCTCGTTTTGTGAGCTTATACACGGTGTTTCAGCTTCCTTTGGGCCGCAATGTCCCGCAATGATAACGAGCTTTCACCACTTTCCAAACCAGCGACAACAGCCTGGCGAATGACCTCATCATTTGTTTCCTGTTGCTCCAGCAAACGTAGTGCTGACCGCACAACTTCACTGGTCGATCCGTAGCGACCGCTGTCTATTAATCGGCCAACGAACGCATCAAGTTGCTCGCCTATTGTCACGCTGGTTGTTCTGGCCATAGCGCCTCCTGTGTTATCTATTAACACAATGATAGGAACGGTTATCGACAGTGTCAATGAAAGCCTAACCATAAAAATCCTACAAACCTCTCCCCCTTCCCCCTGCGCCCCCAAATTTCCGCCCCAGGATGAGGCGATTTTTTCTCTATCCAGCAAACTAGGCTACCCTACGATAAAAACGCTTCCTGCCACGAGTAAGGAGAGCCATGAAACGTCTGACCCTGCCCCTGCTGATGCTGCTTTCACCCGCAGCGCTGGCCAACTGGACGCTGCAAAGCTTCCCCGCCTTCAGCGAATCCACCAGCGGTGTGTTTACCAGCCAGGCTACGCTGGCCAAAGGCCAGCTGCCGTTGCAACTGTATCAGAACCAACAATGCTGGCAGCCCAGCGTTGCGGTGAAGCTGAACCAGGCGTTGTCGCTGCAACCCTGTAGCGATAGCGCGACCGTGAGTTGGCGACTGTTTCGCGATGGTGATTACCAGGTACGTATCGACACCCGCAGCGGTACGCCAACCTTGCAGCTCAGCCTGAAGGCCGAGCCGGAAAAAACCGTGGCTGCCGTTGCCCGCACCTGTCAGCGTTGGGACGGTCAACCCATCACCGTCGCAGTAAAAGACACCTTTGCCGAAGGCGAAACGCTGCGTGATTTCTACTCCGGCCAGACCGCCAAGGTCAATCAGGGCCAAATCACCTTACAACCAGCTGCCAACAGTGGTGGCCTGCTATTGCTGGAATCAGCCAATACACCGCCAAAAACCGCTTTTAGCTGGCACAACGCCACGGTCTATTTTGTGCTGACCGATCGTTTTGAAAACGGTAACCCGGCCAACGATCACAGCTATGGCCGTCACGGCGACGGCATGCAGGAAATCGGCACCTTTCACGGCGGCGATCTCGCCGGGTTGACACAAAAGCTCGATTATCTGCAGCAGCTCGGGGTCAACGCGCTATGGATCAGTTCCCCGCTGGAGCAAATCCACGGTTGGGTCGGTGGCGGCACCAAAGGGGATTTCCCACATTACGCCTATCACGGTTACTACCATCTGGACTGGACCAAGCTCGATGCCAATATGGGCAACGAGCAGGATCTGCGTAACCTGGTGGAGCAGGCGCATCAACGCGGGATCCGCATCCTGTTTGACGTGGTGGTCAACCACGTCGGCTATGCCACGCTCACCGATATGCAGCAGTTTCAGTTTGGCTCGCTGTACCTGAAGGGTGATGAAGCCGAAAAAACCCTCGGTAAAAACTGGGGCGATTGGCAGCCGGGGCCAGGCCAGAGCTGGCACAGTTTTAACGACTACATCAACTTCAGCGATAAAGCAGGCTGGAGCCAATGGTGGGGGAAAAACTGGATCCGCACCGATATCGGCGATTACGATTCGCCTGGCTTTAACGACCTGACCATGTCACTGGCCTTCCTTCCGGACATCAAAACCGAAGCGCCCGGTGCCAGCGGCCTACCGCTGTTCTTCCGCCACAAGTCCGATACCGCCGCGCGCGAAATCCCAGGGGCTACCACCCGCGATTATCTGGCAACCTGGCTCAGCCAATGGGTGCGCGACTACGGCATTGATGGCTTCCGCGTCGATACCGCCAAACACGTCGATAAACCCACGCTGGATCTGTTAAAGCAGCGTGCCACCGAAGCGCTGGCAGAGTGGAAAGCGGCCAACCCCAAACAGGCGTTGGACAATGCGCCGTTCTGGATGACCGGTGAGGCCTGGGGCCACGGGGTGATGAAAAGCGAGTATTACCAGCATGGCTTCGATGCGATGATCAACTTTGATTTTCAAGATCAGGCCGCGCAAGCGCTGGGATGTTTCTCCAATATCGATAGCACCTATCAACAGATGGCGGACAAGCTACAGGGCTTCAACGTGCTGAGCTATATTTCCTCGCACGATACTCGCCTGTTCTTCGCCAGCGATGCCAAAGGCTCTCTGCATCTACAACAGCGAGCAGCAGACCTGCTGTTGTTGGCACCCGGCGCAGTGCAAATTTACTACGGTGATGAGAGCGGCCGCCCGTTTGGCCCTACCGGTTCCGATCCCCTGCAAGGCACCCGCTCGGATATGAACTGGGGGGAACTGCAAGGCGCCAAAGCACCGTTGCTGGCACACTGGCAACGCTTGGGTCAGTTCCGTGAGCGCCATCCGGCAATCGGTGCCGGTACGCAGCAATCACAGCAAACGTCTCATTACTATGCCTTTAGCCGCCAGCATGAGGGTGACAAGGTGATGGTGGTGTGGGCTGGCGAACGGTCACAATAATTCAGCTAATTATGCTGTTAAATACCCGCCAGGCGACATCTATGCCCGGCGGGTGAAAACTCTAGCGCATTGCACCCGCTTTTATCTGGCGGTATGGTGGGCGCCTACCCGCTCACAACTATATTGCAGCAGCTATGAATTTTTCACTTTTCGGCGACAAATTTACCCGTTATGCGGGCATCACCCGCTTGATGGACGATCTGAACGAAGGCCTGCGCACGCCAGGTGCCATCATGCTCGGCGGCGGTAACCCGGCGCAAATCCCGGAGATGGCCAGCTACTTCAAACAGCTATGTCAGGAGATGCTCGATCAGGGCAAGCTGACCGAGGCACTGTGCAACTACGACGGCCCGCAAGGTAAAGATGCCCTGCTGAAAGCGCTGGCTACCATGCTGCAAGAAGAGCTTGGCTGGCAGATAGAACCACAGAATATTGCACTGACAAATGGCAGCCAGAGCGCGTTTTTCTACTTGTTTAACCTGTTCGCTGGCCGCTACGCCGACGGTAGCCGCCGCCGTGTACTGTTCCCGCTGGCACCAGAATATATTGGCTATGCCGATTCCGGGCTGGATGAGGGGCTGTTCGTCTCCGCCAAGCCTAATATCGAACTGTTGCCAGACGGCCAGTTCAAGTATCACGTCGATTTTGAGCATCTGAACATCGGTGACGATATCGGCATGATCTGCGTGTCACGCCCTACCAACCCGACTGGCAACGTGATCACCGACGAAGAGCTGATGAAACTCGATCTGCTCGCCCAGCAGCGTGATATCCCACTGGTGATCGACAACGCCTACGGCGTGCCGTTCCCCGGCATTATTTTCAGCGAAGCCACGCCGCTGTGGAACCCGAATATCATCCTGTGCATGAGCCTGTCCAAACTGGGCCTGCCAGGCTCACGTTGTGGCATCGTGATTGCCGACGAGAAAGTCATCACCGCACTAACCAATATGAACGGCATTATCAGCCTGTCCCCGGGCAGCATCGGCCCGGCGCTGGCCGCGGAGATGATTGAGCGTGGCGATCTGCTGCGTTTATCCAACGAGGTGATCCGCCCGTTCTACAAGCAGCGGGTCGAACAGACCATCGGCATTATTCGTCGTTACCTGTCGCCGGAGCGCTGCCTGATCCATAAACCGGAAGGGGCCATCTTCCTCTGGCTGTGGTTCAAGGATCTGCCCATCACCACCGAGCTGCTGTATCAACGGCTGAAAAAGCGTGGTGTGCTGATGGTGCCGGGCCACTACTTCTTCCCGGGGCTGGAGCATGAATGGCCACATACGCATCAATGTATGCGCATGAACTATGTACCTAATCCGGAAGATATTGAGCGTGGCGTGATGATCCTGGCAGAAGAGGTGGAACGCGCGCATCAGGAAGGGTAAATCTCCAGGGGCTCCGCAAGCGGAGCCCCTTTTGTTGACTACATAGCCCAGAACAGCACCGCCAACAGCTGCGGTGACATAATGCGCAGGAACATCGCCAACGGATAGACCGTGGCATAAGACAACGCCGCAGCGCCGCTGGTGGGGTGCAGGCCGTTGGCAAAGGCCAGCGCCGGGGGATCGGTCATTGAGCCCGCCAACATGCCGGAGAGCGTCAGGTAGTTCATCTTACCCACCACCCGAGCCAGAATACCCACGCTGATCAGCGGTATCGAGGTGATTAACGCCCCGTAACCGACCCACGCCAGCCCATCCCCATGCAGCAGGGTATCGATAAAGTTGCCACCCGACTTCAGGCCAACCACGGCCAGGAACAGCACGATACCCAGTTCACGCAGCGCCAGGTTGGCACTTGGCGGCATAAACCAGTACAGCTTGCCGATGCTGCCGATACGCCCCAGGATCAACGCCACCACCAGCGGGCCACCGGCCAACCCCAACCGCAATGCTGCCGGGAAGCCGGGAATAAACAGCGGGATAGACCCCAGCAGCACCCCAAGGCCAATACCGATAAATACCGGCAGCATTTGCACCTGTTGTAGCTTCTGCTGGGCGTTACCGACAATCGCGGCCACTGCCTCAATAGATTCTGGCCGCCCCACCAGGTTGAGGATATCCCCGAACTGCAGCGTAACATTGCTGCCCGCCACCAGCTCGACCCCGGCACGGTTGAGGCGCGAGACCACCACGTCATACTTCTGCTTGAGATCCAGCTCGCGGATTTTTTTGCCCAACACCTTTTCGTTGGTGACCACCGCACGGACAACTTGCAGCGAGGTGCCACGGGTGGAGAGTGAAACGTCCACTTCTTCGCCAATCACCAGCCGGGCGTTTTCCAGTTTTTCTCGCTTGCCGACCAGGTGCAGGAAATCCCCCAGTTCGAGCGTCTCGTGCGGGGCGGGTACCATCAGCAAATCACCCCGTTTCAGGCGCGAACAGATGATGTCGTCACTATTGAGCAGTGGCACATTCTTGATGGCCATGCCTTGCAGATTGGGGTTACGCACCGCCACGTTCATGGTCTGCAACAGCTCGCGGTTACTCCCCAGGCTATCTTCAAACTCCTGCGCTTCCTTATCGATATTAATGCGGAAGAACAGGCGGATCAGCCACATCACCAGCAGAATGCCGCAGATACCAAATGGGTAGGCCATGGCATAGCCCATGCCCATGCGGTTAACCAGCGCCGGATCGGAGCCCAAATCGGTGAGTATCTGCTGCCCGGCACCAAGCGCCGGTGTATTGGTCACCGCGCCGGAGAACACGCCGAGGATGATCGGCAACGGCACGGCAAACAGCTTATGGACAATCGCCGCCACCACGCCACCCACCAGCACCAGCAGAATGGCGAAACCATTGAGCTTGAGGCCGGAAACGCGCAGGGACGAGAAGAAACCAGGGCCAACCTGAATACCGATGGTGTAAACAAACAGGATCAGACCGAACTCCTGAATAAAGTGCAGCATGTCGCCGTTGAGAGTGATCTGGTAAGTCTGTGCAAAGTGCCCGACGATGATGCCGCCGAACAAGACGCCGCCTATCCCTAAACCCACGCCATACACTTTCCAGTTGCCGATCCATAACCCGAGAATAGCCACCAACGCCAACATGCTGACGGTCAGGGCGATATCACTCATACGTCACATCCTTACCCAAAGTTTAACAATCTCTATGCGATTAAATACCTGCAATTACTAGGGATTCTGACATAAGGCGCGGGGGGGTAATGTGGGGTACAGCACAGAATGCAACGGGGGAGGCCCGAATGGACCTCCCCCGCAAGTTTTTGTTTTTTTTCAGCCGGTTATTTGGCTTCCAGCTCCGCAGCTGCCGTGCTGCCGATGCGGATACGCTGTGGCTGCAAGGCTTCCGGTACGTTACGTACCAGATCGATGTGCAGCAAGCCATTTTCAAACTTGGCTTCGTCAACCTGCAGGTGCTCTGCCAGGGTAAAGGTCAGGCTGAACTCTTTGCACACCAACCCCTGATGCAGATACTCCACCTGTTTTTCCGGCGGTGTCGGTTTGCCACGCACGGTCAGGCGCGGGCCTTCCACTTCAATATCCAGTTCGCTTTGTTTGAACCCGGCCAGCGCCAGGGAAATGCGATAGTGGTTGTCGTCGCTTTTCTCAATGTTGTATGGCGGGAACCCTTGTGGCTCCTGGCCTCCCATTGAGCTGGCCAGTTTGTCAAAACCGATCCATTGACGCAGCAGTGGGGATAAATCGTAGTTACGCATAATAGTAATCTCCTTCCAAGAAGCGAGGTTTAAAGTTTGCCCCCTGACGGCAGGCAGAGTGATGAAACAACGATTACTTAATTTCGATCCGACGCGGCTTTAATGTTTCCGGCACCACGCGTTGCATATCGATATACAGCAGGCCGTTTTCCAGTTTGGCGCCTCTGATTTGAATATGTTCGGCCAGCTGGAATTTGCGTTCAAAATTACGCTCGGCAATGCCTTGATATAAGTAGGTTCTTTCCGCCGGTTCATGGGTGTGAGCCCCGCGCACAATCAACAGATTATCTTGCGTCGTGATCTCCAGCTCCTGCTCGGCAAACCCGGCAACCGCGATGGCAATGCGGTAATGATTCTCGTCAACCAGTTCAATATTGTACGGAGGATAACCCCCGTTACCCTGGCTTTGGCCAGACTCAAGGGCGTTGAACAGGCGATCAAAACCGATCGCAGAACGGTACAGCGGGGAAAGATCAAAGTTGCGCATAACACAGCCTCCTAAGGCACTTCAGCGAGGTTGATAATAAAGCCTTCCATTATGGACAGGCTGAGCGACCAGAATTCCCTTACGGCAAATTCTTAATTTGGCCTTATAAAGAAGATGGGGTTTGCTTTCCGCTTTTCAACTGACGATGATCAAATAATTGCCAACGGAAACGGCGAAAATTTGTTTATCACATACACTCAAAGTGAGAGAGCCGCCACAGTGCGGAGCTTTGCAACTTTCATTGCTTTGGCTGGATGTTATAACTCAGCAAATTTCAGGGGATGGCCCCCTCAGGATGGATGAATGAAACCACTCAAAAAAATGATAGCAACCGGCTGCCTGCTGCTGAGCGCCAATGGCTGCTCGAGCGTAGCCAGCCACACCGGGGCCGATCAGGGTTACTACTCAGGAACGCGTGCCAATGTCGGCATGATGAAAAGCGAAGATACCAGTTGGGCCATGATGCCCCTGCTGGCGATCGATCTGCCCCTGTCGGCGGCGATGGACACCATTTTGCTGCCTTACGACTACCTGCGTTCAGGCAGCGATAAAACGGCAGCCTCACCGAAAGCGCGTATCCAACACGAAGAAGATCAAAATCTGGCTGCCAGCGGTAACCCAGGCCAGGGCATGGCGACTTCGTCAGCACCGGCCGGGTTGTAGTAGTTAAACTACCACCACAAAAATCTGGCTGAACCCAGCCACTTCGCGCATAAAGGCCACCTGTTTGCCGTCCGGTGAGAACACCACCGCGTCCCCCAATGGTGGCTGCGCAGTCCGTTTCGTCAGGCGCTGCATATTGCCGTTGACGATATCGCACAGCATTACGCTGTTATCACACACGAGAGCAAGCTTGCCCCCTTGCGGATGCCAACTGAACGCTGACTGAATACCGTGTTCCGCCTGCGTGATCTGGAGCGCTTCCCCACCGTTGGGGGAAATGGTCCACAGTTGCACAATGCCTCGCTCGTCCTTCATCAGAAAAGCAATGGCGCTGCCGTCTGGCGAACTACGTAACCAGTGGCGTGGCGTCGTGGCAACCCCTGGATAGCGGCGCTGGCTGGTATGGGTCAGCCTCCGTTGTTCAACCCCCAGCGGTGGGGCCGGTAAGGTAGTTGCCGTGCCCTGCAAGGGAGCCTTCCCGGCTTTGGCATAGTCAGCATCGTTTTCCGGCAAATCCACCACAAACACTTCAGGCAGTTTTTCCCCCTGCGGCGAGAGGGTATCACCGATAAACGCCAACGCCCAACGCTGGCGGCTGCCATCGGGTTTGCTGTAGCCTTGCTGGCCAATCCAACCCTCTTCGTAAGCCCGATTGATTTGATCGCTGCCCGGCTGCGGGGTGGGCGTCGTGGTGCTGACCAGAACGCAGAAGTGACTGCCGTCATATTCACGCGGGTGCTGCTTAGGTGGATTCACGCCCTGTAACGGCACCGCGACACCGACATTACGTAAATCCAGTGCCGGATCGAGTTCGTGCATCACATGGTCGTTATAGGTGAAGCTCAGGCGGCTGGCATCCGGGCTGAAGACATGTACGTGGGTACCACCACGCAGCGCACCAGGGGTATACGGAGCGGTAATGTCCAATGCATCGAGGGTGATCGCCAGTTCACGATCCGGTTCGCTGACGATTACGCCACGGCGATGGTGAAAATCATAATGCCAGTGGCTGTCAGGATGTTCCGGTCCATGGATAAACACATAACGCGCTGGCGCATCTGGGCTCACCGTCACTACGCCGACGTGCGCCCCCTGCTGCGCCCGATAAACCACTTCTACCTGACCGTTGGCAACGTTCACCCGCTCAATACTCAAGCCGGTGAAGGATGCGCCGCTTGGCCGTACATCATACGCCAGCCATTGGCTGCACGGCGTCCAGACGTTAATGTTGGTGAGTTGATGACCTCGCGGATCAAAAGTCAGCTGTCGTTCCTGATGGCTCATGGCGGCTCCTGCATACCGGCTGGCATAGAACCGCCATAGTAACCCATCAGCCTACCCGTTTCACATCACCCACCAGCAGCAGGTAGGACAACGCGCCTAACAGAGCCACTACCGATATATAAATAAGCGAAGGAGCAAACCCGTAATCCTGTGCCAGATAACCTACCACCAGCGGTACGGTAATGCCCCCCAAGCCCCCCACAAAGTTAAACACCCCACCAGTCAGGCCAATCAGGCGCACCGGAGCCAGCGAAGACACCAGCGACCAGGTGATGGAAGCAAAACCGTTGCCGAAGAAGGCCAACGCCATCAGCACCATAATCCACAGCGGATCGTCGGTGTAGTTGGCACCCATGATGCAGGTGGAAAGCAGCAGCCCACAGATAATTGGCGTTTTACGCGCAAAGCCGATGGATTTGCCACTGCGTAACAAACGATCAGCGACAAAGCCGGACAGTAATACGCCGCAAAATGCCGCCAGGAAAGGCACCGTAGTCATAAAACCAGCGGTCAGTGCGGTAATATGTTTTTCCTGCGTCAGGTAGTTCGGGAACCAGGTCAGGAAGAACCACAGCGTGGAGGCAATGGCGAACTGGCCAAGATAAACCCCGACCAGTTTGCGGTGGAATACCAGCTTCCAATCTGCGGCAGTCATGGCGACGCGAGCTTTCTTCTCTGTCACGACATCGCCATCGATCATTCCGCCGCCGGCCTGAATGTACTCAATCTCAGCGCTGTTGACGCCTTTACTTTTACGCGGCGGTTGATAGACAAAGTGCCAGATCAGCGCCCAGACCATGCCGACAGCCCCGGTGATGATGAATACCCAATGCCAACTCAGGATTTCCTGCACCCAAATCAGTAACGGGGTAAGAAACGCCAAGCCGACAAACTGGCCTGAAGTATAGAATCCTACGGCCGAAGCACGTTCCTGCTCAGGGAACCAATTGGTGACGATGCGGTTATTGGTTGGAAACGCCGGGGCTTCAAACAATCCGGTAATGGCACGCAACCCCATCAACGATCCTAGACCCGTGGCAAACCCTTGCAGTAAGGTCGCTATCGACCATCCCATAATCGCGATGAAATAGGTCATTTTTGACCCCACGCGATCGAGGAACCATCCACCAGGGATTTGGCAAAGGGTATAAGTCCAGGCAAAGGCCGAGAAAATATAGCCCATTTGCGTTTTGCTGATGCCAAACTCTGCTTGAATATGGGCGGATGCCACCGCCAGGTTGGCACGGTCAACATAGCAAATTACTACCGTGACAAATATCATAAATAATGTCAGATAGCGGCGCTTGCTTCTTGGCGCTGAGGTTAATGTCATGTCCATAATAATTATTCCGTTACTTGCGAATTTAATAGTGGCAAGTAGATGTAGGATACCTGCCCGAGGATATCTAAGTCTCACTGGTAAATAATAATTAATGCCGTCAGTCAGGTTACTTATTAATAATCAAGGTATTGTTTTGGGGGTGCGCACCCGGCTAAAAGGCGAGACAACGCCGCGCACCCTTGCGTGATAAATAGTTAAAACAAGATAAATTAAATCAGACTTACCACTCAGCGACGGCACCGTCAGGATAACGCCACACCGGGTTACGCCAATCCGTTGCCTGTTTACTACGTTCGATCACCAGTTCTTCATTAATCTCTACCCCTAATCCCGGCTTGGTTAGCGGATAGAAGTGGCCATCGCTCATTTTGAAATCGTCTTTATTCAACACGTAATCCAACAGCTCGGCACCCTGATTGTAATGAATGCCCATGCTTTGTTCCTGGAACACCGCGTTGCGAGCAACAAAATCGAGATGCAGGCAAGAGGCCAGCGCAATCGGCCCCAGCGGACAATGCGGTGCCAGCGCCACGTCGTAAGCTTCTGCCATCGCCGCAATCTTGAAACATTCGGTGATACCACCAGCGTGGGAAAGATCGGGCTGGATAATCGCCAATCCCCCGTCTGCCAGCACACGTTTAAAATCAAAACGCGAATACATGCGCTCACCGGCAGCAATCGGAATATGCGTTTGTGCCGCGAGGCGAGGATAATATTCGGCCTGCTCCGCCAACACCGGCTCTTCAATAAACAGCGGGCGATAAGGCTCCAGCTCTTTGATCAGCACTTTCGCCATCGGCGCAGCAACCCGGCCATGGAAGTCCAAACCAAACTCAATGCTGTTACCAAAGGCTTCACGGATTTGTGCCACCACCGCCACTGCCGCATCCACCTTGCGGGCATTGTCGATGATCCCCATCTCTTCACAGCCGTTGAGCTTGAAGGTATCAAAACCGATATGCGTCAATTTTCTGATACCGTCGATCACATCAGCAGGGCGATCGCCCCCAACCCAGCTATAGGCCTTGATTTTATCGCGCACCAAGCCGCCCAGCAGCTGATAAACCGGCACACCAAGCGCTTTGCCTTTAATATCCCACAGGGCCTGGTCGATACCGGCAATGGCACTCATCAAAATAGGCCCGCCGCGATAGAAACCACCCCGGTATAACGTTTGCCAGATATCATTAATCCGGGCCGGATCCTGGCCAATCACATATTCCGCCAGCTCTTGCACCGCGGCTTCGACGCTGCGGGCCCGGCCTTCAATGACCGGCTCTCCCCAGCCAACGATGCCTTCATCGGTTTCTATTTTCAGGAACATCCAGCGCGGCGGCAGCCGGTAGGTGGTCATTTTGGTTATTTTCAACGTGTAGCTTCCTTATAGGCTCGAACAAAAGCGGCGGCCTGCTGCGCAGTGCGTTCTACCGATTGACCAGCACGATACAAATCGCTACCCAATCCTGCGCCAACACAGCCGGCGGCCAAATAAAGATGCAGGTTTTCTGGCGTGACACCGCCAACGGCGAAAACGGGCACCTGCGGCGGCAATACCGCCTTTAACGCTTTGATATAGTCCGGGCCGAAAGCAGACGACGGGAAGATTTTGAGCGCCTGTGCCCCGGCCTCCAATGCGTTAAACGCTTCAGATGCCGTGGCACAACCGGCACAGACCGTCATCCCATGTTGTACTGCACGGCTAATCACCGCCGGTTGCGTATTCGGCGTGACCACCAGTTTGCTTCCCAGCCCGGCCAACTCATCCACCTGCTGCGGTTGTAGCACGGTGCCAGCCCCAATCAATGCCCGGTCACCAAAGGTTTGCACCATATCGCCGATGCTCTGTTGCCATTGCGGCGAGTTCAGCGGAATTTCAATAGCGTCAAACCCGGCATCCAGCAATGCCTGTACGTGGGCATGCACTTCCTGCGGAGTGATGCCACGCAAAATGGCAATCAGCGGCAACTCAGTTTTCCAGCTCATTCACAATACTCCTTATTCCGGATTGAAAAGCCCGATCGCCGTCCAGCATGCGGTGGCGGATCCCCGCCAGATCCAGCGCTTGCGCGTAACGTTCCCCTAATGTTGGGTTACCAATCACCGTAAGTGCAGCCTCCGCAGGCAGAGGATAACGGCGCTGCATTTGTGTCACTTCGTTGCCGATTAGCAGGCCGGATAACCAATCACTGACGGCGCTTTTTTCCATTTTGCCCAGTACGTGTGCCGCCCGGGTTTCAAATAGACGGCTTACCAGATGCTCCTCGTTAAGCCCGGTTTCCAACCCACGTTTAAAAGCCTGCGGATCGGGTTGCTGTTCAGTCAGCCCCACACCAATCAGAGAATGATTGAGTAACAGATGATGCAGTTCCCCCGTCATGACGGTACGGAAATCCACCAGCGTATCGCCATCCATCTGTACCCATTTGCTGTGGGTGCCGGGCATCACATAAAGTGCCGCAGGCTGCTCCGCATAAGCACCGATCAACTGCGTCTCCTCACCACGCATAACATTGCAGTTATCCGCACGTTCAACACACATTCCCGGGATGATCCAGGCTTTTATTGGCAATGCCTGCTTTACCACGGTTAACAGCCCGGCAACCTCAGTCAGACGGGTCGGGCAAGGCAAATAGGGCACTTGCAACCAGCCCGCATTGCTGCCGATCATCCCCGCCATCACTACCGGCAACGGTTCCGGCCAGCGGGCCATCAGTTCAGTGAACACCTGCTGGGGAGAGCGCCCCCCCAAACGGGTCACACCGGCCTGTGACTGCACTCTGTCTACACACTCCCCACGCTCGTACCGCCAGGCGCGCAGGTTAGTGGAACCCCAGTCAATCGCGATAAAGCTGTCACTCATGTAATTTCCTTTAGGCGTTTGGTCGAGCTGGCGATCATCGTCAGCGCTGCCCGTTCTGCAGCATCGGCATCCTGATGACGAATGGCGTCATACAGATCCTGATGCTCACGCAAAGTACGCGGCATATTGTCTTCATCCGACATATAAGTACGTTCAAATACCGCTCGCTGTAGTGAACTGATCGCAACACTGAGCTGCTGCAATACCGGATTATGTACCGCTGCCAGCACCGCCTCGTGATAGCGGATATCGGCTTCGTTAAACAATTCCCGCTGCTGATGGTGGGCAACCATGTCGTTCAGCGCCGCTTCAATCACCGCCAACTCACTGGATGTGGCACGTTCAGCTGCCCAGCGGGCAATGGTGGGCTCCACCAGATTACGCACCTCACTCATAGCGGCGATTAACCGTGGGTCGTAGTCCTGCGCCAACACCCAGTTCAAGACTTCGGTATCCAGGTAATTCCACTGATTACGAAGGGTGACGAACGCGCCACGATAACGTTTCACTTCCACCAACCGCTTTGCCATCAAGGCACGCAGCACTTCGCGGATAATGTTGCGCGAAGTCTGAAACTCTTCGCACAGCTCGGTCTCTGCGGGCAGAGCCGAGCCAGGGACGTATTTGCCGCCGACTATCTGCTGGCCAATCTCAATGATGATGCGGTCGGTTTTACTGATCTGCTGCTTCATTGCCTCTCCGTAATGCTCGCCATGTTGGGGTTACGGCTCCACTTTACCTCGCGTTATACCGTGGCGTCCTTTGGTTGCAGCACAATCTTGGTTTGTTGATGTTTAAATTCATCATGATTGTAGTACTAAATATCATTATTGTACTACAATCTAGATCACAAAACAGGCAGGCCGTCATTTTTATCGACTTTGATTGGCAGATTGGCGTGATGAGGGAGGTTTTAGTGCGCAAGGGAGACGAAGAGGAGGGAAAATACCGTGCTGGGGAATACCTGCAGACTATCGCAGATAAGGGTTAGAGGGGCGCAGCAATGCAGCGCCCCGTGGTAAGGTTTGTGGCACTGTTTGTGGCACTTTTTCCTATCACCCAGCTTTGGCCAACCGTTGGTATTCGGCTTTCGCCTTTTGCAGTTGTTCGATAAAAGCCGGCTCGGCGTGTAAACGTGCCACGATAGCGGAAGCCACTACACGCGCAGCCGTAACGTCACTCTGCCAGTGGTAACCACAGATCACCCGGCTTTGCCCCATCTCATAGCCCCGCTTGAGGATCTCACCCTGGCGGGCGGGATTGATTTCCGTCAGCACCAGCGCGGTAGCCCAGCCGATGGTGGTGTGGCCGGAAGGATAGGAGCCATTTTTTGACAGCGTACTTTGTTCATCTGGGCGGCAGGTATCCTCTTGGTAAAAAGCAAAAGGCCGAATGCGCATATAATGTTCTTTGGCACTGCGGGTCGCCAAATCACCGGCATCCTCACGCATTTTGGTAACCAGCCGATATATTTCCGGGGTTTTATCCAGGGTGATTTCCATACCAAATGCGCCAGAAAACGCCATTGGCACACCGTCACCACTCACATGGGCATCATTATAAGCCTGTTTGCCCCGCTCGGTATTTCTGAGTAATTTACCGGCATCATATTGTGCTTTGTCATTGAGAAAATCGATGCTGTCAACGGCAGGAGGTGGCGGAAGTAGTGTAAGGCTATCAATGGATTGTGATTCTTGCAGGAAATAAAGATCGGGCTGTGTGGTCACGTCTTTGGCGGCAAAAGATAATTGTGTGCAGGCAATAAAGGTCAATGAGGCTAATAAGGCTTTTTTCATCTTCATTTTACATCCATATAATTGCTGTGGATTAATTAATCATCCCTTGAATAACCGCTTAACAAGCAGGGGGCTGAAAATCACTATAATAGGGTTATCAATAACAGGCAAAAATACAGATCACAAAAATCATATTACACAAAATAACTAATACCCCCTCACCCCGGCCCTCTCCCATAGGGAGAGGGCGCTAGTTCAGCGTCGTTGGCAGGTAATGTGGCCTACGGTGTTAAGGTCAGCTCAGGGGTCAATAGGTAGCACATTTGGTCCCCTCTCCCTGTGGGAGAGGAGTTAGGGTTAGGGGCGGTTTACAATACAAATTTCTCAATCGCGCGCGCTACGCCGTCTTCGGTATTAGTGCTGGTCACATGCTGAGCGACTTCCTTTAATTCAGGGATCGCATTGCCCATCGCCACACCCAATCCGGCATATTCGATCATCGCGGTATCATTAGCCTGATCGCCTAACGCCATCACGTTTTCCTGCTTGATGCCCAAATGCTCGGCCAGCATTCTGACCCCGGCTCCTTTATCCACCCGCTGGTGCAGGATCTCCAGGAAGTAAGGCGCGCTTTTCATGATGGTGTAACGTTCCCAGGCCTCTGCCGGTAAGCGGGCAATGGCGCGATCCAGCAATTCTGGCTCATCAATCATCATCACCTTCGGGAAACGAATGGAGCGATCCATCTCTTCCACGCTGCGGTATTTCAAGGGAATACCGGTCATGTGGGATTCATGGATGGTATATCTACCAATGTCCTTGTTCGGCGTGTACAGGGTATCAAAATCAAACGCCTGAAAATGAACGCCAAAATCGCGTGCCAACTGCTCAAAATAGAGGTAATCGTCAAAACCGAGCGTTTCTTGCAGCACGCAGGCCCCGTCCACCGCTTTCAGCACCAATGCCCCGTTATAGGTGATGCAAAAATCACCTTCACCCTGAATATCCAACTGACGCAGATAGTCCTGCACGCCAACATAAGGCCGCCCGGTAGCCAGCACCACATGCACGCCTTTGGCGCGTGCGGCAGTCAGCGCCTGCTTTACCGCTGGCGTAATCTGGTGCTGCGGATTGAGCAGCGTGCCATCCATATCAATTGCAATCAGTTCAATAGCCATTCGAGCGTGTCTCCCAGTGGTTTTTTCTCATGCTAACCCGTTTCAGCTTGTCATGTTAGTGGAAAAAACGCATAAAAAAATCCGCGCGGGCGAACCGGCGCGGATTGTTAATCACCCGATGAGGCGTTAGATATCGATGTTCGCCGCTTTCAGGGCGTTTTCTTCGATAAAGGCACGGCGTGGTTCCACCGCATCGCCCATCAGGGTAGTGAACAGCTGATCGGCTGCAATCGCGTCTTTCACCGCTACGCGCAGCATACGACGCTGATCGGGATCCATGGTGGTTTCCCACAGCTGATCCGGGTTCATTTCACCCAGCCCTTTATAACGCTGGATCGACAGACCACGGCGCGACTCTTTCACCAGCCACTCCAACGCCTGTTCGAAGCTTTCTACCGGCAGGCGGCGTTCGCCACGTTCGATATAAGCATCTTCTTCCAGCAGGCCGCGCAGTTTCTCACCCAAGGTGCAGAGCCTGCGGTATTCGCCACCGCGGATAAACTCAAAGTCCAACGGATAGTCGGTATCGACCCCGTGGGTACGGATACGCAGCACCGGTTCGAACATCTGGCGCTCACGGTTTTCAATCAACACCGAGCTGTAGCTGCTGCCGTGTTGTTCGTTATCGTTGAGCAATTTCACCAGCGATTCAATCCAGTTTTCCACCTTGGCGCGGTCGCCCAGATCCTCTTCGTTCAAGGTTGGCTGGTAGATCAGGTTGTTCAGCAACGCGCGCGGGTAGCGGCGCTCCATCCGGCCAATCTGTTTCTGTACGGCGTAATGCTCGGCCACCAGCTTCTCTAACGGCTCACCCGCCAAGGCAGGTGCAGAACCGTTGGTGTGCAGGGTCGCGCCGTCGAGGGCGATGGAGATCTGATACTGATCCATCGCTTCGTCGTCTTTGATGTACTGCTCCTGCTTGCCTTTCTTCACTTTGTACAGCGGCGGCTGGGCAATATAGACGTGGCCACGTTCGATGATTTCCGGCATCTGACGATAGAAGAAGGTCAACAGCAGCGTACGGATGTGCGAGCCGTCAACGTCGGCATCGGTCATGATGATGATGCTGTGGTAACGCAGTTTGTCCGGGTTGTATTCGTCACGGCCAATGCCGCAGCCCAGCGCGGTGATCAGCGTGGCAACTTCCTGTGAAGACAGCATCTTGTCGAAGCGGGCTTTCTCAACGTTGAGGATTTTCCCTTTCAACGGCAAGATCGCCTGGTTCTTACGGTTACGGCCCTGTTTGGCTGAGCCGCCCGCGGAGTCCCCTTCCACCAGGTACAGTTCGGACAACGCCGGGTCGCGTTCCTGGCAGTCTGCCAGTTTGCCTGGCAAGCCAGCCAAATCCAACGCGCCTTTACGGCGGGTCATTTCACGTGCTTTACGCGCCGCTTCACGGGCACGGGCCGCATCGATGATTTTGCCGACCACGATTTTGGCGTCCGATGGGTTTTCCATCAGGTAATCCACCAGCTTCTCGTTCATCAGCGATTCGACCGCCGTTTTCACTTCTGAAGACACCAGCTTGTCTTTGGTCTGGGAAGAGAATTTAGGGTCTGGCACTTTCACCGACACCACGGCAATCAGACCTTCACGCGCATCGTCACCGGTGGCGCTGATCTTGGACTTTTTGCTGTAGCCTTCTTTATCCATGTAGGTGTTCAGGGTACGGGTCATCGCGGCACGGAAGCCGGCCAGGTGGGTACCCCCATCACGCTGCGGGATGTTGTTGGTGAAGCAGTAGATATTTTCCTGGAAACCATCGTTCCACTGCAGCGCCACTTCCACACCGATATCGTCTTTCACGGTTGAGAAGTAGAACACCGTTGGGTGGATCGGGGTCTTGTTCTTGTTCAGGTATTCCACAAACGCCCGGATACCGCCTTCATAATGGAAGTGGTCTTCTCTGTCATTGCGTTTGTCTTTCAGGCGAATAGAAACGCCAGAGTTGAGGAACGACAGTTCACGCAGGCGCTTGGCCAGGACGTCGTACTCAAACTCGATGTTATTGGTAAAGGTCTGGTAACTAGGCCAGAAGCGCAGGGTGGTCCCGGTCTGGTCGGTTTCACCGACGACTTTCAGCGGAGCCTGCGGCTCGCCATGCTTGTAGGTTTGCTCGTGAACCTTGCCTTCACGGCGGATCACCAGTTCCAGCTTCTCTGACAGGGCGTTAACAACCGAAACGCCTACGCCGTGCAGACCGCCCGAAACCTTATAGGAGTTGTCGTCAAACTTACCGCCGGCGTGCAGTACGGTCATGATGACCTGTGCCGCAGACACCCCTTCCTCTTCGTGGATACCGGTTGGGATACCACGGCCATCATCCTGCACCGAGACGGAGTTGTCGGCGTGGATTGTCACCTGAATGTCGCTACAGTGGCCAGCGAGTGCTTCGTCGATAGCGTTGTCCACGACCTCGAATACCATGTGGTGCAGACCGGTGCCGTCATCAGTATCACCGATATACATGCCCGGACGCTTACGCACCGCATCCAGCCCTTTTAATACCTTGATACTTGAGGAGTCATAAGAATTCGACATCAACGTTTCTCGCTCATTTTAGTCCTGTGGTTGAACCTCTATTTTACCTTGTTCCACGCGGAACATCTTGCCCTTTTCACCCATCATGTCGGTTACTTGTTCAGCGCTTACCGCGCTGACAAAAACCTGTGCCTGGGTGGCTTTCAGGCGATCGGCCAGCAACCGGCGACGGCCGGTGTCCAGCTCGGAGGCAAAATCATCAATCAGATACAGGCAACGCCGCCCGCTCTGGCGGGTGAGAAACTCACCCTGCGCCAAGCGCAATGCGCACATCAGCAGTTTAAGCTGACCGCGCGATAACAAATCCTCTACCGGCGTACCTTCGGCACGAATGCGGAAATCCGCTTTATGCGGCCCCACCGCGGTATAGGTTAACGCCCTGTCGCGCTCAAACTGGCGCTCCAGCAGCTCTCCGTAGTCGCTCTCTTTGTCCCAGCCGCGCTGGAAAGAGAAACTCAGGGCAAATTCGGGCAGGAACTGCGCGCAGGTCGCGGTGATATCCGCGGCAATTGCATCGCTGTAGGCTGCCCGCCACTCGCTGATGCGCTCGGCCAACGGGATCAGTTCCTGATCCCAGGCGCGGATCTGCGCATAGCGATTGACCTGGCGCAGCGCGGCATTGCGCTGCTTCAGTAACCTTTTCAGGTTGCTCCAGGCGGTGAAAAAACCGGGTTCATTGTGAAAACAACCCCAGTCCAGGAAAGCACGCCGATACTTCGGCCCGCCATTAAGCAGGGTAAATCCTTCGGGGGTGATCAACTGCATGGGCAATAGCTGTGCCAGCTCGGCCACCTTATGGCCATCGCTGCCATCAATACGCACTTTGCTGTCACCCTGACGGCTTTTACTCAATCCTACCGATAATTCGCGCCCGGGGCCTTCAATCCGCCCATGCAGCACAAACTCCGGCTGGTCGTGACGGATCACTCGCCCGGCCTGCAGGCTGCGAAACGCGCGCCCATGACCAAGGGTATACACCGCCTCCAGCACGCTGGTCTTGCCGCTGCCGTTGGCCCCAACCAGGAAGTTAAATCCCGGCGCAGGTGCCAGATCGGCAGCTTCGATATTGCGGAAATCTTTAATCAGTAAGCGCGTCAGAGCCATACTGTAGTTGTCTTAATCATCTAACAATCCAGGGCGTTATCGTCGCAGGTCATTTGCGTGCGGCCAGCGCACAGCAACCGCAGCGTACTTAAAGTACGTGAGGATTGCGAGCACTGCCCAATCGCAAAGGGGCAAGTAAGATAGCCCGATAATTTCTACAGTCGCATTGGCATGACGACGTAGGCGGCAGACTTACTGGCACCGTCCTCGATCTGCACGCTGGAGACGGAATCGGTCAGCAGCAGGCGCACATCTTCACACTTGAGTGCGTTCAGCACGTCCAGCACATAGCTGACGTTAAAACCAATCTCCATCTCGGTGCCATCATAGCTGACATCGAGGATCTCTTCCGCCTCTTCCTGTTCCGGGTTATTGGCAGTGATCTTGAGCTGGTTCTGGCTAACGTACAGGCGCACGCCGCGGAACTTTTCGTTCGACAGAATGGCCGCACGGGCAAACGCCTGCTTGAGCAGGTCGCAGCCCGCTTCCAGCGTTTTGTCCGGATTCTTCGGTAATACGCGGCGATAATCAGGGAAACGGCCGTCAACCAGCTTGGAGGTGAAGATAAAGTCACCCACGTGAGCACGGATATTGTTGCTGCCGATCTGCACGCGCAACGGCGTATCGCCACCGTCCAGCAGACGAACCAGCTCCATGACCCCTTTACGCGGCACGATCACCGAATGGGTCGGTAACTGCTGACCAATCGGCATCGAACACACCGCCAGGCGGTGACCGTCGGTGGCCACGGTGCGCAGTTCTTCCCCTTCGGTTTCAAACAGCATACCGTTCAGGTAATAACGCACATCCTGATGAGCCATCGAGAACTGAGTGGCTTCGATCAGGCGCTTTAGCGTCGCCTGCGGCAAAGTGAACTCCACCTCGCTCTGCCAATCATCCAGATTCGGGAAGTCTATTGCCGGCAACGTGGACAGCGAGAAGCGACTGCGGCCAGAACGCACCAGCAAGCGATCACCCTCGAGAATGATGGTGATCTCCGCGCCTTCCGGCAGGCCACGGCAGATATCAAAGAATTTACGTGCGGGGACGGTCGTCGCGCCCGCCTCATGGGGCTGAGACAGGGCAACGCGCGCCACCATCTCCATCTCCAGGTCGGTTCCTGTCAGCAGCAGGGAACCTTCCGTCACCTGCAGCAGCAGGTTACCCAGAATTGGCAGCGTCGGGCGGCCACCCAGTGGGCTGCTCACCTGTTGCAGCGGTTTTAGCAGTTGCTCACGTTCAACGATAAATTTCATATGGGCTATGACGACAATGTTCTGATTAAATTGGAGAAATCTTCTTTGATGTCGTGACTTTCCTCACGCAGCTGCTCAATCTTCCGGCAGGCGTGCAACACCGTAGTATGGTCGCGGCCACCAAACGCATCGCCGATTTCTGGCAGGCTGTGGTTGGTGAGCTCTTTTGCCAATGCCATCGCCATCTGGCGCGGGCGGGCAACCGAGCGCGAACGCCGTTTAGACAGCAGGTCCGCGATTTTGATTTTGTAGTACTCGGCCACCGTCTTCTGGATATTGTCGATGGTGACCAGCTTTTCCTGCAATGCCAACAGATCCCGCAGCGCTTCGCGCACGAAATCGATGGTGATGGCACGGCCAGTAAAGTTGGCGTTGGCGATCACGCGGTTCAGCGCCCCTTCGAGCTCACGCACGTTGGAACGCAGGCGTTTGGCGATAAAGAACGCCACTTCGCCCGGCAGACGGATATCGTTCTCGTCGGCCTTTTTCATCAGGATCGCGACGCGGGTTTCCAGCTCCGGCGGCTCGATCGCCACCGTCAGGCCCCAGCCGAAGCGGGATTTCAAACGATCCTCAACCCCGTTGATCTCTTTTGGATAGCGATCCGAGGTCAGGATGATCTGTTGATTGCCTTCCAGCAGGGCGTTAAAGGTATGGAAGAACTCTTCCTGTGAACGCTCTTTGTTGGCAAAGAATTGAATATCATCGATCAGCAACGCATCCACCGAGCGGTAGTAGCGTTTGAATTCTTCAATGGCGTTATTTTGCAGTGCCTTGACCATGTCCTGCACAAAGCGTTCCGAGTGCATATAGACCACTTTGGCATTGGCCTTACGCGCCATGATGCCGTTGCCTACCGCATGCAACAGGTGCGTTTTACCCAGGCCGGTACCGCCATACAGGAACAGTGGGTTATAAGCGCCCCCCGGATTGTCTGCCACCTGCCGCGCCGCAGCACGAGCCAACTGGTTAGACTTACCCTCAACGAAGTTATCGAAGGTGTGCTTGGGGTTGACGTTGGAACGATAGGAAAGCTCAGGCGGCGGTGCCGCGTTATCCCAGCTTGGGCGGGACGGTGCAGCCGTGCGCACCACCGGGGCGACCGGAGCGCTGTGATTGTTGACGCTGGCCATCACGGGCTGGCTGAGGGTTGGTGTCAGTGGCTTGCTGCCCACTTCAAAACGCAACAGCGGCGCATCCGTACCGCAGAAATCATTCAACAGGCCATTGATATTGTTTAAGTACTTATCGCGAACCCAATCCAGCACAAAACGATTGGGCGCATACAGCGCCAGGGTATTGTCACTCAGTTCCGCCTGCAATGGGCGTATCCACATACTAAATTCTGTGGCAGGTAACTCATCCTGCAATCGGGCAAGACACTGCTGCCAAAGCGAAAGTGACACGGCGGACTCCACTCGAACAAGATCAATAAAAAGAAAAGAATCAGGCTACTTTTTTATAACTCATGATTTTTGACACACGCCCGGTATCGGCTGAAAAACCTGTAGGGTATGCGAACCGCCTTTCACGGTTTATGCCCTTAACGATCCTGATTTGGGATCGCGATCGGAATGACGGATCATAGCGCAATCCGCGCAAGAGATCCTCCTCTTCATCACAGATTAGATCCATTTTATCCACAGCCCTTGAAGAGTGGCTAGTTTTTAATCATGCCGGGATCGGCACCGATGAGATCTGCACCTGTCGAGCCAGGTTTTACCGCCTTTCACAGGTTATACCTGGTTATCCACGCGGATCCTCGCAGAAATCACGCAGGATCGTGCGGAGATCCTTGTGATTTACCCCCGAGTCCGTATAATCTTCGCCCACGTGTGATACCTGGTTCCTTAATGGTGAGTCATTTAGCCAAGACAGGATTCTGCGGTGACCACGGGCCAACACCGGATTTTACTCCGAATTGGCAGACAACCAGGTAGGCTAGCGCGATGTGAATTGACTCAGGACTGTACAATTATTACAATCCCGCCTCTTTATGTATTGCGATTGAGGCGTCGGTCATCTTCACGCCGAGTAGCCAAACGCATTTGACTTATCAGTATTTCATTTAAGTTTAGGTAGAAATCGCTATGAAACGCACTTTCCAACCGTCCGTACTGAAGCGTAACCGTAGCCACGGTTTCCGTGCTCGTATGGCCACCAAGAATGGTCGTCAAGTTCTGGCCCGCCGTCGTGCGAAAGGCCGTACTCGTCTGACTGTTTCTAAGTAATAAAAGCTAACCCGCTGAGTGGTTAAGCTCGCTTTTCCTAGGGAGTTACGTTTGTTAACTCCCACTCATTTCACTTTCGTCTTCCAGCAGCCACAACGGGCTGGCACGCCGCAAATCACCATCCTCGGCCGCCTGAACCAGCTGGGGCATCCCCGCATCGGTCTTACCGTCGCCAAAAAACACGTCAAACGCGCGCATGAACGCAACCGGATCAAACGCCTAACCCGCGAAAGCTTCCGTTTACGTCAGCACGAATTACCGGCGATGGATTTTGTGGTGGTGGCCAAAAAAGGGATAGCGGATTTGGATAATCGTGCACTGACGGAAGCTTTGGAAAAATTATGGCGTCGCCACTGTCGCCAGGCTCCCGCATCCTGATCGGGCTGGTTCGGGCGTATCAGCTCGTACTCAGTCCGCTGCTTGGGCCACGTTGTCGCTTCCAGCCGACATGTTCTCATTACGCAATTGAGGCATTACGCAGGTTTGGCATGTTAAAAGGCAGTTGGTTAACACTGAAACGCGTATTAAAATGCCACCCTTTGAACCCAGGTGGCGATGATCCCGTGCCGCCGAAAACCGACGATAACAGAGAACACTAACGATGGATTCGCAACGCAATCTTCTCCTCATCGCTCTGCTGTTCGTGTCTTTCATGATCTGGCAGGCCTGGCAAGTGGACAACGCTCCGCAGCCCGCAGCCACCCAGACCACGCAACAGACCGCGAACACAGCTACCGGTGATGCCGCAAGTTCGGCCGTACCAGGCAGTGGCCAGGGTAAACTGATCACCGTTAACACTGACGTGCTGTCGCTGACCATCAACACCCGTGGTGGCGATATCGAGCAGGCTAAACTGTTGGCCTACCCGGATACCCTGGGTTCATCGACTCCATTTACGCTGCTGGAATCTACCCCGTCATTCGTCTACCAGGCACAAAGCGGCCTGACTGGCAGAGACGGCCCGGATAACCCGGCAAACGGCGAGCGTCCTCTGTTTGAGGCGGCGCAGGATACCTTCACGCTGGCCGATGGCCAGGATGAACTGCGTATTCCGCTGACCTTTACCGGCAAAGACGGTTCGGTCTTCACCAAGACCTTTGTGCTCAAACGTAACCATTATGCCGTTGGCGTGGACTACTCCATCGTCAACAAGAGCGCGACTCCGCTGGAACTGACCCTGTTTGGCCAGTTGAAGCAGACCACCGAATTGCCCAAGCATCGTGACACCGGCAGCAACAACTTTGCGCTGCACACCTTCCGTGGTGCGGCTTACTCTTCCAGCGAAGACAAATACCAAAAGTATGCGTTCGACAAGGATGAGAACCTGAATGTCACCACCCAAGGCGGCTGGATTGCGATGTTGCAACAGTACTTCGCCACCGCGTGGGTACCAGAGACTCAGGGCAACAACACCTTCTATACCTCCAAGCCAGGCACTAACCTGTCTGCTATCGGCTTTAAAGCCGAGCCGGTGATTGTCCAGCCAGGCGCTGAGAAACAGCTGAATGCCACCCTGTGGGTTGGCCCGGAGCTGCAGGATCAGATGGCTCAACTGGCACCGCACCTGGATCTGACCGTTGATTACGGTTGGCTGTGGTTCATCTCCCAACCGCTGTTCAAACTGCTGAAGTTCATTCACAGTTTCATCGGCAACTGGGGTTTCTCAATCATCATCATCACCTTCATCGTGCGCGGCATCATGTACCCGCTGACCAAAGCGCAGTACACCTCGATGGCCAAGATGCGTATGCTGCAGCCAAAACTGCAGGCGATGCGTGAGCGTATCGGTGATGACAAGCAGCGTATGAGCCAGGAAATGATGGCGTTGTACAAAGCTGAGAAAGTGAACCCGCTGGGGGGTTGTTTGCCGCTGGTTATCCAGATGCCAATCTTCCTGGCCTTGTACTACATGCTGATGGGCTCGGTTGAACTGCGCCATGCGCCATTCATCTGGTGGATCCATGACCTGTCTGCGCAAGACCCGTACTACATCTTGCCGGTACTGATGGGTGTGACTATGTTCTTCATCCAGAAGATGTCACCAACCACCGTCACTGACCCGATGCAGCAGAAAATCATGACCTTTATGCCGGTGATCTTCACAGTGTTCTTCCTGTGGTTCCCGTCTGGTCTGGTGCTGTACTATATCGTCAGTAACCTGGTGACCATCGTCCAGCAGCAGTTGATTTACCGCGGGCTGGAAAAACGTGGTCTGCACAGCCGCGACAAGAAAAAAGTCTGATACGGAGCGGGCGCAGCATGCTGCGCCCCTACGATTGTGAACTTTGCCAGCAATATCAGGCGGTCATCATGACCGCCTTTTTGCATTTTGCATCTAGTCAGAGAGATAATCCGTTATGAACACCACCGATACCATCGCTGCTCTTGCTACTCCGCCCGGACGCGGCGGTGTCGGCATCCTGCGTATTTCAGGCCGCGGAGCCAAAGACGTCGCTCTGGCGGTGCTCGGCAAGCTGCCAAAGCCACGCTATGCCGATTATCTGCCGTTCCGTGATGCCGAAGGCAGCACGCTGGATCAGGGGATCGCGCTATGGTTCCCCGGCCCCAATTCCTTTACCGGTGAGGACGTGCTGGAACTCCAGGGCCACGGTGGGCCGGTGATCCTCGATCTGCTGCTCAAACGCGTATTGGCACTGCCAGACGTGCGGATTGCCCGCCCAGGGGAGTTCTCGGAGCGGGCCTTCCTCAATGACAAGCTGGATTTGGCCCAGGCCGAAGCCATCGCCGATCTGATCGATGCCAGTTCCGAGCAGGCGGCACGTTCGGCGATGAATTCGCTGCAAGGCGCTTTTTCCATCCGTATCCATCAGCTTGTGGAAGCACTCACTCACCTGCGCATCTATGTGGAAGCCGCGATCGACTTCCCGGATGAGGAGATCGACTTCCTTTCCGACGGTAAAATCGAAGCCCAGCTGAATGGCGTTATGGCCGATCTGGACGGCGTTCGGGCCGAGGCGCGTCAGGGCAGCCTGCTGCGTGAAGGGATGAAAGTCGTGATCGCCGGGCGGCCTAATGCCGGAAAATCCAGCCTGCTCAACGAGCTGGCAGGGCGCGAAGCAGCCATCGTCACCGATATTGCGGGCACTACGCGCGATGTATTACGCGAACATATTCATATCGATGGCATGCCACTGCACATTATCGATACCGCCGGGCTGCGGGAAGCCAGCGACGAAGTTGAGCGCATCGGCATCGAACGTGCCTGGAACGAGATCGAACAGGCCGATCGCGTGCTGTTTATGGTAGATGGCACCACCACCGCCGCCACCGAACCTGCCGAGATCTGGCCGGAGTTTATGGCACGCCTGCCAAGTACCTTGCCGATCACCGTGGTGCGCAACAAAGCCGATATTACCGGTGAGGCATTGGGCCTGAGCGAAGTAAATGGTCACTCACTTATTCGCCTGTCGGCGCGTACCGGTGAGGGTATCGACCTGTTACGCGACCATCTGAAGCAGAGCATGGGCTTTACCAGCAATATGGAAGGTGGCTTCCTGGCCCGTCGCCGTCACTTGCAGGCTCTGGAGCAGGCGGCACAGCATCTGGTGCAGGGCAAAGAACAGTTAGTGAGCGCTTACGCGGGTGAACTACTGGCCGAGGAGCTGCGCCTGGCACAACAGGCATTGAGCGAAATCACCGGCGAGTTTACTTCCGATGACCTGCTAGGACGCATTTTCTCCAGCTTCTGCATCGGAAAATAACGTCACACTCAGAAAATCCCAGAATTAACTTAATGTTAATGCTGGGATTTATTTTCTCACCCAACAAGGTTAACGCCCCTGGCCACCGCACTACACTGCTGATACGCTGCCATTTTTCATTCAAGAGAAGAATAATTAAGAAAAAGATCATGCGAATTCTTAATGAAAATTCTTATCGTTATGCTTACTCTAACACTCCAGTTTTTTATAAGCCTCGGTCATGGAGTGAACAATGGCTTGTCATTTTATCCGATGGGATGCGGTTGCAGAGCGCTTAGATACCCATCGGCTACCCAAAGACCTGATCGAAAGAACTGCCAATTTCTCCGTTAAGCGCCGCCGGCGTTTTTTACAAGGCCGGATCCTGTTGGCCGAAATGATATTTTATTTGTATGGTATCCCCCTGCTTCCGCCGATTGCTACGGCACCGACCGGGCGCCCGTGCTTTGCCGATCACCACTTACCTGACTTCAGCCTCGCCTATGCCGGCAATACCATCGGCGTGCTATTGAGCCTGGAAGGCAAGGTTGGGTTGGACATCGAGGTGATGCGCGCGCGGAGTCACAACTTGCTCCATCAATACTGTTCCAGCACGGAGAGCGCCTGGATTGCAGCGCAGCACGATCGTTTGGAAGCCGAAACCCAGCTGTGGAGCATCCGTCAATGTGTACTGAAGCTGTGCGGCTTGGGTAATAGTGGCCATAATCTGCTGAATTTGCATCCGTTTTCCGGCCAATTACGCTGTAGCATTCTGCCTGACGTGCACGTCATGAGTGATGCTGGTGAATATCTTAGCTGGGCCTGTGCCCATCAACCAGGCTTGGGTCGGCTCATCTGCTGGCAATATGACGATAGCCAGGGGTTACAGAAATGCGACGAAATTTCCTCGCGCAACCCACCCCCCTCCACGCACTTTTTGAAGATGACCAGCCTGACCTCTGTTACACGCTGAAAGCACCGATTTTACGTCTGTCTTTAGGGGAATACACAAAACAAAACTTTCCTTAACGCATGATTTACTGCTTTGAATTGTAAAAACAGTTAAATGTTTAGCATCTACCTAGGATAGGTGGCTTATTTGCCCTATTATCTGCTGGTTGTTCTAAGCTGAGTCTGTTCATCAGAAAAGGGAGAATCAAAATGTCAGAGCAAGCACTAAAGATCGTTACGCTACTGGGGAGCCTGCGTAAAGGCTCTTATAACGCCATAGTCGCACGCGCTTTACCCCAGTTAGCTCCTCAGGGTGTCACCATTGAAGCCCTTCCCTCTATCCGCGATATCCCACTTTATGATGCAGACCTTCAGCAAGAAGAGGGTTTCCCCGCCACGGTAGAAGCCATTGCCGAACAGATCCGCCAGGCCGATGGCGTGATCATCGTAACGCCAGAATATAACTACTCTGTCCCTGGTGGTTTGAAAAACGCCATCGACTGGCTGTCCCGTTTACCTAACCAGCCGCTGGCTGGTAAACCTGTCGCGATCCAGACCAGTTCAATGGGGCCGATCGGTGGCGCACGTTGCCAATATCACCTGCGCCAGATCCTGGTGTTCCTGGATGCCATGGTGATCAACAAGCCTGAGTTTATGGGGGGAGTGATCCAGAATAAGGTTGATGAGCAAGCAGGTGAACTGGTGGAACAGGGCACGCGGGATTTTCTGACAGGCCAGCTGTCCGCATTCAGTGACTATATCCGTCGTGTAAAATAAGCCGCCAGGCGGCGCCCCAAGATCAGCGTATCAAAGGCGCCGTATCTACTCGTTTGCTGATTAATATTATTTGAAAACAAAGTTATAACATTATGCCTTTTTTTCTTTTAGCCATGTTTTTGGCTTTTGCCACCGGTCCATTGTTTGCTGCACCCATGCTTTATCCTGAGGGAGAAGAGCCGCTAGAACTGCCCATCCATAGTCCACTGAGTAAGCCATTGCCCCGCTCAGCCTACAATCAGGAGGATAAAAAAGCCGGAGCCACCTCGTTATATCTGACGCTGATGCGTGAAGATGGTCGTAACATCTGGGCCCCTTTTCAACTGGCCGCCTCATCGGCCGAACAAGGCCAGACCGAGCTAGCCGAACGTTATCTGCAACTTAGCGCCAAGCGAGGGTTGTGGTATTACTACAACCTGCTGGAAGACAACGCCTTCAGCAGTATTCAGCAAGGTGATACCTACCGTTCAATACTGGCAACCACCAAAGCGCGCTATCAGCAGCACGCCGCAAAGTTTGAAGGCAAACCGCACTATGTCGTGCCAAGCGGCGATCCCCCGAGCGGAGGCTGGCCAACCATCGTCTACCTCCATGCCTACGGACAAGCTGCCACGATCATTCCAGAGGATCGGTTACTGTTTACCGAAGCCGGGGTGGCCTATATTGAGATCAACGGCACGCAGATGCTGGCAGAAGGGAGCTTTCGCTGGTCGAACTACAGTGCAACCAGTACCCAGAACGCCATTCAACGCACCCTGGATAAACTGGGCCCCACGCTGAAGCTGAATCTTCAACAGGTTTACCTGACCGCTCGTGGTCAGGGCGCATTACACGCTGCCAACCTGATGGCCAATTATCCGCAGTTTTATGCCGGAGCCATGTTGATTGCCCCGAAGGGTCGCCTGCCACCGGCGAAGCTCTCGCTGGCAGAAAACAAACGCATCATGATCGCCTATTACGATCGGCAGAACTTCAGCGAGCGGGCACTGGCCCTCAATTTTGCCGACTTGTTCAGAGACAAGAATCAGGTCGAAATCGCCAATTTCCCCGAGGGAGAGTCGGCGAGCAACGGCAGTTGGCAGACAAGATACAACCGGCCTTTACTCTGGGTAATGGGTAGAGAACAGGATGCCTCACCGGGCGCTTGAAATAAAAAAGGGGCTGAGCGCCCCTTTTTTATTACTGAAGATGATTAGTGCCCATCAACAAACGCGATTTTCAGCACAAACAGCAGTGCCACTACGATCACGCAGGGGCTGATTTCACGCCAGCGGCCAGTGCCTAGCTTCATGATGCAGTAAGAGATAAAGCCCAGGGCGATCCCTTCGGTGATCGAGAAGCTGAAAGGCATCATGGCGGCGGTCACAAAGGCCGGAACCGCTTCGGTCATATCTTCCCACTTCACTCGCGCCAGGCTGGAGGTCATCAGCACCCCAACATAAATCAGCGCGCCCGCAGCGGCATAGGTTGGCACCATCCCCGCCAGCGGTGACAGGAAAATCACCAGCAGGAACAGAATGCCCACCACCACGGCGGTCAGGCCGGTACGCCCACCCACGGCCACGCCGGAGGAGCTTTCAATATAAGCGGTAACCGAAGAGGTGCCCGCAAAAGCGCCGGCTACCGAAGTGATGCTATCCACGTACAGCGCCTGCTTCATACGCGGGAATTTGCCGCTTTCATCCGTCAGGCCAGCTTTGTCAGTCACCCCGATCAAGGTACCCGAGGAGTCAAACAGGTTAACCAGCATAAAGGAGAAGATCACGCCTGCCAGACCAATATTCAGCGCCCCGGCGATATCGACCTGACCGACCACGGAGGTCACGTCCGGCGGCAGGGAAAACACGCCGCCATATTTCACGTCGCCCAATGCCCAGCCAATCAGCGTGGTCACCACGATAGAAACCAGCACCGCAGCATGGATATTACGCGAAGCCAGCACGGCAATAATAAAGAAGCCCAATGCACCCAGCAGCACGCTGTGAGAGGTCAGATTGCCGACTGCCACCAGCGTATCTGGATTGGCGACCACGATACCGGCATTTTTCAGCCCCATCATGGCGATAAACAGGCCGATACCGCTGGTGATGCCCACGCGTAGACTCAGCGGGATATTGGCAATCATCCAGTAGCGAATACGGAAAATGGTCAATAACAGGAAACCGATTGCGCCCCAGAAAATAGCGCCCATGCCGACCTGCCATGAAATACCCATCGCGCCGACCACCACAAACGCGAAGAAGGCGTTCAGGCCCATTGCCGGAGCCAATGCCACCGGCAGGTTAGCCAGCAAACCCATCAGGATACTGCCAAAAGCGGCAATCAGGCAGGTAGTGACAAACACCGCCTGAGTGTCCATGCCCGCCGCACCCAGGATCTGCGGGTTAACGAACACGATATACACCATGGTTAAAAAGGTGGTGATGCCGGCAATCGTTTCCGTACGTACCGTAGTGCCATGCTGCTTGAGTTTAAACACGCGCTCAAGCAAGCCCTGATTGGCATCAAGGCTGATGTCTTGTTTGCTCATTATAGAATTCCGAAGAGGGGTTTTGGACTGTCGCTGGCTATCCTATAACAAAAAGCCCGGGTTTTGACCTCGCTCACAGGTTTTTTTCGCCATCTTTACGGCTAAAACGGGCAACAAGTTGTATTTATTAGGATTGATCGCCAAAGAGGGACAATCCTGCACGATCCGGTTAAAGTAACAGCAATGATGACTTAACCGAGGCCACTTACCCCGATGAACCAGGTTGAATGTGTTTTATTTGATTGCGACGGCACGTTGGTCGACAGCGAAGTGCTGTGCAGCAAAGCCTATGTGCATATGTTTGCCCACTACGGCATCGAGCTGGCGCTGGAAGAGGTGTTTAAAAAGTATAAAGGGATCAAGCTCTACGAGATCATTGAGCGGGTTAACGCCGAACAGGGGGTAAACTTGCCCGCCAGCGATCTGGAGCCGATATTCCGCCAGGAAGTGGCCCGTTTGTTTGATGCCGAGCTCCAGCCAATTGCCGGCGCGCGCGAACTGCTGGCGCAGATGAACGCGCCGATGTGCACCGTTTCTAACGGCCCGGTGAGCAAAATGCAGCATTCGCTGGGGCTGACCGACATGTTGTCCTATTTTGATGACCGGTTGTTCAGCGGCTACGATATTCAGCGCTGGAAACCCGATCCAGCCATCGTATTCCATGCCGCGCAGCAAATGCAGGTTCCCGTTGAGCGCTGTATTTTGGTGGATGATTCCGTTGCGGGTGCCCAGGCGGGGATCGCGGCTGGCATTCCGGTATTCTACTTCTGTGCCGATCCTCATAATCAGCCGATCGAGCATCCGCTGGTGACAACGTTTGACGATCTGGCGCAGTTGCCCATGCTATGGCAGCAACGCGGCTGGCAGCTTACCTGCTAATATCCCGCTGAAATGAGGCAGATCCGTATCCCCTTAACTGGCCGGTAACGGTGGCCGGTTACGCCACCAGCGCCTACTGCGTTTTAGCGCTTTAGTCTGCGGGCTAAAGCGCTTGTTCAGGCCGTTGGCCAGCACGTCCAGCGTCAGGCAGAAAATGAAATAAACCAACGCCACAAACAGGAATACCTCCATCGGGTAAACCATGCTGCGGTTATTGACCTGCGTGGCCAGGAAGGTCAACTCACCCACGCCGACGATATACGCCAGTGACGTGTCTTTAATCAGCGAGATCCACTGATTGATAAACGAAGGCACCATCATGCGCAGCGCCTGCGGCAAGACGATCATCCGCAGCACCTGCCAGCGGTTTAATCCAAGGGAAAGTCCCGCCTGCCACTGCCCGGCACCAATAGCCACGATCCCCGCCTTTACCGCATGGGCCAAATAGGCCGAAGCGATCAGCGCCAGCGCGCACACCACGGTGGTAATTTCCGGGATATCGACGCCAAACACCATCGGCAGCAGGAAGTAAGTCCAGAAAATCAGCATGATCACCGGAATAGCGCGGAAGAACCCCAACACCATCGCCAATAATCCGGCCAGCACGCCGCGTGACATCGCCAGCGCTACGCCCAGCAACGTGCCCAAAATAGCAGAAGCCAGCCCGGCCATCAGGCTGATCGCCAGCGTCAACGCAGCGCCGCCCAAAGGCCCATCCGGGAAGGTGCCCCATAACAGATAACCCAGGTTTTCCTGAATAACGGTAAAATCCATCTTAGTGCCCTCCCAGCGGTTTGCGCTGCTGGCGCCACATTCCCCAGCCTTCCAACAGGGCAATAATGGCGATATACAACACCGTTGCCACACCAAACGCCTGGAAGGTGCGCAGGGTTTCAGTTTCCACCTGGCGCGAAGCATAAGACAACTCAGCCAGGCCGATAGCCATGGTCAGCGATGAGTTCTTGATAATGTTCATGTACTGGCCCAGCAGCGGCGGGAAGGCGATTTTCAGCGCCTGCGGCAAGACCACGTAGCGCATCGCTTGCCAGCCAGTCAGCCCGAGCGCATTGGCCGCGTACTTTTGACCGCTGGCCACGCCACGGATACCGGAGCGGATCTCTTCGGCAATAAACGCGGTGGAATAGAGCGTCAGGCCGAAAAAACCTGCCAGGAATTCAAATGAAGGCCAGTCGAGAAAGCCTAACTGGTGAGGGGTATTCAGCCATTGCATGGCAAAGGTTGGCAGGATTTGCCCGGCGGCGAAATACCAGAAGAACAGCTGCACCAGTAAGGGAGTATTGCGAAATAACGCACTGTAGGCCACTGCCAGCCAGCTTAATGGGCGCAGGCTGCTGTCCCGCATCGCCGCCAGGCCAAAACCCAGCAGCGTAGCCGCCAGCCCGGCACAGGCCGACAGCCATAAGGTCATTAAAAAGCCATTCCATAGCCAGCTCAGATACTGCGGCGCCAGCAGCCAGTCTGAGAGTTGTTGCAGATTCATGCGAGGCGTTTCCCCTCATCCCAACCCTCTCCGCCACTGTAAAAACCGCGAAGAGGGGGAAGGAAGATTAGGCTTTAGGTTGCTGATCCAACGGGCCGATCTTAAAATCGCCACGCGGTTGGGCGGTTTTGGTTTCCGGGCCGAACCAGCGATCGTAAATCTTCACCGCATCACCCTCTTGCTCCAGCTTGATCAAGGTATCGTTGATGGTCGCCGTCAGGCGATCTTCGCCTTTCGGCACGCCAACGCCCTGGTACTCTTTAGTGATACTGAACGGCGATATTTCAAAATCGGCTTTTTGTGCGGCAGGCAGGTTGCCCAGCAGGCCAACCAATTTGGCGTCATCCTGGGTGATGGCCTGAACGTTGCCGTTACGCAGGGCAACAAACGCCAATGGGGTATCGTCGTAAGAGATCACTTTAGCCGTTGGATAGTGCTCACGCAGGGTAATTTCCTGCACGGTGCCTTTATCTGCGCCGATGCGCAGCTTCTTGATATCTTCTGGGGTCTTCAGCACGCCTTTATGGGCAATGAATTTCTGGCCGGTAGCAAAATACGGTACGCTAAAGTTCACCTCTTTGGCGCGTTCGTCGGTGATGGTGAAGTTGGCCGCGATCAGATCAACCTTTTTGGACACCAGCAATGGAATGCGGTTAGCCGGGTTGGTGGCACGCAATTCAACCTTGACGCCCAGCGCTTTACCAATAGCTTCGGCCACGTCCACGTCGTAACCCACCAGCTTTTTGCTCTGCGGATCGACATAACCAAACGGTGGGTTGCTATCGAATACTGCGATACGCACTACGCCGGCTTGTTTGATATCGTCGAGTTTATCGGCATGGGCCACGCCGGTGGCAAGGCTGGTCAGGCTGGCTAACAGAGTTAAGGCTAAAACGCGCTGTTTCATGAAAGGCTCCCAAGTGATTGATGTCCCGCTGGCTGATAAGCTAGCAAGCCTCACTTAGGTCAGGAAATAATATAAAACGCTATAGTTATAACCTTTTTAATTTTAGGGCCTTTAAACGGCATAAGGGTTAAACGGGCGCAGCCTGCAGCGCCCTACGTTGTGAGTCCGATGGGATTTTTCAGTAGCGAAGAAATCAGTCTTTTTTATCGTCTTTACCGTCTGACAACAGCTTGTCTAGCGCATCGCCACCGATATGACGGAAATCCTGGCCTTTGACGAAATAGAAGATAAATTCGCAGATATTCTGGCAGCGATCGCCGATACGCTCGATAGAGCGGGCACAGAACAGCGCCGTTAACACGCTCGGAATGGTGCGCGTATCTTCCATCATGTAGGTCATCAGCTGACGCACGATGCCCTCATATTCCTGATCGACCTTCTTGTCTTCGCGGTAAATCCGGATCGCCTCATCCAGATCCATACGCGCAAACGCATCCAGCACGTCATGCAGCATCTGCACGGTATGGCGGCCCAGCGATTCCAGGCTGACCAGCAATGGCTGATGCTGATGCGAGAACTTCTCCAGCGCGGTACGACAGATCTTGTCCGCTACGTCGCCGATGCGTTCCAGCTCGGAGATGGTCTTGATGATCGCCATCACCAGGCGCAGATCGCTGGCGGTCGGCTGACGTTTGGCAATAATGCGCACGCAGGCTTCATCGATCGCCACTTCCATCATATTGACCTTGGCATCGCCTTCGATCACCTGCTTGGCCAGTTCGCCGTCCTGGTTGTGCATCGCGGTAATGGCGTCGGTCAGTTGCTGCTCCACCAGGCCGCCCATGGTCAGCACCTGGGTGCGGATATGCTCGAGTTCAGCATTGAACTGGCCGGAAATGTGTTTGTTTAAATTCAGGTTATCCATGATGCATCCTAATCAACCATAGCGGCCAGTAATGTAGTCTTCGGTCTGCTTCTTCTGTGGCGCGGTAAACAGAGTGTCAGTATCGCTGAACTCGATCAACTCACCCAGATACATAAATGCGGTGGAGTCGGAACAACGCGCCGCCTGCTGCATGTTGTGGGTCACAATCACCACGGTGTAGTCAGACTTCAGCTCGCTGATCAACTCTTCAATTTTGCCGGTGGAAATCGGATCCAGCGCCGAACAAGGCTCATCCAGCAACAGTACCTCTGGACGGATGGCAATGCCGCGTGCAATGCACAGGCGTTGCTGCTGGCCGCCGGACAGGCTGTAACCACTTTGGTGCAGCTTGTCCTTGGTTTCGTTCCACAGTGCTGCCTTGGTCAGCGCCCACTGAACGCGCTCGTCCATATCCGCACGGGACAGCTTCTCAAACAGGCGCACGCCGAAGGCAATGTTGTCGTAAATCGACATCGGGAACGGCGTTGGCTTTTGGAACACCATGCCCACCTTGGCACGCAGCAGCGCAATATCCGAGTTATCCGTCAGGATGTTTTGCCCATCCAGCAGGATATCGCCTTCGGCACGCTGCTCGGGGTAGAGCTGGTACATCTTGTTGAAGGTCCGCAGCAGCGTCGATTTGCCGCAGCCAGACGGGCCGATAAACGCGGTCACCTTGTTCTTGGCGATATCCAGCGTGATGTTTTTCAGCGCATGGAATTTGCCATAGTAAAAGTTCAGATCGCGTACCTGAATTTTGCTGCTGGAAGTGGAGTCAACCATACTCATCAAGACTTCTCTCTTAAATTTTTATGAATGCTTTTTCTTGGCGAAAACCACACGCGCCAGGATATTCAGTAACAGTACGCACAGGGTGATTAACAGCACCCCGGCCCAGGCCAGCTGTTGCCATTCGGCAAACGGGCTCATGGCAAACTTGAAAATGGTGACCGGCAGGTTGGCGATCGGCTGCATCAGATCGGTGCTCCAGAACTGATTCGACAGCGAGGTAAACAGCAACGGAGCGGTTTCCCCGGCGATACGCGCAATCGCCAGCAATACGCCGGTGATGATACCGGACACCGACGCTTTCAGCGTAATGGCGGAAATCATGCGCCACTTCGGCGTACCCAGCGCATAGGCCGCTTCACGCAGCGTGTCCGGTACCAGTTTGAGCATGTTCTCGGTGGTGCGGATCACAATCGGGATCTGCAACAGGGCCAGCGCAATAATCCCCGCCCAACCGGAGAAGTGTTCCATCTTCGCCACCACCACGGTGTAGACGAACAGGCCCACGACGATCGATGGCGCGGATAACAGAATATCGTTGATAAAGCGGATCACTTCCGCCAGCCAGGATTTACGGCCATATTCCGCCAGGTAAATCCCCGCCATGATGCCCAACGGAGTACCGAAGATGGTCGCCCACAGGATCAACAAGCCACTACCCGCGATGGCGTTAGCCAAGCCGCCACCCGCCGTATTCGGCGGCGGTGTCATCTCGGTAAACAGCGCCAGCGACATGCCGTCGATGCCCTTGGTGATGGTCGAGAACAGGATCCACACCAGCCAGAACAGACCAAATACCATGGTCGCCATCGACAGCAACAACGCCAGACGGTTTTTCTGCCGACGCCAGGCCTGCATTTTGCGGCGGCTTTCCGCCAGTGCCAGCGGGTTTTGCATATCCATCGTTGCCATGTTAGCGGCCCTCACGCTTGGCCAGACGCATGACCATCAACTTCGACAGCGCCAGGACGATAAAGGTGATCACAAACAGGATCAGACCCAGTTGCATCAACGCCGAGGTATGCAACCCGGACTCCGCTTCGGCGAACTCGTTGGCCAGTGCCGAGGTGATGCTGTTGCCCGGCATATACAGTGAGAAGCTGTCGAGCTGGTAGGTGTTACCGATAATAAAGGTCACCGCCATGGTTTCCCCCAAGGCACGTCCCAAACCGAGCATCACGCCGCCGATCACGCCGTTTTTGGTGAACGGCAGCACGATGCGCCAGATCACTTCCCAGGTGGTACAGCCAATGCCGTAGGCCGACTCTTTCATCATCACCGGGGTTTGTTCGAACACATCGCGCATCACCGCCGCAATGTAAGGAATAATCATGATGGCCAGGATCACGCCGGCAGCCAGAATGCCGATACCAAACGCCGGGCCGGAGAACAGCTCACCCACGATCGGGATGCCGGACAGCACCTCTCCTACCGGGGTCTGGAAATATTTGGCGAACAGCGGGGCAAACACGAACAGGCCCCACATGCCGTAAACGATACTTGGGATCGCCGCCAACAGTTCTATTGCGATCCCCAATGGGCGCTTGAGCCAGTTAGGGGCCAACTCGGTCAGGAACAGGGCAATACCAAAACTGACCGGCACGGCGATAATCAGTGCAATCAGCGAGGTGACGACCGTGCCGTAGATCGGGACCAGCGCACCAAACTGTTCGGCTGGCGCATCCCACTCTTTGGTCCACAGGAAGGCAAAACCGAACTTCTGCATGCTCGGCCAGGAGGCAATAATCAGCGAGACAATGATGCCACCCAGCAACAATAAGGTAATCAGCGCCGCCAGTCTGACCAGCGCGCTGAAGATGAGATCACCGTTTTTACTCGGTGCTTTAATGGTCGGCTTGTACTCAGCCATAGATTACTCTTCTGTTTAAAGCTTGGAGGGCCCGGCATGCCAGGCCCGACATATCAGGTAGAGGCGCGGTAAACCGCACCCCCTGCGCTGTTAGAACAAAGCCTTACCGGAGCTGTCTTTGATATTGGTCTTCCAGGCAGCACGGATTTGCTCAACCACTTCGGCTGGCAGAGCGGCGTAATCCAGGTCGCTGGCCTGCTTGGCACCGGTTTTGTAAGCCCAGTCAAAGAACTTCAGCACTTCGGCGCCCTGCTCAGGCTTCTTCTGTTCTTTGTGGACCAGGATGAAGGTGGTGGAAGTGATTGGCCAGACGTTGTCGCCTTTCTGGTTGGTCAGGTCCTGAGCGAAGGTTTTGCTCCAATCCACGCCTTTGGCTGCGGCGCTGAAGCTTTCTTCGGTCGGGCTAACCGCTTTGCCATCGGCAGACACTAATTTAGTGTAGGCCAGGTTGTTCTGCTTGGCGTAAGCGTATTCAACATAACCGATAGAGCCTGGCAGACGCTGAACGAACGCGGCGATGCCGTCGTTGCCCTTGCCGCCCAGACCGGTTGGCCAGTTAACGGTGGAACCCGCGCCAATTTTCTCTTTCCACTGCGCGTTAGCCTTGGCCAGATAGCTGGTGAAGACGAAAGAAGTCCCTGAACCATCAGCACGACGCACCACGGCGATAGCCTGATCCGGCAGCTTGACGCCCGGGTTCAGCTTGACGATTGCCGGGTCATTCCATTTTTTGATGTTACCCAGGTAGATATCACCCAGGGTTTGACCATCCAGAGTCAGTTCGCCGGATTTGATGCCCGGAATGTTGACTGCCAGCACCACGCCACCGATGACGGTCGGGAACTGGAACAGGCCGTCCGCAGCCAGTTTTTCGTCGGACAGCGGAGCATCGGAAGCACCAAAGTCAACGGTGTTAGCGATGATCTGCTTCACGCCGCCAGAGGAACCGATCCCCTGATAGTTGACCTTGTTGCCGGTTTCTTTCTGATAAGAATCTGCCCACTTGGCATACACCGGCGCGGGGAATGTCGCACCTGCACCGGTCAGGCTAGCAGCAGCGAAGGCGGAGACAGAGGCCAGAGAGAAAGTCGCTGCCACAATACTGGCGACGGTGGTACGCATCAGTTTCATAATCCACTCCTGGTGGGATATTTAATAAATCGACCTTGGTCGTTTTCATCAGAGTAAGTATTGCTGCAGGAGGGAAAATAGGACAGTTTGGTGACAGTTAAATGTACGAAATATGACAGTTATATTACAGTGTGCATGGATTGATATTTATTAGATTAAAATCAAACAGATAAAGTTATTTACAGGCAAAAAACAATCAGAAAAAATCTGCCTGCCACGGCATTATCTCTCTGAATATGAGCGATTTTTGCTCTTTTTTTATTCGTTTGTCATATTGTCAAAAGCCGTAAAAAAATCAGCATATCACCCTTGAGGTATGCCCAACTTGGGGGTAGAGTGTCCCCAAGTTGCAGGGAGATATCTGGTTATGGATGCTATATTTGTTGAGTTAAGTATTTTTGCAGCAAAGCGTGCTGACTATCTTTCCGATGATGAATTCAAGGCATTCCAGCTGATGCTGCTGAATAACCCGTTCTGCGGTGATGTTATCCAGCACACTGGCGGGTTAAGGAAGGTCAGATTTGCGGATCACCGTCGTGGCAAAGGTAAACGGGGTGGCTTGCGGGTGATCTATTATTGGTGGTTTGAAAAGTCTCATTTTTTGCTCTTTGTCATTTACGATAAAGACAAAAAAGATGACCTTAGCCGCAACGAACGCGAGATGCTGCGTAAGATGTTGGAAATATTGAAACAGGGGGGCACCTTATGAGCAAACTCAGCCTTTTTGAAGAACTGTCCCAGGGGATGAAAGATTGGAGTGATTACAATGAGGGTAAAATTACGCTTAAAACCCACGCCGTATCACTGAAAAAAAACATCTCTATGTCACCAGACGAGCTAAAAGCAATACGTGAAAAACTGCGTCTTTCGCAAGCCGTTTTTGCGGATTACTTGCACACCGGCGTTACTACTTATCAAAACTGGGAACAGGGCAGAGCCAAACCTAACAAACAGGCACTTCTTTTGATCCGTATGGTTGAAAAAGACCCAATGACGTTGGATACGTTAGCTGCCTTGTAATGACCGTCAAACAGAGGCTAACCCTTGCTCCGATCCAGTCATAAAAAATCCGGTGTGCTTTTTGAACGGCATCACCGGATTTTTCAAGCGGATTAACCTTCATAACTGATAGCGCTTCAGCAACGGCTGATACAGCTTGCGGGAAAGCCAGGAAATCACCGCCCAGATCCCACGCTGATACCGATTCAGATGCCGCACATAAACCATGCTGTATTCAATCACCGGCTGGCAACCGCGTACCCGCTTAAAATCTGGCGCGCCAGAGCTCAAATTAAGCAACAGCTTGCGGTCCATACTGTAGCGCAAAGCAAAGGCAATCAGACGGCGATACAAGGCCAGTGATGCGGGTAACTCTGTTCGATAACCTACGATAGGCACCGTTACCGTCTGTTCCAACTGCACCATTCCCACCACGCCCATAATTTGCTGCTGGTGGAACAAGCCGTACAATTGCAGCAAACCAAGCTGTGAAGCCTGAGCAAAATAACCGGCGGTAAACTGCACATTCTGACGACTGTATTTTTCCAGATAGAGCTGGTTATACAGGCGTTCGGCACACTGCATCTGCTCGGGAGCATCGGCTGATAACCGTTTGAACTGCCATTCCTTCTGATGCAGCAGTTTGTCATCTCGCCGGGCGTTGATTTTCCCCCACCAGCGTAAAGGATCGTCCTGGCAGTAAACCTGACGGCTGACGACAGGTAGCCAGCCTTGGCGGGAGAGCTTTGCCAACAGCTCTGGGTTCTGCCGATCGTTTAGCGAGCGGATCATCAACGTATGCTGAGGATAACGCCGCAATGCCTGTTGCCGCAACGCGTCGGTATCCAGGGATTGCCAGTGGCTGCTGGTCAAATTGGTGGAAAGGCACTGATTATTCAGCACCTGGAGCCGATCGACGTGCGCCAGCAATAAGGGCCATTTCAGTACCAGCGTCAGTCCGTTGCACAGCGCCCGCAGCACGCCGTTATCGATTTTGATCATTTCATCCCGGGCGTAATCGACGATCAGCGCCAGCGGGGAAACCACGTAACAATTACCGGGCACGTAATCATTGACCGTCGCCGGTATGCAGAGACCATCCTGTTGATACCCGGTCATCGAGGTCTGCAGGTTGGCGATCATGCCTGGCTGTTGCAACAGAGCCAGTTGCCGTCTCTGCCAATGATTAACTTGCTCCATGCTAGCCGTCCCATTCGATGTCAAAAGTGCTGGCATCGGTAAGAGGCCGCCGATAGCGCAAGCTACGGTACCCCATCTCCAACAGTGCACACCACTGTGCTCCGACACGGATCGGCCAACGTTGATCGCTGAGCAGATTGGGCGCTTGGCGAAAATCCTGCCATAGCGTCGCTAACTGCTTTTCGCGCCAAGCCTGCCCGGCAAAGAATAACAGCACGATCACGCCCATATGTCCCGCCTTGGTCGGTGCTGGCTGGTAATGCAAGTGGCCATCAGCAGCGATGGACAACTGAGCGCCCAACAAATGCAGGCCGCTGGTGGCTCTGGGATTGCACTCGATCACAAAAATCACCCCATCCTGTTCGATAAAATCAAACGCCGCCTGGCCGTGAAAACCGGTTCTTTCCCCAAACTGATGAACAAAATCATCCAGTCGACGATCCTGATAGGGAACAAAGTAACTGCCAGCGGCCTGATTAAAGCAGTATTTGGGTTGATAGGCTTGATGCGCGATTAATCTGCCATGGTCAAACACCGCATAATTACATAAGGCCGTTCCGGTTAACTTTTGCTGTTGTACCCAGGGAATGCGTTCATTGAGTTGCCGATCGTTTAAAGACCCAGGTTTTGGCGTGCGGATCACTTTACGGCCGAAGCGCGAATACACCGGCTTCAAAATGGTCTGGGGATCGTCAACAATTTGCCCGCAGGAGGTCAGGAGCCGGGTCGCAGGAGTCTGCACCTCACCCAATCCCGTTAACAGGCCCAGGCTTTGGGACTTATGATGCAGTTCAAACAGCAACTGTCGTTCAGGCAACAGCCACTCGGTAGGCCCGATATACGCGGCAAACGCTTGAGACAGGTAGAAGATCTCTTCGCAGGTCGGGATCAGCAGCTTGATATCATGATCGTTGAGATAGCCTTGCAGCGTCTGCTGGTAGCCTGCAATGTCTTTACGTGGGGAAGGAAGCCGAAGATAGCCTTCAATCCCTTGTAAAAATCGGCCAAGCGGCCAGGACAGGCTGTCGGCCAACCAGACGCGGTGTCCACTGCGCAACGCAATGCGCGCCCACTCAACCGCTACCGGAGCTCGTGCTCCGGTGATCAAAATATTCATTGCGAACGCGTTTCCTTCCCTGCGGCATCTTTAGCCAATCATAGCGTTATTGGTGAAAATGAAGCTAAAAAAATACCGTGTTTTGCAGCAAAACACGGTATTCACCACAGGGGAGTTAGCGATTACTCAACGGTAACGGATTTCGCCAGGTTACGCGGCTGATCCACGTCGGTGCCTTTAATCAGCGCCACGTAATAGGACAACAGCTGCAACGGCACGGTATAGAAGATAGGTGCAACGATTTCTTCCACGTGCGGCAGTGGGATGATGGTCATCCCTTCGCTGCTGACGAAACCGGCATCCTGATCGGCAAACACATACAGCTGGCCGCCACGGGCACGCACCTCTTCGATATTGGATTTCAGCTTCTCCAACAGCTCGTTGTTAGGCGCCACCACGATCACCGGCATGTCGGCATCGATCAGCGCTAGCGGGCCGTGCTTGAGCTCACCGGCGGCGTACGCCTCAGCGTGAATATAGGAGATCTCTTTGAGCTTCAGCGCCCCTTCCATCGCGATCGGGTATTGATCGCCACGGCCAAGGAATAGCGCATGATGCTTATCAGAGAAGCCTTCTGCCAACGCTTCGATACTCTTGTCCAGCGACAGCATCTGCTCGATACGCGCAGGCAGTGCTTGCAGACCGTGCACGATGTCATGCTCTACGCTTTCCGCCATCCCTTTCAGACGGCCCAGACGCGCCACCAGCATCAGCAACACGGCAAGCTGGGTGGTGAAAGCCTTGGTGGAGGCGACACCGATTTCGGTACCGGCCTTGGTCATCAGCGCCAGATCGGATTCACGCACCAGCGAGGAGCCCGCCACGTTACACACCGCCAGAGAGCCTAAATAACCCAGCTCTTTGGACAGGCGCAGTGCCGCCAACGTATCGGCGGTCTCACCGGATTGAGACAGGGTGATGATCAGGCTGCCCGGGCGCACCGCTGACTTGCGGTAACGGAACTCAGAAGCGATCTCAACGTCACAAGGCACACCGGCCAACGACTCAAACCAGTAACGAGCCACCATCCCGGAGTGGTAAGACGTCCCACAGGCGATGATCTGCACATGCTGCACCTTTGCCAGCAGTTCATCAGCATGCGGGCCAAGCTCGCTCAGGTCGATCTTGCCATGGCTGAAACGCCCTTCAAGGGTGTTTTTCAGCGCCATTGGCTGTTCAAAAATCTCTTTTTGCATGTAATGACGGTACGCGCCTTTATCGCCAGCGTCGTATTGCACCTGAGATTCAATCTCTGGGCGCTCGATGGCATTACCCTGCTTGTCAAAGATGCTCACTGTACGGCGGGTGACTTCCACCACATCGCCTTCTTCCAGGAAGATAAAGCGGCGGGTGACCGGTAGCAGCGCCAGTTGGTCGGAGGCAATAAAGTTCTCGCCCACGCCACGGCCAATTACCAGCGGACTACCGGAACGGGCTGCAACCAATACGCTCGGATCGCGGCTATCCATCACCACGGTGCCATAAGCGCCACGCAGTTGCGGGATCACACGCTGAACAACTTCCAGCAGAGTACCGCCCTGCTGCTGTTCCCAATGCACCAGGTGAGCAATCACCTCGGTATCGGTTTCAGAGCTGAAGCGATAACCACGCTCAATCAGCTGTTCACGCAGTGGTTCGTAGTTTTCGATAATGCCGTTATGCACTACAGCAATGTAATCTGAAACATGAGGATGCGCATTTGCCTCTGAAGGCTCACCGTGCGTCGCCCAGCGAGTGTGGGCAATCCCGGTTCCGCCATGTAAATCTTGTTGTTCCGCTGCCTCAGCCAGTTTTTGTACCTTGCCGACACGACGTAAACGGCTGACGTTGCCCTCGCTGTCCACCACGGCCAGACCGGCCGAGTCGTAGCCCCGGTATTCCAGACGACGTAAACCTTCCAACAGGATCTCGGCGATATCACGTTGCGCTACTGCACCTACAATTCCACACATCTGTTGTATTCCTAATTAAACGCCTTGCGGGCGCTTTCGATGTCTCGACCTGATTTTTGCCGGTTTTACCGTGCTTCCCCGAGCCTGTAGAGAATGGGGATTATTATGTTTTGCTCTGTGCTCTTGGCGAAAACACAGAGCAAAACAGTGGCCCCCTCACCCTAACCCTCTCCCACAGGGCTGAGGTATCCCCAGAAAAAAGTGAAAGGCACGATAAAGTGTGATCTACTGGTTGCGCTAACAAAACAGAAGAGACCTCATCGTGCCTTTACAAACAGTTTGCCAGAAATTTTTCTCCGA
>NZ_JBOFZA010000093.1:0-159687 GCF_051654945.1 Serratia sp. (in: enterobacteria)
AGATGTTCTGAGCTACATAACGCATTACTACAACCATCGAAGAGCGCATAGCTTTAATGATGGTCAGACACCGCATGCCAAAGAGAGGCATGCGGTGTAAAAAACCTTAATCGGTGTTCGATATTACTAGACCACATCAACCGCATGTGCCATTGATAAACTCTTGTTCCTAAATGCAGCTCCGTTCTGCCCCCTCTCCTTTTTGGGGGGAACAGCGACCATTGGCATGACATCTGCCCTGTCACCCTGCAAAAGCAAACGGCCAGCAAATGCTGGCCGTTGCGTGAAGCAGATAGCGAAGTTATTTTTTCTTGGCGTATTTCAGGGAATCCAGCGCAACCGCGAAGATGATGATGCTGCCCTTGATAATGTACTGCCAGTAAGGGTTAACGCCGATGTAGGTCAGGCCATAGTTGATGACGGTAAAGATGATCACCCCGGTCACCACGCCCAGCACCGTACCCACACCACCGGCAAACGACACCCCGCCGACCACACAGGCCGCGATGGCATCCAACTCATACATAAAGCCGAGGTTGTTGGTGGCACTACCGATACGGCCCGCTTCCAGCAAACCGCCAAAGGCATAGAACACCCCGGACAGCGCGTAGATCATGATCAGGTTCAACGGCACGTTCACGCCAGAGACTTTCGCCGCCTCTGGGTTGCCGCCGATGGCGAAGATATTTTTGCCAAAGCGGGTTTTATTCCACAGCACCCAGACAAAGGCGATCGCAATAATGGCGTAGAAGGTGATATACGACAGCTTGAAGTCACCGAATCGCAAGAACCCCTGGGCAAAGCTGGAGAACTTCGGATCGAAACCGGCAACCGGTGAAGCTCCGACGTAATCGTAATACAGCGAGTTAATCCCATAAACGATGATCATGGTGCCTAACGTGGTAATAAACGGCGTCACGTTGAGATAAGCGATAATCAACCCGTTCACCAAACCAATCACCGCGCCCACGGCGCAAACCAGCAAGATCACCAGCGGGATCGACCAGGTCTCCATATGCGGGAACACTTTGTTGACGTTATCCATCGATTGCAGCAGGGTAGCGGCAATCACCGCAGCCAACCCCACCTGACGCCCGGCGGAAAGGTCCGTCCCCTGCGTGACGATCAGCCCGGCCACGCCCAGCGCAATAATAATACGCACCGAGGACTGGGTCAGGATATTACTCAGGTTCATCAGGCTTAAAAACGTCGGATCCTGGATGATAATAATCGCCAGTAACACCAACAGGACCAGGTAAATGCCCCCCTCTTTAAAATAGGTGAACAAGGTTTTTTTATTTAGTACGCTCATAATTACGATCCTTAAAGATGCAAGGAGGCTAGCCGCAATATTTCATTTTGCGAGGTCTGTTTGGTATTCACGATGCCCGCAACCTGACCATTACTCATCACCAATATTCTATCGGTAATTCCCAAAAGCTCCGGCATTTCGGAAGAGATTATAATGATCCCCTTGCCCTTCTTCGCCAACTCGGTCATTAACTGGTAAATTTCAAACTTGGCCCCCACGTCGATCCCCCGCGTGGGTTCATCCATCATCAAGATTTCCGGCTGGGTCAGTAGCCAGCGGCCAATGATCACCTTTTGCTGATTGCCGCCGGAAAGTGAACCGATGTTGGTATGATGCCCCGGCGTTTTAACCCGCATGGCATCGATCACCCATTGGGTGTCGCTTTTCATCCGGTTGTTATCCAACAGGCCCATCTTGTTTTTATATTGACGGATATTGGCAATCAGCGAGTTAAAGCCAATATTCAGATAAGCATAAATACCGGTGGAGCGACGCTCTTCCGTCACCAGGGCAAAACCGTGGTTAATCGCTTCGTTGGCACTGTTATTGTTGATTTTTTTACCGTGCAGCTTGATGGTGCCGGCCACCTTCTCGCGGATGCCAAACAGGGTTTCCACAATGTCGGTACGCTTGGCACCCACCAGCCCGGCAATGCCCAGGATCTCCCCCTGATGCAGATCGAAAGAGATATCGCGGATGGAAGGTTGGCGTAACGAGGTCAGGCCTTGCACCTCTAAAATCACCTCACCCGGCGTATTCTGACGATCGGGGAAACGCTGGCTCAGCGAACGCCCAACCATCATCGAGATAATCTTATCCATATCCAGCCCTTCCAGCGGCTGGGTGGCAATCCATTGGCCATCACGCAAAATGGTAATTTCATCGCACAGCTGGAAGATCTCCTCCATCTTGTGCGAGATATACACGATGCCGCAGCCACGATCTTTCAGCTTGCGGATAATGGTGAACAGATGATTGACCTCTTTCTCGGTCAGAGAAGACGTGGGTTCATCCATAATCACAATTTTAGCGTTGTAGGAGAACGCCTTGGCAATTTCGATCATCTGCATTTGCGATACCGACAGCGTGCCGACTTTGGCGCGGGGATCGATATCAATATCCAGTTCGTCGAAAATTTCCTTGGTGTCTTTGTACATCTTGTCCTGATCGACAAACAGCCCTTTGGTCGGGTAGCGCCCCAGCCACATGTTGTCCATCACGGTACGTTGCAGCACCAGGTTCAGTTCCTGATGCACCATTGAAACACCCTGCTCCAGTGCTTCCTTGGAACTTTTGTAATCGACCTCCTGCCCCTGAAACAGAATACTGCCGGAGTCTTTTTTATAAATGCCAAACAAACATTTTAATAAGGTGGATTTTCCGGCGCCGTTCTCCCCCATTAAGGCATGAATGGAGTTTGGACGTACGCGTAAATTCACATTGTCTAATGCCTTTACGCCGGGAAACGACTTACTGATATCCGTCATTTCCAGTAGCCACTCACGAGAGTTTTCGGCCATAAATAGTCCTGGCTAATTCTGGAACCAGCCCACCCCGAGGCTGTTAAACAGCGCTGAGGAATTAACGGGTTCTTCTAATAAGTTCCCCCACCGAAATAGCGATGGGGGCATTTCTCTCTATCTCGGCTTATTTAACGAACTGAGACAGGTTATCTTTATCTACGCCCACGTACGGGATACGCACGATTTTATCGACGATCTTCCATTGGGTGCCGTCGGCAGCAGGTTTGCCAGCAGCCAGGTTTTTCGCCAGGTCGAAGGTGGCTTTGGCCTGATTGTCAGCATCGTTCAGCACGGTACCGGCCATCGCTCCCGATTTCACCAACGCCAGCGCTTCTGGCAAGGCATCCACGCCAAATACCGGGATGCTGCTCTTGTTGTGGGCTTTCAGCGCTTCAACCGCGCCCATGGCCATGGCGTCGTTGTTGGCGATCACCACTTCGATTTTGTTGGCGTTCGGGCCAGACAGCCAGGCATCCATCTTGTCTTTAGCCTGAGCGGTGTCCCACATCGCGGTATCCATCTGCAATTGCTGAGTCTTGTCGCCTTTTTCGTTCAGCGTTTTGATCACGTAGGAGGTACGCGCTTCTGCATCTGGATGGCCCGGTTCGCCTTTCAACAACACATATTGGATCTGGCCGTCTTTGTTCAGATCCCAGGCTGGGTTGGCTTTCCAGTGCTTGGCAATCAGTTCGCCCTGGATCACGCCAGACTCTTTCGAGTCGGTACCGACGTAATAGGCTTTGTCGTAGCTATCCAGTGCCTGACGAGAAGGTTCTTTGTTGTAGAACACGATCGGAATATCGTTAGCACGCGCCTTGTCAATCACCACCGGAGCGGCGGCCGGATCCACCAGGTTGATCGCCAGCGCTTTCACGCCTTTGGCAATCAGTACGTCAATCTGGTCGTTCTGCTTGGACTGGTCATTCTGTGAGTCATTCATCAGCAGCGTGACATCCGGAGAAGCCTTGGCATCTTTCTCGATCGCCTTACGCACCACCGACATAAAGTTGTCGTCATATTTGTAAATCGTGACGCCAATGCGGGTATCAGCATGCGCAGCAGCGCCAAACATCATGCTTGCGGCCAGCGCGGCCAGGGTGAAAACCTTCTTATTCATTGTCTGTCTCCGGTTTGTAGAGGTCGTACTCGGTATTAAGCCTTTAGCCACAATGCACACAGCTGGGCCTGGCAGTTTCAAATGAATTCCTGTCATCCGTGTTGCTTGTTATTCCTGTGATGCTGTGTCAGCGCCAGATTGAAAGTTTGGCTGGCAAGAGCCTGTGCGCTGGAAAACGACTAGAGCATAGACGGCACTATGTTAATAATCTGTGAATTTTCTCACAAATTGAAAACGGTTACACAAAAATAAATGTTCAGAGAGTGACCGAAGCCTCACTTTGCCACGGTGCCACAGAATGGCGGCGTACCAGGGTCGGCATGAACAGGTGCGAGGCCTGAGACTCCAACTGCCCGGCAGCGCCTTTTAGCGCCAACTCGGTAGCCAGCGTGGCCATGGAGACGATTGGATAACGGATGGTGGTCAGTTTGGGGCTGGTGTAGCGGGCAATAGGGATATCATCAAACCCCACCAGCGAGAAGTGCTGCGGTACTGTGATACCGTTTTCTTTTAGCACCGCCATTGCCCCCGCTGCCATGGCGTCGTTATAGGCAAATACCGCGCTGAGATGCAGGTTGCGGCCCAGCAGTTCAACCATCGCCGCTTCACCGCCTTGCAGGTCCGGTGAACCGTAGGCCCGCCAGCTATCCGGGGGAGAAAAGCCTGCCGCCGCCATCGCCTGGCAGTAGCCTTGCTGGCGCAGCGGGCCATCTTCGATGGGGTGATCGGAGCCAAGATAGCCAATGCGCTGATGGCCCTGAGAAAGCAGCAGACGCATGGCGACCTCTGCGCCAAACACGTTATTCAGGCCAACGCAGCGGTGCTCATAGCCTGTTACAATTCTGTTAATTAACACCATGCCCGGCACCTGATCCATAAAGGCAATCAGTTCGGCATCATCCAGAGCTTTTGCATGTACAATCAGTGCATTACAGCGTTGACGGATCAGGACTTCAATAGCGTGGCGTTCTTTATCCGCCTGATGGTAGCTATTGCCGATCAGCAGGTATTTGTGGTTTTGCTGCGCCACCGTGTCTACCGCTTTCACTAACGCACCGAAGAAGGGATCGGAGACATCCATCACCACCACACCAAGCGTGTCACTACTCTGCGTGGCCAGCGCCTGGGCATTGGCGTTTGGCCGGTAGCCCAGTTCGGCCACCGCTTTCAGCACCAGTTCGCGTGTCTCTTTGCTGGTCAGGGCACTGTTGTTCAGCACTCGCGAGACGGTAGCGACGGAAACCCCCGCGCGCTTCGCCACGTCGCGAATGGTGGTTGAATGAACAGAATTCATGAAACGTCCTGAGGTCGACAGAGTTGACAGTGGCGCTATCCTACTCCGATTGTCATCCTCCTCAGCGTGAAATCCGTCACAGGAAAGAAAACGTTTACATACATTTTTTTAACCTACCTGCGCCAGATCTCATTTTGCTGACTGGCTTACGTTTTCCCCTGCGGCCAGTGAGGTCAGTTTACGCCACAGCCATTCCATCGGGCCTTGAGTGAAGTAACGCAGCCACAGCGCGGAAAATAGCAGGTTAGCCAGCCACACCAGCGGAATGACCGCCAAGAGCTGCAAGCGATCGAGCTGTTGATAGAGGCCAAAACGGTAGAACAGCGTGGTGCAGATCAGGGTTTGCAGCAGGTAATTGCTGAGTGCCATCCGCCCGACCTGGGTGAGCCAATGGCTGATACGCAGGCGCGAAAGCGTTGGCCAGAAACCATAGACCAGTGCCAGATAGCCAATGGCCTGTAACGGTGAGCCCAACTCTCGCGGCACCTGCAGCAGGAAACCACTCCAGCGATAGTCCCAATTCAGTTGCCATTGCAGCAACACACCGGGCAACTGGATCAACAATGAAAGCGGTATCAGCCAGGCGGCCAGTCGGCGGTAGTAAGCGGGTGAATAGCCGTTACGCAGCCAACCGCTACGCATCATACCTGCGCCGAACAGCATCAGCCCGGCCAGTTGCCAGCCATACTGCGCACCTATAGCGATCAGGCTGGATGAGAGCAGATCCAGGCGACTGCGCCAGGCTTCCGGCCCGCCTTGCAGCTTCCAGAACTTCTCATACTGCAATTCGGCCACGCCCGGCTGCCAGAAACTGCTCGGCTCACCGTGAGAGATAAACCCTAGCAGCAACAACACCGCGACGCCGATCAGGTACAGCACCGCACCGGTTTTCAACAGCGTGAAGGTATTCTGCGCGTCACGGATCATTCGCCAGCACACCAGGCCGATTAGCCCATAGGCCAATAGAATGTCCCCATCCCACAGAAAAATGGCGTGCCCCAGACCAAACAGCACCAACCAGGATAGCCGGGCGCGGATCCAGACTTTGCCCCGCCGTAGCAGCAGTTGCAGCCCAGCACCAAACAGCAGAGCGAACATGGCCAGGAACTTGACCTGAGCAAACAGATCCAGCAGCGCCCAGGTCCAGACATCACGATGGGAGGGAATACCCAGGTAGGCAGGATTGAGATAAGCGGCTTTCGGCAAGCCAAACGCGCTGATATTCAGCAACAGAATGCCGAGGATGGCGATACCGCGTACGCAGTCTAGGGTAGCAATGCGCGGTAGCGGGAGAGTTGGATTAGCGTTCATTTTGTACCGCTATATGGTAATCAGTTAATAGCCCCTCACCCTAACCCTCTCCCACAGGGAGAGGGGACCGTGCGTGCCACAAATTAGCTTCTACGCCTAACCGCAACACCGAGCTGGCTCCCTCTCCTTTTTGGGGAGAGGGCTGGGGAGAGGGGAATAGCGATAGTCAGAGCGTTACGGCCTATATCAAGGCAGGCACTCAGCCGTGATGGTGACGCACCGCGCGCAGGAACTCCTGGCGAGTATTCTGGCTGGACTTGAACAGCCCCCCCAGCGACGTGGTGGTGGTCGCGCTGGTAGCGTCACGGATACCGCGCGCCTTGACGCAATAATGCACCGCATCGATCGATACCGCTACGTTGTTGGTACCCAACAGGGTTTGTAGCGCAACCAGGATCTGCTGAGTCAGCCGCTCCTGTACCTGTGGACGTCGGGCAAAGAACTGCACGATACGGTTGATTTTCGACAGACCAATCACCGAGTCTTTGGGAATATACGCCACGGTGGCTTTACCATCGATGGTGACAAAGTGGTGCTCGCAGGTGCTGGTCAGGGTAATGTCACGCACCGTCACCATTTCGTCCACTTTCATCTTGTTTTCGATGACGGTGATCTTCGGGAAGTTGGCGTAATCCAGGCCGGAGAAGATCTCATCGACATACATTTTCGCAATCCGGTGCGGCGTTTCGGCCAGGCTGTCGTCGGTCAGATCGAGGTTCAGCAGCTGCATGATTTCCGTCATGTGCTCTTTGATACGGCGCTTGCGTGTCTCACGATCCAACACCTCCCCACATAACGGGGTTTCCAGGCCGCGCGCTTCAAGCGCCGCGTGCACCAGTGCAGCTTCATTACTTAACGATGTCATGGCGGTTTGTTCTCCAGCAGGCGGCCCCAATGCATGCTATGCCGGCAGCTAGCAGATTGGCGGTTTCTCATTCTTATGACCCATAATCTTGCAAGCTGCGGCTTGAGATCCATAGGCTGTAGCAGCCAGGCTCACGGCTTATAACGTGAACCCGATCAATATTTTCCCCCACTCTAGATGAGAGTGAGACGTTTATCCAGTGATTGTGTTTCATCCTGGTATGAAAAATCCGCATCCAGCCCGTGGCAGGCTGGCTGCGGCTATTCCACATTTTTTGTACGTATTTCACTCAGGATAAAGTTAACTTGCGCGCCATCGCCCGTGCCGGAGTATTGATAACCAACATACCGGCGATCAGCAGCCCTGCCACTGCGACATATAATGCAGGTTCCAGGCGATGCGTCAGTGCGGTTGAAATCGCCGACAGCATCGGGCCGACCAGTTGGCCGATGGCATAACCCGTCGTCAGCAACCCGGCCATATAGCGGGCGTGATTAGGGGCCAACTCGCGGCCATGCTGGATCGACAGTTGTACCACGCTGAGGAATCCCCCACCGGTCAGCATAGCCCCTAACGCCAACCCGCTAACGCCCGGTACCACTTCAGCACACAGCACGCCTAATGCCTGCACCCACAAAGTAAGCGCCAAACGCGTCTGTGTGGTGAGCTTATGCCGGGTCAGAATACCGAGAATAATCCCCAGCACCGCTGCACCGCCAAAAATAGGCCAGACAAACTGACCGAACAGGCTGTCAGGGAAACGGGCCGCCGCCATCTGCGACAGGAAAGTCGCGGGCAGGATATAGCCAAACCCCGCCAGGCTGTAGCTCCACACCAGGCGCTTCAATGCCGGGGTGAGCACCAGCGGCTCGGGCCTGACATCAGGACGATGCAACTCCCCTGCCCGTGGCAAATTGATGCTGATCGCGCCAATTAACACCAATGCCAGTACGCCATACACCAGCCAGGCTTGTGAAGCACTTAAGCCCCAACTGTTGATCGCCACCGCCAGCATGCCGCTGATAAAAATCCCCGCTCCTGGCCCGGCAAATACCGCGGCGCTCAAGGCTGGGCGGCCATAGTGCGCCAACCGCTCGTTAGTCCAGGCCGCTACCAGCACCATTGACCAACCGCTGGCCCAGCCGATTACAAAGCGCAGCGCACCGTGCAACCATTCACCCGTGACCAAGGCAGACAGCAGCGTCAGTGCTACCGCACCCCATACGCCGAGCCACAGACGGCGTTCCACATGGCGGCTGGCACGCATCGCATCAAAGGCACCACACAGGTAACCCAGATAGTTTAGCGCCGCCACCAGCCCGGCACCGGTCAAGGTGAACTGGTGTTCAGCAATCATCAGCGGCACCTGTGGGGTGAAGGCAAACCGCCCAATCCCCATCGCCACAATCAAAGCAATAAAACCACTTAAGGCAATTTTTAGCGCCATCGCTGTATCCAACCTGTTAAAAGAAAGTTGCAGCTAGCATGCCGCAGTATTACACTCACAAAAACTGAATAATACTCATCAAGTTCATCACGAAAAGAGAAGGTCATGGATCTCACCCAACTGCGCATGTTCTGCTGCGTTGCCGAAACCGGCTCCGTCGCCCGTGCCGCCGAGCAACTGCACCGCGTACCGTCAAACCTGACCACGCGCCTGCGCCAGCTCGAGCAGGAACTGGGCACCGATCTGTTTATCCGCGAGAAGCAGCGCCTGCGCCTCTCGCCGATGGGCCATAACTTTCTCTGCTACGCCCACCGCATCCTGGCGCTGAGTGAAGAAGCCATGAGCATCACCCATGCCGGGGAACCGGCCGGCAACTTTGCGCTTGGCTCGATGGAAAGCACCGCCGCCACCCGGCTACCGACACTGCTGGCCGCTTATCATCAGCGCTTCCCGCAGGTTTCACTGTCTCTGGCGACCGGAACCTCCGGGGAAATCATCGAACGGGTACGTGCCGGAACCTTGGCCGCTGCCCTGGTGGATGGCCCATTGCAGCATGATGAGCTGAACGGCTGTATCGCTTTCCCCGAACGCATGGTGGTGATCACCTGTCTGGATCATCAGCCCATCCACAGCGCCCTGGATGTCAAAGGGGAAACCCTGTTTGCCTTCCGCGCCAGTTGCTCTTATCGCCTGCGCCTGGAGTCCTGGTTCAAGCGTGACGGCTCACTGCCAGGCCCCATCATGGAGATCCAGTCTTATCACTCCATGCTGGCCTGCGTGGCCAGCGGTGCAGGGCTGGCGATGATCCCGTATTCGGTACTCAACCTGCTACCGGGTTACCAGCGGGTCAAAGTCCATACGCTACCCACCGACATTGCCGAGACGGCCACCTGGCTGTTATGGCGGCGTGATGCATTCGGGCCAAGTGTCCGCGCGTTAAAACAACTGATTATAGAACAGGCTGACAACATGGAGGTGGATGATGAATCCATCCTCCTGACAGAGTAGCCAAAACCTGCGCCATTAGAATTAACGCCTATATGACTGAGGAAATAACGATGGAATTTATCAAGACACGTGCTGCCGTGGCCTGGGGCCCTAACCAACCGCTGAAGATTGAAGAAGTCGATCTGATGCCACCGCAGAAAGGCGAAGTGCTGGTGCGGATCGTCGCCACCGGCGTTTGCCATACCGATGCCTATACCCTGTCAGGTAAAGATCCGGAAGGCGTCTTCCCGGCGATCCTCGGCCACGAAGGCGGCGGTATCGTCGAAGCGATTGGCGAAGGCGTGACCAGCGTTGCCGTCGGCGACCACGTGATCCCGCTATACACGCCAGAATGTGGCGAGTGCAAATTCTGTAAATCCGGTAAAACCAACCTGTGTCAGGCCATTCGCTCCACCCAGGGCAAAGGGCTGATGCCAGACGGCACCACCCGCTTCTTTAAAGACGGCAAGCCGATTTTCCACTATATGGGCACCTCCACCTTCGCTGAACGCACCGTGGTACCCGAGATCTCCCTGGCAAAAATCAGCAAAGAAGCGCCGTTGGAAGAAGTTTGCTTGCTGGGTTGCGGCGTCACCACCGGCATGGGTGCGGTGATCAACACTGCCAAGGTCAAGGCTGGCGATACCGTGGCAATTTTCGGCCTGGGTGGCATCGGGCTGTCGGCAATTATCGGCGCACAGATGGCCGGAGCCAGCCGCATCATCGGCATCGATCTCAATACCAGCAAGTTTGAGCTGGCTCGCAAGCTGGGCGCGACCGATCTGATCAACCCGAAAGATTACGATAAACCGATCCAGGACGTGATCGTCGAGCTGACCGACGGCGGCGTGGATTTCTCCTTTGAATGTATCGGCAACGTCAACGTGATGCGTTCGGCGCTGGAATGCTGCCACAAGGGTTGGGGTGAGTCGGTCATTATCGGCGTTGCCGGGGCCGGGGAAGAGATCGCAACCCGTCCGTTCCAACTGGTCACTGGCCGAGTCTGGCGCGGTTCCGCCTTTGGTGGCGTGAAAGGCCGCAGCCAACTGCCGGGGATCGTCCAGCGTTATCTGGACGGTGAATTCGCGCTGAACGACTTTATCACCCATACCATGGGGCTGGAGCAGATCAACGAAGCGTTCGACCTGATGCATGAAGGCAAATCGATCCGTTCCGTGATCCATTTCGATAAATAAGCCAGGAGGCAGAGGATGACGATGTCATTAGAACTTCTCGAAGAGCACCGCATGTTCGGTGGTTGGCAACAACGTTACCGCCACGCGGCGCAGAGCCTGAATTGCAACATGACGTTCAGTATCTATCTGCCGCCACCGCGCGATGATAACCCGCCACCGGTGCTGTACTGGCTGTCGGGGCTGACCTGCAATGATGAGAACTTCACGTTGAAGGCCGGTGCTCAGCGCGTTGCTGCCGAACTGGGGCTGGTGCTGGTGATGGCGGATACCAGCCCGCGCGGCGATGAGGTACCGAACGACGAAGGTTACGATCTGGGTCAGGGGGCGGGGTTCTATCTCAATGCCACTCAGGCACCTTGGGATCGCCATTTTCGCATGTATGACTACATCAGCGATGAGTTGCCTGCGCTGATTAAGCAGCATTTCAGCGTCAGCGATCGACAATCCATTGCAGGCCATTCGATGGGTGGGCATGGTGCATTGATGATGGCAATGCGTAACCCGCAGCGCTTTCGTTCGGCCTCGGCTTTTGCGCCAATCGTCAACCCGTGCCAGGTGCCTTGGGGGCGTAAAGCCTTTGCGGCCTATCTTGGGGATGATGAAGCGCAGTGGCTGCAATACGACAGTTGCCATTTGCTGGCCAGCGGAGCAGAAAAACTGCCGATGCTGATCGACCAGGGAGATGGCGACCAGTTTCTGGCCGATCAGCTGCAACCGGCCAAGCTGGCGGAACTGGCACGCCAACGCGACTGGCCGCTAACCCTGCGCGTTCAGCCGGGTTACGACCACAGCTACTTCACCATCGCCACCTTTATCGACGATCATCTGCGTTTTCACGCCGAGCATCTGTTCCGCTGACCGGTTCCATTTCACCGCCTCCGATAGCAAGAGAACCTGGCTCCTCGCCATGGAAAATTAACCAGTAACCGAATCGTGCAACAAGGTGGGAGAACCTGTCAGGTTTCCCACCAGCCTCTGGCTTCGGTGGTGCGGTTATCAAGCACAGTGAAGGTCAAAGATTACCAACTGATACGTAGCCCAATATTGCCGCCAGCCCCGTAATTCTCTTGTGGATTATGTGGACTAGCCTGGATACCGACGTTGCCGTAAACCGCATAACGCCCATCCGCCCAATCCAACGTTCCGCCGGCGCTTAGAGCAATTTGCGTACGAGCGTCCCTTGAACTGAACCGGACATCGGCCACGTTTACCGACGTACCTTTCGCCATTTCCTGATAAACATCCACGTTCACATGCAGATTCGAGCGTGTTGTCGTGCCTTCCTGCGCCTGCCATTCGCTGCGTTTATCACCGCGGATACCGGCGCGTGCCAGCAAACTGTCACCATCGCGGAGCGATACTTCGGTCCCGAACTTATCTTCAAAACCATCAAAGTCAACCCGTGACCAGACGATCTGTGCTTGCGGCGTCAGTGAATATCCGTTACCCACATCCAGACGCCAGCCGGTTTCCAGCGAGCCTGCATAACCCTTCCCTTTATTACCAGAAGCCAGCGACTCACTGAGCGTAGCGGAATGCAGACTACTGTCGAAGAACATGACGTGTGCCTGACTATCAAGATACAAACCGTTGTCACCCAGCCAGGTTAACGTCAGCCCCGGGCCGTAACCCGTGGTATCAATGTCACCGCTGCCAGAATACGCATTGATGCTGGCATTCGCTTTACCGTAACGGAAATTAATACCGCCAGTCAGCAGACCGTAATCGTTTTCCAGTAATGCGCCGTCAACGCCAGTCTGTAATGTCCAGAGATTCATTTTGCGTTGTGCACCGGTTGTCGAAACCACGGACTGATTTTTGCTGTAATTTCCTTCCATCCGCCCCCAGGCACCTGTTCTGCTATCCATATCGCCGACTCGCTCCTGTAACGTAGGCATGCGGTTAAGTTCAGCAAGGATCTGCGGATATTGCTCGTAAAGCGCTGCTCCGGGATGATAACGCTGCGGTGCGTTGATATCTGGCTTCTGCGGAATGACCGGGACGCCCGGTGTCACCGTACCCGGCTCAGGTACTTCCGGCGTTGGTACGATCGGTGGCGTCACTTCCGGCGTTTGCGGAATGACCGGAACACCCGGTGTCACCGTACCCGGTTCAGGCATTTCCGGCGTCGGTACGATCGGTGGTCGCGCTTGCGGCGTTTGCGGATCGGTCAGATCAGAAGTCAGATACCACCAGCGCCCTTCGCCATACGTCATGGTGCGCAATGCATAGGCGTAAGCGCCGCCGATCACCGCCTGCTCGCCTTCCTGTGTCACGTAATCACCGTTAAGCGTAAACGCGTTGCCATCGGAAAATTGCGCGGCGTAAATCAATGGGATACCGTTCTGAGTCAACGCCCCTTCCCCGTTAAGGTTAACCACTTTGACTTGGGTATCGCCTGTCGCGCTACCGGAGATCATTAAGCGGTCGGTGGGGGAATTATCACCATCCAGCACGCTTTCCATCAGCAGCGTGCCGCCATTGCCATGGTAATTACCATCAACCGTCAGCGTGCCGATGGAGTTACCCGGTGCAATCGTGCCACCGTTGGTGGTATTACCCACACGTCCTGTTCCCTCAAGCTTGCCGCCTTCAAGCAGCATGACGTCAGCACCAGACATATTGCCGTTAACACTCAGAATGCCGTGGTTCCTCGCCTGCAGCGTGCCGGTAAAATCGCCGTGGTCGTTGTTGAAAATCGTTCTGCCGTCTAAAGCGTCGATAAGGAAATGACCGACCAAACCGGTGCCGGAGCCCGTAGCGTTATCAACTCCCCCGTTAAGCGTGCTGTCGAACACAAAATCTGAAGCTTTATGGTTGAGAATAATGCTGCCAGTTCCCTGACCTACTGAAATACTCCGCCCTACCAGCATACCAGGAGCAGTCGAAGCATCCCCACCCACCATAAAAACACCGCTGGATCCTGCATTTTGTCCGAGGATCATATTATTCGTATTGACCGTGCCACCATCAGCAACGATCAGGGTACCTGCACCGTCTCGGCCCACAATCAGGTTGTTCATGGTGTTCCAGGTGGAGCCAACGCCGGTGACTTCAGCCGTGCCCTGACTGGGGGCATTAAAGCCGATATAACCGGTTGAGTAGTTAGTGACTGTGCCTCCTTCACGGATAAGCAAACTACCGTTGCTGGTATGCCCGACGTAAAGAAAACCTTGGTTATTCCAAAGTGAGTCATTACCGGTGACCACCACACGGCCGTGTGAGCCTGCGGTCGACCCAATGACACCAGTGTAACTTTCTACCTCACCGCCGGCCCCACCACTGACACCAATATTTAATGTGCCGTTAATGAGAAAATTCAACGCCTCCTCGGGTGAACCTTGATTACCCGCCACAGTCACAGTCTCGCCTTCATTGATATTGTCAATGGCAAGCGTATTAAGCGATAGCGGAAGAATAATAAATGGCAGGATCGTTTTCTTACTAGACATAACACTCTCTCGAAATAAATATTTTTTACTCCAGTGCACTGCACTGCAAAAAGTAATCGCAAAAACAGGATATTTGATGATGAGACTGTATAAGGCTAGCAAGGCATCATCGTTTGATGCGGGGATTATAATGACGAAGAGAATTTCCACGTGCTACTTTTTTATCCCTTGTGATACCTAAAATTCATCACCTTTTATAAATCGTTTTAAAATTAAATAGATATAGCTAGACTTCTTTATGAATTGTAAGGAAAAAAATCACTACACAGGTTGAGGACAATGCATTTCATATAGTCGGAAACTCATCTAAACATTACCTCCACTTTTTGTTAACAAATGAAAACCTCACACATACAGAATGATGAACATTGTTTTTTTAAAATCATTTGGCATTTATTAAAAAAACACTGCTACAATTAAGACAAGACTTGATTGATAGTTTTCATTGCATTCCGTCTAATCATAATAATTTTCAAGTGATTGTATTTATTAATAAGAGAAGATCTATCATGCGTGAGTTGCCGAAAATTCATCAGCTTAAAAACCTGCGGGCAATAATCCAATACGGCGGTATCCGGGCAGCCTCGTCGGCCATGCATCAAACACAACCCGCAATGACACGAAGTATCCAGGAATTAGAAAAAATATTAGGCGTTTCATTGTTGGTAAGAGGAGTACGTGGTGCCGTGTTGACGGAGATGGGTAGAACGTTTGAGCCCCGAATGAATCTGGTACTCAACGAACTCGAACGGGCGCTTGACGAGTTACAGCAAATTAAAATGGCATCTCAAGGGTCGGTAGCTTTTGGCTGTTCTCATCTACTGGCGTTTGGTGTCGTCCCCAAGGTGATTAAAAAATTCCAGCAGCGCAACAACACTGCCCGCATCACCGTGTTTGAAGGCCAACTTTCCGAACTATTGGCGTCTTTACGCCTGGGACGTTTGGATTTTTTTATTGGTGTCATCACACAGGATATCTTGCTGCACGAATTTGTAGAACAACACTTGGCCACAGCCCAATTTTGCGTTTTTGCCCGTCAGGGACATCCCTTGGGTAACAGCACTTCGCTAAAAGAGCTACGGGGAGCCAGTTGGCACATCCCCATAGCCACGGCAGGTTACTTTAGCGAAATGGAAACACTGATCTTCCCTTATGGAAAAGAGGCAGGTTGTTCAGTCATTTTGGGCGATTCAACCACCATTGCGGAACAGTTGATTTTAAATGAGGACTATCTGTCCATTGGGCCAAAAACCATGACGATGCTCCCTTACCTAAAGGACCGGATCCAAATCATCCCCGTCAAAGAAAAAATGCCGAGTGGTAGCTATAGCCTGATTTATCGCCAACACCAGACATTATCTCCTTTAGCGCAGCAACTGGTAAAAGATATTTGCGCCTGCTATCTGGAACTCATGGAAAGTGAGTAGCAAATCACGGGTCCCAGGGAACGCTTGTAAGCAGCATGGTGAGTCATTTACCCCTTCAACTTCGGATCCAACGCATCACGCAGCCCATCGCCCAACAGGTTAAACGCCAGCACGGTAAAGAAGATTGCCAGGCTGGGGAAGATCGCCACATGGGGGGCTATCACCATATCTGCCCGCGCTTCATTGAGCATTGCGCCCCATTCCGGCGTTGGCGGTTGTGCACCCAGCCCCAAAAACGACAGGCTGGCGGCGGTGATAATCGAAGTACCAATACGCATGGTGAAATAGACCACGATTGACGAAATGGTGCCCGGCAAGATATGCCGCAGGATGATGGTCCAATCCGAAGCCCCAATGCTACGCGCCGATTCAATATAGGTCAGGTGTTTCAGCACCAGGGTGTTACCACGTACCAAACGGGCAAACGCCGGAATGCTGAAAATGGCGACGGCCACAATCACGTTGGCCATGCCGCTGCCCATGATCGCCACCACGCCAATCGCCAGCAGGATGCCGGGGAAGGCAAACAGCACGTCGCTGATGCGCATCACGATGCGATCCCACCAGCCTTCATAATAGCCCGCTAATAGTCCAAGCACCGTGCCGATCGCGCTGCCAACCAGCACCGAGAACACCCCGGCGGCCAACGAAATCCGTGCCCCCATCAGAATACGGCTGAAAATATCCCGGCCCAACGAATCCACGCCCAACCAGTGCGCCAGCGAAGGCCCCTCATTGAGCCGATCATAATCAAAGAAGCTCTCTGCATCATAGGGCACCAGATGCGGGGCCAGCAACGCAGCGGCCACCAGCAACAACACAAACACGCCCGCCACCATGGCGACCTGCTGGCGACGAAAGCGCCGCCAGAACTCATGCCAAGGCGTCCGTACCGCGTTGGGATTAATCACCGGCATTGCCTTGAGCGCGGCATTACGCCGCCAATACTTCATCATACGGCCTGCCTATTGGTAACGAATCGAAGGGTTGATGGCCGCATACAGCATATCCACCAACAGATTAATCAGAATAAATTCCAGCGAGAACAGCAACACCTCGGCCTGGATCACCGGGTAATCGCGCATTTCTACCGAGTCCACCAGCAAGCGCCCCAACCCCGGCCAGTTGAATACCTTCTCGACCACAATTGAGCCGCCAAGCAGGAAACCAAACTGTAACCCCATCATGGTGATCACCGGGATCATGGCATTGCGCAGCCCGTGTTTAACCACCACCAGCGATTCCGGCACGCCCTTGGCACGGGCGGTACGCATGTAATCTTCCTGCATCACCTCTACGAACGAGGCGCGGGTAAAACGGGCCATTACCGCTGCAACCGCTGCGCCCAGCGTGATCGAGGGCAAGATGTAATGCAGCCAGGTATCCGCCCCGACCGTCGGCAACCAGCCCAGATTGACCGAGAATACCTGCATCAGCAGCATCCCCAACGCAAAGGCCGGGAAAGAGATGCCCGACACGGCTAGCGTCATTCCCAGCCGATCCGGCCAGCGGTTGCGCCACACGGCGGAAACCATGCCGATCGCCATACCAAAAATCACCGCCCACACCATACTGGCGATCGTCAGCCAGAAGGTCGGCATAAAGCGCGTAGCGATCTCTTCACTGACCGGCCGTTTGGAGACCATCGAAGTGCCAAAATCGCCCTGCAAAATATTGACAAAGAAATGCACAAACTGCTGTGGCAATGGCTTGTCCAGCCCCAGGTCTTGACGCACCAGTTGTACAACGGCTTCGTCTGCCTCCGGCCCCGCGACCAACCGCGCCGGATCGCCCGGCAGCATATGGACGAACAAAAACACCAGCACGGCCACGATCAGCAGCGTAGGGATCAGACCCAGCAGGCGTTTTAGAAAATAATTAAGCATTGCGCATAAATCCCCTCATGCCGCTCATAAGCAAAGTAACGCCCCTCACCCTAACCCTCTCCCACAGGGATAGGGGACAGAATGTGCTACTGATTAAGTTCCGTTGCTAACCTCAACACCGGAACAGTGCCATAAATTAACGCCTGTATCTGCTCACAACCCCCATCTGCTCCCTCTCCCTGTGGGAGCAGATGGGGTGAGGGCTTATTTCAAATCCGCGTTATCAAAGTTAAACGAGGTATCCGGCATCACGTAGAAACCGCTCAGCTGTTTGTTGTTGGCTGAGAGCAGGCGTTCGGTGACCAGGAAAATCCATGGCGCATCCGCCCAGATGCGATCTTGTGCATCTTTGTACAGCGCCTGCTTCTGGGCGCGATCGGTCGTGGCCAAAGCGTCGGCCAGATCCTTATCGACCTGCGGATTGCTGTAAAACGCGGTATTGAACTGCTTAGGCGGCGCGGATTGGGTGGCGAACAGCGGCGTCAGCGCCCAGTCGGCTTCCCCAGTCGAGGCCGACCAGCCGGTGTAGAACATCCGTACGCCAGTGTCCTTCACGCCCACGCTTTCCACCTGTGCCGCCCGTTGGCCTGCATCCATCGCCGTCACGGTCACTTTCACCCCAACCTGCGCCAGTTGCTGCTGAGCAAACTGCAGCACTTTCTGTGCGGTGCTGTGGTTATGGGAAGACCACAGCGTAGTGGTAAAGCCATTCGGATAGCCAGCCTCTTTCAGCAACTCGCGCGCCTTGGCCGGATCGTATGGCCACGGGTTATAGCGGGTGGCAAAATCAATCGCCGGAGGCACCGGGCCTTCCGCCGGTACGGCAAAACCGGAGAACGCGACCTTGATCAGCGCATCCTTGTTGATCGCATAGTTCAGTGCCTGACGGACTTTCGGGTTATCAAATGGCTTCTGCGTCACGTTCATGCTGATGTAACGTTGCAGGATCGACGGTGCAGCCACCAGATCCAGCTTGCTGTTGTTCTCCAACACCTTGGCTTGCTCATAAGGGATTGGGAAAGCAAAGGTTGCTTCACCGGTTTGCAGCATCGCCGCACGGGTGTTGTTATCCACTACCGGCCGCCAGGTGATGCTGTCCAGCTTCGGCAGGCCCGCTTTCCAGTAACCGTCGAATTTCTTCACTTTCACATAGTCGGTCTGGTTCCAGGTTTCGAACTGGTAAGGCCCGGTGCCCACCGGATGGAAACCGATCTCCTTGCCATACTGCTTGAGCGCCGCCGGGGAAATCATCGCCGCCGCCGGGTGTGCCAGATTGTTGATAAACGCCGAGAATGGCGCTTTCAGCACGATTTTTACCGTGGTGGGATCGACCACTTCGGTCTTATCGATCATCTTGAACAGGTTGTAGCGCTTCAGGCGATTATTCGGATTACTGGCGCGATCCAGGTTAACTTTCACCGCTTCGGCATCGAATGCGTTGCCATCGTGGAATTTCACGCCCGGCTGAAGTTTGATGGTATAGGTCAGGCCGTCTGCGCTGACCTCGTAGCTATCTGCCAAAACGTTCACCAGCTTCATATCCTTATCAAAGCCAAACAGCCCCTGATAGAAGGATTTGGCGACCGCCTGCGACAAGGTGTCGTTGGCGTCATACGGATCGAGCGTGGTGAAGTTGGACGCTACGGCAATCACCGCATCCTTGGCGGCCCAGGCCGGGCCTGCAGCGGCAGCCAGCAGTACGGCGGCCAAAACATTACGCTTGAATGTGTGCTTAGTCATAGTGCTTAACTCTCCTGAGGCAAGGCTAAAAGGCACCGGCAATAGGGTGGCGGGCCACAAAGTGCCCTGGCCCTACCTGCACTAAAGGTGCGGTAACGGGTTCATCATCCAGCCCACGGATCGGGCTGGGTATTTCATCCACCAGCAATGGCTGACGTTTGTGCGCATGGTTGGGATCGGCCACCGGCACGGCAGCCATCAGCTTACGGGTATAGGCGTGCTGCGGGTTTTCAAACACCGCACGACGTGGGCCGATCTCGACAATCTGACCAAGGTACATCACCGCCACACGGTGGCTGATGCGTTCCACCACCGCCATATCGTGGGAAATAAACAGAAACGCGATGCCCAATTCACGCTGTAAATCGAGCAGCAGATTGACGATTTGCGCCTGGATGGAAACGTCCAGCGCGGACACCGCCTCATCGGCAATCACCACTTTCGGATTGAGTGCCAGCGCGCGGGCAATGCAGATACGTTGGCGTTGGCCACCAGAGAACTCATGCGGATAACGCCGCGCATGCTCCGGCCTCAGCCCTACCCGCTCCAATAACCAGGCCACCCGCTTTTCAGCTTCCGCCCCACGGGCGACATTGTGCACCAGCAGCGGCTCCATGATGGAGAAGCCCACGGTGAGGCGCGGGTCGAGGGATGCGTAAGGATCCTGAAAGATAAACTGTATATCACGGCGTAAGTGTTGCAGCGCGGAGCCTTTCAACCGGTTGATCTGTTTGCCGTTGAAGGTAATGGTGCCACGTTGGCTATCCACCAGTTTTAACAGTGAACGGCCGGTGGTGGATTTGCCACAGCCGGACTCCCCCACCAACCCCAGCGTTTCGCCAGGATAGAGATCGAAACTGATGTTCTCTACCGCATGAACGCGACGCGTAACGCGGTTAAAAATGCCGCTACGCAGATCGAAGCGCGTGACCAGATTTGCTACCTGCAAGATCGGCGTGGCCCCTGCGGGTATGGTGTCTTGTGGCTGGTCATTATCCTCTACGCCAGCCAACGGAAATTTTGCCGGCAGATCTTTCTCTGCCATCGCCCCCAACCGTGGCACGGCGGCCAACAAGGCCTGAGTGTAAGCTTGCTGAGGAGCGGCGAACAGCGAGCGCACTTCTCCCTGTTCCACCTTTTCGCCTTGATGCATCACCAGCACCCGATCGGCAATCTCCGCCACCACGCCCATATCGTGGGTAATGAAGATCACCCCCATCTGCATTTCCTGCTGCAATACGCGGATCAGTTGCAGAATTTGCGCCTGAATGGTCACGTCCAGCGCGGTGGTGGGTTCATCGGCGATCAGCAGTGCCGGTTTGCACGACAAAGCCATGGCGATCATCACCCGCTGGCGCATCCCGCCAGAAAGTTGATGCGGATAACGACCAAGTACGTTTTTGGCCTCGGGGATGCGCACCAGATCGAGCATCCGCAGCGCTTCACGTTTGGCGCTGCGGTGATCCATCCCCTGATGCAGACGTAGAGATTCGGCGATCTGCTCCCCCACCGGAAATACCGGGTTGAGCGAGGTCATCGGCTCTTGAAAAATCATCGCCATATCGGCACCGCGCAGGGTACGCAAGGTGCTTTGTTTCGCCCTGGCCAGATCGAGCACCTGGCCATTACGCCGACGAAAATGCATCGCACCACTGGTCAGCTCACCGCCGCCCTGCTCGACCAGGCGCATCAACGCCAGTGAGGTGACCGATTTACCCGAGCCGGATTCGCCGACGATGGCCAGCGTTTCGCCACGATCCACGTCAAAAGCCAGATGGCGTACCGCCTCAACGACATCGCCCTCCTGGCGAAATTGCACGCTCAGATCGCTCACCGCCAGCACGCGCTCCGGCGGTAAAATCAGCCCACGCTCTGCCTGTGGCTGGATGACAGTCTCGATCATGCCCCCTCCCGGCAAGCGTTCAGCGGTAGATACCCACTGAAGGGGCATCGCCGACATAGCCGAAACCGCGATACATCCCTTCACTGTTGAACGGCAGAGCAACGTTGCCAAAGCGATCGATAGCTATCAGCCCGCCGCTGCCGCCCAGCGCCAACAGTTTTTCCATCACCACCTTATCGCTGGCCTGTTGCAGGGTGAGCCCGGCATATTCAATCAGTGCCGATACGTCGTACGCCGCAACGGTGCGCATAAAGATTTCGCCGGTACCGGTGCTGGAAACCGCCACCGTGGCGTTGTTGGCGTAGCAACCCGCGCCAATAATCGGCGTATCGCCAATGCGCCCTGCCGCCTTATTGGTCATGCCGCCGGTGGAGGTGGCCGCTGCCAGATTACCCAAGGCATCCAGCGCTACCGCCCCCACGGTGCCAAATTTACGATCGGGGTCCAGGGGATCATCGCTCAGCGCCGCCGCACCATCATGATCGAGCAATACTCGGCCCTGCTCCGCCTGGGCACGGTGCAATTGATCAAAGCGTTCCTGGGTAAAGAAGAAATCGGGTTCGACCATTTCCAGGCCGTGATTGGCGGCAAACCTTTCTGCCCCTTCGCCGCCAAACAGTACATGGGTGCTGTTTTCCAACACCGCGCGCGCGGCCAACACCGGGTTACGTATCCGGCTGACTCCAGCGACCGCTCCTGCGTCGCAGGTACGGCCATCCATCACGCAGGCATCCAACTCATGGGTACCTTGATGGGTAAATACTGCCCCCTTGCCCGCGTTGAACAGTGGGCACTCTTCCAGCAGTCTTACCGCTTGCGTTACCGCGTCCAGCGCGCTGCCGCCCTCGGCTAAAATAGCCTGCCCGGCAGCCACAATATCGGAAAGCGCCTGAATATAGCGTTGTTCCTTCTCAGCACTCAATGCCGCACGGCTAATTGCGCCCGCACCGCCATGAATGGCAATCACTGGTTTGCTCATTGACCTGACACCTTGGTATACCCGCGACATTTCAAGCTGCTACAGCATGAAAAGGGAGGGAGAGTTATTATTTGGTCTTTTTCGACTATATTTAGCCCGGCAATCGATGTAAAGCACAAACTGACTGCCAAGCATTAAGCGTAGTCTGCTTAGACTCTTTTGTGCATTGAAAGAGCTAAACGGTATAAAAACAGGGTGTTAACTGGCTTTTATTTGACAATGGACACATTTTTACCCCGCGAGAAAATAGCCCGGCTAACCTCGTGCTTTATAATCTTGCCCCCAGGAGCCGCAGCATAATTCACAATCTGCAGCTCAATGAAATATATTCAGAAACCCGATCCCGGTTGTTGTAGAAATTCCTGCTCCTCAAAGGTAGATTCCCGGCCTAATATCTCGTTGCGATGGGGATAACGGCCAAAACGATCGATTATCGCTTTATGACGTAATTCAAACTCCAGCTGATTACCGTTATTCAGTTGGCTAAACAGCACCACCGCCTGCTGGTGGATCAAGGCGGATTCAGAATGCATAAAGGGCAGATAGAGGAAGCCGCGCTGCTCAACCGGCAAGGTTGCGCATAATCCAGTGGCGATCGCTTCCTGAGCCAGCACCAACGCCATCCCGTCACAGGAAAAGGAGCCTGGCGTGTTGCGGAACAGGTTACGGCTGAACTGATCGAGCACGATGATCTCCGCCAGTCTGCCAGTGATGGTTGCACGCCAATGCGCCAGTTCCCCATGTGCCGCCGCCTGCCACAGCTGGCCGAAGCGGGTATGCAGCAAACGATCGAACTCGTCGTCCTTTTTAAACCACATGACCGGGTCAATCTCTGCGAACCAAAAATCCAGTACCTGCTTGTGCATGGTTGTCTCCTGTTAGCGATTACCTGAGGCCTCTGGCATTTCTCCCCTTAGGTGTTATCTGCCATAATAGCGCCACTTTGCTGAAAAATTCGCGCACGCTGATTACGGAGTTTTGTTTATGGATCATTGTCATACTTCTGACCTTATTTCTCTTGAGCAGGCACTGGAGAAGATGCTCTCCCAGATCGCGCCACTGCAACAGAGCGAATCCATCGCCTTGACCAGCGCCGCCGGGCGCATTACTGCCATCCCGGTTGTTTCCCCCATTGATGTCCCGCCCTTCGCCAACTCGGCGATGGACGGCTACGCGGTACGCCTGAATGACCTGAACGGCAACACGCCATTGCCAGTAGCGGGTAAAGCCTTTGCCGGTGCTCCTTTTAGCGATGCCTGGCCCGCCAACACCTGCGTACGTATCATGACCGGCGCGCCAATTCCGGCCGGTGCGGATGCGGTGATCATGCAAGAACAAGCTGAGGTTACGGAGGCTGGAGTACGCTTCAACGCACCGGTAACCGCAGGGCAGAATATTCGTTTGGCTGGTGAAGATATCCTGCGTGGCGCGAGCGTGCTACCTGCCGGGGTTACGCTTGGGGCCGCACAGCTCCCTCTGCTCGCCTCATTGGGCGTGGCCGATGTCCAGGTGATGCGTAAATTGAAAGTGGCAGTGTTCTCTACCGGTGACGAGTTGCAACCGGTCGGCCAGCCGCTGCAAGCCGGGCAGATCTACGACACCAACCGCTTTGCCGTACGCCTGATGCTGGAACAGCTCGGCTGCAGCGTGATCGATTTGGGCATTATTCGCGATAATCAGGAGGCCTTGCGTGCGGCGTTTATCCAGGCGGATAGCGAAGCGGACGTGGTGATCAGCAGCGGCGGGGTTTCCGTTGGCGAAGCCGATTACACCAAGCAGATGCTGGATGAACTGGGTAAAGTCAGCTTCTGGAAGCTGGCGATTAAACCGGGCAAGCCTTTTGCTTTTGGCAAGCTTCAGCACGCCTGGTTCTGTGGCCTGCCCGGCAACCCGGTATCCGCAGCATTGACCTTTTACCAACTGGTGCAACCGCTGCTGGCCAAGCTGGCCGGTCACACCGAATGGCAGTTGCCACCGCGCCTGAAAGCGCGCGCCCTGACGCCACTGAAAAAATCGCCGGGCCGCCTCGATTTCCAGCGCGGTATTTTCAGCAGCAATGCCCAAGGCGAGCTGGAGGTGAGCAGCACCGGCCATCAGGGCTCCCACGTATTCAGTTCGTTCAGCCAGGGTAACTGCTTTATCGTGCTGGAACGCGACCGTGGTTCGGTAGCGGCCGGAGAAACGGTAGAGATCGAACCTTTCAATGCGTTACTGAGGAGCTGAACATGCTGCCGGAATTAACCGATGCGGAAACGCTGCGCTACAACCGCCAGATCGTGCTGCGGGGGTTCGACTTCGACGGTCAGGAAAAGCTGAAGGCCGCGCACGTGCTGATTGTAGGGCTTGGCGGGCTTGGCTGTGCGGCGGCACCCTATTTGGCGGCCGCTGGCGTCGGCCATCTGACGCTGGTTGATTTCGACACCGTTTCCCTCTCCAACCTCCAGCGCCAAATCCTGCACCGGGATGCGGGTATTGGCATGGCAAAGGTCGAATCCGCACGGCTCGAACTTAGCGCCATCAATCCGCATAGCCATATTGATACATTGGACGCACAGCTGGATGACGAGCAAATGGCGGCGCAGATTGCCGCCAGCGACGTGGTGCTGGATTGTACCGATAACGTGGCTACCCGCGACCTGCTCAACCGCCTGTGCCATGCGCAGCGCAAACCGCTGGTATCAGGGGCCGCCATCCGCATGGAAGGTCAGCTCAGCGTGTTTACCTATCAGCCGGAACAACCCTGTTATCGTTGCCTGAGCAGGCTGTTTGGTGAAAACGCGCTTACCTGCGTTGAGGCTGGCGTGATGGCTCCGTTGGTGGGCACGATCGGTACGTTACAGGCGATGGAGGCTATCAAGCTGTTGGCAGACTACGGCCAACCTTTGGTGGGTAAATTGTTGATGTTTGATGCGATGAGCATGCAGTTTCGTGAGATGAAGCTGCCGAAGGATCCACAGTGTGAAGTCTGTGGTTGAGGGCCGCCCCTCACCCCAGCCCTCTCCCAAAGGGCGAGGGGGCTGATTAGCGCTTTTGATTAGCCACTGCGGCTTCGGGAGCCACAACCGGCAACATCAAACTCGATCGGTTCCCTCTCCTTGGGGAGAGGGGCGTACAGTAAGACGCTAAGGGATCAGGAAATACCCTGGCTACGCAGATAGTCTTCGTAGTTGCCGGTAAAGTCGACCACTTTGTTCGGCGTCATTTCCAGAATGCGGGTAGCCAGCGAGCTGACGAACTCACGGTCGTGGGAAACGAAGATCAAGGTACCTTCATACATTTCCAGCGCCATGTTCAGTGACTCGATGGATTCCATATCCATGTGGTTGGTCGGTTCATCCATAATCAGGATATTCGGGCGCTGCATCATCAACTTACCGAACAGCATGCGACCCTTCTCACCACCGGACAGCACTTTTACGCGCTTCTTGATATCGTCCTGGCTGAACAGCAAGCGGCCGAGAATGCCACGTACCGCCTGCTCATCGTCCTTTTCCTGCTTCCACTGGCTCATCCAGTCGAATACGCTCAGGGTTTCATCGAACTCGTATTCGTGATCCTGTGCGTAGTAACCGATTTTGGCGTTTTCCGACCATTTCACGCTGCCGTTATCCGGCTGCAACTCACCCACCAGCGTTTTCAGCAAGGTAGATTTACCGATACCGTTAGCACCCAGGATCGCTACCTTCTCGCCCACTTCAACCATCAGGTTGAGTTTGCTGAACAGCGGACCGTTGTCGAAGCCTTTGGCCAGCGCTTCGACTTCCAGCGCGTTACGGAACAGCTTCTTGTCCTGCTCAAAACGGATGAACGGGTTCTGACGGCTGGAGGCTTTCACCTCTTCCAGCTGGATCTTGTCGATCTGGCGGGCACGGGAAGTCGCCTGCTTGGATTTGGAGGCGTTGGCGCTGAAGCGGCTAACGAAAGACTGCAATTCGTTAATCTGCGCCTTCTTCTTGGCGTTGTCAGACATCAGACGCTCACGGGCCTGGGTGGCCGCCGTCATGTATTCATCGTAGTTGCCTGGATAGACACGCAGTTCGCCGTAGTCCAGATCCGCCATGTGGGTACATACCATGTTCAGGAAGTGACGGTCGTGCGAAATGATGATCATGGTGCTGTTACGTTCGTTCAGCACCTGCTCCAGCCAGCGAATGGTATCGATGTCCAGGTTGTTGGTGGGTTCGTCGAGCAGCAGGATTTCTGGGTCGGAGAACAGCGCCTGAGCCAATAGAACACGCAGTTTAAAGCCGGGAGCGATCTCGCTCATCGGGCCATAATGCTGTTCTACCGGAATACCCACGCCGAGCAGCAACTCACCGGCACGTGCTTCTGCGGTGTAGCCGTCCATCTCGCCATAGGCCACTTCCAGATCGGCCACTTTGTAGCCGTCTTCTTCGCTCATCTCCGCCATGGCGTAAATGCGGTCACGCTCTTCCTTCACCGCCCACAGTTCGGTGTGGCCCATGATCACGGTGTCCAGCACGCTGAACTCTTCAAAAGCGAACTGGTCCTGGCGCAGTTTACCCAGACGCTCGTTCGGATCCAGGAACACGTTACCGCCGCTCGGCACCAGATCGCCGCCGAGGATTTTCATGAACGTCGATTTGCCGCAGCCGTTGGCCCCGATCAGACCATAGCGGTTACCGCCGCCAAATTTGACAGAGATGTTTTCAAACAACGGCTTACTGCCGAACTGCATAGTGATGTTGTTAGTGCTTAACACAGCGCTCGCTCTTAATTTGATTGGGAATGTGATTTGGCGCGCATTATGCCATAACGGCGGTCAGAGATCGCGGGGATTTTTGGTTGAAATTTGAGCACAGTTCAACATTAACCGGGATGAGCGCAATATCCACACAAACCGAAGTGTCATAACGGCGCTTATCTTTGATTATTAATCTGCCAAGAGTAATGCAGACTAATAATTCTTATCAATGGGTATAATATAAGTTAATGCGATTGAAACAATTATTGTACCACTGATGTAAAGCACTCTCTCCATTACTGTATCAAAATGAAAAAAGAAATACACGCATAGAAGAAAGCAGATGGAGCCTAGCAAGTGAATCAAAGTGTTTGCTATAGTGAAACACACTTTGTCTTTAAATTTTTTTCCCATTTAGCTCTTTCTCCACAAGTGATACTATTTTATTAAACGGTTCCTGACCCTGTTTCTGTCTAACAGAGAGAGCATCAATAAACGGATCAACAAAGGGTTGAATCAAGAAATAAAGAAAGTCTAAATCGCCTTTGTGCCTGAGAGCATAGTACACTGAGAGATTTTTATCTTTCAACTCTTCTGACTTGTAAATGCTTCTTGTCGCTTGCTACTCCGTGTGCTAGTCCTACGAGCATCTCTGGCGTTAGTATCACCTGCACTATTCGCTTAGCTATTGCTTGATATTCCATATCACCTCCATTTGAAGCAGCCATTATACAATATGACTAATGTGTTATCAATTCATGTAGTGTTTCCACATAAATAAGATTTTATGCACATATATTCGCTTTATTTTTTCAGGATAAACCAACAATTAAATTTATCTTACTAGCGGTTTAATTAGCGAATAACACCGCTGCACCACTCAGCCTATTTACAACCTCAACTCATACAACATGGCAATAAACGCTTGCGACGCGGCGCTGCGATAGCCCTCTTTACGTTGCAACACCACGGCATGGCGTTCGGGCATCGGCACTGCAAGCTCAACGGGGAGCAGCAACGGGTTATTCCGGGCGATAGCCTGTGGCAGGATGGTGGCCAACTGACCATGGCGCACAATCTCGACGATGGCATTAATCGCGTTGGCTTCCATCGCCACCTGGGGCCGAATGGCATGCTGCTGGCAATATTGATCCACGTAATGTCGCGTGGCAAAGTCGCCATTGAGTAACACCAACGGCATCAGTTGCAACTCCGCCAGGCTCAAAGCGGCGTGGCGGTTGGCAAGGCAATGATCCTTACCGACCATCAGTTGCAACCGCTCCGGGAACAGCCTGGTAGCGGCTATATCCGCGGAGTGCACCGGCTCAAAGGCAATGCCGAGATCCAACCGATCGTCGCATAATAATGCCTCCATCTTATCCTGCGTCATCTCTTGGATATTTAGCGTAATGCCGGGATAGCGCCGGAAGAAACCGTCCACCAACGGGCCGATCAGGTAGGAAGTAAATGTCGGCGTCATCGCCAGGCGCAGGTTACCGCGTGCCAACGTCGCCACATCCTGGATCGCCCGTTTGCCAGCATCCAGATCCTGTAACGCCAGCCGGGCATAGCGCATCCAGGCCTGCCCCGCATCGGTGAGCTGTACCCTGCGCCCGGAGCGGTCGAACAATTCCACCTGCAATGACTCTTCCAACTGTTTGATCTGTTGCGACAAGGTTGGCTGAGAAACGTGCAGCACCTCCGCCGCCCGGGTGAAGTTCCCCTGCTCTGCCACCGCCAAAAAGTAACGAATGTGCCGCAGCAACATAACGCCTCAACTATTAGTTATACCTATTGAGGTAATTATAAATGAGTCTTGGAACCTATAGCTAGAAAAGTCCATTCTTGCCGCCATTGACAGCAAGCAACACATTGATGGAGTCACCATGCAAGAGGTTATTGACGGTTTTCTGAAGTTCCAGCGCGAGGCCTTTGTCGAGCGCACAGAGCTGTTCAAACGTCTGGCAACCAGCCAGAAGCCACGCACCCTGTTTATCTCATGTTCCGACAGCCGATTGGTGCCGGAACTGATCACCCAACGCGAACCGGGCGACCTGTTCGTTATTCGTAACGCCGGCAATATCGTACCTTCGTTCGGGCCGGAGCCCGGCGGCGTTTCGGCCTCGGTGGAATATGCCGTTGCCGCGCTGGGCGTAGAGGACATCGTAATTTGCGGCCATTCCGATTGCGGTGCGATGACCGCCATCGCCACCTGCCAATGCCTCGATCATATGCCAACCGTGGCCCACTGGTTGCGCTATGCCGATGCCGCCAAGGCGGTCAATCAGGCCAATGAACATGCCACAGAGCATGAGCGGATTAACTCAATGGTGCGTGAAAATGTCATCGCACAGTTGACTAACCTGAAAACTCACCCTTCGGTTGCGCTAGCGCTCGATCGAGGCAATCTGCGGCTACATGGGTGGATCTACGATATCGCCACCGGCTGTATTGAAGCATTAGATGGCAACACTCGCCGTTTCGTCCCGCTGGCCAGCAATCCGCGCGTCACCGCCAGCACGGATACTCAACGTTTCTAAACTAAAAAGGGTTTCACATGACACAATCACTGCATAGTACTTCAGCACGCCAGAGCCTGACCGACATCATCATGGATGCCAAAGTCCGTAAGGGCCTGACCTTTGAGGCGATCAATCAAGGCACTGGCCTAAGCCTGGCGTTTGTTACCGCCGCGCTGCTCGGTCAGCACCCGTTACCGGAGCAAGCCGCCCGCGTGGTAGCCGCTAAACTGGAACTGGATGAAGACGCCGTGCGCCTGCTGCAAACCATCCCGGTGCGTGGCAGCATCCCCGGCGGCGTGCCGACCGACCCGACCATTTATCGTTTCTATGAGATGGTGCAGATCTACGGCTCAACCCTGCGCGCGCTGGTGCATGAACAATTCGGCGATGGGGTGATCAGCGCGATCAACTTCAAGCTGGATATCAAAAAGGTTCAGGACCCTGATGGGGGTGAGCGCGCGGTGATCACGCTGGATGGTAAATACTTGCCAACCAAGCCTTTCTAAGCATTTACGCCACCAAGTAAGCTAAATTCAGCGTCCGGTTACGGCGCTGAATTTCCCAGGGATCACACTTATTGTACCGACATGATCAAGGTGGCAGATGCCGTGAAACTGCCGGTAATAGACTTGGTCAAATCCCGGGCCACCGGAGCTACCTGTAACTCATCTTGCCCAAAGCCATCAAGCAGCGCGGTACTGAATTTTTGGTTCGGTTTGACCACTTGGCCGTTACGGCTGACCATAATCCCAACGTCATCGGGCAGCGTGGTGGCGATCAGCTCTGACGAGAAAGCCGCTGGAGCCGCAATAAGATTAATATCGATATCTTGCGTCACCGCAGTGTTACAACGGTATTGCAGCGGTATGGTTTTGGCATAACGACTTCCATCGCTGCTGAGCTTGGTATTATCGATATCACCAAAGTCCACCTCAATGGCAGCCCCCTGGTTAATGGTACATACGACGGGTACCGGAATAAGTTGCCCCGCAGTCGACATACTCATAATTGGGGTGTCATTAACCACAGTCGGTTGTTGATAATTACCTTTACTGACTAAACGGTAGCCACGGAATAACTTGACCATTGGAGGAACTCTCACCACTCCCCCCAGTTGATCGCGGCGTAAACGCAGCGTAATGGTGGATCCTCCGTCATTAGCGAATGTAATCAGTCTGTTATAGCGGCGGCTCGGCATACCATCCCCACCATTCTCTCCAAAGAGAATTCCTGCCGAAGGAACAACATGAAATGCCTCCCCCAAGAGGTTTATTTTAACGTCAAAATCTTCGTTTACCTTATAAAAGCTATTACCAAATTCCGAGGGGGGTAAATCTATCCGAGTCAGGTAATAACTGTATACGTTTGGAGTGGTCCCCAGAGCGTAGTTAGACCAGCAACTCACATAATAACTAGGTACGCCACTGTATTCGAACGCGGCCGTTGCCCCCTCCTTGCTACTGGAAAAGCGCCCTTTGATCAGCGTGACACGAAAATTATTATCCCCATAATATGGCCAACAGGTCTGTTCCACCTCTTTAGCCTTCGCCACTATAGGAATAAAACATAATAAGGTAAGGATCAATCTCACTATCATAGCAACCCCTAATAATGCTGGCTTTATGATTAAAGCAACTCTATCGCATTACGATTATTAAGAATAAAAGAGTAAAGCTCGTAATTGTTTTGTAAATTCAGTTTTTTCATTGCCGTTTTTTTTTGGGAAAAAATGGTTTTGACATCTTTCTTCAGTATCCAGGATATGCTGGTCAAAGACCGCTCCTTAGACAGCAGTTTAATGACTTTTATTTCATTAATGGAGAGTCGAGATCTGCCGCAGAAGTGACATAATTTAGAAAAAACACCGTCACTCGCTATGGATTTCATTCGCTCACGATGTTCCAACTGACGAAAAATCCGTTCCATTACCAGGGCTAGAGGCTCATCTCTATAGATAACCGGGAGATGCCTCAAGCATTCGCAAATCAGGTTTCTTTCTTTATCATCCCATCCCCGCTCCACGATGGGAAAAAAGATCCCTTTGAAGCTATGTACCATATATGGCATGGCCAGTAAGCAGTCGGTTCCTGGTTCGATTTGGTGAAACAGGATATCGGCATGCGGAGCTTCACTGGGCCAATCAAAAAGCTGAAATAGTTTCCTGTGCGCTAAAAGTTCATGTTCCAGGCACAGTCTTAGCCCCAATGCAAAGGCTGCATTGCTGTCATTGATAACCACCCTCAGCATAATTCCCTCTATAATAAGATAACCTTAACTAAGTCCGCTACAGATTGTCCATGTCATTAAGGATAACTCAGGGTAAATGCCACATTAGCGGTAAAATCCCCCTCAGTAATCCTCTGTTGTTCAATCGCCCATTTTGATGCACTGACGTAAGCGGCAAACCTCAAAGTACGGTTACCGTCAGTGAGTAAATAAGTTTTAACCGTCCTGTTAATTTCCAGCGGTTTTCCTTCGGCAGTCTCCAAGCCTATCGCAATACCTTCCGCCAAGCCGTTTACGGCCAGCAAACCAGGTTGCTGTAAGTCCTCAACGCCATTGAAACCGATCTCAACGCTGCTGCCCAAGCTGATATCACACTCCTCAAGGACAATAGAAAAGCTATAACCGTGGGTGCGTGGATGCAAATAAAGTGTATTTTTAATGACATTACCTAATTTAACGGTTTGTTTAGCCGAAACCATGCTAAGCGTGCAGGGTTCCTCAACCAACTCGCCGTGAATATACATATTATGATCTTGCGACCAACTAACTCTATTGATGCCAACCAGCACCCAGACACAAAATATCATCCGATAAAGCATCGTGCGCCCTTCCACTTAAAAGTAACTAGATACCAAGGTCGCAACCGCATTGAATGGCCCTGCCACCAAAGGAATTGCTGTATCCTTTTTTACCGGCACCGCAATAAAGCTGAATGTTTTTTGGTCTAGCGCATCAAAAAATTTATTTAGCACAATGGGCTCGCCATTAATATTCTGAATGGCAATCCCCAAGTTGTTTACGTTGGTGGTTAATACATTCCCCTTACCACCTAATGTTTCTCCTTGTAGTTCTAAACGTAATTTTTTGCCCACACCTTGCTTACAATTTAGGGCAACCGCCGTGATTTTTGCATATCTCACACCGTCTACTTTGTTAATGCCAACTTTGTCAAAATTGACGTCAATGGTTTTACCGCCGTTAAATTCACAGGCTGGCTCGAAGATACGCCCTTTGAAGTTCATGGCCGTACCACATTCGGCCTGTACCTGCGACACACCAATCGCCAGCAGCACGAATACCGCAATAAAAGAGTTGCCTAACATTAAGCCTCCACCCACCGAGCAATGCCGACCGTTTAAGGCTAATACTTCCAGCCTTAATAAGGATCAGGAAGTTTATCCTCACAGACCTTTTGCACTACAGCGCTGCTGTACGCAGGTCAAAACCAGTTCAGGCCGGCCACCATAATCATTGATATAAGTGACAACAGGTGAGTCATAGACCGTAGACTTCACCACGGTGCGGCTTTTCGGCGCCAGGGTTACCGGCACAAAATCGTTGTCTTCACGCTCTGCCCGCGCAGCAATCCCAACCACGGTGATGTAGTACGGCGTCGGATTTTCAATCTGGTAACCTTTAGCTGTTTTGTGTAGCACCAACTGGTTTTGCCAAACCGTCCCGGGCTTTGCCACAATAGAGGCCGGGCGATAGAACATCTTCACTTTGGTCTGTAAGGCTATTTGCATCACATTGGGCTTGTCACTGCGTGGCGGAATTTCACGCAGATTAAAATAAAACAAGCTCTCACGATCCTGAGGCAAGGCTTTAACTTCTGGCAGGGCTGAAATTCTCACCATACTTTTGGCTCCAGGTTCAACACGCTGGAGCGGAGGCGTGACAATGAATGGCCCCGCGATTTTCTGCTGTTGGTGATCCTCAATCCACGCCTGGGCCAAATAAGGTAACTGTTTATTCTCATTACTGATGTTCAGGCTGATGGCTTTGCTGTTCCCTTCATAAACCACCCGGGTACGGTCCAGGGCAATGGCGGAAAAAGCCGTGTTAATCGACGTGATATTCAGCACAATCAACATCATGAAAGTTAATTTACTCATCGCGTTATCTCTTGATTACTTAATATAGTGGCATGGCAACAATAAATTCCCCTGAGCCAACATTTTTGCAGGCAACGTCACCTGGCACTGTTTGGCCCCATTCCAGTTCACGCTGAGTGATTCACCCGCAGTGATACCAGAAAGATAAGTCAGCCCCCCCTCACTCACGATGGCTAACTCACGCCCTTTGGCATTCATCACGCTCGCGCCAAACGGAGGATATTTACCCTCTGGCAGCACAATAACCGACATGGCTTTTTCACCTTTCAGCAAGGCAAAGCGCCGATAGCCAATTGCGCCTTCAGTTAACGTCGCCTCAACAACCCCCTTGCTAACTTCAACATCATCAGCAAGTTGGTTTATATCCACACTGGTGTCCGTACGGTAGTAACTATTTACATTCGCCAACACGGCAATGCCGAAACGGTTGCTGTGAACTACCCCTCCCGCTATCGGCACGCCGGCAATCCCCTCGGTGCTTAGCATCAAACGCGTCCCCCCATTCATGCCAACAGGATGCAGTGCCGCACCTTTTGCCGTAGCGGTTAAACCACCTTGAATAGACACCCCGGCCGAAGTGTTGCTATTTTGCAAATAAGCACCATTCAGACTGATTTCTGCGGTATCCCCCCTATGGGTGTAAAAACCATTGACTTGAGTTGCCACCTGCTCGCTACCCAGATTATTAACCCCGGCAGAGACACGGTAATTGTTATTCATGTCAATATTATTGGTATAACTCACCGCCTGATTAAAACGGTTATTCGAACTCTGCCCGCTATAACCCAGGCTTTTGCCATTGTCCAACGGAATAGACAGGCTAAAAAAAATTGCATCGTTATAACCTTGTTGATATTGACTACGGCTAGCGGACAAGTTTAGCGAAATATTGTTGTGGCCCATAATATCGAAATAACGGTTTACCGACAGGCTGTAGCTGTCCTCCGGTTGACGATCCCAATAGCTTTGATGGGTATAGGTGGCATACAGGCTGAGCTGCGCTTGCGTAAAGCTCTTATTGGCCGTAACGGTGTACATTTCTTTGCTGTGTGCCACCGTGTTGCCCCCGAAGCGGTTATCCAGATATTGCCCCATCGACATAAAATCACGCTCAGAAAAACGATAGCCCGCGAACGTGACCTCACTATCAAACTCATCAAAACGCTTGGAATAACTGAGGCGATAAGACTTGCCTTGTTTCCTGTTTTCGCTATGCGGTAGCGTGGCGAGAGACTGCGTCACATCCGCCGACAGTGCGCCCAGCATAAACAGATTACGCCCCAGCCCAATGGAAAATGCCTGGTAGTTGTTGGCACCTATACCGCCACCATAAAGCGACCAGTCATTGGCAACGCCCCATGAAAATTCGCCACTGGCAAACAATGGCCCTTCTCTATGGTGTCCATAGGTCGTGGGGCGGCCGACGGCGGTTTTATAACGCACCGTACCCGGGCGCGTCAGATACGGCACGCTGGCGCTATCAACCGTAAAAGTTTGCTGGGTACCATCTTGTTCATTCACATGAACATCCAGCCTGCCGCTGACAGCACGGTTCAAATCCCGAATGCTGAATGGCCCGGATGCAACCGTAGTTTCATAAATCACTCGCCCTTGCTGTGAAACGACCACCGTGGCGTTGGTTTTTGCAATACCGCGCACTTCCGGAGCGTAGCCACGCAGGTTTGGCGGCATCATGCGTTCATCACTTGCCAGACTCACCCCGGTGAAACGGAACGAATCAAAAATGTCTGAATAAAAATAGTTTTCACCCAGCATCAGCGTTGCATTTAGCCGAGGTATCGCTCGGTAAGCATACCAGCGGCTCCAATCAAAGTTACGCTGAGCCTGGCCCGTCGAAGAAGAGAACTCATAGCTGCCCTGATAATCTCCCCGCAGTCGCCAAGCCCCGATATTTACCCCAGCGGTACCACTTAGGCTGGTATTTCTTGAGGTTCCCCCCTGATGCACTTTGCTGGTTGATGCGTTAAGGCTATAGTCCAGCAGCAGACCCGGCAGGCCGTTATCCCAGCGGGACGAGGGCAACCAGTTGGGATCGCTATATTCCAAAAATGCCTGAGGCGCATTGATGTATAGCGTACCGCTGGCAATGTCGCCCTTGAGCGTCAAACCTTTCAATGCAGAAAAATCCGCACACTGGGCCTGATGCCAAAAGATGATCTTGCTCACCGCCTCCTCCGTCAGGCCAAGTCTGTCGACCAACGGCGCTGGGAAGCAAATTTTGCTGGCGTTGCTTGTTTCCGCGTCGGAATAAAAGGGGATTGTCTGTTCACCATCGGCAATGTTCTGCTCATTGAGATAAACGGCCAGCAGATAATTGCCCGGCATCACATAGCCGGACTGTGAAAATCGCGAAATATCGACGTTATCTCTATCTGCAGCGTCTAATACATCGAAGTTGAATTCTATTGCTTGCGATAACTTACTGAACCCCAATAGTGACATCAAGATCGCCGTCGTAATCTTATTGATTCCGTTCATGATTCAATCCAGAAATAACAATCCATTTTCAAAAAAGATATATAAGATTACTTTCCAACAAAAAATAATGCCTATCGCTAACCAAAAACGAGCATAGGGTATAACTACCCTATGCTGCGAAACGATTAAGGGTAAGTCAGTGTGAAGTTAGCAACGCTGCTAAATTCACCAGGGGTTACGATGCCGTCCACTTTATTGCCCTGCAGATAAGCAGAGAAGTTTAGCTTGTTATTACCCGCCAACAGACCACGTGCGACAGAAGCCTGGCCTAACGTAATTTGAGTACCGCTGCCATCGGTTAAAGCAACACCCGCCCCCTTTGCAGTTCCGGTAATGCCCAGCAGCTTGTCATTCTCACCATCTTTAGAGCCACCGAAGGTGATAATGACGCTTTTCTTGGTGGTAGTATCACACTTCTCCAAATCAATGGTGAAATTGCGTGGTGTAGACGTACCCGCCTTTGCCAATAGCGTATTAGATACCTGGCCAAGATCGACGGTTTGATTAGAGCTCTCTGGCGTAATGGAGCACGGAGCATCGATAATTGAACCGGTAAAGGTAATATTGCCGCTGCCCTGATCGGTAGCTTTAACCGGTTCTTCTGCTGCGCTCACGCCCAATGCGGCAAAACCAGCAGCCATCACCATTGCCAATACAATTTTATTCGTTTTCATAACTATTTCCATTCAGTTAATTTTAATATAAGCCCTCGCATTAGATGCCAAGGCATCACAACAGAAATGCCTACCAAGTTGCGATGGGGAATATATTAGCCTGTGAGTTAACAAAAACAGCAATTAACTCTTCTTAAACAGAATAAAGTAAGACAACCGGAATAAAATCAGATATAAATCAATGCAATATGGTAAACCATCAGTCTTTTAAATGGTTATTTAAGGCCATTTAAGATAGCGTAAATAAAAAAGGTCAAGCTCGCACAGCGAATATGACCTTTTTTTAGCGTTGTTTAGCTAATCGATACGCTATGCCGAGTATAAATCACTTAACGAAACGACATAGGAGTTGTGGGATTGGATTGGTGGAAATCAGATATCCGTTTCGACCATTACGCTGTATGCCCAGGTTAGTCCAGCCATCCTGCTCTCTGATATAGCTATAGAGATATTTTTTAGCTAATAGATCAGGAAGCGTGTCGAACGGAGCAATATTGAGCTTTTCAGTTCTAACCAAAAATGAATTATCATTGCGAACCGTGTAACTCACCTCAGCATCCCGTTTAATGGTAAAAGCCTCCCCCTGATCGATCAGCGTTCCACTATATGAAATCACACCATGCCCATTTGAAAACAAGAATAGTATACCGGCTTGTATAACAACGATCTTTTTATCCGATACATACTCATATTGAACCTGAGAGTAACAGTTGATACCATCCTTTAGCTGTTTATCATTCATATAGTCGATATAGGTAAAAACACCTAAGGTCACCAAGACCAGTGATAAAAGAAAAGCCATTTTTATTTTCATTATCAGCTCTCAATGAAATATCGATATCTGGAAAAGCAGTTTGTCATTTTATGCAAAATATCACCATCACAGATAATAAAAGACTCTCGTGGCAACCCAGTATAGAGTGAAACGTACACCCGCTCTTTATTATTACAAAAAAGCTTGGCATTAAATTCAGGTTTATTACTATTGCTTTTTATTTTATTAATCAAATAATCACTAGCGTAAATGCGACATTGATTATATGTCCCCCAATAAGAGTAATTATAAAATCTGCTTTGTGTATCTAGATATTTACCGTAAATGAAATTTGAGGAAACAACAATAACAAATAAAATTAGAGAAAAACCTAAAAACAGCATGCCTATTTTTTTAAGATTATTTATACGCTTACCTCCTGAAACACTCAATTTAAAAGAGACGTTTTCAGTGGTGGGCTCATCAGGATGGCTATTTTTCAGCAGAGGCTGGTTATCCATAGCAATCAAGGCATCCTCAACATAATGCTCAATATTCACGGTTTCTGCTATCAGCATGCCACGTCTGGGGATGGTGACAATCACATCATCCTGAATACCCAACTGCCTGAATGCTCGCCTAATCATTGCGACATTTTGATATAGTGTATTGGAGTTAATAGGAATGCCATATTTTTCCCACACTTCCTCAAAGAGTTCTTTTTGCGTGGTAATATCGGGTCTGTTTTTTAATAAAATCATCAAACAATTATTAGCTGGTGTTGTCAGAACGATTTCATCTTTTTTCCCCTCGATATCACTCAGAGTTCCTGAACTCTTATCGTAGATCACGTGATGATTTAAGATGATTTTACTGCTCATAACGGCTCTTTTTAAATTAGTATATTAAATATTCCATTTAAGGCCGCACAGAATAAGGCATGATTAGATATCAATCAATAATTTTACAAGAAAAATCCTAGAAATTAACGGGCAATGTAAAATATTGACACTTACCTTTCCCACCAATTTCTCCCCCCAACCACCAGCGTTACGATTAGAAAGCAAAATAAAAACAAGGCCATGCCTGTCAGACATGGCCAGTATGGCGTTGAATCAGATCACCATATCCCAGGGAAACGCGACGTCAGTCAGTATGAAAATGCTTACTATCCGCCGGAGCCTGCTCACGCGGCTCCAGCCCATAATCCCGCACCACCTCGGCCACTCGCAGCCGGTAATATTCCAGCACCTCATGCCTGCCACGCGCCTGGGCCTGACGGTGTTGCTCCAGGTTGCGCCACTGCTGTACTGCCGCTTCGTCACGCCAGAAAGACAGCGATAGTAATTTGTCCGGTTCACTCAGGCTCTGGAAACGCTCAATGGAGATAAAACCGTCAATTTCCGCTAACAACGGCTTCAGCTCCGCCGCCAGTTCAAGATAGGTTTCCCTCTGCCCTGTGGCAGCCCGTAGTTCAAAAATCACCGCGATCATCAGCATGCTCCTTAGCAGAATAAAATTCAGGTACCCGCGCATTCTGTGAAACGCGCCAGCGAAAATGGCTCAACCATTCGGGTTTGATGTTAAGTACAGATATTGCCGCCAAGGCAATGATCCTTGCCCAACGTTCTCCCGGGCATCGATGAGCACCATAACCAAAGGCAAAGCTTTCCTCTGGCGTTTTCAAGTGCACCAACACGCTTTGGCCCTTGGCTAACGGCTTCCCGTCTAGCCAGGTATCTTCTACTGCAAACCTGCGAGTAGTATGGATCGGCGGAGATTGTTGCAACACCGCCAGGATCAACTCTTCTGCTGACTGATGGCGTTGATTTGCCAGCAATAACGTTTTGCCGATTAATCCGGCGGTGCCCTCACAGGCCTGAAACAACAGCCCGATGGCATTGGCTATCGCCAGCGAACGATCGCCACATTGTTGGCACAGCTGTTCAAACAATCGGCCATCTGCCTGCTGCATACGGAGCTGCAATTTTCCGGCGGCAACGGCCCCCGCGGCCATTTGCTCTGCGCTGCCGCCGGGAGCAATACAACGCACAAAGTCTAAAACCTCATCCACCAAGGTCGCTCGATCCCGATGGGCTATGCCCAGCAATTCCGCCAGTACGCAGACCGGCAAAGCATAGTTGAACCACGTGAGTTGCTCTGCCGTTGTCAAACTGCCCGCCAACCGCTGGGCCACATCGACCGTCGTTTGGCGGATCTCGTCATCGCCGTGCCAATCCAGGGCCGCCTCGATCGCAAGCTTTAATTCACTCTGCCGTACACCATCATTCATGCGTACCAGCGAGGCGAAGATCGATTGAGCCGGCGTCCCGATCAATGCCATGGGAACCGGCTCATCCGTAGGGCGAACGCCGAGGTGAGGATGGCTTAAGGCTTCACGCACCGCTTGCCGCGATGCAGCAGAAAAAGGGCAGGCCGTCATTAGTCGTTTCCTTCATATCGCACAGGGGAAACGCCATTGTCGGGTTAGACCCGCGGTAATACTTCGGTTATGCTCGAAGTATGAATGACAATACGCTTGAAGACCGCCTGGCCGCTTTGACGGCCGCCATTGCCGATCGCACCCGAGCGCGTATGCTGTGCCTGCTGATGGATGGGCGCGCCTACACTGCCACCGAGCTTAGCGCGGCGGTAGACGTCGCAGCCTCTACCGCCAGCAGCCATCTGGCACGCTTGCAGGAACAGAACCTGATCGGTTGTGTCAAACAGGGCCGTAACCGCTTTTACCGTCTGGCGGGCAAACCGGTGGCTGATATGCTGGAAACGCTGATGGCGCTGGCCGGAGTAGAACGCCCGCAGGTCAAAAGCCGTACTCCAGCCTCATTGCGTTATGCCCGTACCTGCTATGACCATATGGCGGGCGAGATCGCGGTTCAACTACATCACCAACTGCTGACGCGAGCCTGGCTTATTGGTGATAACGACTATCAGCTCAGTGCAACTGGGCAGTCGGCTTTGACAAGGTTAGGCATCGACTGCTCCCCAGCCCCGACTCGACGACGCTTTGCCTGCGATTGCCTGGACTGGAGCGAACGCAAGGCTCACCTCGGTGGCGCATTGGGTGCCGCCATGTTGGCCGCATTCGAAAAGCGTGGATGGGTTCAGCGTCAGTTGGACAGCCGCGAACTGCAGCTGACCGCCACGGGTAAAAAAGCGTTAAACGCACATTTTGGTCTATCACTTTAGTTCCATTGCACGCTAGCTTAGCTGCCATACTCAATGGGCTTTCCTGTTGATGAACCCGTAAAGTCTGAGGAACGATCATGTCCGATATTAACCAATTCCCGATCGCCCAACGTTGGCCCGCCAAACACCCTGAACGATTACAGCTCTACTCACTGCCAACGCCCAACGGGGTGAAAGTCTCCATCATGCTTGAAGAGATCGGCCTGCCTTACGAGGCACACCTGATCGACATCGGCAAAAATGAAACCTGGACGCCAGAGTTCCTGTCACTCAACCCTAACGGCAAAATTCCGGCCATTCTCGATCCTGCTGGCCCAGACGGTAAACCGCTGGCGCTGTTCGAATCCGGCGCCATCTTGCTGTATCTGGCAGAGAAATGCGGGCAATTTTTACCTAAGGATGCCGCCCTGCGTTATGAAACCATCCAATGGGTGTTTTTCCAGATGGCTTCCGTCGGGCCGATGTTCGGCCAACTAGGCTTCTTCCATAAATTTGCCGGACGCGAATATGAGGACAAACGGCCGCTGGAGCGCTATCAGAAAGAGTCCAAACGGTTGCTTGGCGTGCTGGAAGAGCGGCTGCGAGGGCGCGATTGGATCATGGGTACGGAATACACCATCGCCGATATTTCACTGCTCGGTTGGGTGCGCAACCTGATCGGCTTTTATGAAGCCCGCGATCTGGTGGAGTTCGACAGTTTCCCGCTCGTTGGCCAATGGCTGGAGCGTGGGTTGGCACGGCCTGCCGTACAGCGCGGCGTCAATATTCCTGCTCGCCAAGCCTGATGACACTATGGGATAGCCAAACCAGGCTATCCCTTTTTTTCGTCATAAAACTGTCACCTTCCTGCTCTACTCTCCCGTGTACCAAAATAATGCCAACCGTATTTTTGTTTTATGACAAGGAGCCCTACTCATGCAGCAGTCCGTTTCCCTGATCGCCGGTGCCGTATTATCCGCTCTGTTATGTTCCACCGCTCTGGCTGACAGCAATCCGCTCGACAGCCGTGCCGCACGTGGCGATATTACCGAACCCGGTGGAGCACGCCGTTTGGCAGGCGATCAAACCGCCGCGCTGCAAGCGTCACTGTCGAATAAAACCGCCAAAAACGTGATCCTGCTGATCGGCGATGGCATGGGCGATTCGGAAATCACCGGCGCACGCAACTATGCCGAAGGCGCAGGCGGTTACTTCAAAGGGATCGATGCCCTGCCGCTGACCGGCCAGTACACTCACTACTCGCTGGATAAGAAAAGCCATAAGCCAGACTATGTCACCGATTCTGCTGCCTCGGCCACCGCCTGGGCTACCGGCGTCAAGACCTACAACGGCGCGTTGGGCGTGGATGTCAACGGTAAAGATCAACCAACAATTTTGGAACTGGCCAAGGCCGCAGGGAAGGCCACCGGCAACGTCTCAACGGCAGAACTGCAAGATGCCACACCGGCCGCTTTGGTTTCGCACGTGACCTCTCGCAAATGTTACGGCCCAGAGGAAACCACTGAGCAATGCGTTGGCAACGCGCTGGAAAACGGCGGGCACGGCTCCATCACTGAACAATTGATTAAAACCCGCGCCGACGTCACGCTGGGCGGTGGGGCAAAATCTTTCACCCAGTTGGCGAAAAGCGGGGAATGGCAGGGAAAAACGCTGCAAGCACAGGCCGCGGCATTGGGCTACCAGTTGGTAAACGATGCCGAAAGCCTGAACGCGATTAACCTAGCCAATCAGCAAAAACCGCTGCTGGGCCTGTTTGCGCCAGGCAATATGCCGGTACGTTGGAAAGGGCCGAAAGCCTCCTTCCACGGTAATATCGATCAGCCTGCCGTAACCTGCGAAAATAACCCAGAGCGCGGTGCCAGTGTACCGACGCTGGCGGCGATGACCGAGAAGGCCATCGATCTGCTGAAGACTAACCCGAACGGCTTCTTCTTACAGGTGGAAGGTGCATCGATCGACAAACAGGATCATGATGCCAATCCGTGCGGCCAGTTTGGCGAAACGGTCGATCTGGATGAGGCGGTACAAAAAGCGCTGGAGTTTGCCCGCGCCGACGGCAACACCCTGGTGATTGTCACCGCCGACCACGCTCACTCCAGCCAGATTATTGCTGCCAAAGCCAAAGCGCCGGGGCTGACTCAGGCGTTAACCACCAAAGACGGTGCGGTGATGACCATCAGCTACGGCAACTCGGAAGAAGGCTCGCAAGGCCATACCGGTACTCAGTTGCGCGTGGCCGCTTATGGTCCGCATGCCGCCAACGTGGTGGGGCTGACCGATCAGACCGATCTGTTCTTCACCATGCGCGATGCCATGAATATCAAATAATCAAGATGGGTGCATCCCCCCTCACCCTCTCCCACAGGGAGAGGGAACCGAATGTGCTACCTGTTAACTCCTGCATCTGACCGTAGCTCCGGATCAGCCCCCTCTCCCTCGAACAAGTATTCAGCTTGCCCCAGTCCGTACAGTGGGAGAGGGCTGGGGTGAGGGGAAGCATCTATTCCCGCCAAATTACCTAAACCCCTACCCCGGATGGAGCATTTTTCGCCACGTCAATTATCCAAGTTTGGGCTTGCGTAACCGCCAATGCACGCCTATTATCAAAGAATAAACTTGGATTATTAAGTCCCATTTGACTGTGACCCGAATGTCGTCGCTGCAGGAGAATTAAAACCCATGGATCGCGCCAATATCATTCACGATTTGCTGAACTGGATCGAAACCCACCTGGATCAACCGCTGCTGCTGGATAACGTGGCGGCAAAATCTGGCTACTCCAAATGGCATCTGCAACGGATGTTCCGCAGTACCACCGGCCATGCGCTAGGCAGCTATATCCGCGAGCGCCGTTTGTCGAAAGCCGCACAGGCACTACGTGCCACACCTCGTCCTATTCTGGATATCGCCCTGCAGTTCCATTTTGATTCCCAGCCTTCATTTTCCCGGGCATTCAAAAAACAGTTTGGCGAAACGCCAGCCGTCTATCGCCGCACGCCGCAGCAAGATGAAGTTGCCCTCCCCTCAGAGCACAGCTATCGGCATAGCTCACCAAGTCTGCATTCATTGTATAAACGCCAATGCGTGGACGAAGGTTGCACCAACTGGGTCGGCCAGCGCTAATAGCAAAAAGGCCAACGGGCGATCCCATTGGCCTTTGGTTGATACCGCGCGATCCTCAGTTATATTCGAGGGTAAAGGTGGCAATCGACTTGATGGTGCCACCCTTCATTTTCGCGGCGGTTTGATAGTAACGCGCCTTCAGCGGCAAGGTGATGGTATTGGTCTGGTTGGCAATGGTGTGCCCGGCATATACCGCGGTGCCACTGTTGATTGGCGTTGAGTTATTGCCGGTCAACAGTTGCACGGCAACGCCGCTGGCCGTATTGCTATCCTGCACCGGCTTGAGCACGCCCGGCGCATTCGAAGCATCGCGAGTGTAGTCAAAACGCACGTTCACCAGGCCTTCCCCCGTGCCGCCCGGCAACAGCTCCGTCCCCGTACCGCCAACGCAGTTGATGTTGATCGAAAAGTCCTGCTCGGCGGTGGTACTCCCCACGCCTTTAAACGCCGCGGTGGCTACCGTGCTCAGGTTGATCACCTTGTTTTTCGAACCCGCATCCACCGAACAGGACGAGGTAACAATGGTGATACTGTTCGCCAATACGTGGGAGATCAGGATCGGTTTTGATGGGCCGGTGCCGTCTGCATAATAAGAAGAGTATTGTCCGGGAGCCAGCGAACCAGTGCCGGTATTTTGGGCAATCTTGATCACTTCAACCACAAAATACCCATCAGCCAGATACACCGCGCCGTTACGGTAGATCTCATGCGGATAATAAGCGCCTTCCTGCGTGCCGATCTGGCGATACAGCCGCAATCCCACTCCTGGGACGTTGGTGGTCCAGATTTTGTCGCTGATGGAACTCGGGCCACCTTGCAAAATACGGCCATACAGCGTGCTGTTACCCCGGCAGGAGATATTGTTATCCCGGCGAATATCGAACTTGCCGGTAGCCAGAATATCGCCCACTTTGGTCGTCGGCGTGATCAATACCCGGCCGACGTTCATAATGATGTCCTGCGGACGATTGGTGTTTACCTGGCACTGGGCATAAGCCAGCTGCGTTGCCGACATCAGCAAGGTAAACAGCATGGCTTGTTTAGGGCGCTGGCGCAGGGCGGTAAATTTCTGGATAACGTTAATCATTTGCAGCTCGCCTCGATAATTTCGTAATCAGTGCTGTTGTGGGCTTGGGCACGGTAGTTCACGGCACATTGCTGTGTCGGCTGTGTCCCCCATTTCACCAACAGCAGCCCCTGTAACGCTTCGGTACGCAGATAGATACGGCTGCCCTGGCCGACAATGCCGATCACCTGGTTACGGGTATCCAATACTTCTGCCCCGAAAGGTAACGCCGTGTCATTCGGGCCGAGGGCGTGGATAATCAGCGCCTGCCCTTTGACGGTCTTGAATTCCAGCTTGGCAATCGCACCGGCATAAGGCGCAACCTGCTGGCTGCTGCTTTCCAACTCGACATCACGTGACATGCCGTTGGGATCCAGCGTGACGTTGGTCATGCGGTATGGGGCAACATAAGGCACCACCGCATAGCCGTTATCATCGATGCGCACCCCAGGGGAGTTGGTAACGATCGCCCCTGCGGCATCCGGCGCTTCGATCAGCACCATGGTTTGGCCACGCTGAGGCGTCATGGTTACGCCGCCGCCATGTGCCACCACGCTGCCTGAAGCCCCGATGGACGACTGGCGGAAATCGCGGCCATAGCTGTAGGAACCATTCATGGTGGCGAAGCGGCTACGGTATTCCCCGCTCACGCTGGTATTGGTGCCGCCATTCTGGTCATTCGCCAAGGTGGCGCTGTAGCTGATGTTGTTATCCATGCCGGTTGAGCCGTTAATACCGATGCGGCTGCTGTCGTAGCCCCGATCGTTATAGGCCAAGGCGCTGTTGAGGCTGATATTTTGCGACCCGACATTGAACGGGATCGAGAAATTCAGGAAGTAACGGGTTTCATCGTGGTTATAGGTATCGGTGGTACGCATGGCGGACAAACCGTAGGTCACGCGGCCAAAGAAGTTGTTGTAACCCACCTGATACTGCTTGGAGCTACCACTGCGGTTCCAGTAATCACGCACTGAACCGGTGATATACAACGACCCCAGATTGCTGCCCAACCCTTGGTTCAGCGTCAGCTGATATTCACTGCGCTGGCGGTTAATCGCATCGGCACTCAAACCCCGGCTCTCGTTATCACGTGCATACACCGCATCACGCAGTGACAGGTAGCCGGAAGTCGAGTAGCGATAGGCCGCAATGGTGAAGTTGGTGTTGGTTTCCGACATCAGCTTGCTATAGCTGATCTTGTAGCTCTGGCCGGACATATCCCCCTGCTTCAGGCGGGTATTGGCCTGAGTCACGTCGACGGCAAAAGCCCCCAGCGGCGTTGCAACCGCACTCCCCAGCAGCACCGCGCTATAGCCATCGCTGACGGTGGCCCCGGTATAGCCGGTCAAAATATTGGTAAACCCGCGCTGATAAGTCGCCTGGAACATCTCGGGCTTATTATGTAAATTATCATCGCGAACTTGGCCAGCGGTTAACGCATAGCGCTGGATCCCCGGGCGTAACATCTGTGCTACCGAAGCATAGGGAACGCTGAACTGGCGCACGGAACCATCGGCCTCATTGACCGTAACGTCCAGATCGCCGCCGTAGCCGGTAGGGAACAGATCGTTAATCACGAATTCGCCCGGCGCTACCGTGGTTTGATAGATCAGTTGGTTGTTCTGGCGAATTTCCACCAGGGCGTTGCTTTGAGCCACGCCACGCACCACTGGCGCATAGCCGTTGAGAGAGTCTGGCAGCATGCGATCGTCGGTGCTCAGTTGCGCACCGCGAAAACCGATCGAATCGAAGAAGTCACCGCTGGTAAACGCATCCCCCAAGGTCAACATGCCGCGCACACCCGGAAGGGCGCGCTGTGCATAGGTGGCCGTGTTCTGCCAATGGGTGCTTTCCTGGCTGCGCCAGTTTACGTTCGAGTCATGGTGCAACTGCCAGCCAGCGATGTTCAACCCGGCGTTCATCGTCAGATAAGCGTTGGTCGAATCCGCACTGCCGCCGGAATTGGAACTGTGCGAGTTAAAGGCGTTGAAGTTATAGGACAGAAAACCGGCCGTGATGCCACGATCCCAGAATTTTGGATCGACATAACCGCGCGCGGTACGACGCAGCGCAGCCTGTGGAATGCTGACATCCATCCGCAAGGTGCTGGTATTGAGGCGGTAAGACGCTTCAGGCACCCATTCCCCCAGCGGCTTACAACTATTGGTGGTTACCGCCGGATTGCTGCCCATCGCGGCAGTATCGACGCCAAACTCCTCCAGAGACAACAGGCTAAAGCAGGTATCGGCACTGTCTTTACCCGGCACACTCTTGAATTCAATGTTCTTTTTGCCTTTCCATTCCCCGTTGACGTAAACATCCAGAGAATATTTTCCTGCCAGTACCGGGTTACCATCACGAAAACGCGAAAGATCAACGCCCTGCGCCTGGCCCACCAGGAAATTACTGTTGAAAGTGGCTTCGACCGGTGCCGCCGGTTTGGGATCGCTTTGCGCCGCTGCCTGAGAATATACCGGGGTGGCCAGGCAAAGGGCGCTGCCGGTCAGCAGCAGGATGGATCTGTAATTGAAAAGTGCCGACTTGACGGCGGCAGAGATAGGTAACTCGTTCATATCCATGCATTCCTTTACCAAATTAAGCGCCCCCGTTGGCTGACGTCACATCACGATTGGGGCTTTCCAGGCGTTACTTTTGCTGATTTTTGCTGCGTTTAACCCGGCCACCAAAGTCATTGATGGTGGTGTACTCAATATCAGCAATTCGCGAACTGTCGCCGGAAAAGGTCAACGTTTTTTCCTGGCCTGGAGCCAACATGTCACCATGCGGTGCCAGCGGGACTTTCTTGCGGTTGGCAACGGCATTGATTTCGGTAAAAGAGACATAAAACGGTGTTGGGTTCTTCACTTTTACGCCGTTCGCCACGAAGCTCCACTGCAGTTTTTCAGGCGCGTCATTGGCTACGCCGCTCAAACCCTCTGGGCGGTAGAACAATTTCACACGGGTTCTGAAAGCCACCTGCAGGAAGTTTTCTGGCGTGGTGTCGGCAGCCGCCCCGGTCGGTGCAGGGGGAATTTCCAGCACGTTCAACCAGAACAACGATTCTTTGTCTTGCGTCAGCGCCGTGGTGGTCAACGAAACGCGCAGCGCCTGGCCGCCGTTGGGTTCAATACGGCTGATAGGAGGCGAAATAATAAAGGGAGCCTTGCTGTTTTCTGGCGTTGTTTCCGCGTTACCCTCATCGATCCAGGCCTGGATCAGCGCCGGGGAAGTCCCATTATTGGATAATTGGACGGTCACTTCCCGCTGCTTGGCCGGATAAATAACGCGTGTACCGTTAACAATAACGCTGGCAAAAGCGCTGCTGCTGAAAAGCACGGCCATCAGCAATACGCTGTATTTCTTAAACGATGTTTTCATTTTAATATCACTACTATAGAAATACAGCGGGGGAATGATTTCCACCCGCCAAAATAGTTACCCGATACTTTTCATTCCCTGAATTCAAACGGTGGGGCGAAATTATTCACCCCAATAAATCACAGGGAACAAACAATGTTGTAACTTGAAAAGCGCTGAGTAATAACTTATTGGTAGATGATGGTGTATTGTACGTTAGAAGTCACATCACCTGCGCCCGCTGCTGCGGTAGCGAAATATTCTGCGTAGTAATTCAGGTCGGCAGAGTCACCATCATTGGCAACGGTAACCCACTGGGAGTTAGTCTGTGCACCGTTGTTGGTGGCAGCCAGAATTGGCAGGAATTGGTTGTTGCTACCCAGCAGCTGAATTTGCACGTTGGTTGCCGCATTGGTTTGCGTTTGGTTATTCAAACGACCGGTTTTGAAATCAACGGTTGAACCTGGTTCGAAATAGGTCGCTACCTGGCCTTGAGAGCATTTGGTCAGGTTAATCGCAAATGGGGTACGGCCCGCAGTGGCACTTACCGCATTCAGGGTAGAAGAAGATACGGTTGGCAGAGTAACGGTAAAGTCTTTACCGCCCGGGGTGCTGATTGTACAAGTCTGGTCAGTCACTTTACCGTTGAAAGTAATAGTACCATCGGCAGCCTGTGCTGAAAGAGAAGGAATGGCGGTGGCGCATACAGTCAGTGCTAATACAGCAGACAGCTTGGAGATTTTCATATTTTTGACTCTCGGTGAATTAATACAGCCGTTAAGTACATTCAACGATGCTACTCCCTGTCAGGAATGAAGCCCGATGAATCCATTGCCCGGCGAAATATAGACCAGGAGTATTCTGATTGGTAAATCGTTTAAAACATTCATAACGCCCCTCATGATAGGAAAAAACTATCAACAAATACCTATCGATCGATATTGACGATTTAGGTGGTTCGTAATAATCTTCATCCGTCAAGATGAACGGTCAAAAAATTCGAAAAACCGCCGAAACAGCAGAATATAACTCTGTTATTGCGCCCGAAGCCCTGTTTGGCTCAAGCGTGTTCCCTCTGAAATTTCAAGCTTTTAGAGGAATTTACCGCCATATAGGATGATTCTTTCTTTAATAAGATTATTACCAATAAACACCCCTTGATTTCTTTGTATATTGTTTAAAATCATATAGATAAATTTCAATCAAAGGATTGAGAAATGCGCAGCTCTTTTAACGATACAACTCACGGAATTAATTATGTTTTTCAGCCAATGTTCGCCAAATCGGGACAACTGCTGGCCGTTGAATGTTTATCACGCTTCTCTTTCGATAGTGAGTTTGCACATTTCTCCCCAGAACAATTCTTCCAGCAGGCCGACGGGGCAACCCGCATCGAGATCTTGTTTCAACAAATTGAGCTGATCGCAAAATATCGCGACTGGTTCCAACAACACCAGATTATTGCCACCATCAATGTCGACGATCATTCACTGCAGGCGTTGGCAAGCGGCGTGTTGGCCGATAAAATTCGCGCGATAAGTTGCCTGCATTTCGAAATCAACGAAAACGCCAGCAGGCTGGTCAAAAACCGCGTTCATAACGACCCTTCCCTGAATAACTATTCATTTTGGCTCGATGATTTTGGGTCTGGCTATGCCGGGTTTTCCGCTTTGTATAACAGCCGTTTCCACTTCGTAAAACTCGATCGACAGCTACTGTGGGATTTTATGAAAAAGCCCGGTGGTGAAGGATTGATGCGCGCCCTGCTGCGCTTTTTTCACCTGAATCATTACCGGGTGATTATCGAAGGAGTCGAAACGCATGAGCAAAAAAGATGGCTAGATGAAATGCCCTATTATGCACTGCAGGGGAAATTGTGGCAGGAATCCAACATTAAAGATTTAAATCAGCTGCTTGCTGCTGAATACTTTTAACTCATTACGGGTATTTCCCATTATGTCTAAAAACAATGTCTTGGTGATCAGTGAGTGCAAGTACAGCTATGTCGGGCTTTCAATACTGTTGAAAAAGCATTATGGCAAGTACGACATCAAGCTGTTTTCTGACTTTATGCACGGCGGCGCGAAGGCAGAGAAAATTATCAAGCATGATATCGCGCTGATTTTCACCTCGCAAAACCTGGAGCAAAGCGTCAACGTAATCGAAAGCCTGGTGTCTTTGCATCAACAGCACCTGAGCACGCCGCGTATTCTGGTGTTTTATGATGACGAGCGAGTCGCCAAACTGTTGGGGATCCTCGGAATCTCGGTTGAACTGGTATCGACCCGTACGCCGCTGCATTTGCTCGAGGATAAAGTTGAGAACCTGCTGGCGAGTGAAGAGTCGGGGCAGTTGAAAGTGCAGAAAACCCGTGAACTCAGCCCGGCAGAAAGCGATGTGATTTTTAACCTGCTGCGCGGTGATAGCCTGTTGCATATTGCGGCCAAGCGCGGCACGCATCCGAAAACCATTTTTTCTCAGAAATACAGCGCGTTAAAGAAGTTACGCTTGCGTAATATGAGCACCATTTTCGTGGCCAGCAATTGAGTAAAGGGGCTAACTCACCGATTGAGCTTGCCCCCTCATCCTAACTCTCTCCCACAGAGAGATAGGGGACTGAACGTGCTACAAATTGATTCCTGAGCCTACCTGCGGTTCCGGACTCGCCTACTGGCTCATGGCATCCTTCTTCATGCCGTCTTTGGCCATTGTGTCTTTCTTCATGCCATCGTGCTTCATGGCATCTTTACCCATCTGCGGTTTCTGCATGCAGTCTTTTTCCATGCATTCTTTTTTCATTCCCTGTTTGGCCATTCCGTCGTTGGACATCTGGCTCATCCCGTCTTTTTTCATCGCGTCTTTGCTCATGCTATCGGCCGCATTAGCCCCGGCGATACCGAACATCAGTGCGCTACATATCATCATGGCGAATAATTTTTTCATTGGTATTTCCTTTTCTCAGTGAACAGGCACCGTTGTGCCTTGAATTTGCTCTGGCCGCGATCAGCTGCCGCCAAACCAGTTGTAGCCTTGGTCTTCCCAGTACCCCCCCGGAAAGTGGTTGGTCACCTCAATCACCTGAATATGTTTCGGATTCTTGTAGCCCAGCTTGGTCGGCATACGCAGTTTCATCGGGTAACCGTATTTACGCGGCAATATCTGCCCGTCATAGGTCAGCGCCATAATGGTTTGTGGGTGCAGCGCCGTGGCCATATCAATGCTGGTGTAATAGTCATCGGCACATTTAAAACCGATATAACGGGCATTCAGGTCTGCACCAATCGCTTGTAGAAAAGCGGCAAACGGCACACCGCCCCATTTACCGATAGCGCTCCAACCTTCTACGCAGATATGGCGTGTCACCTGGCTGATTTGTGCCATCTGGTGCAGCTGTGTCAGCGTCCAGGGCTGCTTGTGCAGCACCATCCCGGCCACTTCCAGACGATAGTCATCCCCGCTGATATCGGGTGCCTGATCCTCGGCATAGAATGCGTTGAACGGGAATGGGCGAGTGATCATCGACTCGGCATATTCGGGTGCCAGATGATTGGCATTGAACAGCCAGCCCTGCACCCGATCGTTAAAGCGTGAAATGCGGCTCAAGGCCTGATCTACCTGACTGTTATCACTGAGATCGCAGCCGGTCAGCATCGCTACGCCTCCCAGGGTCAAGCCATTGCGCAGAAAGCGACGACGCGACGACGACTCCAACTGTTGCGCTAACAGCCGTTGTGCTTCCTTAACGATATCCTGGCTCTCGCTCAGGCTAACCGGGGTTTTTTCCGTTTTCATCGGCGTCTCCTTAGCGTCCGCGTAACATGGCCAACAGCGTGCGTGGTACTAAAACCACCATTGCCAGGTGGATCACCACAAAACCAACCAGCCCCGTCATGGCAAAAAAGTGGATATAGCGAGCCATCTCATAACCACCAAGCAACGTACGTAACAGGGGAAACTGCACCGATTTCCATAACACCAGACCCGAAAGTCCCATCAGCACGCAGCCCGCCATCGCCAGGAGATAGAGCACCCGCTGTACCATGTTGTAGCGGCGTAGGTCGGCGTGTTGCAGCTTGCCTCGCAGTGCGGCCCACAAATCGCTGATAAACAGCCTGGGGCTGAGTGGCCAGAATTGCCGTTTGAAGCGGCCACTGAACAGGTTGAGCAACAGGTAGCACAGGCCATTAAGACCAAACAGCCACATGCCGGCAAAGTGCCATTGCAGCGCGCCGCCTAACCATCCCCCTAGGGTCAGCTCATTGATAAACGAGAAGTTAAACAATGGGGAGGCGTTATAAATTCGCCAGCCGCTGGTGACCATAATCAGCATGGCAACGGCATTCAGCCAGTGTGTCAGCCTTAACCACAGCGGATGGATAAGCAGCGGTTTCTCCGGCGTTACGGTCATGTTCATCCCTTCTCTCCTGCCCGTCTCGATTCGATGGTTGGAGTATTCAACGGATTTGTTCCCCAAGACCTCACGCAAAGTTAAATAAAATGTGATAACTCCCCGGGTGGCGGTTGTGTAGACTTCAGTAAGGCCAGTCAACTACGGTGGAGAAAATGGGTAAGGCAAAACGAATTTTGATTGTCGAAGATGATGGCCATATTGCCGAGCTGTTGCAGTTGCATCTGCGCGATGAAGGCTATGACATCAGCCACGCCGCCGATGGCAATCTGGGCATGGAGATGCTCGAACAAGGAGGATGGGACGCGCTGATCCTCGATCTGATGCTGCCAGGTATCGACGGGCTGGAGATCTGCCGTCGCGCCCGCACTATGACCCGCTATACGCCAATCATCATCACCAGCGCACGTTCCAGCGAAGTCCACCGGGTGCTGGGGCTTGAACTCGGCGCTGATGACTATCTGGCCAAGCCATTTTCCATGCTGGAACTGGTGGCCCGGGTCAAAGCGCTGTTTCGCCGCCAGGAGGCAATGACCCGCAATCTGCGGATGGATGCGGGAACGCTAAGTTTTGACGGACTGGTGATCGATCCTATCGCCCGCGAGGTACGCATGCAGCAACAGCCGGTGGAGCTGACGCCGCGCGAATTCGATCTGCTGTACTTTTTCGCCCGTCACCCCGGCAAGGTGTTTTCCCGCCTCAGCCTGCTTAACCAGGTTTGGGGATATCAGCATGAGGGGTATGAACATACCGTCAATACCCACATCAACCGGCTACGGATCAAGATAGAAAGCAACCCGGCAGAACCCGAGCACATCCTCACCGTATGGGGTATGGGTTATAAATTCGCGGCTTCGCCGCAAGAGTGAATTATGAAAAATCTATCGCTGACACAACGCCTGACCCTGGTTTTCGCCCTGCTGCTGCTCATCTGCTGTTCCATCTCCGGCTGGTTGCAGGTTCGCAGCAATACGCAATACAGCCAGGCGGTGATCCAACGGCTTTCCGCCAATCTGGCCCAGCATATTGCCACCAGTAACCCACTATTGAGTTCGCAAGGCTGGAACGACCAATCGGTGCGCACGCTGTTCGACCAGTTAATGGCGGTTAACCCGAGCGTGGAGGTCTATCTGCTGGATAAACAGGGCAACATCGTCGGCAACGCGGCCCCTGCGGGGCATATAAAACGCCAGAAAGTTGATTTGTCACCGATCCAGGCGCTACTGGAGGGGGCCAAGATGCCGGTCTATGGCGACGATCCGCGCAACCTGAATACCGGCAAGGTATTTAGCGCCGCGCCGCTGGAGGTGAATGGTAATGTCGAAGGTTATCTGTACGTGGTGCTGTTGGGTGAGGATTATGATGCACTGGCCAATAGTGCCCAGCTCAACTCGGCGATTTACACCGCGCTATGGTCAATGGGGCTGGTGGTGGTGTTCGGGTTGTTGGCCGGATGGGTTGCCTTCCGCTGGGTGACACGCCCGATCCGCCGCCTGACTCAGCAGGTAAGCGCGCTGGATGGCGACGGCATCGCCGCTCTGCAAGCCTATGCCAACGCCCCCGCCGAAAACCAGCGTCGTGATGAAGTTGGCCAGTTGCAGCAGGCATTCCGCCGTATGGCGCAACGCATTACCGAACAGTGGCAAGCGCTGTCGCTACAAGACCAGCAGCGGCGCGAGTTTATCGCCAATATCTCGCATGATTTGCGCACGCCGCTCACTTCACTGCATGGTTATTTAGAAACACTTTCGGTGAAATCTGCCAGTCTGACGCAGGCCGATCGCCAACGTTATCTGGACATCGCTCTGGCGCAGAGCCGCAAGGTAGGCAGGCTGGCACAAGAGCTGTTCGAGCTGGCACGGTTGGAATATGGCGTAGTCAAACCTCAAAAGGAAGCGTTCTCTCTCAGTGAACTGGTACAGGACGTATTCCAAAAATTCGAACTGGCCGCCGTTGCTCGCCAGCAGCAATTGCGTGCCGACATTCAGCCGGGCATTCCGCTGGTGAGCGCAGATCTCAGTATGATAGAGCGGGTGCTGACCAACCTGTTGGACAATGCCATTCGCCATACGCCAGCAGGGGGCGAGATCGAAGTCCGTCTGTGGCCACAAGGTACCAAGGTGATGGTTCAGATCAATGACAGCGGGCCGGGTATTCCTCAGGAACTGCGTGCCGATCTGTTTATCCGTCCGTCAATCCTTAACCACGCCCGCCGCCATGCGAGCGGTTTGGGGCTGATGATTGTCAAACGCATTCTACAGTTGCACGACAGCGATATTACTCTGGTGGAACAACAGCATAGCGGAGCCTGCTTCCGTTTTTCTGTTCCTGTTCATTAGTTTTTATGGCAAGGGCTGGATGCAGTAACGGGTTCTGAAAACCAGCAGCAACTGCATAAAGCCAACCTGATTCACCCCCAGCTTGCGCATAATATTGAGTTTATGGGTACAAACGGTTTTATAGTTACGGCCAATGACTTGAGCAGTATGCTGAGCATTGGCCCCGGAAACCATCAACCCCAGGATACGCCATTCGCAACTCGATAAGGACCGTAGCTTCTGCAACAACAGTTGCTGTATCACTGGGCTGCGATAACTGGCTGTAGGGTGGGCCGCTGAAATCGCTGCCAGCAAGTAATTGATATCATCGCGCTTGGCCACTAATGAGAGATGTTTTTGCGCGGCGAGCAGCGTCAGGATACCAGGGTTGCTGATATCGGTTAAAACGACCAGGCACGCCCTTGGCCAAATCTTCCCGGCGGTCAACAGGAACCGCACGACCGAATAGATATCTTCGTTATGATGGTAAAGTTCCATAATCACCGTTTGCTGGTCATTATCATTGAGCAGCAGGGAAATCTCTTTCAGGCTGGTTAACTGACTGACTCGTTTGTTGCCCGGTTCGATTAAAGCCTCCAGACCGACGTTCACCAAAGGATGGGGATCAAAAAGAATATAGTTATCGTTATAAAATGAAGCGGTCATTGGCTACCCCCGTTGAAAACATGTGTAATTAAAAAAGACACCTCTAGCCGGCACCTCAACCGCTCGATCATCTAAATCACTGGATGCTGAATATCACCTCAGCTGTAGCGCAATCGGCCATCCTGCTGCCGGTCTGATGATAGTGGCGGCCTAAACACAGCTTTTATCCACGTTGATAAAGTTGTCGTTATAAATGATAAATTTTTGCCCTTGCAGTTTGATACCCGGATGAGTCAGCGTATCCCCCGGACGTAAATACTCGGTGATCCCTTCTTCATCGGTGCTATTACAGCCCGGTTTCAACAGGAATTTAAAAAAGGTATTGCCCGTGTTTTTGAGCGTGCCGCGCTGTTTGTCGAGCTGGTAGGCAAACTTGGTTTCACGCGGCCTGACGACCAGAATGGTATCCATCACCACGATGGGCTCCAGATTGGCAGCCGATTTTTTGCTCTGCCCCGTGGCCAATAAGTTGGTGGGGACCTCACGGAATGAAACTCGATAATAGCGTTCCTTATTATCCTTCGGGCCGTGGTAATAGAATTTGTAATATTCCCCCTGCCGCGCCTGTAGCGTCAGTTGCTTAGGGGCAAACAGCAGTTCCCCATCTGCCGGCCGGCTGTGAACCTCCTGCTGTCCGGGCCGATCGATGGCGCGGATGGCCACCTGATAAAACCGGGCGCTGGCGTTATTGTTCAGCACCCGCTTGGCGACAAAAGACTGATCCTGATCCATCGCGAACGTCATGGTGCCCACATTAATCGCTCCGGCAGTCACCGGCAGGCACAAGAGCCAAAGCAGCAGAGTTTTCACCTCATCCCCCTAGTTGATATCACGCCAGGTCGCCTCGACGTGAATTTCACCCGCGGCATGCACATCGCCATACCAGTCGTTACCCGCAACGGTTTTGCGTGAGACCGGATCGTTCATCGGGATCCTGAACTTGATCCTGGTTTTGTTCATCACCCCAACATCGCCAGAAATATCGTTCCAGGGCGTGCTGCTCCACAGCGCATTGGTCATATCGTGCCAATTACCTTCACAGCCCGTGTGCATTACCTGCTCCGCCCCAAGGCTGTTGGTAATACTGAGTTGGGCCGGGAATGGCACCTGCGTCGTACTGTCTGGCGACGAGAAAATGCAGTAGCTGTTGCCGTTCACCATTTGCGATGGGCCGATAACCTTCACCTTCACCTCATCGGCGTTGGTCTTGGCGCTGGTGGTCACAATATAGCCAAATTCCAATGGCGGTTCTGAGGGGCCTACATAGCCTTCCCGGTGCGGATTGTTATCGTAATCCTCGGAAATAATGCTGATGCTGAAATCACGGGGCTTGATGATCAGTTGGTTTGAGGTTGAAAACTCATACCAGCCCGATTCCGGTGAAGTGGTGTTCTGGAAACGGAAGTTAATCAGATTGTGCGTGCCGCCGTCGGTGATCCCCAGGTTGACCATCTGTTTGAAGAAGTTGCTGGAAAAGAACACGTAAACCGCATTGCTGCTCTTCAACTCATTAAACGTATAGTAGCTGGCGGTACCCGAGGTATTTTTCCAACTGTTGCCGTTCAAACTGAACTGCAGATCGGCCGCTGCGGCCGCCGATGCCAATGCCGCATGGTTGATCGAGGGGAAAATATGGATCGAGGTGTTGCTGACGCTACCATCCGTTTGCAGATCGTAACTGACCATTTTGCACATGATACCGCTGCGAGCACCAATGGTCTGGTTTTTGCAATCCGCGTTCCCTTCGCCGATGATCGGTATCCCATCGCTGTTGACGAACACTTCCGACACCGCATTGGTATTGATAAAGCGTAGATGAGCGGCCTTGCTGTGTGTCACGTTACGCCGATACCAGTTACCACGAACCTGATCCTGACAACGTTCACCGTTGCTGGCATTGTAGACCACGTTAGTTTGGCAACCGTTGATTTGCATACCGAATGACTGACCGGTTCCCATCTGCTTAAGGTACTGATAAAAACTCGGTGACATCATGCCGTGCATCCATTTTGCGCCACCAGAGGTGACGATGGCACCGTAGAACCCTTTCTCATCGGTGGTTTCCGGCAGGATCAGGCTGGTATCCATGTCGCAACCGGCATACCAGTTAATACAGCGCAGGCCAAGGAACGGGTTTTTAATCGGCGCATTCTCCAACCACATATCAAAGCGGTTGTTGGCCGTCAGCGCATAGTTATAGCCATTATCAACGTAGCCCAGGCTCTGCTGGTAAATGGTACCCGAGCCGCCATATTTCAGCCCGGTCCACTTATTGGCACCAGTCATACGCGGATCCAGTCCTCCTGCGGGGGTGACAAAGAAGTCATCGTCCGCATTGTTCTCAACAAAGACAAACTTCATCGTCGCAGCATCGCCAAGATTGGTCGGGTTAACCGCCAGTGCCGAGCCGTTGAACATCACCCCAGCAAGCAAGATTGCCAAACCTGCGCATTTATCCTTCATGACTCATTTCTCCTGTTTGGTCGCGGTTGGCATAAGATTTCAGCCCACGGCACACCACGTCACCAACCCAGACGGCACCCTGTGCCTTACTCAGATCCAGCGCTACCTCACAGGTTTTATTCAGGCTGTAGCTAAAATCGATTACCGGGAATTTCTTATCGACATCCATCACAAATTCCCCTTTCGCATCCGTGCGGGTACGCCCGATGTGGTTGTTGATATTGGCGTTGGCCAGCAACGTGCCATCCTCCGCCTTGATGCGGCCAAAGACCGTCACCATCTGTTTGATTTGCGGTTCAATCACCGCCACGTTGCCTGGGTACAGTGTGAGGTTGCTTTTACGTTTGGTGACGATATCGAAGCTTTCCGCCGAGTTCTGGTTGTTCATGAGTTCAACCACATACTGGCCATACGGGGACAACGGCAGGTAGTTTTTGTCACCGGTCAACTTGACGACGCGGCCATCCACGCGGGCGGTCAACATGCCGTCGTTTTCCAGACCGGTATTGATGATGATCCCCGAGTTACCTTCACTCCGCCCGCTCGCCGCGATATGCCGCCCCTGCCAGCCGACGCTGCCGTTAGCGGTCAGGCTGGTATTCACGTAGCCATCAGCGGAACTGCTCACGTTAACCGTACCGGTGGAGTATTTAGTGTCAAACCGGGCATAGGCACCGCCGTTAAAGCTGTTATCCCCGTGAGTGTCTCCAGAGATGGCTCGTGACAGATTGGCACCTACGGTACGGATCGGCCCATCGGCGATCTCTTTACGGGCCGCAATATTGGCCGTGGTATAGCCGTTCTGATTGGAAACCCCGGCGCTGAACCAGTTGCCCAGCGGCATCGAGAAATCGAGCGCAACGTATTTGCCGGTATTGCCCCCGGAATTGCCATTATTGTAGCGTTGCATCCCGACCCGAACGCCCAGCGTGCCGTAACGGCCAGTAAACAGATTCTGGTAGTAATCGACGTTGTAGTAATGACTGTCATTTTTCTTGTCATCGTTGTAGCTCACGCTGAGCGTACCGAGTTTCGGCACTACAGCGCCCAGATTCAGCGAACCCCCGATGGCCCGATTATGGGCATCGTTTTGGCGTAGTCGGCTGCCGATGCGCGTTTTTTCTTCGTTGGCCCACAGCGTACTGAAACCACCAGGCAGTGAAGCGCTCACGGTAGTGACCAAACTCCAGGAGTTGTCAGTTGCCCCCATAGTCTGCGTGCTCACCTGGATAGCTTCGGTGATCGGCACGTTCAAGCGGCCTTCCGCTACCGAAGTCCCATCGAGCGAATAGCCGGACAGCGCCCAGTTCAAACGAGACAAATTGCCCGCGGCAGACGCCCCCAGCAAATAAGCGTCTTTGGCCTCACGACGGCGTTCGTTGTCACCACGCCACTCGTCCATACGCACCATTCCGCCCCAGTATTGCCAGAACAGCGGCGCACCCGCGGCATGAACCGGGCTGTAGAGCTTATTCACTCGTTGGGTACGGCGGTTGATCACCTGACCATTAACCACTACCTCAACCTGCACATCGTAAATACCAAAGGGCAGATTGCCGGTATCCACTTCGTGGTTACCCATGGCGAAATTCTGTACGCTGAGCAAGCGGCCATCGCGCGACAGGTGTACCTCACCGGCCGACGGGAAGAAGGCCACGATCGGGGTTAGCGATTGGGTGTTATCAAACACCGTCGAACTGGCCCGGTTGCCATAAGACAGGCCGTAGATTTTACTGGAGTTGATGGTGGTCACTGGACCCAGCGACTGCAGGTTCCAGCTGTCGAGCATGCCTGCAGCAAAACGCCGCCCTGAAAAATCACGCTCATACATCAACTTATATAAGGTGGATTCCTGGTTGCTGCTGCCAATCCCATAGACCGAGCCGTTCACTTCCACATGATGTTCACGCAGAGAAGTGACGTTATTCAACGATAGGTAGCTGGAGGTGAAGCCTTCACTGGCCTTGCTGCGATTGTCATAGACGCCCAGGTTATAGGTGAGGGTACTGCTTATGGCATCAACGCTCGACGCCCCAATATCACTGGAGCGCTCACGAAAGACCGTGCCCAGGGCCGACTCTTTTACCACTAATTGCAGGTTCAACTGGCGAAAGTCCAATGCCAACCAGGCGTCATCCGACAGCGCGATCTGCTGCTTATCGTCAAAATCAACGCTCTTGAGCGCATTAAGCTGCTTGGCGATCGCCTCCGTCAACTGTGCTCCACCCTCATTCTCTTCCAAGGTAATGTTACTGATTTTCAATTGGTTATTTTCGAGCAGCAATAGCGCATGCCCAATACGCTGATCGTCCTTCAGGCCGCTGTTATTTTCAAAGTGCAGTAATAACGGGATACTCATCCCTTCACGCAACGCCATGCTGAAAGTCTGCGGGATCAGCACGCCGTCAATCTGGGTCAGCCCAGCGGCGACGGCCATCTGTCCAGGGATCATAACGGCAGGAATAGCGCTCATTCCCACGGCTATCGAAATCTTGAGTAATGCACTATCCCGTGCTAGTTTCACGTCTAACTCCTTGAACTCTTATGCATCCCTTTACTGCAACATCCCGTGGCAGCCCAGCAGTGTCTTATTTGACTTGAATAAATTGCTCTCCATACCAAAGCGCAACGTGGCTTTTCTTATCATTAATATCCACTTTGGATAGGCCACGATCCTTGCCCGGCATGACGAAGTAATTTTCCTTACAGTTGCTGCCTTCCTGTTTGTTTTTGCACGCGCCATAGGCCACCATTTTGAACGTGGCATTGCCGGTATTGGTGATTCTGTTATTGGCAAATTGGTGATTGAAATTCACCTGCCGTGGGGTTACCACCAGGATGGTGCCAATGCGTGCGGAGGTGGTCGCCACCCCATTGCGTTTGGCCGTATTCTGCCCTGCCTCCGTTAATGCCTGATCCAACCAGACAATGCGGTAATAACGCTCTTTATTATCCTCTGGGCCCTTATAATAAAAACGGATCACATCTCTGGCATTGGCGGGCATCATCAGGCTGGCTGGTGACAACAGCATTTCATCTTTCGATCCCATCGGGATCACGGTACCTGATTCCGTCGGATCAGAAATCCGTTCTATTTTTATATTCACCAGGCGGCCATTATCCGTCGTATTTTTAATTTCTTTACTTAACGTCGCGGCATTGCTGGGCATAAAAGAGCTGACTGCGCCAACATCCAGCGCCAGCGCAGTTTGGCAGCAGGACAGCAGCAGGGGAATAGAAAAATAGAAACGACTCATAGCGATATTCCACAATCCTTGGTAGACAAAAACAGGGGGTTTCCCCCCTGTTAGACGCATTACTCTGGGGAAACGATTATGCGGTAGTCCAGGTAGCGTTGAACTCTACGCTGACGTCACCGCTCCAGATACCTTCAGGCAGGGTGCTGAAGTCAGTCACATTGGTAGTACCATCGTTAGTCGCGCCGATGATGCTGAAAGTGAACTGGTCTTGCGCGCTGGTACGAGCTGCGGTGTTATAAGCGTTAGACAGCGCGCTCAGGTTGCCGCCCAGAATGCCGGCATTGACGTCGATCATGGTGGTTTCAGCGGTTTTATCTACGACTGCACCGTTGTAGTTCACACCAACTTCCAGGGTAGAACCAGAAGTGTCCAGCTGAGTCAGCGTATTGGAAACCAGCTTAGAGGTCAGTTTAAAATCGGTTGCGGTTCCTTCGCCCTCGATAGTCACGTCGAACAGCCCTTTCTGGCTGTTGAAGCCTTTGATGCCTTCAGCATACTGGAAAGACAGGCTGCCGATTGGCGTCACAACCAACTTGCTGGTGGTGTCTTTCTTCGCGGTTGCGGACCAGGTAGCCAACGCTTGTGCGGTAACTTCTGCTGCCTGAGCGGTGCCAACTACTGCGAATGCAGAAACGATTGCCAGAGCAAGTGTGATTTTTTTCATTGTGAAACTCCCTTGATTATAGATATCTATATTGTCCGTTAAATGTGCCGAGCTTTGTCATCCCCACTCACTCCGGTCTTGCCAGTTGCTAGCGGGATAACGCCGAGTGACTCGATAGGCAAACTGAATGTTGCTGTCATGTCACTTGACGAGAAAAATCTTATCCAAAAAAACGCAAAAAATAACCATTAACTACCGACTGGCAAATATATGGTTTTAAATGCTGGTTTTAAGATTTTTAAACCTCATTTAAGGCACAAAAGACTTAAGCCTGATACTCAATAGCAGAATAGTCCTAAGTTAAAACGTGCAAAAATAAACCAGTCATGATTTACCTTGTCCGCCTGGTCTTCCTGGTACAAAAATCAGCTAATAACTCTCCCTTCTTCCAGCACGCTATGTTTTTGTATCCAGACAAAGGGGGTGGGCAGCGGGTGAAAATCTCATCCACCATCAAACTGCCGTGCAGAAAACAACAGTCCAGCATATTGATGACACTGGATAAAATTCGGTAAAGCTCTACATCAATAGAGGTAGCAGCGGGCAATGGTTGGCAATCAATAAATCACAGGGGAACAGTAGCGACAGTATATTGCTAAAGGTGAGACAACGACGCTTATCAGATGGCAAGCAGCCCTATGCGGCGAACCAGCATAGGTGCAAACTTGCTCGCAGAGAATCTGCGCAGTGAGAAATAATAAACATAGAAGTGAGCTCTCGGGAGGATCCCAGAGCCCATGGACGAGTTAATATGGTAACGAGGCGGTCACTTGCGCGGCATCCTTATTTAAAATAAGAATCATTCCAATAACTGAGGGTTTTCACTATCCAATCCGGCGCAAATCTCAATCTTACGTTCACGCAAAATCTTGCAGCGTAGAAAAAACAGCCGCGAGATCCCGGAGATATAAGACTTCACATGACTCCCTCGCATTAGCAACAAGTATTCATCTGGCTGGCATTGGACATTTTGCTGCGCCACGTGCGTCAACACGTCATCGATTAATTCCTGGTCCGCCGGAACTACCGATTTCGACATAAACACGGCGCAGTTTCCCGACTTGCCCAGATAGGTTTCCTGCCGGGTGTTGGGACTAAAAACATAGAACGCAATGCTGGCAAGCACCATACACAGAAAGCCCACAATCCCCCAGCCGTAGCGAATAGAAGCCAGGGAGAACTTTTTTTTGCCTGCGATTGCGGTTACCGACGAAGGCTCAGCGATTAATGCAGCCGGCTCGACAGTAAAAATCGGCGTATCCTCCTGCCCCTCACAAAGTTCAACCTGAACTTCGCTGTGCAGCATAAAACCCATCTTGGGGACCGTGACGATCACCTCTTCATCAATGCCCAATGCCTTGATGACTCTGCGTAACTTGCTCACACACTGGTTGAGATTATTATTACTGGAAATCATCCCGTAATCATCCCATACCTTTTTGAAGATCACTTCACGACTTACGGCTTCGCCCTGGTAGGCAATCAACAGTTGTAACAGACGCTTGGATGGGTTGGAGATGGTGACAGAATCGTCATGCAACTCGCCCAGGTTCAGCGTTCCGCTATCAACATCGAAAGTAATGCGGTCATTAAATCTATATTTCATTTTATTCACGGGTTTTCACTATAAAAGCAACCAAACTGGCATCATCTGTTAATAAAACTCATTAACTAAAACTTAAATAAACACCTTCTTGAACCCGGTTTACTGTTAGTGAAAAGTCCCCTGGCAACTTTGGCTAATCTTGGCATTTTCCTTCTCCTTGGAATAAGAATTTTCTCATGACCCAAGGCAGAGATTATAGAAAGACGCCCAACATTGATATATTGACTGGTAAAATTCCATAAGGTTAGATTTTTATATCGAAAATAACATGTTTTCAGTCAAAAACAGAGATATATCACTTAAATAAGCCCGTTTTAATGTAAATATAGGGTACATTTAACCTTAACCTCGGCTACCAATGCCTGAAAATCAGGCAAACGAATCAGTTGCCAAAGGTAATTACCTTTTGAAATCAATAGCATTGTAAACTTCAAAGCGCTGGCTGAAAGTGATTAAGAACCCGCATAACCCTCACCAGCGCGGCATAACAAAAAAGCATAAAAGTGAAAAAGTCAGGTTAAACCGACCCTCTCCAACTATAGCTGTCACTGCTCCTCTTGCGGCATTTCGCGCACTCCAGGATAAATCCGAATAAAATCATAGGGTAGTTTTCAGGACGATTATTAAGTTGGCAATTTGTTGAATTAACGGGCGGCAAGAGCCCGTTTAGGCGAGCAAATCTGGCAAGCTGATTCAATACGGGTTCGCCAGCAAAAGCAGGCAAAACGGGTTTAGCCGGATTTATCCTGCCGCAGTATCGCCATTCAACCCGCAGCCGTCAGCAGGCTAATATTAGCCTGCATAATCGCCTCACGCGCCGCTTCTGGTAGATGGTCGTCGGTGATAATCACTTCAAATACCGTAATCGGCAGCGCCAGGTAGGTGGCCACCTTGCCGTACTTGGAGGTATCACTCAGCAAAATACGGCGGCGGCTGGCCTCAACGATGGCGTTTTTTACCACCACCTTATCCTCGTTCGGGGTAGACAAACCCCGCATACTCCACGAAGAGGCAGAGATGAATGCCAGGTCGATAAACAGATTCCGCAATGCCTGAGCCGCTGCGGCCCCCACGCAGGAACGGTTTTCCCGGCATACCGTGCCGCCGGTATGGATCAGCTTGCACTGACTATGTTCCAGCAAATAGGCGGCGATAACAAAATCGTTGGTCACCACGGTGATATCATCACGATCGCCAAGCTGACGAGCCAGAGCCAAGGTGGTGGTCCCCGCGTCCAGATAGATGCAGCTGTTGGCCGGGATCTGCCGGGCGGCCAACTGTCCGATGGCGGCTTTCTGCTGGCTGAACATCCCTTCCTTATCCTGATGCGAAGGTTCGATCGCCACTCGTTCGGCCGACTGCACGCCGCCGGAGACGGCCAATACGCTGCCCTGCTCCTCCAGCTTCTGCAGGTCGCGCCGGATGGTCATGTGCGAGACACCCAGCCGTTCGGTCAACTCAGCAATGCTGACTGCGCCGCGCTCGGACACCAGTGCCAAAATTTGTTGGTGGCGTTCAACAGGTATCACGATTCCCCCTTTTCATACTGCGATGATAATAATTGTGATTTTACGTCAATTTTCGTGCAGCGGAAGCAAAGCTTTTCAGGCTGTGAAGCCGGTCATAATCATAAAAAACATTTAAAAGCATTATGTTAGCAACAGTAACCGTTTTTACTACCGTAAATCGCATTGTTAATAATTGTGAAGATGATCACCGATATCGCCGTCAATAACGCTTACATTTAACACATCAAAACAAATAATCACTAAAATTAACAGAGGTGCACCATGACACAACCAGGAAACTATGCAGTTTGTATCGTCGGTTTGGGTTCTATGGGGATGGGGGCGGCAACATCATGCATCAATGCCGGACTGACGACCTATGGCGTCGATCTCAACCCACAGGCGTTGGCAGCACTACAGCAGGCCGGTGCCAAGCAGGCTGCCACCAGCGCAGCAGATTTTGCTGCCGAACTGGATGCGGTGCTGCTGTTGGTGGTTAACGCCAATCAGGTAAAACAGATCCTGTTCGGTGATCACGGCCTGGCCGCGCAGCTCAAACCCAACACACCGGTGATGGTGTCCTCGACCATTGCGGCAGCCGATGCCAAAGAGATCGAACAAAAATTGCAGGCCTATCACCTGCCGATGCTGGATGCCCCGGTTTCCGGCGGCGCTGCCAAGGCCGCAGCTGGCGAAATGACCGTGATGGCCTCGGGGAGTGAAAGCACCTTTGCCCAGTTGCAACCGGTGCTGGATGCGGTGGCCGGAAAAGTATACCGCATCGGCGACGAGATCGGCCTGGGCGCGACGGTAAAAATCATTCATCAACTATTGGCAGGCGTGCATATTGCCGCCGGTGCCGAAGCGATGGCGCTGGCCGCCCGCGCCGGTATCCCACTGGACGTCATGTACGATGTGGTCACCCACGCCGCGGGCAACTCCTGGATGTTTGAGAACCGCATGCGCCACGTCGTGGATGGCGACTACTCGCCAAAATCTGCGGTAGATATCTTCGTCAAGGATCTTGGTCTGGTGGCCGATACCGCCAAAGCGCTGCACTTCCCACTGCCATTGGCCTCTACGGCGTTCAATATGTTCACCTCTGCCAGCAACGCAGGTTTCGGCAAAGAAGATGACAGCGCAGTGATCAAGATCTTCGCCGGGATCGAGCTCCCCAAGAATAAGGAGAATTGATAATGTTACTCGGAGTGATCGCAGACGACTTTACCGGGGCCACCGATATCGCCAGTTTCCTGGTGGAAAACGGTTTACCTACGGTCCAACTCAATGGCGTGCCGCAGAATGATACTCCTGTCGACTCGCAGGCGGTGGTGATCAGCCTCAAGTCCCGCTCCTGCCCGGTCGACCAGGCGGTAGAGCAGTCATTGCAGGCGTTGGCCTGGTTACAGCGCCAGGGCTGCCGCCAGTTCTATTTTAAATACTGTTCCACCTTCGACAGCACGGCCCAGGGCAATATCGGGCCGGTCACCGACGCCTTGCTCGATGCACTGGGTGAAGAGCAAACGGTGATCTCCCCTGCACTGCCGGTGAATGGCCGTACGGTGTATCAGGGCTACCTGTTCGTTATGGATCAGCTGCTATCGGAATCCGGTATGCGCAACCATCCGGTGACGCCGATGACCGACAGTAATCTGATGCGGCTGATGGAAGCCCAGGCTAGCGGGCGCTGTGGGCTGGTCAACGCGGCAGAGATGGATCGTGGAGCCGCTGCGGTGCAGGACAAACTGCAGCAGCTGGCACAACAGGGCGTACGCTACGCGGTATTGGATACCCTCAATGAACAGCATCTGCTCACCCAGGGCGAAGCGCTGAAAACCATGAAGCTGGTGACCGGAGGTTCAGGACTGGCGATCGGCATTGCCCGCCAATGGGCGCAGCCGGGCCAACAAAAGGCCCAATCGGCTGGAGCGCCGCAAGGGGAGAAAGCCGTGGTGCTTTCCGGCTCCTGCTCCACCATGACCAACACGCAGGTGGCTCGCTATCGCCAACAGGCTCCGGCGCAAAGTATCGATGTCTCGCGCTGTATCAAAGCCGATGACCGCAGCGCCTACGCGGCAGAACTAAGTGCCTGGGTTGAACAACACACCACAAACTCGCTGGCTCCATTGCTGTATGCCACCGCCGCACCTGAACAACTGCAACAAACCCAACAGCAATACGGCACCGAAGCCGCCAGCCAGGCGGTAGAAGCCCTGTTCGCCGAGGTGGTCAAACGCCTGCAACAGCAGGGTTTCAGCCGCTTTATCGTTGCCGGTGGTGAAACCTCTGGCGTAGTCACCCAGGCATTAGGGATCCGTGGCTTCCATATCGGCCCTTGTATTTCACCAGGCGTGCCTTGGGTACGCGCAATCGAACAACCGGTATCACTGGCCCTGAAATCGGGCAATTTCGGCGATGACAACTTTTTCGCCAGAGCACAAACGGAGTTTCCAGTATGACAATGAACGCTGACGCTGAACGGCTGGCAAGGGAAGAGATGGTGAGCCTGGGGGCTTCGTTCTTCCAGCGCGGTTATGCTACCGGTTCAGCGGGCAACCTTTCGCTGTTGTTGCCAGACGGCACTCTGCTGGCCACCCCGACCGGCTCTTGCCTGGGGGAGTTGCAGGCAGACAAGCTGTCGAAAGTCAGCCTGAGCGGTGAATGGATCTCCGGCGACAAGCCTTCGAAGGAGATCAGCTTTCACCGCGCGCTGTACCAGAACAACCCAGCGTGCAAAGCGGTGGTCCATCTGCATTGCACCTATCTGACCGCGCTTTCCTGCCTGCAAGGGCTGGATACGGAAAATGCCATCAAGCCCTTCACCCCCTATGTGGTGATGCGCGTTGGTCAGGTGCCGGTGGTGCCTTACTACCGTCCCGGCGATCTGCGGCTGGCGGAGGATCTGGGCAAGCTGGCCCCAAGCTACAAGGCTTTTCTGTTGGCGAACCACGGCCCCGTGGTTACCGGCGAGAGCCTGCGGGAAGCCGCGAACAATACTGAAGAAATGGAAGATGCGGCCAAGCTGATTTTCACCCTCGGCAACCGCCCAATTCGCTATTTAACCGATGATGAAATTGCCGAGTTACGGAGCTGAACCATGCCAAAATTTGCAGCCAATTTATCAATGATGTTTACCGAGCACGCGTTTCTGGATCGTTTTGCGGCGGCCGCGGCGGCCGGATTTAAAGCGGTAGAATTCCTGTTTCCTTATGACTATCCCGCCGAGCAACTGGTGGAGAAACTGCAACAAAACGGCTTGCAGCAGGTGCTGTTCAATACCGCGCCGGGTGATGTTGGCGCAGGCGAATGGGGGCTGGCAGCCTTGCCGGGCCGCGAGCAGGATGCCCGTGCGGATATCGATCGTGCTCTGGCATACGCCATCGCCCTCAAGTGCCCTAACGTTCACGTGATGGCTGGCGTCGTGCCGCCAGGGGAAGATATTGCCCGCTATCGGGAAACCTTTATCAGCAATATCCGTTACGCCGCCGACGCCTTTGCCCCTCACGGCATCAAGGTGTTAATTGAAGCGCTCAGCCCACCGATCAAACCCAACTACCTGTTCTCCAGCCAGCATCAGGCGGCAGATCTGGTGGCCGCGATCGATCGCCCGAACGTGTTTGTTCAGTTCGACTTCTTCCACGCCCAGTTGGTGGACGGCAATATCAGTAATCTGATCGCATCGCTGGCCGGGCGCTATGCCCATATCCAGATCGCCTCGGTGCCAGACCGTAATGAACCGGATGACGGTGAACTGAATTATCCTTGGCTATTCGCCCAGTTGGACAAGGTGGGCTACCAAGGCTGGATCGGGTGTGAATATAAACCCCGTGGGGAAACAACGGCGGGCCTGGGTTGGGTGAAACCTTACCTGTGATCCCGCGCTCAAAGCGCCAACACCAGTTTTCAACAACATAAAAATTAAACGCACCCGTATCGCCTCCGGGCGATCGCGGTGCCGGACTCTTACCTTATAAAGGCTATGCTATGTCGACTTCTATGCTCCTGCTTATTGCCGTATTGGGTGTGGTGCTGCTCCTGCTGATGGTGATCAAGGCAAAAATTCAGCCGTTTGTCGCCCTGTTGGTGGTCAGCCTGCTGGTCGCGCTTGCCAGTGGCATTCCCACCGGTGAAGTAATGAAAGTAATGACTGCCGGCATGGGCGGTGTGCTCGGTTCGGTGACGATTATCATCGGCCTGGGTGCCATGCTGGGCAGAATGATCGAACACTCTGGCGGTGCCGAATCGCTGGCACAACGTTTCAGCAAAGCCATGGGGCCGAAGCACACCATCGCTGCCCTGACGATTGCCGCATTTATCCTCGGTATCCCGGTATTCTTTGACGTCGGCTTTATCATTCTGGCCCCGATCATCTACGGTTTTGCCAAAGTCGCCAAAGTCTCGCCGGTGAAGTTTGGCCTGCCGATGGCTGGGGTGATGTTAGCCGTTCACGTCGCGCTGCCGCCACATCCTGGTCCGGTTGCGGCTGCGGGGCTGCTGAATGCCGATATCGGCTGGCTGACCATTATCGGGTTGATCGTCTGTATCCCGGTGGGTGTGATTGGTTACTTTGCCGCTAAATACCTCAACCGTAAGACCTATCCGCTTTCTATCGAGGTGTTGGAACAGCTACAGCTGGCCGCGCCGGAGCCGGCTCCAGAAGATAAGGCTCCTCTCAGCGATAGAATCAATCCACCGAGTGCAGGCTTAATTGCTGCGCTGATCGCTATTCCGATCGCCATCATCATGCTGGGCACCGTTTCAGCCACCCTGCTGGAGCCGGGTTCTGCATTGCGCGATCCCTTCTCGTTAATCGGCTCTCCGGCCGTTGCGCTGATGATTGCCCTGGGGCTGGCGTTCTATTTTCTGGCCATTCGCCGCGGTTGGACACTGCAACACACCAGCGACGTGATGGCAGGCGCACTACCCACCGCAGCAGTAGTGATCCTGGTTACCGGTGCGGGCGGCGTATTTGGCAAGGTATTGGTAGAATCCGGCGTGGGCAAAGCGCTGGCAGATGTGCTGACCACGATTGGCCTGCCGCTGATCCCGGCAGCGTTTATCATCTCGTTGGCGCTGCGTGCCTCGCAGGGTTCGGCCACCGTCGCCATCCTGACCACTGGCGGGCTGCTCGCCGAAGCGGTTATCGGGCTTAACCCGATGCAGCTGGTTCTGGTCACGCTCGCCACCTGCTTTGGTGGTCTGGGGTTATCCCACGTCAACGACTCTGGTTTCTGGATCGTCACCAAATACCTCGGACTTTCAGTCGCCGATGGCCTGAAAACCTGGACGGTATTAACCACCCTGCTCGGGTTGAGTGGTTTTGCCTTTACCTGGCTGCTGTGGTTGGCAGTGTAAATTCCCGGTATTGCTTGAGCCAAAGCAGTTCGGCTACAGTAGTTGGCATCTGAGGCGTTGCTCCGGCAGCGCCTTTCCCTTATTCAGGAAGAAAGCCATGACCCGCCATACCGCTGCCCCCACGTTGATCACCGAGCGCCTGATCCTGGACGCCCACCGGCTGGAAGACTTTGACGATTTGGCCGCCATGTGGGCCGATCCTGCGGTGGTACGCTATATCGGTAGCCTGCCACGCGACAAGGAAGACAGCTGGGGCCGCCTGCTACGCTACATCGGCCATTGGCAATTGCTGGGCTATGGTTATTGGGCCGTACGGGAGAAAAGCAGCGGCAACTATATTGGCGGGATTGGCTTCGCAGACTTTCACCGTGACATCCAACCCGCTCTTGAGGTACCGGAAATGGGCTGGACACTAGTCACCTCCGCCCATGGCAAAGGCTACGCCACCGAAGCGCTGAACGCCGCTCTGGTCTGGGCCAAAGATAATTTTCCGCAGGAGAAGGTCGTTTGTATCATCTCGCCGGAAAACCGCCCTTCGCTCGGCCTGGCAAAAAAAGTCGGCTTTGTGGCAAGCCACCGCAGCGAATACCACGGTTTACCCACGGTGGTGTTATACCGGCCCTTGTAACGCCAATGGTGAGCTGATTACCCCCTGAACAAAATTATCCCGCAGCGCATCAGGCCGCTGCGGATCCCAGGCCAATCCCACCTGCCACTGCGTCTGCTCGCCGCTTAACGGCAGAATATCGACCCCTGCCGGCGCAATAAACGCGATGCTTTGCGGCAACAGCGCCACACCAATCCCCGCCGCCACCAGCGCCAACAAGGTTTGGATATCCTCCGCCTGCTGTACCACATTAGCCCTTAACCCCTGAACGGCAATAAAGCGCAGTGCCTGTTCACTCAAACCACGCCCGCGGGAAGGTTTCAACTGCAACAAAGGATAAAGAGAGAAGTCCGCCAACAGGTTCTCCGCCTGCAACGCCATGGTGCGCGGCGCGGCCAGCACCAGCCGATCGCTCAGCAAAGGCTGCGCCTGCAAAGGGGCTGGAACGGGCAAGCGCACAAAACCCGCCTGTAACTTACCGGCCAACAGCAACTGACATTGCCGCTCCGAAGGCAGATCCTCCAGGCCAACCACCACCTGCGGAAAACGCTGACGAAAGGCCGCCACCAGCTGGGGGGCCAGATGAAAACTGGAAAGGCCAAAACCTAACGCCAGACGCCCGGCCTCCCCTTTCACCACCTGCAATTGGTACTGATGAAACTGCTCATGTTGGGTCAGTAATTCCCGCGCCCGGGGAAACAGCGCCTCACCGTTGGCCGTCAGCAGTGCCCCTTGGCGGCCTCGCTCGAACAGGCGGGTACCTAATTGCAGCTCGATGGCTTGAATTTGTTTGCTCAGCGCGGGTTGGGTGATGCACAACCGTTCGGCGGCCAGGTGATAGCGCCCCAGTTCGGCCAACGCGACGAAAGCGCGTAATTGTCGATTATCCATTCCACCAGGTTATCAAAAGAGGATTTTAATTGATTATACAGTAATCGATGCGGCTGCTGTAATTAACGCACAAACCATCACAGGAGCTTGCTATGACCACTACCCTTCGTGCTGCATCGGTACAATTTCAGCACCGCGCCAACGACAAGAACTACAATCTCGGCGTCATGGAAGACTTTATCGCCCAGGCCGCAGCTGACAAGGTACAGGTCCTCGCCTTCCCGGAGATGTGCATTACCGGTTACTGGCACGTACGCCATCTGGCCGACAGCGAAATAACTGCGCTGGCCGAGCCTATTGCCACCAGCCCCTCGCTGGCACGCATCCGCCCGCTGGCTGAGCGGCATCATATGGCCATCGGCGTTGGGCTGATTGAGCTGGGTGAAGACGGCCAACTGTACAACGCCTATGCAGTGTGCCTGCCGGACGGTCAAACCCATGTTCACCGCAAGCTGCACCCTTTTGAGCATCAACTGATCGCCAAAGGCGAAAACTTTACCGTGTTTGATACCCCTTGGGGTGTCCGTATGGGGATCCTGATCTGCTGGGACAACAACCTGGTGGAGAACGCGCGCGCCACCACGCTGCTGGGTGCCGATATCCTGTTTGCCCCGCACCAGACCGGTGGAACGCATTCGCGCAGCCCGCACGGCATGAAGCCGCTACCGCTGGCACTATGGCAGCAACGCAAAGAAAATCCAGCGGCGATCGAAGAAGCTTTTCGTGGTGAGAGTGGTCGTGGCTGGCTGCTGCGCTGGCTGCCTTCCCGCGCGCATGATAATGGCCTGTTTATTTTGTTCAGCAACGGCGTGGGGCGGGACGATGACGAAGTGCGCACCGGCAATGCGATGATCCTCGATCCTTATGGCCGTATCCTGTCGGAAACCTGGGCGGCACAGGATGCGATGGTCACCGCCGATGTAGATTTGTCGCTAATCCCGATGAGCAGCGGGCGGCGCTGGATCCACGGCCGTCGGCCCGAGCTGTATAAGCTGCTTACCGAACCCCAGGGATATGAGCGCGATCCTCGTACCGCCCGTTTTTCATTGCAACCGACCACGGTAATGGGTAAAGCCAAGCAGTAACCCGCGGCAATCAATGACCGGCAAAAAAAATCCGCCCCTAAAGGCGGATTTTCAGTAGCATGACCAACAAGGCCACGCACTCACACCCGAAAGCGTGAGGAATTCTTAGAAGCGGTAACCCACGCCCACGTTCCAGGTGCCAACGTCAACGCTGCGGATACGGCTCTGCTCGTAACCCACGTCCAGAGCAACCTGTTGCATTGGGTTGAACTGCAGACCAGCACCGTAGCTGAAGCCGTAGTCGCTGGTGTTGTTATGGTCGGAACCGTCTTGAGCGTTGGAAGTGAATTTACCATAGCCCACACCGATCACACCGTAGATGCTCGCCCAATCGTTGAAACGATAAGCTGGACCCGCAGTGATGGAGTTGTATTGTGCTTTATTGTAGAAGCCGTCTTGAGAGTTGTTCTTTTCCAGGTGAGTGAAAGAACCGATCACACCCAGCGGGCTGTTGTCGTACTCGTAACGGTACTTCAGGTTGAAACCGTCGGCCTTGTTGGCAACGCCCTGGAGATCGCCCTGGGCATAGCCAGCAGAAACGGTGCTCTCACCAGCAAATGCGGTACCTGCTGTTACGGCCAATACACAAGCTGCTACTGCGGAAAGACATGCAATTTTTTTCATAACCACCTCAAACGCGTTTTATTATTAAAGTGCTTCAATTTCTCATACATTGAAAATATAGCAAAAATTAGCGTGAAACTCTGCCTTTAAAAGAGTGTCTAAATCTTTATATCGTGTAACAGGAGATTTCAAGAACACTCTATCATACTAATTTTCCTATCCTTTCGGCGCATTCTACCCTTTTTTGTGACGCCAATCACCTATCTGATATCCAGAATACTCTTAAAAAAAACGCACTTATTGGTCATCTGAGCCAGCTTGGCGCATATTTTTGACAGATCCAGCTCGTCCCCCTGTTTTTCGCCAACACCTTGCCGCCAATTCCTTTACACTGGGCAACACCTGTACTCCATACCTTCCCAGACGCTGGGGAGTTCCATAAGGCCAGAAAGGATGTCTTCGTCTGTCACCACCAAAGCGTCTTCCACGCTGGTGCCCGTGTGTTTACTGATCATTGCGATGATCTCGATCCAGAGCGGGGCTTCATTAGCCAAGAGCCTGTTCCCGCTGGTCGGCGCCGAAGGGATCACTACCCTGCGCCTGAGTATCGGTACGCTGATCCTGTTTATTATCTTCCGTCCGTGGCGCATGCGCTTCGCCGCCGGTAGCCGGTTGCCATTGCTGATCTATGGCCTGTCACTAGGGGCGATGAACTACCTGTTTTATCTTTCCTTACGCACGGTGCCGCTGGGCATTGCGGTGGCGCTGGAGTTTACCGGCCCGCTGGCGGTGGCGATGTTCTCTTCCCGACGCCCGATCGACTTTCTCTGGGTGGCGCTGGCCATTGCCGGTTTATGGTTCCTGCTGCCGCTTGGCCACGACATGGGCAGTATCGATCCCGTAGGGGCTGCCTGTGCGCTGGGGGCCGGAGCCTGCTGGGCGATATACATTATTTTCGGCCAGAAGGCCGGTGGGGATCACGGGCCGGGTACCGTCGCCGTGGGATCATTGATTGCCGCCATCGTGTTCTGCCCAATCGGTGCCTGGCAAGCCGGCAGTGCGCTGTTGAACGTGGATATTCTGCCGGTGGCGTTGGCCGTTGCGGTGCTTTCTACCGCGTTGCCCTACTCGTTGGAAATTATCGCGTTACCCAAGATTCCCGCCCGCACCTTTGGCACCCTGATGAGTCTGGAACCGGCGATGGCCGCCCTTTCCGGCATGATTTTCCTCAACGAGCATCTAAACCAAACGCAATGGTTGGCATTGGCTGCCATCATTACCGCGTCCATGGGTGCCACGTTGACCATCAAACCCAAACCCCAGGTTGAAAGCCTCACCTGATCCCGTTGGCGCCAGGCGGAAATACCCCGGCGCTACGCTTAAAATGTTGCATGATTGCAAGCCAGTTAACTTTTTTCCTTAGCCATAATAGACATACTCATCGCAGGTCTTTTTTTGGGTATCCATTGTATAAGGGAGAATCAGGATGATATTTGGCAGTTTGTACAACCCCCGCTTCGGACGTGGCCTCTCACCCGCTTTAGCCAATATCCTCAATACCGTACGTCAGTACGATTTGCCTGGCCTACCCTTGGGGCGGCATGAAATCGATGGCGATCGGGTGTTTATGAACGTGATGGAGTTGATGACGGAACCAGCAGAAAGCAAACGCGCCGAGCTTCACCAAGAGTATCTGGATATCCAGATCCTGATCGGTGGCGAAGAGCGGATCGATTTTGGCCTGCCAGACAGTTGGGAAAGCAGCGATCATTACGATGAAAGCAAAGATCTGCAATGGCTGGATATCAAACGCAACCCGCAAACCCTAAACCTGACGCCCGGCATGTATGCGATCTTCTTCCCGCTGGAGCCACACAAACCCGGTTGCCAACTTGCCGAGCCGAAACACATCAAGAAAGTGGTGGTAAAAGTACACTACGAACTGCTGCTCTGACCCTTCTGGAGCCGGTTAGCCGATCGGCTCACTTCCAGTTGCCTCTGGCAAACTGGCCAAAAAAGCGGCCGTTTCTGCCGGAGAGCGCAGCTGAATAAAGCGGATATGGCGATTGTCGGGATTTTGAAGCTCTGCCAGGTATTTTTTGCGGTTTAGCCGGTAGGTTTTTATCGTCCACAGGATGACCGATTCACGACTGAAAAAGCAGCGGCTAAAACTGTCAACATTACCTGTGCCCGGCCATAGTTCAATCTTGTTCCTGGCCCGCCATACGGCACGGCGGACCGCCTGATACAAGGTGCGACAAAATCCGTAGTCAACCCAGATAACCCAGTCAACCTCCCGCCACTTCACGGCCTTGGTGCGGGTATAGTTGCCATCCAATACCCATCCCGCCGGGGCAGATTGCAAAGCCTGTTCAACCTGTTGCAAGAACTCCTCATCCGCGGCATTTTGCCAGTTCGGCCGCCAGTAAAGCTTATCCATCTCGATGTAGGGCACGGCAAACCTCTGCGCCAATTGACGGCCAACGGTGCTTTTACCGCTGCCGCTGGTGCCCACCACATTAATTTTCATTACGATCGGCCCGGTTAATGGCAAGGCAGGAAATTTTAGCCCAGGGATAGTTACCTATCAACATGAATTAATGAGGAAAATAAATCCTATTTCCCTCTGCAGAAACACCTCGCAATAATTACTTATTGAAATACCGCATTAATCGGAGTCTATTATTAGTGGGGAATTTCACCCCTATTGCGTGAAACCTTGAAAATCAATAAGTAATCACTCTTGAAAGTGCCATACTCCTTTCTCCGATGAATATCCAGTGGTTATTGCCTATTTATTTAATCGCTCCTTTCGCCCTGCAAAATTAATTTCAGCTGCTATAATTTCTCCCGTAGCAAAAATAGGACTATACCCATCAAGAAGAGGATATCTGATATGAGTACCGCTAAACTGGTGAAAACGAAATCTTCTGACCTGTTGTACACACGTAATGACGTGGATGAGAAAACCAAGCAGGCCGCAATCAAGGCACTAAACCATCAGGTCGTGCAATTTATCGATCTGTCGTTGATCACCAAGCAGGCGCATTGGAACATGCGTGGTGCCAATTTTATTGCCGTGCATGAAATGCTCGACGGCTTCCGCACCGCCATTATCGACCACCAAGATACTTTTGCCGAACGTGTCGTCCAACTAGGCGGCGTGGCGCTGGGTACGGTACAGGTGGTCAATGACACAACTCCGCTGAAAAGCTACCCAACCAATATTCACAGCGTGCAAGAGCACCTGAAAGCGCTGGCCGATCGTTATGCGGCCGTCGCCAACGACATCCGTAAAGCCATCACGGAAGTCGCCGATGAAGATACCGCCGACATGTTCACCGCCGCATCGCGCGATCTGGACAAGTTCCTGTGGTTTATCGAATCCAATATCGAGTAAAGCAACGTAGCCATGAGCTAAACAACAGGCTGCGGCTCCTTGCCCCAGCCTGTTTTTTTATGTGAAATCCGAGTGGTATAAAAAGTAGGCTGAATTACACTTGATGTTATGCCAGCAAGATTTACGTCTTACCGGCGATGCAAAGTGAATAGCGAGGTGAACATGGCAGGCGGATGGACAGCGGACGGCGCGGTGCAGGATCAAATCGACTCAACGGTAGACGATGCCGTGCAACGTGCTCGTCAGGCGCTTGGCCAGGGCGAAAGTGAGCAATACTGTCAGGAATGCGGCACCGAGATCCCCGCCGCCCGCCGCCAGGCATTAAAAGGCGTGCGTTACTGTGTGAGCTGCCAGGCAGAGATGGATAAAAAGCAGGCCGCCAGCAGCCTGTTCAACCGCCGTGGCAGTAAAGACAGCCAGTTACGTTAGCCCCTGGGCAAAACCTGTTGGGTTGCACCAAATGAAATCGGACTATAGCTATAAAGTTAGAGTTAGTTATCATTATTGATGGATAATTGTTAATTTTCGGTTGTTTCCCGGCTATTGTTTGGTTGATGATAGCGCTATTGCACCACCACAGCCGCACTGCACCATTTTGGTGCCCATAAGTGGTGCATAAAAAACTCTAATTGGCTATCCAAACACCACAACACTATATAACCCTTTGTTTTTATAATGATTGCAAACTTGGCACGATTCTTCCATAGCACAAAATGCAACATAAAAAATGGGTAATCCGCAACCTGTACAGGAATTCCTCTCATGAAGTCTATTTTTAAAGTTTCCCTGGCCGCACTTTCGCTGGCCTTCGCTGTTAGCTCTCATGCAGCAGACAAGCTGGTTGTCGCCACGGACACCGCTTTCGTCCCCTTCGAATTCAAACAGGGTGACCAATACGTCGGCTTCGATATCGACCTGTGGGCGGCAATTGCCAAAGAGCTGAAACTGGATTACACCCTGAAGCCAATGGACTTTAGCGGCATCATTCCTGCGCTGCAAACCAAGAACGTCGACCTGGCGCTGGCCGGTATCACCATTACCGACGAACGCAAAAAAGCGATCGAATTCTCCGACGGCTACTACAAAAGCGGCCTGCTGGTGATGGTCAACGCCGATAACGACAAAGTGAAAGGCATCCAGGATCTGGAAGGCAAAGTGGTGGCAGTGAAGAGCGGCACCGGTTCGGTGGATTACGCCAAGCAGCACATCAAAACCAAAGACCTGCGTCAGTTCCCGAACATCGACAACGCCTACATGGAACTGGGTACCAAACGTGCTGACGCCGTACTGCACGATACGCCAAACATCCTGTACTTCATCAAGACCGCAGGCGCTGGCAAGTTCAAAACCGTAGGCGAGTCGATCGAAGCCCAGCAATACGGCATCGCCTTCCCGAAAGGCAGCGACGAACTACGTGAAAAAGTGAACGGCGCACTGAAAACCCTGCGCGACAACGGTACTTACAACGAAATCTACAAAAAATGGTTCGGTACCGAACCTAAATAATTGATGAAGTTAATAAGTCAGTAAGTTATTACTTAAGCACAGGGGAGGTGTACCCACCCCCTGTGCTTTGCTGTTTATTGATTCCCTCGTTTGGGATCACCGGGAGATAACACTATGCAATTCGATTGGAGTGCCATTTGGCCCGCCATCCCACTTTTGTTAGAAGGCGCCAAGATGACCCTGTGGATTTCGATCCTCGGTCTGATTGGCGGCCTGTTCATCGGCCTGGTTGCCGGCTTCGCCCGCACCTATGGCGGCTGGATCGCCAACCATGTGGCGCTGGTCTTTATTGAAGTGATCCGCGGTACGCCGATTGTGGTGCAGGTGATGTTTATCTACTTCGCCCTGCCAATGGCCTTTAGCGATTTCCGCATCGACCCTTTCACCGCCGCCGTGGTCACCATCATGATCAACTCGGGCGCCTATATTGCGGAAATTACCCGTGGTGCGGTGTTGTCGATCCACAGCGGTTTCCGTGAGGCCGGGCTGGCCCTGGGGCTGTCACGCCGCGAGACGATCCGCTATGTGATCATGCCGCTGGCACTACGCCGCATGCTGCCACCGTTGGGTAACCAGTGGATCATCAGCATCAAGGATACTTCGCTGTTCATCGTGATCGGTGTAGCGGAACTGACCCGTCAGGGGCAGGAAATTATTGCCGGAAACTTCCGCGCACTGGAGATCTGGAGCGCCGTTGCGGTGGTTTACCTGATTATTACCCTGATGCTTAGCTTCGTGCTGCGTCGTCTGGAAAGAAGGATGAAAATCCTGTGATTGAATTTAAAAACGTCTCCAAGCACTTTGGCCCGACCCAGGTGCTGCACAATATCGACCTGAATATCAAACAGGGTGAAGTGGTGGTGATCATCGGGCCTTCCGGCTCCGGTAAATCAACCCTGCTGCGCTGCATCAACAAGCTGGAAGAGATCACCAGTGGGGATCTGGTGGTAGACGGCCTGAAAGTGAACGATCCGAAGGTTGACGATCGTCTGATCCGTCAGGAAGCCGGTATGGTGTTTCAGCAGTTCTACCTGTTCCCGCATTTGACCGCGCTGGAAAACGTCGCCTTTGGCCCGATCCGCGTTCGCGGTCTGAAGAAGGCAGAAGCCGAGAAGCAGGCACGCCTGCTATTGGCCAAGGTTGGGTTGGCAGAGCGTGCTCACCACTACCCTTCCGAGCTTTCGGGCGGACAGCAACAGCGGGTAGCCATTGCCCGAGCGTTGGCGGTGAAGCCGAAAATGATGCTGTTTGATGAGCCAACCTCGGCGCTGGATCCGGAATTACGCCACGAAGTGCTGAAGGTCATGCAGGATCTGGCCGAAGAAGGCATGACGATGGTGATCGTGACCCACGAAGTCGGCTTTGCCGAAAAAGTAGCCTCACGCCTGATCTTCATCGACAAGGGCCGGATCGCCGAAGATGGCAATCCTCATGACCTGATCAACAACCCGCCTAGCCCACGCCTGCGCGAGTTCTTGCAGCACGTTTCCTGAAACGAAAATAAAAAGCCCCGCGAGGGGCTTTTGCTCAATGACAGGTTCTGCCGTAGGGGCGCTGCATGTGCACCCGTTTAACCGCATCAGATACCAAACCTCAGTGGATCACATCACTCTGTTTGACCGAGGTAAACGCCTGCATCAACTTGACCACGTCCTGCATACCGACATTGACCTGATTGATCACCTCCCCGGCATCTTTGGCCAGCGCTACGCCGCCGCCCGCCTGTTCCACGCAGGTCACCATCTTGTTGATCGCGGCAGTCACCCCCTGCTGGATGGTTTTGGTCACTTGCTCAATTTCGCTGGCGGCTTTGCGTGACTGCTCGGCTAGCGTGCGCACCTCATTGGCGACTACGGCAAAACCGCGCCCATGCTCACCCGCATGCGCCGCCTCAATCGAGGCGTTAATCGCCAATAGATTGGTTTGGGCGGCAATCTTGCGGATCGCCTCGACAATGGTGCCAATCTGTTGCGAACAGCGCCCTAGATCGCTAACCACGTCCGAAGTCTGTCGGGCAGCCACCTCAACCTGCTGCATCCCCTGTACCGCCTGCTGAACAATCGCTGCACCCTGGGCTGCGGTTTTATCGGTACCCATTGAGAGATGATGCACGTTACGCACCATTTCCTCTTCATGCTGCTGTTGGAACGTCTGACGGGTGATGTCCTGGGCGATCTTCACCACCTTCAGTACCCGCCCTTCGTTATCGATAATTGGGTTATAGCTGGCCTCCAGCCACACCCGCTCCCCGCGCCGGTTGATACGCTCGAAACGTCCAGTCAAAAACTCTCCCTGCGCCAGCCGTTGCCAATGCTGGTAATAGCCGTCAGAGTCGGCAAATTCCGGCGTACACAGGATGCTATGTGCCTGGCCGCGCGCCTCTTCCAGCCGATAGCCCATCAGGTCAAGCATATTGTCGTTGGCATCCAGAATAATGCCCGTGGGCGAAAAAGTGATCATCGCCATTGAGCGGTTCAGCGCCGTTAACAAACTCTGATGCTCCTGAGCCTGAGTAATACGGCTGGTCACTTCGCTGGCAATCTTGATGATCTCCACCACCTCGCCGTGTTTATTTAACACCGGGGTATAGGTCCCCTGTAGCCAGACAACTTCGCCATCCTTGCGAATACGCCGAATATTATCGGTAATCGCCTCACCGCTATTTAGCCTTTGCCAGTGGCGCTGATAGGCAGGGCTGGCAACGTAGGTGGGTTCGCAGAAAATACGATGATGCTGGCCTATCACTTCCCGGCGCTCAAACCCCATCGTTTGCAAGAACAGATCGTTGGCACGTAATACGGTGCCGTCGGGTTTAAATACGATCATCGCTACCGCATCTTCAATGGCACCTAATTCGGCACGCCACGGGCTATTGGACAGACGGAGATTTAAAAACATCGGGTGGATCCTTCTTGCAGATGGAGTTAACGGCAAGCACTCTCTATTTTTTCTGAATCATTTGCTCACCAACCAGCGCGATTTCCCTGAAAATGGCGCACGACAATGCTCCAGATGAACTGGATAAAAAACCTTATTTCATTAGGTCATTATTGATTTTTTACCTGATAATAAATGTCAGCATTTATTACCAGTATTGAGGATAACGCAAGCCAGGCAGAATGAAAGGAACGACAGAATAAATAGTCGTTGCCGGTGTGGGTACCGGCAACGTTCGAGCGATTACTGCCAGCGTTCGGCAGCCCAGGCGGCTTGCTGCTCGGCATCAAGGAAGGTCCAGGCCACAAAGCGGCTGATCTTCTGCCCCTGCGCCATTTCAATGGTGCGCACCTCCGCGGCACCGGCCTGTTTGAGCGCATAATAAATAGCGGGTAGCGTGGTGTTTTTAGAGATCAGTGAGGTGAACCACAGGCAGTTTTTCGCCTTGCCGACGCTCTCTTCCACCATCTTGCGCACAAAGGCTTCTTCGCCCCCTTCACACCACAGTTCGTTGTTCTTGCCACCGAAGTTTTGTATCGGCTTTTCTGCCACTGCCCCTTTGCCCAATTTGTGCAACTTAAGGCGGGTGCTGGCGCGCGCTTCCTGTTCGGAACCGTGGAATGGCGGATTGCACAGGGTGGCATCGAAACGCTCGGCAACGCCGATAATGCCGTTGAAGATACACTCGAGCTGTTTTTGCTGGCGCAGACGCACGGTGTTTTTTAACGTCGGGTTCATCGTCACGATCATCTTGGCGGCCCCCAACGACACCGGATCGGTTTCCGAACCGGTAAAACGCCAGCCATATTCGCGCTGGCCGATAATCGGGTAAATGCAGTTAGCCCCTACGCCGATATCCAGGATCGCCACGCCTTTACCGCGCGGGATCTCGCCGCCGTTGCTGGACGCCAACAAATCGGCCAGATGATGCAGATAATCGGCACGCCCCGGGATCGGCGGGCAAAGATAGTCAGCCGGGATATCCCAATGCTCGATGCCGTAAAAATGTTGCAGCAAGGCACGGTTGAGCATTTTCACTGCGGCGGGATCGGCAAAATCCACCGAAATATCGCCCCAGGCGTTGGGTTTCACAAAGGGTTCCAACCCCGGACAGGTGGCGATCAAGGTAGGGAAATCATAACGTGAGCGATGGCGATTGCGCGGATGCAGGCCGCTTTTCTGCTGCGGGAAGCTTTTCTTTTTTTCCACCGTGACGGGCTCTCTGAAAGGGTTTTCTGGCGCGTAAGATAGCATAAAGGCCGGTCAGACGCTTGCGACAGTTAAGTAACGCCCCTCACCCTAACCCTCTCCCCAAGGAGAGGGGACCGATCGTGCCACCACTTGCCCCCTGTGCCTGACTTCAGCACCGAATCGGCTCCCTCACCCTTTGGGAGGGTTGGGCAGAGGGGAAATAGCCATTGCCGAACACTATAGCTGGCTGCGCTGTGCCCAATAGGCCAGCAGATGCAGGCTGGCGGAATAGTAATCCTCATCCGGATTCAGATGATTAGTCAGCGGCCCCCGATCCCCCACGGCCAGATCCCTCACAGATCTCATCCCTTTGTTTTGACTATAGTCTGCCCGCTGGCCGCTCAGCACATCCAGCCAGGCAGGTGTCGCCCGGCGATCGTAGCTGCGCCAAAAGGTAGCAAAAGGGCTCATCGACAGGCTGTCGGCCTTATCCCAATAGAGATAAAGCGGCACCCGTACCGCATCAAAACCAAATCGCGGCGGCCAATCGCTGGCCGGAACCATCTGCCCATTAGCCTTTAACGTGACCCAATCGCTCGGCAGATGCTGTTTGCCAAAGCGCATTCTGCTGACCATGGTCATGCTATCGTCAATGAGTTTTTTCCATACCGGCGAATGACTCTGTTGATAAAATGCGTGCCAGGCGGGAAACACAAAATAAGAAGGGTTAACGGTCACCGAACCGGCCTGAGTGAATCCATTGGCGCCAGGCAACATCAGCCGATACCCGGCGTAGTCGATCACGGTGTGTTTGAGCAACGCTTGCTGTATCTGCGTTGAGCTGGTCAGATAGGCAGGAACATGCCAGCGTTTTCCCGCTTCCAGCAGCGCCCAGGCGATCAGGATATCGCCGTCGGAGGCATTGTTTTTATCGGCGATGGGCTCTGCCTTAGCAGGTTCATAGCGCCAGGAAAACAGGCCGATGTCCTGCCGATACAAGGTGTTGCGGGTCCAATGCCAGAGTTTGTCAAACGTGGGGCGATCGTCATTGAACACCGCCAACAGCATGGCGAATCCCTGCCCCTCGGTATGGCTGACATTGTTATTACCGGTATCGACAATCCGCCCATCAGGTAATAAAAAGCGCTGCTTGTATTGCGCCCAGCCGCCATCTGCGGCGTGAATGCCAAAGGAAAACACCAACCCCAGCCAAAGCAGGAGTACGCGGAGCCTACCAAACCTGCTTTTCGCCATGATGTTTACCTTCGCTGCTCGTTTCGGTAGCAAAAGACCAGCGTGTTATCCTTGGCCGGACTGCGCCAGCGCAGGGAAACATGGGGTTCACCGCCCTGAGCCAACAGCCAGGTGTCATAGGCCCCCTCCAGCACCGTGGCAAAAGAGAGCACCCAAGCGTCTTCGTTGGCCGGTTCGGCGCTGTGAGGGTAGGCATGATGGGTCAGGATCAGCTGTTCGCCATTCGCCTCAATCTGCACCCTGCCCCAGTCAAACTGGCGGAGCAAAGCGTTAAGGGCATCCTCCAACTCACCCACCGTTTCCGCCTCCGGCAACGGCAGTTTCTTCGCTAGATTACTGCCCATCAAGCGTAGAAAATCCCGGCTGTCGGTATCATCCGCAGAAGCCAAAATGCCGGAGAACACCACTTCAATCAGATCCTGCCAACCCGCTTTAAACTGACGCTGGCGATAATAATCAAGCTCATACGAGGTATTAGCCATATCTTGCATGGTTATTTTCCATCTAACAGATATTTAAAATAGAGCAAAGCCGTGCTCTCGGAATAGCTGCCGAAAGTGTCATAACCCAACTGCCCCCCAACCAACACGCTTGGCGTGACCTTATAGGTGCCCCCCGCCTTCAGGCTGTAGCCAATGCCACTCTTGTCCTCGCTGGCATACCTGGCTTCGGCGCCGTAACCTTGGCTAACCAGTTTTTCCAACTGCGACTGGAGCTCTGGATCGTTCGGGTAATACAGGCTTTCCTGATTGTTATAGGTCTGATAACCGACGTTGCCGCTCAGAATATAGGTGAAGTTATCCTGCTTTTTGGTGTACTCCACCGGCAGCGAGATGCTGAGATAGTCCTGCGGGCTGAAGTACCCCCCTTGACCGTAGCTGAAGTAGCTCAGGTTTTTGTCAAAATCCATATAGTTGACGTTAACGCCAACCTTCAGCTCGCTGTCTTCATCCTTATAAGGGCGGATGTAGGCTCCCAGGATACCGGTGACGCTATGGTTATCGGCCACGTTATCACCTACGTAGCTGTAATATCCTGCACCGCCGTAAGCCCCGAGCACGCCATCATCGTAGCCCAGATTCACGCCGCCGCCGTTCTTGGTCACCGCCCCCCATTTCTTGCCGGTAATGGTATCTTCGGTACCGACATAGGAGAGCAGGCTGTCTTTGACGGCACGGCGCTCAACCGTCAGATCCAGCGTTGAATGGTCGGTCAGCCTGGGCGACCATTTCACCCCACCCACCACCGAGCTGATGCCGCTGCCCATCGGCGTACTGCCCACGTCCAGCTTGTAGCTGTCACCGGCGAGCGCCAACGCCAGCTCAACCCCGGTATCTTGCTGCTGCCCCGGGGAATCGGCATAGATATCATTAGGGCCAAAGGTCTTCGGCTGTGTCACCAGGCCCGCCAGCGTCTGCCTTTCGGCAAAGGCCTGATCCTGCGCTACCGTGGCGGCGGCACATTCTGGCGAAGTGGCGTCAATAGAACAGAGGCTATCGCGTGTGGCGTGGATCTGCTGATAACGCAGATCGGCGGCCTGCGCGGCAGCTACTGAGTTTTGTGAGGCCACGATGGAGGCCTGAGTCGCCGCCTCGATAGCCCGGGCCTGTTGCAGTGCTCCAGTACCAAAACGGCTGTTGGCGCTGTCGGATGGCGTGCCGGATTTCAGCATCACCGGGGTGACATCAAAACTGAGCCGGCCATTATCAAACGGCATGCCGGAAAGGGTGATCGGGCTGCGCACTTCGGTAATATTGCTCAGGCCATTTTCACCGCTGCTGTTATCACGCAGGGAAATATTCCCCTGCACCCAGGTCGCCGTTTTGTTCTGCACCTCGTCGATCATGTTGTCGATTTGCTGCAAGGTCGGGTTTTTCGCCACCGCCACCGGCGCACGGGTGTAACCCGGAGCGGCAACCTGCCAAGGCAGCACCTCACCATAGGCCGAGGAAGACGTGTCAACGCTCGATGAAGTTGTGCTCTGCGCAGCAAACGGGTTATCCGCCAACCGCAATCCACCAATCACTGCCGGGCCGCCGCCTGGGGCACCGGTTACGCCGTTGACCCGATTTTTTGCCTCGCGCAGAAACACCATGGCCTGGGGATAGTTACCGTCAGCTTGGGCAACCCGTGCCGCCAACAGTAACTGATCCGGCGTTTTAAGCGCGGGCAAACCACGCAACAGCTGTTTGGCCCGATCGACATCCCCTTCCGATAACGCCACCCCGACGGCACCTTCACGCGCGCCTTGGTTCAGGCTGTCCCGGCTGAGCAGGTAATTGTAAACCTGCCCGGCCTCTTTATTCATGTTGCCAGACTGATAGAGACGCCCCATCGCCAGCATGATATCGGTATTTTGCGGATCGCTTTGCAGTGCGCCGATCAGCTTGTCATACGCGGCGCTGTACTGCCCCTGCAAACGCAGCTTATCCGCCTCATTGATCACGCTGCCGTTACGCAGTTGGCCAATTTGGCTGGTTGAGCTGCGCGCCCGCAGCGCCGGGTTATTCAGCCACGCATCGGCCTCCTGGCTTAGTCCGGCCTGATTGAGTACCGCGATCTGGGCCGCATAGTCGCCAGCATTGCCTTTAACCCCCAGACGCATGTTGTCACGCACCAGTTGTACCGCCGTTGAGGTATCCCCCACCGCCATCAGATCTTTCGCCAAGGCCCCAAGGGCTGCGGGTTCAACCGGCGGATTTTGCGCCAACTGCCGCAAAATGACCGCCGCGCTGGCCGTATTGCCCTGACGCAGATAGTTCTCTGCGCTGGCACGCTGCTGGTTGGCCGACGCCGTTGCCGCCAGAGCCCGCATGCTGCTGTTTTGCCTTGCCGCCGGAATGCGCGCCATCAGAGTGGAAACGTTCAGCCAGTCGTCACGCTCGGAGGCAAACAGCGCTGCTGCGTACAGGCTGTCTGGTGAAGCACCGACCTGCATCAGCGGGGAGATCAAGGTTTGCGCCTGCAACTCTTGCCCCTGTTTGTTCAAGATGCGCGCCATATCCAGGCGGACCCACACGTTCGAGGGCTGCTTTTCCAGCGCCTGTTGCAGGATCATCATCGCCCGTTGCGGATCGCCATTCTGCATGGCGGCCTCGGCCTGCCTGCGCTGAGGTTCGACGTTCACCCCCACCACCGCCTGTGGGACTTTTGGCCGCTGGTCGTCTGGGATAGTTTGCAGCACCTGTGCGGCTTGTGGGCCTTTGTCGCGCTGTTGCTGCAACAGATAATACAGCCCCAACTTGGCATCATTGTTTTGCGGATTTTGCGTCAGCAGGCCGCGATACATCTGCTCGGACGCCGTGAAATCCCCTTTCTTACGCGCCAGGTCAGCTCGGAACAGCGTCGCCGCATTGCCTTTATCCCCAGTGGCACGGCTTAAAGGGGCACTGATCGCCAAAGCTTCATCCAATTGGCCTGCGTTGGCAGCCTGCTTGGCTTTGTCCAGAGTCGCGTAGAACGCCGCTTCCTGCGCCAATGCGCTCCACTGCGCACTCTGTGGGCCCCCCTGTTTTGCCGCCTGGGTCAGGTAGTTTTCTGCCTGTGCGAAGTCGCCGCTGCGCATTGCAGTAAATCCCATCCCTGCCAGTGCATCGGCATCATTCGGGTTGCTGGCGAGGATAGTGGCAAACTGATCTTTGGCGCTGCTCAGATCCCCTTTATTCAGCTCGGAGAATCCGACGCCCTTGGCCGAACCGGCAATATTCTGTTGGAAATAGTTCGCCACGGCCTTGTCCGCCGGGTGCCGCTGCTGATAGGCATCATACAATGGCTTGTCTGCCGGTTGCGGTGCCAGCCACAGCAACGCCTGTTTCAACGCCTGATCCGCTTCGTTATTGTTGGGAGCCATCGCCGCCAACATATCGATCCCCTCGCGGCGGGTCGATTCCTGATAGGTCAGCACCTTACCCAGCACCACGCGGGTTTGCGTGTCATTGGGCTGCATAGCCAGCCGCTGCTTGAGGCCGTCAATCGCTTCCTGCCTGCCCGCCGGTGACCCCGCCAAGGTGAGGTAATACTCATTGGCGAGGTTGTCGATCGGTGTCTTCCCGTTGAACACCGTCTGATAGGCCGCAGCGGCCTGGGCAAACTCCCCTTTGGCCGCCAACTGCCGGGCCTGTGCCAACAGATTCTTCGAGACCGACGGAGCCGCCTCGGTACTGCTCAACGCCTGCAGGCGAGGATCGTTGGGCGCAACGGCGCTCAGTTTTTTGCGCCAGATTTCGGCCTTGGCTTTATCCCCACCCTGCATGGCATACAGCGAGAGGAGATACATCGCTTCGGCGTTGTTCTCGTCGATCAGCAGAATTTTCTGCAATGCCCCCTGAGCCAGCTCATCATGGGATTTTTCATGCCAGTAAGCGGCCTGTTGAAACAGGGCCTTCAGCGCCGGATTGTTGTCATCCGCCAGCGCCGACACCGAAAAAATCGTCAGCCCGGCCAGGGAGACCCAATACAATTTCTTTTTCAGCAATAGGTTCATTGGCGGCTCCTGTCTGACTGCTGGTCGAGACTGGTGTTAACTTTCATCTTCTGCATCTCTCCCCAGGCGCTTGGCGGCGTGTTTGCGTAGCAAAATATACAGCCCCAGCCCTAACACCACGGAAATCCCCAACCCGGTCAGGGATAAAAGCACCACATGTTTACTGGCATACCAGATAAAGATCAGATACCAGGGCAGCTCTCCGCTAGGGAACTGTTCGCCAACCTGGAAACTGCGTACACCGTTCTGATCGGTGATCACCGCCAGATCGCCACGCACCCCGGCGTTGATCCGGGACGATTTCAGATCGCCATAGATTTTGTTCAGGCCATCGTCCGAAGAGGCGCTGGCCACCACCACCACCCGCTGCGGATCCCATTCTGAGCGGAAACTGAAGAACCCGCGCCAGTCCGTCAATGAGGAGAGATAGCGATCGGCGTCGATCCCCTGCGTCCGCCAGTTGCCTTTGAGATACGACCGCAGTTTTTCCAGCGTAGGCTGAGCCTTCACCGCCAACCCGCCGCTATCGTTCAGCACGAACGGAACCTGCTGTAACAGCCGCTGATACAGCGTGCTCTGAGCCAATGAGGCGACCACCAGCACGTCCTTGCCCTTGAAGTCGTCCGACTCACTTTCGTTGCCCCGCAGGCCAAAGCGGATATCCATATTGCCAACCGGGCTACCGGTCGCCGCGCCTGAGCGAGCGGTCAGGTTCAACAAGGTGCGCACTTCGTTGACCGTTGGCTTTTCCGCCATTAACAACACGGTTTGTGAGAAATCCGCCAGCCTGGAGAACGGGAAGGAGGCCCCAACGAAATAAGAGAGGTTGGGCAACTCGGTGAAATGGTAGGTCTTGCTCAAATCAATATACGAATTGGGGCCGATATGGCTCTTGAGCGTGTTGCTATCCGCCGGGTTACAGGAGGTACCGTTTGTTGGCACGATAGAGAAATAGAGTTCCAGCATGTTGTCGCCATAAATCAGATACGGCGGCAGCGCCATGGTATAGCGCTCCTGGCGAATATCGCCACCAAACTGGTGCCACAGCAGCTCCAGCAGCCCGCCCTTGTTCACCGACAGGTTACGCAGGAAGGTACCGTTCAGCGTGGCACTGAGCTGGGATTTATTCTCATCGATCCAGTTGTCGGTAGGGAAACGGTAATCGATTTGCAGTGGGACGTTTCTGCCATCCCAGATAAACAGATCCGGGGCGGCGCGGAAAGCAATGCGCACCGCGTCATGGTAAACGCCGGTGACGGTCAGCGCCTCATTACTGGCCACCAGCTTATCAAAGCTGACCGGCTTGCTGGTATCGATCCAGCGCGGGGCGTCGTATGGCTTGCTGACCGGGATAGCCAACGGCTTCACCGCCAGCGAGGCGGTTTTTTCCGGCAACGGCTGGCTGACCAGACGATAGGCTGCCTGACGCATCTCGCTGGCGTTACGGCCCATCACCAGCAGCAGCTTGTAAACCGGGTTCAGCGGGTTATCAATCACTTGCAAGGTCGGACCGTCGGCCTGCGGCAGCGTCAACTGGCCTATCTGCTCGCCGGGGCGGGCAAAGATGATGCCGTTCTGCTCGGGCAGATTATCCTGTAATACCTGAAAGTCCAGGTTGTTATAGCGCGTGACTTTCCCCAGATAAGAGCTGACGATCGCGGCTGCGGCCACCTCCTCCGGGCGTTTATCCTGCCCGAAGATCACGTCCACCTGGGTAGGCTGCATGGCGTGAGGATCGAAGAACGGATCCGGGAAGCGGCCGAGATTCGGGCCGATATTCAGCACCTGATTTTCCAGATGTAAGCGACTGGTCGGCAATACCTTGAGCCAATATTTATTGGCCGCCCCCTTTTCGCACAGCAAGCCCGCCTTGCTGCCGTTGCCGATGCTGAAACTCAGGTTGTTGCGCGCCACAATCATGGCTGCGGGGATCGGGACCTGCAAACTCACTTTGGCTTCTTGCAACTGACTCAGCTTCTGGGTACTTAAAGGTTGCCCATTCAGCATCAGTTGCAGTTCGGTATCCGTGCCTAATAAAGCCGGTGATACTTCGATATCCAGCACCAGGTTACCGTCCGTCACCACCCAATCAGCAGGTAACGAAAAGGTGAAACCAGACTGCTGCTGCCAGTTGCTCAACGTCAAGCCCTTGGTCTGCCCCATCTCGCCGACGCTGAGCGTAGAAGCAACCGACTGGTTGAAGACCGTCGCCGGCGGCGTCGCGATATCAAGCGGTGCACTCGGCGTGGCGGGCTGTACAGCGGTTGGTGGAGCATCGGCTGGCCGTGGTAACAACGGAAAAGCGGGCATCTCGGCACTGTCGCTGGCAAAAGACGCGACCGGCTGCGGATCGGCCGCCATCGCGATGCCAGAAAGCCCCATTCCCAACATCACGCCACTGACCAGGGCAATGAACGTAGCTCTGCCCGTTGGCAGCGTGGTTTTCACCTGGCTCATAGGGCTTGTTCCTTATCCCGTTTTACCCCAGGCCGTTTCTGCTGCTGTTTTTTCTCCCGACGATCGCGCCAGGAAAAATAGAACAGCTCGAAAATGCAACGCAGGACACCCAGCAACGAACGCAGTGGTCGATCCTGTGGGAAGGGTTTGGTACGGATCCAGGCATCCGCCCGTGCCAATACCACCCGCACCAGCTCCCGCCGTTTTTCTATCGGCATTTCTTTGAACATCAAGCGGGTCACCGACTTGCCAGCATTGATCAGCTCGACCGGGAAACTGACGGCACCAGACTTGAGCGATATCTCCACCTCTTCGATCGGATCGTTGAGGAAGCGCTCATCCGCCGTTTTCACTTTGACCCCGCCCATCGACAGATCCAGGGTTTCGGTACGCATCGCCGCACCGCTGGCAAAATACAGCACCGCAGGCAAGGCGGCATCGATGCGGATGGTTTTTCTGACCTGACGCGTTTCCCGCGCCACGGCAATGGCCGCCAGCAGGATAATCATGCTGAAACTGGCCCAGGCGATATTCAGCATAATAACCTGCGGGTTGGCGCCATAGTGATCGGGCATCAGCAGGCGGATCACGCCCCAGGCAGTACCGATTAATAACAAGGACACGGCGATAATATGCGGCCGGACAATATGAGAATCGAAGTAGTTAACGTCCAGCAACGCGCCCTTGTCCGTCACGTTAAATTTGCCATGCTTGGGTGAGATCATCGTCAGCAAGGTCGGTATCACCAAATGGAAACACATCACGGTTTCATAGATTTCCCCCCAGAACGAATAGCGATAGCGCCCGTTGGCTCTGGAGTTGATGTAGATCGACATCACCAGGTGAGGCAATACATAGGCGAAAATCAGCCCGGCGGACGAGGCAATAATATTGAGGTTGAACAGCAGATAGAACAGCGGTGCCACGCAGAATATCACCCGGGGCAAACCATACTGGAAATGCAGCATGGCGTTCAGATAGCATAGACGCTGCTGCCAGGTCAGGCCGCGCCCCAGCAAGGGGTTATCCACCCGGAAGATCTGCGTCATGCCACGCGCCCAGCGGGTACGCTGGATCACGTGCAGCCCCAGCCGCTCGGTGGCCAGCCCGGCGGCCAATGGCAACGCCAGGAATGCGGTGTTCCAGCCCCGGCGCTGCATCTTCAACGCGGTGTGGGCATCTTCGGTTACCGTTTCAACCGCAAAACCGCCGACTTCTTCCAACGCAGAACGACGGATCACCGCACAGGAACCACAGAAGAACGTAGCATTCCAGTTGTCATTGCCCTGCTGTACCGGCCCGTAGAATAGCGCCCCCTCGTTAGGGACTTTGCTTGCCTCTGACAGGTTGCGTTCAAACGGATCCGGGGAATAGAAATAGTGTGGGGTCTGGATCAACGCCAAACGCTCATCCACCAGGAAGCTGCCTACCGTCGCCTGCAAGAAAGCGCGGGTTGCCACGTGATCGCAGTCAAACACGGTAATCAACTCGCCGTGGGTGACTTTCATCGCGTTATTCAGATTGCCCGCTTTGGCATGAAGGTTGTTATTACGCGTAATATAGCCCACGCCCGCATCGGCGCAGAATACGGCAAATTCATTGCGCTTGCCGTCATCCAGCACATAGATTTTCATCTTGTCTTGCGGATAGTCAATACACTGTGCTGCCAGGATAGTGTCACGCACCACGTCCATACTTTCATTGTAAGTGGGAATATAAACATCTACCGTTGGCCAGAGCGACGTATCGTCGGGCAGCGGTTCTATGGTGCGTTTTAATGACCAGGTGGTCTGAATATAACCAAACAGCAATATTACCAGGGCATAAAGCTCGGTGATAAACAGGGCAATACCCAGCACCGCTTCAAGGGTACTATTGAAATGCAGGGTTTCTGTCGCGCGCCAGTAGATGTAACGTAATGACATCAGAGTCGATAAGACAATCATTACCAGGGTAACTTTCTTGCTTTTACTTACCCCCAAAATAAACACGATCGCAATACAGATCAGGCCAAAGATATACTGATTATCACTGCTCATGGGGGCGATGATAATCAACAGGATAAAAGGCAAGGCCAACAGCAGTAAGAAATAAAAGAGTATTTTATTCATAGCTAACCAGACAATCCTTACGAAGAGCCATAAATAGACGTAGTATGATGATACGTACCATCTCCAACACTAAGCCCTAAAATTACTGCAACCTTTTTGCTGATCTGCTCAATATCAAATGCGGCAGCCGACACCGGGCTAATATCCATGATCGCCCGTTGTGATGCGTTGGCCTCCGGGACACACTCATCGCGGTGGATGGTCCCCAACAGTTTGTCTTGCAAACGCTGCTCGAAGAATTGCGTCACATCTCTGCTCAAGGTACGCCGCATGTCGCTCTGGTTTACCACGTAATACTCGCCGACCTCACTACTGGCAGGTGCACTCATAAATTTATGCTGCTCAATATTGGGTAATAAACTGAGCGATGCGGTATCGGCCAGCAACACCATGATGCGCATATCTGCTGCGGCCTGCATGGCCTGGACTGCCGCGTTGCGCCCCGGCGGCATATCGGCGATCACCACCATGCCGGGAATTTTCAGCACCGCACTCAGTCCGCGCTGAATAAACATCGGCTCATTGAGCAAATTGTCATCGAACTGAATACGCTGCTCATCGGTGACGTCACCGTATGGTAAAACGAACAGGTTCGGCCCGACCTTGAGAATAAACTGGCTCCAATCGGATAAACTCGCCGACTGGGCAACAAAACCCCGGTTATCGGAAATGGGTACGCCAAAATGCAGCCTGAGCGCATTCTGCGTGTCGAAGTCGACAACCAGAACCTTACTGCCGCTACGGGCTAATGCATAAGCCAGATTAGCGGTTATCGTGGTCTTCCCTACCCCTCCTTTCGGAGAACAAACACAGACTAACGGCATGAGGCAATAGACTCTAAAAGTGGTTTGAGTAATGTATTACGATCGGCCTCCATGACGTCATCGGTGATGGAGGTTTTCTTACTGAACATTTGTTTAAAACGCTGGCTCTCCGGCTGCGAGACGGGCGGCGGAGCGCTTGCAGGGGAATTAAAATAGTTTCCCTGGGCAGGAGCTGTGCGCGGGCTTTCCGGCTGAGCGGTTTTGGTGAGCGTAGTTTCTACTGGCGGAGCGAAACGTGCAAAATTATGCGTCATATGGCCAGGCAAGGCGGTATTTTCTGTTATCACCGTAGTGGCCGGCGCAGGCGGTACGACCCCCAAAGGCACGCTGGCAGCCAGGTCCGAACTAGCGATCGGCGTTGGCTGCGCGCTGCCAGCAGGGAGAACACCATGGCCTGCCACCTGATCGACAATTGACCAGCGATGCGGAGCCGATGCGGCGTCCTCACGAGGAAATTCTTTATAATCAATCTCTTTCAGATTCGTCTTATCTTTAAACCCTTGGACATCATCATATTTGCTCATAATCCAAACCTATAAGATTACAGTTGGCACTTTATGAATACATACAAATCACGAATGTAAAATAACGTGACCTATAACCCAAATACATAATAGACCACGGTCTATGTATTTTAAGCGCCTCTCTTCTTATGATTTAGATAGAGTAGCTTACAAGTCCCTTTTTACAACCAAGACGGAGCGAACCCCGTTATCGATGGAAAGTCATGTAAGACCCCAAGCTGATGAGCTGAGTGTAATCTACTTCTTTCAAGTTATACACCTGAGTTTCAAACGCTTTTACTCAAGTTTTTCGCATTTACCACTAGTATGTCGCAGAATTTAAGCGGTTAATTATATACAGCCTCTGCTTTGGGATTTTTTTTACTAAAAATAGCCAGCACAACAGTGATAAATACTCGGGGCGATTATATTCGCCCCTGGCTGTGGTGATAATCAGGCAGTTTCACACAGCCTGGCCATCCCCTGCTCCAACGTATCTACCTGGCCGGTAGCGACCAGGCAGCAGGCAACCTGCCGGGCGATAGGTTCAGGAATGGCAATCTCGCCTGCCAGACAACGTTCCGTCCAGCGCGCCGTCGTTGCGGCATCCTTGGCGCTGGGCACCTCGGCTAACGCATCCTGTTCTGGCCGTTCCAGCAAAATCTGCTGCTCCCCCCCAACGATATAGTGGATTTTTGGGCAGCGTTGCGGATTGGCGTACGCTTCCCCTTCGGTGCCATGCATCAGTAATCCCCGCGCACCAATCTGGCAGAAAAAGGAGGCTACACGCTCGACGTATTCCGGATGGGAAACGCTGGCAATGCGTAGCACGTCCTGGTCACCAAACGGCGTGGCCAATTTTGCCAGCGTATGGGCGCTGTTGCGCACCCCCATCTTCCAGCGCAGGCCAAGTTGGTTTTCCAAAGCGGGTGCAAGCGCCGACACCGGGATAAACACCGGTTCTCCGCCATCCAAACGCCGTTGGGCTGCCTGGGGATCTTCAGACCAGGGCAACCCAAGCTCACGGAAAATCTCTGCGCTGGTGACGCGCGTGCTGTCGTTCAATACGCCGTGAACCACGACCGGCAACCCGACCCTGGCCAGCAGCAGCGCCAGCAACGGCGTCAGGTTGGCTTGTTTACGCGCACCGTTGTAACTGGGTAATACCACCGGCATCGGGCGGCCCTGCGGGGGTTGCAGCCGCATCACCTGCTGTTGCATCGCCTGATAGAAGCCAAGCATCTCTTCTTCGGCCTCTCCTTTGATACGCATGGCAATCAGGATGGCTCCCAACTCCAGCGCCGGCACGACATCGGCCAGCATCGCCTGATAGAGTTCAAAAGCCGTTTGCCGATCCAGATCGCGCGCATGGTTCTTGCCACGGCCTATTTCTTTGATAATTTTGCTGTAATCCATCGCTCGCTCCGTGGATAAGGTTTGCGTTAAGCATACCTTACCTTATCTACGGCGGCGCTCAACCTCCGATGCTAGCCGCTGCTGGCTATCGTCACCAGCTCGCAGACCGTCGATCACGCCATCGATATCCGCAGCGGTGCGGTTCTGGCTCATTTTCCATTTACCTTCACGCCGGGTGACGGCGATTTCGATACCGATAATGCCTTGGAGATTGGCGGCAATATAAGCTGCGGGGGCATCGTCAAGCTTCCAAGGCTGCGGCTGACTACCCTCATGCACCGCCGTCAGTTGCGTCAGCAGCTGTCGCAGCCAGGCGCCATCTTGTATGACCGTTGGCGTGCCCCACATCTGTACGGCGGCGTAGTCCCAGGTAGGCACCGCTTTACCGGTACGCCGTTTGGTTTCATACCATCCCGGCGAGATATAGCCTTCGGCCCCCTGAAATACCACCAGGCACTCTTGCCCCGCTTGCAGCACCGACCAATGCGGGTTGCCTCGTGACAAATGTGCTCTGAGCGTCACCTGGCCCTGCTCATCGCTATCAATAAGAAAGGGGATCGGATCCGCCATCAGGCCTTGTGGCCCCTGGCTAACGATTAGCCCCAGCGGATTAGCACGCACCAAGGCAATCTGGGCGTCTAAATCGTCTTCACGGAATGACTCTACCTGATACATGGCTCACGTTTTCCTGATTAATGAGGCTCGCTGAGTATAGGGATTTACCCGACATAGCGGATTAAGATAGTATCCGTAAACATACAATGGAATGATGTATTCCCCGTCAAGCATGGAATGAAAAAATGGAAATTTATATCGCTGTGGCTGCGATCGCCGTAGTGCTGATCTGGGCCGTGATGACCTACAACCGTTTTATCTCGCTGCGCCGTTTCAAAGACGAAGCCTGGAGCGGTATAGCGGTACAACTCAAGCGCCGCCACGATCTTGTCCCCAACCTGTTAAGCCTGGTGAAGCGCTACGCTCAGCATGAAAAAGAGCTGTTTGAAACCCTCTCAAGTCAGCGCAGCGAACTGGTTGGCAGCACCCGCCAGATTGCCGAGAATGAACGGGAGCTCTCAGGAGCCTTGGGCCGCATTTTTGCGCTGGCGGAGGCTTACCCGGAACTGAAAGCCAACGAGAACTTCCTCTCCCTGCAGCAATCCCTCGCCGAAATCGAAGAGCAGTTGCAAATGGCTCGCCGCTACTTCAACGGCACGGTGCGCGATTTAAATATTCTGGTTGAGTCGTTCCCCAGCTTGCTGCTGGCCCGCCTGTTCAATTTCAACACGGATGCTTTCTTCGAACTCGAGGATCCCGAGGATGCACAAGTTCCACGGATGGACTAATACCATGCAGGCATTATCTGGCTGGCTAGTACGAGTTTTATGGGTGTTATCGCTATTGGTGACGGGAGCCGCGCAGGCCGCAACTGATGATATCCCCGTGGATATTGCCGTGTCGGTTGCCGCAGCGTCCGACAACGAAGCACCCGCACCAAGAGCTCCCCGTCTGGTTCGGGCTTATGAACATATTCTCTCGTTCGATACCCACGCACGCTTTAATGCCGATGGCAGTATGGAAATGCGGGAAAACATCAAGGTGCTGTCTTTAGGGCAAGAGATACGCCGTGGGATTTTCCGCACCCTGCCCCTGACCTGGAACCGCCAGGACGGCAAAATTTTCAGCGTGGATTATCAGGTCAAACAGGTATTGCGTGACGGCGTTGCCGAGCCGTTTAGCCTCGATAAAAGCGCGAAAACGCTGACCGTGCGAATCGGTAGTGCCGATCATGTTCTGCAACCGGCGATCTATAACTATGAGATCCGCTATCAGGTCAGCAACCACTTCAGCCGCTTCCCCGAGTGGGACGAACTCTACTGGAACGTCACGGGGAACGATTGGGCCTACCCGATCGCCAAGGCCAGTTTTCAGTTGGAATTGCCAAACGCCAGCAACTTTCTCGATGGCGAAGGCAAAGATACTCGCCTGCGCACGATTGATGTCTATACCGGGGAACGAGGGGCCAAAGCACACAATGCCCGGATCCTGGCCAATGGCAGCATACAAACCACGCAGCCGCTCGACCAGGGTGAAGGCCTGACCGTCGTCTACACCTGGCCGCGAGATATTCTGGCCGGTGCCGCCGCCCCGCAAGCCTCCTCACCGTGGGTGCATCTGCTAGTGCCCACGCTGGCAACCAGCGCGATCTGGATACCGGTGCTGCTGCTCATGGTCTATTGTCTGTGGTGGTGGCGTAAAAACGTGACCAATATCGGGTTGAAGATGCCACCGGTTGTGCCGCTGTATGCGATGCCGACCAACCTATCGCCCGGCTATCTGCGGTTTATTACCCAGCGTAAATACGACGACGTGGCCTTCAGCAGCGATCTGCTGGATCTGGTCGCCAAACGCGGCGCGGCGATTACGCTCAAAGCCAGCAAATCCGCCAGCCCGTGGTTCTCCAAATTTCAATCGGCAGACCAACAATGGTTATCGTATCAAGCTGAAGACTCAAACAAGCGGTTGACTACCAGCGACAGGCAGTTGCTAGGCCTGTTATTTAGCGGCGCTCGCAAAAACATCAACCTGAGCCTGGCCTATCAGCGGCCAATGCAAAATGCCCGAAAATGGTTGGAAAAACGCAGTGAGGACCAGCGAGAGAAACTATTCAGCAAATGGGGTAAACCGGTGCGCCGCGCCGTGTATATCATGCTGCTGATACCGTTGATTTGCGGGGTATTGTTTAATCCCGGTGCGGCGGCAATCACCATTCCGGCCATGATATTCCTGTTGCTCGGCCTCACACTGCTGTCTTTACCGCTGAAATTTATAGTAAACCCGAAAAAAACCTGGAACACCTGGGGGTTTATCCCCCTGGTTATTTCGCTGATATTTGGCCCATTTGCCACCTTTGCCAGCGGCCTTTTCATGTTCGGCATGTTACCCCTGACCCAATTTCCAGCCGGGTATATTGGCGCGCTGCTGGTCGCCATTCTGTTTTGCATCGCCTTTGGCTGGATGATCCCGCGCTACACCCAGCGGGGGCTGAATGACTTGGCCGCGGCCCAGGGGCTGAAACTGTACCTTGGGACCGCCGAGAGGCATCGCTACCAGGCTCTGTACCCGCCCGATCGGTTGGTTGCACACTTTGAAAGTATGCTTCCAGCGGCGCTGGCGCTCGGCGTGGGCAAAACCTGGGCCAATACCTTTGCCGAGTATCTGAGCCAATCCGGTGCCATGTCGGAAGCCTTTGCCGACGCAGATTGGAAACGCGTGGATCGTTTTAGCCATTCCTGTATTGCATCGTCCATGGCGACGCCCAGCAGCAGTTCCAGTTCTGGCTCAAGTTCATCGGGCTCCAGCTCCAGAGGCTCGGGGTCTTCCGGTGGCGGTTCATCCGGGGGAGGTTCGGGCGGCGGCGGTGGCGGCGGTTGGTAGAGGTGAAGGCAGTGCCGGGCTAACCGGCACGCTGGTGCCTTAATCCCCCCTACTGAGCTGATAGTGGGTGTAGAGCAACAGCCCCAGGGCAATCAACATCGCCAGCAGGTTATAGCCCATAGCCCCCGCAAAGGCTCTGGCATAGTGCTGCCGCTCTGCGCCACCGGCCAGCAGCGGCACAAAGAACATACCGCTAGCCGCAATGCCCAATGCGCCACCAACCTGCTGCACCGTTGACACCAAGCCTGCTGCCATACCCGCTTGATGTTCCTTGGCCAGGCCAAGTACCCAATTGAGCAATGGCGTCATACTCAATGCCTGGCCAAACCCCAAAATGACCAGGCCGGGCAGCAGTTGCAGCGGCGCATCAAACACCTTGCCCATAAGTACCTGCACCACCAGCAATAACATGCCACCGGCATAGATCGCCACACCGCCTGCCAATACACTATTTCCCCTACGTTGCACCCAGCCCGGGGCCAAGAATGATGCCAACATAAAGGCGGCGCTGGCCGGAGCAAACAGGCTGCCCGCCTGGAACGGTGTCAATCCCATTCCGGTCTGCAACAGCAGGGCGAAACACAGAAAGAAGGAGGATGCGGTGGAGTAAATCACCAGCACGATGGCCGTACCGCGAGCAAAATGACCTTGGCGAAATAACGCAGGATCGAGTACCGCATCGCCGGAGTGACGGGCAAGATGGCGTTCCCACTGGATAAACCACCCCAACAGCCCCATCGCTACCAGCGTCATTGGCAATATCCACCAGGGCCAATGTCGCGATGGGCCTTCCAGTAACGGGAACAGTAACAGCAGTAAACCGCCAGCGGCCAGCAGCAAGCCTTTAACGTCCAGCCTTTGCGCCTGTGCCAACCTGGATTCAGGAATACGTCGTGCCGCCATCACCGCCAGCACGCCAATAGGCAGGTTGATGAGGAAAATCATCCGCCAACTGCTGCCCAGGATATTGGCCTCGATAATAAAACCCCCCAACACCTGGCCGCAAATCGCCGCCAGCCCTAACGTCATACCCAAACGAGCAAAGGCTCTTCGCCGCTGATCTTCGCCATAAAGGACGCGTAATAAGGCATAAATCTGCGGAAACAGCAGCGCCGCCGCCGCGCCTTGCAGAAAGCGGGCAACAATCAGCATCCATAGCGACCCAGCAAAACCACAGAGGGTTGAAGTCAACGCAAAAGCCAACATGCCATAGCTGAACATCCGCCGTCGGCCATAGCGATCTCCCAATCGCCCACCGGCAATCAGCAAGATGCCGAAAGCCAGTTCATATCCGGCGATAATCAGCCCAACCCCGGCAAAACTGGCGTTAAACTGTTGCTGGATCACCGGCACCGCCACATTAACCACAAACAAATCGAATAGGGTGACAAACCCACCGAGCAGCAATACCGGCAGCCCCGGTAACCCGGCCTTACTGTCAGACAAAGGATGTTCCATAACGCCTCCAGAAAACACGATGGCGGCAGTATGGAACATGCTTTAAACTGTTACTATATAGCCAGTTATACTATTACTAAGAGTAACAGGAACCGCCGATGCCCCCACGTACCCTTAATCGAACTCGCCAGGAGTTGGCAGACTTTCTACGTATGAAGCGTGAAAAACTGTCCCCCCAGGCCGTTGGCCTGCCTAGCGGCACGCGGCGGCGCACGCCTGGGTTAAGGCGTGAAGAGGTTGCCGCCCTGGCGGGAGTAGGCCTGACCTGGTACACCTGGCTGGAGCAGGGACGGGAAATCAATGCTTCGGTGGAGTTTCTGGAGGATCTGGCGCGGGTACTGAAGTTGGATGCAGCCGAACGCTATCATCTGTTTTTACTGGCGCATCAGCGGCCACCGGTGGTTGCAGGCCATCAGTGGTGCCAAGTCACGCCACTGGTTCGCCGCTTGCTTGACGATCTGACTTTGCGCCCGGCCTATGTGATGAACCTGAGCTGGGATATCATCGCCTGGAACCCGGCAGCAGACCGCCTGTTTAGCATTAGCGAACGCCCGCCGCAGCAGCGCAATATGCTATGGATGCTGTTTGCCGATCCCGAACTCAACCAGCGCTTGGTGGGCTGGCAGGAGCAGGCTCCGCAGATCCTGGCCAGCTTTCGCCGTGATTACGCCCGTGCGCCGCAAGATGCCACCATGTTGCAACACATTCAGTCTCTGAGCGATATCTCCCCCCAATTTCGCCAGTTGTGGCAGCAGCACGATATTCATGGCCGCTGCCAGGGACAACGCACTTTTGTGGTTGCAGGGGCAGGCGAAGTGACGTTTGAGCACGCCTCATTTATTGTTGATGAAGAAAATCACCTGCGGCTGGTCATGTACAGCGCGCAGCCTGATTGCCCCACCAGTGCCGTCTTTGAAGCGCTGCTTTAAGCTATTTCCTGCTAAGCGTGTAAGCTAACCCTGTAAATACGCTGCCCAGCAGATGTTTGAGATGAGATAAACTACGTTCTCCCAGCAGATTCATCCCAGCGGCGGCTAACAGGATGAGAACTGCACCGACAATTTGCAGCCCACCAAGATGATGACCAAACGCCAGACGATCTACCATCATCGCCGCTATCGGATAGATAAACGACAGTGAGCCGGTCAGATTAGTGGGCAGCTTTTGGATCGCGCCGTACAGCAGCACATACATCAAACCAGTGTGCACCACACCCAGCGTGGCTAGCATGCCCCATTGTGTACTGCTGGCAGGGGCAGAGAAATCGACCAACGGCAGTAACATCAGCGTACCTACCATAACCTGGATCAGGGCAATAAGATGTGGAGGTGTCCCCTTCAGCCGTTTAGTAATCAGCGCCAGCAGGGCATAGAAAAAGGCTGCGCCAAGCGACAACACGATGCCCCACAGATAATGACTGCTTCCAGTCGATACATTGGGTTGTGCCAAAACGACCAACACCATGCCGGAAAATGCCAGTAGTAGCCAAAATAACTTGCTGGCAGTAAGTTTTTCTCCCAAAAACAATGCCCCCAGTCCCACCAGCATAAATGGCTGGGTATTGTAGACAGCGGTAGCGATGGAGATGGAGGCATAAGAATAAGCGGCAAACAGCAATAACCAATTCACCACCAAGGCAACACCTCCGGCCGCGGCCAGCAACAACACCGCAAGCGATAGCCGGTCACGGTGTAATTGCCCTAACAGACCACAAACCACCAGCAATACCACAGTGCCAACTGCGCAACGCCAAAACACTACGTTAACCACCGGTTGCCCGGAAATCAGTACAAACCAGCCTATGCTGCCGGAGATCAACATGGCTGCCACCATTTCCAGCGAACCGCGTTTTATCTCTGTATTCATGGCAAACTCCTGGTAAAAAAATCGGGTATTCACTGGTTTGAAGCCAGCGAGATATTGCGGCATTGCGCTCCTATCCCAAAGGGAACTCGCTAGACTCAACCGCCAACGTTACGTCATAGCTTGTGATTTTTTCGCAAAACTTTCCATGGAGAAAAATAGGAAAAAAATACTAATTACATTTATATTTAAGGTTAAAAGTGGTTTTTACCTAACGGAGATGTTATGGATGCGATTGATCGCCAGATCCTGACCATTTTGGCTGGTGATGCGCGGATTTCATTGAAGGCCTTAAGCGCTCAGGTAGGTCTTTCCTCCCCTAGTACTGCCGAACGATTACGGCGCCTGGAGGAAAATGGTGTCATTGAACGCTACACGCTTAAGGTCAGCCTACAGGCTCTGGGTTACAGCTTTCAGTCGCTGGTGCGCATCAAGCCGTTGCCCGGAATGTTGAAAAAAGTGGAGCTCATGCTGCAGGAGATCCCAGAAGTGATCGAGTGCGATAAGGTCACGGGAGAAGACTGCTTTATCGCCCGCCTGGTATCGCACTCGATGGAACAGCTTGATCAGGCTTTGGATAAACTGGCCGAACGCGCGCAGTGCAACACCTCCATCGTGAAAACCACACCGGTGAAACGCCGTTTGCCCCCGCTGCTTTAATCAGCGGGCACGGCGGCGAGCGAACGGGTTTTTGCGCTTTTTCTCTTTTTTGGCGGCCTCTGCCGCCGATTTCAACGCCGCCTTATGGGCTTTGTCTGCTTCCGGCACTTCGCGCTGTTCGATCGGGAATACCGGCAGCGCCGCCAGCAACCGCGAACCGTAGCTCTTGGTCAACAGGCGACGATCGTAGATCACAATTTCACCGTGACACTCGTTGCTGCGGATCAGGCGGCCCACCTGTTGGATCAGATTAAACGAGGCGCTTGGCAGGCTCTGCACCTCAAACGGGTAACGGTTGAGGGACTTCAGCCACTCGCCCTCGGTGAGGATCACCGGGCTGTCGATCGGTGGGAAGGCGATCTTGTGAATATGGACCTGGGTCAGCAGCTCACCTTTCAGATCCAGCCCTTCGGCAAATGACTGTAACCCGATCAGTACGCTGGCGGAGCCCTTCTCCACCCGCTTACGATGCTCTTCCACCAGCCGGTAACGCGGCTGATCGCCCTGTACCAACAACATCAGGCGCAGATCGGTGACATAGCTAAGGAAGGTTTGCATCGCACGATGGCTGCTAAACAGGATCAGCATCCCTTTATGCTGGCCGCTGGCCTGCTCGCCACGGAAAAAGCGCGCCATCTCTTCCAGATGCTCAGCTTCATTGGCCATTGCGGGTTCAAAACGCATCTTGGGAATGACGATTTTACCCTGTTCAACGTGATTAAACGGCGAAGACAGCGTTTCAAAGCGATCGCCCGCCTTCTCACTCAGCCCGCTCATTTCTTGCAACCGGGAAAAGCTATTTAGGGAGCGCAACGTTGCGGAGGTGATCACCACGTGCGGCACCTTGCGCCACAGCAGCTTCTCCAGTTGATCGCTGACGCGGATACCCACGCAATGCAGGTAAAGATGGATAACGTTATCGCGCAGTTCGCGCGCAATCCATTTGGAGATTGGGGCATTAGAGGATTTATCCATCGCCGCCAGCCGCCACAGCTTGCTCATCGCCTCCAGATAGCCCAGCGTACGGCTCATCTGGATGAGGGTGCGATGCAGCCGCACGATATCGTGTTTGCCGGTCTGCTCACTAAGATCGTTAACAATAAATTCGGCCAGGCCGCGCAGGCCGTCCGTCAGTTTGAACAGGCGTGCGCAGATCTCTACCATTTCGGCCGGAAGTTCGCCCATTTCGAAGCGATATTCGGCGTTGCCGCTGTCGGGCGGCAGGTAGGCGTTGGCCAGATGCTCAAAAATCTGGATCAGTTCGCGCAGCTCTTCGCAGTGGTTTTTTAGCCGTTCACTATTGGCTAGCCCTGGCGGGTTCTTTGGCCGGTACTGGGTCATGCACAGTTCCACCTGACGCACGATCATGTCCAGTTGCAGGTTGGTCGATAGTGCGGTGATCTCGCCGTCTATCTCCAGCGCATCCCGCGCCACCTCCGGCAAGTGATGGCCTTCATCCAGCACCAGCAGCAGCTCTTTCGGGTTCGGCAATACCGACTCGGTTTCCAGCGCCGCCATCACCAACGCATGGTTAGCCACCACCACGTCGGCGGTTTCGATCTCTTTACGGGCAATATAGAACGGACATTCACGAATATAGTGGCAGTTGCGCCCCAGGCAGTTGGCCTTGTCGGTACTCAGTTTGCCCCACAAGGGATCGGCTATCGATAGCTGATAGTGATCGCGCAGCCCGTCCCATTCATGGCGCGCCAGGGCTTTCGCCAGCTTTTGGCACAGCGCCTGCTCTTCGCCGTTGGACGGTGCCAGTTCGTTTTCGTCCAGGTACAGCATCAGATCGCCCTGTTCGGCCACGTCGGTACTCATCGCCGCCAGGTTGCGCGGGCAAACATAGCGCCCACGGCCAAACGCGCCGGTGAATTTCAGATCGGGAATGATCTTTTTCAGCAGCGGTAAATCTTTGCTGTAGATCTGATCCTGCAGCGCCACGTTGGCGGTGCTCACCACCAGCGGTTTGCTTTCGGCACGGCCAACGGCAATACCCGGGATCAGGTACGAAAGCGTTTTACCCACGCCGGTTGGCGCTTCGATCGCCAGATGGCGAGGATAATCACCGGCCAGGGTCTTCGCCACTTCGGCAATCATCTGCCGCTGAGGGGCACGGGAAATAAAATCCGGTATTTGCTGCTGCAGAGCTTTGTACCACTGGCCGATCTGATCTTTAACTGCGGGGGAAAGCGCCATTCAACTCTTATCTAAACGAAATGATGGCGCTATTGTCCCACAGACCGCCCGCGACGTCAGCCCGAGTTACGGTCGGTTTGCCAACATTGCGAAACGCACCGCATGGCTCACCTTTCGCCAACAATAGGGCATTGAATGTTTTACGTGTAACCTCGCAGGTTTGAACAACCGTCGTTGTGCCTATCTGCAACAAAAAACACCGCTCCCAGCTTATTTTTCACCATTCAATACAAGTTTGAATACTCTGTCATAAATACATCACACAACTGCGGTAAAAATTCTGCGCTGCGCTAGCTCAGGCAGCACACTGAAACAGTGATACAACTGATGATAAGCGTCTTTCAATCGTATACCCGTCATCTTTCAAGCTGCAGCGTTGTTACCTGCACTATCTCACCCCAGTCACTTACTATAAGTAAGCTCCTGAGGATGAGATAGTTTGTCGCCTAGCCGCAGCTTGAAATCTATAGGGTATAATTAAATAAAGGAACACCATGAAACCAAATCTTCTTGCCGTTATTGCGGCACTTTTCATTGCCCAGACCGCCCAGGCAGCAGAGATCTACAATAAAGACGGCAACAAGCTCGATTTTTATGGTCGCGTAAAAGCGCTGCATTATTTCTCCGATGATGCCGGCAACGACGGTGATAAAACCTACGTACGTATCGGTTTTAAAGGCGCAACCCAGATTAACGATATACTGACCGGCTACGGCCAGTGGGAATATCAGATTGCCGCCAACCACAGCGAAGCCGATGGCAGCAAAGACACGAAAACCCGTCTTGGCTTTGCCGGCCTGAAAGTAAAGAACTTTGGTTCATTCGACTATGGCCGCAACTATGGCGTTATTTATGACGTTGCCGCCTGGACGGATATGCTGCCCGAGTTCGGTGATGACACCTATATCAAAACCGACAACTTTATGACCGGCCGTGCCAACGGCGTAGCCACCTACCGCAATAATGACTTCTTTGGCATGGTCGATGGCCTGAAGTTTGCCTTGCAGTACCAGGGCAAGAACGAAAACGACGGCCGCGCCAACAGCAAGGCCAACGGCGACGGCTTCGGTCTGTCTTCCAGCTACGAAATCATCGATGGCGTCAGCGTGACGGGGGCATACGCCTCTTCCAACCGGACTAGCGGCCAGAAGCAGAGCGCTTTTGGCAAAGGTGATAAAGCCGACGTCTGGGCAACCGGCCTGAAATACGATGCCAATAGCGTGTATCTGGCTGCCACTTATGCAGAAACCCGTAATCTGACACCAATTTCTGGTACCGCGACGATTAATAATACCGCAACGTCCGTGAGTGGCTTTGCCAATAAAACCCAGAACGTAGAATTGGTTGCACAATATCAGTTCGATTTTGGCCTGCGCCCGTCACTGGCTTATGTCCAGTCTAAAGGCAAGGATATTGAAAATATCGGCGATACCGATCTGGTAAAATATGTTGATATCGGTGCCTATTATTACTTCAACAAGAATATGTCCACTTACGTCGACTATAAAATCAACCAGCTTGATGACAATAACAAACTGGGCTTGAAAACCGACGATGTCGTTGCCGTAGCATTGACCTATCAGTTCTGATTGACGCTGTGACTCATAACCACGACTGCAATTTATAGCTTCGGCTATTTCAACGTTCTTTACCGGGCGGTAACGCCCGGTTTTTTCATCCCCCTCTCTGCTGCAACAGCGGATAACATTGGCTAAATACAGCGTACTACTTGCCTGATAGGCCGATCGCAGCTAGATATAGAGTTCCCACCGCTGCCTTGGAACCGCCATGCCAATCGATACCCAGTTCGAGTTTCACACCGCCTTGCCCTATAGCAGTATGCAGTTGGCGCAAATACTCAGCCATTGCTTTGAGAACTACATAGTCCCATTTGTGATCGATGGAGAAACCTTTGCTAGCCGCTTCGCCGCCGAAGACCTCAGCCTGAATCACAGCATTATCGTCACCCACCAGCAGCACCCGGTGGCGCTGGCCTTGATCGCGCGCCGGGGCCTGCATAGCCGCGTCGCGGCCTTATCTATCCGCCCGGAAATGCGCGGCAGAGGATTAGGCAAGGCGTTGATGCAACGCATTATGACGGATGCCCACACGCGAGGTGACCGCCAGCTTTCGCTGGAGGTGATCGTTGGCAATCAGGCGGCACTGGCGCTCTATCAACAGGCTGGTTTAGCCATCACCCGCACGCTGTTGGGTTTCCACGCCCCCTTGGCGACCCCGCAAACCTCCGTAGACTTGCAAGAAATCGACCCGTTGGCACTTGCCCAGCGGATGACCGCCGACGGTGAACGTGGCCTGCCGTGGTTGATCGCCCCGGAATCACTGTACAAACTGCCCGCCAGCCCGCGCGCTTTCACTTTGCAGCAACAGGCTTTTGCTTTGGTGATCCCGGGAGCACAGCAGTGCCAACTACGCATGATTTATGTGCCACCAGCGCTGCGCGGTCAAGGCCAGGCACACCGTCTGTTGCAAGCACTGCAAACGCAGTTTGCCCCACTGGCGCTGTCGTCCAACGTGTTTGTTCCAGACAATGTTGCTCCCTTCTTCCAGCATCTGGGCTGGCGTGAGGATCCACTGCGGCAGTTTGAAATGACAATCGCTTTGTGATGATGCCCCCAGAATGACTCCTGGGGGAATGTTCAGGGCAAGGGTTACAACAGAGTACGCAACAGAATAAACATCAGCATACTCAGCACCACGACCACCAGCGTGTTACGCAGAAACACGGCCAGCACAATGGCGAACAATGCCCCCCACAGATAAGGGTTTTCAGGCAGGGCGCGCCACTCGTCCCCATTGAAGGCGATGATTGGCCCGCAGATAGCGGTCAATACCGCGGGGACCGAGAAGCTCAGCAGGGTTCTCATCCGTTGCGATAAACGCACCGGCAGGCTGGGAGCCAGAAAACAGTAGCGGTTGAAGAAGACGATCACGCCCATCAGCACAATAGTCAGCCAGATCATTCTTGCCCCCTGCTGCACAACAGCCCAACCAACATCGCCACCACGGTGGTAATAATCAAGGCGCCCGGCACCTGATAATGGTGCAGGCCAATAGACAGCACCAACGCCGTCACTACGCAGGCCAACACGGGTACATTACGCACCAGCGGTACGATAATGGCGATAAAGGTGGCGGCGATCGAAAAATCAAGGCCGTAGCTGTCCAGATCGCTGACGCTGCTGGCCGCCACCACGCCGAGCAAGGTCGCAAAAAACCAGCTCAGATAGAAGGCCAAACCGGCCCCGAGTGCATACCAGCGGTTAAAGCGCGCCGGTCCGTGATCTCCCGTTAAGGCAAATAACTCATCGGTCAGCAAAAATGCCAACGCCACTCGCCATCTCAGCGGTAGCGGAGCAATGCATTCTCGCATACGCAGGCCGTAGAGAAAGTGCTGAGCGGTGACAAAAAAGGTGGAAATCAGGATCGCCAGCATACCGGCACCGCTCTTGATCATGCCCATCGCTACCAGCTGTGAGGCTCCGGCAAAAACGATCGCCGACATCCCCAATCCTTCTGCCACCGTCAGGCCACTCTGGATCGCCATTGACCCTGCCAGGATCCCCCAGGGCAGCACTGCCAGGCACAGCGGCAGGATCGCCACCGCCCCTTGCAACGCCGGACGCAGGCGCAACGTTGGTGGCTCCGTGAGTGTTGATTGGTAAGTCATTATTTTCTCCTTCGATCGAAGGATCAGAATAACGCAGGATGGGGAATGAGTATTGTATCTATTTGCGCATTTATCTCAGCGACTTGACATAGTCGCCGGGCGTCACGCCAATGGACTTACGAAAATGACGGTGGAAATGACTCTGATCGTGGAAACCACAGGCCAGCGCCGTTTCCAGCACACCACTGCCCGCCTTTAACATCTGGCGCCCTTTACGCAAACGTGCCTGGATCTGATAGGCATGAGGAGGTAAACCGGTGGCCTGTTGAAACTGACGTAACAGGTAATAAGGGCTGAGCCCGGCCTTATCGGCCAATTCCAGCAGGGAGATATTGGCCTCGGGGAAATCGTCCAGAAAGGCTTTGATCCGCGCGATCTGGCTTTGTGCCTTACTTTGTGCGACAGGTTCTATGCGGCTTTTGCCGTGGCGGAGCATCAGCCAGGTCAGTGCAGAAAACACCAATGTCTCTTTCACCAGGCGATTTTCGTTACTGCGCATCATGCCAAAGGCCATGCGCAGTTGCCCGGCCAGCCCGGCGTCCTGTACGACGGGATTGGGGAAGTACGGCGTGGCTCCAGCTACGGTTTTCAGATCGCGGGATAAGTTGGCCAGCAGCTCAGGTTTAGGATACATGGCCTGATAGGACCAACCGTCTTCGCTGGCAGAGCTGCCGGTATGGATATCATCGGAATTAACCAGGATCACGCTACCTAGTGGTGCAACATGCTCGCCACCGGTGCGGTAAAAACGCTGGGCCCCTTCGTCAATCACACCGACGCAGAACCCCTCGTGGCTATGGCGGGAGAAGGTCTGGCGGCGATAGGTGGCCTGTAGCACTTCCAGCCCGCCGAGATCGTCGACGTGCATAAAATTAGCCTGTTCCTGACGCCCTTTCCGGCTCATGCTCTCTGCCATATTTACCTTCCCCGCTGAATGAAACGCATTCTAGCACTCGGCAAGAGCGGGCGTTTGTACAAAATTGCCCATGTCGCCCTTCCCCCCCTGCGCCAGACAATGCGGCACGGTAAAAGGAACCGGATAAAAAGCGTAACGCCCCTATTAAATAGGTTAGCTAATAAAATTAAAATCACCATTTAGACGATTCAATTAAACATTCAATTAATATTAGCAATCACTAACAGCCTAATACCACTGAGATTATTGACGCTAGTAAATTACATTTAAAACTTACAGCAATCATTAAAAAATAAAAATATCACACCTGACTTCCTCAAAAAATATTGATATCAGCTTGCAACTGAGTTATTAATAAACACACCTTTCAGACTAAACACAACAACATGAATACACTCTATAAAATCGTCTCTGTCATCCTCGGTCTGGTTTTATCCTCAATGTTCCTGTCCGGGGCTGGGATTGAGGTCAGTTATTTCTACTCGGCCCCGGAGAGAATATCCAAACTTGTCGTTTCACTATTGTTTTCAATTTGCTTTATTATTGTGCTGCATAAAGTTATTTGCGCCATGTTTAAACAACCGCCATCTACGGGCAAAAACCAGGATGGCGGTTGATTAACATCGGTTCAGTCACCGTTTCTTTATCAGGAAACCGATGTGCTCGGAGCGTGGCTAGACTCTGCGGTTGGTTGGCTAATTGCCGCACTGCGCCATGCGCTGTAGATCGCCAACAGTGGGGCCAAGGCAAACAGCAGGAACAACCAATGAGCGGCGGAGGCTGCGCCCTCAATGCCCCCCGGCGTGGTAAAGCCGGCCAGATTGGTCACCATCCCCGCCAGTGCTGCGCCAAACGCCGTGGCGAACAGTTGCACCGTGGTGATGGATGCCCCGGCGATGTCCTTATCGGCCTGAGGAGCTACCTGCAAAATGCGCGTCAGCAGGTGCGGCCAACCAAAACCAATACCGAAACCAACCAGCGTCAAGGCCAGCACGATCGGCCCCAACGCCTGCCAATGACCGTTAGAAGGCATCGGCATCAGTACCGCCAACCCCAACAAACCAAGCAGCACCAGGATCGGCCCGCTGATAATCGCCAAACGGATCCCCTTTCCACGCCAGCCGGAACTGAGGATCTCCGACAGGGTCCAACCCGCCGCCATGGTGGCCGCGATATAGCCGGAAATCAGCGGCGACTGTCCATGCAGGGTTTGCAGGAAGTAAGGCACAAAGATCTCGCTGGTCATGCCGATCACCAACAAGGTGACCGTGGCGTACAGCGAAGCCAGAGCCGAACCACGGCGTAACGCCTGATGTGGCAACAGACGAGCGCTGGAACGCCCCTCACGTCGGATTAGCCAAATCATCAATAACAGCGCCACCACAATCCCGCCCACGTTAATCCAGCCGTTGTTGGCCAGGCTACCTGCCGACACCACCAGCACCGCCCCAGCCAGCAACAATAGCTGCAACAACGGCAGTGGTGCCGCGTGCTGCTGTGGCTTACCCTTGGGCAGAATACGGAACGTAAAGGCGGCGTACAGCACCATGATCGGCAGCAGAATACCGAACGCCCAACGCCAGGCGTTTAATTCGGCAAAAATCCCCCCGACGGCGGGCCCCACCAGCGTGGCGATCCCCCACATCGCGGAGATCAGCGCCATGGCACGTGGCCAGAGTTTCTGTTCAAACACCAGGTTAATCATTGCGTAGGACAGCGCAAAAATCAGGCCACCACCAAACCCCTGCACCGTGCGGCCAATCAGCATCACTGGCATGGAAGGAGCCAGCGCACACAGCATCGCTCCCACGATAAAGAACAGCGAGGCCACCAGATAAGCGCTGCGCGCGCCATAGCCACTGAGCAAACGGGCTGACAGTGCCGAGCCTAATATCGAGGCCACCACAAACAAAGTGGTATTCCAGGCATAGAGATCCAGCCCTCCGATATCCTGCACCACCGAGGGTAAAATGGTGGTCGCGACCAGAATATTGATCGCATGTAAGGCGACGCCGAGCGACAGTGCGATGGCACTGGCGGCATTTTTGCCGGAAAAGAGATCTCGCCAACGGCTGTTATCATCGGTTATCACGGTTATCGTCCTGTTTTCAGAGGAATGGCATTGAGTTGATCTTGCTATTAGGCTAAATTTAACAAGCAATATCTTGGAATAATTAAGGGCGAGGCGCTGTAATATGTCAAGAATTAACTTGGAAAATGGCGAATGCACCGCACATTCGGTCAGTGACCGCTTGCTTAAGCTGTTGAAAACTCACGGCCCACAGCAAGCTTCTGAAGCAGGTAAAGTGCTTGGCACCACCGGCGAAGCCGCCCGTCAGCAGTTCGTCAAGCTGGCAAAAGAGGGGCTGGTAGAAGCCAGGGCCGAAACCCGTGGCGTTGGCCGCCCGGTACAGCTCTGGCAGTTGACCGCCGCTGGCAACGCCCATTTTCCCGACGCCCACGCCGAGTTAACCGCCCAACTGCTGCGTACGGTGCGTGACAGATTGGGTGAGCAAGCGATGGATTTGCTGATTGACAGCCGGGAGCAGGAAACCCGGATCAATTATAAACAGGCGATGGTCGGTGCGGCCGATCTGCGTGAACGAGTTGCACGTCTGGCGGCTATCCGTTGCCGTGAAGGGTATATGGCCGAGTGGAGCGAAGGGCAAAACGGCGAGTTTCTGTTGGTGGAAAACCACTGCCCCATCTGTACCGCCGCAGCGGTTTGCCAAGGCTTTTGCCGCGCCGAGCTGAACGTATTTACCGAGGTGCTGCAGGCCAAGGTGGAGCGCAGCGAACATATTCTTACCGGTGCCCGCCGCTGTGCCTATCAGATCTCTCCAGCATAATCCCTTGATTTTAGCCAGGGATTGGCGAGCATCGCCTGGCAGCACGACACGATTAAACGGGTAGAAAAGCATTGCTTATCGGCTATGCCTTAAGGTTTACTGAGTGTCCTAACGATTTTTCACCCTACCGAATATAAACCCATGCTGAGCCAAAAAAATCGTCATCTCCTGCCGTTAATCGGGGCGCTGTTTACCTTATATATTGTCTGGGGATCGACCTACTTTGCCATTCGAGTTGGGGTGGCAAGCTGGCCTCCCCTAATGATGGCGGGCATTCGTTTCCTGATTGCAGGTATCATCCTGTTCGTTTTCCTGTTGCTACGGGGTCATGCCCTGCCAACCCTGAAACAGTGGGTTGCCGCTGGCACCATTGGCATTCTGTTGCTGGCCGTGGGCAACGGCCTGGTCACGGTGGCCGAACATCAGGATGTGCCTTCCGGCATTGCCGCGGTGATGGTCGCTACGGTGCCGCTGTTCACCCTATGCTTCAGCATGTTCTGGGGTATCCGTAATACTAAACTGGAGTGGGCCGGCATCGCCCTTGGCCTGGTGGGCATTGTGCTGCTCAATACCGGGAATAACCTGATCGGCAACCCGACCGGCGCGCTGCTGATCCTGTTGGCCTCCGCCAGTTGGGCTTTTGGCTCGGTACTCGGTTCACGCATTTCGCTCCCCGCCGGGCCGATGGCCGGTGCCGCAGAAATGTTGGTGGCGGGCGTGGTGCTGACCATCGCCAGTCAATTGTGCGGTGAGCGTTTGGAGAAAATACCGAGCTTCAGCGGCTTTATGGCGCTCGGTTATCTGATTGTTTTCGGTTCGATGCTGGCGATCAGCGCCTATATGTTCCTGCTGAAAAACGTCCGCCCTGCGGTTGCAACCAGCTATGCCTACGTTAATCCGGTGGTAGCGGTGCTGCTCGGCGTCGGTTTTGCTGGCGAGTCGCTGGGCCCACGTGAGTGGCTGGCGCTGGTGATCATCGTTTCGGCGGTGGTGTTGGTGACGCTGGGTAAATACCTGTTTGGCCGCCCGGCAAAGGTCCAACCAATCAGCTAAACGCCCCTTACCCTAACCCTCTCCCAAAAGGAGAGGGCACCGAATGTGCGCCATATTAACTCTCGCGTCTGAGCTGGCACCGCACCAAACCTGAAAGCAACATACCCCAACAAAACGAGGGTTGTTTCACCTGCCGAAGGGGCTATAATTCCCGCTGTTCTGGACAACCTGCGAAAAAATAATTATGCGGAAAAAAGCGTTTCTCATCGTCATCGCCTTATGTGCCTTCGGCTCTCTGGGCGGCGTGTTCCTGGCCGGGCTGAATATGTACACCCGCTCTACGACGCCACAAGAAGAGACCACGACTACCAACGACGCCGCTGCCGATAGCGCCCCAACGGCACCACTGCAAGCTAAATAATCCGCGTTATAACGCCGTTACGCCAGCGTTGACCGCCAGTTGCTCAAGCTCGGTCACCCGCTGATAGGCGGCGCGCGGTACCACACTGAAATCACCGATTAACAGGCTTTCACTGGCCGCATGATTGACCATGGCGCTGGCTGCAGTGCGCAAAATGGACAACTGTGAGGGTGACGTATCCGCAGCGGTGATCAACGGCAAGCCCGGAACCGCAGCCGTACGGCCAATAATCTTCAGGCCGGCAACGGCCAGTGGCCGCGCTCGCTTCAACAGGGCAAGGCTGATGCAATCGATAGCCGCGATATCCGCCCGCCCATCCCTGATCATCTCCAGCGAGCGATAATGAGCGCCAGAGGCGATAGCCTGGAGGAAAAATCGGCCTTCACGTGCCAGCGGTGCAATCAAGGCCCGCAGGCTGTTATACCCCGACTGGGAATCCTGGCTGTTATACGCCACCACGCGATCGCGAAAATCCTCCAGACGGCCAGCAGGTTCTTCCTCTCGCACGATCAGCCAACTGCTGTAGTTCGCCCCGCTGCAACCTTCCACGCGATAATGGTAAGTGCCCACCAACTGTACCTGTGGCAATGTCGTCACCAGCGGATAGCCGCAGGTCTGGCTAAGCAGCAGATCCGGCCGCTGCCAATGTTGTGGCAAATCTTGCGGCCAACTCAGCTCCTGGGGAACATCAACCAGACCCAGTTGCCGCAGCTTATCGCGCAACGCCTGCCAGAATGGTTCCACCTGTTGGTGGCTAACGCCGTACATCGGTAAAGAGACTATCGCCATGGAAGTTACCCCGCAGAAGATGAGACCGTCAGCCGCTGTTGACGCCAGGCAGTAAGGTAGCGCACCCAGCGTTCAAACAACATATCGGTGATGATCGCCAACAGCGCCACCACCACCGCCCCCTGGATCACATACGCCGTGTTGAAGCCACTCAGCCCGATAATGATGGGCGTGCCCAACGTTTTGGTGCCAACCGTTGAGGCAATGGCTGCCGTGCCGATATTGATAATCACCGAAGTGCGGATGCCCGCGACAATCACCGGAGCCGCCAACGGCAGCTCTACGCGCCACAATATTTGCCAGCGATTCATCCCCACCCCTTGCGCCACTTCACGCGTGGCCGCAGGAACCGATTCGATCCCGGTCAGGGTGCCTTGCAGGATCGGCAGCAAGCCATAGAGTACCAGCGCAATAATCGCAGGCTGTTCACTAAAGCCCATGACCGGTACCGCTACCGCCAATACCGCGACCGGCGGAAAGGTCTGCCCGACGGCAACCACGGTTTCCACCAACGAGCGGAACTCCCGCCCAGCTTTGCGCGTAACCGCAATGCCAGCGGTTACGCCAATCATTACCGCAATCAGGCTCGAGACCGCCACCAACAATAAGTGCGCCTCCACCAGCGAGAGAAAGCTGTCCTGCTGATATACCGGTCTAGCCAGATCCGGGAACCAGGCGGCAAACAGCCAGTGTAGATGGTTCATGCCAAAGACCAACGCCACCAGCAGAGCAAATGTCCACGGCAGCGGATCGCGCCACCAGCGCCCGATGTTCATGACAGGGCCTTTTGGGTAATCAAATCACTGAAATGCAACACGCCAAGCGCTTGCCCCTGTTCGCCGATCACCGGCAAGCGTTCGCTGCCTCGGGCAACAAACACTGACAACGCCTCACGCAGGCTCATCATGGCTGGGATCGGTTCTCCTTCCGCCTCGCCCGGTCGGACCCTTTCGGCTACCTTGCCCAACGCCAGCAGCTTGATCCCCCGATCGCTGCGGCCAAAGAAATCGCGCACAAAATCATTGACCGGGTTGGTCAGCAGTTCTAGCGGCGTGCCCTGCTGTACCACCTGCCCCTGATCCAGCAGCACGATGCGGTTGGCCAGTGCCAGAGCCTCATCGATATCGTGCGTCACCAGTACGATGGTTCGACCGGAAAGTTGATGAATACGGGCAATTTCAGCCTGCAACGAGGCCCGGGTCACCGGATCGAGTGCGCCAAAAGGTTCGTCCATCAGCAACACCTCGGGATCGGCTGCCAGCGCCCGTGCCACTCCAACACGCTGCTGCTGCCCGCCGGAAAGCTGGTGCGGATAACGGCGGCGGAATAGCTCGGGTTCCAGTTGCAATAGTTCCAACAACTCGGTGACCCGGTTGCGGATACGTGCCCGTGGCCATTTCAACAACTTTGGCACCGTGGCGATATTCTCCTCCACGGTCCAATGGGGGAACAGGCCGATCGACTGAATGGCGTAGCCCATACGACGGCGTAAATCCTGCGGCTTGAACTTATGGATCTCCTCACCGGCAAAGCGGATCTTGCCTTCATCATGCTCGATCAGACGGTTGATCATCTTCAACGTGGTGGATTTGCCAGAGCCGGAAGTGCCGATCAGCACGGTAAACTCCCCCTCTGCCATATTCAGCGAGAGATCGTCCACCGCCGGTTTCCCCTGAAAAATTTTGCTTACCCGGTCAAAGTTAATCATCGGCCTGTCACTTCCAGCATTGAAATTATAAATTTAAACAGCGAATCGACGATCACCGCCATGGCGATCACCGGGATCACCCCGAGCAGCACCAGATCCAGCGCGCTGCTGAGCAACCCCTGAAACACAATCGCCCCAAAACCCCCGGCGCCGATCAACGCGGCCACCACCGCCATCCCTACGGTTTGCACCGCCAGGATCCGTACGCCGGTCAGAAACAGCGGCAATGCCAGCGGCAGCTGTACGCCAAAGAAAATCTGCCCGCGCGTCATCCCCATCCCGCTGGCAGACTCAATCACGCTGGCGGGCACGCTTTGTAAACCAGCGACCACGCTACGCACCAGCGGCAACAGGGCATAGAGCACCAGCGCCACCACCGCCGGAGCCATGCCGATGCCACTGATACCTAACCGTGCGAGCCACGGCCATGCGGCTACCAAGCCGGCCAACGGAGCGATCAACAGGCCAAACAACGCAATGGAAGGCACGGTCTGGATAATATTCAGCGTCGAGAAGATCGGGCCCTGCCAGCGGTTTGAGCGAAAACAGAGTACGCCCAGCGGCACGCCAATCAGCAATGCAGGCACCAGAGTCGCCAGCAAGATGGTCAGGTGCTGTAGCAGCGCGGCATCAAATACCTCCTGCCGGTTGTGATACTCCTTGAGCAGGGAAAGGTAGTCCAACTGGTGAGTAAACAGCAACAGCGCGGCAGGCAGCATCACCAGGGTGTTACCCAGAATGCGCCACAGGTGCGATGGCGTGATGCGCGTCATGGCATCGGCGGCGATCAGGCCGCTCAACGCCGCCATCAGCGCACAACCGCTGCTCCAGGAGGTGCGCGCTAGCGGGGACCCCTGCAATGCCAACTGTTGCGCGGTATAACCGCTCAGCCAAAAGATCATGGCCAGGAGCAGGGAAGCAATGCAGGCAGTCAGCAGCGCACGATAACGCGTTGGCGTCAGCACGCTGAGAACGGCCAGCACCAGCAAGGGCAGCAGCAACCACAGGGCTGGGCCATGCAACAGTGAAATCAGGGAGATACTCTTGCCAGACAGCAGGCGATTAGGGGCATAGCTGAGGAACGGTAGGCCAAAGGCCGCCAACAACAGCAAAACAAGTAAGGTTAGTAATACGCGGTTTTTCAAAAAAATAATCAAAATGACTCCTGATGCCCCCCTCACCCTAACCCTCTCCCACAGGGAGAGGGGACTGAATGTGCTACAACTTAACGACAGTATTCGCCTTCAACATCAACCTCGTCGCAGATTAATTTCTGCACCTGAATGCAGCTCAGGGCAAATCCCTCTCCCTGTAGGTGAGGGGCCTCCATCGTCGAATAAAGTTACTTAATCAACCCTTTCTGTTTCAGGTAATTGACCGCTACCTGTTTGGCATCCTGCCCTTCTACGGCGATCTGCGCATTCAGCTGCTGCAAGGTTGGGCCATCCAGCGTAGCGAAAACCGGTTTGAGCAGTTCGGCAATATTGGCGTGCTGCTGCAACGTTGCCTCACGGATAATCGGTGCCGGCGCGTAGATGGGCTGGACACCTTTTGGATCTTCCAGGGTTTGTAACCCCAGCGCCGCTACCGGGCCGTCGGTGCCATAGGCCATCGCCGCATTAACCCCAGAGGTTTGCTCCGCCGCCGCCTTGATGGTCACCGCCGTATCGCCGCCAGCCAGTGACAGCAACTGATCCTGATTAAGCTTGAAGCCATAGGCATTCTGGAAAGCCGGCAGCGCGTCCGGGCGTTCGATAAACTCCGCCGATGCGGCCAGTTTGAACTTGCCACCGTCATTGATCCACTTGGCCAGATCCGCCAGGGTTTTCAACTGATTGGCCTGCGCTACGTCCTGGCGAATGGCGATCGTCCAGGTGTTATTCGCCGGGGCTGCATCCAGCCAGACGATCTTGTTCTGGTCATAATCGAGTTTTTTCACCTTCTCAAACCCGGCCTGGGCGTTTTTCCACGCCGGATCTTTTTCATCGGAGAAGAAGAAGGCCCCGTTACCGGTGTATTCCGGGTAGATATCAATCTCACCGGAGGTGATCGCGCCACGTAGCACCTTGGTGGTACCCAGCTGCAGTTTGTTGGTGGTTTTGATGCCGTTGGCTTCCAGCACCTGCACGATGATATTGCCGAGCAACGAACCTTCGGTATCAATTTTAGAACCCACGCGTACCGTATCGGCCGCCTGTGCTATTGCGCCAGCCCCCGCCAGAACGGTCAATGCCAATGCCAGAAAACGCGCGCGTAATGGGGTAATCGCCATGCTTGATCCTCTTTGATGATGCTTTCCGGCTATTTCGCCAGATCGATTGGAAAATCCTGAGCAGTATGGGTCCATCGCAGTTCATGCTGAGCCCCGGCACTCTCCTGTTCAAACGGGTGTACCTCAACCGTAATCGGCGCCACGGCATGGTTGATAAACCAGTTGCCGTAGCCCTGTACCACAAATCCCTGGCTGCGTTGCCGGTAAGCCTCACGTTCGGCCAGATAGACTGTTCGTAACCCATACCAAGGTAAACCGGGCAGGTCGTGATGTACTAAATGATAGTTCAGATTGAGAAACAGCAGCCGCCACGGCCAGGCTGCCTCATTAATAATAGAGCGTGCCTGCGGAGCTTCCACCGCGCGATGCTCATAAAACGAACGGATCTTGGTCAATCCCAGCGCCGGGTAGCTCACCGCCAGCAGATAAAATGCGGCAGAAATGCCCTGAGTCTGCAGCCAGGCAAGCAGCGCTAACAGCAGCGTAACGTGTACTAACCACATGGTCAACGTACGCCAATCACCGGCCAGCATGGCTTTCAGCGCGTCGAACAACGTGGTGATAATATCCAATGCAGGACCGAGAATTATCCTGCCAATCAAGGTATTACGCACCTTAGCCAGCAGGGGCAGCAACGCAGGAAAACGTTGCCACTGCGCCTGGCTGAAATAGTAACTTTCCGGATCTTCGGCAGGTTGGGTCAGGTGATCATCTTGGTGATGTTTAATGTGGCTGTCGCGATACAAGCCGTAGGGATACCACACCGCCAGGGGCAACATGCCGAACAGTTGGTTGAGGCGTGGCCAACGGGTGGGATGGCCGTGGATCAACTCATGCTGCAACGAGAGATACCAGGTGGTAGCCACCGTCAACAAAGGCGCTCCCAGCCACGGGCCAAGCTGTTGCCAGAAATTCACTATGCCGAACCAACTGCCATAAACCAGCAGCATAATGCCCCAGGTCGGCAGCTCCAGCCGCCAGACCCATTGCTGGTTAAGCTGTTGGATCCAGGCTCGTTGTTCGCCATGCAGGTACTGGCTATGGGGTTTGGCTGAGGGCATTTTCCGGCTCGCTGGCGGCTATTTTTCTCAGTATCTGCGAAGCGGATCGGCGCTCAAAATAACAAAAGTGGCAAAGCAAAGTTAAAAATCAGCGGCTAGCGGGCGCAGCATGCGGCGCCCCGGTAATCACGCTGCGTACATACTGAGCCTCATTCTTACACCACGCTCTGCGCAGCATAAGTCTGCAATCGCTCACGCCACCAGGCAGCGGCTAAACCCGTCGCACTTTCTCGCCAGCCAAAATAGGCGGTGTCGCTGTAACGCTCCGTTTCTACGATTTTCGCCACCAGTTCACCCGTTTTCAGATACGGCTCGGCAAGATAAACCGGCAGATAGCCACAGCCTAACCCGGCAACTTGTGCCTGCAGTTTTGTCTCAAAACTGAAAACCGTCAGTTGATCCTGCTCATCCAGCACATGCAGATTTTGCGGCATATTCACCCGTGACGTGTCATGAACCACCACCGCACGATGCTGGCGGATGATGCTTTTCTGCAACGGTTCCGGCTCGGCAGCCAACGGATGGTTCGGGGCTACGGCAAACACATACTCCAATTGTCCTAACGGGCTGAAAGCATAGCCCACGCGCGAAGGCGGCTCGCAGATCGCACCGATAATAATGTCGGCACAGCCATGGACCAGCGCCTCCCAGGAGCCAGCCAGCACCTCATGGCTGAAACGTAGCCGGGTGTGATGGTGATGGCGGTAAAACTCATCAATCAGTGGTAGCAGACGAACAAAAGGAAACGACGCATCCACCGCCAGGGTAAGTTCGCTCTCCCAACCGCTGTCTACATAACGTGCCTGCTGCTCCAGATCCTGGGCGGCACGGAGCAAGATTCGTCCCTTTTCCAGTACCAGCTTGCCGGTGTCGGTGAATTTTGCCCGGTGGCCGGAACGATCGAGCAGCGTGATGGCCAGATCGCTCTCCAGTTTCTGCACCATATAGCTCAGGGCAGAAGGCGTTTTAAACAGCGCGGCGGCCGCTGCGGCAAATGAGCCATGTCGATCCAATGCATCCAGGATCAATAGCGCGTCCAGGTTTAATCTCACCCACGTTCTCCCGTGTATAAAAAAACTTAACAAGAAGGTAAAAATTCTACGCTATCTTTGAAAACGGCACCTACCTACCATTCATTCCATTGATACAGCGCATCTGTCTTATTCACGGTAATCTTACTGGAAGGTACATTATGTCCAAGTTTCAACTGCTTGATCCGAAAAATTCCGCACTGATCTTTATCGATCATCAACCCCAAATGGCGTTTGGCGTGGCGAATATCGATCGCCAACAGCTGAAAAACAACGTGGTTGGGCTGGCTAAGGCCGGCAGAATCTTTAACGTCCCTACTATTTTTACCTCGGTCGAAAGCGAAAGCTTCAGCGGCTATATCTGGCCGGAACTGCTGGCAGTACATCCTGAACTCACCCCGATTGAACGCACCTCGATGAACTCTTGGGAAGATGCCGCGTTTGTTAAAGCGGTAGAGGCCACCGGCCGTAAAAAACTGGTGATCTCCGCCCTGTGGACCGAAGTCTGCCTGACCTTCCCGGCGCTGATGGCACTGGAAGCCGGTTATGAGGTTTATGTCGTCACCGACACCTCTGGCGGCACCTCGGTAGATGCTCATGAACGCTCCATCGATCGCATGGTACAGGCTGGCGCTATTCCAGTGACCTGGCAGCAAGTGCTGCTCGAGTACCAACGCGACTGGGCACGCAAGGAAACCTACGATGCAGTAATGGACCTGGTGCGTGAGCACAGCGGTGCCTACGGCATGGGCGTTGATTATGCTTATACCCTGGTGCATCACGCTCCGGCCCGCAACGCCAAATAAAAACCAAGGATTCACCTTAACTGACCCCCATTTCCTTCCCGGCCCCGCGCCGGGATTTTCAGGAGCCGGTTCCATGCCCCATCAGCAACACGTAACGCTGGTGATCACTCACCATCTGACCCCCGGTCAGGAACCGGCCTATGAAGCCTGGTTAAAACGCATCATGCCCGATGCCGCCCAGTTTGACGGCCATCTGGGCGTTAACGTCATTCGCCCCTCGGGCAGTGAGCAGGCTTATACGGTACTGGTCCGTTTCGATAGTCTGGACAATTTGTACCGCTGGATCCACTCGCCGCAACGTATGAAATACGTTGCGGAAGTCACACCATTACTGCAAGGCAGCGATCATATCGAGATCCGCCCCGGTGCCGAGTTCTGGTTCACCCCAGCCAGCGCCAATGTGCGGCCACCGGCCAAGTGGAAACAGTTTTTAATCACCCTGCTGGTGATCTTCCCTTCGACCAATCTGGTGCCCTGGTTTTGGGGCAAGCTGTTACCAGAGCTTGGCGGCACGCTGACCGGGCATTTGCTCAATGATGCCAGCGTCGTCGCCCTGGTGGTATTCCTGTGGATGCCGCTCGTCACCCGTCTGTTTCACCAATGGCTCACCCGCCATTAAAGGAAAACGCTATGAGTCACACAGCTTCATTGATCATGACCAACGGTAAATTCCATACCGTGGATCGTGAGAACCCCACCGCTCAGGCCGTGGCGATCAAGGACGGCAAGTTTCTGGCCGTCGGCAGTGAGAACGACGTCATGCAACATGCCGGGCCGGAAACCCTGGTTATCGATCTGCACGGCCATACGGCGGTACCGGGTCTGAATGATTCACACCTCCACCTGATCCGGGGCGGATTAAACTACAACCTGGAATTACGCTGGGAAGGCGTGCCGTCACTGGCCGATGCCCTGCGTATGCTCAAGGAACAGGCTTTGCGCACGCCTAGCCCACAATGGGTAAGAGTGGTCGGTGGCTGGACCGAGTTCCAATTCGCCGAACGCCGCATGCCAACGTTGGATGAAATCAACGCCGCCGCCCCAGATACGCCAGTATTTATTCTGCACCTGTACGATCGCGCCCTGCTTAACCGCGCGGCGCTAAAAGTGGTCGGCTACACCAAAGACACGCCAAACCCACCGGGGGGCGAAATCCAGCGCGACAGCAACGGCAACCCAACCGGGATGCTGATCGCCAAACCCAATGCCATGATCCTCTACGCCACGCTGGCCAAGGGGCCAAAACTGCCGCTGGCACAGCAGGTCAACTCAACCCGCCAGTTTATGCGCGAGCTGAACCGTCTGGGCCTGACCAGCGCGATTGACGCAGGCGGCGGTTTCCAGAACTATCCAGAGGATTATCAGGTCATCGCGGAGCTGCACGACAAGCAACAGCTGACTTTGCGTATCGCTTATAACCTGTTTACCCAACGGCCAAAACAGGAGTTGGAAGACTTCCAACTGTGGACGGATATGCTTAAACCCGGCCAAGGGACAGATTTTTACCGCCACAACGGCGCAGGTGAAATGCTGGTGTTCTCGGCGGCCGACTTCGAAGACTTCCTGCAACCTCGTCCGGACTTGCCAGCAGGTACCGAGGACGAACTGGAACGCGTGGTTCGCCATCTGGTAGAACACCGCTGGCCGTTCCGCCTGCATGCGACCTACGACGAATCGATCGGCCGTATGCTGAACGTGTTTGAAAAAGTTAACCGCGAGATCCCGTTTGCCGGGCTGCATTGGATCTTTGACCATGCGGAAACCATCTCCGAGCGCAATATCGAACGGGTAAAAGCCCTCGGTGGCGGCATTGCCGTGCAGCACCGGATGGCGTTTCAAGGCGAATATTTTGCCGAACGCTATGGCCTGGAGGCCACCAAGCAGACGCCTCCGGTGGCTAAAATGCTGGCGGCCGAGCTGCCGGTTGGCTTAGGCACCGATGCCACCCGCGTCGCCAGTTATAACCCATGGACGGCGCTATACTGGCTGGTTTCAGGCCGCACTGTTGGCGGTATGGCGATGTATGACGACCATGCGCGTTTGGATCGTGAAACAGCATTGATGCTCTGGACACAGGGCAGCGCCTGGTTCTCCACCGAACAGGGGAAAAAGGGTCAGATCAAGGTAGGACAGTTGGCGGATATGGCCGTGCTGTCAGAGGATTATTTCAGCGTGCCGGAAGAGCAGATCAAGGGGATTGAGTCGGTAATGACGGTGGTGGATGGCAAAGTGGTCTATGCCGCAGGCAGTTTCTCGCCGCTCTCACCGCCGCCGTTGCCGGTGCTGCCGGAATGGTCGCCGGTGATTAATGTTCCAGGGCATTACCGCTCGGCACCGCCCGTTGCCACCAGCAGAGTGGGCGTATCAAGCCAGGCGCACCAATGTTGTGGCCGTTGTGGCGTTCATGCTCACCAGCATGATATTGCCCGTCGCTCCAGCATTCCTATTGGTGACGACAATGCCTTCTGGGGCGCATTCGGCTGTTCCTGCTTCGCGTTTTAATCGACAGTTGGCCCTGCTTGCAGGGCCAACTTTTACGCCCAGTCAGTCGCGGTTGATATCCAGCCAGCGGCGCTCTTCGGCAGAGGCGGCAATCGCATCCAGCACGCAGGACACCTTCCAGCCTTCCTCAAAATCTGGCCACAACCGATCACCCGCCGCAATGCCGTTGACCAGATCGCGGATCTCCACCGTTTTCTGATCGTTAAAACCGATCCCATGCCCGGCGCTGACACAGAACGCAGCGTAATCCGGGTGCTTCGGCCCGACCATGATGGTTTTAAAGCCTTGCCGCTCTGCCGGTTCGTCATGGCGATACAGCTTCAGCTCGGCCATACGTTCCTGAGTGAAGCTCAGCGTGCCCTTGGTGCCGGTTACCACATAGGTCAGGCCCATTTTGCGCCCGCAGGCAATGCGCGAGGTTTCGATCGTGCCCATCGCTCCGTTGGCAAAACGTAGCAGCGCACTGGCCTGATCTTCGTTTTCGACTTCACACAGCTTGGCCGGGTTATTGGCATCGGGACGCTGTTTGATCAGGGTCTGCATGTCGCCCGACACCGCGACGATATCCCCCACCAGATAATGCGCCATATTGACGATATGCGCCGCCAGATCGCCCAATGCCCCTAGACCGGCGGTGGCTTTGCGGCAGTGCCAATCTATCGGCGTACGGGGATCGGCCAGATAATCTTCATTGTGGGTGCCGTAGAAATGCACCACGTCACCAATTTCACCGTTGGCGATGATTTCCCGCGCCAGCTGGCTGGTCGGGTTTTTCATATAGTTGAACCCGACCAGCGTTTTGACCCCTTTGGCGCGCGCGGCCTGCACCATTTCGGCCGCGTCTTGTGCATCCAATGCCAGCGGCTTTTCGGAATAAACGTGCTTACCGTGCGCAATCGCCGCCAGAGCCATCTCTTTATGCAGGAAGTTTGGGGCACAGATATCTACGACATCAATAGCGGGGTCAGCCACTAATTCGCGCCAGTTGGCGGTTGAGCGCGAGAAGCCGAACTCCGCCGCCCGCTGGGCTGCCAGCTCGGGCGTGACTTCCGCCAGCATCTCCAGCACCAGTTCCCCTTTTAACGGGAATACCGTGCCAACCTGAGCATAGGCGATGGCATGACAGCGGCCAATATAGCCCGTCCCGATCAATCCGACGCGTACCTGTTTCATCCTGTTCTCCCGAATCGTTAATGGAAATTAAAATTCAATTTAATCTTATATGAAATTAAAATTTCAAAAACCAGTCGTTCGTCAACTTTGCCCCAGATCCGTGACTGCCCTCATAAAATGCGGCGGCTAAACAGCAAGGGGTTGGCAAAAGAGTGGGAGGGTACGGCTAGCATTCAGTAAAACGACGCTGCTATGATAAAGCCGAGCGTGTGACCTTGGTGCCACACTTTCGCCCCCTCAACAGAAGACACATCATGCCGCCGAAAATCTTGATCAGTGCCTGCCTGGCCGGTTTCAACGTGCGCTACAACGCCTCCAGCAAAACCGTTATCGATACTACCTTACAACGATGGCAAACCGAGGGGCGGCTGGTTGTGTGCTGCCCTGAACTGGCTGCCGGTTTCTCCACGCCGCGCCCACCGGCAGAGATTACGGCCGCAGCCAATGGAGCAGAGGTCATAGCTAACCAGGCCAGAGTGATCGACGCATTAGGGGAGGATGTTACCGATAGTTATCTGCTGGGTGCCCATTTGGCATTGGATACCGCTCGCCTGCATGGCTGCCGTTTTGCCCTGCTGAGCGATCGCAGCCCTTCGTGCGGTAGCCAGACGATTTACGACGGTTCATTCAACGGCCAAACCCAGCCCGGCAGCGGTGTTACCACCGAGCTGCTGCGCCAAAATGGCATTGAAGTGTTTTCCGAGCATCAACTCGAAGCGCTGATCGAGCGTGTCCAACTAGCCGAGCAGGCCGAAGCGATCGGCTAACCGCTGGCGCAGATGGGCAATACCCTGCGGGTGCCGGATAAACTCATCCGCAGGCATCATTTGCCAACACTGACCTTCGTTGCCTAAGCGGATTGCCGCGATCTGCGCGAGGGTGATCTCCCCTACCATAAACCAGGTAGGCGGCAAGCCCGCTTCAATCCCGGCAAAACGCTGCTGCCAGACAATTTGCCGGGTGGGCAACAGAATACCGAACTCCTCCTCGGTTTCACGTTGTACACATTCTACCGGAGTTTCCCTACCTTCACGCCCGCCACCGGGCAAGTCCCAGCAGCCGGGCCAGGGTATCTCCGGATTGTCATCACGCAGGTAAACCAGCACCTGCCCGCGATACAACAACGCAATTTTCGCCCCGCCAAAGTCTTGCTCAATCATCCATCCCGCTCCCTTTCAAACCGCAGCATACCAATATGCAAGATCGTTGAGGTATAGTGAAAACCTTCTTTGTCATCACAGGCGAACAATAGCGATGAACTCTCCCTTTTTAGTGACCGCGCAATGGCTTGAACAACATATCAACGATGAAAATCTGGCGCTGGTTGACGTACGCATGTCACCGGTAGGCCTGGTGCCAAAGAAAGATATGTTGGCCGAATTTGCGGCCGGTCATATTCCAGGCGCGGTGTATTTTGATATTGACGATGTCGCGGATAAAAACACCACGCTGCCGCATATGCTGCCCACGGCGGAAGCTTTTGCCGCCGCAGTAGGTAAGCTGGGCATCAATGATCAGCAGACCATCGTGTTCTACGACGAAGGCAATCAGTTCTCTGCCCCACGCGGCTGGTGGACGTTCCGTAATTTCGGTGCGCAAAACGTTTACGTGCTCGATGAAGGTTTGCAGGGCTGGACAGCACGCGGTAACGCATTAGCAACCGGCCCCGCTCAGCCCGTTCCTGCCACCTTCCGCGCGCAGTTTAAGCCTGAAGCCGTAGTGAATATGCAGCAGGTTGAGCAGGCGATGAACGACAGGTTACAGATCCTGGACGCCCGCGCCGCGCCGCGCTTCCATGCCCAAGCGCCGGAACCACGCCCTGGCCTGCATCGTGGTCATATTCCGGGCAGCATCAATATCCCGTATGGCGATCTGCTGGAAAACGGCCGATTCAAATCACTCGACGCGCTGAAAAAAACCTTCGCGGATAAAGGGGTCGATATCGACGCCCCTACCATCGTCAGCTGCGGCTCAGGCGTCACGGCCGCCGTGCTAGCCTTTGGCCTGCAATCGCTGGGTGCCAAGCAGGTGAAGTTGTATGACGGTGCCTGGAGCGAATGGGGAGCACTGAGCGGCAACCAGCCGATCGCTCAGGATTAATCACAGAGAGGTTATCGTGTTCACGATCCGTCAGGCGTTGCCCGCTGATTTAGCCACCGTGCGGGAAATCGGGATTGCCAGCTATGTCGCTCACTTTGCTGAGCTTTGGCAGAACCCGCAGGAGTTGCAGGCATTTCTGGCCAAGGATTTTTCCGCAGAAGCGTTGAGCGGCTCACTGCAAAGCAACCAAACTTGCTGGCTGTTAGCCTATGAGGATGGCACGCCGATAGGCTTTGCCAAGCTCAATCTCGATAGCCTGCTGGCGGCAACCGCCACTACCGGTGCCGAGCTACAGAAAATCTATTTCCTGCCGGGATTTGCCGGACGTGGCTATGGTGAACAACTCTATGCCGAAGTACAGCGGCGAGCCATTGAGCAACGGCAAACGCTGCTGTGGCTGGACGTGCTGAAAAGCAACCTTGCCGCACAACGCTTTTATCAGCGCCAAGGTATGGCGGTCGTCGGCGAGGACAGCTATACCAGCGTCAGCCAATCCGTTGAGATGTGGGTAATGGCCAAAAACCTATAGCCATTTGGCATTGTGGGTAAAGGAGATAGTCAGCCAGCGGTGCGGGCTATCTTCACCAATGGCGTCGGCTATCTGGTCACGTATTTTATCCAGCTTGTGCACACCGCAGTTTTCCATGCTCGGCGGGATCACGATATGGATCTCAATAAACAGCCCGCGACCAACGCGGGTGGCGTAATTGGAATAGTCCAGGAAGCCATATTCTAACGTCAGCTGCGCCATAATGGCTTCCACCTTGGCATCCAGGCTGTCCGGCGTCATCTGCAACACCTCCTGAATGGCAGATTTTACCGTTTTGATGGGCACCGGGATCAATACCAGCGTCAACAGTGCCAGCGCAAAAGGGTCGGCATACACGTTGAGATATTCATAGCGGGTGCCTTCCATCATCCAGGAAAGAATGAAGGCCACCAACAGCGCCGAACTGATGCAGGCCGACATCAGCCAGCTTTTGTTATCCAGCGCGATCAGTTCCGACTTGACCTGTTTATTCAGCCGGCTTTGCTTAACGTAGAGGGTAAAGCAGAAAACGCTGACGGTAACGGCATACACAATCGCCCAACCTAGCTCGAGTTCGCGACCACCATCGGCAATACCTTTGACGGCATTCACAAAGGCATACAGGCACAACAACGCCAATAAACTGCCGTTAAATGCCAGCACCAGCGGTTCAACATGCCAGAAACCATACTGGAAGCGGCGACTATGGGGTTGACCCAGCAGGCGGGACACCAACAGGGATAAAGAACACATGCCCGCATCCAAGGCCGAGAACATGCCGTCAAACACGATCGACATGGAACCGCAGAGAATCCCAAACACGATCCCGGCGCTGGCGATAAACAGCGTGCAGAAGATCGACCTGCGCAGGATTTTTTGTTCTATTGCCGTGCTGTTCAGCGCCGGTGGCAGCGTGGTGGATGCGGTCGCCATAAGTCCCTTAATAAAGTAAGAAAGTTCAGACGTGTAATGCGATCAAGTATGATCCACAAACCCGGCGCGTACAAAAAAGAACTGTCAATTAAGGCAGGTAAACCCCCTCACCCCAACCCTCTCCCGATGTAGCGTTCAGGAATACCCTGCGCACAGTAATAGGGAGAGGGGGCGCGTCTGGAGCCGCAGGCAGGTAAAGATGTCAATTTGTAGCACGTTCGGTCCCCTCTCCCTGTGGGAGAGGGTTAGGGTGAGGGGCAGAATTATGCGCCGCGAATACGCTGGGTCAGCCCTTTCAGGAAGTAGCGCAGCATCTGATCGCCGCATGGGCGGAAGTTTTTGGTGCCTTGTTTGCGGAACAGGGCGCTCAGTTCAGGCTTGGAGATACGGAACTCCACGGCGGTAAAGATCTGATGCAGGTCGACGTCTTTCAGTTCAAACGCCACACGCAGCTTTTTCAACACCAGGTTGTTGGTGATCGGCAACTCGATCTCCGGTGCCGGGAATTTATCGTCTTTACCACGCTTGAAGAACACCAGGCCATTGAGGAAATGCGCCATCACTTCGTCCGGGCAGTTTGCAAAACCCGGTTCGCCTTCCTTGATCATGTAGGTCCCCATGGCTGCGACATCGACGTCAAAACCGTCCAGCTTGACGATCTCAACCATCTTCGCGTCGTTAATAGCCAGCATGTAGCGCACGCTGCGCAGCACATCATTGTTAATCATGGAATTGCCTTTAGCTTGTCAATCAGGAGAGGCGTGCAGCGCTGCACACCTTGCATGGCGGCAGTATAGGGATCCGGCGGGGGTTTCTCAATGGAATTTCCACGGGCAAACCTGGGTTTGCCCGCAGAGGTTAATGATTTTTCGGGTAAAGCGGAATTTCTTCACCGACGATATATTTATTACGCAGGATCGCCGAGATCTTGTCCATCAGCATCACGATCGCCACCAGGATCAGGGTGATAAACATCACCACGTCCCAGTTCCACAGGCGCATATTCTCGGCATAGACCAGGCCGATACCCCCTGCGCCAACAAAACCGAGCACCGCCGCCGAACGGGTGTTGGACTCAATCTGGTACAGGCTCAGCGCCAGGAAGGTCGGGAAAGATTGGGTGAAAATACCGTAACGGTGTTTTTGTAACCCGTTGGCGCCCACCGCCGTTAATCCACGGCTCGGGGATTTATCCACCGCTTCGTGGCCTTCGGCATACAGTTTACCAAGCAGACCGATATCCTGCATCACGATCGCCAACACCCCGGCCAGCGGCCCCATGCCCACAGCGCGCACGAAAATCAGGCCCCAGATGGCCATATCAATCCCCCGCAGAATATCCAGCAGCCGGCGAACCAGCGTCGCCACCGGCCGCAGCACGGGGGAGGACATCACGTTGCGCGCGGCAAAAAACGACAGCGGCAAGGCAATCAGCGATGCGGTGATGGTGCCGGCAAACACAATCGCCAAGGTGATAAAGATCTGCTGGAAATAGTAACCAAACGGCCAGTTGGCAAAATCGTGCCAGACAAACATGCGCAAAAAGTAGCGGCTAATCTGCTGACAACCGTTGGCAAATTGCGGCCAGGAAATGCCAAACACCAGGAAGAAGAACACGTAATACAGCACAATCGCCACGGCGATAATACCGAGCGTACGCAAATAGCGCCCTTGCCTGGCGAAGATTTCCGGGTTCTGCTGCTTGAGCAGTTGCAAGTTAGTGTTCGATATCGGTTGAACGGACATCAGGCTTTCCCCTCGACAACGCGTTTACGTAATTCACCGGAGGCATAGTCCAGCAGCGACACCACCACGATAATCAGCAGCAGCGTCATGCTGACCTGATCGTAACGGTCGAGTTTGATATTGGTCATCAGTTCCTGACCAATGCCGCCCGCCCCCACCAGGCCGAGGATGGTCGACTGACGGAAGTTGATTTCCAGCCGCATAAAGCTGTAGGACAGGAAGATCGGTTTCACCTGCGGCCACAGGCCGAAACGCATGCGCTGCAACGGCGTAGCTCCACAGGCGGCCAGCCCGCGCACCGGTTTGTTAGACGCGGTTTCAATCGATTCGTAGAACAGTTTGGTCAGGCTGCCGATGGTGTGCAGCGCCAGCGCCATAAATCCGGGAATGGCACCGATGCCAAACGCCATCACAAACATCACCGCCCAGGCCAGCTCCGGCATGGTGCGCAAGAAAGCCACCAGCGTGCGGATGGCAAAACGCAGCGTCGCTGGGCTGTGGGTGTTATTGGCCGCCAGGAAGGCTAGCCCGCCCGCCACCAGCACGGAAAGGATCGTTGCCGCCAACGCCAGCTGTAACGTTTCCCAAATCAGCGGTAATTGGATATGCAACCGGTAGCCCCAATAAGCGAAGGAACCTTCGGTATGGCCGTCGGCGAACAGCAGCGGCCAGCGCAGTACCGGGATGGTTTCTGCCAGATAGTCAAAGAAATGGGGGATCGACACCCAGACGGTATGCAGATTGAACTCGGCGATATTGCCTGCGCCAAGATAAAGCGCTACCAGCCCGAGCGACCAGAGCAGGGTTTCACGCTTCTGCTTGCTGCGGATCCGCTGGTAGTAATGTGCAAAGTCTGTATTCAAAATCGCGTTCCAATAGATTGTGGCGAAAGAGTTGTCCCCTCACCCTAACCCTCTCCCACAGGGAAAGGGGACTGAATGTGCCACTGGTTATCCCTTGCATCTGACTGCAGCATCGAATCTGCGATGGGGAAAACCTTAGCGGTCGCCCTTGGTCAGCTCACGCTTCATATCGATAATGGTCTGGTATTCCGCCAGCTTGACGTCGCCAATGTGCTGCTTGCCACCCATCGCCTTGATAAAGCACTGATGGTTGTCGGTATCCAGTTTCTTGATGGCGGTGACCACTTTGGCCTTGAAATCCGCTGGCAGAGAGTTGCTCACCAGGATCGGGCCATTCGGGATCAGCGGCGACTGCCAGATAATGCGGATCTGCTTCATCAAATCCGGGTGATCCATGCGGATCATACGATTGAAGGCACCACTGGTGTAACCGGTGTTGTAATCACCAATCATCGAGGCCCAGGTCACCGCCCCTTCAAACTGGCCGTTCAACACGCCAAGCACGTCCTGCTCATGGCCACCGGAGAAGGTGATGCTGGAGAAGAAGTTGTTGTATTTGTTATCCGGCGTGCCACCAAACTGCTGCTTGAACACCTGGTTTGGCACCAGGAAACCGGAGGTCGAATCCGGGTCCGCAAAGCCGAAGGATTTGCCCTTCAGATCTTCCAGCTTTTTGTAAGGGCTATCCGCTTTCACCACCACCACCGAGTGATAACCGCGTGACTGATCGGTATCGTCAACGGCGATCCCCACCAGATCGACCGCCTTGGGATCCTTGATATAGACGGAAGCAAACGACGAAGGCGACATGCTCAGCACCAGATCGATCTTGCCCCCAAGCAGCCCCTGGATCACGCCAGAGTAGTCGGAAGAGTTACGCAGCTTGGTGTCTACGTTCAGTTCTTTATCCAGAAAATCTTTCACACACTGGTTATCGCCGATCTGCTGGGTGGCGTTTTGCCCGCCCAGGATCCCCAGGTTCAAAACTTTCGGCGCGTCCGCTGCACCTGCATTAAATACCATCATTACGCCGGCCATCATGGTGGTCAGTGTGAGTACTTTTTTCATTGCGCATGCCCTGTGTGTAAAGGTAAAGGTGACGTTCAGGTGATTAATGGATCTGATTGGCTTCTTCGCCATACAACTGATGCAAAATACGTTCGTTAAGCTGTGACGGGTGGCCGTCAAAAATGATTTTGCCCTGGGCTATGCCAATCACCCGGGTACAGTATTCCCTCACCAGCTCGACCGAGTGCAGGTTCACCATCACCGCGATATCGTCCTCGCTGACTTTCTGTAGCGCATCCATAATGCGGCGGGTGTTTTTCGGATCGAGTGACGCGACCGGCTCATCGGCCAGCAGGATTTTCGGGTTTTGCATTAGTGCGCGGCAGATGGCAACACGCTGCATCTGGCCGCCGGACAGATTCTCGGCACGTTGCAGCGCATGCGGCAGCATATTCAGCCATTGCAGCAGCTCGATGGCCCGCGCACGATCGGCATCGTCGAACACTTTGAAAAAGGATTTCAGCGTAGAGGTGTGACTGAGGCGGCCAAGCAGCACGTTGGTGATCACATCCAACCGGGGTACCAGGCAAAAGTCCTGGAAGATCATGCCGCAGCGGGCGCGCCACTGGCGCATCTGACGGGCCGAGAGCTGCGCGATATCCTGCGCCACGCCGTCGTCTTCAAAATGCAGCATTTCGCCGCAGCTGGAAGGGATGGTACCGTTCAGCGTATGCAACAAGGTGGATTTACCTGCCCCGGAGCGGCCGATCACCGCCACAAATTCCCCGGCGTGCAGATCGAAATTGATGTCATCGAGGACGCGTTGCTGGGCTTGATAAGCCTTACCCAACCCCTTTACCGATAATACCTTGCGTAACGGGATCGGTTGCTGGCCTGGGTAGCCGGCCGGTGCAAGTTTTAACAGTGCCTGTGCCATATGATTTCTCTGATTTCAGTGGCTAATCTTATGGGCACCTATTAACGAATAACTGTATGACACGCAGATGATGGTTTTATGGCCGGGAAATGACGCTCAACGCCATTTCCCGTGGTGGGGAGGATTAATCATTATCCAGTTCAAGCAATGCTGCACGCATCCCTTGGTCAAGAATAGCCTGCAGATCGGAGGTCACGGCAGCCGTCAGGCCGGGAACGGCGTTAAGATTTTGCCCCCAATGCGCCTCTTCGGCCAGCACGCTTTCTACCAGCGCCGCAAGCGTCACGTCATGATGTTCCACTCCAGCCCACAAGGTTGAGAACCTCGTCAGCCAATGGGCATCATCTTGCAACGCATAGCTGCCCGCCTGCCGTTCACCGCGATAGAAGGCCAGCAACGCCGCCAAGGCAAACGTCAGCCGTTTTGGCAGCACCCCATTTTTCTGCTGGCCAGCCAGCAGCTGCGGCAAAATACGCGTGCGGAATTTGGTCATGCCATTGAGCGCAATCGACAGCAGTTGATGCTGAATAAACGGGTTACGGAAACGGTTCTGCACCGCTTCGGCAAACGGCCGTAACTCTTCCTGTGGCAGATCGAGCACCGGCATAATCTCTTCGGCAATGGTGCGCGCCACATAGCCACCGATTTGCTCGTCGCTCATGGCCTCGCCCACGGTATTCAAACCGGCCAGGAACGCCACCGGCACCAGCGCCGTATGCGCCCCATTGAGGATCGCCACCTTGCGCTCTTTGTATGGCTTGATGTCATCGACGATATGCACGTTCAGATCCAGCTGATCCAGATGCAACTCTTTCGCCAGCCACTGCGGGCCCTGGATCACGAACAGATAGAAATGTTCCGCCGTGTCGAGGAAGCTATCGCGGTAACCCAGTTGCTGCTGCCATTGGTCAACTTCATCTCGCGGGTAGCCGGTAACGATACGATCGACCAGCGTTGAGCAGAAGGTGTTGCAATCGTTCAGCCAATCGGTGAATGCCTGTGGTAACTGCCACTGTTGCGCATAGCGCAATACGTACTCTTTCAGCGCTTCGCCGTTGTAATCGATCAGCTCACACGGCAGCAGTACCCACCCCTTGTCTGCGGCCCCGTCAAAATAGCTGAAACGCTCGAACAACAGCCGCGTCAGCTTGGCCGGGAAGCTGGCCGCCGGGGCATCGCTGAACTTATCGTCCGGTAAATAGCTGATCCCCGCCTCGGTGGTGTTGGAGAACACGAAACGGATCGCCGGATCCCGTGCCAGCGCCAGATAGCTGTCATACTGATGGTAAACGCTGATCTCACGGTTGACCGAACGGATCAGCCGTGGCTCGCAAACCGCCTCCCCCTGCTCGTTCAGTCCACGGATAATGGTAGTGTACAGACCATCCTGGGTATTGAGCGAAGGCGGCTGCTCGCTGTCGATAGGACGCACCACCACCACACCGGCATTCAGCCCGGTATGCTGGTTGAGCAGGTCGATTTGCCAATCGACAAAGGCGCGCAGGAAGTTACCTTCACCAAACTGGATAATGCGATCGGGATACTGTGCGCCAGGGAATTCGCTACGATTTAGTTGTTTCATTATTGCTCCTTGCATCCGGTGATCCCCCGGGAAGAAAAATATAATTTTCCAGGCCAGGGGAAAGCATCAATTTAGTTAAAATGGATAACGCCTTTAATCAGCTGTTTATTATTAATCACTTCCGCTTCATATTTTTCTGCCAAAGTGGAAAACTCGAATTGATGGGAAAGCATCATCTCGGCAGTGATTTTTCCGGCAGCCATTAATTGCCCGACCTTGATAAAATCTTCTTTCGTCGCATTGCGGCTCCCCATCATGGTGGTTTCTTTTTTATGGAATTCCGGATCGGAGAACTGCAGATCGCCTTTGAACAGGCCGACAAACGTGATACTGCCGCCATGGCGGATCAGGTTGACGCTATTATTCATTGCATGCGGATTGCCGGTGGCATCAATGATTTTTGCCGCCAGCATGCCAGAGAATTGCGCTCTTAAGGCGGCCTCAAAATCCGCATCCGAAGGATCCAGAGTCGTCAGCCCCAGCATGTTTTCCACATGTGCACGGCGCTCTGCGCTAGTATCAGCCACGATTACTTTCGCCCCATCCGCCTTGGCGATTGCCGCAGCTCCCAGACCAATCGGCCCGGCCCCCACCACCAGCAGATGATCGCCCTGCCCGATGGCCGCACGACGTACCGCGTGGGCACTGATAGAGAACGGCTCAATCAGCGCGGCCGCTTGTGGGTCCACATCATCCACCGCCAGCAGGTTGCTCACCGGCACGCTTAAAAACTCACTAAAGCCGCCATCTTGATGAACGCCAATCACCGAGATGTTTTCACAGCAATTGGGTCTACCGCTGGTACAGGCCCCACAGTGATGGCAGGAGACATAGGGGATCACCGCCACACGCTGCCCGACGCGCAATTCACTGACCTGGTCACCGATGCTGACAATCTCGCCGCATATTTCATGCCCCAGAACCCGTGGATAGCTAAAGAACGGTTGTTGACCTGACCAGGCGTGGATATCGGTACCGCAGATGCCAACCGTCAGTATTTTTAGCACCGCTTCATTCGGCGCAGGCTGGGGTCGCGGCCTTTGTTGGTAAACCAGCCGGGTCGGCTCCAGACAAACTAGCGTATTCATAGTGGCCATGATTTTTCCTCCTGTGATGTGGAGCTGTTATCCGGCAAAAAGGAGTCCGCGATTGGGCTGACGAGAAGAATTTGTGAGTCAGCACAAATTAAACCGGTTTAAATGGGTTTTAAATGCTTAAAAAACATTTTCTCTCACTGAGCACGCCAATGAGCAGAACGCAAAACCTCCGACAGAATGTGATCAATCAGATGATCGACGGCATCATCAAGGGCCATATCCGTTCACCGCTGCCCTCCCAGGCAGGGCTGGCAGAAATGTATAACATCAGCCGTACCACGGTGCGCCACACGCTAACGCATTTACATCAACGTGGCGTACTGGAGAAGGTCAATGATGATTACGTGATCCTGCGTATGCCACTGGCGGAAGACGGTTTTGAATGCATGAGCCACTCGCTGGACGAGCAGGCTAAACTGTTTGAGAAAGCCTTCTACCAGATGATCAACCAAAAACAGCTGCGCGCGGGGGATTCCTTCACCGAATTGCAGCTGTCACGCACGGTGAACGTCAGCCCGGTAGTGGTACGCGAGTTCCTGCTGCGCTTTAGCCGCTTTGATCTCATCGACAACGTGCGCCGTGGCCAATGGAGCATGAAAAAGTTTGACCAAAACTATGCCGAGCAACTGTTTGAACTGCGCCAAATGCTGGAAACCCACGCCCTGTCCCGCTTTATCAATCTGCCCGCACAGGATGGCCGCTGGCTGCAAGCCAAGGAGCTGTTGAACCGCCACCGCCAACTGCGGGACACCATCAGCGACAATTATCGGCTGTTCTCCCAGTTGGATCGCGACTTCCATACCCTGATCCTGTCGGCCGCCAACAACCCGTTTTTCAACCAGTCGCTGGAAATCATTTCGGTGATTTTTCACTTCCACTATCAGTGGGATGAAACCGACCTGAAGCAAAGAAATATTATTGCTATTGAGGAACATATGGCTATTTTGAGCGCCTTGATCTGCCGCAGCGATCAGGAGGCTGCCCGCGAGCTGCACCGCCATCTGGATACCGCCAAGCAGTCAATGATCCGCTCGATCAAACAGGATGCCTGCTGATTTTTATTGATAAAAAACCACAGTAATCGAGATTTAAAACCGATTAAATACAGCAAAATCGTAACCGCCGCACGGAACCGGTTAAAAAAGACACCATCAACCATTTTCGCCGCCTAGGCTCACTGTCGATAGGCGAATTAATACCGTTGTTAACACCTCTCCAGGGCCATCCCCGGCAGAATAAATATTATTAATACGGAATAATAGAGGCGAGTAATGGAAAAAATAACCACCGTGAGCAATGGGAATAAACCGGCAGAGCGTTACTCTGATACCATTAATCCCATTCCCGTAAGCGGAATAGTCGAGCGTTCCGCGAGAATTAAAAAAATCCAGACTACGGCTATGATCCTGTTATTTTTTGCGGCCGTGATTAATTTTCTCGATCGCAGTTCGCTCTCCGTCGCCAACTCCACCATTCGTGAGGAAATGGGGTTGAGCGGTACCGAGATTGGCCTGTTGCTTTCCGCCTTTTCACTGGCTTATGGGATTGCGCAATTACCTTGCGGACCACTGCTGGATCGAAAAGGCCCACGTATCATGCTGGGCCTGGGGATGTTTGTCTGGTCTGCGTTCCAGACGATGTCTGGCATGATCCACAACTTTACCCAGTTTATCTGGGTGCGTATCGGCCTGGGGATCGGCGAAGCCCCCATGAACCCATGCGGCGTGAAGGTGATCAACGACTGGTTCAACATTAAAGATCGCGGTATGCCGATGGGGATCTTTAACTCGGCCTCCACTATCGGCCTGGCCATCAGCCCACCGATCCTCACCGCCATGATGCTGTTGCTTGGCTGGCGCGGGATGTTTATTACTATTGGTTTATTGGGCATTGCCTTGTCCATCGGCTGGTACATGCTGTATCGCAACCGTGAAGATATTGACCTGAACGAGCAGGAACAAAGCTATCTCAACGCCGGTAGCGTCAGTGCACGCCGCGAGCCAATGAACTTCAAGGAATGGCGTTCGCTGTTCAAGAACCGCACCATGTGGGGGATGATGATCGGCTTTAGCGGCATCAACTACACCGCCTGGCTGTATCTGGCCTGGCTGCCGGGCTACCTGCAAACCACCTACCATCTGGACTTGAAAAGTACCGGTATGCTGGCGGCAATCCCGTTCCTGTTTGGCGCTGCGGGCATGTTGTCTAATGGCTTTGTCACCGATTTCCTGGTACGCCGGGGCATGGCTCCGCTCAAGAGTCGTAAAATCTGCATCGTCGCCGGGATGCTGCTGTCCGCCGGTTTTACCTCCGTCGTGGCTCAGGCTACTACCACCTCCAGCGCGGTAGCGTTAATCAGTATGGCACTGTTCTGCATCCACTTTGCCGGCACCTCCTGCTGGGGGCTGATCCACGTGGCGGTCACTTCCCGTATGACCGCCTCGGTGGGCAGCATTCAAAACTTTGCCAGCTTTGTGTTCGCTTCGTTTGCCCCAGTGATCACCGGTTGGATCCTTGATACCACCAACTCATTCAGCCTGGCGCTAACCATCTGTTCCTGCGTCACCTTGGTCGGTGCATTGTCTTATGTATTTATCGTCAAACACCCCATCACCGACAGCGTAGCCTGAGCCCTCCCCCCTCATCCAAGGTGTGTCACTACAATTTCAAACACACTTGATCGGTTCCCTCTCCTTGTGGGAGGGTTAGGGTGAGGGGGTATCGCTTAATCCAGGGCAAAAAAGTCCAGGCCCAACGCGGATTTAACCTGTGCCAGAGTGCCTTGGGTGATCTGATTGGCCCGCTGACTGCCCTGTTGCAGGATGCGCATCAGTTCGCCCTTATCGGCGCTGTACTCGGCTCGCCGGGTGCGGATAGGCTCCAGCAGGGTTTGCAGGCAGTCTTCCAACAGCCGTTTAATCTTCACGTCCCCTAACCCACCCTGGCGATATTGATCCTTTAACTGCGCCACCAACGCCTTATCCTCACAAAACGCATCCAGATAGGTGAACACCATGTTGCCTTCCACCTGGCCGGGATCGCTGACGTTCAGATGGTTGGGATCGGTAAACATGCTCATCACCGCCTTATGCACCTCGTCGGCACTGGCACCCAGCATGATGGTGTTGCCGCGTGATTTCGACATTTTTCCCTGCCCGTCCAACCCCGGCAGCCGGCCCACGCTGCTCAGCAACGGCTGGCATTCCACCAGCACCTCGCGATCGACGATACGGTTAAAGCGCCGGACTATCTCGTTGGTTTGCTCCAGCATCGGCAACTGATCTTCCCCGACCGGCACATGCGTGGCGCCAAAGGCGGTGATATCCGCCGCCTGGCTGACCGGGTAAATCAGGAAACCAGCGGGCAGGCTGCGTGAAAAATCTTTCTCAATGATTTCGCTTTTCACCGTGGGATTACGCTCCAGGCGTGCGACGGTGACCAGATTGAGGTAATACATCGTCAGTTCTGCCAGCGCCGGAAGCGCCGATTGCAGGCACAGCGTGGTCTTGGCAGGATCGATCCCCACAGCCAGATAATCGGCCACCACGTTGAGCACGTTGGCACTGATTTTTTGCGGGTTGCTGCCGTTATCGGTCAGTCCTTGCAAATCGGCTACCATCACCGTTTGCTGATGATGATGCTGTAGCTCAACGCGCTGACGCAGTGAACCGACGTAATGACCTAAATGCAGTGAACCGGTGGCGCGATCGCCCGTCAGAATGGTGTAACTCATAGCCTTGCTCCTGGAAGTAAACAGACCGCCGGATCAACGCAGATAAAAATGCCGCCAAAACCGGCGGCATTAAAAATGAGGGATGAATACCCGTGCCGCCTTTAGAAAAGGCGCCACCAGCTAAAACAAGATGTGAACTGCGGGAAGATATTCATGCGGCTACGTTACTCCCCACCAGCAAGCACGTCAAGGATGACATCCAGCCTCAGAAACTCACTTCTGCGGCTGGCACTGCGCGGATCTTCACGCCAAAACTCTCGATACTCGACAAGGTAGCGTTATGGTGAGCGCGGATTTGCAGCCCGCTGGCATGTGATTTGTCGTGGCTGGTATGGGCATCCGCCGCCAGCACCACCGGATAACCCAAACCCGCAGCCCGGCGGGTGGTGGTATCAACACAATACTCCGTGGAATAGCCGCAAATCACCAGCTGTGTGACCCCTTCGGCAATCAGCAGCTTGCCCAGATTGGTGCGTAAGAATGAATCCGGCGTGGTTTTATCAACCCGGTGATCGCCTGCTTTCACCTGCAACTCCGGGTGGATCTGCCAGGCTTCGCTGCCGTGAGCCAACTCCTCATGCGCTGTTTGATGCTGAATGAAAATCACCGGGGTGCCCGCCTGCCGAGCACGCTCGCTCAGTTGGTTAATCCGCAGGAGAACCTCTGCGGCCTCTGCTGGCGGTGGCACGAACAGGCCCTGCTGCACATCAATGACTAACAACGCTGACTTCATGGCTGGCTCCAAAAGGGATCGTTAAATTGACAATGCCAGCACGAGTTAGACTAGCGGCTGGCGTGGGCGGAAGATGTGATCGACGCCCTGCTCACGTAGCCTGTTCACCAGCTCGTGACCACCGTTTGGTGTCGCCTGCGCCAACTCTCGCTCGGCGGCAAACACCGGGCTGGCCCAGAAAATATTCACCGTATCACCATGCTGCGCGGGCAACACCAGATGTTCACTATAGGGGTAAAACGATGAAGAGAGAATATAGCCTTCATAACCTTGTGGAGCGACCGCCGAAGCCAGCGTATGTCCTTCACCAAACCAGGTGAGGTTCGCCCAGGGTACATGCGCAAATCCGGCTAGCGCACTGGCCATCTGCACCGCGTTTTCTTCGGTCATATACTGCCCATCAATGGCGATCGCCATTTCCATCCGGCGGTATTTGGCTGCCTCGTCATTGAACAGGATTTCCACCCACGGCATTGGCCGGATGCTGGCTCCCATGGTCAGAAAATAGTAGATCCCGTCGCGCTCATGCTGAGTGATGGCCATTGGCGGCCACTTACCCTGGTCGATGGCGTAATATTTTACCGAAGGGCCAAAGTGTTGTTCGTACCGAGCCTGGTAATCGCTCTGCATTTTTGGCCAGGGGTTGCCTTCCTCCCGCTGCCAGCTCCGCCAGAACTGCCGGGTATTTTCCGCCAGCGCATATTGAGTATTGGTGGAAGCGGAGCCAAGCGGATAGGCCAACGCATTTTCTTTGATGCAACTGGCGGAATAACAGACCGAGTGATCGATGTATAAACTCCAGCCGGGAATGACGGCCAACAGTTGGCCGTGATACCACAGGGCCGCACCATCGTCGCTTTCGGTCCAGATCACCATCAGCCCGGCGGGATCTAGCGGCGCCTCACCTTCCAGATTACGGCAATACTCTGCCGCCAGCATTGGCGGTTGCCCGGCTTCCAGTGCGGCACGATCTTCCTGCTGCGGAGCCGTCCCCAGGTTACGTAGCCAGCAGGCACGCACCTTGAAACGCTCACTGTATTCTTCCGTTGGGTAGATATAAAAATAGGCGGCACGGCTATCTTGCTGAACTACCGCGACCAGCGTCTGGTTCTCGTTATTCACTTCAGCAAGTACGTTTGACTCGTTCATATCACCTCAAAGGGTTGATGGCGCAGAAACAGGCTGCACGCTAAAAATAGAATATTTCTCTCGGCCAGTGTAGAACGCATCGCTAATCGGGATCACGTGCAATAGTCTCAAAAGTGCAGGAGCAGGCTAACATTGCGGCGCTGCAGCCTTATTCATCCGCCGCATCGCCCGATGGTAAGAACCATTTCGTACCGAAGCACGCAGCACCCGTCCTACACCACCAACGCCAATACGCACACACCGACGCCTGATGTTCCCTGGGGTAAATCCGAGTTGCTGCTGCGCCCAATCCGGCAACAGATCGATCCCCGCCTGCATCACCAGTGTGCCAAACGGCCGCGCCAGCGCGCTGGGAGCCGGAGCCGTCAGCAGGATCCGCGCCACCTCCAAAGTGCGTTCATCGCAGACCAACTGCGGACGCATCTGTTGCAGATAGTCGTCGACCGCCGCACGGGATTTAGGGACATTGCCAGCCCCCAAGGCTTCCGCTACGCGAGCAGCTTCGCGGTAATAGGTATCCTGCTGAGTAGGAGATAAGTGTGGGTTGCGATAACGCAGATGCGAAGCCAGAAAACGGCTGCTTTCGGCGACATGAACCCAGGTCAACAGATGCGGATCGCTGGCGGCATAAGGCTGGCCATTATTATCACTTCCGTTGACCTGCAAATGGATGGTTTTGACTTTGTCGATCAGGCGTTGCGCCTCCGCACTGGGGCCAAACGTGGTGACGGAGATAAACTGGCTGGTACGGCGCAGGCGGCCCAGCATATCCTCACGAAAGTTGGAATGATCCCACACGCCCGCCAATGCCAGCGGGTGCAACATTTGCAACAGCAGCGCGCTAACGCCGCCGCATAGCATCGAGGTAAAGTCGCCATGCACCTGCCAGGTGACCGACTGCGGGCCAAACAGCCCTGGGTCACCCGCCGGATTTTCAAAATCAATCCCGCCGAGTGCCAGCCCGGTCAGGCTGAGCACCTGTTTCTCTATCGCTGCACGTATCACTTCCATCCCTCTGTCCACGGCCTATGTCGCAGTTTATCATAGTGAGGGACCGAGACTGCTCAACTCGCTATGTAGATAGCTTAACGAACAATGACAATAGATTGAGAATTTCGATGATAACGATAAGAACACGCATGGCTGCGGATAACGAACAGTTGGCAGCAATCTGGCTGCGTTCGGTACGCGCTACCCACCATTTTCTGAAGGAAGAGGATATTGCCCGCCTGTACCCGCAAGTCCTCAACGACTACCTCCCGGCGGTAAACGTCTGGGTTGCCGCAGATCCCACTGGCGAGCTATGCGGCTTTATCGGATTGGATGGCAACAAGGTGGAAATGCTGTTTATTGATGACGAGCGGCGTGGCGAAGGTATGGGTAAAGCCCTACTGGCCAAGGCTGAGGCTATGTATGGCGAGCTGTTGCTGGACGTGAACGAGCAAAATCCGCAGGCATTGGCGTTTTATCAGCAGTATGGCTTCGTGGTGATTGGCCGCAGCGAACTGGATGGCCAAGGCAAACCTTTCCCATTGCTGCATATGCGGCTGGCAGCAAGATAAAACGGCCCCTTGCTCGCAACGAGTGAGGGGCTGTTTAGCCGCAGCTCAAACTTTATTGCCCACCTGGCTCAAACGCGGCCACACCATCATGGTGGTTTCAAGCAGCTGCAACAAATCTGCTCGGCTGGCCCCTTCGCGCGCCTGCGCCGACATCCCGGCAATCATGCAAATAATATACTTCGCCAATAAGGCGGTGTCGGTACGAGCCAGCAGCTCGCCCTGCTTTACTTTGCGATCGAAGCAGGCTTTCAGGCTGGTTTCCTGCGCATGATGCTTGTTGCGCAGCATCTCGGCCAGATCGTTGGAATCGTCGGACAAGGCGGCGTTGGCACAAACCATAAAGCAACCGGCTGGGTTTTCCGGATCGGTAAACACCTCTGCCGACGTGCGCAGATAGGCTTCAACGATGTCAGCGATCGGTAACTCCTGGGCCAGCAGGTGGTTGTAGCCTTCGACATAGCGGCTCAGATAGCGCTCAACCGCGGCGCGAAACAGCCCCTCTTTGTTACCAAACTCGGCATACAAAGTGGGCGCTTTGGCTCCGGTCGCTTCAACCAGATCGGCTAACGAGGTAGCTTCATAGCCATGACGCCAGAACAGCTCAAGCGCTTGCTCAACGGCCTGGTCGCGATCAAACTGCTTCGGCCTGCCGCGAGATTTCTTCGCGCATGCTTCTTCATTATTGATACTCATAGACCCTCACTTTCCCGGTCGCCCAACTCGGGCGCAATAAATAAATTATCGATCGGTATAAAAAATAGTACGCCGCTGATGATAAGCGAGCAACGTTTAATTAGCGATCGGTAAGCAATGTGGCCAATCATGCCCCAAATCGGGCAACAAATCCTCTCCAATCCGGCCTGTGTCTTGCCGACCGGCAGAAGAAAATCGTCAAAAAATAACAATAACCATTAAATAACAATGCATTATATTAATTCAGCATCATCAAGCGCCTCAGCAGATAGCCCACGACAGCACAATTTAATTAACGACCACTAAAAAAACATTTGCAATCTCCCGAGCAGGGGCCTAACATTAAGTTATCGACCGTTAAGTAATTAAACGGCATAACACAACAACTTTTACTGCTCACGTAGAGATAGGAAACCATTATGAAAAACCTGAAAATGACCCTCGCAGCCATCGCACTCGCTTCAGTATCTTTCGGTAGTTTCGCCGCAGAATTGGTCAATAGCCAACCGGCCGAACTGCAAAAATCCGGGGTTATCTCCGTGAGTGGCGCTTCTGACCTGACCTCGCTGGAAAACAGACTGGCAGCCAAAGCGGATGCCGCTGGTGCTAAATCCTTCCAGATCATCGCTACAACCGGTAGCAATAAACTGCACGGCACCGCGATCATCTATAATTAATCGTTAAATCGTTTTACGCAAAGAGGCGGCCTTGGTGCCGCCTTTTGCTGTTGCGAGATCAGCCAAACCAGCCCAACAGCCCGAACCACAGGTAGTCCAACGGGACCAACAGCCCAAAGGTTAACAGCGCCAGCAGCAGGCATAATTTCAGCCCTTCACGCGGCGGAACCTTGCCCATCCCCATCGCCACCACAATCGGTGATGCCTGATACGGCAGCAGCGGCGTGGCATAACCAATCACCTGCGTCATCAATACCGTGGTTAACGGCAAGCCGCTCCCTTCTGACAAAACCTGCGCCAGCGGCGTAAACAGTGCCGGTACGCCATTGGCCGTCACCACAAAGTTCAGCAGCGTCGTAATGCCGATCAGCATGCCGAAGGCGGTAAATGGTCGATCCTGGGTCTGCGGTATGACATTCAGCAATGCAGTGCCTAACCAATCCCCCAACCCAGAATGGCTCACCAAAGCCGTCAACCCAAGGATCCCTGCCACATAGAGGCAGGTGCGAATGTTGGCACCGGCAGCAAACTGCTCCCCCGTCAGAAAGCCAATACGCGGCAACAGGCAAACGCACGCGGCGGTTAGCCCTACCCAGGCGGGCGCAATACCGTGCCAACTGTCGGTGATCCACAGCAACACCGTGATCAGCAACAGCGCGATTAATCGCCATTCCGCTGCGCTAAGCGCACTCTGCCCGGTGGTTTTTGCTACCGGCCGTGGTTTGGCACGGAACAGCCAGCAGATGCATAACGTCAGCAATGCACCTTTTGCCAACCCCAGGATCGGCGCATGCAGCAACAGGTAGGACAGATAGGTAAAGTGAATGCCGTAAGCGCTTTCTGCCGCCCCGCTCATCACCAGATTAGGCACGTTGGCAGGCAGAATACTGGCCGAAAGTTGGAAGGTACCAAACCCAACTGCCAACGCCAGCCCATAACGGCCACGCGATCCTTCCGCCAACCCGGCACGCTCGGCTAACGCCATGATGATCGGCATCAACAGGGTAATCCGTCCCATATTCGACGGCATGACAAAGGCCAGCGCATAGCTGATGGCCACCACTCCGCCAACCAGCCTTGGCCAGGAACCGGCCAGCAGCGGCAAAATACGGTTGGCCAACCGATCGGCCAGCCCCGTAGCACGGATCGCCGTCCCCAATACAAAACCGCTCAGCACCAGCCAGAATGCCGAGGAGGCAAACCCAGAGAACACCACCGCCGTCGGCGCTAACTGCAATATCATCACCACAGCAAAAAACAACAACGCAACCAGATACTCCGGCAAACGCGACGTTGCCCATAGGGCGATCACCGCCAAAGTTACCAGCGCGGAAACGCCCATCTGGTAATCCATCATCACGACTCCCTGTTAACGTTAGTATTTTGTTATCAACCGGTTATATCTTCACATAACTGAGACGCTGGTAGGGTGAAACGGCTCACAGTTCGCGGGCTGCAGGCAAATCGACTCTACTCTCCCTGCGCCAAGAGGCTACTCTGCATACAGGCTAGCACTGCGGATTTTCCCTTTTGCCAAAACTGGCCCATGCTTAAGCCTGACATACTCTTATGCTGATGAATCGGGATGCTGACTGATGACGAAAAAGACCACGCTGTTGCAGTTTTTCCATTGGTACTACCCTGACGGCGGCAAGCTCTGGCAAGAGGTCGCCGAGCGTGCCCCAGCCCTGGCCGAACTAGGCGTGACCGATCTGTGGCTGCCGCCGGCCTATAAGGGGGCCGCTGGGGGCTATTCGGTGGGATATGACAGCTACGACCTGTTCGATCTGGGGGAGTTTGAGCAAAAAGGCACCCGCGCGACCAAATATGGCGACAAAGAGGCGTTAACCCAGGCCGTTAATCGCCTGCGCGAACACCAAATCCGGGTGCTTTATGACGTAGTATTCAACCACAAAATCGGCGCCGATGAAAAAGAGCAGGTGCACGTCTATAAGGTAGATGAAGATAACCGTAACGATATAGCCGAAGAAGGTCTCGACGCGTTGGCCTACACCCGCTTCACCTTCCCTGGGCGCCAGGGTACCTATTCCAAATTTATCTGGGACTACAAATGCTTCAGCGGCGTCGATTATATCGAACAGCCGGAAGACAAAGGCATCTTCAAGATTGCCAATGACTATGGTGAAGAAGGCTGGAGCGATCAGGTTGATGACGAAAACGGCAACTTCGATTATCTGATGGGGGCCAACGTGGAGTTTCGTAACACCGCGGTCGTCGAAGAGTTAAAATTCTGGGCGCGCTGGCTGATGGAAACCCTGCCTTGTGACGGCTTCCGGTTAGACGCCACCAAACACATCCCGGCCTGGTTCTTTAAAGACTGGGCGGATCACGTGCGCGACGCGGCACAGCGCGATCTGTTTATCGTGGCAGAATACTGGTCGCACGATTTGGCGGCATTACAACAGTATTTAGAGTTGGTCGATGGTAAGGTGATGCTGTTCGACGTACCGCTCCAGCTGAAATTCCATCTGGCGTCAAAACAGGGCGATAGTTACGATATGTCGCAGTTGTTTACCGATACGCTGGTCGCCGCCGATCCTGCTCATGCGGTAACCCTGGTGGCCAACCATGATACCCAGCCGTTGCAATCGCTCGAAGCCCCGGTCGAACCCTGGTTCAAACCGCTGGCCTATGCCCTGATCCTGCTGCGCGAGCAAGGCGTTCCTTGCCTGTTTTATCCAGACCTGTATGGTGCCAGCTATACCGATCAAGGCGATGATGGCCAGGAATATCAGATTGAAATGCCGGTGATTGGCGAACTGGAGACGCTGATCCAGGCACGTCAGCGCTTTGCCAATGGCGAGCAGAACGACTATTTTGACGATCCGCACTGTATCGCCTTCAGCCGCAGTGGCACTGCCGAAGAACCGGGTTGCGTGGTGGTGATGACCAACGGGGCCGAAGGCAGTAAAACCATCGAGTTGGGCGAAAATTTTGCCCATAAATCCTGGCGTGACTTCCTCGGCAACCGCGAGGACGATATCATGACGGATGAGCACGGTAGCGCGGCCTTCCCGGTCAATGGCGGCAGCGTCAGCGTCTGGGTGATTGCCGAATAAGCGTAAGGTCCGCCGGGGCGGCAATGTACCCCCCCGGCGGCAAAACCCATTTTTGCTTTTTTGGTCTAATTTTTCGTTTAGAGCATAAGCAAATATTCACAGCGGAGCCTAAATAGGGTACAAGGCTGCATGAAAATTCCAAAACGACTCCAGCCATTGGTTGATGATGGTTTAATCGACGACGTCATCCGCCGTTTGAAAAGTGGCAAAGAAGCCGACGTATTTATCGTGCGTTGCGGTAATGACATCCGCTGCGCCAAAGTCTACAAAGAAGCCGACAAACGTAACTTCAAGCAGGCCGTGAACTACCAGGAAGGCCGCAAGGTGCGCAACAGCCGTGATGCTCGTGCCATGAGCAAAGGCTCCAAATTTGGCCGCCAGCAGCAGGAAGAAGCCTGGCAGAATACCGAGGTGGATGCGCTGTATCTGCTGGCGAAAGCTGGCGTACGCGTGCCACAGCCGGATATCTGCCTGGACGGTGTCTTGCTGATGGAGCTGATCACCGATGAAGAAGGGCTGGTAGCACCGCGCCTGAGCGACGTAACGTTAACGCCGGAGCAGGCGCTGCACGATCACGCCCTGATGATGAACTACGCGGTGCGCATGCTTTGCGCCGGGCTGGTTCATGGCGATCTGTCAGAATTCAACGTGTTGATGGACAAGAACGGGCCAGTGATTATCGATTTGCCACAGGTAGTGGATGCCGCCGCCAACAACCATGCCAAAAGCATGTTTGAGCGCGATATTAACAACATGACGCACTATTACGGCCAGTATGCGCCAGAGCTGCTGGGCAGCAAGTATGCCAAAGAGATTTGGGCGCTCTACCAGGAAGGCAACCTGACGCCGGAGACCGAGCTGACCGGCAAGTTTGTCGAAACCACCAAACGGGCTGATGTTGACTCGGTATTGGAAGAGATCCAGGCCGCCAGTGATGAGCACCAGCGGCAGATGATGGCTCGTAGCGAAAACGAAGAGTAAGTTTCACCTGCATCAGTATCAAAGCCCCTCACCCTAACCCTCTCCCCAAGGAGAGGGGATTGAGCGTGCCACAACTTAACACCTCTGCCACACTCTACAGATTAACCTCTGCTCCTGACTACGGCTCCACACTGGCTCCCTCGCCCTTTGGGAGAGGGTTGGGGTGAGGGGAACAAACTTGAAATATTCACTTAAAGCCAACGCCTCACACGGCGGCAAAACACCCGATAGTCTTGCCCGAAATTGCCACGTAAAAACGCCTCTTCACGCGGGATCTGCACGCGATCCAGATAGACAAAAAACAGTCCCCACCACAGCCAGACGCCGATGCCTCCCAGTACCAGCCCCCAAACCGCCAACAGCAGGATCTGCCCCAGATACACGGGATTACGGCTGAAACGAAAAATCCCGGTGACCAGCAGCGCGCTGACCTGCTGAAATTTTTGTGGATGCAGCGTGGTGCCCGCCCGATGAAAAGCATAGCTGGCGCCGATCATGATCGTCACGGCAACCACTGCCAACACGCCAGCGGCCAATAAAATAAGCGGGTTCTGTTGCCAACTCCCCTCGCCTAGCCAACGAGTTATCGCCATACCAACAGCACAAACCACCATCACCACCGGCGGCAAAACCATCCGCTGCAACCTCACTATCATTATCCCGTTCCCTCTCGACCGCATCATACAAACTACGCTATAACAAAGCCTATCCGTCAACATGCCAAAGAAGAATCGATGAGCACCTATGCCCCCCAATTCTGGCGCGATGAGCGCCTGCCGTTCGTTGAAGCCCGCGCCGTCGAAGATGGCCGCAAGCTGTGTTATGCGCTGCACAGCCATGAGTTCTTCTGTATTGGCACCATCACCGCCGGTACCAGCACCTACGTTAATGGCGACCAGCACCTACAGGTTAGCACCGGTGACGTGGTGATCATCAACCCGCAGCAGGCGCATGGCTGCAACCCGATTGGCGATCAACGCTGGTCCTACATCATGTTTTATATCGATCAGCACTGGTTGGCAACGCTACAGCAGGATGCTGGCAGCGGCTTTATGCCGTTTAAGCAGATTATCAGCCAGGATCCGGCGCTATTTAACGGCCTGAATCAACTGTACGGCGTTCTGACCGATCCACTGTGTTGTCACCTGGAAAAGCAGATCGCGCTGGTGGATTACTTCAGTAACCTGCCACAGTTGCTGGGCGAGTCTTCGCAAACGCAGCAGGATATGACCCCAAAATTGGCAACGGCGGCGGCGTTTATCCGCGCTCATTGCACCCAGTCGCTAACGCTGGAAGCAATCTGCCAGGCGTCGGCACTCTCCCCTTCTTACCTGATCCGTGCATTCAAGAAACGCTACGGCATGACGCCCCATGCCTATCTGGTCAATCAGCGGGTACAGCACGGCCAGCGGCTATTGAAACGGGGCTTGTCGATTGCCGCCGCGGCCAGCGAAAGCGGCTTTGCCGATCAGGCACACTTTCAGCGCACCTTCAAACAGTTGCTGGCAGCCACCCCCGGCCAGTATCAGATCCCCTCGGCCAGCAAGTAACAGGCACTGAACGCCAGCAGCAGCGCCATCAAGCGGTTAAAACGCCGCAGGTTGTGCGCCCGCTGTAACAGGCCGCTAAGCATCGCCCCAGCGTAGGCCCAACAGGCTATCGACAGGTAGCAAATCACAAAATAGAGCCCGGCAAACAGCCATAACAGCCGCATCTCCCCGTCCCCCACAAAGGCTCCCATGCTGGCAACCGACGCCAACCAGGCCTTGGGATTCAACCATTGCAACAGCGCGCCATACCAAAAAGAAGGGGCCTGCCGCTGTGCATCCTGGCTTAGCCGCCCGTTATCCACGGCAAGCTGATAGGCCATATAAAGTAGAAACACGACACCAGCCCACAGGATCGCGGTTGTCAGCCATGGCCACCAGGCAAGCACTTCATGCAGTCCCAAGCCAACCAACACCAGTAATAACGTGAAACCCAAGGTCGCGCCGGTCACGTGCCGCAGGCTGGTAGTAAAGCCAAACTGCGCTCCGCAGCTAAGTGCCACGATGTTCACCGGACCGGGAGTTATGGAGGAGGCCAACGCAAAAGCGGCCATCGAAAGGTATAGCGTCATAGTTAGCACCTGTAAGAGAGTTACAGGTGCCAGCGTGCCGGGTTACGCGGGGAGAGTATTGAACAAAATTGCCCTCAGGCAAACTGGCCTTGGTGAGAAGGTCAAATTCTTAGTTGATCCTTGGCCAACCGGTAAAGCTCCAGGTTGGTAATAATACCAAACTTTCTCATCAGGTTACGTTTGTGATGGCTCAATGTTTTAATACTTCGACCATCGAGGCAAGCCAGCGTCGTCAAGCTGATCCCTTTCATGACGGAATCAAACACGGTGATTTCACAAGGGGTCATGGAGATCTTTTCCACTTGATTAGAGGTGGAACTGTCTCTCTCTTTTAAAATAGATTGAGTAATAATACTTTCATCGCCAGAAACCGAGAAGATAAGTTCGACCAGTTCATCGATGGGATCGTCGATAGTAGCAATCCCGTTGGCCAGTCCGTTGACGGTCAATTTAAAATAAATACTTGAGTGACAAGATAATATCACCACAATTTTCGCATCAGGATTTTTACAACGGAAAGACTGTAGCAAGCGGAATGACTCAAAATAATCATCACGAATATCAACAATCACCGCCGTATTTTTAAGGTTGAATGCCTCACATTCTTTTAACGAGTCGTACTGCAAACACTCGCCATCCCCCTCGGTTTCTTGTTGGTACAAATACTTAAGCCCCAGCAATAGGTACTGGCAACGACTGATGAGCATCAGGTTATTCATTTCATCCCTCGAGGATTTACAATAACATTACATCCCTGACTACCTAATTAATGAATCTGATTTCAATTTAAAATAAAGTTCGGTAATGGTTCTAACATGGAACTTGCTATAAATGTTAGAGCGATGTGTACCCACTGTTTTACTGCTGATAAATAGTTCCTGAGCAATTTCCTTATTCTTCATGCCAGATAAAATCCGTTTCAGTATGTCATTCTCTCTTTTCGTCAGCGCAAAGAAACGCATGCTGCCGATATGATTGATAACATTATGCAGTTCGCCAAATTGGCTACCCATTTTGGTCAACAATTTTTCTATGGTAAGGGTGATGGTTTCAATATCAGATTTTTTCTTCAAGACTACATCAGAAAAAAGTGACAGCAGTTGATAACTGTCGCTGTCATCGTCATCTTTGCATAAGGTAACGATAACGCTGCCCTGGTTATTTCCCTTCAGCTTATTAATAAAGTCAATACGTTCGGAGTAAAAAACTTCATCCATGTCTAAAATAACCATGGAGTTTTCTTTCTGTATCACCTCGTCCGTCACGCTGGAGACACTTTTACACAGCGTCAGATTAATTTCTTTGCCAAGGTATTTATTGGAAGAGACCAAATCGTCAACCAGTTTGTCAAACGCGTAACGAATCAAGTCACAATCACTAAACATGATAATATTTATCATCATCTTTCCATTTTCAGTAAAACTGCGCATCCTGGCTAACGAAGAAATTTTATTGTGGTTTACCCTTCATTTTGAACACTATCTCTCAATAGCTCAATAGAGTCATTAAGAATGCATTTATTAAAAATGGGAAAAATCCTATAAATAAAATTTACAGTTAGTCAGCCTGTTTGAGAGCTTTATTAAACGTGACAAAGACGTTATCGGCAAACCAGAGACTAAAAATGTGTTTTTTAATTCTCAAAAAACACAATAAAATCAATCATTTAACCAAATAATTCAACCAGGAATTTTCTTAGAAACGCATTGATAATGATACGTATTATCCCATTTGCTATCTTTTTTAATCAGAATGTTAAATATAATGATTGAAAATCCATACTATCTGACTGATTACACCGTCTATACTTTCAGTTAAATGTGTTATGTACACGGGCCTCCACATGTAAGTTTATATTTCATTTTGTTACCAATGACATCCAACTTCAATGTTATACTGCTAGTCATCAACAATAACGGTTAAACAGCAGCAAGAGAGCAACGTTGGCAGAAGTAAAAACGCTCTCCGGCACCAGATAAAAAGGTTAGGTTTAATGGCGAACATGACGTATAACGGCAAAAACCCTGGATTAGACTTAAACCTGCTCACTATCTTGGCTGCTGTGATCGAAACAAGCAGCGCAACGCTTGCCGCAGAACGGCTTGGGTTAAGCAGTTCATCAATCAGTTATGCACTCAATAAACTCAGACAACATTTTTCTGACCCTATCGTGATACGCACCAGCAGTGGCGTCAAACCCACCCTGCTGGCAATGAACCTCTACAATAACACCCGACCACTGCTCGACGAACTTAATACGACATTAAATACGCTCGATTTTGCAGGCAATGCTCTCCCCTCATCCCGCTCAAGAACCATCCGCATCAGAACCAATTCAATTTTTGATTTTTGGCTGTCACATCAAATGATTAAGGATAAAAGATACCAAAATGGTTATACCTTCGAATTCACTTCCTACCCTAATGACAGAGAACAATGTCTGGAACTGTTAAGGAATAAACAAATTGATTTAGATATTGGTTTTTCTTGGGGCAACGACCGCTCCATTATAAAAAAAACATTATCTAACATGAAGTTAGTTTTTCTGTTTAGGAAGGACCACCCTAGAATAGGTGATAAGGTCGAACTGAGCCAGTTGGCAAAGGAAAATAAATTTGGTTGGATTAGCCGCGACGGATTAAATTCGGCGGAAAACCCATTACTCTCCTGGTTTACCGAAAAAAACATCAAAAGAATTTATCTGAGTGATTCACTGATCAATGCCGTGTTACATGCTGCGAACTCTGATGCCATCAGTATTCTACCTGAGTTTATCGCCCCTTTATTTTGTGACTTATTCTCAATGCGCTATCTGCCTTGTAATGACTTCGACGATGATAGATTCAGCATTTGCTGCCATATACACCGTAGCAATAAAGACGACCCGGTACTTAATGATATTATTAACATGATGATGGGTAAAGAGAGAGGGTCGCCATGACTACCCACGACAACCCTCCTTATGGTGCAGATGTTACTTACGTTTTTTTAATGCCTTGCTTTTAGGCTCGGCGCTAGCCGCCGGTTGACTAAAATAAGGCACATCCAGATAATACTCTTTACCTAACATCTTGCCGTTGCCAAACCAGGTAATGCCTTTAACCTCCAGATCAACCGCCCCCTGAGAGAAAGACATCACATACCCCTTGTCATCCATCACGCGATAATCCCCCTTTGACAGGCTTAACAGGGTAATATCCCCTTTTTTGCCCGCATAAAGTTGCTTAACGCGATCCAGATAGAACGGAGCCAATTCGGAGAACATATCGAATATCTGGTTCTTGTAACTGGCGTAGCTCATCGCGCCTCTGCTCGCCAGGGCATTGGCCATCAACGAATAAAACTCGGCGTTGGCTTCGGCAATCGACATTCGGGTACGCATCACCTGATTGAGCTTATCCTGGTCGATCTCTTGCTTAACACTGAGGGTTTTGTCTTTATTGGTGACATTCACCGCTTTATACAAGCCCTTATTATCGCCAGCTACGATCACCGAGGTGGCAATATAGCTGGCACACGCGGCTTTCTGTTTCTGATTTTCACCATTAACCAACAACGACAAGGCATTACCACTTTCAGGAATTTGGCTGACGTCGACACCGTTTCTTTGCAGGAAGGTCTCTACCTCAGCCTGACTCTTCTCATTTCTAGCCAGATCGCACACCAATTTCATCATCAGGTCATTACGTTCATTGTTGACCGATGGCGTCATTTCCAGCAGCGTTTCGCTGATAAGTGAGGCGGTAGGATAAGAAACCACATAATCCCTGCTCGCTGCCTGAGCGCTAAAACCCCAAACGCTGGCTAGCAGTAATACGGCAGATCTGACTAAAAATTTCGCTTTCATCTTACTGTCCTGAATGACTTATTTACTGGTGAACTCAATCACGATCCGGCGGTTTGGCGCTAAACACTCAACCACTTTGGCCGATTTTTTACCCGGGCAAGCGACCAACGGCTGGGAGGAGCCGGCACCTTCCACCTGAATAATCTGGCGGCTGATGCCGTTTGCTACCAACAGGTCACGCACCGACTCGGCACGCTGTAAAGAAAGCCGCTGGTTATAGGCTGCGCCCCCCAGACGATCGGTGTGCCCGATAATCAGGATGCTCTTTTCGTTCAGGTTGGTTTGCTTGATTTTGTTAGCAAAGCCCGTCAGTTCATTCACCCCGGCTGCTGACAACACCGCGCTGTTAAAACCAAACAGCATGTTGGCATTGAAAGTGACCGGCGTTGCAGGAACCTCTTGTTTTACCACCGCAGCAGGCGCAGCTTTCAATCGATCCAGGCAATTTTCCGGTTGGAAGAAGAAGGACTGAGCGATCAGATCCTTATCGAACACCACCTTGTACTGACAAACCAGATCGTTGCCGCTGGCCATTCTGAACTTGAGGATGTAATCCCACTCTTTCACCCCGAATACGCCTTCAGAGAAGTGCGGCGTGCCGATCAGTTGATAGAGCTGGTTTTTGGTCATACCCGGTTTGATCGCATTGAGGTTAGCCAGATTAACGTAGCTCCCCTCTGGGCGGGTTGCGCTGTCCATCTGTGGGAACACCGGGCTGGCAGTATGCCCGGCACTATCTACCTGGCTGATACTTCTGGTACATGCTGACATGGAGAGCACGATGGCTGCTGCCAGAACAACACGAGCACTTTTTGCACGAGAAAACATAAGTCCGCCTAATTCAAGAGTTTTTTACTGTTGCTCTGGTGACGTTACCGCCACCAGAGCTGTTACATTTCGGTTATCGACTAAATCAACCTATTACCATTGATAACCTACCCCTACTGCGACACCTACATCCCCTTGCGTGGTCGTGGTCCCTTGCAGTTTGGTCACCCACTTGCCGTTGTCGGAAATGGTTGACACCCCCATGGCGACTGCACCCTGGCTACCGTAGCTGGCGCCGCCCATGCTGAACATGCTGGCCCCAGGTGAGTATGGCTGTGGCATGCTGGCCATCGCCATCGCACCGGCAATACCGCCTTCCAACTTGTCGTTTTGCTTGTCAACCTGGTTTTTCAGGTCGTTAAACTTGCTGTTGGTATAGTCTTTCGACTCGTTGATACCGCTGGTCAACTGATTGACGTTAACGCCATCCGTGCCTTTGGTACCCGCTGCCACGTTGGTGATCTGACGTTCGTTACCGGCAGAACCGACGGATACGCTGTTGGTTCTATCGGCGACCGAGCCAGAGCCCAGAGCAACCGAGTTATCAGCCGTAGCAGAGGACGAGTTACCCAGAGCAACGGAGTTGGCACCTGACGCTGTGGAGGATGTCCCCACCGCCATGCTACTGTTACCCGACGCTTTGGAGCCCGCACCACCGGCTACCGAGTTATTACCGGTCACACTCGGTTTCGGCAGGTTGTCAGTATTCTTAACCTGGAACATGCCGTCGGTACCGTTCTGGATATTGGTGATATCCGTGCTGTTCTGCTTCACTGAATTGTCGATGTTGGTGATATTACCGGACACCTCTTTCAACTGAGCCAGGTTCACCGCATCGGTATCCTCAGTACCCGCTGCCACGTTGGTGATCTGGCGCTCATGGCCTTTCGAACCGACAGAAACCGAGTTAACCCGATCCGCTACCGAGCCAGCACCCAATGCCACAGCGTTATCGGCTGTCACAGAGGCACCATCACCGATGGCAGTACCAGACTTGCCGCTCACGCTGCTAGAACCACCGATGGCTACCGAGTGATCCGTCGTCGTCTGAGCATTGCTGCCCATGGCGATAGAGCTGGTACCCGTTGCCACCGCATTACCACCGACCGCGATAGACTCCGCACTCACCGCTTTAGAGTCAGCCAGCGTTGAATTGGCATGGAAGTACTTGACCCCTTTACCATTGTTGATGTTGGTAATTTCAGTTTGCAGACCGAACAACTGCGAACCGTTCACCGCATCGGTACTGTCGGCACTGATGTCTCCAGCTTTTACATCGGTGATTTTGGCAGGGCCGTTACCCATATGGTCGGCACTGTAGGCACCTTTGCCGGCATTCCACTGCAACGCATCATCCTTCAACCCATTAATATCATTGGTGTTGTTAGTGATGTTGGTGGTATTGATCGCCACCTGGTTATTGGTCTCGGTCAGTTGAGAGTAATTAACCGCGTCGCTTGGTGCTTTACCGTCCGCCACGTTAGTGATGGTGGTACCACCGGTATGCGTGCTGTTGTCATAAATGTCGCCACCCAGGGTCACGCTGTTGTGGGTGCTGTTGTCATATTTAACGACATCGGCTACCGATTCGGTGGTCACTTGTTTCAACTGTGCCACGTTCACCGCATCCGCATCGTCCGCACCGGCAGCCAGCCCGGTTATACGACGGTCACCGATATTCACTTCACCCCGTGCAGTCCCGCCGACCAGGTACGCCTGATGAGACAAGGTGCTGCCGTTGGCCAGAGAACCCGCGCCCAAGGCGATGCTGCCATCAGCACTGGCGATTGCGCCCATACCAATTGCCACCGCGTCGATACCTGTCGCCTCTGAATCCGCGCCGGTAGAGTTGGCGTGGAAGTACTTGGTGCCCTTGTTGTTGATGTTGGTCACCGTATCACCCAGGTTGGTGATAGAGGTGTTGGTTTCGGTCAGCTGTGAGTAGTTCACCGCATCGCTTGGAGCCTTACCGTCCGCCACGTTGGTGATGGTGGTACCGCCGGTATGCGTGCTGTTGTCGTAGGTGTCGCCACCCAGGGTAATATTGTTATGCGTGCTGTTGTCATATTTAACGACATCGGCTACCGATTCGGTGGCAACTTGTTTCAGCTGTGCCACGTTCACTGCATCCGCATCGTCTGCACCGGCAGCCAGCCCGGTAATACGACGGTCACCCACGTTCACTTCACCCTTCGCCGTGCCGCCAACCAGGTAGGCTTCATGAGCCATGGTGCTGCCATCTGCCAGAGAACCGGCACCCAGCGCGATGCTGCCATCGGCACTTGCCACTGCGCCCATACCGATTGCCACCGCATCAATACCCGAGGCCACAGAATCCGTGCCGGTAGAGTTGGCGTGGAAGTACTTGGTGCCCGTGTTGTAGATGTTGTCTACGGTATCGCCCAGGTTGGTGATCGCCGTGGTGTTACCCGCGATGTTGGTGGTGTTGATACTCACCTGGTTATTGGTTTCGGTCAGTTGTGAATAGTTCACCGCATCGCTTGGCGCGACGCCATCAGCCACGTTGGTGATAGTGGTACCACCGGTATGTGTGCTGTTGTCATAAGTGTCGCCACCCATGGTCACGTTGTTGTAGTTCACGCTGCCGTCAGTATTCTTATCGTACTGAACGCTGCCGCCTTGCAGGCCATCAATCGCCTGGTTGGTAGCAAACAGTTGTGAACCGTTGATGGCATCAGTGCTGTCTTTATTCAGACGGCCTGCGGCCACGTTGGTGATAGTACGTTCTGCACCCACTGCCCCTACGCTGAGCGAACTGGTCGGTGCAATACCGGCAAACGCATAGTCTTTACCATTGAGGTTCACACCCGTCGTTGCCACAGCAGCGCTGGCCGTTGAACTGTCACCCAAAACAACTGCGCCATCCAATCCGGCATCGACTTTCACGTTACTGCCGACGACAAAGACTTTGTTGGAGTCGATGAGGTTATTGTTACCCAGTGAGTAACTGTCATCACCGTTCACCACGGTTGGGTCACCAATCGCCGCCGAACGTGCACCGTTAACCACGGTGCTATAGCCCAGGCTGATTGAATGATCGCCATTTGCCATTGCATTCACACCGGTAGCAACCGCACCGACCCCTCTCGCGGCGGCGTTGATACCTGCCGCAATCGAGTTGGCCCCGGTGGCGCCATCGTTATTGAAGTTGGCATCAGACATGGAAACGTTATTGAAGCTGTAGTAGTGGTTCATGACCGAAGTCAGTTGTTCCACGTTCACGGCATCCGTTGCGTCTGCACCCGCAGCCAGCCCGGTAATACGGCGATTACCCACGTTCACTTCACCTCGTGCAGTCCCGCCAACCAGATACGCCTGGTGAGACAAGGTGCTGCCGTTGGCCAGAGAACCCGCGCCCAAAGCTACGCTGTTATCAGCGCTGGCAATGGCACCCATACCGATTGCCACCGCATCCAGACCAGACGCAACAGAGTCGATACCGGTGGAGTTGGCGTGGAAGTACTTGGTCCCGGTGTTGTAGATGTTGTCTACGGTATCGCCCAGGTTGGTGACGGTATCACCCAGGTTGGTGACGTTGGTGTTGGTTTCGGTCAGTTGCGAGTAGTTCACCGCATCGCTTGGCGCGACACCATCCGCCACGTTGGTGATAGTGGTGCCACCGGTGTGCGTGCTGTTGTCGTAGGTGTTGCCGCCCAAGGTAATGTTGTTGTGGGTGCTGTTGTCATACATCACCGCAT
>NZ_JBOFZA010000094.1:0-3643 GCF_051654945.1 Serratia sp. (in: enterobacteria)
TGCTCTAGAGTGCCAGTTTCGTGATCCGGGTAACGCGGACCAGCTTATTGGTATAACAATCCGTGATAGCGGGATACAGGCAAACGTTACAAACGCAGCGACCGGTGCACTAGCACCAGGGGGGGCGGAACACCTGCCCGCCACCATCAATGCATCCCATGCAGAGATGACCCGTCTGTTGCTGGAGCTGTATAGAGAGATAACCGGAAAAACGAATGACGCCTTCAGGGAGGTTAACCTGACGGGGGCTGACCTGACGAGGACGAACCTGACGGGGGCTGACCTGACGAGGACGAACCTGAGGTGGGCTAACCTGACGGGGGTTGACCTGACGGGGGCTGACCTGACGGGGGCTGACCTGACGAGGACGAACCTGACGAGGACGAACCTGACGAGGACGAACCTGACGGGGACTGACCTGACGTGGGCTAACCTGACGGAGGCTGACCTGACGAGGACGAACCTGACGAGGACGAACCTGACGAGGACGAACCTGACGGGGGCTAACCTGACGGGGGCTGACCTGAGGAGCACTAACCTGAGGGGGGTTAACCTGACAAGGACGATCCTGAGGGGGGCTGACCTGAGGGGGGCTGACCTGACGGCGACTAGCCTGTGGAGAGTTAACCTGAAGGAGGTTAAAATTTCGCAGGAAATTCGGGGCTGGGCAGCGGTGCTCGGGGCATATACAGCCGGGGCAATAATATGCCACGAAGAGTAATGTCGTGTGGCATTGTCATGATATAGGCTAGGCAGATGGTAGCGCACACCCGCATTTTCACTGTTTGCTAATGGTGCCGCCGTCTTGGTTTCCCGATGATAGCTCTGTCCGATAAGCCACCCTCTTACGTACAGAGTGTCGTTCCGGTGAACTCATATTGACAGCCCGGCTGGCATTTGCCTCAGGTTACCTGGGGAAGCCGTTGTCAGGAGATGGGGTACTGGGTAGGGTATTTAGCCGCTCTAACGCAGGGACTGAGTCAAGTTGAGATTATGCGCTGAAGCCCCGCAGTTCCCGGGATTTTCAGCATTTACGGTGTCAGGGAGGCAACACCGTCGTCAGGAGATCGTGAGTCTGGCGACAACTTATTGCCCTCCTGTTGTGTCACCTCTTGTCCGTTCGCGAAGGTGAATCCGGGTAACGGCAACAGCTCGTTCAGTTGCGCCTCCGGCCAGCCCGGTAACCGCTGCAGAACATCCGTCAGCCATGCGTGCGGCTCCTGACCATTTCGCTTTGCCGTTTCCAGCAGACTCATTATCTGTGCTGCTCGTGCTCCCGCCATTCGGGACCCCGCGAACAGCCATGACTTTCTGCCCATGACGACGGTTTTGATCGCTCGTTCGCAGATGTTATTGTCCAGCGCCACCGCGCCATCATTCAGGAACACGCTCAGCTCCACGCGATGCGACAGCGTGTAGACGATGGCTTTATGTAAAGCTCCTCCGGGAGGGCATGCTACCTCCTGCTCTGTAAGCCAGGACCACAGATCATCCATTATCGGTTTCGCATACCGTTTTCGCCACTGTCGGATCTTATCCGCCGGCCGGTGGCCCACTCTCTTTTCCAGCCTGTACAACCCCGCGATTTTTTTCACGGTTATTGTGGCGCGTGGATCTTTATTGGCTTTGTATAAGTCGGCGAAGCCTCGCCTGGCATGGGCCCAGCACCCGGCCAGAGTCATGCCGGCAGCTTTATTGGCCAGCGTCCGGTAAGCTTTATGACCATCAACAACCAGTTTACCTTTCCAGCCCTGAAGCCAGTTTTCCGGGTATTCGTGTCCGCGCCCTGGCTGACTGTCGAAGCACACAACAGGCACGCCACTCCGTTCGCCACTAACGTAAGCCCACAGATAACCCTGGCTGGATTTACCGCCTTTTCTGGTGTCCAGGATTTGCAGGGGCGTCTCATCGGCATGCAGCACATCGCACGTCAGTAACATCCGGTGCAACGCGTCTGCCAGCGGGGCCAGTGCCGCCCCTGCATGCCCGACCATATCTGCCATTGTGCTAACGGACAGGTCTATCTCTGACCGGGCCAGAACCGATTGCTGGCGGTACAGCGGCATATGATCACAGTGTTTATTGATCACCACCTGCGCAATGAGCGACGGCTCAGCCAGGCTTTTCGGGATAATGTGCGCAGGCATTTCACCGCTGACCACCCGCTGACAGCAGGCACAACTGTACTGCGGGCGAACATACCGGTTAACCACAACGCGTGCCGGGATATATTCCAGCTTTTCGCTCACTTCATCCCGGATGTGGCGCAGTGTGCCCTGGCAGTCAGGACAGCTTTCGGTCGAGTCGGGCTCAATGACGATCTCCCGACGTGGAAGGTGTACCGGGAGCGGTTTGCGGGCAGGTTGTGAGCGGGGTGTTTTTTCTTCTTCAGCGGAGGGGGGCAGTAGCTTGTCCAGATGGGCTGTCAATGCAGCGATATCGGCATCCACATCCTCTTCGAACAGAGAACGCTGCATCCCGGCCAACGTCTCGCATTTTTTTCCGAAGCGCTGCTGGCGTACCAGTTTCAGCATTTCCTCCAGGAGCCGGATACGTTGCTGAAGCTTTTCTTTTTCTTCGTTCTCAGTCATCACTTTTGCACCATGGCAAGCGCCAGAGTGCGAAGCTGTTCGATGTCATTTGTGGTGGTGAGAACGGAGATATCCATGCGGGTAATTATACCGCATCTGGCATCGATATCCATTATATTTCACAAGGTTATATCTAATTTATGCAACGATCCTGGCGCATTGCTGAATACCCATTTTGCGAGGTCATGGCCCTTTATCTGTTGCCAGTCAACACCGCTGACAAGCCAAGCCAGTTAAACTCATCAGACGTGAGGGACCAGGCGGTGTCATTTGCTCGTGGCCAGCGGAAATGCCCCTTATGCAGACGCCGGGTGCACAACCAGACGCCATATTTATCCCAGCGCAGCACTTTGATGCGCGAACGGGCCTTGTTGGTGAAGACGAAAGCGGCACCGTCATGCCACGATGATTTTAACTCATCCTGAACATACTGTGTCAGGGTGTCGATCCCCCGGCGCATATCCACGGGTTTCACCGCCAGGAAGACATTCTCAGGACTGAGCATATTTGAGGGCCCTGAATACATCAGTCAGTTGTGAAGGATGGCAACACATGCGTATCCCGCCCGGTAGAAAGAGCGTAACCGGTTCAGTCGTCATTGGTAAAACGGATCTAGCGTGGTGCGCGGGTTCGGCGATGTGAACAGGCAGTACGGCAGGTTCGTTTGCCCGCCGTTCAGCCCTGGCGACATCCTGGGGCCATTCACGAAAGGTGGTGAAGGGAATATCGTTGAGATCGCAGTATTGCTTGCGGGTAAGACCACTGGCCCGCCAACTGGTGACGTGATGAGTTTTTTGCTCAATGAACCATCGTTGTTTCGACACTGGTTAGCTCCATCAGAGTAAGTCGGGAAGATGGTGCTGATATTACCTGCTGAAATTAAGCTGAGAAGATGAGTTCACCGGAACGACACCATTAAGGCGTTGTTAGGTAACATGCTGTTTTCTTTGTGATGTTATCTGATAATGCCTCTGATACAAAAAGCCTTTAAACGCCTGCATTACCCCATCGATGTTATTGCTCAATGTGTTCGCTGGTATCTCGCTTATTCA
>NZ_JBOFZA010000095.1:0-3495 GCF_051654945.1 Serratia sp. (in: enterobacteria)
ATTGAGGCGGTTGCCAGCGTGGCCGAATCGTCGGCTGGATGAGCTGTTGCCGTACGCCAGCAATCACTTCAGTTAACTTACGGAAAACCCCAACCTCACGCCACGACACAAGGTGCCATCACCGGGCGTTTACAAATGACTAACAAAACGAGACGGACCTTTTCTGCCGAATTCAAACTCGAATGTGCTCAACTTATCCTTGACCAGGGCGACTCATTCCGTGCAGCCTGAACCGCACCGGGAATCTTGGAGACTAGACTCTTAGTGAAAGGAGATCCAAGATGACATCAAAATCAGCAAATCGTTATCCAGCCGAACTGCGGGAACGCGCAGTAAGAATGCTTCTGGAACAGCGCAGTGAATACAAATCTGAACACGCCGCTTTCAAATCCATCGCCCCTAAAATTGGCTGTAATCCCGACACACTCAGAGCCTGGGTCCGCCAGCATGAACGCGATTTTGGAGCCAGTGCCAGTGATAGCAACCTGACCACCAGTGAGCGCCAGCGTTTAAACGAACTGGAGCGTGAAGTTCGTGAGCTTCGTCGCAGCAACGATATTCTGCGCCAGGCGTCAGCTTATTTTGCGCAGGCGGAACTCGACCGCTACTGGAAAAGATAATGCCGTTAATAGACAGCCTGAGCGCTAAGCACGGGGTCGAGTCGGTATGCCAGGAGTTGGCTATCGCCCCATCAACATTTTACTGGCACAGGCAGCGGCTCCAGCATCCAGAAACGCGGTGTGCTCGGGATAAACGGGACGACGCACTTTGTGTAGAAATACAGCGTGTTTACGAAGTGAACAAGCAGGTCTATGGCGTGCGTAAGGTCTGGCGGCAGTTAACGCGAGAGAGTATCAAGGTGGCGAGATGCACCGTCGAACGTCTTATGAAAACGTTGGGCTTAGAAGGGGTTACCCGTGGAAAAGGAGTGAAAACAACCCACAGCGGTAAAGAACGGTGTACAACAGACGACCTGGTGCAACGGCAGTTCGTTGCAGAACGTCCCAACCAGCTTTGGGTGGCTGATTTTACCTATGGTGTGCCCGGAGTTCAGGGCGAGTAAGGATGCTCAAATGAACCACGAGTCTGTCTGGAATATTGAACCGGTAACTCATGATGAGAAACCCGACAATCCCACCGGCTGTGACGGTGGTGAACCTGAGCGGCAGTGACCTGCGGCATGCCCGCAGGGTGATGTAACCCGCTGACAACGGGGATTGAGGCGAGATCACTAAGCTGAGATGATCCTCAAGGTTAAGTGCTGAAAGGCTGAAGAACATGAACCCGTTAATCCGCCTCTGTGGGTTGAAATGTCACCATGACCTACGTGATCTGACAGGTCATGCAGGGGGAGGAGCCAGAAAGCTACCTTCGCCATGTCCTCGACGTTATCGCGGACTGGCCGGTCAACCGGGTCAGCGAACTGCTACCGTGGCGCATCGTACTGCCAACTGAATAGCCCTCGTTCGTCAATACGGTTCTGGCTGTACGCTTACGCCGGCATGGCGCACGCGCGGAGAAAAATCCACGACGAACATGCACGTCGGTCAACAGAGCTGACACAGGAAGCCCTCAGGCGTATAGGGGAGCTGTATGGCATACCGGACTGGCCGGAGGCGGAAAGCAGCGCTCATGCAGCTGACGACGGAACTGTATATTAAAATTCGTTTGTTCTTCCGGAGATTTTCTCATAAATTCATCTGCGAACTTTTCCGCTGCGGCACCCGGATCACATTCCGGATGCGCAATAATCTGTTCCATCATCCAGATAACAAATATTCCGCAACCGTTTGGTACATGTTTCTGAATATGTTCCTCAACAAAAGTGACTGAATTGCCATCACCGCTGGCGATGGCAGCAGCCTGGTTCAGTTTAGCCTTTGTTTCAGGGGTCAGGTTACTGGCTGAACTGAACACTACAGCCTTAACAGCACCACTGTCAGATTGATCTCTGTGCAGGACAAAGAGAACCCAGTGATCTCCGGTATTAATCGGGAAGAATTCAGGTTTATCAAGGAAGCCCAGATAGGTACTGCGGATTTTCTCAGCAATCAGATCTCCCAGTATATTGCTGCTATTAACGGGGTCAACGAGTGCGGACGGAAAATTTAACGAACAATCTGGGTGCGGCATCTTGTTCATCGCCGCAGATATCTCATCGGTTGTCAGCATACGGGCAGGACTCCACCAGTCCAGCTCTCCGGTTTGTTCGTGCGGTACCTGTGCCTGCTGATCCCCCACAAACAGGCGGGAAAGTGCCTGTTTCTGAGCCAGCTCTGACATCGCCGAACCGGCCATGTAAAGTAACCGGGTGGGTGAACTGAACCTGATCTTATAATCCTCGTTCTTGAACGCGATCTGATACAACTTCAGGCTTGCTTGCTGTATATCGCGATCCACGCCTATTTTTCCGGTGATTTTTCCGCTGAATAAATCAAAAAGGACGTTCTCAGCCTGTTCGCCCACCGTGTCCTTACGCAGCGCCAGATTATGTAATAGATCAATACTGTCCAGATTGCCATTTGCCGCGGACTGAGCTAATGACTCCATCGTGTCAGTGCGTATGTTATCGGTGAACAAATTGTCAAACTGCGGTTTACTGAGCCGATAATAGGAGGCTGCATCTACAGTCATATCAGTCATATATCACCCCTATTTACACCGGAGACATTGCCAGAAAACAGACAGACGCTGCATCATCAGCGACGGAGTCCGTTTTTAACGTTACGGATGATGACAGTGTCTCACGCAAATATCAGAAAAGGATTTCATATTTCGCTGCTACAGATGATGGCCGAGCGGGGTGTCATCGTTGACCATTCCACCTTTCACCGTTGGGTTATCTGCCTGGTTCCACTGCTGGAAAGGCGTTCCGTCGGCATAAACGTCGCGTGGGGCGTCGCTGGCGTATGGACGAAACGGACATCAGAGTCAGAGGCCCGTGGAAATATCTGTACCGGGCGGTGGATACGTCGGGTCAGACCCTCGACGTCCTGCTGACCGCGAAACGGGACGCCGCCGCACTGCGCTTCTTTCGCAGGGCCAGCTGTATGTCATCGAAGCAGAGCTGCGCGGGTTGCCGGCAGAACATCGCCTGGCCCAACGTCAGTTGAGAGCAAAACCTCTGCTGAATGGGCTGGAGGGTTGGCTGCGTGAAAAAATGAAGACACTGTCGCGCCACTCGGAGCTTGCGAAAGCGTTCTCGTATGCCTTGAATCAGTGGTCGGCGCTGACGTACTATGTGGAAAATGGCTGGGCTGAAGCGGATAATAATATCGCCGAGAATGCCCTGCGGATGGTCAGCCTGGGCCGTAAAAACTTCCTGTTCTTCGGTTCCGATCACGGTGGTGAACGCGGTGCACTGTTGTACGGACTGATCGGGACATGCAGGCTGAATGGTATAGATCCTGAGTGTTATCTGCACCACATACTGAATGTGATCGCCGACTGGCCGGTAAACCGAGTTGGCGATCTCTTGCCCTGGCGAGTCACCCT
>NZ_JBOFZA010000096.1:0-2254 GCF_051654945.1 Serratia sp. (in: enterobacteria)
CTTCTTGAACCTTGTCTGACTACTCAAGACATGTACGATGTCATTTCCGCTGAGTATAAAGTTGTGTACGGGGATTCATGGAAAGAAGCTATGCTTGAGAATGCTCGACTTCTCTACATCGGACAAACTCCTTCTAATCTTTTTAATTGGGGTTTGCTGTCCATCTCCTATGAATAGTGTTATATATAATGTAACCGATTTGTTTTTAGGAGAATACAATGATTCTGATTGAAATGAAGTTGAGTGAAGAAATGGGCGGCATGGCTGGTAACGTTATGATTAACGTAGCTATGATTACCGAAGTGCATGAAGAAGACACTTGGGTTAACGTTATGCTTGCTTCTGGTAGCAGCTATGCTATCGAGAAAGACTCCTTCTTTGGTGGTCTGAGTCAAGTTGAAGGTGTTAACTATCTTAAGGTAGCCGCTCCTGAAACAGAAAATGTAGAATAATGGATAAGGGAAGTTGTCGTAAGGTAGCTTCCCTTCTTTTTAAGGTAATCACTCCAATTTTTGGACCTGCCTAGGATTAGGCAAATTGATATAAGGAATCGCTAATGAGTCGCCGTAATCGCAAAGATCGTCGTAATGCCCGTCGTAACCGTGATGCAGGAGAGTTTTCTATGAAAGGTCGTAACAACACTCGTAACACCCGTGAACAGAAGACTTATGAAACTCGTGATACTTCGCCACTTGTTCCTCTGAATCAAGTGCAATCTGAATACATTAACGCTATCTACGAACGTCCAGTGGTAATCTGTACTGGTGTTTGGGGTAGTGCTAAGACATTCATTCCTTCAGTCATCGCTTGTGACCTCCTTCTGTCCAAGCAAATCGATGGCGTCGTAATCGCTCGACCTGCCGAAGGTAAGGCTAAGTCTGTTGGTTTCTTCAAAGGAACCAAAGAAGAGAAGCTAGAGGGTTGGGCTGCACCTATTCTCGACACTTTCAAGAAACGTCTTGGTCATGGAGCCGTTAAGGCCATGATTGAGGACGGTAAGATTGAAATGCTGGCACTTGAGCAAGTCAAGGGACGTAGTTGGGATAACAAATTCATCATTGTGGATGAAGCAGAAGATCTTGATGCTGATACCGCCAAATCTTTGGTAGGTCGCCAAGGGGTCAACTCCACAATGGTTATTACTGGTGATATTAACCAGAAAGACCTTAAGGCTTACAGTGGCCTTGAGCTTCTGCTTGAAGTAGCGAAGTTTGGTGATGTGGATATGGATATCATAGACTTTGATAGCTGGGACTATTGCGTTCGTTCAGACGAAGCAAAGGCCTGGGGCATGGCATTTGAAGCATACGAGGAGTCGAAGAATGGTTGAAATCATTGATCGATTAGTTGAATGCGTTATTACAGGGTTGGCAACAGCCCTGTTCTTACTTTTCTTTGGCAAGATGGGTTGGTTACCTTTCATGCTGATTATGACGGAAGATATGCTTCCACCGGAGGATGATTAATGAATAAGGTTACTATCGAACATATTGAATCTCTGATTGAAAAAGAGTGGTATGTGGTTGTACCAGAGACAACTACTACAGTGTGTGCCCTTACTCTAAAGAACGGTTTCACCCTCATTGGTGAAAGCTCTTGTGTAGACCCGAGCAATTTTGATAAAGAGCTTGGTGAAAAGTACGCCAGAGAAACTGCTGTTAATAAAATCTGGCCTTTGGAAGGGTATCTTCTGAAAAACTCAATGGAGGTTTCTAAATAATGAAATTTCAAGCCGCTTATACTTATCTTCTTGCAGGTCATAAAATCACACTTCCAGAGTGGAAGGGCTACTGGTATTGGTGTCCTGAGGAAAAGATGATTATCATGCACACTAAAAATGGTGAAGATATTCGATTCGTGGATACCCATGACCTGACATTCACAATGTCGTTCCTCTTCCGGGATGATTGGATTAAGTTTCGATAATATAGGGGCTACGGCCCCTTCTTTGTATCTGAGGATTGTATGACAGAGTTAGAGAAGAACATTAGGTTCCACCTGCATGAAGCCAACCGTGCTAGATTCTTTGGTATGATGGAAGCACAAGAGCATCATATCTGGATGGCTAAGACTTATGAGTACGAAATGGTTTATGGTTCAGAAGAACAACCTGAGCCTGTAGTTTCTAATGTTATCGAGTTTCCGAGGAAGAAATGATTAAAACACTGTACGGTAAAGATTCTAAAGGTGGTTTCAAAGAATGGCACGTAAGTGTCGTCGATGATGAAATCCATGTAACTCATGGCAAGCTTGG
>NZ_JBOFZA010000097.1:0-1303 GCF_051654945.1 Serratia sp. (in: enterobacteria)
GTGTTTTTTTAAGCCTTATCAGGTGCGGAACTCATCGTGGCGCGGGCATCCTTGCCCATAGTGACGCCGGATAGATTTAAGCAAGCCCACCATTAATCAAAAATCAGTGTTGCAAAAATGGTGGGGACCATAGATTTTTGGTCAAGGGTCCATCTTATTTTTGGCATACTTCGATCCCCATGGGAGTTGTACGAATGCCGGTAATGCTAACTGCTTAAAAATTACTGTGAAGATGAGTTCCCCGCAAGGTTACCTTCTACTCACAAATGCAGGAGGAGAACTTCAACACAACTACCGGCATCAGGATGGACGGATATGTGAATCACCATGAACTTCAGAATTCACCGGAAGACTGTTTACTGGTCGATTTACACAGGGGGGGACTGTCCAACGCAGCCGTGGTGGTGAACGGGCGTACACTTTTACCGCAGACCACCCACGCTATGCAAAGTGTCGCCCTGGGAGTCGATGAGAAGGAAAACGCCACCGCCACAGACCTCATGAGGGCGGGTGAAACCTGGACTCGCCTGATACAGGAAGATACAGGGTTTGATGAGATATCAGCCCGGACGGCTGCCGCTGCTGTTATGTATGCAGTTTGCCAGCAGGGTGCCGGAAGGGGTTGTCTCGGTTTCCTGTCCGTCGGCCCCCGCTACGACCTTGGCGTCCGTCTGGACAGTCGGGATGTGCTACATATTGACACTCGATCGGGAGAGAATGTCACATCAGTGACACAGGCTGCGTTCAGTTCAGGGTGCCGTCAGGTCGGCTTTTTCAGGCATGAGTCTCCCGGCTCAGCTCTTGTGCCTGATTTCCGTGCCAGCGGAGTGTCGTACACCCTTCCTGCCTCAGAAGCACTGAGCGCAGTGGGAATGGCTGCCGACTTTCTGCGGAATGACATCCGCGTGGAGGGATTTGGCGTGCGTTATCCGAAAACGACATCACTGGAGGCTCTGAAGCCCCTGCCCAGTCCGGAAGGGTGGTCAGGGCCTTGGGTGTTGACTCGGGGGCAGCAGGCCACGCTGGATGCTGAAAGGAGTCGGAGGGGCGCTGATGAATAGAGGGGTAAGGTTGCAGAGTCGTGGTGGAGTAATCAGGACACTCAACTGACCGCCAAAACGGCGGTGTCTAGTGAACCAGAACCGAAAATTTACCCCGGCGTGTAAAAAGGAAGTGGTAGCCCTGGTGACAGATCAGGACTATATATGGCCACGATAATGGACCTGTACTCCTGGAGGATCGTGGGGGCACGTGGATAACGAAGGACCTCGTCGCGGGTCTGCCGTGCGCTGATGAAGACGTA
>NZ_JBOFZA010000098.1:0-1711 GCF_051654945.1 Serratia sp. (in: enterobacteria)
GTCCACATGATACGCAAAGGACAGCTTCATCATCCCGCTGGCGACGGATTGTCACCGGCAGAACAGTTTTATCTGTTAGCGGCCTAAAAAAACGGCAACGCTACTTTTGCTAAGCCGTTGCTGTTAACGCGACAGAGCCCTGAAGGATATGGTTGAACAGTTTGATGCCAAACCAGCAGAAATCAGAGCACTGTTCAATCACCAGTTGGATCCGACGCGTACCGCCGAGTTACGGGATCGTATCCTGGCCGCAGGGCTGCCCATTTAATTCGTCTTCTTTAAAACCAGTAGCCCTGAAGACTACTGGTCAGTTTTTCATTTTCAGTTATTGTGAGCCAGTGAAAATGGAATGCAGGTCGGTGCGGATAAATGCAGGTTCATTTGCAGGTATTGTGGGTTTGAGACTATCGCTGGTTGCAGTTAATGTGGGCTGAAAACTGGGGGTAAATGCAGGTCGGGGCGATTTCAAATGCAGGTCACTACATGTAGGGGGCGTTTGGCGAAAGGGAAATTAAAGTACGCTAAGCAAAAAACGCCCGGCTGGGTTGTACACCGGAACCGCCGAAATTTCCGTCAGGTTGCTCATGGCTTAGGGACGACGTTGCCATCTCAACGGTTTTCTCGGGTATGCCATAACCGCAGCACGTAGATGATTGAATCAATAACCTCGTAACGAATCTCGTACTCTCCAACCAAAATCCTCCTAACCTCCCGTGGCTCGAACTGGAATAGTTGTTCCCCAATACGAGGGTTGGTTAGCAAAATGGTCGGTGCCTGAGTCAGTGCCTGCACGGCTTTAGCAGCAGCTGGCTTGTTAGCCAGAGACAGAAATTCATACAAGCGCGCCAAATCAGAGAGCGCCTTACTGGTCCACTTCAGTTCCATCAACGCGGCACTGGCAGTTGCATGTCGGTACCGAGGCTGTCAGCCCAAGCCTGCACAGCCTGGTGATCAATAACCCGACCCGTATCCACGTCTGCCAGCGCCTCTTGGGTCAGGCGATCACGATCCTCTTCCTGGGCGATCCATGCAGAAAGTGCCTGTTTCATGATCCAGCCACGTGAGCGTTCAAGTCGGGCTGCCATCTGGTCAACTTTGTCGGCCATCGGCAGTGGCACGTGTGCGGTCAGTACCTTGGTTGTTGCTTGTGTCATATTGCTCTTCATTTACCGACTCCTTATTTTTATTTGATTCAAAGTTAATCATACTGATTTATTTTAAATCAATCAAGATAGTGTCAGTTTGGGCTATACTCTAACTTGACGTCAGGTGCTCCGCTCAATGCTGTCAATATAGGGTTTGATTTTGATTTTATTGACACACATTGCTAAGAGTCATAGAGTCTTTCCTGACATTTATCGGAGAACTCTATGGCTGGACAGCGAGTTGGATATATCCGGGTCAGTTCGTTCGACCAGAATCCGGAACGACAACTTGAAGGCATCAAGGTTGATCGTACTTTCACCGACAAGGCATCCGGTAAAGATATCAAGCGCCCTCAATTGGAGGCGTTGATGAGCTTCGTCCGTACTGGTGACATAGTGGTAGTGCATAGTATGGATGGCTCTGTCGCATTAAGGCGTTGTTAGGTAACATGCTGTTTTCTTTGTGATGTTATCTGATAATGCCTCTGATACAAAAAGCCTTTAAACGCCTGCATTACCCCATCGATGTTATTGCTCAATGTGTTCGCTGGTATCTCGCTTATTCA
>NZ_JBOFZA010000099.1:0-61862 GCF_051654945.1 Serratia sp. (in: enterobacteria)
AGATGTTCTGAGCTACATAACGCATTACTACAACCATCGAAGAGCGCATAGCTTTAATGATGGTCAGACACCGCATGCCAAAGAGAGGCATGCGGTGTAAAAAACCTTAATCGGTGTTCGATATTACTAGACCACATCACCTGCCCTGTACGCTGAACTAGCTCCCTCTCCCTGTGGGAGAGGGTTGGGGTGAGGGGTGACCATCAACGTTCGCGCAGTGACTCCTTCACCTTGTTCAGCGGCTTGATCAGGTAATCCAGCACGCTTTTCTGGCCGGTTTTGATCTCCACGCTGGCCACCATCCCCGGCACAATCGGGAACTTCTTACCGGCCTTGTTCATCAGTTCTGCCTGCTTGGTGCGCACGTAAACCCGGTAGTAATACTGGTCACGTTTGACCTCGTCCTGAATGGTATCAGGTGAAACGTTTTCCACCTCGCCATTCAGGTTGCCGTAGATCGAAGAATCATAGGCGGTCACCTTGACGGTGGCGGGCAGTCCAGGGCGGATATAGGCGATATCCCGTGGGTTGATGCGAGTTTCGATCAGTAACTGATCTTCCAACGGCACGATTTCCATCAGCTTGCCGCCCGGCTGTAATACGCCGCCCACGGTAGTCACCTGAATGTCCTTCACGATCCCACGCACCGGCGAAACCATAGTGGCGCGATCCAACTGATCTTCCTTGCCGTTCACCAGTTCCAACTGGGCGTCGAGATCGGCGTTGTTTTTCACCTGCTCCTCACGGGCGCGCACGGCGTACTGGTTACGGGCCTCATCAATCTTGCCGCGCAGCTCGCTGACCTGACGCCGCAGGCGGATCACTTCAACCTGTCCGGCGGCCCCTTTGGCGACCAGCGGTTCGGTCATGCGTAACTCCTGTTGGACCAACTGCATCGATTGTTGCAGGTTGGTGACGGTCTCATCGCGGTTGCGCTTGCGGGAGTCATATAGCTGGCGCTCACGGGCCACCAAATTCGGCTCCTGCATCGTGTCGGCACTAAACTGCAAAGGTTCGCCGGTCAGTTCGGAGCGCAGGCGTTCGGCGGAGGCGCGTAGGGTCCGCACGCGGGAAAAGGCTTCGCCATAGTTGGACTGAAAGCGTTTCACGTCCAACTGCGCCAGTTTCTGGCCTTTGCTGACGATGTCCCCTTCGTGCACATACAGATGATCGATAATCCCACCGTCCAGGCTCTCAATCAGCTGCGCCCGGCTCAAGGGAGTGACCTTGCCGGTGCCAACGGTAACCTCATCGAGTATCGCAAAATAGGCCCAAACCACGAACAGGATCATCCCCAACAGCGTCAACCAAAGTACCGAGGAATGCCGCCGCCCCTGCCGTGCCAGATCGTCTTGCATGGTGATATTGCTCATTGATCGTTCCTCATGCCACGCCCTGTTCTTTATTGATCGGCTTATTGGCCGCCTGCAGGATCTGATCCCGTGGCCCGTCGGCGACTACCCGGCCGTTATCCAATACCACGATACGGTCCACCAGCTTCAACAGCGCAGGCCGATGGGTGACCAAAACCAGCGTACGGCCACTGAGCCAGCCGTGCATCTGGCGGATCACGTACTCTTCCAACTGCTCATCCATCGAGGCGGTGGGTTCATCCAGCAGCACGATTTGCGGATTGCGCAGGATCATGCGGCTCAGCAGCACCATCTGGCGTTGGCCACCGGACAGGCCACGGCCGCCCTCATGAATAATGCGATCCAGGCTGGCGGCGTCCTGTTGTACCAGGCTTAGCGCCCCCGAGATCCGCAGCGCCTGGAGCATTTCCGGTTCGGTAGCGTGCGGGTGGCCGAGCATCAGGTTCTGGCGCAGGCTGCCGAAAAACAGCCGCGATTCTTGCGAGAGGAAGCCCAACTGGCGGCGTACATCGCTGGGATCGATATGGCTGATGTCAACCCCGTCGATGATCACCTTGCCACGGGTAGCGCTGGCCTGGCCGGAAAGCAGCTTCAGCAGCGTCGATTTGCCCGCGCCAACCTTACCGAGGATCGCCACCCGCTCGCCGGGTTTGATCTCCAGATTATTGACGGTGATCGAGTTGTCCCCTTTCTCCACGTCGTAGCTGTATTGCAGGTTACGCAGTTGGAAATGGCCGCTGAGTACCGGACAGTGCGCCATCTTGCCTTCTTCCGGCTTATCGAGCGGCTTTTTCAGCAGATCGTCAAGGCCGGTCATGGCGGTTTTGGCGTGCTGCCAGCGTGAAAACACCATGGTCAGCTGCATCAGCGGGGCGATGGTGCGGGAAGACAGCAGGCTACAGGCCACCATGGTACCGGTGGTGATATCGCCGTTGAGCACCAGATAGCTGCCAAATACCAGCATCCCGGCATAGGTCAACTGCTGCACCGTCGAGGCCCAACCGCTGAGCCGCGCCCCCCACAGCCGCTGTTGCATACCGATGGTGGCGCTGACCGCGTGGGTTTGCTCCCATTGGCGCTGGAAGTAAGGTTCGGCCTGCAACGCTTTGATGTCCTCAACCCCTTCGATCGACTCAACCAGCACAGCGTTGCGCAGTGCGCTTTCACGCATGCCTTCTTTCGCCAGCTTGGCCATCGGCCATTGCAGCAAGATCCCGGGGATCACGATCAGCGGGATCGCCAGCATCGGGATAAACACCAGCGGGCCGCCTACCAGCGCCATAATGACCAGGAACAGCAACACGAACGGCATATCCGCCGCGGCACCCACGGTGGTGGAGGTCAGTAATTCTCGTACCTGATCGATCTCCCGCAACTGCGAGATAAAGGAGCCGGTTGATTTTGGCCGCGCTTCGTTTTTGATCGCCAGAGCGCGGGCAAACAGCATGCCGGAGATCTTCAGATCGATTTTCTTACCCATCAGATCCGAAATTACGGTGCGCGACAGGCGGATGGCGTACTCCAGCGCCGCCGCGATCAGCACCCCGAAGAACAGCACCCACAGGGTCGAGTAAGACTGAGCCGGAATAACCCGGTCATACACCTGCATCGAAAACAGAATGCCGGCGAGCGCCAGCACGTTGCTGATGATCGACGCCAGCGAGATCTCACCGATCTGCCGTTTGGCCCCGCGAAAATGTTGCCAGAACCAGTGTTTGCGATAGGGCTGCACGAAGTCGTCGATGCGTGAGTCTTGCCCACGCTCCGCTGTACCCAGTAGCACAATGGTGCCTTGGCCTTTGAGCAGTAACTCCACCAGCTCGGCTTCCCGCTGTACGTCGCCGCTGTCGTTGAGCCAATAGAGCGCCTTGCCCTCGCTGTCGAGGGATTCGATCACCATCAGGCCGCCGTCGTCGATCTCGATCAGCGCGGGCAGGATCTCGTTACGCCAGCGCACTTTCTCCCTCGGCTGCAAGCTGACGCTAAGCCCCATCAGGTGGCCCAGCCGTTCCAAACGACGCGGGGCAGGCAATTGTTCATACCAGCGCATTTGCTGGCGGACGGATTTAACGTCGACAGCCAGACCGTAGCCGTTGGCCGCTCGGGCCATCGCTGCGATCCAGGCTTCGAGTGAAGCAGGTTGTGACATAAGCGCTCCTGGCAAAATCATTCAGACTACAGCGACGGTAGGGTGTCGCCACTGGCTCGTTGGCGCTCGATACCCAACATATCCAATAAGTTGTCGACCGCAGAGGCGTAGCGCACCGCCGCGTCCCAGCCGTCGTACAGGGCGATGACGCGTGAGCTTTCTGCCTGTAGCACGTCTTGTTCCACGCTGAGCAGGTCGTTCAGGCTGCGCTTGCTGAGCTTGTATTCATCCTGATAGACGCTGCGGGTATAGTCCGCACTGCTCAGCTGTTGCGCCCCGGCCAGCTCTCGCTGCTGCGCCCCGATCAGATCCGCATAGGCGGTAGACGCTTTCTGGTTCATATCCAGTTTGGCGGCCTCGACCTGAGCCTGTGCCGCCTGACGATCGCCCTCGGCGGCATCGACCTTGGCATTGACCGCGCCGCCCTGATAGATCGGTGCCTGCACGACTAGCTGCAACTGATCGTTCCAGTAGGACTGTGATTCGTTGCCATCGCTCTCATAACGGGTGCGGCCAGCCTGAACGGAGATGGTTGGCCAGTGTTGGGCCTCGGCCTGGCGCACGCGCTGGATAGCCGCCTCCTGCTTGGCCTGGGCGCTGAGTACCGCATTGCTTTTTTGATAAGGCAGCGATTTGAGGGTGATTTTCTGTTGCAGCAGTTGCTGCGGCAGGTCGGGGAGTTTATCCGGGACAACACCGGTCAGCACGGTGAGCTGAGCCAGGGCCGAACGGTGCTGGGCGCGATACTGTTCCAGCGTGGCGTTCATCCCGGCGATACGGGTTTGTGCCTGCAAGACGTCGGATTGCGAGCTGAGACCGGCGTTGGCCCGCAGTTCGGCAATCTCCTTGACCCGGTTCAGCGACACCAGGTTGCGCTCCGCTGCGGTGCACAAATCCTGATAGCGCTTGACCTGAAGATAGGCTTGCAGCGTTTGCTGGCCCACCTCGGTCATGGTTTGGTAGAGCGTGTAACGATAGGCATCGGAGAGGTTATGTTGCTCGTCGATGCTGCCGCTGGTCTTGCCAAAGTCGTACAGCAACTGGTTAAGCGTCACGCCTGCTGAAGCGGTGTTGTTCAAGGTGCCAGAGGAGTCTGTCTGGCTGGATTTGCCAAAATTACTGTTGAGGCCGATTTGCGGGAACCAGGCGCTTTGTGCCAATGCCAGGTCAGCCTTACCCACATTGATTTGCGCTGAAGCCTGGGCAATTTGCGGGTTACGCGCAAACGCTCGCAGGATCGCGTCCTGTAAGGTTAATGTCATCACCGAACGTTCTGTCGGTGCGGCTTGCCAGTTGAATTCGACCTGCGGTGCGGCGAGAGTCTGACAAGTCAGCCCGCCTAAGCCGCCCAAAAACAGTCCGATTGTGGCCGCACGCCGTAACGTGAGCCGAGTTCCATCCATGCCATAAGCGTGTTTTTTCATTATCGCTACCACGTCTATGCCGATAACCGCGGTGGTGCCGTTTCGGCTTTGTTATTGTGACGATCGTTAATTCGGCGGCCCGTCTCCCGAACGGTACCGCCGTACTGCCTTGGCCTGAAGACTGTCATTCCCATGCCACTGGCTCGCAGCTTGCGGGCCAGTGGCTGACAGCAAGGCCGGTTACTACACCAGATTGACGTGCAGGCCTTGCTGCACCAGAACATCTCCCAGGGTGTTGCCGCTTTCGAGAGCGGAGTTGTGGTACACGTCGAACACTTGACCATCGACCGTCCGCTGGCCCACCGAACTCCAGGTACCGCCTTCGCCCTGGGTCAGATTGACCTGGTCACCGATGCTGCCCTTGATCAGCAGGTTGTCGCTGGCGGCGTCCTTGACGTTCAGCGCTTCGTGCAGATCCAGGGTGATGCTGTTGGTGCCGCTGGTGCCCAAATCGAAGATATCGATGTGTTGCACTTTCAGGCCCAACGCCGTCAGATCCAGGTTGAGGTTCTTGCCATCCAGCTCCAGGGTATCGATGCCCGCGCCGCCGTCGATCGACAGGAAGTCGAGGGCGTTGACGTGGATCACATCGTTACCGCTGCTGCCATGGATGGTGTCGCCGCTGGCGGTAGTCCCATCCGCCAGATTGATGGTCACGCCGCCAATGCTGAAGGTGGTGTCTTCAACCTTGGTTTCGCTTGCCGTATCCACTGGCAGGGTTGGGTTCACCACCAGCGTGCTGGCGACCGGCTCACTGGTATCGGTAGTGGTTTGAGTGCTGCTGGCCTCGCTGGTTGGCGTGCTGGTTTCGGTTGTCGCATGCTGCACGCTTGCCACCTGAGCATGCTGTACTGCGGTGTGATCGGTCGTGCTCTCGGTGCTGGTGTTTTCGGAACCCGAAGTATCCAGCGACAGCGTTTCGACCGCGGCGTTAGATGTCATCAGCAGTGGCAGCTCAATACCGGAAGTCAGCCCCGCAGAGACGGTGACCCCGTTACCCGCCAAGTCAGTCACCGAAGCTGCCACCACCGTGCCCAACAGGGTTGGCAACAGGTTAAGCAGGTTCAGGTTCTTCAGGGCGTTGGTGGTATCGAATTTCACCGTCCAATGTCCGGTGGCATCCACGGTGCCCAACAGCGTACTGCCCAGCAAGGTCACGCTAACCTTCGCGCCTTGCTGCACGTTTAGGCTGGTGCCGCTGACGGACAGGCCGTTAGTCAGAATGCTCAGCGCACTGCCCAGGGTGCCGAGGGCATCAATGCCCAACAGCGGCAGCGCGTGGATTTTCACCGTGGCGTTGGCGTTGGCCGAGCTGGTGTTGCCGTAGTGATCGGTGACGGTCACGCCGACCGACAGTGGGCCATCTGCCAGGCTGGCCAGCTTCAGGGTAGGAACGCTGACGCTCCATTTCCCGTCATTGCCTACGGCAGCGGTCAATATCAATCCCCCCACATTGACGCTGACGCTACCGCCGATGGCGTTGGTGGTGGTGCCGCCGATCAACTGGTTCAGGTTGGCTTCGCTCAGGTTGAGGAAACCATCGCCAAACAGGCTGCCCAGGCTGACGGTCGGCAGGTTATGGATACCCACGCCCAGGTCGGCGTTGATGCTGCCGGTCTTGCCCGCTGAGTTGGTGACCGACACGCCTAGCGACAGATTGCCATCCAGCAGGCTGGACAGGTTGAGCGGCGTCAGGCTGAGTGACCAACTGCCATCCGCTTTCACCTGGGTGGTGAAGGTATTGCTGCCAAGGTGAACCTGAATGGTTGATCCCGGCGCGTTGGTGGCATGACCGCTGATGATCTGGTTGGTGGTCGCTTCCAGGGCATTCAGCAGGCCGTCGCCGCCAAACAGCGGATCCAGCGTCAGGGATGGCAGGGCGTTGATCAGCACGTTGAGTGGGCTAACCTTGCTTACGGTGTTACCCGCCGCATCGGTGATGCTGGTGGTCACGTTGGTCACGCCATCCAGCAGCCCTTGCAGATCCAGCGTTGGGATCGGCAACTGCCATTTACCGGTAGCATCGACGCTGGTGGTGTAGGTGTGGCTGCCCAGCGTCAGGGTGATGGTGGTGCCTGCCGCGACGTTACCGGCGTTACCGCTCAGGATCTGCGGTGACAGCAGATCGCTGAGATCCAGCGTGCCGTTGCCAAACAGCGGGTTGAGCGTCAGCGTTGGCAAAATGGTCGCCACGTTGAGGCCCACGCTGGCACCGCTGGTGTTGCCCGCCGGATCGGTCACCGTTGCGCTGACGGTCAGATTCCCTGCCGCCAGGTCCGCCAGTTGCAGCGGATTGATGGTGGCGCTCCAGCCACCGTCAGCACCGACGACGGCGTTCAGTTGCAGCGTGCCGACCTTGATCACGACCTGAGAACCGGCCGCCGCATTGGTGGTGGTACCGCTGATGGTCTGAGTCAGCAGCGCTTCGGCCGCATTGAGGAAGCCGTCGCCGCCAAACAGCGGGTTCAGCGCCAGCGTTGGCAGCTTGTTGACGATCACATCGATCGCCGTATTCAGCACGCCAGTGTTGCCAGAGCCATCCAGCACCGAAACGCCCACGTTGATATTGCCATCCAGCAGGGTGTGCAGGTCGGCAGGTTGCAGCACCAGGCTGAACTTGCCGTCGGCACCGACGGTGGTCAGGAAGTCTTTACCTCCGAGAGAAACCCGCACCTGCGCACCGGCGCTGGCAAAGGCCACGGTACCGCTGACGGTCTGGGCCACCAACGCTTCCGCCGCGTTGAGGAAGCCATCACCGCCAAACAGCGGATCGAGCGTGATCACCGGCAGTTTCACATCCAGTTGCAGCCCGGCGGTGGCGCTGGTGGTGTTACCCACTCCATCGGTGGCCGTTGCGGTAACGGTAAAGTTGCCGTTGCCCAGCCCTTGCAGGATGCCGAGGATATCCGGCGTAACGGTAGCGCTCCATTTGCCGCCGTCGCCCACGATGGCGGTCAGCGTTTGCGAGCCGGCGATATCCAGACTAATGGTGGCACCCTTCGCCAGGTTGGTGACGGTGCCGCTGATGGTCTGATTCAGCAACAGGTCTGCCACATTGAGGAGGCCGTCGCCAAAGATCGGATCCAGCACGATGTGTGGCAGATTGTGGATGATCGCGGTGATATCGATGTTTTTGCTCACCACGTTACCGGCCGAGTCGGTCACCGAGACGCCCAGCGCCAGATTACCGTCACTCAGCGCTGCCAGATCCAGTGGTGGGATCGACAGGCTCCAGACACCGTCCGTACCGACACTGACGGTATAGGTTTTAGTGCCCAGGCTGACGCTAAGGCTACCGCCGCCGATACCGAGGCCGTTAATCACCCCGCTGACCGTCTGTGACACACCGGCTTCTACCGCATTCAGCAGGCCATCGCCAAAGGCGACGACCGGGCCGATCACCGGCAGGTTGTGGGTCAGTACGTCGATATCGATCAGATCGTTGACCACGTTGCCGTGGGAGTCGACGATCTGCACGTTGACCTGTGCCAGACCATCACCCAGCAGGTTGAGCTGGCTAGGCAGCAGTGACACGCTCCACTGGCCGTTACCGCCCACCACCGCATCCAGCGTGATGCCTGCGACGGTGACGTGGACGACCGCACCGTTGTAATCACCGGTGGCGTTACCGCTGATCACCTGAGTGAGCAGCGATTCGGCCAGATTCAGCACGCCATCGCCGCCAAACAGGGCATTAACCCCCGCACCGAGCGTCTTGTTCAACGCCACGTTCAGCGTGACGTCGGTGTGGCTGCTGTTGCCAGCCGTGTCGGTTAGGGTGACGCCGATAATCTGCGGCCCATCGGTCAGGCTTTGCAGGTCAAGCGTCGGCAGTGGAATGCTCCATTTACCATCCGGGCCAACCACTACGCTGGCGGTCAACGGCCCCAGCGTCACGGTGACGGTTTCGCCAATGCCGCCGGTACCGGTCAGTGTCTGGCCGAGCAGCGCTTCTGCCAGCGTCAGGATATTGTCCCCGGTCAGCAGGTCAACCTTCAGCAGTGGCAGTGTGGTATCGGTCGTGATGACGTGTGTGGCAGGCGTGATGTTGCCTGCCGCGTCGGACAGCGTGGCATTGATGGTGTTGCTGCCCTGCGGCAGGTTGACCAGATCGGCTGGCGGTACGTTGACCGACCAGGTACCGGTGGCACTGACCTGTGCACTGTAGGTTTTGCCGTTCAGCGTGATGGTGACGATGCGGCCCGCTTCAGACACCGAGGCGGTACCAGAAATCGCCTGGGCGACGGTGCTTTCACTGGCGTTCAACACGTCGTTACCCGCGAAGGTATTGATGGTGAGCGTCGGTGGAATGCGGTCGACCAACACGGTTTCGCTGGCGGTAAACACCGTCGGCAGCGGTGACAGCAGCGTGGTGCTGGCGCTGACCACAATGTTGCCATCAACCGGGAAGGTGACCACGGTGCTGAAGGTACCGTCCGCCAGGGTGGTGACCGGGATCCCGAGCGGTAAGCCGCCCACGATAATGGTCACTACCTGTCCCAGCCCGATCCCGCCAACCACTTTACCGGTCAGGTTGATGATCAGCCCGACTTCACTGGCGTTAACGATGTTATCGCCGGTGATCGGATCGATAGTGATGATCTGGCCCGGAGGCGTCAGGTTAACGGTAAAGTTGTGGTTGTCGACGGCGAGATTGCCAGCCTGATCGCTGACCTGAGCCGTGATGCTCGGCGTACCGCTCAGGGCTTTCAGATCGGCAGGCGGCACCGACACGCTCCAACTGCCGTTTGCCAGCACTACTCCAGTATAGGTTTTGCTATTGAGCGTGACGGTGATCTGCTGCCCAACCGCGACGTTAGTGGAGGTCCCGGTAATCAGCTGCACCGACTGACTTTCGGCATAGTTGATAATGTTATCCGTCGTGAAGTTGGCGATGGTAACGGTAGGCAGGGTGGTAACCGAGATATGGACCGAAGAACCGGCCGTACCCTGGTTGCCTGCGGCATCCGTGGCAGTCACGGTGATGCTGTTATCCCCTTCAGCCAGCGCTTTCAACTGCGGTGTAGTCAGCGCCAGGCTCCAGTTGCCGCCGCTGACCTGGGCGGTAAAGGTTTGCGTCCCAATCTTCACGCTGACCGAGGTGGCGTCACCTGCGCTGCCGCTGAGGACTTGCCCCAGGTTGGCTTCGGCCAGGTTGAGGAACCCATCGCCAAACGGTGTGTTGATGGTTGGCACCGGTGCGGTGAGATCGCTGGTGAAGTTCAGCGCGGTGCTATTGGTATTGCCCGCAGCATCGGTCGCGGTCACGGTCAGCGAATGAGGCCCATCCAGCAACGTGCTGAGGGTGGCCGCTGGCAGCGGTAACGTCCAGTTGCCGTTGGTATCAACCAGTGCGTTGTAACTCACACCATTGACATCGATCACCACTTTCACCGCCTGACCGGCGCCATTGACCCCAGTGGTGCCGGTGATCGTCAGGGCACCGGCGGCTTCGCTGATGCTCAGCACGCCGTCAACGCCAAACGGAGGAACGATGGTAGGACTCGGCAGCGTCAACAGGGCGTTAACATCCAGCGGCGCTGTGGTGGCCGTATTGCCGCCGCGATCCTCGACGGTCACCTCAATGGTATGCGTACCGTTGGTGAACACGCCAAGCTGAGTGGTGTTGAGAGGCAGTGACCAGCCTCCCAGACCATCGGCCAAGGCCGTGAAGATCTGCTGGCTTGGCAGACCGGCATCCACCGTCACAGTGACGATTTGGCCGCTACCGACCAGACCGGTTTTGCCGGTCAGGGTTTGTGCCAGCGCCGCTTCGGCAATATTCAGCAGGCCATCGCCAAACGGCAGATCGAGGGTTGGCAACGGCAGCTTGTTAACCAGGATCTCCAGCGAGCCGTTGGCGCTATTGGTGTTACCCACCGCGTCGGTGGCCGTCACCGTGATTGGCCAGTTGCCGTCTGGCAGGCCAAGCAGGGTGGCGCTATCGAGCGGCAGCGTCCAACTGCCGTCGGCATTCACCGTGGCATTCAGGTTCAGACCGTTGACGTTCACCGTCACTTTCTGACCCAGATTGCTGGCAAGGCCGGTAGTGCCGGTGAGGGCACCGCCCAGCAGGGCTTCGGCATGGTTGACGATGCCATCAATAAACGGCGTATCCAATCCGGCCACCGGCAGCCCGGTAAGGGTACTGTTGAAGTCCAGCGTCGCACCTTGGCTGTTGCCGCCCTTATCGGTGGCAATCACGCTGATGGTGTGTGGACCATCCAGCAGCCCCAGCAGATCGGTGGTTGGCAGAGTGACGCTCCACTGGCCGTTGTTACCGACCGTGGCGTTGTAGTCTTTACCGTTGAGGCTGACCACCACCGTCTGACCGTTGCCGATAATGCCGGTGGTGCCGGTCAACAACTGATTGACACCGGCTTCCACCAGATTCAGGGCACCGTCGCCAAATGGCAGGTTAATGGTCGGGTTCGGCAGGATATGCGATAGGATCTCCAGTGACCCCCCCGCGCTGGCAGGGTTACCTGCGGCATCTACCGCAGAGACCACCACCTGCACGGTGCCATCGGCCAGCAAGGCCAGGGCATTGGCTGGGATCAGTGCGCTCCAGGTGCCATCGCCATTGACGATGCCGTTTACTACATAGCTGCCAATCTTGACTAGCACTGGGGTGTTAACCAGCAGGTTGAGCGCGGCACCGCCGATTGGCGTTGCTACCCCCAGCTCGAGAATGTTGAGAATGTTATCGCCAAACAGCGGGTTCAACGTCAGTGATGGCAGCGTATGGGTGTTGACCGCCACCGTAATCGAGTCTGAAACGCCATTACCGGCGGCATCGGTGACGCTCACGCCGATGGTCACGCTGCCGTCCAACAGCCCTTGCAGGATATTGCTTGGGATATTGACACCCCACGCACCGGTGATCGGATCCGCCAGGGCGGTGTAAACATTAGCTCCCAGCGTGACGGTCACGGTCAGGCCCGGATCGGTATGCCCGCTCAACACCTGCCCCAGCAGCGCTTCCGCCAGATTCAGGATGTTATTGCCGGCAAACAGATCGATCTCCAGCAACGGTGGCACGGTATCAACGCTGACGTTATGCGTCGCACTGGCCGGGTTGTCGGCGATATCGGTGACCGAAGCGGTGACGGTCTGCGGGCCTTGTGGCAATGCCTGCACGTCGGCGCTTGGCACCGTGGCGCTCCAGCTACCGTCTGCACCCACCACCGCGGTGTAGGTTTTACCGTTAAGCAGTACGCTGACCACCTGGCCAGGCTGCACATGGCTGGACCCACCGCTGATGACGATGGCAGATTTCGCCTCGTTGGCGTTGATGATGTCATCACCGGCGATCACGTTGACCGACAGCTGCGGCAGATTGCCCGCATCGGTGATCACGGTGAGGTTGTGGTTGGCGTTGGCCTGGTTGCCCGAAGTATCGCTAACCGTGGCGGTGATGGTGTCTTTGCCGTCTGGCAGAGCCGCTACATCCCCTGCCGGAACTTGCAGGCTCCAACTGCCGTCCGCGCCGACGATGGCGGTGTAGGTTTTGCCATTCAGCGTAACGGTAACCTGTTGCCCTTGTTCAACGCGTTGGCTACCCCCGCTGATGGTCAGCGGCAGGTTGGATTCCGCCAGGCTGAGATAGTCATCGCCGGACAGGGTGTTGATGGTCAACAGTGGAGCCTGGGCCGGATCGGTATCCAGGGTGATGCCGTGGCTGACGCTGCCGGTGTTGCCTGCGGCATCGGTCAAGGTGGCGGTGATGGTGGTGCCACCGTTCGGCAGGTTGGCCAGATCGCCAGCCGGAATGGTGACGCTCCAACTGCCATCCGCCAGCACCAGTCCGTTATAGGTCAAGCCGTTGATGGTGACCTTCACCACCACCGGTTGGCCGCTGTCGTTGAGTGGGGCGGTGCCGGTGATGGTCAACGATTGCTGGCTTTCCGCAATGTTGATGATGTCATCACCGCTGACGGTGTTGATGGTCAACACCGGCACCGTCAGATCCACCGTAGCACTGGAGTTGATGCTGGAAGTATTGCCAGCGATGTCGCCGACGGTAACCCCAATAGTGGCTGGGCCGTCCGGCAACGCGGCCAGATCGGCGCTTGGCACGCTCACGCTCCAGTTGCCGTTGTTATCCACGATGCCGGTATAGGTTTTTCCTCCCAGCACCACGCTGACGGTTTGACCACTGCCGGTGATCCCGGTGGTGCCGCTCAGCGTTTGATCGCTGGTGGACTCCGCCTTGTTCAGATAGCCATCGCCGAACGGCGTGTTCAGGGTGGCAACCGGCAGGCTGTTGATCAGCACGCCCAACTGCTGCGAGCCGGTGACCAGATTGCCCGCTTCGTCGGTGGCGCTGACGGTGACGGTCAGTTTGCCATCGCCCAGGATGGTCAGATCGGCGGATGGCACCGTGGTGGTCCAACTGCCATCGGCTTGCACCACGGCAGTGTAGAACTTGCCGTTCAGCGCGATGGTGACGCTGGCCCCGGCGGCCACGTTGGTGGAACTCCCGCTGATGCTGATCCCTGCGGCGGCTTCAATGGCGTTCAGCTGGTTATCGCCAGTGATTGGGGAGATCGCCAACGCACTCTGGGTGAGATCGACCGTGACATCATGGGTGCTGCTGGCCGGGTTACCGGCTTTATCGGTCACTTCGGCGGTGATTGTCAGGCTGCCGTTGGTCAGCAGGGCCAGATCGGCGGCCGGAACGTTGGTGCTCCAGGAGCCGTCCGCCTGCACGGTGGCGGTATAGGTTTTGCCATTGAGGGTCAGGGTAACAATCTGTCCGGCTTCAACCCGCAGGCTGCTGCCGCTCAGGGTTTGCGTTGCCTGCACCTCGGCACCGTCAATAATGTTGTTGCCCGCAAAGGTGCCGATGGTCAGCACCGGCGCGTTCAACGCACTGGCATCAACTCCGATAGCGTGGGTGACGCTGCTGCTGTTACCGGCGCTGTCGGTCAGGGTGGCCACCAGGTTATAGCTGCCATCTGCCAGCGCGGTAAGATCGGCGGTTGGCAGCGACGTGCTCCACGAACCATCCGGTTGAACGATCGCGGTATAGGTTTTGCCGTTCAACGTCAGCGTCACGGTACGACCGGCATCCACGGTGGAAGCGGTGCCCGATACGGTCTGGTTGAGCAGCACTTCCGCGCTGTTAAGCACATCATCCCCGGCAATAACGCCGATGGTGAGGGTCGGGGCGATCTTATCAACCACCACGGTGCCGTTCAGCGTATTGCTGTTGCCCGCAGGATCGGTAACGACCACGTTGAGCGGTGGCGTGCCGTCCGGCAGCGCTTGCAGATCGCCAACCGGTACGGTCACGCTCCAGTTGCCGCTGCCATCCACCGTACCGGTGTAGGTTTTATCCCCAAGGGTGACGGTGACGGTTTGCCCCGGCGTGGTGGTGCCGGTTGAACCGGTGATGGTTTGCGGCTGGCCCGCTTCCGTGCCGTTCAGGATGCCATCGCCAAACGGCGTATTGAGGGTGGCATCCGGCAGGTTATGGATAAACACGCCCAAGCTATGGCTGCTGCTGACCGGATTACCGGCCTGATCGACAGCGGATACGCTCAGGTTGATACTGCCGTCTGCCAGCAGAGCCAGATCGGCCGGCGGTACCAGCACGCTCCATGAACCGTCCGCCAGCGTAATGCCGGTGTAGGTTTTGCCGTTCAGCGTCACGGTCACGGTTGCGCCAGTGGCCAGGTTGAGGCTGCTGCCGTTGATGGTTAATGGCAGCAGGCTTTCAGCCAGATTCAGCTTATCGTCACCGGCAATCACGTCGATGGCGATACCGCTCAGCGCCGTGTTGACCACCACGTTGTGCGTCGCCGTGGCCGGGTTGCCAGAGGTATCGCTAACGCTGACGCTGATGGTGCTGTTGCCCTGAGCCAGTTGGCCCAGATCGGCGGCAGGTACGCTGGTACTCCAGGTCCCATCTGCCTGCACGGTAGCAGTATACGTTTTGCCATTCAGCGTGATGGTCACCAACTGGCCCGCTTCCACGTGGGTGGTGGTGCCGCCCAGCGTCTGGCTGGTTTTCACCTCTGCGCCGTCGATAATATCGTTACCGGCAAACACCCCGATGCTCAGGGTTGGCAGATCCAGCGGATTGGCATCAACCGTCACGGTATGGGTGACGGTGGTGGAGTTGCCCGCCGCATCGCTCAGCGTGGTGGTTAATGGATAGCTGCCATCGCCAATCGCTTGCAGATCGGCGCTTGGGATGGTGGCACTCCAGGTGCCGTCGTTGGCGACTACCCCGGTATAGGATTTACCGTTGAGGGTCACCGTGACGGTACGCCCGGCGTCGGCAATTGAGGCGGTGCCGGAAACTACCTGGTCGCTGAGGCTTTCCAGCGCGTTAACTTTGTCATCTCCGGCGAACGGTTTGACCGCCAGGGTTGGTGGCACCAGATCAACCTGTGCCGTCACGCTGCCCGACACGCTGTTACCGGCGGAGTCCGTAGCGGCCACGCTGATGGTATTGCTACCCGCAGGCAGGTTTTGCAGATCGGCCGACGGGATGGACACGCTCCAGTTACCGTTGCCATCCACGGTGGCGCTATAGGTTTTCCCTCCCAGACTGACGATCACGCTTTGTCCTGCACCAGGGATACCGGTGCTGCCACTCAATACTTGTGCAGTGGTGGCCTCAGCCTGGTTCAGGAACCCATCGCCAAACGGCAGATTGATGGTTGGAGCCGGTAAGGTGTGGGTGAGCACATCCAGCGTATGGCTGTTGCTGACCGGATCCACGCCCGGGTTGGAGGTGCTGGCGGTGATCGTGGTCAGGCCGTCTTGCAGTGCCAGCAGATCGGTGCTGTTAACCGATACGCTCCAACTGCCGTTGGCGAGCACCACGCCGGTGTAGGTTTTGCCGTTCAGGGTCACGGTAACGGTTTGACCCGCATTCACATTGACGGTGGTCCCGCTGATGGTCAGCGGCTGTGAGGCTTCGGTCAGGTTCAGCTTATCGTCACCGGCAATCACGTTAATGGCGATGCTTTCCACTGCCGTATCAACGGTGATGGTATGGCTGCCGGTAGCCGGGTTGCCCGCCCGATCGTTGACGCTGGCGGTGATGGTGGTCTGGCCGTTGGCCAACAACGCCATATCCGCCGCCGGAACGTTAACGCTCCAACCGCCGCCCACCTGCACCGTGGCGAAGTAGGTTTTGCCGTTCAGGGCCAGGGTCACGATCTGGCCTACTTCCACGTGAGTAGTGGTACCGGACAGGGTCTGGATGACCAGCGCTTCGGCACCGTTGACGATATCGTCGCCAGCGAATGCGCCGATGCTGACTGTTGGCAGATTGGCCGGGTTGGCATCGATATTGAGACTGTGAGTGACGCTGGTGCTGTTGCCCGCCGCGTCGGTGAGGGTGGCCACCAGACTATGGCTGCCGTCGCTGAGTGCTTGCAGATCGGCCGCAGGCAGGCTGGTGCTCCACGAACCGTTCGGTTGCACTACAGCGGTGTAGGTTTTGCCGTTCAAGGTCAGGGTAACGGTACGGCCCGCATCCGCGATCGAGGCGGTGCCGGACACGCTCTGTGCCACCAGGACTTCGGCGGCGTTCAGCACGTCATCTCCAGCTACCAGACCGACGGTGAGGGTTGGCGCAGTGGCATCAACGGTGACGGTAGTGTTCAGCGTACTGCTGTTGCCCGCCGCATCGGAGACTACGACAGACAGGGCTGGCGTGCCGTCTGGCAACGCTTGCAGGTCAGTAGACGGAACGCTGACGTTCCAGTTACCGCTGCCATCCACGGTGCCGGTGTAGGTTTTGGCCCCCAGCGTGACGGTCACGGTCTGCCCCGGCGTGGTGATGCCGGTAGAACCGGTGATGGTCTGCGGTTGGCCTGCCTCAGTCGCGTTGAGAATACCGTCGCCAAACGGCGTATTGAGGGTCGCGTCCGGCAGGGTATGGATGAACACGCCCAGATCGTGGCTGCCGCTGACCGGGTTACCGGCCTGATCGACGGCGGTCACGGTCAGGGTGGCGGCGCCATCGGCCAGCAACGCCAGATCGGCTGCCGGTACAGAAACGCTCCAGGAACCGTCTGCCAGCGTGGTGCCGGTGTAGGTTTTCCCGTTGAGAGTGACGGTCACTGTCGTACCCGTGGCCAGGTTGCTACTGCTACCGTTGATAGCCAATGGCAACAGACTTTCCGCCAGGTTGAGTTTGTCATCACCGGCAATCACGGCGATCGACAGCCCGCTGATATCGGTATCGACCGTCACCGCATGGCTGGCGTTAGCCGGGTTGCCCCCCTGATCGCTGACGCTGGCGTTAATGGTGGCCTGGCCGTTAGCCAGCAGCGCCAGATCGGCGGCCGGTACGCTGGTACTCCAGGAACCGTCGGCTAATACGGTGGCGGTGTAGGTTTTGCCGTTCAGGGTGAGGGTGACGATCCGCCCGGCTTCCACATGGGTACTGGTCCCTGAGAGCGTTTGGGCGGTTTTGACTTCCGCGCCGTCAACAATATCGTTACCGGCAAACACGCCGATGCTCAGCGTTGGCAGATTGGCCGGGTTGGCATCGACGCTGATGCTGTGGGTGACGCTGGTGCTGTTACCGGCGGCATCGGTGAGGATGGCCACCAGATTATGGCTGCCGTCACCGAGCGCTTGCAGATCGGCGGCAGGCACGCTGGTGTTCCACGAACCGTTTGGCTGCACCACGGCGGTGTAGGTTTTGCCGTTCAAGGTGATGGTCACGGTGCGGCCCGCATCCGCGATCGAGGCGGTACCGGATACGCTCTGCGCTACCAGCACTTCGGCAGCATTCAGTACGTCATCCCCGGCAATCAGGCTCACGGTGAGGGTTGGCGCGGTCACATCGACGGTGACGGTGGTGTTCAATGTATTGCTGTTACCGGCGGTATCGGTAACCGTGACGGTCAAGGCTGGCGTACCGTCTGGCAACGTTTGCAGATCGGCAGGAGGTACGGTGACGTTCCAGTTACCGCTGCCGTCCACGGTGCCAGTATAGGTTTTACCGCCCAGGGTGACGGTGACGGTCTGGCCCGGTGTGGTGATACCGGTAGAGCCGGTGATGGTTTGCGGTTGGCCCGCTTCGGTACCGTTCAGGATGCCATCACCAAACGGCGTGTTGAGGGTGGCGTCCGGCAGGGCATGGATAAACACGCCCAGATCGTGACTGCCGCTGACCGGGTTACCGGCCTGATCGACGGCGGTGACGGTCAGGCTCGCAGTGCCATCGGCCAGCAACGCCAGATCGGCCGCCGGTACGTTGATGCTCCAGGAGCCATCCGCCAGCGTGGTGCCGGTATAGGTTTTCCCGTTGAGTGTGACAGTCACGGTGGTGCCCGTGGCCAGGTTGGCACTGCCGCCGTTGATGGTTAATGGCAGCAGGCTTTCCGCCAGGTTGAGCTTGTCATCGCCCGCGATCACGGCGATGGACAGGCCGCTCAGGTTGGTGTCGACGGTCACGTCATGGCTGGCGTTGGCCGGATTCCCAGCGCTGTCGCTGACGGTGGCGGTAATGGTGGTTTGGCCGTTGGCCAGCAGCGCCAGATCGGCGGCCGGTACGCTGGTGCTCCAGGAACCATCGGCCAGCACGGTGGCGGTGTAGGTTTTACCGTTCAGGGTGAGGGTAACGGTCTGGCCGGCTTCCACATGGGCAGAGGTCCCTGAGAGCGTTTGGGCGGTTTTCACTTCTGCGCCGTCGACAATATCGTTGCCAGCGAACACGCCAATGCTGAGCGTTGGCAGGTTGGCCGGGTTGGCGTCGACGTTGATGCTGTGGGTGACGCTGGTGCTGTTGCCGGCGGCATCGGTGAGGGTAGCGACCAGATTATGGCTACCGTCACTGAGGGCTTGCAGATCGGCGGCTGGCAGTGAGGTGCTCCAGCTACCATTCGGTTGCACCACGGCGGTGTAGGTTTTGCCGTTCAGGGTCAAGGTGACGGTGCGCCCTGCATCGGCAATCGAGGCGCTGCCGGATACGGTTTGTGCCACCAGCACTTCGGCGGCGTTCAATACATCATCCCCGGCAATCAGCCCCACGATGAGGGCTGGCGCAGTGGCATCGACGGTGACGGTAGTATTCAACGTACTGCTGTTACCGGCAGCATCGGTGACCACGACAGATAGCGCTGGTGTGCCGTCTGGCAGCGCTTGCAGATCGGCGGACGGAACGCTGACGCTCCAGTTGCCACTGCCATCCACGGTGCCGGTATAGGTTTTGCCGCCCAAAGTGACGGTCACGGTCTGGCCTGGGGTGGTGATACCGGTAGAGCCGCTGATGGTCTGCGGTTGGCCTGCCTCCGTCGCGTTCAGAATACCGTCGCCAAACGGCGTATTGAGGGTGGTGTCCGGTAGAGCATGGATAAACACGCCCAGATTGTGACTGTTGCTGACCAGGTTCCCGCCCTGATCGACAGCGCTCACGCTGACGGTGGTACTACCATCGGGCAGCAACGCCAAATCGGCGGCAGGAACCTGAACGCTCCAGGAACCGTCTGGCAGGGTCAGACCGATGTAAATCTTGCCATTCAGCGTCACGGTGACGATGGCACCCAGTGGCAGGTTGGCACTGTCACCCGTGATGGTCAGTGGCAACTGGCTTTCGGCCAGGTTCAGTTTGTCATCGCCTGCGATCTCGTCGATAGACAGCCCACTGAGGTTGGTATCGACGGTCACGTTATGGCTGGCGTTGGCCGGGTTGCCGGCGCTGTCGCTGACGGTAGCGGTAATAGTGGTCTGGCCGTTGGCCAACAGCGCCAAATCGGCGGCCGGTACGCTGGTGCTCCAGGAGCCGTCTGCCAATACGGTAGCGGTGTAGGTTTTACCGTTCAGCGTGAGGGTGACAGTCTGGCCCGCTTCCACATGAGCTGAGGTGCCGGACAGGGTCTGAGCGGTTTTCACTTCTGCACCGTCGACGATGTCGTTACCGGCGAATACGCCGATGCTGATGGTCGGCAGGTTGGCCGGGTTGGCATCTATCCCCAAGACATGCGTGGTGCTGGTACTGTTACCGGCAGCATCGGTGAGGGTAGCGACCAGATTATGGTTACCGTCACTGAGCGCTTGCAGATCGGCGGCAGGCAGGCTGGTGCTCCATGAACCATCCGGTTGCACTACGGCGGTGTAGGTTTTGCCGTTCAAGGTCAGGATGACGGTGCGGCCCGCGTCGGCCACAGAAGCCGTGCCGGACACGCTTTGCGCGACCTGTACCTCGGCGGCGTTGAGCACGTCATCCCCGGCAACCACGTTCACGGTGAGGGTTGGCGCGGTCACATCGACGGTAACGGTGGTGTTCAGCGTACTGCTGTTACCGGCGGCATCGGTGACCACGACAGATAGCGCTGGCGTGCCGTCTGGCAGCGCTTGCAGATCGGTTGAAGGTACGGTGATGCTCCAGTTGCCGCTGCCATCCACGGTGCCGGTATAGGTTTTGCCACCGAGCGTAACGGTGACGGTCTGGCCCGGCGTGGTGATACCGGTAGAGCCGGTGATGGTCTGCGGTTGGCCCGCTTCCGTGCCGTTCAGAATACCGTCGCCAAACGGCGTATTGAGGGTGGCGTCCGGCAGGGTATGAATAAACACGCCCAGATCGTGGCTACCGCTGACCGGGTTACCGGCCTGATCGACGGCGGTCACGGTCAGGGTGGTCGTGCCATCGGCCAGCAGGGCCAGATCGGCCGCCGGTACGTTGACGCTCCAGGAGCCATCCGCCAGTGTGGTGCCAGTGTAGGTTTTACCGTTGAGTGTGACAGTCACGGTGGTACCCACGGCCAGGTTCTGGCTGGTACCGTTGATGGCCAATGGCAGCAGACTTTCCGCCAGGCTGAGTTTGTCGTCGCCCGCAATGATGGCGATAGACAGCCCACTAATATCGGTATCGACGGTGACCTCATGGCTGGCGTTGGCCGGATTACCAGCGCTGTCGCTGACGGTAGCGGTAATGGTAGCCTGGCCGTTAGCCAGCAGTGCCAGATCGGCGGCCGGTACGCTGGTGCTCCAGGAACCGTCAGCCAGTACGGTGGCGGTGTAGGTTTTACCGTTCAGCGTAATGGTGACGTTCTGCCCGGCTTCCACATGGGTAGTGGTCCCTGAAAGCGTTTGAGCCGTTTTCACTTCCGCGCCGTCGACAATGTCATTACCGGCGAACACGCCGATGCTGACGGTCGGCAGGTTGGCCGGGTTGGCATCGACGTTGATGGCGTGGGTGACGCTGGTGCTGTTACCGGCGGCATCGGTGAGGGTGGCCACCAGATTGTGGCTGCCGTCGCTGAGCGCTTGCAGATCGGCGGCTGGCAGGTTGGTGCTCCAGCTACCATTCGGTTGCACCACGGCGGTGTAGGTTTTGCCGTTCAAGGTCAGGGTGACGGTACGGCCCGCGTCGGCAAGCGAGGCGGTGCCCGATACGGTCTGTGCCACCAGCACTTCGGCAGCATTCAGCACGTCATTCCCGGCAATCAGGCCGACGGTCAGGGTTGGCGCAGTGGCATCGACGGTGACGGTGGTGTTCAGGGTGTTGGTATTGCCAGCGGCATCGGTAACCGTCACGGTCAAGGCTGGCGTACCGTCTGGCAGCGCTTGCAGATCGGTTGAAGGTACGGTGACGCTCCAGTTGCCGCTGCCATCCACGGTGCCGGTATAGGTTTTGCCACCGAGCGTAACGGTGACGGTCTGGCCCGGCGTGGTGATACCGGTAGAGCCGGTGATGATCTGCGGTTGGCCCGCTTCCGTGCCGTTCAGAATACCGTCGCCAAACGGCGTGTTCAGCGTAGCGTCCGGCAGAGTATGGATAAACACGCCCAGTGCGTGGCTACCGCTGACCGGGTTACCGGCCTGATCGACGGCGCTCACGGTCACGGTGGTGTTGCCATCGGCCAGCAACGCCAGATCGGCAGCCGGTACCGTGACGCTCCAGGAGCCATCCGCCAGGGTGGTGCCGGTGTAGGTTTTACCGTTCAGGGTCACGGTAACCGTGGCACCTACGGCCAGATTCTGACTGGTGCCGCTGATGGCCAATGGCAACTGGCTTTCGGCCAGGCTGAGTTTGTCATCGCCGGCAATGATGGCGATGGATAGCCCACTGAGGTCGGTATCGACGGTGACGTCATGGCTGGTGTTGGCAGGGTTACCGGCGCTGTCGCTGACGGTGGCGCTGATGGTGGTCTGGCCGTTGGCCAGCAGCGCCAGATCGGCGGCCGGTACACTGGTGCTCCAGGAGCCGTCTGCCAATACGGTGGCGGTGTAGGTTTTACCGTTCAGGGTGAGGGTGACGGTCTGGCCTGCCTCCACATGACTGGTGGTACCGGACAGGGTTTGGGCAGTTTTTACTTCCGCACCGTCGACAATGTCGTTACCGGCGAATACGCCGATGCTGACGGTTGGCAGGTTGGCTGCATTGGCGTCGACGTTGATGCCGTGAGTGACGCTGGTGCTGTTACTGGCGGCATCGGTGAGGGTAGCCACCAGACTATGGCTGCCGTCGGCCAGGGCGGCGAGGTCGGCGGCTGGTAGTGAGGCACTCCAGGTGCCGTCCGCCTGCACGGTGGCGGTATAGGTCTTGCCATTCAAGGTCAGGGTCACAATGCGGCCGGCATCGGCCACAGAGGCGGTGCCCGAGACGGTTTGTGCCACCAACACTTCGGCGGCATTTAACACATCATCTCCAGCCACCACGTTCACGGTCAGGGTCGGTGCAGTTTCATCGACGGTGACGGTGGTGTTCAGGGTATTGGTATTGCCTGCGGCATCGGTGACCGTGACGGTCAAGGTTGGCGTACCGTCTGGCAGCGCCTTCAGGTCAGCACTTGGCAGCGTGACGCTCCAGTTGCCATTGGCATCCACGGTGCCGGTGTAGGTTTTACCGCCCAGAGTGACGGTGACGGTTTGCCCCGGCGTGCTGATACCGGTGGATCCAGTCAATGTTTGCGATTGGCCCGCTTCCGTGCCGTTCAGAATACCGTCGCCAAACGGCGTGTTCAGCGTAGCGTCCGGCAGAGTATGGATAAACACGCCCAGGCTATGGCTGCCGCTGACCGGGTTGCCGGCCTGATCGATAGCGCTCACGGTTACGGTGGTGGTGCCATCGCCCAACAACGCCAGATCGGCAGCCGGCACCAGTACGCTCCAGGAGCCGTCCGCCAGGGTAGTACCGGTATAGGTTTTGCCGTTCAGGGTCACGGTAACCGTGGTTCCGGCGGCCAGGTTGGCACTGCTGCCGCTGATGGCCAATGGCAACTGGCTCTCGGCCAGGCTGAGTCTGTCGTCCCCGGCAATCACGGCGATGGACAGCCCGCTCAGGTCGGTATCGACGGTCACGTCATGGCTGCCGCTGGCTGGATTCCCGGCGCTGTCGCTGACGGTGGCGGTAATGGTGGTCTGGCCGTTAGCCAGCAGTGCCAGATCGGCGGCCGGTACGCTGGTGTTCCAGGAACCGTCAGCCAGTACGGTGGCGGTGTAGGTTTTACCGTTCAGCGTAATGGTGACGGTCTGTCCCGCTGGTACATGGGTTGTGCTCCCAGAGATCGTCTGGGCGGTCTTCACTTCTGCGCCGTCGACAATATCGTTGCCAGCGAATACGCTGATGCTGAGCGTCGGCAGGTTGGCCGGGTCGGCATCCACGTTGATGCCGTGGGTGACGCTGGTGCTGTTACCGGCGGCATCGGTGAGGGTAGCCACCAGATTATGGCTGCCATCGGCCAGGGCGGCGAGGTCGGCGGCTGGCAGTGAGGCGCTCCAGGAGCCGTCCGCTTGTACCACGGCTGTGTAGGTTTTTCCGTTCAAGGTCAGGGTGACGGTGCGGCCCGCATCGGCCACAGAGGCGGTACCGGACACGGTCTGTGCCACCTGTACTTCGGCGGCATTTAACACATCATCTCCGGCCACCACGTTCACGGTCAGTGTCGGTGCAATTTCATCGATGGTAACGGTGGTGTTGAGGGTATTGGTATTGCCTGCGGCATCGGTGACCGTCACGGTCAAGGTTGGCGTGCCGTCTGGCAGCGCTTGCAGGTCGGCAGCAGGAATAGTAACGCTCCAATGGCCGCTGCCATCCACGGTGCCGGTGTAGGTTTTACCGCCCAGGGTAACGGTGACGGTCTGCCCCGGCGTGGTGATGCCGGTAGAGCCGGTGATGGTCTGCGGTTGGCCCGCTTCCGTGCCGTTCAGGATGCCATCACCAAACGGCGTATTCAGGGTCACGTCCGGCAGGGCATGGATAAACACGCCCAGGTTGTGGCTGTCGTTGACTGGATTACCGGCCTGATCGACGGCGTTCACGGTCACAGAGAGGGTGCCATCGGCCAGCAACGCCAGATCGGCGGCAGGCACATTGACGCTCCAGGAGCCGTCCGCCAGTGTGGTACCGGTGTAGGTTTTACCGTTCAGGGTCACGGTAACGGTCGTACCCGTAGCCAGGTTGGCACTGCTGCCGTGGATGGTCAGTGGTGACTGGCTTTCGGCCAGGCTGAGTCTGTCGTCCCCGGCAATCACGGCGATGGACAGCCCGCTCAGGTCGGTATCGACGGTGACCTCATGGCTGCCGCTGGCTGGATTCCCGGCGCTGTCGCGGACGGTGGCGGTAATGGTGGTCTGGCCGTTAGCCAGCAGTGCCAGATCGGCGGCCGGTACGCTGGTGCTCCAGGAACCGTCAGCCAGTACGGTGGCGGTGTAGGTTTTACCGTTCAGCGTAAGGGTGACGGTCTGGCCTGCCTCCACATGACTGGTGGTACCGGACAGGGTTTGGGCAGTTTTGACTTCCGCGCCGTCGACAATATCGTTACCGGCGAATACGCCGATGCTCAGTGTTGGCAGGTTGGCTGCATTGGCGTCGACGTTGATGCCGTGAGTGACGCTGGTGTTGTTACCGGCGGCATCGGTGAGGGTGGCCACCAGATTATGGCTGCCATCGGCCAGGGCGGCGAGGTCGGCGGCTGGCAGGGAGGCGCTCCAGGAGCCGTCCGCTTGTACCACGGCGGTGTAGGTTTTACCGTTCAAGGTCAGGGTGACGGTGCGGCCCGCATCGGCCACAGAGGCGGTACCGGACACGGTCTGTGCCACCTGTACTTCGGCGGCATTTAACACATCATCTCCAGCCACCACGTTCACGGTCAGGGTCGGTGCAGTTTCATCGATGGTAACGGTGGTGTTGAGGGTATTGCTGTTACCGGCGGCATCGGTGACCGTCACGGTCAAGGTTGGCGTGCCGTCTGGTAACGCTTGCAGATCGGCGGCAGGAATGGTGATGCTCCAATGGCCGCTGCCGTCCACGGTGCCGGTGTAGGTTTTACCACCCAGGGTGATGGTGACGGTCTGGCCCGGGGTGGTGATGCCGGTGGTGCCGGTCAATGTCTGTGGCTGCCCGGCTTCTGCGCCGTTCAGGATGCCATCACCAAACGGTGTGTCCAACGTGACCGCAGGCAAATTATGGGTATAAACCTCAAGATTATGCGTGGTGGTCACGGTAGAACCGTCGTTGCCGGTGACGCTGGCAGAAATGCTGTTGTTGCCTTCGGCCAGCAGTTGCAGATCGGCACCAGGCACCTGCAATGTCCAACTGCCATCGGCCAATACCAGCGCGGTATAGGTTTTGCCATTCAGCGTGACGGTAACGGTAGCCCCGGTAGCGACGTTGGCCGTGGTACCGCTGATGGCCAGCGGAAGCCCGGCTTCGACGGCGTTGAGCTTATCGTCCGAAGAGACGATGCCGATATTGATTGCCGAAGCATTGCTGTCTACGGTGATAACCTGTGGAGCGGTAGTGGTGGTATTGCCCGCCTGATCGCTGAGCGTGGCGATTATCTCATAGCTACCGTCGGTCAACGCGGCCATATCCGCGGCTGGCACGCTGATGCTCCATTTGCCATCGGCACCTACGATGCCGGTATAGGTTTTGCCATTGAAGGAAACGCTGACCACCTGCCCAGCCTCGCTGACGGAGGCGGTACCGGTAATGTTTTGCGCCGATTTTTGCTCATCGACGGTGATCAGATCATCGCCGGTAAACTTGTCCAGCGTCAGCACCGGTGGCACGGTGTCCACCAGCACATGCTCGGTCACGGTAGTGCTGTTGCCTGCGGCATCGGTGGCCGTCACGGTAAGGGTATTGTCCCCTTGGGCCAATGCCTGCAGGTCTGCGGCAGGCAACTCAAGACTCCACTTGCCGTCCGGGCCTGTTACTGTGGTGTAGGTCTTGCCATTCAGGGTGACGACAATGGCCTGGCCCGGATTGCTGGTGCCGCTCAGCGTCTGTGGCGTCTGCGCCTCGGCGGCATTGAGTACGTCGTCCCCGGCCAGTTGGTTGACGGTCAGCGTTGGGGCGGTCAAATCGACGGTGATAGTTTCATGCGCATTGGCGCTTTGCCCCGCTTTGTCGGTGACGGTGGCATTGAGGGTGAGCGAGCCATTGGCCAGTGCGGCCAGATCGGCAGCCGGCAGGGACAGCGACCAGCTTCCGTCTGCCTGCACCACTGCGCTGTAGGTTTTACCGTTCAGGGTGAGGGTAACGGTTTGGCCCGCTTCGACGTTCTGGGTGTGGCCGCTCAGCGTTTGAGCGCTCTTGGTTTCGTTGGCATTGAGGACGTTATCGCCGGTCAGTGCGTTAATCGAGATCTGTAGGGTCGGATTGACGACGGTGGTATCAACCGAAATCTGATGATCGACCGTGGTTTGGTTGCCGACTTTATCGACGGAGGTCACGGTTAACTCGTAGTTACCGTTTTTCAGCAACGCCAGGTCTGCTGCAGGCAGTTGCAGGCTCCACTTGCCGTCGCTACCTACCGTCGTGGTATAGGTTTTACCGTTCAGGGTAATGGTAATGGTCAGCCCGGCTTCGCCGGTACCGCTCAGCGCCTGCGCTGCCTTTAACTCGGCACCGGTCAGGTGGTCATCGCCGGTCAGCTTGTTGACGGTCAAGACTGGCGGAGTGGTATCGACCAGCACGGAGATCGTTTTTTCAACGCTGATCCCATCCTGATTGGTCACTTTCACCGTCAGTTGATAATTGCCGTCTTTCAGGCCAGACAGGGCAGCCGAACTGAAATCAAAGCTCCACTTGCCATCGGCACCGACCGTGGTGGTGTAGCTTTTGCCGTTGAGCGTCAGCGTGATGGTCGTGCCTGCGGCAACGCCGGTAGTCAGGCCGCTCAGCAACTGGGCAAGTTTAACTTCGCTGGCGTTAAGCACGTTATCCTGGCCCAGCCTCCCGACGGTCAGGGTCGGTTGCTCTGGCGGTACGGAAGGTTCGTCGTTGTGGTGATCGTTCTTCCCTGTCCCGGTGGCGATGGCGACGCCAGCCCCTAATGCCAGGCCTGCCAGAATGGCGGCGATGGCTCCGTTAGATAATTCATGATCGGTGATCAGCAGCGACGAAACGTCAGACAGGGATTCAAACTGCGGTGTAATCAACACCGGTTCGGCACTAGCGGCGGTTGCCGGGAATATCGCGTGCTGAATGGTGCCATTGCCATCATCAAACACCAGTTCGCTGTGTTTGCCGTCGGCATCCACTTCAAAGAAGCTTTGATACCGTACCGTCGTGCCGTCTTTCATGTGCACGATCAGATCGTTACCTTGACGTTCATAGCTGCTCACCAAAGCCTGGGTGCCATGGATCCGCACAATGCTGCTTTGTGTCAGGCTGACGGAACTGCTACCGGTTGCTACGTCTGCGATCCTTGCGCCGCCATGACGAGCAATAATATCAACAGCCCCAAGGGTAAAATTGGTTTGTGCCATGTTGTTAGCCTCTGAACGCCAAAGTGAATTTGCATCGCACACCAAAGCCGGTTGTGTGGCTTTTGTAGGCGCGCTGGAATGCTCGATGGGCGTACCCTCGAGCTAAATTTAACCTGGTATTTAGACGACTAATTAATGCAAAGGTAACGAATTGCTCTTCCTTGATGGGATTCTATGATTAAGTTTCCTAACTTATGTGTGAGGTAAGGTATAAGCGAGCTTTGATAAAAATGCCATACGCAGCAATGATTATTGTGCGCGCTTGTTATTGATAAAAATTCTTATTCGCTAAGATGAGTCAGTACCCATGAATAATTGATGGTTTCTTGGTCCTGCGGGGTGTTTTAATTTTAAATTAGATAAATTGCATTTCACTTACCCTTTAAATTAGCCATTATTATAATATAATTTGATTATAATCAGGTGTTTAATTTTTATATGTTAAGGGTTTTACTTATTTAATAAGTAGTGCTACAGGGTGGGGTAAATAAGATAATTACATAACAAAACTAACGTTTGTTACAGGTTTTATTGGCATATTTCTACGGGATAATAAAGAAGTGTTTTTTGAAAGTGTGAGGCTAATACTTTTTACTTATTAGTTATGCTACTGATTTCTCTTGGCGGTATAAGAAAATCTTCATATTTATGAGGTGGAGAGGCATGGCGGGCCATGCCTGGCCAATCTAAAGCATGGTGTAGGCCTTTTTCAGCCCGGTATCTTCTTCAGGGTCAGCACCTTGCGGATGGGCTGGCTCTTCTTCCGGCAGCGATTCCGCCGATGGCGTTTCTGCTTGCGGATCGGGGGCGGCTTCCGGCGCTGGCATGGTCTCTTGAATGGTCTGTTCATCGAACGTTGGGTTCAATGCAGGGGAGAGCGGAGAGCTGGAGAGGCTGTCTGGCATGGCGATATGCGGCACCGGCGCATCCTGCACAAACTGTGACTCATCCTGTTTGACTGTTCTGCTACAGGCCATAATCAACAGGCCACACAAGGCGAAAAACACATACAGGATATTCCCCCCCAGAGGCTGGATCAGCGCACCGACGGCCAGCGGCCCGATGCTGGCACCCACGCCAAATGCCATCAGCAGACAGGCTGCCAGGGATACGCGGCGTTCAGGCTCAATCATGTCATTGGCCAGCGCTACCGCCAGTGGGTAAAGGGTGAATTGCAACATGCTGACCATGAAGCCGACGATCAATAGCACTGGGAAATCGATATGAGGCAACAGGGCCAGCGGTAAGGCGGCAATCACCAGCAGCAGCGCGTTAATCCGCATCAGCAGCGTGCGGTTGTAACGGTCCGACAGCCAGCTCAGCGGAAACTGTGCCACCAGCCCGGCAAAGATGGCGATGGCCATAAACAGGCCGGTTTGCTGAGTGGTCAATTCCTGCTGGCTGGCATACACCGGTGCCAGCCCGTAGAAGGATCCTACTACCATGCCGATCACCAGCGTGGTGGCCAACACTTTGGGAATGGCACGCACAAAGTAGCGCAATTCCATGGGGGCGGGCGACATATGCCGGGCATTGGTGCGGGTTGTCAGGGCGATCGGCACCAGGCAGAGAGAGAAGCACAGCGCGATGAGCAGCAGCGTGGTGATACCCAGATTGGCTTGCAGCATCAGCACAACCTGCCCCAGAGACATGCCAAGGTAGGAGGCAGCCATATAGAAGCCGAATACCATGCCGCGCTGGTTGGATTCGGACTGATCGTTCAGCCAGCTCTCCAGCACCATGTACTGACACATCATACACAAGCCGATAATCAGCCGCAGCACCACCCAGACCGGGATGTACTCCGTCAGGCCATGGCCGAGTACCGCAGCAGTAATGATCCCGGCGCAGGAAACATAGGCACGGATATGCCCGACGCGAGCAATCAGAAAGTGGCCCACCTTGCCGCCGATCACCAGGCCGATGTAGTTGGCAGCGATAATGGCCCCGATCAGGGCACCGCTGACGTTGATGGAGGTTAGCCGCAGGGAAATGTAGGTGGTCAGCAACCCTGAACCCAGCAACATCAACAGGGTGGTGGTATAGAGCGGAAAGAATACCCCTAACGTTTTTTTCACTCGGCCTTCCTGTTTTTGTCGAAGATTGATCCAATCCGAACAAACTGGCCTGCCGCAGCAGGCTGGACGCTAACCCCGATACTAGCAGTTCAAACAACGGCTTAAAACCGCAGTCCTGCGAGGCGCTTGGCATTTCGGCCTGCAAACCGCCTCAGAAGCTTGATAAATGCTACTATCGGGCGCATATACCTTGATTCATTAAGGAGAGGCAATGAGCGACAATCGGTTGCGTGAACTCAGTATTCTTGTCGGGCAAAGGCTGAAGGCCAGCGAGCGTTGGATCAGCTGTGCGGAGTCCTGTACGGGCGGCGGTATTGCCAAGGCAATTACCGATATTGCCGGCAGCTCGGCCTATTTCGATCGCGGCTTTGTGACCTACAGTAACGCGGCAAAGCATGAGTTATTGGGCGTAGCGGAAGCGACTTTGCAGGCGCATGGCGCGGTCAGTGAGGAAGTCGTGCGTGAAATGGCACAGGGGGCAATGCATGCCGCCAAGGCCGATCTGGCGCTTTCGGTCAGCGGCATTGCCGGCCCGGATGGTGGCAGTGCGGAAAAACCGGTCGGCACCGTGTGGTTTGGTTTTGCCGAACGCTCCGGCCGGGTGCTGGCGCGCAAGATGCAATTTGCTGGCGATCGTGATGCGGTACGCCTGCAAGCCACGATTTTTGCGCTGCAAACGGCGCTTGATGAATTTTTGTAAAATTAGGCTTGATACTGTATGACCATACAGTATAATTAGCGTCATTTCCTGGACAACATACATTCAGCGGCAGTGTAGGAAGACACCGACATTGCGCAACGAAGGAGCAAAAATGGCTATTGATGAGAATAAGCAAAAGGCGTTAGCTGCAGCACTGGGTCAGATTGAGAAACAGTTCGGCAAAGGCTCCATCATGCGTCTGGGTGAAGACCGCTCCATGGACGTAGAAACGATCTCCACTGGTTCACTGTCGCTCGATATCGCACTGGGCGCAGGCGGTTTGCCAATGGGCCGTATCGTTGAGATTTATGGCCCGGAATCTTCCGGTAAAACGACCCTGACTCTGCAAGTGATTGCCGCCGCTCAGCGCGAAGGTAAAACCTGTGCGTTTATCGATGCCGAGCACGCGCTGGATCCTATCTACGCCAAGAAACTGGGCGTGGATATCGACAACCTGCTGTGTTCTCAGCCGGATACCGGTGAGCAGGCGCTGGAAATCTGTGATGCGCTGACCCGTTCCGGCGCGGTTGACGTCATCATCGTCGACTCCGTTGCGGCGCTGACGCCAAAAGCGGAAATCGAAGGCGAAATCGGTGACTCACATATGGGGCTGGCGGCACGTATGATGAGCCAGGCCATGCGTAAATTGGCCGGTAACCTGAAGAACGCCAACACCCTGCTGATCTTCATCAACCAGATCCGTATGAAAATTGGTGTAATGTTCGGTAACCCGGAAACCACCACCGGGGGTAACGCCCTGAAGTTCTACGCTTCTGTCCGTCTGGATATCCGCCGTATCGGTGCGATTAAAGAAGGTGACGAAGTCATCGGTAGCGAAACCCGCGTGAAAGTGGTGAAGAACAAAATCGCTGCACCGTTCAAACAGGCAGAGTTCCAGATCCTGTATGGCGAAGGGATCAACAGCCGTGGCGAACTGGTCGATCTGGGTGTGAAACACAAGATGATCGAGAAGGCCGGTGCCTGGTACAGCTACAACGGCGAGAAGATCGGGCAGGGTAAGTCCAATGCCTGTAACTTCCTGAAAGAAAACCCGGCCATTGCTGCGGAACTGGACAAAAGACTGCGTGACCTGTTGCTGCACAGCAATGGCGAAGCGGTTGCTGCCGGCGCCGAGAAGGCCGATGACAATGAAGCAGAAACCAGCGAAGAGTTTTAATCTTTGCCGGTAGTTATAGGCACCCTGGTGGTGCCTATATCGATCACCAAGGTCTTCAGATATGAATGATGCAGGCCAGCCTGCTGGTAACCAGCAAAACGCGTTGATTAGCCGTGCGATGCGGCTATTGTCCCAACGCGAACATAGTGAAGCCGAACTGCGCCGCAAACTTGCGGCGCCGTCATTTATGGCGAATGCCAAATTCGGTAACAAATCCTCCAAAGATACCCCTGAAGAACCCGTCGATCCCGCCATCGTTGAACAGGTGATTAGCTATTGCTACCAGCATAACTGGCTGGACGATCGGCGTTTCGCCAATAGCTTTATCGCCAGCCGTAGCCGTAAGGGCTATGGTGCCCAACGTATCCGCTCGGAACTGACGCAAAAGGGCGTGGACAAGGAAATTGTCCAGGATGCACTGGCGGAATGCGAAATCGACTGGTGTGAGCAGGCCAGGGAGATCGCGTTGCGCAAATTTGGCGATCCGCTGCCGGTAGAATGGAAAGACAAGGCCAAGGTGTTGCGCTATCTGCTCTACCGCGGCTTCTTCCAGGAAGAAATTCAGTCGATTTACCGTGATTTTGCGCAATGAATGCACACGGCGTTTTACTTCCCCCCGAAGAAAATTTATCTTATCCCCACATTTAGTTCGTGAGCCAGAGGATCTCGTCAGGATGTCGAGCCTCTCTCACGCGTCGTTATTCTAGTCTTTCCGGGAAAATTATGAGCAAGAGCACCGCTGAGATCCGTCAAGCGTTTCTCGATTTCTTTCATAGTAAAGGCCACCAGGTTGTAGCAAGCAGCTCCCTGGTACCTAACAATGATCCGACATTGCTGTTTACCAATGCCGGCATGAACCAATTTAAAGACGTTTTCCTGGGGCTGGACAAGCGCGCCTACTCGCGTGCCACCACTTCACAGCGTTGCGTGCGTGCCGGTGGCAAGCACAACGATCTGGAAAACGTCGGCTATACCGCCCGTCACCATACTTTCTTTGAAATGTTGGGTAACTTCAGCTTCGGTGACTACTTCAAGCACGATGCCATCAGCTATGCGTGGGAACTGCTGACCGGTGAAAACTGGTTCAACCTGCCAAAAGACAAGCTGTGGGTCACCGTGTATGAGACCGATGACGAAGCCTTCGACATCTGGCAACAGCAAATCGGCGTGCCAGCGGAACGTATCATCCGCATCGGCGACAACAAAGGCGCGGCCTTTGCTTCCGATAACTTCTGGCAGATGGGCGACACCGGCCCGTGCGGCCCGTGCACCGAGATCTTCTTCGATCACGGCGACCACATCTGGGGTGGCCCTCCGGGTAGCCCGGAAGAAGATGGTGACCGCTATATCGAGATCTGGAACATCGTGTTCATGCAGTTCAACCGTCAGTCTGATGGCACCATGCTGCCGTTGCCGAAGCCTTCGGTGGATACCGGTATGGGCCTCGAGCGTATCGCTGCGGTGCTGCAACATGTGAATTCCAACTACGAAATCGATCTGTTTACTACCCTGATTGCCGCCGTTGCCAAACTGACTGGCGCAACCGATATGGGCAACAAATCGCTGCGCGTGATTGCCGACCATATCCGTTCTTGTGCCTTCCTGATCGCCGATGGCGTGATCCCGTCGAATGAAAACCGTGGCTACGTGCTGCGCCGTATCATTCGTCGTGCGATCCGTCATGGCAATATGCTGGGCGCGAAAGACACCTTCTTCTATAAGCTGGTTGCTCCGTTGATCGAAGTGATGGGCCCGGCTGCCGACGAGCTGAAACGCCAGCAGGCACAGGTTGAGCAGGTCCTGAAATCCGAAGAGGAACAGTTTGCCCGTACGCTGGAGCGCGGTTTGGCGCTGCTGGATGACGAATTGGCCAAACTGCAGGGCGATACCCTGGACGGTGAAACGGCATTCCGTTTGTACGATACCTATGGTTTCCCGGTGGATCTGACCGCCGACGTCTGTCGTGAACGTGGCCTTAAGGTCGACGAACAAGGCTTTGAGCAGGCGATGGAGGCCCAGCGCCGCCGTGCGCGTGAGTCCAGCGGTTTTGGCGCGGACTATAACAGTCTGATCCGCGTTGATGGCGCAAGCCAGTTCAACGGTTACGATCGCGAAGAGCAGCAGGCAAAAGTGACGGCTCTGTTCCGCGATGGCCAGCCGGTGGATGAGATCCATGCGGGCGAAGAGGCCGTAGTGGTACTGGACGAAACGCCATTCTATGGCGAATCGGGTGGCCAGGTCGGTGACAAAGGCGTGCTGAAAGCGGCCGGTAGCGAATTCATCGTTAGCGATGCGCAGAAATATGGCCAGGCAATTGGTCACCTGGGCAAGCTGACCAGTGGTTCGCTGAAGCTGAATGACCGTGTTGACGCGGTCATCGATAGCGCACGTCGTAACCGTATCCGCTTGAACCACTCTGCCACGCACCTGCTGCATGCGGCATTGCGTCAGATCCTGGGCGAGCACGTCGCGCAAAAAGGCTCGTTGGTTAACGACAAGTACCTGCGTTTTGACTTCTCGCACTCCGAAGCGATGAAGCCAGAACAAATCCGTGCGGTAGAAGATTTGGTTAATCAGCAGATCCGTCGTAATCTGCCGGTGCAGACCGAAGTGATGGCGTTGGACGATGCCAAAGAGAAGGGCGCGATGGCGCTGTTTGGCGAGAAGTACGACGACCACGTGCGCGTGCTGACCATGGGCGACTTCTCTACCGAACTGTGTGGCGGTACGCACGCCAGCCGTACCGGTGATATCGGCCTGTTCCGCATCCAGAGCGAGTCGGGTACCGCAGCCGGTATCCGCCGTATTGAAGGGGTGACAGGGGAAGGGGCGATAGCTACCCTGCATCAGCAGAGCGATCTGTTACAGGATGTTGCCCACCTGGTGAAGGGTGACAGCAATAACCTGAGTGATAAGGTGCGTGCGGTGCTTGATCGCACCCGCGCGCTGGAAAAAGAGCTGCAACAGCTGAAAGATCAGCAAGCTGCGCAGGAAAGTGCTTCGCTGTCGAGTCAAGCCAAACTGGTCAACGGCGTGAAACTGTTGGTCAGCCAGTTGGATAACGTTGAGGCGAAGACCATGCGTACCATGGTTGACGATCTTAAAAATCAGCTGGGTTCAGCGATCATCGTGTTGGCAACGGTGGAAGAAGGCAAAGTCAGCCTGATTGCGGGTGTGACCAAAGATTTGACCGACCGGGTAAAAGCCGGCGAGCTGATCGGCAACATCGCACAGCAGGTTGGCGGCAAGGGCGGTGGACGCCCTGATATGGCTATGGCTGGGGGCAGCGATGCCAACGCCTTGCCTGCGGCATTAAACAGCGTAGAGGCCTGGGTGGCCGCGAAACTGTGAATATAAATAAATAGGCACGTTACTGGCGCCATAAGCCACTGTGGTTTATGGCGTTTTTAGACTGTGCTAACACAATGTAGTGACAATTGCGGGAACAAAGTTTTCCAGGTCGGCTAAACTTATTCTTAATCTGGAGTGACACCAAGTCTGCTTACATTTATTGTGGGTTCTTGACTTACGTTTTCACTGTATATAATGGATAATGGCGGGGAAACTGAGAGACCCGACTCTTTTAATCTTTCAAGGAGCAAAGAATGTTAATTCTGACTCGTCGAGTTGGTGAAACCCTCATGATTGGCGATGAGGTTACGGTCACAGTGCTAGGGGTTAAAGGCAACCAAGTTCGTATTGGTGTGAATGCCCCCAAAGAGGTGTCTGTTCACCGCGAAGAAATCTACCAGCGCATCCAGGCCGAGAAGTCTCAACAGACGACTTACTGATTTCTAAGTAGCGTCTCGTTCTATAGCGAGACGCTCCTTGCTTTCCCTTCATTCGCTTTCCCCCCGTTTTTCACGTCAGTTGCACGCTTCCCCACATTTTTATCCAAAATCTATCTCCTGCGACAAAAGGCTTTACCGCAGTAACACGCTATTTTCCTGTTGATAAAGCACTCTTTTTGCCGTGAAATCACTCATGTTGTCTGTGATTTGTGCAAACACGCAGGAGTTGGGAAAAAATGTTTGACTTATAAACCCACGAAAGTAATATGTGCGCCACGCAGTGCCGATGAGCTTCTTTAAAGCAAGTTAGGCACGATTCGCAAGAAGCGTACTGGTGAGGTGGCCGAGAGGCTGAAGGCGCTCCCCTGCTAAGGGAGTATGCGGTCAAAAGCTGCATCCGGGGTTCGAATCCCCGCCTCACCGCCATTTGCATCCATAGCTCAGCTGGATAGAGTACTCGGCTACGAACCGAGCGGTCGGAGGTTCGAATCCTCCTGGATGCACCATATTATAAAGTGTTTGTCTGAGAGTGTGTGGTTCACAGATGAACGCGAGCTGAAAGGTAGCACAAAGGGGGATAACGTTGCTTTAGCAACGGCCCGGCGGGCGAAGTGGTTACGCTGAGTAATCCTCCTGGATGCACCATATTTTGCAGTATGGTGGGGTAGTAAAACATACCATACGGTATCAAAAAAGAATTCCTGTGCATCCATAGCTCAGCTGGATAGAGTACTCGGCTACGAACCGAGCGGTCGGAGGTTCGAATCCTCCTGGATGCACCATTCTTAAAGAGAAGTTTCACGGAACGAAACCCATCGCTGAACAAATAAAATTGCATCCATAGCTCAGCTGGATAGAGTACTCGGCTACGAACCGAGCGGTCGGAGGTTCGAATCCTCCTGGTTGCACCATTTTATAGAGAAACCCGCTTCGGCGGGTTTTTCGCTTTCTGTTATCCTGCTTCTGTCTGCTGAATCCTCCTATCTACACCGCATTTTCCGTCATGCTCTGGCAGCGACAACCTTTCGGCTTTACGCTAAAGTAGCTTTCTTTGCTCAATGGTCATGGAGTCACGATGTACGATCGCTACCAAGGTCTGATCTTCGACATGGACGGTACCATTCTGGACACCGAGCCAACGCACCTCAAGGCGTGGCATGAGGTGTTGGCACGTTACGGCATGAAGTTTGATGCGGCCGCCATGACAGGGCTGAACGGTTCACCGACCTGGCGCATTGCTCAGGCGGTGATTGCCGCCCATCAGGCCGATCTCGATCCTCACCAGCTGGCCGCCGAGAAAACCCGTGCGGTAGAAAGCATGCTGTTAGACACGGTGCGTCCATTGCCGCTGATTGAGGTGGTGAGGTCTTATCATGGCCGTCGTCCCATGGCGGTAGGTACGGGCAGTGAACACCGGATGGCGGAGATGTTACTGCGCCATTTAGGGCTGTTCGACTGTTTTGATGCCATCGTCGGGGCTGATGATGTCCAACGTCATAAACCGGAGCCGGATACCTTCCTGCGCTGTGCGGAGTTGATTGGTGTGCCTCCTGAACACTGTGTGGTGTTTGAGGATGCCGATTTTGGCATTCAGGCGGCCAAAAGCGCCAATATGGCCGTGGTAGACGTTCGCACGTTGTGAGTAGTACGCTGGCGGTCATGTCGCTGTTTGGCAGCAGCTTCCTTAGTGCGACGCTGTTGCCTGGCAATTCAGAGATCGTGTTGGTCGCGTTGTTGACCAACAGCAGCGCTTCACCAGGTTTACTGGTGCTGGCTGCAACGTTGGGAAATACCCTGGGTGGGTTGACCAACGTCATTATCGGGCGCCTGTTACCGGCGTTGAAACCACAACGGGGGCTGGCAACGGCACTGGGTTGGTTACAACGTTTTGGCCCGGCTGCGCTACTGCTCAGTTGGGTGCCGGTTGTGGGCGATTTATTGTGCGTGTTGGCAGGCTGGCTGCGCATGCCATGGGGCTTTGTCACGCTGTTCCTGTGTCTTGGGAAAGCGTTGCGTTACATCATCTTGACGATGATTACCCTGCAAGGGATCGCCTGGTGGCAATAACCAAGTGAATATAACTCAATATTCTCTAGGGAGTGGATTCAGTATGCTTACAGCTATCGTTTTTAGAAGCGGGAGGTCAATTTGATCCCGGACGTATCACAGGCGCTTTCTTGGTTGGAAGCCCACCCTCATGCATTAAAAGGGATCCGGCGCGGTATTGAGCGTGAAACTCTGCGGGTGACCGCGGATGGCACGCTTGCCAGCACGGGTCATCCAGAACAACTGGGGGCGGCATTAACGCACCGTTGGATCACCACGGACTTTGCCGAGGCGCTGTTAGAGTTTATTACACCGGTTGACGACGATCTCGATCACTTGCTGACGTTCCTGCGTGATATCCATCGCCACGTGGCGCGTAATCTGGGTGATGAGCGTATGTGGCCGCTGAGCATGCCGTGCTTTATCGGTGCCGAGCAGGATATTGAGCTGGCGCAGTTTGGCACCTCCAATATTGGCCGGATGAAAACGCTGTATCGTGAAGGGTTGAAGAACCGCTACGGCGCGTTGATGCAAACCATCTCCGGTGTGCACTACAATTTCTCGCTGCCGCTAGAGTTTTGGCAGGCGTGGGCCGGCGTTGAGGATGAAGAGAGCGGTAAAGAGCAGATCTCCGCGGGATATTTCCGCCTGATCCGTAACTACTACCGTTTTGGTTGGGTGATCCCGTATCTGTTCGGGGCATCGCCAGCCATCTGTTCCTCGTTCCTCAAAGGCCGGGAAACCGATTTGCCGTTTGAGCGTAATGATCAGGGCATGTGCTATCTGCCTTATGCCACTTCGCTGCGTCTGAGCGATCTGGGCTATACCAATAAGTCGCAGAGCAATCTGGGCATTACCTTCAACGACCTGCAAACCTATGTGCAAGGTCTGAAGCGCGCGATCGCCACGCCTTCGGAAGACTATGCCAAGCTGGGGGTGAAAGAGGGCGATCGCTATCTGCAACTGAACAGCAACGTGTTGCAGATCGAAAACGAACTCTATGCCCCGATCCGGCCAAAGCGTGTCACCCACAGCGGTGAGACACCGTCAGATGCGCTGCTACGCGGCGGTATCGAATATATCGAGGTGCGCTCGCTGGACATCAACCCATTCTCGCCAATCGGTGTGGATGCGGTACAGGCGCGTTTCCTGGATCTGTTCCTGGTGTGGTGCGTATTGGCGGATGCGCCGGAAATGAGCAGCGATGAGCTATTATGCACCCGCAAAAACTGGAACCGCGTGATCCTGGAAGGGCGCAAGCCAGGCCAGACCATCGGCATCGGCTGTAACGATACCCGTGAACCGTTGGATAAGGTCGGTAAAGCGCTGTTTGACGATCTCAAGCGCGTGGCCGAAGTGTTGGATAGCGAAGCTGGCGATCGGCAATATCAGCAGGTATGCGAACAACTGGTGGCGGCGTTTGACGATCCGGAGCTGACGTTCTCGGCCCGTATCCTCAAGGAAATGAAGGCGCAAGGCACCGGCCATGTTGGCCTGGAGCTGGCGGAAAAGTATCGCCAAATGCTGATTGAAGAACCGCTGGAACTGTTGACCGAAGAGCAACTCGCTCAGGAGCAACAGGCCTCGTGGCAGCGTCAACGCGACATAGAAGCCAGTGATACGCTAAGCTTTGAACAGTTCCTGAAGGAAAACGGCGGGGGCTGAAAAAGAAAAAGGCCACATCACTGTGGCCAAATATACATCTCTGAAAACAGGGATGATGATAACAAATGCGCGTCTTTCATAGATTAAGACTCGCAGGGTTGGAAAAGGTTTCATCGGTACGAAAATAATTTCGAAATAAATTCATTTTACGAATGAGGTGACGACATGCCATTGCTGGATAGCTTTACCGTAGATCATACTCGCATGGCGGCTCCGGCTGTCCGCGTAGCTAAAACCATGAAGACTCCCCATGGCGATACCATCACCGTATTCGATCTACGTTTCTGTCGCCCGAATCTGGAAGTGATGCCGGAACGTGGGATCCATACCTTGGAGCATCTGTTCGCCGGCTTCATGCGCGATCACCTGAACGGTAATGGTGTTGAGATCATCGATATCTCGCCAATGGGCTGCCGTACCGGCTTCTATATGAGCCTGATTGGCGTACCGGAAGAAAAACGCGTCGCCGATGCCTGGCAAGCGGCGATGGCCGACGTGCTGAAGGTCACCGACCAGCGTAAGATCCCTGAGCTCAATGAGTTCCAGTGCGGCACCTACCATATGCACTCGCTGGAAGAGGCACAGGAAATCGCCAAGCATATCCTCGAGCACGGTGTAGTAGTGAACCATAACGAAGAGCTGGCGCTGCCAGAAGATAAGCTGCAAGAGCTGCATATCTAGGTCCCCTCACCCCAACCCTCTCCCACAGGGAGAGGGTGCTAATAACCCCTGCTCGTTTGGAAGTAAGGCGATAATATCAGCAACCTCGATCGCCTGCTTATCCAAGGTAAATCACTATACTTTAAGTCTGACTCGATCGGTCCCCTCTCCTTGGGGAGAGGGTTAGGGTGAGGGGTATAACACTGAAATTAAATAGGTTTAATGATTCTGCACGCTGGCCTGCAAGGATTTTATCGGCGTGACGCGCACCTGCTTGATCATATTGTCCTGTACGTCGAGGATATCGATATCATAGTGGCTGATGCGTACCCGGGTGCCGATGCTGGGGATCTCTTCCAATTCCTCCAGCAGCATGCCGTTGATGGTTCTGGCCTCGGTGGCGGGCAGCGTCCAGTTAAACGCCTTGTTTAACTCACGTACGTTGGCACTGCCGTCGATCAGCACCGAGCCATCGCTCTGCGGATTGACTTCCTCCGCCAGCGTCGGTGACATCGAGGTAGTGAAATCGCCGACGATCTCCTCAAGAATATCCTCAACCGTCACCAGCCCCTGGATATCCCCATACTCATCGACCACGATGCCGACCTTCTCTTTGTTGCGCTGGAATTTCACCAGTTGCACGTTGAGCGGTGTCCCTTCTGGCACGTAGTAAATCTCATCGGCCGCACGCAGCAGATTCTCTTTGTTGAACTCTTTCTTCTCGGTCATCAGCCGGTAGGCTTCGCGCACGCGCAGCATGCTGATGGAGTCATCGAGCGAATCGCGATACAGCACGATGCGGCCATGTGGGGAGTGGGTTAACTGGCGCATGATCGACTTCCAGTCGTCATTGATATCAATACCGACGATCTCATTGCGCGGCACCATGATGTCATCCACCGTCACCTTCTCCAGATCCAGCACCGAGATCAGCATGTCCTGATTACGACGCGAAAGCTTCGACTGGGACTCGTTCACAATGGTGCGCAGCTCTTCTTTGCTCAACGCGCCGCTGATGCGCACGTTGGTGCGGATACCGAAAATCCGCAGCAGCAGGGTGGTAATGCCGTTGAGTAGCCACACTAGCGGGAACATGATTTTTTGCAGCGGTGCCAGCAGGAAGCTGCTGGGGAAGGCGATACGCTCGGGATAGAGGGCGGCAAAAGTCTTGGGTAACACTTCGGCGAACAGCAGCACGACAAAGGTCAGCACCCCGGTGGCAATCGCCACGCCAATGTCGCCATACAGGCGCATCCCGACGATAGTCCCCAGTGCAGAGGCCAGGATGTTGACCAGGTTGTTGCCAATCAGCACCAGACCAATCAGGCGGTCAGGCTTTTGCAGCAGTTTCTCTACCCGGCGTGCGGCACGGTTGCCCTGTTTGGACAGGTGACGCAGACGATAGCGGTTGAGCGTCATCATGCCGGTTTCGGATGCTGAAAAATAAGCGGAGACCGCGACCATAATCAGCAGAATGAAAATGAGGGTCTCTGTCGAAACGTGCTCCAACGCGGTATTCCTTATATAGGGGAAAACAGTGCCTCAGCGGAGCGATGGAGCGCCAGACGATCAGCGCACAATCATCAGTTCCTGCAGCAGACGGCTGCCGAAGTAGGCCATGGTAAGCAGAAAAGAGCCGGCAAAGCTGAACCAGACCACGCGGCGGCCACGCCAGCCTTCGTGATAATGGCCCCACAGCAGCACGATATAGACGAACCAGGCCATGATGGACAGCACGGCCTTATGCACGTTTTCTTTGCTAAACAGGTTGTCCATATACAGCAGGCCGGTACACAGCGTCAGCGTCAGCAGCACGACACCAATCTGTGTGATATGAAACATCTTACGCTCAATACTCATCAGCGGTGGCATATCGGCGCTGAAACGGAGTTTTTTATGTTTCAGCAGGTAATCAAGCCAGGCGAGTTGCAGGGCATACAGCGTAGCGATAATCAGGGTGGCGTAAGAGAACAGCGCCAGGCCGATATGCACCATCAGCTCCGGGCTGGCTTCCAGATGGGTGATAAACTCCCCGGGCAGGAAGCTGGCAAATGCCAGGTTGATCATTGCAAAGCTGTAGACGATCGGCAGCAGGAACCAGCCGCGATCGCGGGAGGCGACGTAGGTCATCACCGAACAGATAATCAGGCCAACGATCGAGCCAATGTTCAACAGGCTGAGATTTTGCCCGGCGCTGACGTCAAAAATGCGCTGCTGGAGGGCGATAGCGTGGCAGACCAACGCCACTACGGCCGAGACCAGAGCCAGCCGACGGTATGCGCTATTCTTCCGCAACAAACTGGGAATGATCAGTCCAAGGCTGAGCAGGTAGGCCATCAAAGCCACAAGAGAGAATACTGGCATAGCGTTATTTAGCATCGGCATGGTTAATTAGAATGCCAGTATAACGTCGAGTGGCCCCTACTCCAACCAATCTCCAACGCTGAGGCAGAGATCGTCAAAGCAACGTGTTATAATCGGCGCAATTGTGTCGCCACTGCGGCCTGACTCTTACGTTGAGCATGAGACGATGTTTGAAAATTTAACCGATCGATTGTCGCGCACCCTGCGCAATATCAGCGGCCGCGGGCGGCTGACCGAAGAGAACATTAAAGAAACCCTGCGTGAAGTGCGTATGGCATTGCTGGAAGCGGACGTTGCGCTGCCGGTCGTGCGTGACTTCATCAACCGCGTGAAAGAGAGCGCGGTTGGTCATGAAGTTAACAAAAGCCTGACGCCGGGCCAGGAATTCGTCAAAATCGTCAAGAGCGAGCTGATTGCCGCGATGGGCGAAGTGAACACCGAGCTGAACCTGGCGGCACAGCCGCCGGCAGTGGTGTTGATGGCGGGCCTGCAAGGGGCGGGTAAAACCACCAGCGTGGCCAAGCTCGGCAAATTCCTGAAAGAAAAGCAGAAGAAAAAAGTATTGGTGGTTTCCGCCGACGTGTATCGCCCTGCGGCGATCCGGCAGTTGGAAACCCTGGCGGAAGGCGTCGGCATCGATTTCTTCCCGTCAGATGTGAAAGAAAAACCGATCGACATCGTTAACCGCGCGCTGCAACAGGCCAAGCTTAAGTTTTACGACGTACTGATCGTCGATACCGCGGGCCGCTTGCACGTAGACGAAGCGATGATGGACGAAATCAAACAGGTGCATGCGGCGATCAAGCCGGTGGAAACCCTGTTTGTGGTCGATGCCATGACCGGCCAGGATGCGGCCAATACCGCCAAAGCCTTTAACGAAGCACTGCCGCTGACCGGCGTGGTGCTGACCAAGGTCGATGGTGATGCGCGTGGCGGTGCGGCGTTGTCTATTCGCCATATTACCGGCAAGCCGATCAAATTCCTTGGTGTAGGTGAGAAAACCGACGCGTTGGAACCGTTCCATCCGGATCGCGTGGCTTCGCGCATTCTCGGCATGGGCGACGTGCTGTCGCTGATCGAAGATATCGAAAGCAAAGTTGACCGCGCACAGGCGGAAAAACTGGCGAACAAGCTGAAGAAAGGGGACGGGTTCGATCTGACCGACTTCCTAGATCAGCTCAAGCAGATGCGCAATATGGGCGGTATGGCCAGCATGCTGAGCAAACTGCCGGGCGCTGGCCAACTGCCAGACAACGTCAAATCGCAGATGGATGACAAAGTGCTGGTACGCATGGAGGCGATCATTAACTCAATGACGCTGAAAGAGCGTGCCAAGCCGGAAATTATCAAGGGTTCTCGCAAGCGCCGTATCGCGATGGGCTCCGGTATGCAGGTGCAGGATGTTAATCGGTTGTTAAAACAATTCGACGATATGCAGCGCATGATGAAAAAGATGAAAAAAGGCGGTATGGCGAAGATGATGCGTGGCATGAAAGGTATGATGCCACCGGGCTTCCCAGGCCGTTAAAATCCTGCCGCAGGCTTACTGTGGCAGGGTTTGCCGATTTGCCGTTCGCGGTAAAAACCGTCCGAAAGCGTGATGGTGCAAAAACGAATTACCGGCAATCTACGCTTTAGATTGCTTTTTGCGCCAAAATGAGTAAAATTTTCGGGCTTTTTATATTGCAACCGGGCCCCGTCCCTCAATGGGGCCCGGCTGTTTTATTAACTAAAGAGGATGTTATGGTAACAATTCGTTTGGCTCGTGGCGGCGCTAAAAAGCGTCCGTTCTATCAAGTAGTAGTAACCGACAGCCGCAATGCTCGTGATGGTCGTTTCATCGAGCGTGTAGGTTTCTTCAACCCAATCGCATCTGGTCAGGCTGAAGCACTGCGTCTGGACCTGGATCGCATTGAGCACTGGGTTGGTCTGGGTGCTACCGTTTCTGATCGCGTTCACGCGCTGATCAAAGACGCTAAGAAAGCAGCTTAATCTGTCGCGGTGGTGGCAATGAGCAAGCAACTCAAACCGGTAGCACCTAAGCAGCCGATTGTACTCGGTAAGATGGGGTCTACTTACGGCATCCGTGGTTGGCTCAGAGTATTTTCATCCACCGAGAACGCCGAAAGCATATTTGACTATCAGCCCTGGTTAATCCAGCGCTCTGGTCAGTGGCAGTTTGTCGAGTTGGAAGACTGGAAACGCCACAGTCAGGATCTGATCATCAAGGTCAAAGGCATTGACGATCGGGATGCGGCGAATTTACTGACCAATTGCGAGATTGTGGTAGATTCCGAGCAGTTGCCTCCGCTGGAAGGCGATGATTACTACTGGAAAGACCTTATGGGCTGCCAGGTAGTCACCACTTCCGGATACGAGCTGGGTAAAGTCATCGATATGATGGAAACCGGTTCTAACGACGTGATGGTCGTGCGGGCAAACCTGAAAGATGCATTCGGTATGAAGGAGCGGTTGGTCCCGTTTCTTCATGGGCAGGTTATCAAGAAAGTCGATCTCGCCGCCAAGATTATCGAGGCTGAGTGGGATCCTGGTTTTTGACCTCCGGATTTAATGGTCGAAGCAAGTGGAATAACAACATGGGGATTGGCTGGTGTTCATTGGTATCGTAAGCCTGTTTCCTGAGATGTTCCGCGCAATCACCGATTACGGGGTAACTAGCCGGGCAGTAAAAAATGGCCTGCTGAGCGTGCAGTGTTGGAGTCCACGTGACTTCACCTACGACCGGCATCGTACCGTGGACGATCGCCCTTATGGCGGCGGCCCGGGAATGTTGATGATGGTGCAACCCTTGCGGGATGCCATTCATGCAGCAAAAGCAGCGGCAGGCGAGGGAGCAAAGGTGATTTATCTGTCACCTCAGGGGCGCAAGCTGGATCAAACCGGTGTGCGCGAACTGGCGGCTAACCAGAAGATGATCCTGGTGTGTGGCCGCTACGAAGGGATAGACGAGCGCGTGATCCAAACCGAAATTGACGAAGAATGGTCAATCGGCGATTACGTTCTCAGCGGCGGTGAACTACCGGCAATGACCCTGATCGATTCGGTCGCCCGCTTTATACCGGGTGTTCTGGGCCATCAGGCTTCGGCAGAGGAAGATTCCTTCGCCGATGGATTGCTGGACTGCCCGCACTATACCCGCCCGGAGGTGTTGGAAGGGATGGAAGTTCCGCCAGTTCTGCTGTCGGGCAACCATGCCGAGATACGTCGCTGGCGCTTAAAGCAGTCGCTGGGCCGTACCTGGCTTAGAAGACCTGAACTTCTAGAAAGCCTAGCTCTGACTGACGAGCAAGAGGTGTTGCTGGCCGAGTTCCAACGGGAACATCGGGCTAAGCAACAGGACTATGAAGGGAACGTCTGAGCATTGTCTCGACGAGACCGATATATCAGTTTACCTAGGGTAAGAGACATATTATGAGCAACATTATTAAGCAAATTGAACAAGAGCAGATGAAGCAAGACGTACCTGCATTCCGTCCAGGTGATTCCCTGGAAGTGAAGGTATGGGTCGTTGAAGGTAGCAAAAAACGTCTGCAGGCATTCGAGGGCGTGGTTATCGCTATTCGTAACCGCGGTCTGCACTCTGCATTCACTGTTCGTAAGATTTCCAACGGCGAAGGTGTTGAGCGTGTATTCCAGACTCACTCCCCAGTAATCGACAGCATTACTGTTAAACGTCGTGGTGCCGTTCGTAAAGCCAAACTGTACTACCTGCGTGAACGTACTGGTAAGTCTGCTCGTATCAAAGAGCGTCTGAACCGCGTAAACTAACGCTGCATCCAAAAGTTAATAGTTATCAGGGGATTACCGTTAAGGTAATCCCCTTTTTTTATGGGTGTGCCGGGCAGGCGCTGTTGTTTGGCTGTGGTGGTCTGGCCCGCTAATTTGCCTGTCGTATTTATCCAAGACACCAGAAGGCTGATTTGTGACACTGGCGCTACTGACAGTTGAATGGAGTGTATGTAATGCAATTTGCCTATACGATTTTATACGTTGATAACGTGCAACAATCGCTGGATTTTTATCATCGAGCCTTTGGTTTTGAGATCCATTTCTTGCATGAAAGCGGGGACTGGGGAGAACTGGCGACTGGAGCCACGCGGTTGTCATTCTGTTCAAGAGAGTTACTGGCGACGCAAGGTAAAAAGAGCGCTAAAAGTGACTATCACCGCCCGGTGTTCGAAATTGCGTTCACCACTGACGATGTTGCGAAAGCGCTGAAGAAAGCACTGGCTGCCGGTGCGGTACTGGTTGAGGATATTCAACAGATGCCCTGGGGGCAAACGCTATGCTATGTAGCGGATCCAGAGCATAACCTCATCGAGATCTGTACTGCGATGGCCTAATCGTAGCCTTCACGAAACGCTTGCTGCCAATGGGGATTAATACACAACGTGGCAGGCGTTATCCCTAACCAGTGCTGGAACTCCCTGTTCATGTGCGACTGATCACAATAACCGCTGTCCAGTGCAATCTCTGTCAGAGAAGCGTGTATCGGGGCGGATAACAGGGATGCGGTTCTTCTCATCCGCAACAAGCGCAGCCAGAATAGCGGGCTTTTCCCCGTTTTATGCTTCACCAGCCGCTCAAGAGTACGCACACTGACCCCAAGAGACTGACTGGCCTGAGTCAGAGTGTTGGCAAGCCGTAACGACTGTAGGACTTCGTCAAGCTGCCAATCTACCCGAACGGTATCATGAATGATGGACTGCAAGGTCAGATGATCCGGCGTCAAATGTGGTGCGTTGAGGTAATGAAGTAATTTGGCCTCATCGACAACACACTCTGGCCGAAAGCGAAAGCCGTCATAGCGATCTCCCGCAGCGCTTGTCACGCCATAAGCACAGGTGTCGATCTCGGTGAGGCGCATAACCTGGCGCCCATCGTTGTAGGTCTGGAAAATCAAATCCCGGCAGCCATCGGGAACAACAATTTGCTGGCTCGCTGTATGCGAATGAAAAGTCCAGTGTTCCAGTACTAGCGGTGGCATTTTTCCTCCCTGACATCTCGGCTAAGGCTTTGCTTGCCCTTAGCTTACCATCAAATATCACAGGGGGATTATCGCCATTCCTCTGGCATTGACTGTAAGGCTGGGGATTACCATAACGGTAACCCCCCTTTATTTGATTACATCGCGGCGGCGCGCTGTTTGCCTTCTTGTGGGTGAGGCTGCGCCGGAATGATGTCGCCGGGTGAAACGATGACCCGGGCCACGGATTCATGAGTGGCAAAGGTACAGCTGCAATTAATGTTACGACATTGGTGATAGCGTTCTTTGGTCGACTCACTCAGATAGCGGCTGGAGCGAGTGTGTGCCACGCTACCGCATAGTGGACAATGCATCATAGAAACCCCCTCTTGATAAAACGGTGAAAAACTATTCGTTAACGCTGGCTCGAAAAATCACTGGGCGAGCCGTTCTTTCCCTGGGTAACTGGCGGTGTTTGGCGTGCTGAGCCCCTTCAGGCACAGTTCGCGTTCGGCGGCCCGCCGGCGTGCCAAACCCCGGTTCTTGACGCCATTGACATAAATCCAGCGTGGTAACTGATCGCAAGCCTGCTGCCATTGGCCCTGGTTGAGGAAATACACCAGGGTAGAGCGGCAGGCCGCACCGGAACCCACATTGAAGGCAAACGCCATGACGGCGTCATAAGTGGCCTGGGGCATTCGTGGTGGCAGACAGGCCGTCATGCGCTTCTCCATCCTGAGGATATCTTCCAGCAGGTTTTCCGCCGCCTGGGTTGGAGTAATGGTTTTACCAGGAACAACACCGGCCGTATGACCGATACCTTGCGTCCAAACCCCGGCGCTACATTGGTAAGGGGTTAACTGACACCCTTCAAAGTCTGCAATCAGGTCCAGACCTTGTTGTGAGGTTTGGATGTGCCTGGCCTGCGGCAGCAGCATGGCGATTGCCAGAATGGCCGCAGCGCTGCAACGCTTAACGATTGAGTTCATCAAAAATCCTCCGTGCTGCCGCATCGCGTTTGATGCTTTTCAGGATCTGCAGACTCTTGCGTCTGTAGTACCAGTTGACCAGGAAGGTGCCGATCCCTACCGCCACACCAATCAGAAAGGCGACATCCTGAGGTGAGAGCTTGCCAAGCCAGGCGAGAAACAGCGCGGCAGAGTAGGTAATGAATGAGGTTAATCTCTCCATCGCGTTAGCCCCACATCCGCTGTTGCAGTGGGCTGTTCGGTAGGAAAATGCGACTGTTGGCCACGATAAGCGGGTCGATGCAGTCCTCGTTTGCCGGGTCTATCATGGTTTTTACCTTAGCAATAAATACTGTATATGCATACAGTATTAATCAAAATGCTAAAGTCGTCAAGCAAGGAAATGGCTATTTTTAGCAAAATGTTCAATGCGCTAATGGTGATAAAAAAAGCCCATGAATTATGGGCTTAGAGAAAGGTTGGTCAGCGCTGCGGGGCGAAATTACAAACCGTACACCAGTGTGACTGACGTAGTGGTATCGGTATTTTTGGGTGCCGAAGCCGGTGGTTTGGTGTTGTAGGTGACCGTGTAGGCCAGCCGCAGGGCGAAGTCGTTATTGATGGCGACGTTTAACGCGGTTTCGGAGTTTACGGTGGTTTCATCGTTGGCCAGAGCAGACAGACCTTCGGATAAACGGGCCGTGTCTGTCAGCCTGTAGGAATAGTTGGCTGCGCCATAGGCCAGAGCACGGGTGGTGCGGCCACCGCCGTAATATTCATCATGGCGTACGCCAGGGCCGAATTCGACACGCAAATCCTGGCGTGGCTCGTTAAAGATCTGGCGTCCGTAACCGCCGGTCAGCGTAGAACGGGAGTCGTAGCCGTTGTAGCGATCGTTCAACCAGCCAACCTGACCGAACATATAGTTACGAGCCGTCAGATTATAACGGGTACGGCCACCGGCCTGGTATTTCTCGGAGGAGCGTACGTTGGAGGAGGTGGTGTTGTTCGCCGAGCCCCACAGACTGTAGGCCGTATCGCTGTTAAACCAGGTCATGGTGGTGTTGGCCAACAGGGTGGAGTTTTGTGTGTTGCCAGACTGGGCGTTGTAACCCGCCTGGACATTACCATCAAACGGCTTCTTGGCGGTGGCCGGATCGTCCATCGCGGTGAACAGGGTATTGTCGGCGAACACGGAAACACTGGTGAAGGTGGTCAAGCAGCTAATGAGCAGCGGAATGGCGCGACGAGCGCGTAAAGAGAGCATTTTGGATCCAGTAGTTAAGTGTGATTATAAGTGATGGCGCTCACATTATATCGGTTCGCTGAGGGGACAAAAATAGGCTTGGTTAGCTTAAGTTTTTAATTTAACGGGGGGACTTATGCACTTTTCGTCTACTGATAACATTGGCTTTTTGGCTGCTGTTAACGGCGGCAACGGGGAAATGCCCGTTGCCGCCAGAAAGGCGATTAAAGGAAGGTCATCACCAGCAGATAACCGGTAATGCAGGAGCACAGCACGCCGATCAGGCCTGGGATAATAAAGCTGTGGTTGATGATAAATTTGCCGATACGCGTGGTGCCAGAACGGTCAAAGCCGATACAGGCCAGATCGCTTGGGTAGGTTGGCAACACGAAGTAACCATAGGCCGCCGGGAAGAAGGCCAGCAGCATTTTAGGCTCGACGCCTAACTGCAAGGCCATTGGCGCTACGGCAGCCAGTGCAGCGGCCTGGCTGTTAACCAGTTTGGAAACCAGGAACAAGACGATGGCGTAAGTCCAGGGCTGGCTTTTCACTACGTCTTCCAGCACCACCTTTAATTCCCCCATATGCGCCTGGAAGAAGGTATCACTCATCCATGCCACGCCGAATACCGAGAAGATGGCGACCATCCCCGCTTTAAATACGGCACCGTTGGCGATATCGCTAGGTTTGACTTTGCAACCCATCAGGATCACCGCACCGGCGATCAGCATCATCATCTGGATCACCAGATTCATCGACAGCGGTTTCAGCACGCCCTTGGCATCGGCAAAGGAAGGGCGCAGGTCGGCAAAGGCTCCGAGCATGACCACGATAGCGATAGCGCCAAAGAAGATCAGCGTTGACCAGTAAGCCTGCTTAGGGAATGTTTGATTGAGCAGCGTTTCAGTGCCGCCATAGATATATGCGCGTTGCTCCGGGTCTTGGATCCTGGCCTGGAAATCCGCATCCTTATCCAGATCTTTGCCACGGCGTAGACTCCACAATGCCGCCATCAATACGCCGACCAATGAAGCCGGGATCGACACGGCCAGGATCTCCAGTAATGAGTAAGCTTTGCCGATGCCGTGACCAGCCGCAATGATCGAAACCAGGGACACTACGGCCACGGACACCGGCGATGCGGTGATGGCCATCTGCGAGGCGACAGAGGCAACCGCCATTGGGCGTTCAGGGCGGATCCCTTTTTTAATCGCGATATCAGAAATGATCGGGAACATGGTGTAAACCACGTGACCGGTACCGCACAGGAAGGTCAGCGTCCAGGTGGTAAATGGGGCGAGCAAGGTAATGTGTTGCGGGTGGCGGCGCAGTAGCCGCTCGGCGTATTGCATCATGACATTCAGCCCGCCTGCGGTTTGTAACACCGAAGCACAGCCGATCACCGCCAAAATGGTGAGCATGACATCTACAGGAGGTTTGCCGGGTTCCAAACCGAATATAAAGCAAAGCAGAAATAAGCCAATGCCGCTTATTAAGCCCAGCCCCATGCCGCCAAATCGGGTGCCGACTAATAGGCAAATAATAATAATTGCAAATTGCAATGTGATCATGAGAGTCCCTTGTCTGAAAGAAAAACTGCTAATGCTCATCGCTCCTCAGTGCAGGCAGTACGGGCTCTGTCTTCGCAGAGTAACCCTAAAGAGGTGTGAGCGATTTATGCCATAGTTATTTATTTGGCGCGGGATAACTGTGAGATCCCGCAATATTTATTCAATAGGCGTTATTATTCTTTCCGAAAACAAAACAATTGAATAAGTATTGAAAATCAATTGCCGGTTAATTGTAGAGAAATTGTATTCCAGTTGTTTAATTCGGCACGAAATCAGTTTGTTGGCCAAAGGATGGGGTGACCAGACCTGACGAGGGTTGTTGTACACACGCAGGTGTTAATGATTGCTTATAGTGGTGTTCATTTTTATTTACAGTAATTGGTTTTTGAGCGCCTTTATGTTGGCGTTCACGGCCATCTCATAGTGACTTTAAATTAAAATTTAATGATAAAAAACAGTTAAATAAGTGGGTTTTTTACTCTTTGCGTCCGGTTGTTGGTTCTTGTAATGGTTGTGGTAATTTTTTATTTACAGTAAATGGATTGAAAACTTTACAAGGAGTGGTTAAGGTAGCACCTGTAACGCTCAATGTTTTCACTACGCTCACGCATAACGGCAAACGACAGGAATAGCATCATGCAAAAAGACGCGCTCAATAACGTACATATCAGTGCAGAACAGGTTCTGATCACTCCGGAAGAGCTGAAGAACCAGTTCCCACTCAGTGCCAGCGATGAAACTGAAATCGCTGCCGCCCGCCAAACCATTGCCAACATCCTTAAAGGGCAGGATCACCGTCTGCTGGTGGTCTGCGGGCCATGTTCGATCCACGATCCCGATGCCGCGCTGGATTACGCGCGTCGTCTGCAAACCCTGTCGGCTGAATTGAGCGATCAGCTGTATATCGTTATGCGCGTCTATTTTGAAAAGCCAAGAACCACCGTCGGCTGGAAAGGTCTGATCAACGATCCGTATATGGACGGTTCCTTTGATGTTGAAGCAGGTTTGCATATTGCGCGTCGCCTGCTGCTGGATCTGGTCGGTATGGGCCTGCCGTTGGCAACCGAAGCGTTGGATCCGAACAGCCCGCAATACCTGGGCGATCTGTTTAGCTGGTCGGCGATCGGTGCGCGTACCACAGAATCTCAGACACACCGTGAGATGGCTTCCGGTCTTTCCATGCCGGTGGGCTTCAAAAACGGGACGGACGGTAGCCTGGGCACGGCAATCAACGCGATGCGCGCCGCCTCTATGGCACACCGCTTTGTCGGTATCAACCAGGCAGGGCAGGTTTGCCTGCTGCAAACTCAGGGTAACCCAGACGGCCATGTGATCCTGCGTGGCGGTAAAACCCCGAACTACAGCGCCGAGCACGTTGCCGCCTGCGAAAAACAGATGCAGGATGCGGGACTCCATCCGTCCTTGATGATAGATTGCAGCCATGGCAACTCAAATAAAGACTATCGCCGTCAGCCTGCCGTTGCCGAGTCCGTGGTTGAGCAGATCAGAGCGGGTAACCGTTCGATCACCGGCATCATGCTGGAAAGTAATCTGCATGAAGGCAGCCAGTCTTCTGAACAGCCGCGTGTGGATATGCGCTACGGCGTTTCGGTGACCGATGCCTGTATCAACTGGGAGAGCACGGAGACTCTGCTGCGCCAAATGCATCAGGAACTCGGCGCTGCGCTGATGGCACGTACTGGAGAGTAGTGAGTTATGGTGGCTGAACTGACCGCATTACGCGATCAAATTGACGAAGTGGATAAAGCGCTGCTGGCCCTGTTGGCGAAACGCCTGGAGCTGGTGGCGGAAGTGGGGGAAGTCAAAAGCCACTACGGTTTACCGGTCTACGTACCCGAGCGAGAGGCGGCGATGCTGGCTTCTCGCCGCCAGGAAGCGGAAAGCCTCGGCGTTCCGCCCGATTTGATCGAAGACGTGCTGCGCCGTGTCATGCGCGAATCCTACACCAGTGAGAATGACAAAGGCTTCAAAACGCTGTGCCCGCAGCTGCGCCCTATCGTCATTATTGGCGGTAACGGCCAGATGGGCCGCCTGTTCAACCGGCTGCTGACGCTGTCGGGTTATCAGGTAAAAGTGTTGGATCAGGAAGATTGGCCACAGGCGGACAGCCTGCTGGCGGATGCCGGTATGGTGATCGTCAGCGTACCGATCCATATCACCGAGCAGGTGATCGCCCAACTGCCGCCGTTGCCACAAGACTGTATTCTGGTCGATCTGGCTTCGGTGAAGAATCGCCCGTTACAGGCGATGCTGGCGGTACACAGCGGTCCGGTATTGGGGCTGCACCCGATGTTTGGCCCGGATGTCGGCAGCGTAGCCAAGCAGGTGGTGGTGTACTGCGATGGTCGTCAGCCAGAGGCCTATCAGTGGCTGCTGGAGCAGTTGCAGGTTTGGGGCGCGCGTTTGCATCGTATCAGCGCCGTCGAACACGATCAGAATATGGCCTTTATCCAGGCGCTGCGTCACTTTGCCACCTTCGCTTATGGCCTGCATCTGGCCGAAGAGAATGTGCAACTGGAGCAGCTACTGGCGCTCTCTTCACCGATTTATCGGTTGGAGCTGGCGATGGTGGGGCGGCTATTTGCTCAGGATCCGCAGCTGTATGCCGATATCATCATGTCTTCAGAAGACAATATCCATCTGATCAAGCGTTACTATCAGCGTTTTGGTGAGGCGATCAAGCTGTTGGAGCAGGGTGACAAGCAGGCCTTTATTCAAAGCTTCCAGAAGGTGGAGCACTGGTTTGGGGATTATGCCCAGCGTTTCCTGGTCGAGAGCCGTTCGTTGCTGCGGCAGGCGAACGACAGCCGCCAGTAACTAACGCCCCTCACCCTAACCCTCTCCCAAAGGGAGAGGGGACCGATCGTGCCACAACTCCAGTACCTGAACACGGCTCCGTACAGCTCCCTCTCCTTTTTGGGGAGAGGGTTGGGGTGAGGGGGAGCAGCGATCGCCGGATGTTCTGGTTTAACGATCGTCGTGTTAAGACGGATTCACCGGCACCACGTTTTCGCTTGGATAACAGCCCAATACTTTCAGCGAGCGGGTAATTGGCGTCAGCCCTTTCAACGCCTTTTCCAGCGCGACAGAGCGCAGGTTAGCCTGCACATCGATATAAAACATCTCTTCCCACGGGTTACCGTTGATCGGGCGTGATTCCAGCTTGGTCATGATGATGCCGTTGTCACGTAACACCAACAGGGCTTCTACTAAAGCACCGGATTGTTGACCGGTGGCCATGATCAGCGTGGTTTTGGCCGGGACCTGCTCGGAAACCTCGATCGCCTTGCGCGCCAGGATAATGAAGCGAGTGATGTTCTGTTGCTGATTAGCCAGGTTATGCTCAAGTACTTGCAGGTTGTACAACGCACCACCGGCTTCGCTGCCCAGGGCGGCGGCCGTTGGTGAGTTCAGTTTGGCAACCTTCTCCATCGCGGCGGCGGTGCTTTCGCAATACTCAATCTTCCAATGTGGATAGCGGTTTAAATACTGACTGCACTGTTGGAACGGCTGTGGATGGCTATACACGGTTTCGATCTGCGCCAAATCGCTATCGCTGGCTACCAGCACGCAGTGATCGATAGGCAGGGTAAGCTCACCCACGATTGACAGGCTGGTATGTTGCAGCAGGTCGTACACATCGTTGATAGAGCCGGAGCTGGTGTTCTCGATCGGTAAGATGGCGTAATCCGCCTGGCCGGTTTCCACCTGGGTAAAGATGTCCTGGAACTTCTGACAGCCGCATTCGATGAGCTGATCAAAATGGCGGGCAGCATATTGGCGGGCGGCAAGATGTGAGTAAGAACCTTTTGGCCCCAGGAAGGCAATGCGCGCGGAATGTTGGCTGGTCTGGTTAAGCTGGTGCTGCAACAGGGCCTGCTGGGTCAGTACGGAGTCTTCGATAATCAGCTGGAACAGGCGGGTGACGTAAAAGCCATCGAGGTCATAAGGCTTGGCGGCGCTGATCAGGGCATCCAGCAGGTCGCGTTCACGTTCTTTATCGCGGATCGGGCGGTGCGAATGCAGCTTGGTTTTGCCCACTTCCACCGCCAGTTCACGGCGTTCTGCCAGCAGGGCCAGCAATTTCATATCCAGTGCGCTGATGCGTTCGCGCAGCACGAGTAACGGGTTGTCAGTCATAATCAGCTTTGCCTTGTATTCTTATAGTCCCATCGTCTTGCAAGCTGTGGCTTGCATTCCATCGGGGCGGGTTGTCACATAGCCATAAAAAAAGCCCCCTGCTTGAGGAGGCTTGGTTGTTCGTCTTCGCATTCTTTCTCACACGACGAAACGCCTCCCAATCAGGGGAAGGTAAAAAAGAATGCGAAGAAAAACGGTTTACGGCTCATAGCGTTCCAAAGTGGGTGTAAATCAGGGTTTAAAGTAACCGCTGGCTTTTCATTGTGTCAATAGAAACCGGCAGACAAAAAACGCGCCCTCGGGCGCGTTTGATGTGAAACAATCACTTGCAGGGCTATTCCTCTTCTTCCTGCGCGATTTCCGGAGCCAGGTCTTTCACGCTGGCATAAGCGCGGCGGGCTTCGCCTTTATGCTGTACTTTGTTCAGCTGACGCTCAAGTTTGGCAATCAGGTCATTAACGGCGATATACATGTCTTCATGTTTGGCGCTGGCAACCAGCGGGCCGTTAGGGGTGGTAATGGTAGCGTCGACGGCAAACCCTTTAGGTTCTTTAGATAAGACAATGTGTGGGTTGATCAGCTGCGCCTGCCACTTTTCCAGTTTACTGAGACGGTCTTCGACATGACTACGGATTGCGGGGGTGATATCCATTTGTTTGCTGGTAATGTTGACTGTCATATAACTTACCTCTCTGTCTTTCCGTCTTGGATAGATTCAGCATACCCCGCTTTTTGCCGAAATGCGTGATAGAAAACACATATTTTTGTCACTTTTTGCAAAGTTAGTTCAATCTGTGATTTAGCCTCTGAAACGCTCATCTAACGCTTGAGTCTTAGCCGCAGAACGCGCATTATCGATAGGTTAACCAGTGGCGTAGCCTTGCTAACACCGTGTTTTTGCTTGTGTATTTATCCTGGAAATGGCTGAATTTGCAGCAAATGAAAACGGCAGCCGAGGCTGCCGTTTTGTTTTTGTGTCACGCTGAAAACTTAAGCTGCGTTGGCGGCGATGATTTTCGCGACCTTGTCGGCCTGAGCGGTCAGTTGCAACTGGCGATAGGCGTTTTCCATCAGCGGCAGCGCGTCGCGCGTCGCTTTGGTATCCGGGAATTCACGCATCATCTGTTCAACACGATTAACTACCGCGACGTAAGCGCCACGTTTAGTGTAGTATTCCGCCACTGAAAGCTCGTACTTGGACAGACGGTCCTTCAGGAATACCAGACGTTTGTAGGCATCGGTCGAGTATTGGCTGTTCGGATACTGCTGGATCAACTGGCTGAAGTCGCGGAATGCGGCGCGGGCATGCTGTGGATCGCGGTCAGAACGGTCAACCCCGAAGAAGCCTTGCAGCGCACTGTCATCCAACGCCATATCGGTCAGACCGCGCATGTACATGACGTAGTCAATGTTCGGATGCGTTGGGTTCAGACGCATAAAGCGATCGATAGAGGCCTGTGCCAGCGGTAAATCGGCAGATTTATAGTAGGCATAGATCAGATCCAACTGGACCTGCTGAGAGTACGGCCCGAATGGATAGCGGTTATCTAACGCTTCGAGTTGCGTAATCGCGCCCTTAAAGTTACCGTCCTGCAGTTTTTGCTGGGCAGTAGCATAGATTTCCGAAGGCGGGTTGTCGGGAACCGCATCCTTGGATGTGGAGCAACCTGCCAGCGCCAGGCTCAACGTGGCTGCCGCCACCAGATATTTCATACGCGTCATGACGTTTTGATTATCCTCAGGGTGTTATTCCGGGAGACTGTCCGTTAAGCTCCCGACAAAAGACCAGTTACAATAGCACATTATATTAAACGGCATCGCCGTGAAAACCCAACGTTAACGAAGAAGCTGCATATGGCACAACAAGTACAACTCACCGCAACGGTGGCCGAAACTCAACTCGGACAACGTTTAGATCAGGCTTTGGCCGAATTGTTCCCTGATTATTCACGATCACGCATAAAAGAATGGATCCTGGAAGACAGGGTACAGGTCAATGGCAAAACGATAAACAAGCCGAAAGAGAAGGTGCTGGGGGGAGAGGCGGTCGCCATTGATGCACAGATAGAAGAAGAGGCCCGTTGGGAACCGCAGGACATCCCACTGAATATCGTCTATGAAGACGCCGATATTATAGTGATCAACAAGCCTCGCGGCCTGGTGGTGCATCCTGGTGCGGGTAATCCGGATGGGACAGTGCTTAATGCATTGTTACATTATTTCCCGGCGATTGCCGACGTGCCGCGTGCTGGTATCGTTCACCGTCTGGATAAAGATACCACCGGCCTGATGGTGGTAGCGAAAACCGTTCCGGCGCAAACCCGTCTGGTGGAGGCATTGCAGGAACGTGAAATCACCCGTGAGTATGAGGCCGTAGCGATCGGCACCATGACCGCGGGTGGCACGGTGGAGCAACCTATTGCCCGCCACTCCACCAAACGTACTCACATGGCTGTGCACCCAATGGGCAAACCTGCGGTGACCCATTACCGCATTATGGAACATTTCCGTGCCCATACCCGTTTGCGTTTGCGCCTGGAAACCGGCCGTACGCACCAGATCCGTGTGCATATGGCGTATATCGACCATCCGCTGGTGGGCGATCAGCTTTACGGTGGTCGTCCGCGTCCGCCAAAAGGGGCATCCGAGGCGTTCATCACTACGCTGCGCGGCTTTGATCGTCAGGCTTTGCACGCCACCATGCTGCGTCTGTATCACCCAATCAGCGGTATCCAGATGGAATGGCATGCGCCAATCCCACAGGATATGGTCGATCTGATCGATGCGCTGAAGCTGGATACCGAAGAATTCAAAGATCAGATGGATTGGTAATGAGTTCGCTTATTGTGCCCGATTGGCCGTTGCCCGCAGGGGTAACAGCCTACAGCTCCACTCGTCACGGCGGCGTCAGCCTTCCTCCTTATGACTCGCTGAATCTGGGCGATCACGTTGGGGATGATGTGCAGGCCGTGGCGCGTAACCGCCAATGCCTGGTCGCAGCGGCAGGTTTACCGCAGATGCCTCTGTGGCTGGAGCAGGTTCATGGCACTCGGGTACTGACGCTGGATGGGCAAACGCCTGAAGATCTGCGCGCCGATGCGGTTTACAGCAATGTGGCCGGGTTGGTCTGTGCGGTGATGACGGCGGATTGCCTGCCGGTGTTGTTTGCTTCACAAGCGGGTGATGAAGTTGCCGCTGCGCATGCGGGTTGGCGTGGTTTGTGCCAAGGCGTACTGGAAAATACCGTGGCGCGCTTTACCGCAGCACCAGAAAACATCACCGCCTGGCTTGGCCCGGCTATCGGTCCAACCAGCTTCGAAGTTGGAGCTGAAGTGCGGGCGGCATTTATGGATATGGATAGTGCCGCAGCCGCTGCTTTTACTCCTCACGGTGAAAAATTCCTCGCAGACCTCTATCTTTTGGCGCGTCAGCGCTTGCAAAGTGCTGGTATTTTCGCCATTTATGGCGGTAATCGTTGCACAATGAACGAAATGAGTCATTTTTTCTCCTATCGGCGCGACGGAACTACCGGACGTATGGCAAGTTTGATCTGGGTGAGATAACCTACTGCGCTAGGACGATCCACTGATGCATGACGTTGTACTCATAATATAGTGTCGAGATAACCTTGAAAATTTGAGGGATGACCTCATTTAATCTCCAGTAGCAATTTTGACCTACATTGGAGGTGTTATGCGTCTGGATCGTCTTACTAACAAATTCCAGCTTGCCCTCGCCGATGCCCAATCTTTAGCCCTTGGGCGCGACAACCAATTTATTGAACCGTTACATCTGATGAGCGCCTTGCTCAATCAGGAAGGGGGCACGGTTCGTCCATTACTGACTTCTGCCGGGATTGATGCTGCGCGCGTGCGCACCGACATCGATCAGGCATTGTCACGTCTGCCGCAGGTTGAAGGTACCGGTGGGGATGTTCAACCCTCACACGAACTGGTGCGCGTACTCAACCTGTGCGACAAGCTGGCGCAAAAGCGTGCAGACAAATTTATTTCATCCGAGCTGTTTGTGCTGGCGGTGCTGGAAGATCGAGGCAACCTGACCGATCTGCTGAAAGCGGCCGGTGCAACGGCGGACAAAATAGCCAAAGCCATTGAACAAATGCGGGGGGGAGACAGCGTGGATGACCAAGGTGCTGAAGATCAGCGTCAGGCTCTGAAAAAATACACTATCGATCTCACTGAGCGTGCGGAACAGGGCAAGCTTGACCCGGTGATTGGCCGTGATGAAGAGATCCGCCGCACCATTCAGGTGCTGCAACGTCGTACCAAAAACAACCCGGTGCTGATTGGTGAGCCTGGTGTCGGTAAAACCGCCATCGTTGAAGGTTTGGCACAGCGCATTATCAACGGCGAAGTGCCGGAAGGGTTGAAGCATAAGCGCGTGCTTTCCCTGGATATGGGCGCGTTGATTGCCGGGGCCAAATACCGCGGTGAATTTGAAGAACGCCTGAAGGCGGTGCTGAGCGATCTCTCCAAACAGGAAGGCAGCATCATCCTGTTCATCGATGAGCTGCATACCATGGTGGGTGCCGGTAAAGCCGATGGTGCGATGGATGCGGGCAATATGCTCAAACCCGCATTGGCCCGTGGTGAGCTGCACTGCGTAGGGGCAACCACGCTAAACGAGTACCGCCAGTATATAGAGAAGGATGCTGCGCTTGAGCGCCGCTTCCAGAAAGTCTATGTCGCGGAACCGAGCGTGGAAGACACCATCGCCATCCTGCGTGGTTTGAAAGAACGCTATGAACTGCATCACCATGTGCAGATCACTGACCCGGCGATCGTGGCTGCGGCGACGCTGTCGCACCGCTATGTTTCCGACCGTCAGCTGCCGGACAAGGCCATCGACCTGATCGACGAGGCCGCATCCAGCATTCGTATGCAGATGGACTCTAAACCGGAATCGCTCGATCGCCTGGAGCGCCGCATCATCCAGTTGAAACTGGAACAGCAGGCGCTTAACAAGGAATCGGATGACGCCAGCAAGAAACGCCTGGAAATGCTGAGCGGCGAGCTGGAGCAGAAAGAGCGCGAATACTCGGAGCTGGAAGAAGAGTGGAAAGCGGAAAAGGCTTCGCTCTCTGGTACCCAGAATATCAAGGCGGAGCTGGAGCAGGCCAAGATCACGCTGGAACAAGCTCGCCGAGTCGGTGACCTTGGGCGTATGTCTGAACTGCAGTATGGCAAAATTCCTGAGCTGGAAAAACAGCTCGAGGCGGCCACGCAGGCAGAAGGCAAGACCATGAAGCTGCTGCGTAACCGCGTTACCGACGCCGAAATCGCCGAGGTATTGGCAAAAGCGACCGGTATCCCGGTAGCCAGAATGCTGGAAGGCGAGCGTGACAAACTGTTGCGTCTTGAGCAGGAGCTGCACTCACGGGTGATTGGCCAGGATGAGGCAGTGAACGCGGTGTCCAATGCGATTCGCCGTAGCCGTGCCGGTCTTTCCGATCCTAACCGGCCGATCGGTTCGTTCCTGTTCCTCGGCCCAACCGGGGTGGGTAAAACCGAACTGTGTAAGGCGCTGGCTGGGTTCCTGTTCGACAGTGATGACGCGATGGTACGTATCGACATGTCCGAGTTTATGGAGAAACACTCCGTATCGCGGCTGGTGGGTGCGCCTCCAGGCTATGTCGGTTATGAAGAGGGCGGTTATCTGACAGAAGCGGTGCGCCGTCGTCCTTATTCAGTGATCCTGCTGGATGAAGTGGAAAAAGCGCATCCAGACGTGTTCAACATCCTGTTGCAGGTGTTGGATGACGGACGTCTGACAGACGGACAAGGCCGCACCGTTGATTTCCGTAATACCGTGGTGATCATGACGTCTAACCTGGGGTCCGATCTGATCCAGGAGCATTTCGGTCAGATGAGCTACCCACAGATGAAGGCATCGGTCATGGAGATGGTGAGCCAACATTTCCGTCCGGAATTTATCAACCGTATCGACGAAGTGGTAGTGTTCCATCCGCTCGGCCAGAAACATATCGCGCAGATTGCCAAGATCCAGTTGGCGCGTCTGTACCAACGTCTGGAAGAGCGCGGCTACGAAGTCAGCATCACGGAGCCGGCATTGGAGCTGTTGGGCAAAACCGGTTACGACCCTGTCTATGGGGCACGGCCGTTGAAACGGGCTATCCAGCAGGAAATCGAAAACCCGCTGGCGCACCAAATCTTGTCTGGCAAGTTAATTCCAGGCAAACCGGTGACGCTGGATGTGGAAAACGACCATATTGTTGCCAAGCAGTAATAGTGGCCGGTGTTGGTAGCTATATAGAAGGGGGCGGTTTTTACTGCCCCCTTTTCTTTGGTTTTCGTCCGGTAGTGGCATCTTCTGTGATCAGTACGTTGAAAAAGGGACTTTTTCGCCTGATAAATGAGCGAAAACGGCCTGTTGGTTCGCTTTTTGAACGCTTGGAAAGTTTTTTGAATTTAGGGGTTGCGCCCTTCTGAGAACTCCCTATAATGCGCCTCCACTGACCGGGAACAACGACTCCTCTAACGAGCTGTTTATCGAAAGAGAATGTCGCCCAGCCAGCAAGAAGCAACCCGGTGAAAACACCGCGTCTCGTAAGAGAAAAAGGTTGACTCTTCAGCGGGAAAGCGTAATATGCACATCCCGCGTTACTGAGAAACTTAACGGTAACGAACGCTCTTTAACAATTTATCAGACAATCTGTGTGGGCACTCACAAGACGATATCCAGCTACTTCGGTAGCAAAAAAATATCAAGTCTTGAAGAGTGACCAAGCAGTAATTCATGCGAATGAATTATTATGAAAGTTAATTT
>NZ_JBOFZA010000100.1:0-1764 GCF_051654945.1 Serratia sp. (in: enterobacteria)
TTTCTGCCCTTTTTTCACTGTTTCCTTTTCTTCTTTACCCCCAATATTTCTGCATATTTTTCCAAAAAACGCTTGACAAATCAATAAAAATTTGCGGCGAAGCCACTTGATTGTAATTACTTTTCAAGGAGGTTTCGACTATGCTGAAACATTGGACTTCTCATGCTGAATATCAGCAATCTATTTCCCAGGCTGTTACGGATCTTTCTCCTTCACAGCTTAAAAAGCTTTCCTTTTATAACGATTCTCTGGATAAACTTACTTCCCTCAATCTTGATCCGATCGGCGAGCTCCTGGCTCCTTACTACTCCTATACTGGACGCCCCGCTCTTCATCAACCAGAAATCCTTCGCTCCTTTATCCTTATGATGGATCAGGAAGTTCTCAGTATTACCAATTGGGTTAAGTTACTTCACTCCGATGACTTACTTTCCATGATCATTGGCCTTACTACGGAGCAGCTTCCTCCTCTTGGCTCTTATTATGACTTTATCGATCGCCTTTGGCTTCGCAATTCCTCTCTCGACAGAGCTGATTCAAAAAGGCTTTTCCATTTCCCCAAAAACTCCAGGCCTTCTAAAAAACCTGGCAAAGGCAAGAAGCTTCCCAATAAGCATCCACAGATCGTCTCCAAATGTGTTGACTTTGCTTGTTCCGGCAACGACTTTCCCTTCCATTATGAACGCCTGCTACAGGAACTTTTTTCTTTAGCTGCTATCGTTCCATCCCTACAGCTTGGTCTTATTCCTGATGTCCCCATCACAATTGCTGGCGATGGCACCTGTGTCCATTCACACAGTGACTCTCTCGGGCGTAAGGTCTGTGATTGCAGGAAACAAGGGATATGGGGCTGCAAGTGTGACCGGCGCTTTCCTGCCTTTGATGCTTCCATCGGATGGGACAGTGACTTAAACACATGGTTTTATGGCTATACACTCTATGCGCTTTCTACTTATAATAAAGAACTTCACGTGGATTTGCCTCTCCATTTGCGCTTTCTTGATGCCAGGCGCCATGATAGTATTGGCGGAATTATTGCCCTCCATGAATTTCGCTTACTTAACCCCGATATTCCCATCCGTAATCTTTGCCTGGATTCAGCTAATGATAATTATCCTACCTATCAGCTCTGCAAGGATTGGGACATCTTTCCCTTTATTGATTTGAATTCTAACCGGGGCAGACCTGCCTCCATTCCTGGTGAAATCCTCATTGACACGGATGGAACACCTTTGTGTCAGGCAGGAAACCGAATGGTGAACTGGGGAATTTCATCCGTCCGTAAAGGTCGAAAGTGGCGTTGTCCGCTAAAATGCGGTAAAGTACAAACTTGTTCCTGTCAGGGTTCATGTTCCACTTCCGACTACGGGCGTGTCATATATACGAAACCGGACTGGGATATCCGCCTCTATCCGCCTGTTCCAAGAGGAACTAAGGAATACAAAGAGACGTATAAAACCAGAACCTGTTCCGAGCGAATTAATAACCGGATTCTCAATGATTACCATTTACATGAAATGAAAATCCGCGGGAAAAAGAGATATTCCTTCTTTGCCATGATCATCGGGATCAACATCCACTTGGATGCCCGCATCAAGAAAACAAAGCTGGAAGTATCCTAACATCTCGTTTTCCATATTTTTTCAAGTCTGCCTATGGGAGACTTTTTTGGCATGCCCTTCTTTCAAATTTTTCGTAACAAATCCAGGCATGTCTGTCAATGCATAAAATGCTATGATTATTCATTAGTTTCCGAGACTACTC
>NZ_JBOFZA010000101.1:0-41612 GCF_051654945.1 Serratia sp. (in: enterobacteria)
TCCTGGCTGGGCGACTTGGTTCTCGTTAGAGGAGTCGTTGTTCCCGGTCAGTGGAGGCGCATTATAGGGAGTTCTCAGAAGGGCGCAACCCTTAAATTCAAAAAACTTTTCAAGCGCGGCTTTTTTCGGCAAAACGCTGTCTTGTTCAGCGTTTTTGCCACTTTTCCTCGAAAACAGCCGTAACAGCGGGCGTTCCCTGGCGTAAAATGAAAGATAACAATGCAGTTAAAGGAACCGCAGCCATGCAATTTGATGCTCAACAACAGGCCGCACAGCGTAATCTTTCTTATCTGCTGGCAGAAAAGCTCGGCCAACAGATCCTGGCCGGTGAATATCAAGCCGGCAGTATCCTGCCCGGCGAGATGGATTTGGCAGAACAGTTTGGCGTCAGCCGCACTGCGGTGCGTGAAGCAGTGAAAATGCTGGCGGCCAAAGGCATGCTGCTACCGCGCCCCCGCATCGGTACCCGGGTGATGCCGCAAGGCCAATGGAACTTCCTCGATCAGGATCTACTGACCTGGTGGATGACCAAAGAGAACTTCGGCCAGGTGATGCAGCATTTTCTCATCCTGCGCACCTCGCTTGAACCACAAGCCTGCTCATTGGCCGCGACTAATGCCAGCCATGTGCAAAAGGCGCAATTAATTGCGCTGATGGCTGAGATGCAGGCGCTACACCAGGATTTTGACCGTGAACGCTGGATTGAGGTCGATACCCAGTATCACCAACTGATCTATGAAGCCAGCGCCAATCCGTTTCTGACTTCGTTCGCCAACCTGTTCAGTTCGGTCTATCAAAGCTATTTCCGTGCCATCACCGGCAATGAAGTGATAAAACTACAGCACCATCAGGCCATCGTGGATGCCATCCTTGCCGGTGACAGCACCGCAGCACTCGCAGCCTGCCAAACGTTATTACGGGGTAATGCGTAAACTCCGTAGCTATATATAGAAGAAAGATGGACTAACAATGACAAAATCTGCACGCAGCATGGCCGGGTTACCCTGGATCGCCGCGATGGCGTTCTTTATGCAGGCGTTGGATGCCACAATTCTCAATACCGCCTTACCAGCGATAGCCCACAGCCTGGATCGTTCCCCCCTGGCGATGCAGTCGGCGGTGATCAGTTACACCTTGACGGTCGCAATGCTAATCCCGGTGAGTGGCTGGCTGGCCGATCGCTTCGGTACCCGCCGGGTGTTTATCATCGCCGTGTCGCTGTTCACCTTCGGCTCACTATTGTGTGCCCTGTCACCCACGCTGAGTTTCCTGGTCGCCTCACGCATTTTGCAGGGGATTGGCGGCGCGATGATGATGCCGGTGGCGCGCCTTGCCCTGTTGCGGGCTTATCCGCGCAGTGAGCTGTTGCCGGTGCTGAACTTTGTCACCATGCCCGGCCTGGTGGGACCCATCATGGGGCCGCTGCTGGGCGGTTGGCTGGTCACCTACGCCACCTGGCATTGGATCTTCCTGATTAACATCCCGATAGGCCTACTCGGCATCGTTTATGCCCGTAAATACATGCCGGACTTCACCACGCCGAAGCGGCCGTTCGATTTCATCGGTTTTATGCTGTTTGGCCTTAGTCTGGTGCTAATTTCCACCGGTCTGGAGCTGTTTGGCGAACAGGTGCTGGCCAATTACATTTCTCTGGGGGTATTTCTCAGCGGCTTTGTGATGCTGTTTGGCTACGTCATCCACGCCCGCCGCCATGCTCAACCGTTGATAGGGCTGGATCTGTTCAAGACCCGTACCTTTTCCGTCGGCATCGCCGGTAACGTGGCCTCCCGTTTGGGGACCGGCTGTGTGCCCTTTCTGATGCCATTGATGTTGCAGGTGGCCTTTGGCTATTCGGCGATCGTTGCCGGTTGCATGATGGCCCCGACGGCGGTGGGTTCTCTGATGGCGAAGTCGACCGTCACTCAGGTGCTACGCTGGTTTGGTTATCGCAAGACGCTGGTTGGTATCACTATCGTTATTGGGGTGCTGATTGCGCAATTCTCGCTACAAAGCCCGGGTATGCCGCTATGGCTGATGATTTTGCCGCTGTTTATTTTAGGGATGGCGATGTCGACGCAGTTTACCGCCATGAATACCATCAGCCTGGCCGATCTGAATGATGGCAACGCCAGTTCCGGTAACAGCGTGCTGGCAGTGACTCAACAGTTGTCGATCAGCTTTGGCGTGGCGATCAGCGCCGCTGTGCTGCGCTTCTATGGGGCGATGGAGATCGGCACCATGATCGATCAGTTCCACTACACCTTTATTACCATGGGGATAGTGACCGTGGCGTCGGCCTTCGTCTTTCTACTGCTAAGAAGGAAAGACGGCAATAATCTGATCACCGGTAGAGAGAAATCACGCAAAAAAGCCAAGAGGGCGGGTTAACGATGGCCAACGGAGGCCCGCTCCACCAGCTCAGGCGTCAGCACCAGGATCTGGGCATCACGTTCAGGGTTTTGCAGGCGGTTGATTAGCGCGTCGACCGCCAACTCCCCCAGCGAGTCTTTGGGCTGATGAATGGTGCTGAGCGGCGGGGCCAGATATTTCGCCAGTTCAATATCGTCATAGCCCATTACGGCCATATCTTGTGGTACCGTCAGCCCAGCCTGATACAGCGCCTGATAGACGCCCACGGCGACGGCATCATTACCAGCAAATACCGCATGAGGAGGCTCGGCCAACGCCAGCAACTGCTTCATGGCATGCACGCCCCCTTCAAACTCAAAATCGCAGTACACCTCATAGCCAGGAAGTATTGCCAGGCCTGCACGCTGCATGGCACGGCGATAACCTTCCAAACGATGACGCGCAGTGGTTTTATCCAACGGCCCGGCGATGCAGGCAATTTGGCGATAACCACGGGCGATCAGATGATCGGTAGCCATTTCGCCGCCCAGCAACGAGTTATCCTGAATGATATCGTTGGCCCCTTCGAACGGTGACCAATCCATCATCACGATAGGTAACGAGGGATAGCGACTCAGCGCATCCTGCGAAGGACGGTGGTTTTCGGTACACATCACCAACAGGCCATCCACCCGCTTTTGCAGCAGCGTTTCCATGCTGCTGTTCATACGCGCCACGTCTTCTTCGGTATTACACAGGATCAGGCTGTAGCCACGCTCATAGCAGCTGCGTTCAACACCACGCACTACTTCTGCATAAAACGGGTTGTTGCTGGAGGTCACCAGCATGCCGATGGTGCGCGTAGTGTTAAGTTTCAGGCTACGCGCCAGTGCGGAAGGGGCATAGTTAAGCTGTTCTACGGCCACCATGACTTTGTCACGCACGCTGTCGCTGACAAAGCGATTGTTATTGATTACGTGCGAAACCGTCGAGGTTGAAACACCCGCCAGGCGGGCGACATCTTTCATGGTAGCCAAAGCGTTATCCTTGTTGCTGCAAGAAGGCGTCAATCTCTTCACGCCACGGCACGGAAGGCTGAGCGCCAGGCCGGGTAACGGCAATCGCCGCCGCCGCATGCGCGAAACGCACCGCATCACTCATCACCTTGCCTTCGAGCAAAGCCGTGACCAAGGCACCGTTGAACGTATCACCGGCCGCAATGGTGTCCACCGCTTTGACCTTAAAGCCCGGCACCAACTTACCCTTGCCGTTTTCACTCAGCCACACGCCACGGCTACCGAGGGTGATAATCACACAGCCGATACCTTTGCCATGCAGGATGTTGGCAGCACGTTCGGCATCAGCATCGTTGTTGACCGCAACACCTGTCAGGCGCTGGGCTTCGGTTTCGTTCGGGGTGATCATATCGATCATGGCTAACAATTCATCAGGCAGCTCACAGGCCGGAGCCGGGTTGAGGATCACCTGGGTCTGGTGCTGCTTCGCCAGCTTGGCGGCGGCAATGACCGTTTCCAGCGGTGACTCAAGCTGCATCAGTAACGCATCGGCATCGATAATCTTTTGCTGATAGCGGTTGAGATAATCAGGAGTCACTGCCGCATTGGCACCGGCATCAATACCAATCACGTTCTCACCTTCGGCATTGACGAAAATCAGCGCCACGCCGGTGGTGTTATCAGCGATAGCTTCTATCGGTTGGGTATCAATGCGATCGCTAGCCAGTTGTTGGCGAATACGTTCACCAATATCGTCAGCGCCGACGCAGGCAATAAAGGCAATATCCGCACCGCTGCGCCCGGCAGCCACTGCCTGATTAGCCCCTTTACCACCGAAGGCGACCTTATACTGCTGGCCGATCACCGTTTCGCCCGGCTGGGGAAACTGTTTGATATTGAGGATATGGTCGGCATTGATGCTGCCCAACACCACCAGCTTTGCTGTTTCCATCACAGAGATCCCTTACATTGCGCGCCATCGTCACGCCCCGTTCCGATGGCGCTGGAGGTGACTTACTTGGTAACCAGTTTCAAATCAACCGGGATAGTCGCCGGTACTTTCTCGCCTTTCAAGATTTTATCGGCCGTTTCTACGCCGATCACGCCGATCTGATCCGGGCGCTGCGCCACGGTAGCCGCCAATTTGCCGCCTTCAACCGCTTTCACGCCGTCGGCCGTACCATCGAAGCCAACCACGATCACATCAGTTTTACCGGCAGTTTGCAGCGCACGCAGCGCGCCCAGTGCCATTTCATCGTTCTGGGCAAACACAGCCTGCACATCTGGATGCGCGGTCAGCAGGTTCTGCATGACGTTCAGGCCCTTGGTGCGATCGAAGTCAGCCGGTTGGCTAGCCAGCAGTTTAAACTTGTTCTGCGCCAGTGACTGTTGGAAGCCTTCGCCACGTTCACGGGCAGCAGAGGTCCCGGCAATGCCTTCCAGCTGAATCACCTTGGCGTCAGTACCCGCTTTTTGAGCGATATAATCACCGGCCATTTTACCGCCCACGCGGTTATCGGAAGCGATATGGCTCACCACTTCGCCTTTGGCCGCCATGCGGTCCAGCGTAATCACCGGGATCTTGGCCTGGTTAGCCATCTTGATGGCATTACCTACCGCATCAGAGTCGGTTGGGTTAATCAGCAGCAGCTTCGGATTCTGTACCATCAGATCCTGCACGTTGGCCAACTCTTTCGCCGGGTTGTTCTGGGAGTCCAGCACCACCAGGTTATAACCCAGTTTGTTGGCTTCCAACTGCGCCCCCTCTTTCATCGAAACAAAGAACGGGTTGTTGAGCGTAGAGACCACCAGCGCGATGGTGTCTTTTGCCAAGGCGTTAGCACTCAGGGTGGCGCTTAACGCGATGACCGAAACTAAGGTTGCCAGTTTTTTCATTTTCATGGTCGTGATTCCTGTAGGGGAGAGGTTACTTGTTACTTTTGTTGTCTACCAGAACCGCCAGCAGAATAACGGCTGCTTTCACGATCATTTGGTAGTAGGAAGAAACACCCAGTAAATTCAAACCGTTGTTCAGGAAGCCAAGGATCAGCGCCCCGATCAGTGTACCGACGATACGCCCTTTACCGCCCGCCAGGCTAGTACCACCCAGCACGACCGCCGCGATAGCATCCAGCTCATAGCCGGTACCCGCAGTAGGTTGCGCGGAGGACAGGCGCGCCACTTCAATGACTCCCGCCAATGCCGCCAACAGGCCACACAGGGAGTAAACGATAATTTTAACTTTATCGACGCTGATACCGGAAAGACGGGTAGCCGCTTCGTTGCCACCCAGCGCATAGATATAGCGGCCAAGGCGGGTGTGATGCAGCATATACCAGGCGGCGATAAACACGATGGCCATGATCCAGATTGGGGTCGGAACCCCCAGCGGGCGGCCAATCCCGAACCAACCGAAGGCGTCGGCAACGTCGGTAAAGCCGGTATTGACCGGGCTGCCGTTGGTGTACACCATGGTGACACCGCGCAGTAACAGCATCATCACCAGGGTGGCAATAAACGCCTGAACCTTACCTTTGGCGACAATAATCCCGGTGCAGGCCCCGACGGCCGCCCCCAGCGCCAGCGCAGCGGCTACAGCTACCACTGCATTGACCTCAAACCCGACAATCGAAGCGGCTACCGCCCCGGTCAGCGCCAACAGTGAGCCAACCGACAAATCGATACCGGAGGTCAGGATCACCAGCGTCATGCCAACCGCCATAATGGCGTTGACCGAGGTTTGCTGCAAAATATTGAACAGGTTATTAACGGTGAAGAAATTCGGGCTCATGGAGGAAACCACGGCAATCAGCACCAACAGGGCAATCAGCGATTTCTGCTCCAACAGCCACTCTTTACTGAACCAGCGCTTAGCTGCGACACTTTGTGAACTCATATCTGATTACTCCTGCTTTACGCCGTATTGCTTGCCGACGGCCGCAGCCATCAACACTTCCTGGGTGGCCTGTTCAATCGGGAATTCGCCGCTGAGGTGGCCTTCGTGCATCACCAGAATGCGGTCACTCATGCCCAGCACCTCCGGCATTTCCGAAGACACCAGAATGATACTCAGCCCTTCCTGTTTGAACTGGTTGATTAACTGATAGATCTCTTTTTTGGCCCCCACGTCGACACCACGCGTCGGTTCGTCGAGGATCAGCACCTTTGGCCGGGTCATCAAGCCACGGGCAATCGCCACTTTTTGCTGATTGCCGCCGGAAAGCAGACCAATTGGCTGCTCCATCGACGGCGTTTTGATATTGAACAGGCGGATAAAATCGCTGACGGCGATCTGCTCGTCGGCATGTTTCAGGCTACCACCGGCGCGGCTGAAGTAGCGCAGCGCGGTCAGCGACATGTTTTCTTTGACCGACATCCCCAACACCAGGCCATCGCGCTTACGGTCTTCGGAGATATAGACGATACCGTTTGCCAGGCCATCCTGAGGAGTACGGGTCACCACCTCATGGCCATCCAGGTTCACCGTGCCGCTTTTACGCGGTGCCGCACCGTACAGGATCTTCATCAGTTCGGTACGCCCGGCCCCCATCAGGCCAGCCACGCCTAAAATCTCGCCGCTATATAAAGTAAAGCTGACGTCATGTACGCCGGGGCCGGAAACGTGGCTCACCTGCAAGCGTTTTTCACCACGCGGCAGATTCAGGCGTGGATATTGTTCTTCCAGCTTGCGGCCAACCATCATTTCAATCAGCGAATCTTCATCCAGTTCGGCAACCGGCCGCTCGGCAATAAATTGCCCGTCACGCAGCACGGTCACATCGTCGCAGATTTCGAAGATCTCTATCAGGCGGTGGGAAATGTAAACAATGCCGCACCCTTGGGCCTTCAGTTCCCTGATCACGTTAAACAGCGAGGCGGTTTCGGTATCGGTCAGGGCATCGGTCGGCTCATCCATGATGATGACTTTGGATTCAAAGCTCAGCACCTTGGCGATTTCCACCATTTGCTGATCGCCAATCGATAATTCCCCCACCAGCCGGTGGCTGCTGTAACGCAGGTTCAAACGCGCCAGCAGTTTGTCCGCTTCGGCATACATACGTTTCCAGTCGATGCGGCCAAAGCGGTTAACAAACTCACGGCCAAGAAAGATGTTCTCGGCAATGGTCAGCTGTGGGATCAGGTTTAGTTCCTGGTGGATGATGCCGATACCCGCTTCCTGCGATTCTTTTGGCCCGTTGAAGGCCACTTCATTACCGAGGAAATACTGGCTGCCCGCATCCTTTTTATAGATACCGGTCAGCACTTTCATCATGGTGGATTTGCCGGCACCGTTTTCACCCACCAGCGCCATGACCCTGCCGGGATAAACGCTGAGCGCGGCGCCAGACAGCGCCTTCACGCCGGGAAAGGCTTTATCGATCCCTTTCAGTTGCAGTAAAGGTTGCATAGGCGCCTCAGAAGGTTACGCCGGAGCACAGGATCACGTTCGCGTAAGGCGAACATTCTCCGCTGCGGACCACGGCCCGGCTGTGTTCGGTTTGCGCTTTAAACGCGCTGTGGCTGATATAGCTAATGCTGATGGTATTACCCTGGCGTTGACCCAGTTGCATCAATTGCGCCAGCAACGCTTCATGGAGCGACGGGTTATGCTTGACGATCTCTTCCGCCAGGATGGCACTTTCTACCTGCATTTCCTGCGTGACCACGCCGACCACCTGCAAAAATGTGGGCACTCCCTTGGTCAGAGCCAGATCGATACGCGGCGTCACGGCCGGGATTGGCAAGCCTGCATCACAAATAGCGATCTGGTCGGTATGACCCAGACGAGAGATCACCGCAGAAACGTCAGAATTCAGTAGTACGCCTTTTTTCATGATTAAACTCCATCAGCGAAACGTTTCGCTCGTGAGTCAGTTTAGAAAAACGGCAGGGGAAGGCAACCTAGAAATGATGGAAATGTGATCGTCATCGAAACGTTTCGATGGCATTCAACAAAAGTGCGGATAAAAAATAAGGCCCAGCCAATGCTGAGCCCCTGATTTAGATTTCGACCTGGGTTCCCAGTTCGATCACCCGGTTTGGCGGGATCTCAAACTGATCGGCAGCCCGCAACGCATTGCGGCTCAGGGCGATAAACAGCTTACCGCGCAGGAACAGGTACCAAGGCCGTTTGGTGAGGATCAGCGACTCATGAGACATAAAGAACGATGTCTCCATCATCCGACATGGCAGCCCTTCCAATCCGCAGCGGTGGAAGACTTCCTCGACGTTCGGCGTTTCACGCCAACCATAGCTGGCCACTACCCGCCAGAAGGTCGGCGACAGTTGTTCGATCGTCACCCGGCGAACGTTATGCACATAAGGAGCATCTTCGGTACGCAAGGTCAGCAGTACCACCCGCTCATGCAGCACCTTGTTGTGCTTGAGGTTATGCAGCAGGGCAAACGGGATCACGTTAATGGCACGGGACATAAACACTGCGGTGCCCGGCACGCGAACCGGTGGCGATTTTTCCAGTGAGGCAATCAGCGCTTCAAGGGAGTTACCGTGTTCATGCATCCGGCGCAGCAGACGGAAGCGTTCGCTCTTCCAGGTGATCATAATCAGGAACATCACCAGCGCCAGCGTCAACGGCAGCCAACCACCGGAGAACAACTTCAGGGCGTTAGCAGAGAACATCGGCACATCGATAATCAGCAGGATCGCCAGAATGCCCCCCACCATAAAGCGATTCCAATGCCAGTTCTTGATGGCCACGGAGGTGATCAGGATACTGGTCAGTACCATGGTGCCGGTCACCGCAATACCATAGGCCGCAGCCAGGTTGCTGGAGTGCTCGAAGCCGACAATCACCAATACCACGGCGATATACAGGGTCCAGTTGATCACCGGAATGTAGATCTGGCCGGATTCCATTTCCGAAGTATGAATGATACGCATCGGTGACAGATAGCCCAGGCGCACCGCCTGACGAGTCAAAGAGAACACGCCGGAAATCACCGCCTGTGAGGCGATCACCGTAGCCAGCGTGGCCAATATCAGCAGTGGGATCAGCGCCCAGTCCGGTGCCAACAGGAAGAACGGGTTCTTGATCGCCTCCGGGTTTTTCAGCAGCAGCGCCCCTTGGCCAAAATAGTTGAGCACCAATGAAGGCAGCACCACGGTGAACCAGGCCAAGCGGATCGGGAATTTACCAAAGTGGCCCATATCGGCATACAGCGCTTCCACACCGGTAATCGACAGCACTACCGCGCCAAGCGCGAAGAACGACACCTTCTTATATTCAACAAAAAAGTTGAACGCCCATTTCGGGTTCAGCGCCTGCAACACTTCCGGGTTGGCAATAATGCTGCGCGCACCCAGTACCGCCAACACGATAAACCACAGCAGCATCACCGGGGCAAACAGTTTACCCACGCTGCCAGTACCGTGTTTTTGGATCACAAACAGTAAGGTCAGTACCAGAATGGAAAGCGGGACGATATAGGGATCCAACGACGGAGCGGCAATCTCCAGCCCTTCGATCGCCGACATCACCGATATCGCCGGGGTGATCACCACCTCGCCATAGAAGAAACTGCCACCAATCAGGCCCAGGATCACCAGAAAAGAGGTAGTGCGCGCCGAGGTATGGCGACCAGCCAAAGACATCAGCGTCAGTATCCCGCCTTCACCGGCGTTATCCGCCCGCATGACATAGGTGAGATATTTCAGGGAGACGATGACAATCAACATCCAGAAGATTAAAGAAAGGAAGCCAAACACCACATCGGGGCGGACGTCAAAACCGTAGTGGCCGGAAAAACATTCTCGCAAGGTATAGAGCGGGCTGGTGCCGATATCACCGTAAACGACCCCAATAGCCGCCAGGGTAACCGCCGATAAAGACTGTTTATGTTCTGTGCTCATAGTTTGCTTCTTTTGCTAGATCATCCGTCAACCGACGCATCCGCATCAGGCTAAAGATACGGGCTCCAAGATCCATCACACCCTGTAAAAGGCGCACAGTATGCATCATTTATACTACTTGCCTACTCTTATATCGGACCCCAAAAATAAACAAAATGTGAACAAGCCCCCTTGTTGAGCATAGAAAAATTTTACTAATCAACAAGCTATAGGGCTAAAAATAATGATGGTTTATCATTGGATTCTCTAGCAAGATTGGCTGTCAGCCTGGGCTACGGGCTCTAACCTCCGGACAACACGAGCTATTTTATGGCGTCATCAACACTTCTGGCAGAACGGATCTCCCGCCTCAGCAGTGCGCTGGAGAGCGGCCTTTATGAACGGCAAGAGGCTATCAGGCTGTGCCTGCTGGCAGCACTGTGCGGCGAAAGCGTGTTCCTGCTCGGCCCGCCGGGGATCGCCAAGAGCCTGATCGCCCGTCGACTCAAATATGCCTTCCGCAGCGCTCGCTCCTTTGAATACCTGATGACGCGCTTTTCCACGCCGGAAGAGGTGTTTGGTCCATTGTCTATCCAGGCATTAAAGGATGAAGGCCGTTATCAACGCCTGACTGCGGGTTACCTGCCCGAAGCCGAGATCGTCTTTCTTGATGAGATCTGGAAGGCTGGTCCGGCTATCCTCAATACCTTGCTGACCGCGATCAACGAACGCCGATTCCGCAACGGTAATAGTGAAGAGCCCATTCCGCTACGCCTGCTGGTCACCGCCTCCAATGAGCTCCCCGAGGCCGATAGCAGCCTTGAGGCATTGTATGACCGAATGCTGATCCGGCTGTGGCTCGACAAGGTGCAGGATAAGCAGAATTTTCGCTCGCTGTTGGTCACCCGCCAGAATGAAAGCGACAACCCGGTGCCCGAGGCACTGAGCATCAGCGATGAAGAATTCCATCAGTGGCAACCGCTGATCGATAAGGTCAAACTGCCGGAAAACTGCTTTGAGCTAATCTTCTTGCTGCGTCAACGGTTAGACGCCTTGGAACAGGCTCCTTATGTTTCCGATCGTCGTTGGAAAAAATCCCTGCGCCTGCTGCAGGCCTGCGCCTTTTTCAGCGGGCGCGACACCATCGTGCCGGTGGATTTAATGCTGCTAAAAGACTGTCTGTGGCACGATCGGTCATCATTAAAGCTGTTACAGCAACAGATCGATCAGTTGCTGACCGAGCAGGCTTACCAGCAGCAAACCTTGTTAATCCAGCTACAGCAGGTCCACACCCGTTGGATGCAGCATCAACAGCAGCAGAGCCATCGCCAGGCCATCCAACTGGTGAAAAAAGGCGGCATGTTCAGCCGTAAACCCCAATACGTGCTGGAGCAGCCCCTCACTGGCACCACGTTGACCTTGCTGCTGCAAAAACCGCTACAGCTGCACGACATCCAGGTTAACCATCTGAGTATCGAAAGCAGCATGCTGGAAAACTGGCTGCAAAAAGGGGGCGAGGTGCGCGCCAAGCTCAACGGCATTGGTTTTGCCCAGCAGATCGTTCTGGAGGTCGACGACCAGTTGTATCTGACCGTGTTGGACGTTAGCCGTCAGCCTTCATTGCTGGCCTTGCCGGGTAAACCCACCGGCGGAACCCCACCGGAATTCCTGGACGAAATAGAAACCTTAAGCCAACGCCAGGCGGAACAGCGGCGGTTATTCAGCCAGCATCAGCCTTGCCTGTTTACCCCCGCCGCCGGATTGGCAAAAATTGAAGCCAGCCTGTTGCAGGTTGCCGAACAAATCAAACAGCTGTCCCAACAAATGCGCGGCCAGTAAATGCTAAGCCTCGAAACGCTCGATATGCTGCTGTCGATCTCCGAAGGCGAGCTAATCGAAGAACTGATCATCGGCATGTTGGCCACGCCGCAACTGGTGGTGTTTTTCAAAAAATTTCCGGCGATAAGGCGGGCGATAAATCGCGATCTGCCTCAGTGGAAGTTAAAACTCAAAGATCGCATACAACAAGCCGCGGTACCGCCGGTGCTGGCTCAAGAGTTTTATCGTTATCAACAGTGTCAATTGGAAAGCCACGGTCAGTTTTCGCAAAACCTTAATGATACGCTCGATCTGTTACGCCACTGCGCATCCCCGTTTTACGCCCAGGCACGGAGCATGGTCGACGCCGCCGATCTGCCATCGCATTCGCTCGATGGCAGCTTCCAGACCCTATTTCTACAACGTTGGCGCATTAGCCTGACATTACAGGCCACCATGCTGCATCATAAGTTGCTGGAGCAGGAGCGTGAACAGCTAATGGCTGAGCTGCAAGAACGGCTGGCGCTGAGCGGCGCGCTGGAACCGGTGCTAGCGGAAAACGACACGGCCGCAGGCCGCTTATGGGATATGAGCAAAGGTCAGTTGCAACGCGGTGATTACCAACGGCTGGTGGAATACGGCGACTTCCTGCAACAGCAGCCGGAGCTGCAAAAACTGGCGCAGCAGTTGGGTCGCAGCTACGAAGCAAAAGCGGTGCCACAGCAAGATGCGCAGCCGGAACCGTTTCGGGTGATGGTGCAGGTTCCCGCCATTCAGCCGGAAGAGGTCAGTGGCATACACCAAAGCGACGATATCCTGCGGCTATTACCCCCCGAGCTGGCGGCGTTGGGTATCGAAGAGCTGGAGTTTGAGTTTTATCGGCGGCTGCTGGAGAAACGCTTGTTGACCTATCGCCTGCAAGGGGATGCCTGGCAGGAACAGATCATGATGCGTCAGGTTACCCATCAGCAGCAGGACCAGCAGCCTCGCGGGCCGTTTATTGTTTGCGTCGATACTTCCGGCTCGATGGGCGGCTTTAACGAGCAATGTGCCAAAGCCTTTTGCCTGGCACTGCTGCGTATCGCACTGGCAGACAACCGCCGCTGCTACATCATGCTGTTCGCCAGCCAGATTGTGCACTATGAGCTGACGGCCGCCAGTGGTATCGAGCAAGCCGTGCGTTTCCTGGGCCAGCATTTCCGTGGTGGCACAGATTTGGCCGCCTGCCTGAATGCTACGGTGAGCAAAATGGCGGAAAGCGACTGGTTTGACGCCGATGCGGTGATCATTTCCGACTTTATTGCCCAACGCCTGCCGGATGAGGTGATAAAGAAGGTGAAATCGCAGCAGCAAAGCCACCAGCAACGTTTTCATGCGGTGGCAATGTCAGCCTATGGCAAACCTGGCATCATGCGCATCTTCGACCATATCTGGCGCTTTGATACCGGGTTAAAGAGCCGTTTGCTGCGCCGCTGGCAACGATAGCGGCAACGCCGCAACGATCGTAGGGGTGCCCGCCCGTCTAACCTAATAATAATTAATGGTAAACACGGCTTTGCCATCGGCCCGGCCTGGCGTGATATCCGACTCTGTCTGGATATACCTGGCCACTAAAGGAATGGTATATGACGGGTTGCCGTCAGCCGGCGGCGTATAGCGATTTGGGCCAGCGAAGTTGAACGGCACCGGCGTACCGGAAACCCGCCCTCGCCCGAACTGTATCCCTACCCCTGTCGCCGCCACATCGCTACCTGCCGCACTCACCGCCATCACGCCATTGGCGCTATCGAGGATTTCCGTGGTGGGCTGTATAGAGAGATCCAGAACGTTGGCCGTTACTGCCGGGATGGTTTGCTCACCATTCTCTGTAATTTCTACCTCTTTACCGCCAAATGCGTAGTAACCATGAAATCGGGGGCAATTAGTTAAATGAATAGATGCGTCCTTCCAGTCGGTAGTGGAGCCTTTCCCTTTGAAATATTTACTTTTTTCATACACTCCCAACTGCACTTTAACATCCGGCGTGGTACAGGTTTGAGAGGTGACGTTAATTACGCCGCTAAAAGCGACGGTGGCCAACGTGGCATCCGCAGGCATATTCATATTATTGCCGTTGCTTAGCGCCGATATGACCACGGGGAAATTAGCGCCATTAACGGTGCCAGGGGAGATATCACCCGTTTTTATCAATCCGAATGAAAAAGAGGAATCCAGCGTGGTGCTGGTACCCGATGCATACTTAACATTGATGGTATAAGGGCTCACCAGGGTCGGAACGTTCTCCGTGACCCCGGCTCCTCCTTTCCAAACGGCAATACCAATCCCCGGCACACCCGTTTCATAAATATACTGATGCCTGCCAGAACCCTTATAACTGGATAGCGGCATCGAGGTACTTTTTATTTTCAGGTATTTATTTACCACCCCTGAGTCAGGAACCACGGTGCTGGTACAATTGACTCTAACCAGCCCTTGTTGCGTAAAGCGGCCAGAATAGATAACGGTCCCGTTAGGAATATCAGGACCAGCCGTGATGTTTTGTGGCGCTATCGGCAAGGTGGTAACAATGGGATCAGGTACGGCACAGGTGACAACAGCAAGTACATGAGGAGCTGAAAAAACCGCCAATGCGTATAATGTCAATTTAAACCATACTCTAAACCCTGTTGGTTTTTTCATCTTGTTCACCACTGTAATACCTCTCGCTTAATCCGATCGTTAATGCATGTCCAGGCATCTAACTGGATGCCCAAGGCATGACCCCACCCCAGCATTTAGCCCATAATTGAAAAGGCTTTTGGCACCTGATTACCTTCACAAATCGAGTTAAACCGCTGAATTTCCGAGGCAGTGGTATTCTTCTTGGTTGGCATCAAGATATAGCGTACGCGACATTGCATCAGCCTATCTTCACCCCATTTGATCAATAAGGTGTCTCTCTGCTCCGCAACCCGAGCATAGATCTGCCCACCCTGCCCTACAGACCCCACGTGGTTACCTTTGTGGTCAATAACGTCAGCACCGAACGGCACGGGTTGGCCATCGTAGGTCGCATTGATCAGAATCGGCGTACCCCGTTTGGTGTTATATTTTACCTTCACCACGGCCCCCGAATAGGGAGCGACCTTTTGCGTCGTGTTCTCCAATTCCACATCAAAAGCGGTCCCTTTAGGATCGAGACTGATGTCATTAAATTGGTAAGCGTTCAGGTAGGGCACTACCGCATAGCCACGGGAGTCGATGCGAATGCCAGGGAAGGAAGAGATCCTGGCTCCCTCTGCGCCTTTCGCCTCTACCAGTGCAAAAGTATCGGAAGAATACGGCGTAAAGGTTACCCCGCCGCTGTGACCAATCAAGGTGCCACTCAGCCCCATCGAAGCACTGTGATACCCCTGGCCGGTGCTATAAGTGCCCCCCACACTAGCCATGGAGCCAAGGTATTGGCCATTAATTGAGCCACTGCTCCCGCTGCCCTGGTTGGCATTCATCGCCGTGATCCCATAGCTAAACGGGTTACTGTCCCAAAAACTGCCGGAAATGTTGGCCTGCTGGCCAAAACGGCCCGTGCTGTCGTGTGACAGATCGGCGCGTAACAGCGGTGTTCCGGACCGGCTATTTTTCCCTAGTGGCAGGCTAAAACTCAGCAAGTAGTTGTTTTGGATATTGCCATAGCTGGAATAGCTGCGATTCACACTCAGGCCATAGGTCAGGTTTCGGTAACGGTTGCTGTAACCCACCTGGAGCTGCTTTTCACTGCCGTCTTTATTCCAGTAGTTCTGGAGCGAACCCGTCACATAAATCTGGCCCAAGCCCTGTGGCAGGCCTTGCCCTGCGGTAACGGTAAAGCGATTTTTCGCCCGCCATACCGACTGCCATGAATAACCGCGGCTAATCGCATCGCGTGCCTGCATCGCGGTCATGAAATCCATATAGCCGCCGGTAGAAAAGCGATAGGCGGCCAACGACAGATTGCTGTTGGTCTCGCTGATGGCTTTGCTGTAGCTGATGCGATAGCTTTGCCCGCTGATACTTTTGCCCGTCTGATTCACGCCCGGTTTATTGTCGCTAACCAGGCGGGTATGCGCCTGCGTGACGTCGAACGCCAAAGCTCCAAGGCGGGTTCCAAAGGCTCCCCCAAGCTGGAATGCATAATACTGCCGGTTAACCTGTAGCCCACCGTAACCCGTCACCGAATTGGTTAAACCATACTGGTAGGTGGCCTGATAGATCTCTGGTTTCTCCCGCAGGCTGTCACTGCGCAATTTGCCAACGGTAGCCGAGTAATGCGAATTTCCTGGACGCAACAGTTGCGTGACTGACGCATAGGGAACGCGGAATGACTGCTCCGTGCCGTCGGCCTCACGTACGGTAACTTCCAGATCGCCGCCGTAGCCCGTCGGGTATAAATCATTAATCAGAAATTCACCGGGCGTCACAGTCGTCTCATAGAGCACCTGGTTGCCTTGACGAACCGTGACCTTGGCGCTAGTTCTGGCAATACCTCGGATCTCTGGCGCATAGCCACGCTGCGATTCTGGCAACATACGCTCGTCGCTGGCCAGTTGGATACCGGAAAACGGCAAGGTATCAAACACCACTCCTTGGGTATTGGAGTGGCCAATCAAAAAGCGACCTAAAATCGGATGAATATCTCGCTGTAAATACGTATTGATCGCGCTGTATTTCTTCGGGCCATTCTCCGTCCAGCTATAAGAGCCGTTATGCCGTAGATACCATGCCCCCACGTTTAAACCGGCATTAAACCCGGCATACATCGAGCTATAACTGCTGCCATGAGATTTGCTGCTATAGGCATTGGCGTTATAGCCCAGCATAACCGCAGGAATGCCTTTATCCCACAGTTCTGGATTGATGCTGCCACGCGCCGCATTTTGCATATACATCTGTGGAACGATAATATCAAGCCGCTGCTCATTACTGTCGTAGTTGACGTGTGAATTTTCTAATGTGCTTTCCAACTCCAGACAGGCAGCGTCTTTAATGCCTCTGATAAAAAAATCTTTCGGCAGCTTATCGTAATTAAAACCAATATGTTTAATGATGTCATTGGTCAGGCAGGGGTAAACTGACTTATCGGCCCGGGATTTAAATTCAACATCTTTGTTGCCTATCAGCACGTCATTAACATAGATAGCCGTGCGGTAGTTACCCGGCAGAATTGCGGAACCATTGGCAAACCGACTGAGGTCAACAGCAGCAACATCACTGATATTCAGAAAAGAAGAGTCAAACTCCATATTTTGAGCCACAGAGATCGGCTCAGAAACGGCAATATTCTCTATAGAGTAACTATTGAAACTGACCAATAGCATAGCAAAAGCCACAGGAGAAAGTTTGCACTGAACATCGTTGCACAGAGTTCTTTTCATAAAAATCCCTTTTAATACAATCTCCTGAACATCTATTAATTGCACTTGTCTATGAAGATTAAAAACTATTTAATGATGGCGTTAAAATTCCTGATAGCACCATAATCATTAACATACTCGCCGCTAACTTTGCTTCCCGCATGGCCAGACAGTTTGACAGTTAGGGCTGAATAAGGAGCAACCATACTTCCTTCTATTTTTTTACCACTTGTCGACAACGTAACGAAGGAGACAAAATAGGGAGTAGGATTGTTTGCCAACAGGGTATTTCCCTTTGCCGTCCAAGTGACCGCTTTAGCCGCTTCGTTGGCATCACCCTGCAGCCCGACTGGTCGATAAAAGAATTTAATCCGTGAGCGAAATGCCATCTGCAGATAGTTTTCGGCCGTGCTCACCTTACTCTTCGCGGGGATCTCCAGCACATTGAGCCAGAACACCGATTCTTTATCCGTAGGCAATGCCTCACCGGTATAGCTGATACGCAGAGTCTGTCCCTTGCCAGCCTCAACCCGATTAATCGGCGGTGTGAGAATAAAGGGAACCTTGATCGACTCAGGTTTGGCATTCGCATCCCCTTTATCAATCCAGCTCTGAACCAGTACGGGAAGCTTGCCGGCGTTATTGAGTTTGACACTGACTTCTTTTGCATCTGAAGGGTAAATTACGCGCGTACCCGTAATCACTATACTCGCCACTGCGGGGGCAGCCAGCAGGACTGAAGCCGTCACTGCCAATAATAGGTTTCGCATCAAAAATTTCACGTTCATGCCTCGTAATACATAATACTAGGGAGGTTTCCCTCCCTGGCATTCATAACTTACTTGTACTGAATAGAATAAATAACGTTGCTGGCTACGGTACCGGCACCGGTTGCATCTTCTGCAAAGTACTCAACGAAGTAAGGCAGATTGGCGCTACCAGACGTGATGTCAACGTAGGTGGTCTCTTTAATCTGATTAGTGTTACCCACCTGAATAACTTTTTGAGATGCGTTAGATGCATCACGCAATTGCAGGCTGACGTTAGTTGCAGTACCGGTCATATTTTTCAGGCGACCGGAGACCAGATCCACTGAAGCGCCCGCTTCAAAGAAGGCAGAAGCTGATTTCAATGTGCCTTCGCAGTTGGACAAAGCCATGTTGAAACCGGTTTGGCCCGCAGTGTTACCCGCAACTTTCAACTGGTTGATACCGACAGTTGGCAGAGTGACAAGGGCATCAGCAGCCTGGCCATCAACCAAAACTTCACAGGTGGTGGCAGTCAATTCACCTGCGAAGGTGATGGTACCTGTGGAAGCGGCCTGAGCCATGCCAACCGAACCCAATACAGCAGCCAGAGCAGAAACGATTACTAACTTTTTCATATAATATATCCTTTATTACATTTTTAACGCTAAGCAGTTCTACTATCCACAGACTATGGATAGGGTTTATTCTCCTCCAACCCAAATATAAGGACGTTAGCCACCGGCACAAAACAGAATCATTCTGGTTATTCACTGACAGCCTATATTCAGACCGTCCTATATATAAAGCTTGGGGCAGAGGCGAGGCTACGCCGCCCCAACAACATAGATTACTTAAGTGGCTGGAATAGCTTTAAGTATGATAACTAAGATAATTAAATTAATTTATTAAGTATCTTCTATGTCATTTCTCAGGGCAAGCCTAACGGCGCATTCCCCTGTAAGGTAGTGAAATTTCCTTAATTCATAGCGCTAAGGCAAAAATAAAGACTAAAAAAACGGCGCAAAAAGATTAATTCGCAAGCAACGCCTCCCGCAACACAAAACACAACCTACTGATTTAAAAGAGTAAATGGCACTTAAGGGTTTAATTAATTCATTATTTGTTAGCATGCTTGGTTATATAAAGCACTCGCTATATTTTTTCTGCGTATAGTCGATTGCCATGATGTTGAAAATTTATCAACACCCAAGATGATTGGTTTTTAGTCAGATAAGAATCAACTACCGAAACGGCCCGAGTCACTAGCCTTACTATAGAACAGTGCAGGAAGGGGAAATGGATAAACAATAACAGGTGAATAAAGCAGGTTACTAACAGTAGTGTTAGCGGAAAGAAACGGATGTTTAAAACTGGCCTTGTTGCTGAAATGATTAAGGGCGAACAGATTCGCCCTTAACTATAACGGGTGCATCAGGCAGCACCCCAACCTTATGTCTTACAGCAACCCATCAACGCTTTCGCGAACTTCAGGCCCCCATACGCCACATTGTACCTGACCAATATGTGACAATTGCAGCAACAGCATCACCAGGCGTGATTGACCAATACCGCCACCAATAGTCTGTGGCATTTCACCGCGCAGCAGAGACTGATGCCATTCCAGCTTCAGGCGATCCAGGTCGTCGGTTAATGCTAACTGATGCTGCAGTGCCGCAGCGTCCACACGGATCCCCATTGAAGAAAGCTCAAACGCATCCTGCAATACCGGGTTCCACACCACGATATCACCGTTCAGCCCTTTCAACCCTTCACTACCTGGCGTGGTCCAGTCATCATAATCCGGTGCACGTACGTCGTGGGATTTGCCATGCGACAGTTTGCCACCAATCCCAATCAGGAATACTGCACCCAATTCTTTGGCGATGGCACGTTCACGGCCTTTGGCATCAAGATCTGGATAACGTTGCAGCAGAGTTTCGCTGTGAACAAAGTGGATCTGTTCTGGCAGGAACGGTGCCAGACCAAATTCACGGCTCACCGCGGCTTCCGTTTCTTTTATAGAGGCATAGATCCGCTTAACGGTATCTTGCAGGTAAGCCGGGCTACGTTCGCCATCTCCCATAACACGTTCCCAATCCCACTGATCGACATACACCGAGTGGATCGGCGTCAGGCGATCTTCATCCGGGCGCAGCGCTTTCATATGGGTATACACACCTTCACCCGCGCTGAAGTCGTTATCACCAAGCGTTTTACGCTTCCATTTAGCCAGCGAGTGGACCACTTCAAACGTGGAGTCCGGCAGGCTTTTAACTCTAACCTGAACGGCTTTTTCGCAGCCAGAGAGGTTATCTTGCGTACCGTCGCCCAAGCGGCTGAGGATCGGTGCCTGTACTTCAATCAGGCCAAGCTGCTGCTCCAACTGGCGGGAGAAGAAGGATTTCACGAAGCTGATTTGTTGTTGTTTTTGGATAAACTGCTTTTTCATCGCCGTATCTCTTGAATAACCTGTCTAGTTGCCAATGATTAAGCAACAGAATGACACCTAAATTCAATATCCATCAATCAATATTGCCTTTTCACTTTTAATCAGTCATTTTTAAGCGACGAAAATTCAACAATCAGCATTTTAAGGGGGATTTAATGGCGGAAATTTATCAGATCGATAATCTCGATCGCGGCATCCTCAACGCTTTAATGGACAATGCCCGCATGCCTTATGCCGAGCTGGCGAAGAATTTTGCCGTTAGCCCCGGCACCATTCATGTACGGGTAGAGAAAATGAAGCAGGCTGGGATCATCACCGGGACGCGGGTGGATGTGAACCCAAAACGGCTGGGTTACGACGTCTGCTGCTTTATCGGCATCATATTAAAGAGCGCCAAGGACTATCCCTCCGCGCTGAAGAAGCTTGAAAGCCTGGAAGAAGTGGTGGAAGCCTATTACACCACGGGCCACTACAGCGTGTTCATCAAGGTGATGTGCCGCTCGATAGATGCGTTGCAACAGGTTCTTATCAACAAGATCCAGACCATAGACGAGATCCAGTCAACGGAGACGCTGATCTCGTTGCAAAACCCTATCATGCGTACCATTACGCCTTAATAGACGAACTTCTTCACAGCCCACGCCTCAAAAGGAGGCCTGTGGCGCTGTGTAAGACAGCCTAAACCTAATTGAGTAAAATCACTTTGTTAGAAAAAAGGTTGAAAACCGGCTCTAGCAGAGCATATTTACATCAATTATAGGATTTATGAAAACACCTGAAACACTTTTTAATTTATTTAATGATATATGTTATAGTCACTAACATCTTAGCAATATATACAAGCCTACGCTTGTAGGAATCATACGACATATATGGTTATATTCTCTTATATACCTAATGACGTATTTTGAATATTATTCTCTCACACTTTAAAACTACATTTAACTCATGCGCCGATCGCAGGAGTGGCGTGCAAGAGAGATACTATGGTTTATATTGATAGTGATACCATTAGCAAACTCAGCCTCCAGGTATTGAGTAAATATAAAAAAATCGTTTTGTTTTTAGCTATGTTATTTTTACTGTGCGGAACTTTATGTCTACTCATTCCTGTTTATTCTGGCATCGCTTTGAGCTATCTTATAGGAAGTTTATTTTTCATTTCAGGAATATACTCCTTCATCAGCGCGTTAGCTTTTAGAAAAAACACGTCGAGCTTGTTTTCATTGTTTTTATTTGGAATTATATATGTTTTCCTGGGAATTAATTTTTTATCAAGTCCCGTGATTGGAATGAATATTATTTCATTGGTCATTTGCATTCTATTTTTGTTGGGGGGAATTAGTCGCCTGACCACAGCATTTAAAAATAGTGAAATTGTTGGGCGTTACTGGTGTATTTTTATCGGGATCTTGGATCTTTCTATTGCATTCATCTGGTTAAGTGCGAGTGAAAACACAATATATATATTAACCGTAATGTTAATAGGTCTTGAACTGGTGTTGACCTCATGGTTTTTTTTCATTCTTAACTATGGTTTTAATCATCATAAAGACGGTTACTCCCTCACTTAACTTCGATACCTGTTCAATATCATTCAATATTAATTAGGAGATAGTTATCATGACTAAATTTACAAAAAATATCATTATCGCTTCTACTTTGGTTGTGGCTGGCATGAATTTAGCCAATGCAGAAACGACGGGTAAAACGACCCCGCAGGACATGACTTGCAAAGAATTTGTTGATCTGAACCCTAAGGCAATGACCCCAGTAGCATTCTGGATAGTCAATAAAGATAATGTCTATCAGCAAGGCGACTATGTTGATTGGAATGAAGTAGAAGCCATCTTCGTTCCGAAAGTCATAAAAGCTTGTAAGCAAAAACCTGAAAGCAAGCTTGAAGAATTTAAGCAATGGATTAAAGACATTAAGTAATGTCCCTAAGATAAAGTCAGCTATCTGCGATAACTGGCTTTATCTGGACAACAGGAATTCACCGCCCACAAATACCCCTCACTATTAGTTAGCACTCTCAGTTATAACTTCGGGGGTTTACTTTAAAAGAAAAAAGGATTTTCGATAAAAAATAACAAAAGACAGTGTTATTTTTTATAATAGGAAGATAAGTTATGTCTACAGGTATAGCAGGAAAAGATAAAAATCAAAAGTTAGGTCTATTGGCATTAGTCGCTATCGTGGTCAGTTCAATGATTGGCAGCGGTGTTGATGGACTGCCACAGAATATGTCCGCGAGTTCAGAAGTGGGCCCTGTGGCTATCGCCTGGCTAATCTGCGGCTTCGGAATGTTTTTTATTTCACGAACATTTATCATCCTATCCAATATTCGGCCAGACCTACAGGCTGGCATCTACATGTATGCTCAAGAGGGTTTTGGTGCCTTCTGCGCATTTATTGTCGTATGGGGCTATTGGCTGATGACAATTTTCAGCAACGTCGCCTTTGGTATCATGGTGATGGATACCCTAAATTATTTTATCCCTGGTGAATTTCACGGTGGAAACAATATCCCTTCAATTATAGGGACATCTATTCTGATCTGGGGGTTCAACTTTTTAGTGTTGTCGGGGACAAGACTGGCAGGTACGATTAATATTATCGGGACATTAGCAAAATTGATACCGCTAATCGTATTTGTATTTATCCTGGTTTATGTTCTTAATGTCAATGAACTGACCAGCAATGTCTGGGGAAATAACCCGTCATTCCCTCAGGAACACTTAGGCTCAGTCTTCGATCAGATAAAGTCGCCACTCGATATTGCCCTGTGGTGTTTTATTGGCGTTGAAGGTGCCGTTGCATTGTCGGGAAGAGTCAAAAATAAAAAAGACGTTGGAAGAGCAACTTTTATTGGTTTTATCATTTCACTCATTGTATGCATCTTAATCTCTATCCTGCCATTCGGCGTTTTGCCCCAAAAAGAACTGAGCGTAATCCCAACACCGTCAACAGCAGGGATCCTGAAGATTGTTGCCGGCGACTGGGGCGAAGGACTTATCAATGTGGGTGTACTGGTTTCTGTATTAACTAGCTGGTTAGCCTGGACAATGATTTGTGCAGAAGTTCCTATGGTTGCAGCCCAAAACGGCGCCTTTCCAGAAAAATTTGCTACACGAAACAATCAAGGAGCGGCATCGGTATCGCTATGGGTCAGTAGCGCTTTAATGCAGTTAGTCGTATTGATGGTTTACTTTTCAAGTAACGCCTGGATAGCCATGCTCTCTATTTCCGCCTTGACGGTGCTACCCGTCTATCTGCTGTCCACAGCTTACTTATGTAAAATATGCATAAATGGTGAATATAATAATTATACGAAAAATGGCCGTATTGGCGGATTAATCAGTGGTTTGATCGGGTTATCATTTTGCTTATTTATGTTTTATGCCAGTGAGGCGAAATACCTTGCCATGGTGCCAATGCTATTAACATTAGGATTACCACTATTCTTTTGGGCGCGAATTCATAAGGAGGGCATGAAAAATATATTTAAGGGGAATGAAATGAAAATCTTCTTATCATTAGTCGCTCTAGATGTATTTACAGGGTTACTATTTATGAATGGCACGATAAAGCTATAACCAATTTCATTTTGTTCAGACGCTTTTTTAAGTCGCCGAACCATCGGTGACAGCTAACTCATCATTCAAAGAAAGGAAATTAGTCATGAAGTTTAATCATAATATCTTGTTTGTGTCCTCTCGAGGACTAAAACAAGATACCCCCGCAATACAAGCACTGGAACAGCTCAATATAGAGGTTAGGACGAGAGGCTTCACCACCTGCATTGTGGATCAGATTTGCGATGCAGTAAAAACAATTAAAGAATGCCAAAAGTACAGTGCCGTAGGGATTTACTGGGACCCAAGCAATGCTAAAATGGGAAGTGAATGTCAGGAATTCATTGAGTATTTTCGTCAGCGAAGCCCCTCCGCTCCACTCTTCTTGTTATCAGAAGACAATATTACGGACAAAGTCCCCCTTGCTGTACTAAAAGAAGTTAATGAGTATATCTACTTGTTTTCTGAAACGGCAAACTTCACCGCCAATCGTATTCATACGCTTATTCATCAATATGCCGAAAACCTGCTGCCACCTTACTTCAAGACGTTGAAAAACTTTACCGAAGATGGTGCTTACTACTGGGACTGCCCAGGGCACATGGGCGGTATGGCCTATTTAAAGCATCCCGTCGGTACTGAATTTATCAACTTCTTCGGCGAAAACATGATGCGGGCCGATATCGGCGTCGCTACCGCTGAAATGGGGGATTACCTCATCCATGCCGGACCGTCAAAAAAATCAGAGGATATCGCCGCAGAGCTTTTTGGCGCTGATTGGACGTTTTATGGCGTTTCTGGCTCGTCCGGCTCGAATCGTATCGTAGCTCAAGGCGCGATCGCAGCGGATGAAATCGCCATTGTCGACCGTAATTGCCATAAATCACTCAATCATGGTCTGACGCTTTCCCAGGCACGTCCGGTCTATCTCAAACCCACACGAAACGCCTATGGGTTGATTGGCCCGATACCGACCCAACGCCTGAAAAAGGAAAGTATTGATGCATTGGTCGCCAAAAGTCCGCTGACTTCGGCTGCGGTAAACGCGTCGCCCACTTATGCCGTTATTACTAACTGTACCTATGATGGTTTCTGTTACAACGTTAATGACGTAGTGAAATATCTGGGAGCCAGCGTACCGCGCATTCATTTTGACGAAGCCTGGTATGCCTATGCCCGTTTCCATCCGATGTATAAAAACCGCTTCGCAATGGATGCTGAAGACACCCCCGATCGCCCTACCATTTTTGCCGTACAGTCGACCCATAAAATGCTGCCTTCTTTGTCCATGGCTTCCATGATCCATGTGAAAAAAAGCAGCCGTGCACCGCTGGATTTTGATGATTTCAATGATTCATTCATGATGCATGGCACCACATCCCCCTTCTATCCAATCATTGCTTCTATTGATGTAGCGGTAAGTATGATGCAAGGAGATTCTGGTCATTCTTTGGTACAGGAGTCGATCGATGAGGCCATTGCGTTTCGCAAAGCCGTCGTTTCCGTAAAACGTCAGATCCGCGAGCAAGAGGGCGAATCAGCCTGGTTTTTTGACGTTCTGCAACCGACGCAAGTCCATGATAAAAAAACAGTTAAGCAGTACAGCTTCGAAGAGGCTCCACTTGAGCTGCTCAACCAGGGGCCTGACTGTTGGGAATTATGCGCAGGCGATAGCTGGCACGGCTTTCGCGATGAAGATCTGCTTGAAACCAACAGCATGCTTGATCCGGTCAAAGTCACACTGACCTGCCCAGGTATTAACCTGGACGGTGGTTACGAAGCACAGGGTATTCCAGGCTATTTACTGACCAAATTCCTTGATGACAAAAGGATTGAAATTGCCCGTACCGGTGATTACACGATCCTCATTCTGTTTTCTGTGGGTATCACCAAAGGAAAATGGGGCACCTTAATTGAAAGCCTGCTGACCTTTAAAAAACTCTATGACTCCAATGCACTTGCCGTCGACGCGATTCCGTCTTTAAAAGCTAAATCACCGCATTACGATCGACTAACCCTGAAACAACTCTGCCAGCAGATGCATGAAAAAATGCGAGAGCTGGATCTGATGAACCATATTAATGCAGCGGTTAATACCGATCCTGAACCGGTTATGACACCGGCAGCAGCCTATCAGAAAGTGTTGCGCTATAAGGCGGAACACATCCGCCTGAATGATTTTTCAGGCCGTATTGCCGCCAGCATGTTGGTCCCTTATCCCCCAGGCATCCCAGTCTTAATGCCGGGTGAACGTCTGCCACTTGGCGATAAAGGCATCATGGGCTATCTGCGTGCTTTACAGGAGTTTGATAAGCACTTCCCAGGTTTTGAGCATGAGATCCAGGGGATCAACGTCGATGAAAACGGTGATTTCTGGGTAAGAGCACTAATAGAAGACGAACGCGAAGCCGTAAAACGACCGGAACAGATCCGTTTTAAACGCAAGGTTTCTTCAACAATTAAAAAAGGCCGCCAGTAATCAGGTAGTTATATCTTCAACCCGCACCTGTAGGGCGGGTTGAAGTCTATTCAGATGTAAGGGTTTTTATATATGTCAAATCAATCTTCAACGTCAGCGACTGTTGCCACTGATGCCGGAAAGACAGAGGGTGAGCACAAGCTCGGGCTGATAGCATTAATCGCAATAGTAGTAGGTTCTATGCTGGGTGGTGGCGTGTTCAGCCTCCCCCAAAATACAGCGGCAACCTCGGCAATAGGGCCGATCATCATCGCGTGGCTTATTGCCGGTATCGGTATTTATTTCATCGCGAACTCATTTCGCCTGTTGTCCGATCTGCGCCCTGACCTACAAGCGGGCGTCTATATGTATGCGCAGGAAGGCTTCGGTTCATTTATTGCTTTCAACGTCGCCTGGGGATACTGGCTGATGACCGCCTTTGGTAACGTCGCCTTCGCCGTTATCTTGATGGATGCGTTGAACCAGTTTTTCCCCGGCATTTTCACCGATGGCAATAACCTCAATTCTATTATCTGCGGTTCGGTTTTGATTTGGGGTTACAACTTTCTGGTGCTATCAGGCACGAAAATTGCGGGTTTTGTGAACACGCTCGGCACTATCGCCAAACTGGTACCGCTGGTGTTGTTTGTCATCATCCTGGGTTTCTTGATCAATTATTCTCAACTGTTTAGCAACTTCTGGGGAACGGCACCACAAATCGTTGAGGGGGTCAGCAACCACGCTAAACCCGTTTCACTGATGTCGCAAATTCTTGCCCCAATGACGGTAACACTATGGGCATTTATTGGCGTTGAAGGTGCGGTCGTGCTTTCTGGACGAGCCAAAAACAAGAAAGACGTTGGTAAGGCCACGCTGCTGGGCTTTTTGTTGGCTCTGATTATCTACATACTGATGTCGATATTGCCGTTTGGCGTTATGCCACAGGCTGAACTTGCTCAGGTCAGTAATCCTTCAACCGCTGGCGTGCTGGCAAAAGTCGTCGGTCCTTGGGGCGGCTGGCTAATGAACGTTGGACTGATTATTTCAGTACTGGCTGGCTGGTTAGCCTGGACGATGCTCTGTGCCGAAATTCCAATGGTTGCCGGTCAAAAAGGCGCTTTCCCACGGGCTTTTGCACGCACCAACAAAAAACAGGCCGCCACTGTTTCCCTATGGGTCAGTAGTTTTGTGATGCAGGCAGCAATGTTATTGGTCTATTTTTCTAATGACGCCTGGAACACGATGTACAACATCAGTGCATTGATGGTGGTACCTGCTTATATCACCACCACCTTGTATATAGTGAAAATATGCCTCAACCGCGAGTACGATCAGCATGCCAAACAGGGCCGAAAATTCGCTCTTGCCAGCGGCATTCTCGGGGCCATATTCTGCCTGTTTATCCTGTATGCCAGCCAAATTCAGTATGTGGCGCTGGTGCCCATTCTGCTTACCTGCGGACTACCGGTGTTTATATGGTCTCGCAAAGAGAAGGGCGACAATCAACCGCTGTTCCAGAATAAAGAATTTATTTATCTGGCTATCCTGCTGTTGTTTGATGCCATCGTCATCTGGTTGCTAATGATGGGACGCATCACGCTGTAGCAGAGCTTTTCCCCTTGCCCCAAGAGGGCCGAGTGGAAGCGAAGTGCGTATTGATAGCTTTTGGAGTGATGAAAGAATGGGTGACATGGTCAACGCCGCAGTTGCGCTGATCATGTCCTCAAACCAGCCGCAATCCCTGTGTGTCGGTATAGGCGTACAGGACTTTTCCGCCCCTCTCTCCTCTTTCTGGGCCACTAGTGACAAATAATACTTATCCCCAACTGGCGCTATTATGACAGTGGTGGGTAAAAACGTTTCAGACTACATCAAGGCATTATCTCTTAACTAAATGAATTATTTAAAATTAGTGCCATTATCATGTGTAGTGAACCGTGAATGTGGTCAGTGGATCCCGATTAACACGATCATTATACCCATATTATCCACAGGTAGATCCCAGCTGATTCACAGCGTACAATACCGCCTCTTGAGTTTAAGGTTGGGATCATTTCATTCATGGCAGACATCACTCTGATCAGTGGCAGCACGCTTGGCAGCGCAGAATACGTGGCTGAACATTTGGCCGAACAGCTTGAAGCCGCAGGTTTCACCACGGAAATGCTGCATGGCCCTGAATTGGATGAGCTTACGCTGTCTGGCCGCTGGCTGGTGGTTTCCTCCACCCATGGTGCCGGTGATTTACCGGATAACCTGCAACCCCTGTTGGAACAATTGGCAGAGCAGCAGCCGGATCTCTCGCAGGTGCAGTTTGGTGCCGTCGGTTTGGGCAGTTCTGAGTACGATACCTTCTGTGGTGCGATCAAACAGATCGACGATCTTTTCCAGGCTCGTGGAGCGAAAAGGATCGGCGATCGTCTCGAGATCGACGTGACCCAGCATGAAATTCCCGAGGATCCAGCCGAAGAATGGCTGAAGAATTGGATTATTTTACTCTAATTCGGTTAAAGATCGCGCGAACGATTGTGTATAACTATGCTTAAAAGCAGGGTATAAGCGGTAGTTATCCCAATAACAACCGTCGTACGCTTTCTGTCCTGTGGATAACATGCCATTTAGATCCCAGCTTATACTGGCCAGGATCACCGATCATTCACAGCAAACGATCCTGCTTAATCGGATGATCTTTCTATGGAATAATCACTTATCCACAGAGGATCTCGATCCTAATAAGAGATCTAATAAAGAGATCTTTAAATAAAAAAGATCTTCTTTTAATTACCTAAGATCCTGACCGCTTGGTCGATCGACTAAACTTGAGTAGAATCCTCCCCCCAGGGCAAACAACGATCGTTCGCAAGTACTCCGAGGTGCTGTTCCATGTTTTATCCAGAGCAATTTGACGTCATTATCATCGGTGGTGGCCATGCAGGAACCGAAGCCGCCATGGCTGCGGCACGCATGGGACGTCAGACTTTATTACTGACCCACAATATCGACACGCTGGGACAAATGTCCTGCAATCCGGCGATCGGCGGTATCGGGAAAGGGCATCTGGTCAAGGAAATCGATGCACTCGGCGGGCTGATGGCCAAGGCGATCGACCATGCCGGCATCCAGTTTAGGATACTAAACGACAGCAAAGGCCCGGCCGTCAGGGCTACCCGAGCTCAGGCGGATCGCGTCCTGTACCGCCAAGCGGTTCGTACCGCCCTGGAGAACCAGCCAAACCTGATGATCTTCCAACAGCCGGTTGAGGATCTGATCGTCGAAAACGATCGCGTGGTCGGTGCCGTTACCCAGATGGGGCTGAAATTCCGCGCCAAAGCGGTGGTATTGACCGTGGGCACTTTCCTGGATGGCAAGATCCACATCGGCCTGGAAAACTACAGCGGTGGCCGTGCCGGGGATCCTCCGTCGATCTCTCTATCACAGCGTTTGCGTGAACTCCCTCTGCGTGTCAATCGCCTGAAAACGGGGACACCACCTCGCATCGATGCCCGCACGATCGACTTCAGCGTCCTGGCTGAACAGCATGGCGATACGCCAATCCCGGTGTTTTCATTCCTGGGCAACGCCAGCCAGCATCCACAGCAGGTGCCGTGTTACATCACGCACACCAATGAAAAAACTCACGACGTGATCCGCAATAACCTCGATCGTAGCCCGATGTATGCTGGGATCATCGAAGGGATCGGACCACGCTACTGCCCATCGATCGAAGATAAAGTGATGCGCTTTGCCGATCGTAATGCGCACCAGATCTTCCTGGAACCTGAAGGGTTAACCAGCAACGAGATCTACCCGAACGGGATTTCTACCAGTTTGCCTTTTGACGTGCAGATGCAGATCGTTCGTTCGATGGAAGGGTTACAAAATGCCCGCATCGTTCGTCCTGGCTACGCCATTGAGTACGATTTCTTCGACCCACGCGATCTGAAACCGACGCTGGAAAGCAAATTTATCCAGGGGCTGTTCTTCGCAGGCCAGATCAACGGCACTACCGGTTACGAAGAAGCTGCAGCACAAGGCCTGCTGGCCGGGTTAAACGCTGGGCGCTATGCCGTTGAAGACGAAGGCTGGTCACCACGCCGCGATCAGGCTTACCTGGGAGTGCTGGTGGACGATCTCAGTACTCTTGGCACCAAAGAACCGTATCGCATGTTTACCTCACGTGCCGAATATCGTCTGATGCTGCGTGAAGACAACGCCGACCTGCGCCTGACGGAAAAAGGCCGTGAACTGGGTCTGGTGGACGATGTGCGCTGGCAGCGCTATTGCGAGAAGCTTGAGCACATCGAGCAGGAACGTCAGCGTCTGCGTGATATCTGGGTACATCCGCATTCAGAGAACGTCGAGCAGGTTAACGTCCTGCTCAAAGCGCCTCTGTCTCGCGAAGCCAACGGCGAAGAACTGCTGCGCCGCCCGGAAATGGATTACGGCCAGCTGACAGCAGTAGCCGCTTTTGCTCCTGCACTGGCAGATACCGAAGCTGCTGAACAAGTGGAAATTCAGGTCAAATACGAAGGCTACATCGCTCGCCAGCAAGATGAGATCGACAAACAGCAGCGCAACGAGAACACCGTGTTACCCCTGGATCTCGACTATCGTCAGGTCTCCGGTCTGTCCAACGAGGTGATCGCCAAGCTTAACGATCACAAACCAAACTCGATCGGCCAGGCTTCGCGTATTTCCGGTATTACGCCTGCGGCGATCTCCATTCTGCTGATCTGGCTGAAAAAGCAGGGTCTTCTGCGCCGTAGCGCCTAAATCTGCTTACCAAGTGGCCGTTTGCCTGTCTGCTGAGCAAACGGCCGCTGACATCACCCCAAGCCTGAATTATCATAGGCTGCCTAAGCGAGCAGCTGCGGATTGGCCTGCTGTTCCACGCCTGTCAGAGGACTCTGTTGTGCAAAAAAAATTGGATTCGTTGCTGTCAGCGGCAGGAATTACGCTTCCCGATCAACAAAAGCAGCAATTGTTGGGTTATGTCGCTATGCTCGATAAGTGGAACAAGGCTTACAACCTCACTTCTGTGCGCGATCCGCAGCAAATGCTGGTGCGGCATATCATGGACAGCATCGTGGTGAATCCTCATCTGTCTGGCTCACGCTTTATCGATGTAGGCACCGGTCCTGGTTTGCCTGGTATTCCTTTGGCGATTGTGCGGCCCGATGCCCATTTCACTCTGTTAGACAGCCTGGGCAAGCGTGTACGCTTCCTAAAGCAGGTACAGCATGAGCTGGGCCTGAAAAATGTCGAACCGGTACAGAGCCGGGTAGAAGAGTTTGTGGCTGAGCCGCCGTTTGATGGCGTCATCAGCCGGGCGTTTGCTTCACTGCAAGACATGCTGTCCTGGTGCCACCATCTGCCAACCAAAGGGCAGGGGCGTTTCTATGCGCTGAAAGGGATTTGCCCACAGGACGAGCTGGCCCAGTTGCCGGAGGGAATTTCTCTGGAGTCGGTAGTGCGTTTGCAGGTACCGGAATTGGAAGGCGAGCGCCATCTGATCGTCCTGAAAGCCAACTAAAGCCAAATCAGAATTGTTTAACATCAATTAACCAGCGATTGGCGTAGGATACAAAAGGTAAATGACAAGCAGGCTAATCAATTAGACGACAGTTAGTTTATTTACCTTTGATTAACATAATTATGCTAAAAACGCATCATTACGGTTGGCGATAGTCACGTTAGCAACAATGTGCGAAAGTTCCCGACTTGCTGTTAGTGTTAATTTGCTGTTGCTTTATTCTTCCTGTGAATGTCAATAAAAGGTTTTTACGGGGTAGAGGGATTGTTTTTGAACGGTTACGTTGTAATGATTTGATTTATAATATTTTTTGATCGCTCAAATAGCTAAAGACCTCGGTAGCTAACCTGGGCTATAACTCAGAAATAGTCAGTATTGTGATCGGTTGCACGTTTCTTAGCGCAACCGTGGAATAGTCAGACAAATAAATGGGACCGATTATTCCGGCCATTTTCTTGTGAAAATAGCCCGAAAAGGGGAAATTTAAATAATTGTTCACCTTTTCGCTACTTATCGATTGAATTCGTTGGAGTGGCCCGTATAATTTGCTCGTTTTTTGCTGCTTGACTCAGAACCGCAAAGGCAGTTTTATACGTCGGCATACCCCCTCAGGGGTACGGAGAGAACAAACGTCATGTCTGTGTCCCTTTACAGCGGAAAAGTTGCACGCAAGTTGCTGTTGCTGCAGTTAATGACTTTTGTTTTGATCAGCGCTGCTTTCGGCCTGAAAAGTCTGGAGTGGAGCGGTTCGGCACTGGCAGGTGGTTTAGCCGCCTGGTTACCCAATGCCATGTTTATGCTGTTTGCCTTGCGTCATCAGGCACAGACGCCGGCACCCGGACGGGTTGCCTGGTCGTTCGCCATCGGTGAAGGGCTAAAGGTCGTGATCACCATCGTTTTGCTGATCGTGGCGCTTGGGGTGTTCAAAGCGGCGTTTGTACCGCTTGGCCTGACCTATTTAGCGGTGTTGATTGTGCAGATAGTGGCACCAGCCGTGATTAACAGTTACCGAACTTAACTAAATAAGGGTAAGAGGCATCATGTCTGCAGGAGAAGTCTTGACTCCACAGGAGTATATCGGTCACCACCTGACGCAGCTTCAGGTCGGGACGGGGTTCTGGTCGATTAACGTCGACTCGATGTTTTTCTCCATTGTCCTTGGGGTGGTGTTCCTGGCGGTGTTCCGCAAGGTTGCCAAAAACGCCACCAGCGGTGTGCCAGGAAAGTTGCAAACTGCCGTTGAGCTGATCGTTGGCTTCGTCGACAACAGTGTTAAAGATATGTACCACGGCAAGAGCAAAGTGATTGCTCCGCTGGCGCTGACGGTGTTCGTCTGGGTGTTCCTGATGAACCTGATGGACCTGATCCCGGTAGACTTCCTGCCGTTTATCGCTGAAAATTATCTTGGCCTGCCAGCCCTGCGCGCGGTACCTACTGCTGACGTGAACATCACGCTGTCGATGGCGTTGGCCGTATTCGTCCTGATCCTGTTCTATAGCATTAAAATGAAAGGCCTTGGTGGGTTCGTCAAAGAGTTAACCATGCAGCCGTTCAACCACCCGGTATTTATTCCCATTAACCTGATCCTTGAAGGTGTCAGCCTGCTGTCCAAACCTGTTTCACTGGGTCTGCGACTGTTCGGCAACATGTATGCGGGTGAGTTGATCTTCATCCTGATTGCTGGTCTGTTGCCGTGGTGGTCACAGTGGATGCTGAGTTTGCCTTGGGCAATCTTCCACATCCTGATCATTACGCTTCAAGCCTTTATTTTCATGGTTCTGACGATTGTCTATCTGTCGATGGCGTCTGAAGAGCACTGATTTTTCTTAAAACACTTGCACTATTAAACTGAAACAAACTGGAGACTGTCATGGAAAACCTGAATATGGATCTGCTGTACATGGCTGCCGCTGTGATGATGGGTCTGGCGGCAATCGGTGCTGCGATCGGTATCGGCATCCTGGGTGGTAAATTCTTGGAAGGCGCTGCACGTCAGCCTGATCTGATCCCTCTGCTGCGTACACAGTTCTTTATCGTTATGGGTCTGGTTGACGCCATCCCGATGATCGCTGTTGGTCTGGGTCTTTACGTGATGTTTGCTGTCGCGTAAGTAGGGTTAATCCTCTACAAAATAGCCCTATTATTAATTTTTTAAGAGGCATTGTGCTGTGAATATTAACGCAACAATCCTCGGCCAGGCTATCGCGTTCATCCTGTTTGTCTGGTTCTGCATGAAGTATGTATGGCCGCCGATCATGGCTGCCATCGAGAAGCGTCAGAAAGAAATTGCTGATGGCCTCGCTTCCGCAGAACGTGGCAGAAAAGATTTGGATTTAGCGCAAGCCAATGCGACCGACCAGCTGAAAACTGCCAAAGCGGAAGCCCAGGTGATCATCGAGCAAGCAAACAAACGCAAAGCTCAGATCGTGGACGAAGCCAAGGCGGAAGCCGAGCAGGAACGTAACAAAATCGTGGCGCAGGCTCAGGCTGAGATCGAAGCCGAACGTAAGCGCGCTCGTGAAGAGTTGCGTAAACAAGTCGCGATGCTGGCAATTGCCGGTGCCGAGAAGATCATCGAACGTTCCGTGGATGAAGCTGCTAACAGCGACATCGTTGATAAACTGGTCGCTGAACTGTAAGGAGGGAGGGGCTGATGTCTGAATTTGTAACTGTAGCTCGCCCCTACGCCAAAGCAGCTTTTGACTTTGCCGTTGAGAACCAAAGCGTAGAGCGCTGGCAGCAGATGCTGGCGTTTACTGCTGTAGTCACCCGTAATGAACAGATGGCGGAACTGCTTTCCGGTGCGGTTGCACCAGAAACCTTGTCCAACACGTTTATTGCGGTTTGTGGCGATGAGCTCGACGAACATGGCCAGAACTTTATCCGTGTAATGGCCGAAAATGGACGTTTACTGGTTCTTCCTGCGGTGTTGCAACAGTTCATCGAACTGCGCGCCGCGCTGGAATCCACCGTCGAAGTCGAGGTGCTCTCATCGAGCGCACTGAACGACACACAGCAAGCCAAGATTGTCGCTGCGATGGAAAAACGTCTGTCACGCAAAGTTAAGCTGAATTGCAAAATTGACAAGTCTGTTCTGGCCGGTGTCATTATCCGTGCCGGTGATCTGGTGATCGATGGTAGCGTACGTGGCCGCCTCGAACGCCTGGCAGACGTCTTGCAGTCTTAAGGGGACTGGAGCATGCAACTGAATTCCACCGAAATCAGCGAACTGATCAAGCAGCGCATTGCTCAGTTCAATGTAGTGAGCGAAGCTCACAATGAAGGTACCATCGTTTCCGTCAGCGACGGGATCATCCGCGTACACGGTTTGGCCGACGTTATGCAGGGCGAGATGATCGCACTGCCAGGCAACCGTTACGCCATTGCATTGAACCTGGAGCGTGACTCTGTAGGTGCCGTGGTCATGGGTCCGTATTCGGATCTGGCCGAAGGCATGAAGGTAAAATGTACCGGCCGTATTCTGGAAGTTCCAGTCGGCCGTGGCCTGCTGGGCCGCGTAGTCAACACTCTGGGCGCACCTATCGACGGTAAAGGCCCGGTTGAAAACGACGGTTTCTCTCCAGTTGAGACTATCGCACCTGGCGTTATCGAACGTCAGTCTGTTGATCAGCCTGTACAGACCGGTTACAAATCGGTCGATGCCATGATCCCAATCGGTCGTGGCCAGCGTGAGCTGGTGATCGGCGACCGTCAAACCGGTAAAACCGCACTGGCGATCGATGCGATCATTAACCAGCGCGATTCCGGCATCAAATGCGTTTACGTTGCCATCGGCCAGAAAGCGTCCACCATCGCTAACGTGGTGCGCAAGCTGGAAGAGCACGGCGCACTGGCCAACACCATCGTGGTTGTGGCTACCGCGTCAGAATCCGCTGCACTGCAATACCTGGCGCCATATGCCGGTTGCGCCATGGGCGAATACTTCCGTGACCGTGGTGAAGATGCGCTGATCGTATACGATGACCTGTCCAAACAGGCCGTTGCTTACCGTCAGATCTCCCTGCTGCTTCGCCGTCCACCTGGTCGTGAAGCTTACCCAGGCGACGTATTCTACCTCCACTCCCGTTTGCTGGAGCGTGCTGCGCGTGTTAACGCCGACTACGTTGAAGCCTTCACCAAAGGTGAAGTCAAAGGCCAAACCGGTTCACTGACCGCTCTGCCGATCATTGAAACCCAGGCGGGTGACGTTTCCGCGTTCGTTCCGACCAACGTAATCTCGATTACCGATGGTCAGATCTTCCTGGAATCCAACCTGTTTAACTCCGGTATTCGTCCGGCGGTTAACCCGGGTATTTCCGTATCCCGTGTGGGTGGTGCAGCACAGACCAAGATCATGAAAAAACTGTCCGGTGGTATTCGTACCGCGCTGGCACAGTATCGTGAACTGGCTGCGTTCTCACAGTTCGCTTCCGATCTGGACGATGCAACGCGTAAACAGCTGAGCCACGGCCAGAAAGTGACCGAGCTGCTGAAACAGAAACAGTATGCGCCGATGTCTGTCGCACAACAGTCTCTGGTGCTGTTTGCCGCCGAGCGTGGCTACCTGAACGACGTAGAAGTGGCGAAAGTCGTCAGCTTCGAAGCCGCTCTGGTCGCTTTCGCGGATCGCGAGCATGCTGAACTGCTGAACCACATCAACCAAACTGGTGCTTATAACGATGAGATCGAAGGCAAGCTGAAAGGCATCCTCGATACCTTCAAGGCAACCCAGTCCTGGTAACGCATAGCGGCCTGTTGTTGCAAGACGGCAGGCCGCTGGCAATGAGGAGAAGCAGAGATGGCCGGCGCAAAAGAGATACGTAGTAAGATCGGCAGCGTGCAAAACACGCAGAAGATCACTAAAGCGATGGAGATGGTCGCCGCCTCCAAAATGCGTAAATCGCAGGAACGCATGGCGGCCAGCCGTCCTTATGCAGAGACCATGCGCGAGGTGATTGGTCACCTGGCATTAGGGAATCTGGAATATAAGCACCCGTACCTGGATGAGCGTGACGTCAAGCGCGTCGGGTATCTGGTGGTGTCGACTGACCGTGGTCTCTGCGGCGGCTTGAACATCAACCTGTTCAAAAAGCTGTTGGCAGAGATGAAACGCTGGTCTGAAAAAGGCGTTGAAGCTGATTTAGCGCTGATTGGCTCGAAAGCGGCCTCTTTCTTTGGTTCCGTGGGCGGCAACGTGGTTGCCCAGGTGACCGGCATGGGGGATAACCCTTCCCTGTCGGATCTGATCGGTCCGGTGAAAGTGATGCTGCAAGCCTACGACGAAGGTCGTTTAGACAAGCTGTACATCGTCAGCAACAAATTTGTTAATACGATGTCCCAGGAACCGCAGTTACTGCAAGTTCTGCCATTGCCACCTTCTGATGACAGTGAGCTGAAGAAAAAATCCTGGGATTACCTGTATGAACCCGATCCGAAAGTGCTGCTTGATACCTTGCTGCGCCGCTATGTGGAATCGCAAGTTTATCAGGGCGTCGTGGAAAACCTGGCCAGCGAGCAGGCCGCACGAATGGTCGCGATGAAAGCCGCAACCGATAACGGCGGTAGCCTGATCAAAGAGCTGCAGTTGGTATACAACAAGGCGCGTCAGGCCAGCATCACTCAGGAACTCACCGAGATCGTTTCGGGAGCCTCCGCGGTTTAAGCTAGGTTTACGAATTACGTAGAGGATTCAAGATGGCTACTGGAAAGATTATCCAGGTAATCGGCGCCGTGGTGGACGTCGAGTTCCCTCAGGATGCCGTACCAAAAGTGTACGACGCTCTTGAGGTCGCAAACGGCTCCGAGAAATTGGTGCTGGAAGTTCAGCAACAGCTGGGTGGCGGCGTGGTTCGCTGTATCGCAATGGGGACCTCAGACGGTCTGCGTCGTGGTCTGGCCGTAACCGACCTGCAGCACCCGATTGAAGTACCGGTAGGTAAAGCTACCCTGGGTCGTATCATGAACGTATTGGGTCAACCAATCGACATGAAGGGCGACATCGGCGAAGAAGAACGTTGGGCTATTCACCGCCCGGCGCCAAGCTACGAAGAGCTGTCCAGCTCCCAGGATCTGCTGGAAACTGGTATCAAGGTAATGGACCTGATCTGCCCGTTCGCCAAGGGTGGTAAAGTTGGTCTGTTCGGTGGTGCTGGTGTGGGTAAAACCGTAAACATGATGGAGCTGATCCGTAACATCGCGATCGAGCACTCCGGTTATTCCGTGTTTGCGGGCGTGGGTGAACGTACTCGTGAGGGTAACGACTTCTACCACGAAATGACCGACTCCAACGTACTGGACAAAGTTTCCCTGGTTTATGGCCAGATGAACGAGCCACCAGGTAACCGTCTGCGCGTTGCGCTGACCGGTCTGACCATGGCTGAAAAGTTCCGTGATGAAGGTCGTGACGTCCTGCTGTTCGTCGATAACATCTACCGTTATACCCTGGCCGGTACCGAAGTGTCCGCACTTCTGGGCCGTATGCCATCGGCGGTAGGTTATCAGCCAACGCTGGCGGAAGAGATGGGTGTTCTGCAAGAACGTATCACCTCTACCAAGACCGGTTCAATCACCTCAGTGCAGGCCGTTTACGTTCCTGCGGATGACTTGACTGACCCATCACCAGCCACCACCTTTGCTCACTTGGATGCAACCGTGGTACTGAGCCGTAACATCGCTTCTCTGGGTATCTACCCGGCCGTTGACCCGCTGGACTCCACCAGCCGTCAGCTGGATCCGCTGGTAGTTGGCCAGGAGCACTACGACGTAGCGCGTGGCGTGCAGTCTATTCTGCAACGCTATCAGGAACTGAAAGATATCATCGCCATCCTGGGTATGGACGAGCTGTCAGAAGACGACAAGCTGGTTGTATCCCGTGCGCGTAAAATCCAACGTTTCCTGTCTCAGCCGTTCTTCGTGGCAGAAGTCTTTACCGGTTCTCCGGGCAAGTTCGTATCGCTGAAAGATACCATCCGTGGTTTCAAAGGCATTATGGACGGCGACTATGACCACCTGCCGGAGCAGGCGTTCTACATGGTTGGCACCATTGAAGAAGCAGTGGAAAAAGCCAAGAAACTGTAACGCCTTGAGAGGAGGGTGATATGGCTATGACTTACCATCTGGATGTCGTCAGCGCGGAAAAACAGATGTTTTCCGGCCTGGTGCAGAAGATCCAGGTGACAGGCAGCGAAGGCGAACTGGGGATCTTCCCTGGCCATGCGCCGCTGCTGACTGCCATCAAGCCTGGCATGGTGCGTATTGTTAAACAGCACGGTGAAGAAGAGTTCATCTACCTGTCCGGCGGTATCCTTGAGGTACAGCCGAGCGTGGTAACCGTGCTGGCGGACACTGCCATCCGTGGAACGGACCTCGACGAAGCGAGAGCGCTGGAAGCTAAGCGTAAAGCTGAAGAGCACATCCGTAGCTCTCATGGCGATGTCGACTATGCTCAGGCATCAGCTGAACTGGCGAAAGCGATCGCGAAACTGCGCGTTATCGAGCTCACCAGAAAAGCGATGTAAACTCCCGCGTTGCCTGCAACGTGTGGAAATAAGAAAGCGGCCCCTGTGGGTCGCTTTTTTTTTGTTTTAAAATAAGCGTTTCAACCGGCCAGGCATTGTGCTGTATTAGCGCAAGCCGTGGTTTGAAGCGTCGCCGATCGCCGACAGTTTTTTCGCCCTATGGCTGAATTGCTGCCATTGGCGGCAGGCTAGGAGCCATGCGGCTTGCGCCGGATTCGTGTAGAGAAATATGTAGTAATTCTGTCATCAAACGGTTTTACTTTCGTCCATCAAAATGGAGTTATCAGGTTGCTTATGTCTAACAGCGCAATGAGCGTGGTTATCCTCGCCGCGGGCAAGGGAACACGCATGTATTCCGATCTTCCCAAGGTGTTACATCCGCTGGCGGGTAAGCCAATGGTGCAGCACGTCATTGATGCTGCCATGAAGCTGGGTGCCCAAAACGTCCATCTGGTTTATGGCCACGGTGGTGAACTGCTGAAAAGCACCTTGCACAACGATGCACTAAACTGGGTATTGCAGGCTGAGCAGTTGGGGACGGGCCATGCAATGCAACAGGCGGCCCCGCATTTTGGCGATGATGAAGACGTGCTGATGCTGTATGGCGATGTACCGCTGATCGCTGTTGAAACGCTGACCCGCCTGCTGGCGGCCAAACCTCAGGGGGGCATTGGCCTGCTGACGGTGAAGCTGCAAGATCCGAGCGGTTATGGCCGTATCGTGCGTGAAAATGGCACCGTGGTGGGCATTGTCGAACATAAAGATGCCAATGATGAGCAGCGCCAGATTAATGAGATCAACACTGGCATTCTGGTGGCCAACGGCCGCGATCTGAAGCGCTGGCTGGGTAAGCTGAATAATAATAACGCTCAGGGTGAGTTCTACATCACCGATATCATCGCCCTGGCTCATGCCGAAGGTAACAAGATTGAGGCGGTACATCCGGCGCGTCTGAGCGAAGTGGAAGGCGTCAATAACCGCCTGCAATTATCACAGCTTGAGCGTGTGTATCAGGCCGAGCAGGCAGAGAAACTGCTGCTGGCTGGTGTGATGCTGCTGGATCCGGCGCGTTTCGATCTGCGTGGCGTGCTGGAACATGGCCGTGACATCTCCATTGATGCCAACGTGATTATCGAAGGCATGGTCAAGCTGGGTAACCGCGTGAAGATCGGTGCTGGCTGCGTACTGAGAGACTGCGTGATTGGCGATGACTGCGAGATCAGTCCTTACAGCGTGCTGGAAAATGCGCAATTGGAAGCGGCCTGTACCGTTGGCCCGTTTGCCCGTCTGCGCCCTGGTGCCGAACTGGCGGAAGGTGCCCACGTTGGCAACTTCGTGGAAATCAAGAAGGCGCGCCTGGGTAAAGGTTCCAAAGCTGGCCATCTGAGCTATCTGGGCGATGCCGAGATTGGTGACGATGTGAATATCGGTGCCGGTACCATCACCTGCAACTACGACGGTGCCAACAAGCACAAAACCATTATCGGCGACGGCGTGTTTGTTGGATCGGATACTCAACTGGTGGCTCCGGTCACGGTAGGTAAAGGGGTGACGATCGCTGCCGGTACCACGGTGACCCGCGATATTGCGGATAATGAGCTGGTGCTGAGCCGGGTCAAGCAGGTGCACATTCAAGGCTGGCAGCGCCCAACCAAGAAGAAGTAATGCCCCTCACCCCAACCCTCTCCCACAGGGAGAGGGAGCTGTCCGGAGCGCATAGTTAGCCTGTGCAACTTCGGAAAGCAGGGAGTAAGAAGAAAGGCAGGGTATTACGCAAATATATCAACGAACTCGATCGGTCCCCTCTCCCTGTGGGCTGAGTGATCCCCAGTAATATGGTCAACATCCCATGACCATATTACTGTACTCTTTTCCTAACATTTTCAGTGCATTAACTATTTTTATCCTTCTCACTATTCTGGGGCGG
>NZ_JBOFZA010000102.1:0-28758 GCF_051654945.1 Serratia sp. (in: enterobacteria)
TGCCAGAAGGCGTAGAGATGGTAATGCCAGGCGATAACGTGAACATGGTTGTTACCTTGATTCACCCAATCGCAATGGACGACGGTCTGCGTTTCGCAATCCGTGAAGGCGGCCGTACTGTAGGTGCGGGCGTTGTTGCCAAAGTTATCGCTTAATCGCGGATAATATTTGACGCGACATGCGATAAAAGGGCATCATTTGATGCCCTTTTTCTACGCTGTGAACTAGAACCTATCTCATCAGCGATTTTGCAGTCATAATCATTGGTGAGATGGGCTCTTAAACGGTATTGACTGAAATACGTCATGGCGTAAAACACCGGGATGCTGCCAAGCGGCATCTGTTCGGTTTGGTTTGCCTCGCATTGCGAGGCAAAGTTGTTTGTTCGAATCATTAGTGACAGGTTGGTTTATGAGTGCGAATACCGAGGCTCAAGGGAGCGGGCGCGGCCTTGAAGCGGCCAAGTGGTCAATCGTCGCCGTTCTGTTGGTTGTGGCTATCGTCGGTAACTATTACTACCGTGATTTCAGCCTGCCGCTGCGTGCGTTGGCCGTTGTCGTGGTGATTGCCGTTGCTGGTGCAGTGGCATTGATGACTACTAAAGGCAAAGCCACCGTTGCGTTTGCGCGTGAAGCGCGTACTGAAGTACGTAAAGTGATCTGGCCAACTCGTCAGGAAACGTTACACACCACGTTGATCGTTGCCGCGGTAACCGCCGTGATGTCACTGATTTTGTGGGGCCTGGATGGTATATTGGTCCGTCTGGTATCGTTTATTACTGGCCTGAGGTTCTAAAATGTCTGAAGCCCCAAAAAAACGCTGGTACGTCGTTCAGGCGTTTTCCGGTTTTGAAGGTCGCGTAGCTCAATCGCTGCGTGAACATATCAAACTGCACGATATGGAAGAGCTGTTCGGCGACGTCATGGTGCCTACCGAAGAAGTGGTAGAAATCCGTGGTGGTCTGCGTCGTAAGAGTGAGCGTAAATTCTTCCCTGGCTATGTACTGGTTCAGATGGTGATGAATGACGCCAGCTGGCACCTGGTGCGCAGTGTTCCTCGTGTGATGGGCTTCATCGGTGGAACTTCCGATCGTCCTGCACCGATCAGCGATAAAGAAGTGGATGCTATCATGAACCGCCTGCAACAGGCTGGTGATAAGCCACGTCCGAAAACGCTGTTCGAGCCGGGTGAGTTGGTGCGCGTTAACGATGGTCCATTTGCTGACTTTAACGGTGTCGTTGAAGAAGTGGACTACGAGAAGAGCCGCCTGAAAGTCTCTGTCTCCATCTTTGGTCGTGCAACGCCGGTGGAACTGGACTTTAGCCAGGTCGAAAAAGGCTGATCGAATAATCAGCACGACAAGCGGATTTGAGGCTTGTCAGAGGCGCGAAATTGAACTACAATTTCGCGCCTTTTGTTTTTAGATGCCTTGCTCTTGTAGCGTGGCGAAACACGGGGAGCCTCTTGCGAGGCGATATTACCCAAACGAGGAAATTTCAATGGCCAAGAAAGTACAAGCCTACGTTAAGCTGCAAGTTGCAGCCGGTATGGCTAACCCAAGTCCACCAGTTGGTCCAGCTCTGGGTCAGCAAGGTGTTAACATCATGGAATTCTGTAAGGCATTCAACGCCAAGACTGACAGCGTTGAGAAAGGCCTGCCGATCCCGGTTGTTATTACCGTTTATTCTGATCGCTCCTTCACTTTCGTAACCAAAACCCCGCCGGCAGCAGTTCTGCTGAAAAAAGCGGCTGGTGTTAAGTCTGGTTCCGGCAAGCCGAACAAAGATAAAGTCGGCAAAGTGACTAGTGCACAGGTTCGTGAAATCGCAGAAACCAAAGCTGCGGACATGACTGGTTCTGACGTTGAAGCGATGATTCGCTCCATCGAAGGTACTGCTCGTTCCATGGGCCTGGTAGTGGAGAATTAAGAAATGGCTAAGCTGACCAAGCGCATGCGCGTGATCCGTGACAAAGTTGATGCTACTAAACAGTATGACATCCTCGAAGCTGTTGCTCTGCTGAAAGAGCTGGCCACTGCTAAATTCGTAGAAAGCGTTGACGTTGCTGTTAACCTCGGCATCGACGCTCGTAAATCAGACCAAAACGTACGTGGTGCTACCGTTCTGCCACACGGCACCGGTCGTTCTGTTCGCGTTGCCGTATTTGCCCAGGGCCCTAACGCTGAAGCTGCTAAAGCTGCAGGCGCAGAGCTGGTAGGTATGGAAGACCTGGCTGACCAGATCAAGAAAGGCGAGATGAACTTCGACGTTGTTATTGCTTCCCCGGATGCAATGCGCGTTGTAGGTCAACTGGGCCAGGTTCTGGGTCCACGTGGTCTGATGCCTAACCCGAAAGTGGGTACCGTTACCCCTAACGTTGCTGAAGCTGTGAAGAACGCTAAAGCAGGTCAGGTTCGTTATCGTAACGATAAAAACGGTATCATCCATACCACTATCGGTAAGGTTGATTTCGACACAGACAAGCTGAAGGAAAACCTTGAGTCTCTGCTGGTTGCGCTGAAAAAAGCCAAACCATCTCAGGCAAAAGGCGTGTACATCAAGAAAGTTAGCCTCTCCACCACCATGGGTGCTGGCGTTGCTATCGATCAAAGCGGCTTGACTGCTGTAGCGAACTAATCACTCTATACCCTATGAATTTCAAGCTGCAGCTAGGCGCCAAGCTCACTCATCCCCAGGAGCTTACTTTTGGGTAAGTGACTGGGGTGAGTGAGTGCCGGTAACAACGCTGCAGTTTGAAAGGCGACGGGTAGATGATTAATCGCTTTTGACTTGGGGGTTGGATTCATCTAGAATCTTATCCCCCAAGGTTCTGCTCTATGCGGGACAACAGAATTTTCGGTTGGAGCCTGGCCTATCCAGGCCTCCGTCCAAGACCGCAGGTGTGTCGCAAGGCACTTAATCCTTCCTGCGTAGACGGTGACAGAGCCTAAAGTATTTTTTTCTTTTGAAAGAATGGTCTTTGCTGGATTCTGCTCACCGTGTTAAGCCGCTCAACAGCGGGTGTTTACACCAAGATGTTGAGTGAAGTGAGTTCCGGGGATTTTCCCCGGCTAAATCCAGGAGCAAAAAGCTAATGGCATTAAATCTTCAAGACAAACAAGCGATTGTTGCTGAAGTCAACGAAGTAGCCAAAGGCGCGCTGTCTGCGGTAGCTGCGGATTCTCGTGGCGTTACCGTTGATAAAATGACTGAACTGCGTAAAGCAGGTCGTGAAGCTGGCGTTTACATGCGTGTTGTTCGTAACACCTTGATGCGTCGCGTAGTTGAAGGCACTCCATTCGAATGCCTGAAAGACACGTTTGTCGGTCCTACCTTGATTGCATTTTCTCATGAACACCCGGGCGCTGCTGCTCGTCTGTTCAAAGATTTCGCGAAAGCGAATGCAAAGTTCGAGATTAAAGCTGCGGCCTTTGAAGGTGAGCTGATCCCTGCGGCACAAATTGACCGCTTGGCAACGCTGCCTACTTACGATGAAGCAATCGCACGCCTGATGGCAACCATGAAAGAAGCCGCTGCCGGCAAATTGGTTCGCACTCTGGCTGCTGTACGCGATCAGAAAGAAGCGGCATAAGCCACTCTTTCTTAGCCTTTGCTAACGTATTTAAACTATTTCTGAATTTTAGGAACTTTTGTTATGTCTATCACTAAAGACCAAATTATCGAAGGCGTTGCAGCTCTGTCTGTAATGGAAATCGTTGAACTGATCGCCGCTATGGAAGAGAAGTTCGGTGTTTCTGCTGCTGCTGTAGCTGCAGGTCCTGCTGCTGCTGTTGAAGCTGCTGAAGAAAAAACTGAATTCGACGTGGTACTGAAAGGTATCGGCGCGAACAAAGTTGCAGTAATCAAAGCAGTACGTGGCGCAACTGGCCTGGGTCTGAAAGAAGCTAAAGACCTGGTTGAGTCTGCACCAGCAGCACTGAAAGAAGGCATCAGCAAAGACGACGCTGAAGCACTGAAAAAAGCTCTGGAAGAAGCTGGCGCTGAAGTTGAAGTTAAATAAGCCACTGCTTTTGGAGTGCAGTCTGTTTTAACTAACAGACTGATGGCTGGTGACTTTTTGGTCACCAGCCTTTTTGCGCTGTAGGGCGTCAGTAGAGTTTCACACTGTTTGACTACTGGCCAACCCCAATATTTCTTTCTATCGACGACTTAATATACCGCCCCTTCTGCCGCAGCCGAATCTGCCGCAACGGCGATGAAATGATTTAAGCGTGATAGAAACGAGTATTGCGGAAAGTGTTCCCGCTTTCCGATCAACAAAACGGTGTTGCATGAACCGTCCCCTATCCGGACGGACAGATAGGTTCGACTTTCCAGCGAGCTGAGGAACCCTATGGTTTACTCCTATACCGAGAAGAAACGTATTCGTAAGGATTTTGGTAAGCGTCCACAAGTTTTGGACATACCTTATCTCCTTTCTATCCAGCTTGACTCGTTCCAGAAATTTATCGAGCAAGATCCAGAAGGGCAATACGGCTTAGAAGCCGCATTCCGTTCTGTTTTCCCTATCCAGAGCTACAGTGGCAATTCGGAGCTGCAATACGTTAGCTACCGTCTTGGTGAGCCGGTGTTTGACGTCAAAGAGTGCCAGATCCGTGGTGTGACGTACTCTGCACCGCTGCGCGTAAAACTGCGCCTGGTGATCTACGAACGTGAAGCGCCAGAAGGTACGGTCAAAGACATCAAGGAACAAGAAGTCTATATGGGCGAAATTCCGCTCATGACCGAAAACGGTACCTTTGTCATTAACGGTACTGAGAGGGTTATCGTATCTCAGCTACATCGTAGTCCTGGTGTATTCTTCGACAGCGATAAGGGCAAGACCCACTCCTCGGGTAAAGTGCTGTATAACGCACGTATCATCCCTTACCGTGGCTCATGGCTGGATTTCGAGTTTGACCCGAAAGACAACCTGTTCGTGCGTATCGACCGTCGCCGCAAACTGCCTGCGACCATTATTCTGCGCGCGCTGAGCTACACCACTGAACAGATCCTTGACCTGTTCTTTGAGAAAATTGTTTTCGAGATCCGTGATAACAAGCTGCAGATGGAGCTGGTTCCTGAGCGTCTGCGTGGTGAAACTGCGTCCTTCGATATCGAAGCCAACGGTAAGATCTACGTTGAGAAAGCACGCCGTATCACCGCTCGTCATATCCGTCAGCTCGAAAAAGACGAGATCCACAGTATTGAAGTACCGGTTGAGTACATCGCGGGCAAAGTGGTCGCGAAGGACTATATCGATACCAATACTGGCGAACTGATCTGTGCAGCCAACATGGAGCTGTCACTGGATCTGTTGGCCAAGCTGAGCCAGTCAGGCCACAAGCGTATCGAAACGCTGTTCACCAACGACCTGGATCACGGTGCGTACATTTCTGAAACCGTACGTGTCGACCCAACCAGCGATCGTCTGAGCGCTCTGGTAGAAATCTACCGCATGATGCGCCCTGGTGAGCCACCAACGCGTGAGGCGGCGGAAAGCCTGTTCGAGAACCTGTTCTTCTCTGAAGACCGCTACGATCTGTCTGCGGTTGGCCGGATGAAGTTCAACCGTTCTCTGCTGCGTGACGAGATCGAAGGTTCGGGCATCCTGAGCAAAGACGACATCATCGAAGTGATGAAGAAGCTCATCGATATCCGTAATGGTAAAGGCGAAGTGGACGATATCGACCACTTGGGCAACCGTCGTATCCGTTCCGTTGGCGAAATGGCCGAGAACCAGTTCCGTGTCGGTCTGGTCCGTGTTGAGCGTGCGGTGAAAGAACGTCTGTCCCTGGGCGATCTGGACACCCTGATGCCTCAGGACATGATCAACGCCAAGCCGATTTCGGCGGCGGTGAAAGAGTTCTTCGGTTCAAGCCAGCTGTCCCAGTTTATGGACCAGAACAACCCGTTGTCCGAGATCACGCACAAGCGTCGTATCTCTGCATTGGGCCCAGGCGGTCTGACCCGTGAACGTGCCGGCTTTGAAGTTCGAGACGTACACCCGACTCACTACGGTCGCGTGTGCCCAATCGAAACGCCGGAAGGTCCAAACATCGGTCTGATCAACTCCTTGTCCGTGTACGCACAGACCAACGAGTATGGCTTCCTGGAAACCCCGTACCGCCGCGTGCGTGACGGCGTGGTTACCGATGAAATCAACTATCTGTCTGCTATTGAAGAAGGCAACTTCGTTATCGCTCAGGCGAACTCCAACCTGGACGAAGAAGGCCGCTTTGAAGAAGACCTGGTTACCTGTCGTAGCAAAGGCGAATCCAGCCTGTTTAGCCGCGACCAGGTTGACTATATGGACGTATCAACCCAGCAGGTCGTTTCTGTTGGTGCTTCACTGATCCCGTTCCTGGAACACGATGATGCCAACCGTGCATTGATGGGTGCGAACATGCAACGTCAAGCGGTACCCACCCTGCGTGCTGACAAGCCGCTGGTAGGTACTGGTATGGAACGCGCCGTAGCGGTTGACTCCGGTGTTACCGCCGTTGCCAAACGTGGTGGTGTGATCCAGTACGTGGATGCTTCCCGTATCGTTATCAAAGTTAACGAAGACGAGATGCAGCCGGGTGAAGCAGGTATCGATATTTATAACCTGACCAAATACACCCGTTCCAACCAGAACACCTGTATCAACCAGATGCCTTGTGTGAATCTGGGTGAGCCAATCGAGCGCGGCGACGTGCTGGCAGATGGCCCGTCTACCGACCTGGGTGAACTGGCGTTGGGTCAGAACATGCGCGTCGCGTTCATGCCTTGGAACGGCTACAACTTCGAAGACTCCATCTTGGTCTCCGAGCGTGTGGTACAGGAAGATCGCTTCACCACCATCCACATTCAGGAACTGGCTTGCGTGTCTCGTGACACCAAACTGGGGCCGGAAGAGATCACTGCCGACATCCCTAACGTGGGTGAAGCAGCGCTCTCCAAGCTGGATGAGTCCGGTATCGTGTATATCGGTGCGGAAGTGACCGGTGGCGACATTCTGGTTGGTAAGGTAACGCCGAAAGGCGAAACCCAGCTGACGCCAGAAGAGAAGCTGCTGCGTGCGATCTTCGGTGAGAAAGCGTCTGACGTTAAAGACTCTTCTCTGCGTGTACCAAACGGCGTTTCCGGTACGGTTATCGACGTGCAGGTCTTCACCCGCGATGGCGTGGACAAAGACAAGCGTGCGTTGGAAATCGAAGAGATGCAGCTGAAGCAGGCGAAGAAAGACCTGACTGAAGAACTGCAAATCCTGGAAGCTGGCCTGTTCGCGCGTATCCACGCGGTACTGGTTAACGGTGGTATCGAAGCCGAGAAGCTGAGCAAGCTGCCACGCGATCGCTGGCTGGAGCTGGGCCTGACCGACGAAGACAAGCAAAACCAGCTGGAACAGCTGGCAGAGCAGTACGACGAACTGAAATCCGACTTCGAGAAGAAGCTGGACGCCAAGCGTCGTAAGATCACCCAAGGCGACGATCTGGCACCAGGCGTGCTGAAAATCGTCAAGGTGTATCTGGCCGTTAAGCGTCAGATCCAACCGGGTGACAAGATGGCAGGCCGCCACGGTAACAAAGGTGTTATCTCCAAGATCAACCCGATCGAAGATATGCCTTACGATGAAAACGGCACGCCGGTAGACATCGTTCTGAACCCGTTGGGCGTTCCATCGCGTATGAACATCGGTCAGATCCTGGAAACACACTTGGGTATGGCGGCGAAAGGCATTGGTGAGAAGATCAACCAGATGCTGAAGCAGCAACAAGAAGTGGCCAAGTTGCGTGAGTTCATCCAGAAGGCTTACGATCTGGGCGACGGCGTTTGTCAGAAAGTTGACCTGAACACCTTCACCGACGACGAAGTCTTGCGTCTGGCAGAGAACCTGAAAAAAGGTATGCCAATCGCAACCCCAGTCTTCGATGGTGCGAAAGAGTCAGAAATCAAGCAACTGCTGGAAATGGGCGGCATCCCAACCTCTGGTCAGATTACGCTGTTTGATGGCCGTACCGGCGAGCAGTTCGAGCGCCAGGTAACCGTCGGCTATATGTACATGCTGAAACTGAACCACTTGGTTGACGATAAGATGCACGCGCGTTCTACCGGTTCTTACAGCTTGGTAACTCAGCAGCCGCTGGGTGGTAAGGCGCAATTCGGTGGTCAGCGCTTCGGTGAGATGGAAGTATGGGCCCTGGAAGCATACGGCGCAGCTTACACCTTGCAGGAAATGCTTACCGTTAAGTCGGATGACGTCAACGGCCGTACTAAGATGTACAAAAACATCGTGGATGGCGATCACCGTATGGAACCAGGCATGCCGGAGTCCTTCAACGTACTGTTGAAAGAAATCCGCTCGCTGGGTATCAACATCGAACTGGAAGGCGACTAATCGCTATTCCGGCTCTGGCTCCCGACCTTAGGGAGTCAGAGGGTGGTTGTTCAGGTCACACGGGCGCACGATTTGTCAGCGTGCGCCCAACAGGTTTAACTCCGACAGGAGCCAATCCGTGAAAGACTTATTAAAGTTTCTGAAAGCGCAAACTAAGACCGAAGAGTTTGATGCGATCAAGATTGCTCTGGCATCGCCAGACATGATCCGTTCATGGTCGTTCGGTGAAGTTAAAAAGCCGGAAACCATTAACTACCGTACGTTCAAGCCTGAGCGTGACGGCCTTTTCTGCGCCCGTATCTTTGGGCCGGTAAAAGATTACGAGTGCCTGTGCGGTAAGTACAAGCGCTTGAAACACCGTGGCGTGATTTGTGAGAAGTGCGGCGTAGAAGTGACCCAGACCAAAGTACGCCGTGAGCGTATGGGCCACATCGAACTGGCTTCCCCAACTGCGCACATCTGGTTCCTGAAATCGCTGCCTTCGCGCATCGGTTTGCTGCTGGATATGCCGCTGCGTGACATCGAACGTGTACTGTACTTCGAATCCTATGTGGTGATCGAAGGCGGTATGACCAACCTCGAGCGTCGTCAGATCCTGACTGAAGAGCAGTATCTGGATGCGCTGGAAGAGTTTGGTGACGAATTCGACGCCAAGATGGGTGCGGAAGCTATTCAGGCCCTGTTGAAAAACATGGATCTGGAAGCCGAGTGTGAGCAGCTGCGTGAAGAGCTGAACGAAACCAACTCCGAAACCAAGCGTAAGAAGCTGACCAAGCGTATCAAGCTGCTGGAAGCGTTCGTGCAGTCTGGCAACAAGCCAGAGTGGATGATCCTGACCGTGCTGCCGGTACTGCCGCCGGATCTGCGTCCGCTGGTTCCACTGGATGGTGGCCGTTTCGCGACTTCAGATCTGAACGATCTGTACCGCCGCGTGATCAACCGTAACAACCGTCTGAAACGCCTGCTGGATCTGGCTGCGCCTGACATCATCGTGCGCAACGAAAAGCGTATGCTGCAAGAAGCGGTAGATGCCCTGCTGGATAACGGCCGTCGCGGTCGTGCCATCACCGGTTCCAACAAACGTCCTCTGAAATCTTTGGCCGATATGATCAAAGGTAAGCAGGGTCGTTTCCGTCAGAACCTGTTGGGTAAACGTGTTGACTACTCTGGTCGTTCTGTTATCACCGTAGGTCCATACCTGCGTCTGCATCAGTGCGGTCTGCCGAAGAAAATGGCACTGGAGCTGTTCAAACCGTTCATCTACGGCAAGCTGGAACTGCGTGGCCTGGCCACCACGATCAAAGCCGCCAAGAAGATGGTTGAGCGCGAAGAAGCTGTCGTTTGGGATATCCTGGACGAAGTGATCCGCGAACACCCGGTACTGCTGAACCGTGCACCAACCCTGCACCGTTTGGGTATCCAGGCGTTTGAACCGGTTCTGATCGAAGGTAAAGCGATCCAGCTGCACCCGCTGGTTTGTGCGGCATATAACGCCGACTTCGATGGTGACCAGATGGCTGTTCACGTACCGTTGACGCTGGAAGCCCAGCTGGAAGCGCGTGCGTTGATGATGTCTACCAACAACATCCTGTCACCAGCGAACGGCGAGCCAATCATCGTTCCTTCTCAGGACGTTGTATTGGGTCTGTACTATATGACTCGTGACTGTGTTAACGCCAAAGGCGAAGGCATGGTTCTGACGGGTCCTAAAGAAGCTGAACGTGTTTACCGCGCCGGTCTGGCCTCTCTGCACGCACGCGTTAAAGTGCGTATTACAGAAGAGATCAAGAATACCGAAGGTGAATCCATTCACCAGACCACCATTATTGATACCACCATCGGTCGCGCCATCCTGTGGATGATCGTACCGCAAGGTCTGCCTTACTCGATCGTTAACCAGCCTTTGGGCAAGAAAGCGATCTCCAAGATGCTGAACACCTGTTACCGCATCCTGGGCCTGAAGCCGACCGTTATCTTCGCTGACCAGATCATGTACACCGGTTTTGCTTACGCTGCCCGTTCAGGCGCATCCGTAGGTATCGATGACATGGTTATCCCTGCCAAGAAAGCAGAGATCATCGAAGAAGCAGAAACCGAAGTTGCCGAGATCCAGGAGCAGTTCCAATCTGGTCTGGTAACCGCGGGCGAACGCTACAACAAAGTGATCGATATCTGGGCTGCGGCGAACGAACGTGTTGCCAAAGCGATGATGGAAAACCTGTCGGTTGAAGACGTGGTTAACCGTGACGGCGTGGTGGAACAACAAGTTTCCTTCAACAGCATCTTTATGATGGCCGACTCCGGTGCTCGTGGTTCTGCCGCTCAGATCCGTCAGTTGGCGGGTATGCGTGGCCTGATGGCCAAGCCAGATGGCTCCATCATCGAAACGCCAATCACCGCGAACTTCCGTGAAGGTCTGAACGTACTCCAGTACTTCATCTCCACGCACGGTGCTCGTAAAGGTTTGGCGGATACCGCACTGAAAACTGCAAACTCCGGTTATCTGACCCGTCGTCTGGTTGACGTGGCACAGGACCTGGTGGTTACCGAAGACGACTGTGGTACTCACAACGGCATCATGATGACTCCGGTTATCGAAGGTGGTGACGTTAAAGAGCCACTGCGTGAACGCGTTCTGGGTCGTGTGACTGCCGAAGATGTCATCAAGCCGGGTACGGCTGACATCCTGGTGCCACGTAACACCCTGCTGAACGAGAAGACCTGTGACCTGTTGGAAGAGAACTCTGTCGACAGCGTTAAAGTCCGTTCCGTAGTTAGCTGTGAAACCGACTTTGGTGTGTGTGCCAACTGCTATGGTCGCGACCTGGCACGTGGTCACATCATCAACAAAGGTGAAGCCATCGGCGTTATCGCGGCACAGTCCATCGGTGAGCCGGGTACCCAGCTGACGATGCGTACGTTCCACATCGGTGGTGCGGCATCTCGTGCGGCTGCTGAATCCAGCATCCAGGTGAAAAACAAGGGTACGCTGAAGCTGAGCAATGTGAAGTTCGTTATGAACGCCGCAGGCAAGCTGGTTATTACCTCTCGTAACACCGAACTGAAGCTGATCGACGAATTCGGCCGTACCAAAGAAAGCTATAAAGTGCCTTACGGTGCCGTAATGGGCAAAGGCGATGGTGCAGAAGTTAACGGCGGCGAAACCGTTGCTAACTGGGATCCACACACCATGCCAGTCGTTACCGAGGTGAGCGGTTTCATTCGCTTCGCCGATATGGTTGACGGCCAGACCATTACCCGCCAGACCGACGAACTGACCGGTTTGTCTTCTCTGGTGGTACTGGACAGCGCAGAGCGTACCGGTAGCGGTAAAGACCTGCGTCCGGCACTGAAAATCGTTGATGCCAAAGGCGACGACGTATTGATCCCAGGTACTGATATGCCTGCTCAATACTTCCTGCCAGGTAAAGCGATTGTACAGCTGGAAGACGGCATTCAGATCGGTGCGGGTGATACCCTGGCGCGTATTCCTCAGGAATCCGGCGGTACCAAGGATATTACCGGTGGTCTGCCACGCGTTGCGGATCTGTTCGAAGCACGTCGTCCGAAAGAGCCGGCAATCCTGGCTGAAATTAGCGGGATTATCTCGTTCGGTAAAGAGACCAAAGGCAAACGTCGCCTGGTCATCTCTCCACTGGACGGCAGCGACGCTTACGAAGAGATGATCCCTAAATGGCGTCAGCTCAACGTGTTCGAAGGTGAAATTGTGGAACGTGGTGACGTTGTTTCTGACGGCCCAGAATCTCCACATGACATCCTGCGTCTGCGTGGTGTGCACGCGGTTACCCGCTACATCACCAACGAAGTGCAGGAAGTTTACCGTCTGCAAGGCGTTAAGATTAACGATAAACACATCGAAGTTATCGTTCGTCAGATGCTGCGTAAAGGGACCATCGTTAGCGCTGGTAGCACCGAGTTCCTGGAAGGCGAACAGGCTGAAGTGTCACGCGTTAAGATTGCTAACCGTAAACTTGCTGCTGAAGGCAAGATCGAAGCAACCTTCTCACGCGATCTGCTGGGTATCACCAAGGCTTCCTTGGCGACCGAGTCCTTCATCTCTGCTGCATCGTTCCAGGAAACGACGCGCGTTCTCACCGAAGCGGCAGTTGCCGGTAAACGTGATGAGCTGCGCGGCCTGAAAGAGAACGTCATCGTGGGCCGTCTGATCCCAGCCGGTACCGGTTACGCTTATCACCAGGATCGTATGCGCCGTAAGGCTCTGGGTGAAACTCCGGTTGTTCCGCAGGTCAGCGCGGAAGAAGCGACAGCCAACCTGGCCGAATTGCTGAATGCTGGCAACCTGGGCGGCAGTGACGAATAAGTCACTTCATCCCTGACTGTGCGTTAAGCAGTGAATGACTAAAGCCCTGGCTATCCTAGCCGGGGCTTTTTGTTGTACAGTGCTGTAAACATAAAATAACGGGACAGGCATGGATACCTCTACATCAGTCAGTGGCAACAGCCCTGCAAACAGTGCAATAACCTCATCAATTCAGTACTCCCAAAGCCGGGCGCGGCGTGCCGCCTGGGGAAGCTTTGTTGGCGCCGTCGTCGATTGGTACGACTTCCTACTGTACGGAATAGTTGCCGCTTTAGTCTTTAACACCGAATTCTTCCCACAGGTCAGCCCAACGATGGGCACGCTGGCCGCTTTTGGCACCTTTGGCGTCGGCTTCCTGTTCCGCCCTTTGGGTGGCATGGTGTTCGGCCACTTCGGCGATAAGCTGGGCCGTAAGCGCATGTTGATGATCACCGTCTGGATGATGGGGATCTCTACGGCGTTGATCGGTCTGTTGCCCTCGTTTGATTCGGTCGGTTGGTGGGCTCCAGTCATGCTGGTGGCGCTACGTGCCGTACAAGGGTTTGCCGTGGGTGGCGAATGGGGTGGCGCCGCTTTATTGGCGGTGGAAAGTGCGCCGAAGAAGCGAAAAGCCTTTTACAGCAGTGGCGTACAAATTGGTTTTGGCGTCGGGCTGCTGTTGGCCACCGGTTCGGTTTCTCTGGTCAGCAAGTTCACCAGCAACGAGGAATTTATTAGCTGGGGCTGGCGTTTGCCGTTCCTGTTTAGCCTGTTATTGGTGGCGATTGCCTGGTGGATCCGTAACGGCATGGACGAGTCGCAGGAGTTTGAGGCCAATAAAACCCTGCATACCCGGGCCGAGAAATTACGCAAGTTCCCGATCTTTGAGGCGCTGCGCCAGAATCCCAAGGCCTTCTTGTTGATCATTGCCCTGCGATTTGGCGAATTGCTGACGATGTACATCGTGACGGCCTTTGCCATGAACTACTCGACTACTCATCTCGGCCTGTCACGGGATCTGTTCCTGAATATCGGCTTGCTGGTGGGGGCGGTGAGCTGTGTGTCGATCCCGTTCTTTGCCTATCTGGCCGACAGCTTTGGCAGGCGGCGGATCTACGTGACAGGAGCATTGATTGGTGTTGCCAGCACGGTGCCGTTTTTCATGGCGTTGGAGAGCCGTGATACGGTGCTGATTATCTTCTTTGCCATCATGCTGGGGAATATGGCGCATGACATGCTGGTTAGCGTGCAGCAGCCGATGTTCACCGAATTGTTTGGTACTGCCTACCGTTATAGCGGGGCCGGTGTGGGTTATCAGGTTGCCAGCGTGGTCGGCGGTGGTTTCACGCCGTTTATTGCCGTCTTGCTGGTGGAGTTGATGGACGGCTCCTGGCATCTGGTTGCTGCCTATCTGGCGATGGGTTGCCTGCTGTCGGCCATTGTTGGTATGAGAATGAAGCCTCAGGCGGTAGAGTCATAAATCAAGGAACCGGAAACGTGCGGCCAGTCTCCGCACGCTCCGGCGTTTGGTAAGCAAGGTTATCAGAGGGGAAGATAACCTTGGCTGGCTAGGTTCCGTTAGCCAACATCGCTACTATAACGGTGTCGTTTTGGGGTACCAGTTTGCTTTCCTCGCTTTGCGTAGTGTTTCCAGCACTATTGGTTAGACGGTGCAACCGTTGCAGGCGGTTGCGTAGTACGTCCCAGATAATCATCCCAATCTTTCCACACCGGCTGTAGCCCGGCGGCAGTGATAGCTTGTGCTACCTGCTGCGGCGTCCGGCTGTCGTGCGGTTCGAACTGTTCCAGCTCTGCTGGCACATCATCGGCGTAGCCGCCCGGCTGGGTTTTCGAACCGGCGCTGACGCTGTTGATGGCCACCGGGATCATATGATCGCGGAAGAAGGCCGACTCCCGGGTCGATAATGAGAGTTCCACGTCGGGGGCAAATAACCGGAAAGCGCAGATCAACTGCACCAGTTGCGATTCGCTCATGATCGAAGCCGGTTCAATGCCACCGGCGCAGGGCCGTAGGCGAGGGAAAGAGATTGAGTAACGGCTCTGCCAGTAGGTCTGCTGTAGATAGAACAGATGCTCCGCCAGCAGATAGCAGTCCGTACGCCAACTGCTGGAAAGCCCAATTAGTGCGCCGAGGCCGATCTTATCGATCCCGGCGCGGCCCAGTCGATCCGGCGTACTCAGCCGCCAGTGGAAATCCTGTTTCTGCCCACGCAGATGGTGCTGCTGATAGGTCGCCGGGTGGTAGGTTTCCTGATAGACCAACACCCCGTCCAACCCAAGGGTTTTCAGCTCGGCATAGTCTTGCTGCGCCAGCGGCTGCACCTCCATCATCAGTGAACTGAAATGGCGGCGAATGGCGGGAATATGCTGGCGGAAGTAATCCATACCGACCTTGCGCTGATGTTCTCCGGTTACCAGCAGCAGATGCTCAAATCCTAACGCCTTGATGGCCGCGCATTCCCGTTCGATCTCTGCCGCATCCAGCGTTTTGCGTTTGAGGTGATTACTCATCGAAAAGCCGCAGTAGGTACAATCGTTGGCACACAGGTTAGAGAGGTATAACGGCACATAAAAACTCACTACGTTACCGAAACGCTGGCGGGTGAGTTGTTGTGCTCGTTGCGCCAGAGGCTCCAGATAAGCGGCGGCGGCAGGGGAGATGAGTGCCATAAAATCTTCCCGCGTCGGCTTGGTGCTATGCAAAGCCTGCTCAACATCACGTGCCGTTTTGCTGTTAATCCGCAGCGTCAGGTCATCCCAATCCCAGCCAGATAAACGCTCGCTAAAATCATCGGCCATCAGAGCGCCTCCTCTGAGTGGCTGAGGAACGCCGTCAGCGGGCTGGAGGCCGTGGCGATCGTCTGGCGGCTGCCGAGTCCGGCGTTACGCGCTAATTCACCGGCTTCCAGTGCCATGCGGAAAGCCTGAGCCATTTGCAGCGGATCGCGGGCCACGGCGATGGCGGTATTGACCAGTACCGCATCGGCCCCCAGCTCCATCGCTTCTAATGCGTGGCTGGGGGCACCGATCCCGGCATCAATCACTACCGGAACCTTGGCCTGTTCAATAATGATCTCCAGGAAGTCACGGGTCAGTAATCCACGGTTAGAACCGATCGGTGCGCCTAGCGGCATCACGGCGGCACAGCCCACTTCCTCCAACCGTTTGCACAGCACCGGATCGGCGCCGCAGTAAGGCAGCACCACAAAACCTTCCTTGACCAGGATCTCCGCTGCCTTGAGCGTTTCGATTGGGTCTGGCAGCAGGTATTTCACTTCCGGATGAATTTCCAGTTTCACCCAGTGGGTGCCCAACGCTTCACGTGCCAAGCGGGCAGCGAACACGGCTTCGTCTGCCGTCTTCGCCCCAGATGTGTTGGGCAGGAGTTTTACGCCCAACCGTTGCAGCGGTGCCAGAATGGCGTCGTTACCGCCGCGCAGATCGACGCGTTTCATCGCCATGGTCACCAGCTGTGAGCCGGAAGCTTGTAGCGCGGCCAGCATTAACTCGGGCGTGGCGAATTTCCCGGTGCCGGTGAACAGGCGTGAAGTAAAAGTGGTATCGGCGATTTGCAGCATGTCAGCCTCCGGCAATCGCTTGAAACAGCAAGATATCATCACCGTCCTGCACCTGACGGGTTGCCCAGTCAGCGCGTGGAATGATGACCTGATTGATCGCTAATGCGCTGCCTGGCTGGTGGCGTTCCAGCTGTTCGAGTAATGCCTGAACGCTCAACGGTTGTGCCAGCTCCAGTGGTTGGTCATTCAGCGTAATCTTCATGCTGGGCCCCCACAGACGGAACAGGTGCTGGCCTTGCTCAGTTGCAGGGTGCTCCAGCTTTGCTGTTTGCCGTCGAACAAACGCAGCTTGCCGCTGAGGGAGGAGGGCATCCCGGCCAGCATTTTGATGGCTTCCAGCGCTTGAAGCGTGCCGATCACGCCGACGACCGGGCCAAGTACGCCTGCGGTGCGACAGTTACGCTGTGGTTCGGCTTGCTCGGGGTAGAGGCAGGCATAACAGCCGTGGGCATAAGGCGGTTCGATAACCAGTAACTGGCCGCTGAACCCCACCGCGCTGCCGCTGATCAACGGCACATTGGCAGCGATGCAGGCGGCATTGACCGCATGGCGTGTCGCCATATTATCGCTGCAATCGAGCACCAAATCGGCACAGGCCACGGCATCGTTCAGCGTTGCCCCTTGCAGGCGTTGCTCCAGTGCAATCGACTCCACCAGAGGGTTCAGCGCCTGTAAATGGTCCTGCGCCAGTTGGGCCTTGCTGGCGGCGATATCGCCGGTGCGATACAGAATTTGCCGTTGCAGATTGGTGAGGTGCAGCTGGTCATCATCGGCCAATAGCAGCGTACCCACACCGGCGGCAGCCAGATACAGCGCCGCCGGGGAGCCTAAGCCTCCCAATCCGACGATCAGCACCGTGGCGTGCTTTAGCTTTTCCTGCCCCTCGGGGCCGACGTCTTCCAGCAGCAACTGGCGGCTGTAGCGCAGAAACTCTTGATCATTGAGCATCGCATTACTCCTTGCCTTCAATCAGTTGCAGCAGCGTTGCCGTGGCGGCACGCCAATCCGCAGCCTGGGTGATAGCGCTGACCACGGCCACGCTGCCAACGCCACAGGCCAATACGGCAGGGACGCGATCGATGCTGATCCCGCCAATGGCCACCGTTGGGTACTGCTGTAACCCTGCGACATGGCGTTGCAACTCGGCGAGGCCCTGAGGTTCGGAAGGCATGTCTTTGGTTTGCGTGGGGAAGATATGCCCCAGGGCGATATAGGAAGGTTTGACGGCGATCGCACGGGCCAGTTCGGCGTCGTCATGGGTGGAAACGCCCAGGCGCAATCCCGCCCGATGGATGGCTGCCAGATCGGTGGTGTCCAAATCCTCCTGCCCCAGGTGGACGCCGTAAGCATCATGCTTAATCGCCAACTGCCAGTAATCATTGATAAACAACCGTGCCTGATAGCGTTTTCCCAGGGTGATGGCGGCAGCAATGTCGGCCTCTACCTGTTCGTCGGGCAGATCTTTGATGCGTAATTGGAGGGTGGTGACGCCTGCTTCCAGCAGGCGAGCGATCCATTCAATACTGTCGACGACCGGGTATAAACCCAGCTTGTGTGGCGTTGCGGGGAAGGGCGCAGTGAGGTTAGTCATTATTCACCTCTTCCTGCAAGTTGGTTGCACTATGGTACAACTCGCTGCCGCGCGAGCGGAATTCGGCAGACATTTTCTCCATGCCGGTCAGTTGCACTTCGATCGGCTTGGCAGCCTCCTGTGCGGCGGCATAGTCGCGCACTTCCTGGGAAATCTTCATTGAGCAGAACTTTGGTCCGCACATCGAGCAGAAGTGGGCGATCTTGCCGGATTCCTGCGGCAGCGTTTCGTCGTGATAGGCGCGGGCGGTTTGTGGATCCAGCGCCAGGTTGAACTGATCTTCCCAACGGAATTCAAAGCGCGCCTTGGACATGGCGTTATCGCGGATCTGCGCGCCTGGATGGCCTTTCGCCAGATCGGCGGCGTGAGCGGCGATCTTGTAGGTGATTAGCCCCTGTTTGACATCTTCCTTGTTCGGCAAGCCCAGGTGTTCTTTTGGCGTCACGTAGCAAAGCATCGCGCAGCCGAACCAGCCGATCATCGCCGCGCCGATCCCAGAGGTGAAATGGTCGTAACCCGGTGCGATATCGGTGGTCAACGGCCCAAGCGTATAGAACGGCGCTTCATGGCAATGTTCCAGCTCTTCGGTCATGTTGCGGCGGATCATCTGCATCGGCACGTGGCCGGGGCCTTCGATCATCACCTGTACGTCGTATTCCCAGGCAATTTTGGTCAGCTCGCCCAGCGTATGCAGTTCGGCGAATTGCGCTTCGTCATTGGCATCCTGGATCGAACCTGGGCGCAGGCCGTCGCCGAGGGACAGTGAAACATCGTAAGCGGCACAAATTTCGCAGATCTCGCGGAAGTGCTGATAGAGGAAGTTTTCCTGATGATGCGACAGGCACCACTTCGCCATGATCGAACCGCCACGGGAGACGATACCGGTCAGGCGCTTGGCGGTCATCGGCACATAGCGCAGCAGGACTCCGGCGTGAATGGTGAAGTAATCTACCCCTTGTTCAGCCTGTTCCAGCAGGGTATCGCGGAACATCTCCCAGGTCAGGTTCTCTGCCACGCCGTTCACTTTCTCCAGCGCCTGATAGATCGGTACCGTACCAATCGGTACCGGGCTGTTGCGCAGGATCCATTCGCGGGTTTCGTGGATATAGCGGCCAGTAGAGAGGTCCATCACGGTGTCGGCACCCCAACGGGTTGACCACACCAGTTTTTCGACTTCTTCTTCGATCGAGGAAGTGACCGCCGAGTTGCCGATGTTGGCGTTCACCTTCACCAGGAAATTACGGCCAATAATCATCGGCTCGGATTCCGGGTGGTTGATATTGGCAGGGATGATGGCTCGCCCTGCGGCCACTTCCTGGCGGACAAATTCCGGTGTGATGTTTTCTGGCAGATTCGCCCCCCAACTTTGGCCGGGATGCTGGTGGCGCAGCACTTCACCGCGAATGCGTTCACGGCCCATATTTTCGCGGATGGCGATAAACTCCATCTCTGGGGTGACAATACCGGCGCGGGCATAGTGCAATTGGGTAACGCATTTCCCCGGCAGGGCCTTGCGGGGCAGAGGCAAATGCTCAAAGCGCAGATGGTCTAGGCCTTCATCGGCCAGACGCTGCTGGGTGAAGCCGGAACTGACGCCGCTCAACGTTACCGTATCGGCACGTTCTACGATCCAGCCCGCGCGGACTTTTTCCAATCCTTTATGCACGTCGAGCACGGCTTGCGGATCGCCGTACGGGCCTGCGGTGTCATATACAGGAATGGCTTCGTTCTGCTCATACTGAGGCTGGTCTTTATTGCCGCCGATCAGCGTCGGGCTGAGTTGGATTTCACGCATCGGTACCTGAATATCACTGCGTGAGCCAGTGAGGTAGATCCGTTGTGAGTTGGGGAAGGTTACGCCTTGCAGAGAGTCGATGAAGTTTTGCGCGGCATCGCGTTGTTGTTTACGGGCACGAGGTTGGTTCACGGTAGACATAGCAAATTCCTATCAGTGTAGTGATGTAGGGAAAATTGCTTGTCTGGAGCTCGGAGGGAGTAATGATGGTAGCCGGTAAGGCAGGCGCAGCCCCTGACGGGAGCATCTTGCCTATGGCGATAGATTACTCTTGTTCCCTTCGCGGGTATTAACCCGATCAGGTTCCGCGGATCCCGAATTAACGGTCTCAGCCTGGCTGATTTAATGCAACATCAGCGCTAGGCACTCCGACAAGAGCCCTCAGTATAAGAGGGACTACAAAAACTACAAGCCATCCCCCGTCATCTTTCAAGCCGTAGCGTTGTTATCTGCATATTTGAACCCCAGTCACTTACAAAAGTAAGCTCCTGGGGATTCAAATATTTGCCGCCTAGCTACGACTTGAAATCTATAGGGGGATAATTAAGCCGGGTGAGGTAGAGACTCAGTATTGTTGCTCCCCGGTTGCCCCTGCTGCCAGGTTTCCGCCGCCAGCTGGATCAACTGATCTTCCAAAGCAAAACGCGAGGCCAAGGCTTCGCCAATGTCTGACAACGCCTGATTAAGTTCGACACACACATCATCAATATCGGCTTCGGTATAGCGGTCATGGAACGCCATCACGATTTCGGTATTGGCCTGTAATTTGGGATAGAACTTGGTAGTCAGCGCCATTTTTGGGCTGGCGGAGCCTTCCACTTGTTTGATAATTTTGTCATAAATGTGAAAATGTCCGGCAGAGAGATAATCCACCAGATTATGGCAAAAGTTCTCCAGCGCTTTTTCGTTCAGCGGCGTATGCTTTTCTTTGTTGGGTTTAATGCCGACCAAACTGCAATAGGCAACCAGCAGCTGTTTGCGTGCCTGCAACCATTGATCGACTAATTCATTACTGCCACCAACGCGCTGAGTCAGGCTTTCCAATCGGTTGAGCATGGTTGACTCCGTGTGTAAGAGAAAGAGAAAAAGAGTAAGTTAATAAAATGTAACAAAGACCATTCCTAGATTGCCAGTGAAGCAGAGGTTGTGCAACAACATATGGAACTTGCATTAACGGGTAACGAAAACGGCTGGTGGATCGTCAGCCATGAAAGCAAAATTTGGTTACCAAACGGTGAATTACCCTTTGGTTCTGCCGCATTATTTTCCTTACAAGGCCGATCGGCTCGGCAGATTGGTGAATGGGAGGGGGCAACGGTCTGGCTGGTGCGCCAACCGATGGCCAAAGAGATGGGGTCGGTGCGGCAACTGCTCAGCCTCGATCGCGGGCTGTTCCAGTTGGCCGGGCGCGGTGTGCAACTGGCCGATTTTTATCGCTCGCATCAGTTCTGCGGCTACTGTGGTCATGAAATGCATCTCAGCCGCACGGAAAGTGCCTGCCTGTGTAACCACTGCCGTGAACGTTATTACCCCCAGATAGCCCCTTGCGTGATTGTGGCTATTCGCCGCAATGACGAGATCCTGCTGGCACAGCATGTGCGCCATCGCGGCGGTATTCATACCGTGCTGGCCGGTTTTGTCGAAGTGGGCGAAACGCTGGAAAATGCCGTGGCGCGCGAGGTCATGGAAGAGAGCAATATCGCCATCACCAACCTGCGCTATGTCACCTCGCAGCCTTGGCCGTTCCCCCATTCGCTGATGATGGCGTTTATGGCGGAGTATCACAGTGGTGAACTGCGTCACGATCCGAAAGAGTTGCTCAATGCGGGCTGGTATCGCTATGACCAATTGCCTATGCTGCCACCTCCAGGTACCGTGGCGCGCCGTCTGATCGAGGACACCGTGGCGCTGTGCCGGGCAGAATAAGGTACAATGGCGGCAGATAATCAAGGGAGCCCAAGAAATGAATGAGTTGAAGAACGATCGCTACCTGCGCGCGCTGTTGCGCCAACCGGTAGATCTTACCCCTGTATGGATGATGCGCCAGGCCGGTCGTTATTTGCCAGAGTACAAAGCCACCCGTGCTCAGGCCGGGGATTTCATGTCGTTGTGCAAAAACGCCGAACTGGCCTGCGAGGTGACCTTACAGCCTCTGCGCCGTTATGCGCTGGACGCCGCCATCCTGTTCTCCGACATTCTCACCATTCCTGATGCCATGGGGCTTGGGCTCTACTTCGAGACTGGGGAAGGCCCGCGTTTTTCTTCGCCAATCACCTGTCGTGCCGACGTAGAGAAGTTACCAGCGTTCGATCCGGAAGATGAACTGGGCTATGTGATGAACGCGGTGCGCACTATCCGCCGTGAGCTGAAGGGGGAAGTGCCCCTGATTGGTTTCTCCGGCAGCCCGTGGACGTTGGCGACCTATATGGTCGAAGGCGGCAGCAGCAAGGCGTTCACCAAGCTGAAGAAAATGATGTACGCCGAGCCGCAGACGCTGCACCTGCTGCTGGATAAGCTGGCGGACAGCGTTATTCTTTATCTCAACGCCCAGATCAAGGCCGGTGCGCAGTCCGTGATGGTGTTCGACACCTGGGGCGGCGTGCTGACGGGCCGTGATTACCGCGAATTCTCGCTGCACTACATGCATAAAATTGTCGATGGCCTGCTGCGTGAAAACGACGGACGCCGCGTGCCGGTAACGTTGTTCACCAAAGGCGGCGGCCAGTGGCTGGAAGCTATGGCGGCCACCGGTTGCGATGCGCTGGGCCTGGACTGGACCACCGATATCGCCGATGCGCGCCGCCGCGTGGGCGATAAAGTCGCTCTGCAAGGCAACATGGACCCTTCGATGCTGTATGCGGCACCGGAGCGCATCGCGCAGGAAGTGGAAACTATTCTGGCCGGGTTTGGCCAGGGCGAAGGCCACGTGTTTAACCTTGGCCACGGCATTCATCAGGATGTGCCACCGGAACATGCCGGTGCGTTCGTTGAAGCGGTGCATGCGCTGTCGGCCAAATACCACCGCTAAACCGCAAGGAGACGCTGTGATAGATACTCAGGCTCTGCGCGCCGAACAGTTGCGGCGCGCCGGGGAAGTCATTCGTCACGATGATTTTCTGCAAGACCCACCGGCGTTTATCGCCGGTGCGGACGTCGGTTTTGAGCAAGAAGGCGCGGTCACCCGCGCCGCCATTGCTATCCTGCGCTATCCTTCACTGGAACTGGTGGAGTATCAGATCGCCCGTATCAGCACCACCATGCCCTATATCCCCGGTTTTCTCTCGTTTCGTGAGTATCCGGCGTTGATCGCCGCCTGGGAGCAACTGCAACAGAAACCCGATCTGATCTTCGTCGATGGCCATGGCATTTCCCATCCCAGACGCTTGGGGGTTGCCAGCCACTTTGGCCTGCTGGTGGACGTACCAACCATAGGTGTGGCGAAGAAGCGTTTATGTGGTAAATTTTCTCCGCTGGATGCTGCCGTTGGCTCGCTGGCTGCGCTTGAGGACAAGGGCGAACAACTGGGATGGGTATGGCGCAGCAAGGAACGTTGCAATCCGTTGTTTATCGCCACAGGCCATCGGGTTGGCACCGACAGCGCCCTGGCCTGGGTGCAACGCTGCATGGCAGGCTACCGCTTGCCGGAACCCACGCGTTGGGCCGATGCCATTGCTTCACGCCGTCCGGCCTTTATACGCTGGTTACAGCAGCATCCAGAGGTGTCGCAATGAGCGATTTCGGGTACACTGCGCGGCAGATAACGAGTAAGAGAGTAGACAATGCTACGTAACCCGATTCATTTACGCTTGGAAAAGCTGGAAAGCTGGCAGCATTTGACCTTTATGGCCTGCCTGTGCGAGCGTATGTACCCGAATTACCAGATGTTCTGTCTGCAGACGGAGTTTGGCGACCCGGCGGTTTATCGCCGTATCCTGGATCTGATCTGGGAAACGCTGGTGGTGAAAGACGCCAAGGTCAACTTTGACAGCCAACTGGAAAAGTTGGAAGAGGCGATCCCGTCGGCAGAAGATTACGATCTTTACGGCGTTTACCCGGCGATCGATGCCTGTATCGCATTAGGGGAATTGATCCATTCGCGCCTCAGCGGTGAAACGCTGGAGCACGCCATTGCCATCAGCGAAACCTCAATTCGCACCGTGGCGATGTTGGAAATGACCCAGGCTGGCAAAGAAATGACCGACGAAGAGCTGAAAATTCTGCCTGCCGTTGAGGAAGAATGGGACATTCAATGGGAGATTTTCCGCCTGTTGGCTGCCTGCGAAGAGCGTGATCTGGATCTGATCAAAGGGTTACGATCTGACCTGCGCGAGGCCGCGGTAAGTAACATTGGGATAAATTTAACGCAATAAGGCAAGAAAACGTGATTTAACGTCTGATTTGTCGTGCCTTAAGGCTTCACATCCGCACCCTGTCTGGTCTACATTTGGGGGGCGAAAAAAAAGTGGCTATCGGTGCGTGTATGCAGGAGAGTGCTGTCCATCGGCATATCCGTCGCACTCGATGCTTTGCAAACGATAAACACACTGTAAGGATAACTTATGAACAAGACTCAACTGATTGATGTAATCGCAGACAAGGCTGACCTTTCTAAAGCTCAAGCTAAGCTGGCTCTGGAATCAACCCTGGCTGCCATTACTGAGTCTCTGAAAGAAGGTGATGCAGTACAATTGGTTGGTTTCGGTACTTTCAAGGTAAACCATCGTAGCGAGCGCACTGGCCGCAACCCACAGACTGGTAAAGAAATCAAAATCGCAGCCGCTAACGTGCCTGCGTTCGTTTCTGGTAAAGCACTGAAAGACGCGGTTAAGTCTTAATCGCGTGTTGCAGAAAGGTTTAAACAGGGGGGCGTCGGCGCCCCTTTTGTTTATTCAACGGGCACTCATGGCGGTTACGGTTGTCGCTGCCTTGAGTGCTTGTAGTTTCCGGTCTGCCCCGCCGTCCTTTACCGCCAGCGGCTTTGTGGCCGATCAGGGGGTAATGCGGGTGTGGCGTCTGGATGATGGCCAGCAGCAGCCTGTGGCGCTGTTGAGTGTCTACAGCCCTTATCGCGGGCCGGGCACTGTCTCAACGCTGTATGAATATCAGAATGGTGTGCTGTACCAAATCAAACGCACCGATGCGGATGGCGATCGCGATTCCATTCAACTGCGTTTCACCGCCAACGGCACGGTCAGCTTTATGCAACGTCAACTGGCCACCCAGCGTCAGAAGCTCTCCAACGATGAAATCGTGCTTTATCAATATCAGACACGGCGAATGCTGGAAGTGAGCGATGCGCTAAATGCCGGCCGGGTACGGTTGTTACAAGGGCACTGGCAACAAGGCGCAGTGAAGTTGTGCAACGGCGAAGTCGTGAAACCGGGTCTGGACCAACAGGCCGAAGAGTGGATCGCACGGCGTGCGGCCAACAGCAGTCAGCCAGTGAGCGTAGCCTGGTTGGATGGGCCGGAAGGTCGTGAGCTGTTACTGGTGGCCAATAGCGACTTCTGTAGTTGGGAACCCACCAAAGATACCCTGTAGCCAATAAAAAAGGCCCTGCGAACAGAGCCTGAATTTAACGGGGCCGCCGATTACTGCTCGCGTGCGATAGCGCGGTAGCCAATATCCTTGCGGCAGAAGCTGCCTTGCCACTGAATCCCTTCCGCTAGCTGATAGGCTAACTGCTGAGCTTGTGCCACCGTTGCACCCAATGCTGTCACGCACAGAACGCGCCCGCCGTTGGTCACAACGTCATTGCCTTGCATACGCGTACCGGCATGAAACACTTTGCCGTTGGCGTCTTCTTGCTGAGGTAAGCCGTGGATCACGTCCCCTTGGCGATAATCCGCTGGGTAGCCACCCGCAGCCAACACGACGCCGAGGGCAGGGCGTTCGTCCCACTCGGAAGTCTTCTCCCCCAGTTTACCGTCAGCCCCGGCCAGGCAGAGCTCAACCAGATCGGAACGCAGGCGCAACATGATTGGCTGGGTTTCCGGATCGCCAAAGCGGCAGTTGAATTCGATTACCTTGGGCTGTCCGTCGGCAGAAATCATCAGGCCTGCATACAGGAAACCGACATAGGTGTTACCTTCCGCCGCCATGCCGCGTACGGTTGGCCAGATCACCTGGTCCATCACGCGCTGGTGGATTTCATCCGTAACTACTGGCGCTGGGGAATAAGCACCCATGCCGCCGGTATTCGGGCCGGTATCGCCGTCACCCACGCGTTTATGATCCTGGCTGGTCGCCATCGGCACCACGTTTTCGCCGTCTACCATGACGATAAAGCTGGCCTCTTCGCCATCAAGAAACTCCTCGATCACGATACGGTGCCCGGCGTTGCCAAAAGCGTTGCCCGCCAGCATATCCTGGATCGCGTCTTCGGCTTCCTGCAACGTCATGGCGACGATCACGCCTTTACCGGCTGCCAGACCGTCGGCCTTGATGACAATCGGTGCGCCTTGGCTACGTACATAGGCCAGTGCAGGTTCAACTTCGGTAAAGTTCTGGTAGCCAGCGCTAGGAATGGCGTGGCGTGCCAGGAAGTCTTTGGTAAAGGCTTTGGAGCCTTCAAGCTGTGCGGCGGCCTGTGAAGGGCCAAAGATTTTCAACCCGGCAGCCTGGAAGGCATCTACCACGCCAATCACTAATGGTGCTTCCGGGCCAACGATGGTCAGACCGATGGCATTGTCTTTGGCAAAGGCAATCAGCGCCGGAATATCGGTTGGGGCGATATCGACGTTGGTCAGATTGCTTTCCAGCGCGGTGCCTGCATTACCCGGTGCAACAAAGACCTTATCCGCCAATGGCGATTGGGCCGCTTTCCAGGCCAGCGCATGTTCACGCCCGCCGTTGCCAATAATTAGAATATTCATCAGGTGCTCCATAAACGGCGTGCGCATTTGGCGCACGCAGCAAAAGGGATTAATGGCGGAAGTGGCGCATGTCGGTAAAGATCATCGCGATGCCGTGTTCGTTGGCTGCCGCAATCACTTCATCATCCCGGATTGAACCGCCCGGCTGGATCACACAAGTAATGCCAACTGCCGCTGCGGCATCGATGCCGTCACGGAACGGGAAGAAGGCGTCGGATGCCATGGCGGAGCCTTTGACTTCCAGGCCTTCATCAGCGGCTTTGATCCCGGCGATCTTGGCGGAGTAAACGCGGCTCATCTGGCCGGCACCTATGCCGATGGTCATGTTGTCGCGGGCATAGACGATAGCGTTGGATTTAACGAATTTGGCTACCTTCCAGCAGAACAGGGCATCACGCAGTTCCTGGGCAGTCGGTTGGCGTTCGGATACCACGCGCAAATCGGCTTCGGTCACCATACCCAGATCGCGGTCCTGCACCAACAGGCCACCGTTAACACGCTTGAAGTCCAGCCCGGTGACGCGCTGTTGCCATTGGCCACAGGCCAGCACGCGCACGTTCTGTTTCGCCGCCAGCAGAGTGCGGGCTTCTTCGCTAATGCTTGGGGCGATGATCACCTCAACGAACTGACGGCTGATGATCGCCTGCGCCGTTTTGGCATCCAGCTCGCGGTTAAAGGCAATGATGCCGCCAAAGGCCGAGGTAGGATCGGTTTGATAGGCGCGTTCATAGGCGGCAAACAGGTCCTCGCCAATCGCTACACCACAAGGGTTGGCATGTTTGACGATCACGCAGGCCGGCTCGGCAAACTCTTTGACACATTCCAGCGCGGCATCGGTATCGGCGATGTTATTGTAGGAAAGCGCTTTGCCCTGCAACTGGTCGGCGGTGGCAACGGAGGCCTCCTGCAAATTCTCTTCTATATAGAAGGCGGCTTGCTGGTGGCTGTTCTCACCGTAACGCATATCCTGCTTCTTGATGTAGTTGAGATTCAGCGTGCGTGGGAAGCGGCCGGAAGGTTGTTCAGTCTCACCGTGATAAGCCGGCACCAGGGTACCGAAGTAGTTGGCGATCATGCTGTCATACGCGGCGGTATGCTCGAATGCCTTGATAGCCAGATCGAAACGGGTTGGGTACAACAGTGAACCGTTGTTGTTATCCATCTCGGTGATCACGGCGGCGTAGTCGCTGCTCTTGACCACGATGGCCACGTCTTTATGGTTCTTGGCGGCCGAGCGCACCATGGTTGGGCCACCGATATCGATATTCTCGACGGCATCTTCCAGCGAGCAATCCGGGCGAGCTACGGTTTGCGCGAAGGGATAGAGGTTTACCACCACCATATCGATCGGCTGGATCGCATGTTGTTCCATGATGGCATCATCCTGACCCCGGCGGCCCAGAATGCCACCGTGCACTTTCGGGTGCAGGGTTTTGACTCGTCCGTCCATCATCTCCGGGAAGCCGGTGTAGTCGGAAACTTCGGTAACAGGCAGACCGGCGTCGGCCAGCAGGCGGGCGGTGCCACCGGTGGAGAGTAGTTCGACGCCTCTCTGGGAGAGGGCTTCGGCAAATTCAACGATACCGGCTTTGTCGGACACGCTGAGCAGGGCCCGGCGGATTGGACGAGGTTGTTGCATGGTTTTATCCCTTGGCTTTGAGTCGCAATATAAGAGCGTTACGTGGATCTCCACCTTGTGGCTTCTTATATAGAGGGGATTTCTTTCTATATAGAGAAGGAAAGGAACAGATTCAGGTAGCGCCCCGGTAAAAACGGGGATTGTTTCGTCGCGGGGAATTGTAGCGAAAACGTTTGCGTGGCGCTCGTAAATTTTCCGTCCAAATGCGTTCTGTGGATAAGTTGGTGCATAACCGGGTATAAGGACGGGTTTTGCTGTGGAATGCAGCAAACGGTGTTTTTTGTTGAAAATACCTGTTGCGGCCTGCGCGGAACTCCCTATAATGCGCCTCCATCGACACGGAACATGTGAACAACTTCACGATGTCTTCGAAGTTCGACAGAGAAAAAATCCTGAAAATTAGGGGTTGACTCTGAGAGAGGAAAGCGTAGTATACGCCTCCTCGAGTTAGCAAGCGAAAGCGCCTAACTCACTGCTCTTTAACAATTTATCAGACAATCTGTGTGGGCACTCACAAGACGATATCCAGCTACTTCGGTAGCAAAAAAATATCAAG
>NZ_JBOFZA010000103.1:0-3515 GCF_051654945.1 Serratia sp. (in: enterobacteria)
CTCTTTCATTGGGGCATCCCCTCTCATACTCGCCTGTGCCATTTGCTGCATGTTGTTGGTCAGCAGTGAAATGCCGTTCATTGTTTTTCTCCTGTGCGTTATTGTCTGTACAGGACATTTTTATTGCGGAAACAAATTATTAATATCAGATTTCGGCGGTGGTGCACGGATGAGGTGTTACAACACTAGTGCCCCACACTTTTTATGCTCTCCTTTAATGAGCACAAAAAGCGTGGGGCAGTCGTAATCTACGCTGCCATCGCTGATACCTTTCCATCACTTTGTTGGCCTATTGAGAACCCCGGATACCCGAATTGCTGCCCTGGCCCGTTATGCCTCAACGGCTAAAACAACAGCGCTTCAACGCTTACCAGAAAAAAGAAAACTGGCTACGCTTGTTGCATTCTCCTGCTGTATGGAGGCGACGGCTCAGGATGATGCACTTGAATTACTTGAAGCACTACTCCGGGATCTGTTCAATGAAGCGGTTCAGGCAGATAAACGGAACCGCCAACGAACGCTTAAAGATCTGGATCGTGCAGCAGAAATACCGGCAAAAGCATGTCGGATGATCCTTGATGACAAGTTACCTGATATTGATGTTCGTGATAATATCTTCAATATCATTCCCGAAGATGTACTGAAACATGCTGTAAATAATGTGACATCACTTGTTCGACCAGCTAATAACGTTTACTTCAATGAGCTTGATGCTAAATTCAAAACGGTACGGCGTTTTTTACCTGATTTACTTTCCAGGATACATTTTGAATGTAATGCCTCAGCTGAGGCATTAATTGAAGCGCTTTGCTGGGTTGAAGTTAATTTAAAAAAGAAAAAAACAGATAACGATGCACCACGAGAAATAATCAATAACCCGTGGCAACAGCATGTGATAAGAAAAGACGGCAGTATTGATTTTCACGCCTATACGTTTTGTGCACTTAAGGAACTTCAGCTTACACTGAAAAAACGGGATATTTATGTTAATCCCAGCTGGCGATATGCAGATCCCCGGGCAGGGCTCATCGAAGGTAAGGAATGGGAAGCTTTGCGTCCAATAATCTGCCGCTCTCTGGGATTATCATCAGCACCAGGTGCCACTCTGTCGGCCATCGCAACAGAACTGGATTCAACATATCGTGATGTGCTGGACCGACTACCGGAAAACCCGGCAGTCAGAGTTGCTGGGAATGGTGATAAAACTGAGCTGATTCTGAGTCCTCTGGATGCCATCGAAGAAACACCATCACTGATCGCATTGCGGGAGCGGGTGGCTGACATGTTGCCACGCGTTGATTTGCCTGAACTGATACTGGAAATCGATGCCCGGACACATTTCACCGGTGCCTTTACCCATTCATCAGAGTAAAGCTCCCGCGTCTCGGACCTAAATATCAGCATCTGCGCCATGCTGATGGCAGAAGCCTGTAACACCGGTCCAGAGCCCTTTATACGTAACGATGTCGCGGCACTGAAGCGTGACCGTCTGACCTGGACAGACAGTAATTACATCAGGGATGAAACGATTCGGGCAGCCAACGCCATTCTGGTCGCAGCACAAAGTGGCGTTCCCCTGGCGAACATCTGGGGTGGTGGTGAGGTGGCGTCAGCCGATGGTATTCTGCCAGTGGGAGACAGCCTAAATGCCTCAACGGTGAGGAATCACTTATGTCAGGTGGCGCAGCGCCTTGATGCAGAGGCAGAAGCGAATTCTGGCTTTCTTTCCGGTTGCCCCCGCGACTGGGGGAACCTGCCCAGACCAGGTAAACCGCTTGTGGTAGGTATTGATGGAGGTTATGTTCGGGATCGGGACGACAAAAAACGTAATTTTGAAATTATTGCCGGCAAATCCTTTTCAGTCGGGTCTCCGGCAGACACGCGCCGCTTTGGTTTTGTCCAGAATGACGACTGCCATCCGGAACGCAGACTAATGGCACACCTCTCCGCCCAGGGAATGCAGGCCAACCAGCAGATATTTTTTTATCCGATGGCGCGGATAACCTGAGGGAACTGCAGTTCGGTATGTATCCTGAGTCAACTCATGTGCTTGACTGGTTTCATATTACGATGCGGCTGACTGTGTTAATGCAATATGCAAAGGGGCTGCAAGCATCGAGAGCATAAAAAACGTGGGGCAGTTGTGAGCTAGGCTACCATTGCGGATACCTTCTCGCCCCTCTGATCGCCCATCGAGGGCCCCGAAGATGTGTGGTTTTTTAACGTTGTAGCATTTGCTGCCCCACGTTTTTTCATGCTCTCCTATATAGCAAATAGCATGCAATTACTATATACTTTCAATATAGTCATAAAAAAGTAAGAAAGAGAGGTTAATCATGACGACCATTGCTGAAACTCACGTAGCCGCGACAGCTAAACGCCGTCCACGCGTCGATAAAAGCAAAGTGGAAACCGGCGCACAAACTACGCCGAAGAAATTTCTTTTCCAGTTGCGTGCACGTGACAACGAGTACGGAGTCAGCGAAGCGACGTTTACCCGTCTGATGGAAGAGCTGGCTCTTAACCAGACTGAGCTCGTCCATAAAGCGTTACGCTATCTGGCGCACGATGTTCTGCCAGCCTATGAACTTGATAACGGCCCACTGACAGATGCCCAGCATGCTGCCATTACTAAAATGTCAGGTATGGAAATCTCAAAAGAAGATCTAGATTCTCCATTATTCAAATAAGCAGGAAGCGCATGGCCACTGACTTTAAACCATTACCACAGCCCGGAGACATACTCTGGTGTAAGTTTCCTCATAGCGAGGACTTAGGCAACCCGGGGCCATACCCTCGCCCCGGGCTTATACTGAACGTGTTTACCGATATTCATGCGGTGCTGATTACCTATGGAACGTCACAGATCGGCAAGGTCTACGATGGGGAATTTGTCATTGATGAACAACTTGATACCGCGGGGCTTGATGTTCCGACAAAGTTCGACTTGAATCGACTTCAAAAACTCCCCTTCAATGACGTGTGGTTTGACGCATCACCGGGTGTAACAGTAAAGATCCCATTACCAAAAATGGGTGTCATACCGCCAACGTTTATGCCTGTCATGCGCAACGCTTGGGCGAAGCGCCCAAAATAATACAAACCTGTTTCAGCAGGTTTCAACTCGGTCTCCAACCTCATGATGGCTGACTCAAAGTCAGAGTGTCTCCCCTCAAAAATCCTCTGAATATCGTGCGCCACTTCAGAGCGGGTCTGCAGCAGGTATTCAATGACCAGCCCGACTTCCTGCCCATCGCTGCACCCGTCATGTCCGCAGTGCTTGATCATGGCGTATTCCATCGAGGATGGTTCATCCGGTGTGCGGACGATAGCCAATTCAACTCGCCTTTTGCACGGAAAACAGCAATAGCCGTTTCGTAAACGCCCGGTGATGGCACCTTGTCGGTAATGTTGTCATGCATCAGGCTTGGAACTCGGCTTATTTTAAAACGAGGTTCTTCATGCCAGCGCTCCATTACACCCCGCGACCACAACAGCAACAACACGTCACCGAC
>NZ_JBOFZA010000104.1:0-1272 GCF_051654945.1 Serratia sp. (in: enterobacteria)
GCGTGGGCTTTACCATCGACAGCAGCAGCGTGGCGATCAGCATCGACCAGGCCAACGACAACGTGGGCAGCATCACTGGGGCGGTTCTACAGGGAGGGGTGACGGATGATAACACGCCGGAACTGCAGGGGCGTGCACCGGCCGGGGCGGTGGTGACCCTCAAGGACAGCAGCGGTACCGTGCTGGGCAGCACCGTGGCCGATGCCCAGGGGATCTGGAAGTACGCTGTGGAGCCAGTGGCGGATGGTGAGCACAGCTGGACGGCGGAAGTGACCAACCTGGCAGGCAACACCGCGCAGGCCACGTTAACCCTGACGGTCAACACCACGGCACCGGCGGCACCGGTGATTACTTCGCTGACTGATGATGTGGGAGGCATCCAATTCACTTCGCTTGTACAGGGGAATGTGACGGACGATCCGGTCCCGACCTTCGCGGGTACCGCCGATGCGGGTACGCTGATCACCCTGTATGACGCCGGGAAGGTGCTGGGCTCGGTGATGGCGGACGGTGACGGCAACTGGAGCTACACCCCGACAACCGGGCTGGTTGAAGGGGCACACAGCATCAGCGTGACGGCGACGGACGCGGCGGGGAATACCAGCGAACCGAGTGGCAACTGGGACTTCGTTCTGGATATTACAGCACCTAATGTGGGTATATCAGGTAACTCGGTTGAGTCATTGACCGGGATGTCTGAACCAGGTGCAACTATTACAGTAGTTGATGCTGCTGGTGTTGAATACACAGCGATCGCCGACCAGACTGGACGCTGGGTTATCGCCCCAAACCCTATTGCGGCAGGGGTATCAGGGCATATTTATGCGACTGACCCTGCTGGTAACCAAGGCAGCCCAGTTTCGTTCCAGGGCTCTGCTCTAGGCAGTTACAGTTTGTTAAATGAGAGTATCCAGATAAATACCACCATGAGTGGCGATCAGGCTAACCCGAGCGTAACCCGCCTGGTAGATGGACGCCTGGTGGTTGTCTGGCAGGGTGGGGTTGCCACTTCGGAAATCTATATGCAGCTGTATGCCGCCGATGGGGTACACAAGATCGGCACCGAGCAGCAAATCAACCAGCGAACCAATGGTAACCAGGACAGCGCGCAGGTAGTGGCCCTGGCCGACGGGGGCTTCCTGGTGGTGTATGAGTCCTATCAGGGCGGGCTGGATAACAATGCTGACGGTATCATCGCCCGTCGCTACGGTTCAGACGGCCAGGCGGTGACGGACGAATTCCTGGTGAATACCAACGTTACCGGTGGGCAGA
>NZ_JBOFZA010000105.1:0-39820 GCF_051654945.1 Serratia sp. (in: enterobacteria)
AAAAAACAGGTTAAAAAGCAGTAGAAAAAGTTAACGCATCCCGGTTGACCGAATGGATACAAAACACTGATCGAAGTTCGATACCAATACGTGATCGAACTTCGATGCCAATCCGTGATCGAACAGAGCGGAATACGCAATCAGTCGGGTCAGGGATTCAACTCATGTGCTAGATGGCTTGCTGTACCACGAAAGTGACCTGGAAATCAGGGAGCATTACACCGATACCGCGGGTTTCACCGATCATGTCTTTGCCCTGATGCATCTGCTGGGGTTTGCGTTCTGTCCGCGAATCAGGGATCTCCACGACAAAAAGCTGTTTATCAAAGGGAAAGCGGACCAGTACCCGGCGCTTCAGTCACTGATATCAACGACCAGCCTGAATCTGAAAGAGATCGAACTTCACTGGCGTGAAGTGCTGCGTCTGGCAACCTCGATAAAGCAGGGAACCGTGACAGCATCCCTGATGCTGAAAAAACTGGCCAGCTACCCCAAGCAAAACGGACTTGCCAAAGCACTGAGAGAAATTGGCCGCATTGAGCGAACGCTGTTTATGCTCGACTGGTTCCGCGATCCTGCACTGCGTCGGCGAGTACAGGCGGGACTGAATAAAGGAGAAGCCCGTAACGCGCTGGCGCGTGCGGTATTCCTGCACCGGCTGGGTGAAATCAGGGACCGAAAACCGGAAAATCAGAGCTACCGCGCCAGTGGACTGACGCTGCTGACAGCAGCTATCTCGCTGTGGAATACCGTCTATATGGAAAGAGCGGTCGATGCCCTGAAGCGTAAAGGGGGGAAGATCAACGAGCAACTGCTGTCGCATTTATCCCCGCTAGGCTGGGAACACATCAATCTGACAGGCGATTATATCTGGAAGAGTAACCGGATACCGGCTTCCGGTAAGTTTCGTCGGCTGAGGCCAGCTAAAGTCGAAAGGTCAAAAAATAGCCTTAACGTACAATAATTTTCTATATCCAAACTGACCCCTCAATAGGCGAACAAAGTGATGGAAAGGTATCAGCGATGGCAGCGTAGATTACGACTGCCCCACACTTTTTCATGCTCTCCGTTAAGCAGCCAGCGGTTGACCTCAAACAGGGGCCACAGCGAATCGGGGAGAGTGAAGACCAGGTGTATCCAGTTGCAGTCCGGAAGACGGTTAAGCTGGGCGGCGATCCACAGGTCAGTGGCCTTTTTACCGCAGGAGGGGCAGGCCCGGCTGTGACAGGCATTGGTGATATACCGGACGTGCGGGCACTTCGCATTATCGCAGGCATACTCCTTCACGCCGCTGATGCGGGTGCCGCAGGCCAGCATCTTGGTGACGGCTTCCACTTCGATATCGCGCAGGCCGCCGGCATCGAGAAAAGAGGTCCAGCACTGGTTAGCCGTAAAGAGCTTTTTGAGTGGGCGAGGGGTAAAACCGGACAGCATGGAACAGACTAATCTCCGGTCGTCTGCAGGCGACCGGGCGCAGCGGTATCGCCACGGCGCTCCAGGATGGAGCTGGCGACCATAACAGGCGGTGGGTCCATGGGTTTGAGCATCTTCATCCAGTCCCATTCACGCTGAGAGAGCTTATCCGCGTCAACGGAGAGCAGGATAGTGTCAATACTTTTACGTGTCATCATAGGGGATGGGCTCTGAGAAAAATATGTTGTCAGATCATACATATTTTTTCGGACGCAGGGCAACCTCCGGGCTGGCAGCTGGCGGGGTTTTCAATTTGCAGCCGCCAGGCTGCCCTGTTCAATGGCCTCAACACGAATGTCATAAATCCAGTGCTCAAAGAAATTGTATTCATAGGTAAAGCGATCGCCGGCATCAAAAGCAAAATCATCAATCACGATCCGGAATGGGTTATCAACAAAACCGATCCCTCCTTCGTAGGAGATACCGTAATCTTTGCCATAGATATGAAATTGATGGAGATGGTCGTCACCCCAACCCTGCACGATCTGGAAAATGAAGTGAAGCGCGGCCAGTGACGTGTCGGCAGCAATTCTCAGCCGACGCCATACCATGGGACTAACCCCACGAACAGCGAGTTTAATCGTGTACATTTTCATGACAGTAAAACGTTGCAGGTGAAACCATGTCGACTATTTTATCGCCAGCGGGGAGCATTTTATGACGGCTGCCCCACAGTTTTTCATGCTCTCTTTGCCGCACAGCGTCCGGACCGTATAACAGGTGTGCCAGCAGGAGCCATTCTGTCGGCTAACTCTGATTTATTCAACAAAGCCTGAACACGAGTATATAGGTAATACAACATAAACTGAATGCTATTCCAAATAAGCATAAAAAACTATAAAATCAAGAAAAATTGTTATTTTACTCCTTTACCTGCGTTAATGTTGTTCATGTGGTGGCTTTTTGTTGCCATTTTGTTTTGCAATTTAGTGAGGCATGACAAATTCGTCACTCCATTAACAAATTGAATTAATTGACTTATTTTTACTGCAATTCTTCTCTCTCTTTGCAATTCAGGATTTTTAAATTACTATTTTTAGTGATTGTAACGGCTCATGATTAAAGTTTGTGTTTTTTAACGTATTTTGTGGTTTTTTTGTTCGATGGTTGTGATGGGCCTTTACTCAAAGGCCCTGTATTCCTGTGGATAAATAAAGAGCCATCATTCTGATGTCCTTATTTATAAACCTAGCCTGTATGTGGGTAATATCCGCATGTACTAATGGTATTAGCGTGCAAAAAATCGCCACAGGAAGTCATCAGGGCGGCTTGGTTTGTATAAAATAAATTCGGGTGTATGCCTGGGGCGGTAGCGTGCTTTTTTACAGGGAAATACCGAGCTAATTGTTTTATTCTTCATGCAAATAATTTTTTTGAGGTTATTTGCACTCATTATTCATTGTAAATAGAAGGATTGATATCATGGCTACAACTGCTGAAGAAATCGCCGTACAGTATCCCATCCCTACCTATCGCTTTATTGTGACCCTGGGCGATGATCAGGTGCCGTTTACCAGTGCCTCCGGCCTTGACATTAATTTTGACACCATTGAATACCGGGACGGCACCGGCAATTGGTTCAAAATGCCCGGCCAGCGACAGGTACCTAATATTACGCTGAGTAAAGGGGTATTTCCGGGAAAAAACGCGATGTATGAATGGATTAATTCCATTCAACTTAATCGGGTTGAAAAGAAAGACATCATGATCAGCCTGACCAATGAAGCCGGCACGGAAGTGCTGGTCAGCTGGAATGTGAGCAACGCCTTCCCAACCTCCCTGACTTCCCCGTCATTCGATGCGACCAGTAACGAAATCGCGGTACAGCAAATCACACTCATGGCCGATCGCGTGACCATCCAGACTGCCTAATCAAGAGGACATGTTGCCATGACAGTGACAACCACTTACCCCGGCGTTTATCTCAGTGAAGATGCCGTATCGAGCTTTTCGGTCAACGGTGCCGCCACCGCTGTGCCCCTGTTTGCGTACGACAGTAATAGTGCTACTACCACGAATGAACCGATTCAGGTTTTCCGCAACTGGGCGGAATTTACCGCCGTTTACTCTACGCCGCTGAAAGACGCTTTTTATACCAGTCTGAAATTGTGGTTTATGCACGGCGGGGGTAAATGTTATCTGGTTGACGTGACTAAAATCGCCGATGCGGTGGCGCAATACGATGATATTACGCTGATTGTTGCCGCAGGGACGGATACCACGACGGCTACCGCTATCTATGAGGCGTTCAACCTGGTGGTGAGTCAGGGCTACCGTATTTTTGGCCTGTTTGACGGCCCGCAAGCGAAAATTGACGGCACGAAAAAGCCCGATGAGGTCATGAAAGCGTATCCGACTTCCCCGTTTGGCGCGGTGTTTTACCCGTGGTGCACCCTGGCATCGGGTGAGGCGGTGCCGCCGAGCGCCATAGCCGCGGCCGCCATTGCGCAGACCGACCGTGCGCGTGGCGTGTGGAAAGCGCCGGCCAACCAGGTCGTGAATGGTGTTACCCCGATGTTCGCCGTCAGCGATGATTTTCAGGGCACGTATAACCAGGGCAAGGCGCTGAACATGATCCGCACGTTCTCGGGCCAGGGCACCGTGGTGTGGGGCGCCCGCACGCTGGAGGACAGCGATAACTGGCGCTATATCCCGGTACGTCGCCTGTTCAATGCGGTTGAACGGGATATTCAAAAGGCCCTGAATAAGCTGGTGTTTGAACCCAACAGCCAGCCGACCTGGCAGCGCGTCAGGGCCGCCGTAGACAGTTATCTGCACGGTCTGTGGCAGCAGGGCGCGCTGGCCGGCAGTACCCCCGCTGACGCCTGGTTTGTTCAGGTCGGCAAAGATCTCACCATGACCCAGGAAGAAATCAATCAGGGGAGGATGACCGTCAAAATCGGCCTGGCCGCGGTTCGCCCGGCAGAATTCATCATCCTGCAGTTCAGCCAGGATATCGCGTAATAATTCACTGAAGGAAAAGAACATGGCTACAGTCACATCTGTACCGGGTGTCTACATTGAAGAAGATGCCTCACCGGCGATGTCGGTGAGCGTGGGAGCGACCGCCGTGCCGTTATTTGTCGCGCGTTTTACCCCGCTCAAGCCAGAACAGGCGGGCGTCATTACGCGCATCGGCAGCTGGCTGGACTATACCACCCTGTTTGACAGCAACGTGCCTTCTTCCATTCACGTCACTGTGACGTCAACACCTGATGATAATCACGATACCTACCTGATTGACGATCTTAAGATCGTGGATCCTACCGCCTCCGTCGCCCTGCGGCTCTATTTTCAGAACGGCGGTGGCCCTTGCTACCTCTATCCGCTGGAAAAGGCAGACGATAAAGACGCATTGGCCGCGTTGCCGGGGCTCATCGACGAGGTAGGAGAAATCACGCTGCTGGCCTGTCCGGATCCAGATGAAGCTTACCGCACGGCGGTGTATGGCGCACTGGCCGCCTCACTGGGTCTGCACAAAGGATACTTCCTGCTGGCCGACAGCGTGAATGGCGACGTGCCCAGCGCGGTCAGCGGTTCCGCCCAGGTGGCGGTGTATTACCCGAACCTAGAGGTGCCGCACACCCGGACGCTGGGTGATAAGCAGGTCGCCATCACCGGCTACACCGACGGGACGGGCACGACCATCGCCACGCTGGCCGACCTGCGTACGGCTAACGCCGACTTTGCCGGTGTGATTGATCAAGCCCTGACCGGTTACCTGAGTGCGCCACTCTCGCTGCCGCCTTCCGCATTGATGGCGGGGGTGTACGGCAAGACTGACGGTGAGCGCGGGGTGTGGAAAGCGCCGGCGAACGTGGTGCTCAGTGGCGCCAGCGACGTCAGCGTCCGGGTCACCAATGAGCAACAGGCGGAGCTGAACCCGAAAGGCATCAATGTCATTCGTCATTTCAGCGATCGCGGGCTGGTCGTGTGGGGCAGCCGCACACAGAAAGATGATGATGACTGGCGCTATATCCCGGTGCGCCGCCTGTTCGATGCGGCAGAGCGCGACATCAAAAAGGCCCTGCTGCCGATGGTGTTTGAGCCCAACAACCAGCCGACCTGGAAACGGGTGCAGGCAGCGATTGATAACTACCTTCACCGCCTGTGGCAACAGGGCGCCCTGGCCGGCAATAAAGCGGAAGAGGCGTATTTTGTGCGCGTCGGTAAGGGGATCACTATGACACAAGACGAGATTAACCAGGGGCAAATGATCATTCAGGTGGGGATGGCCGCCGTGCGCCCGGCCGAGTTCATCATCCTTAAGTTTACTCAGAACATGTCTCAGTAAAGGGGGAACCCCCTTTTCCGACTCTTTATAAGGATACCGTGATGGCAATGGTTCTTCCTGGGGTTTCGTACGATGAAACGCTGTTAACGCAGGCGTCAAACGACGATCCGGTGACGATGCCCCTGTTTATTGGTTATACCTTCCCTGATGTGGCGATACCGGTCACGGTGATGCAGCCCGTCAGCGTGGGATCACTGACGCAGGCGATCGCCCACTTTGGTCAACGTGGGACGCTGGCGTACTCCTTGCGCCACTTCTTTGAGAACGGTGGGCGGCAGTGCTACGTGTTGCCCCTCGGGCCAGGGCAGGGAGAACCGGCCGCGCGTCTGCACGCGCTGATTGCCGCATTACAGGCGCCGCAGATGCTGGAGACGCTGTTGGCGGATGACAAGACCGGCCTGGTCCTGGTACCGGAGCTGAGTGAACTCAATGAGGTGAGTGCGGCTGAAGTTGACGTCGATGCCCTGTGGTATCAGGGCTGGCAAGCGTTACTGACGCTGTGTCGTCAGGCCCAGCAGCGCTTTGCGCTGCTGGAGTTACCGGACGCCCCGGCGCAGGCGGTGACGCTGACCGGGCAGTCTTTTTCCGCAGACCTGTGCCAGCGCGGGGCGGCCTGGTGGCCACGGCTGGAAACCAGTTACGAAAGTTACGAAGATGAGGCGTCGACACCCGTGGTGGTGTCCCCCCTGCCGGCCGTCGCGGCGGCCATTCAGCGCAGCGCCCACGATAACGGGGTATGGAAGGCGCCGGCCAACCTCCCGTTGGCCAAAACCCGTCGACCTACCCAAAGTATCCTGACGTCTCAGGCATTGCTGGATAATCAGGGGGTGTCCTGCAACCTGATCCGCAGTTTTGTCGGGAAAGGCGTGCGCCTGTGGGGATGCCGGACCTTACTCAACGAGGAGAATACGGCCTGGCGCTATATCCAGACCCGTTTGCTGGTCAGCAGCGTGGAGCACTACTTGAGCAAACTGGCACGTGCTTACCTGTTTGAGCCGAATACGGCCCCGACCTGGATGAAGTTGAAGGGCCAGGTCTGGACGTGGCTGCGGCAGCAATGGTTGGCCGGCGCCTTTTTCGGCACGGTGGAGGAGGAGGCCTTTTCGCTCAGTATCGGGCTGGATGAAACCATGACGCAAGACGATATTCGCCAGGGCAAGATGATCCTGCAGGTCCGTCTGGCGCTGCTGGCTCCCGCGGAATTCATCGACATCAGCCTGACGCGGGATCTGCGTGACGGCACGGCCAGCGCGCAAATCGGAGGATAATCATGATGAATTCACCCGCGGTATCCCACCGTTTTCTCGTCAATTTTTTATTTAACAATATTCCAAGTCCGTTTGACATTGCATTTCAGCGTGTCTCCGGGTTGTCGCGCACGCTGGAAGTGAGCCAGCACCGGGAAGGGGGCGAAAATGCCCGCAACCTCTGGCTGGCCGAACAGGTGGATCACGGCAGCCTGGTGCTGGAGCGCGGCGTGATGAACGCCTCTCCCCTGACGCTACAGTTTGACCGCGTGTTGCGCCGGGAAAGCACGCAGTGGGCCAACGTGGTGATCATGTTGCTGAACGAGCTTTCATTACCGGTGACCACCTGGACGCTGAGCCATGCCCTGCCGGTGCGCTGGCAGATGGGCGATTTGGATGCCGGCAGTAACCAGGTGCTCATCAACACACTTGAGCTGCGCTACCAGGATATGCGCATGCTGGGGATAAAACTATGACCGTCGAAATTCGTGAGTTGATCGTCCAGGTTGAGGTCACCGAGCCGGCCCCTTCTGCTCCGTCCCTACCTTTTGCGCAGCGCCGTGATTGGGACGACGAGCGGTGGGTGGAGAGGATTAAACAAGAGGTGCTGGAACAGCTGCTTGAAAGGGGGCGCCAGTGAGCTTACTTGAACGGGGGCTGTCAAAGCTGACCCTCAACGCCTGGAAAGATCGCGAAGGGAAAATCCCTGCGGGCAGCATGAGCGCGATGTATAACCCGGAGACGATCCAGCTGGATTATCAGACGCGCTTTGACACCGAAGACACCATCAACACGGCGTCGCAAAGCAACCGCTATGTGATTTCCGAGCCGGTCGGCCTCAACCTGACCTTGTTGTTTGACAGCCAGATGCCCGGGAATACCACCCCGATAGAGACGCAGCTGGCGATGTTGAAAACCCTTTGCGCCGTGGATGCGGCCACCGGGTCACCTTACTTTTTGCGCATCACCTGGGGAAAAATGCGCTGGGAGAATAAAGGGTGGTTTGCCGGTCGCGCCCGCGATTTATCGGTCACCTACACGCTGTTTGATCGTGACGCCACGCCGCTGCGGGCCACCGTGCGGTTAAGCCTGGTGGCGGATGAGAGCTTTGTCATTCAGCAATCCCTTAAGGCGCAAAGTGCCCCCGACCGTGCACTGGTCAGCGTACCGGATCTGGCCTCGCTGCCGCTGCTGGCGCTCAGCGCCGGCGGGGCGCTGGCCGGCAGCGTCGATCCGTTATCGCTGGCCTGGGATAACGATTTGGATAATCTCGATGATTTTCGGTCCGGAGACCTGCTGCGGGCGACGAAAGGGGGGGAGGCATGAGCCACATCACCATGAGCATTGCGGGCAAGCCGAGCACATTGGGGATCCGTCGTTTGCGGGTACAGCAGCTGATCAATGAGATCCCGCTGGCACAGCTGGAGTTGCGTATTCCCACGGATAACCATGGCGCAGCGGATAACGCGGTACAACGCGAAGTCGGCCGTTTTAGCCTGGGCGCCCGGGTGGTGATTGCCCAGGATAACACGCCGCTTTTCGACGGTTATCTGGTGCAAAAGAAGATGCAGCTGAAGGGCAAAAACTGGTCCGTTCGGCTGGAGGCACGCCACGCGTTGCAGAAACTGACGTTTTTGCCCCATAGCCGGGTATTCCGTCAGCAGGATGACAGCACCGTCCTGAAGCGGCTGCTGCAGTCTGCGGGGGTGACAGTGACGCAAAAAGCGGCGGCGCAGCTGAGCAGCAAACACGATCAGCTGATCCAGTTTCGCCTCAGTGACTGGCAGTTTATTCGCAGCCGGCTGCTGTCCACCAACTGCTGGCTGCTGCCCGATGCCGCCAGCGATAAGGTGGTGATCCGCCCATTGTCCGACGCGGCAACGGCCTCACGGCGGCTGACTCGCGACAGTCGCGACTACAGGCTGTATGACATCAATTTGAGTTTTGATAACCGCTTTACGCCGGACAGCCTGTCACTGCAGGGATGGGATATTGCCGCACAAAAGCTCACGCCGGCGCACAAAAGCGCGGCCGGCGCGTTTCGTCCCTGGAAGCCTGAGGGTCAGGTCGGTCAGGCTTCCGCCGGGCGGCAAGATTACGCGCTGGCGTTCAGCATGCTGCCTGAAGCCACGCTGCAAGCCCTGTCGAGCTCCTGGCTGAACTATCAACAGATGACCGGCGTACAGGGCCACATTGTGCTGGCGGGGACCCGGGACTTCGCGGCGGGCGAGAGTATCACCCTGAGCGGGTTTGGGGCGGGGCTGGACGGTACGGCGATACTGAGCGGGGTCAATCAGCTGTTTGATACGGAGAATGGCTGGCGCAGCGAACTGGTGATGGGGTTGCCGGCGTCCATGCTGGAGCCCGCGCCCCCGGTGCGGTCGCTGCATATTGGCACGGTAGCGGGTTTTACCGCCGATCCCCAGCATCTGGATCGGATCGCCCTGCATCTGCCGGCGCTGAATCTGCCCGACTCGCTGATTTTTGCCCGCCTGAGTAAGCCGTGGGCCAGCAAAGCGAGTGGATTTTGTTTTTACCCGGAGCCCGGTGATGAAGTGGTGGTGGGGTTTATCGACAGCGATCCGCGTTATCCGATCATCCTGGGGGCGATGCACAACCCGAAAAATACGGCGCCGTTCTCACCGGATGAAAAGAACAACCGTAAGGGGCTGATCGTGAGTCAAGCCGACCAGACACAGGCCCTGATGATCGACACCGAGGAGAAAACGCTGACGCTGATGACCGGCGACAATGCGCTCACCTTAACCGGCGAGGGGGACATTGCCCTGCAGACGCCGAACGCCCTGCAACTGCAGGCCGAGGGTAAGGTGTCGATCGCGGGCAAGCAGCAGGTGGAGATCACCAGCGCAAAAATTAACCTGAAAAAATAACCTATTACGGTGAGGTTGCCATGAGTAACGACATTTTGACCGCGACCCTGGGGCAATGCTGGGCATTTCCACCGCGGTTTGAGCCCGGCGGCGTGTCCCTGACGGCGGGCGTTGAGGCGGTGATGCAGAGTCTGCGCGTGCTGTTTATGACTGAGCCGGGCGAACGCATTATGCGTGAGCGCTATGGCGCGGGCATGCATGATTTCATCTTTGAGAATATCACCGATGAACTGCTGGCCAACATCCACAACCGCATCGAAGAGAGCATTCTGCGCCATGAACCCCGGGCGCTGCTCAAGGACGTCATTATTCAGCCGGGGACACAGGACGCGAGCCGTCTGCGGGTGCAGATCACTGTGTCCCTGTCGGGCACGGATCTGGTCGAGACGGTGGACGGAACGCTGAACATCCATGACGGCCAGACGCTGAGGTTACTATGAGCAACCTGGTGGTCATCGACGGTGACGGGCTGACATTCAGCCCGCTGTTTGGCGCGATTACGATAACGCCTCCTCCACAGCCACGGATCAGCGGCAGCGGTGAGGCCAGTATCGAGGGTAAAAAGGTCTGCATTGTCGGGGATGAAAAGCAGGTCTCCTTTACCGTTGACTATATCAAGCCTCCTTTTGTCACCTCCCCGGGAAATGGGACGCTGACCATCAAAGCATTGGCGTCCGATCAGCAGGCTGCGTTTGCGATGGCGCCAGCGCCAGCGCCAATAATTGTGGTTGGTAGCCAGTTTACGACGCAATTTCAACCTGTAAAAGCGGCCCTGGATCCGCAAGGAAAACCGGATACGGATCTGAAGGCTGTCACCGGGGTGGGGACATTTAACAACAGCCAGTCGTTTGTCACCGCCGGGTGAGGCATCGTGCTGCCGATGGGGTGAAAACGGCCCCTGCGTGTCTTCTTTATCATCACATAACCAATGGACAACATCATGTCTGACCTGGAGCAACTGAAACAGAGATTGGGCAGCGGATTAACCGACCAGACCTTCCTGCTGGAGCCACGAACAGGGAAGGACCTGCTCAATCTGGTAGCAAAATATACCGAAGCAGTGCCCTTTGCCGGCCATGCCGACGCTGACTGGAAAGACTTCTGGCTGGCCGGCCGCACGCCGCAAGCGCTGAGTGACATCGATCAGCGCCCCGAGCGGGCAAAGAAAATGCTGCCGGTGCAGCAGGCGTTCCTGCTGGCGCTGCTGCACCTGCTCGAGACGCCCAGAGCCCTGCTGAACACGGTGCCGGCGCGGCACCGTTCACTTTACTACCGGGATTTATTGGGGTTTGCCCCCTGCGCCCCGCAGCCGGACAGCGTGGCGGTGAGCTTTACGCTGCAAAGAAATGCGTCCCCGACTGCGTTACCCGCCGGCAGCCTGCTGGATGGCGGCCAGGACAGCGCCGGAAATAGCATCATCTATCAGACTGACGACAGTCTGTTGATCACCGGCCAGCAACTGGAACAGCTGTGCTGGACGGCCCAGGTTGGGAAGACGTGGAAACGCTATACCGCCATCGACACCGCAGCAGGCGTTACGTTGCCGGCGGAGGGGCTGCGTCTTTTTACCGAAGTTGGGGAAGGAGCGGATACCCAAGAGAAAACCTCCGTGCTTTATCTGGGGTTCAGTGGGGCTGCTGCGCAGGACACCCTGTCGGTTTACTGGTCTGTGCGCGCCTTATCGGCGCTGGATCTGGCCTGGTGTTATTACAACGGCACAGACTGGGCCTCGCTGGATGCGGAGCTGCAGGACGAGACGGCGGGCCTGTCCGTCAGCAACCTGTGGCGGGCGCGGCTGCCGGCGGACAGTGAGCCGGGCTCGCCAAAGAATGACGGGCTGCAGGAGGCTGGGTATTACTGGATCAAAGGCACGCTGAACGAAAAGAAAGCGGCAAAGGACGAGAGCGCACCCGCCGAGGCGATGCCGAAACTGCAGGCCGTGCTGGCCAATGCGATGACCGCGACCCTGAATAGGGCGCAGGCGATAGATGACAGCCACTTTGCCCAGCCGTTGCCGGCCAATACCGTCAGCCAGTTGGTGACGCCGGTTGCCGCCATCAGCGACGTTCGCCAGCCGCTGCCCTCGGTGGGCGGGCAGCCACGGGAAACGGAGGCGGCGATGTTGCAGCGCGCCGCGACCCGGATAGGCCACCGGCAGCGGGCGATCACCTGGAACAATATGCGCAGCCTGCTGATGGGGCACTACCCGGAGATTTTTGATGTCCGTTTTCCCGATGTGGACAAACTGAGCCGTTTGCCGGCGCTTGAGGTGCAATCGCTGATGGTGATCCCTGACAGCCGTTATGGTGAAAACGATGACGCGCTGCGACCGGCGCTCAGTGGCGGAAGGCTGACCCGGATGGCGCAGTGGCTGGCGCAGTACACCTCGCTGTGGGCGGCGCCGACGCTCAAGAACCCGAAATATATCGATGTGACGGCCCGCTATCGGGTGACGTTCGTGGCAGGTATTAACCCGGATTATGGCTATCGACAGCTCGCTGCGCAGTTACAACACGACTATATGCCCTGGGCAACCGATCGGCGCCAGGCGGTCACGCCGGGCAACCAGGTGGATTACTACCGGCTGCTGGCCACGTTGCAACAGTCACCGCTGGTGCAGTCCGTGAACGCGCTGGTCCTTAGTCACGACGTTATTGATGAAACGGGCAAACCCACCTCGGTGGAAACACAAAGCACCGTCACCGCCAGGGATGACGAGGTCCTGATTTTATGTCCGCAAGGAGAGACTGATGTCTAAAGAAAACGCCCTGTTCCCGGTGGTGAAAGACGCGATTGCGTTTGAGGCGCTGTGGCAACAGGCTCACGAAAAAGTCACTGCGCTCAGCGGTGAGATCTGGACGGATACCGGCGACCACGATCCGGGCGTCAGCCTGCTGCAGTCCGCGACCTGGAACTGCTCCGACCTCAGCTACCGCGCGTCGCTGCCGCTGAATGACCTGCTGACCCATCAAGACCGGAACACCTTGTTCCCGGAAGAGTTCGGTCCTGAACAGGTGCTCACCTGCAATACGGTGACGGCAGAGGATTATCGCCGGGCCTTACTGGATGTGCACAGCAGCGATATTAAAGCCCTGGATACCCCCGAGCAGGATTTTTTATTCAGCGATGTCAGCCTGATTAAAGAGCCTGACGCGCAGCGTTTCCACTGGTGGTATCACGCGGAAAAACGCGAATACAGCTTTACGGAGCCGGCGGGCACCAAACCTGAAGACAAGAAGATGCTGTCTCTGCGGGGCAATCTGTGGCTGTCGCTGGTCCCGACCCGCTATACCCAGACCCTGTCGCAAGGCAACCGGGCGGCGGTGGATCAATACCTGGCTGAATTTCTTGCGGTGCACCGCAATCTCGGCGAGGCGGTGTCGCGCATTATCTGGCTGCAACCGGCGTCCTTTAGCCCGCAGATGACGATTGAGCTGGCCGATAACATCGGCGACATCAATCAGGTGGCGGCACAGATTTATCAGGTTACCGATGCGTTCTTGCGCCCGGCGGTCGCCCGTTATACCACCGAACAACGGCGTGCGCTCGGTGATGCCGATGACGCCATTTTCGAGGGGCCGAAGCTGAAACACGGCTGGCAGCAAACGGCACCCTCGCAGATCACCGCCGGGGGATACGTCCTCAACCTCGGCCCGCTGGTGAACCTGTTGCTGGCTATCCCCGGCGTGGCCAGCCTGAGCACCTTGTCGGTCGACAAAGGCGATGGCCACATTACGGCCGTTGAGGATGACAACTGGCGCTGGCAGGTGGCTGACGGTTATTACCCCCTGCTGTGGGGGGAGACTCCGTTGGAACTACTGGCCACAAACGGCGGCCCATTAATCCTGGTGTCGAAAGGCGGTATTCGCAACATGCTGGACAGTAAGGCAATGGCGCGCTACCTGATGCAGGCAGACCTGATTGAAACGACGCCCACGGTGTTACCTGCCGGCCGCTTTCGCGATCAGACCGCTTATATCCCCGTCGGGCAGCGCCTACCCGAATGCTATGCGCTGCAGCAGCCCGATGCCGTGATTGACGACCAGACGCGCGCGGTGCATCAGTTTTTGCTGCCTGTCGACCAACTGCTGGCCGACGGCGCGGCAGATCTGGCGCAGCTGCCGACCTTACTGGCCTTTAAAGACCGGGGCGACGCCATTCGGGGGACCCGCTGGCCCTATACGAATGCGATGGTGCAACAGGCTATTCATCAGCCCTACGCGAAAACGCTGGAAGCGATTGCGCAGCAGGATGCGGCTATCCTCACGCAGAATAAGCAGTCTGTGGGGGCCAATTTTGCCCGCGAACTGGATTTTATTCAGTATCTGCTGGGCTATTTTGGCACCCAGCGGGCCGCCTTGCCGCTGACGCTGGATATGGCTGATTTTCTGGCGACGCAGCGGGCGTATCTGGCGCAGCAACCCGCCTTAGGTTACGACCGCATCAATATCCGTATTGACCAGGTCTCCGCCCTGCAAAAGCGCATTGCGGCGCGCATCGGCCTCGACAGCATCTGCTTTGCGGATAATCCGGACCTGAGTCAACTGCCGTTTTACCTGATTGAGCATCGTCAGCTGCTGCCCCAGAGCCCGGACAGCGCCTTTGACAGTGAGCAGACCCCGACCGGTTTTGCGGTGGCCGAGCCTAAAATTACCCTGACCCAGGCGGGCAGTGCCGGCAAGGTGGTCCAGGGGCAGCTTATCGACCTGATTGCGATTGAAGGGGGGGGGCGACTGCATGTCAGCCGGCTGCTGGTTATCGAGACCGACGGGGACAGTTTTACTGTCAGCACGAAAAACAGTCAGCAACTGCACAACACCCTGTCACGCCTTCAGACGGCCTGGGCGAGTCACAACCTGCGCTGGCAAAACAGCAATGTCTGGCTGCAGGATATGGATTACCGGCTGAATTATGCCGAGGCAAAACGGCAACCGGCTAATCCACAGCAGCGCTTACTGGCGAGTAACGCGCAAAGCCCGTATCCCGCCATGGTCAGCGTCGGGGATGGCATTGTCATACGTCCTGCCGGCCTGCAGTTTACCCAGCCCGGGGCAAAGGCCTACCGCACGGCCAAGGCGGATGCGGACTGGCAGCTTGCGGCGACGGTGAAAGCCGTCGACCCGATTGCGGGCACGTTACTTATCGAAAAAGCGGCCGGCAGCACAGAGGATTTTCCCTCAGCGGAGGCCAGTTATCGTTATCAGTGGGCGTTTAGCAGCGCAAACTATGCGACGACAGACCGATTCTCCTTTGTGGTCAGTGCCGTACTCAACCGCCGTCTGATAGAGAGCCCCAATATTGTGCCTGACCAGCTGGTTGCCTGGGTACAGGAAACCATTATGGCGGAGTTCCCGGCCCACGTGTCCCTGATTAATCACTGGCTTGATGACGCCACCTTTAACAGCTTTGGTGCGACCTACGCACGCTGGCAAAACAACGGTCTGCCGCTGGGCGATGATGCCTTTGCGCTGATGCAAATGCTGACCCTGGGGCATCTCCCTGTTACCCAGCTGGACATCGGCCTGATGCGCATCGCCACCAAAGCGCAGCGCACCGAGGTTGTCGGGGACGGCAGCCAGTGGAATGAAGACGTTATCCTGCGAGAAGAGCTGTTCTACGTGCCGAAAGACGTGCCAACCACCCTTTAACATCATGATGAATCTGGAGAGCAAAATGACGGATAAAACCCCTAAGAACACGGCAGAAACCGCAGTGAATACCTCGGCAGCCTTAGCTAAAACAACAGACACAGCGCGTGAGGGCGAAGCCTTGCCCCAGGCCGACACGCTGAAGGCGCGCTTTAAGGCGGGCAGTATTCCGCTGCAGACGGATTTTGCGGACCTGATTGATCTGGCCAATATCGGCCGTCAGGCAGTGGGGGACGCAGAGGGTCAAACCGGGCCGGCAAATGGTTTTACCCTTTCTGATGCCGGGCTACTGGAATTAAAACCCAACGAGGAGCAAGGGATTAGCGTCGATCAGGATGGGGTGGCCATTAAGTTAAAAACCATTAGTGGTTTGACGATGGATAAGGACGGCGTCTCGGTTAAGCCAAAAGCCGACAGTGGGATCGAGTTAAAAGACTCCGCGGGTATCTCCCTTAAACCGGGAAATGGGATTAGCGTCGATAAAGATGGCATTGCCGTCAGGGCTGAGGGAAATAAAGGCCTCCAGGTAACTAACAACGGCGTGAGTGTTAAACCCGGGAATAGCATCGCGGTGAATAGCAGCGGTGTGAACGTAAAATTGTCGAAAGGTACGAATCGCGATAATGGCGGTGGGGGGCACGGCTCGGATGGTGTCACTTCGGGGGCAGGCGGTGGATTATTTATAACTTCGAATGGATTGTCCGTAGATGCGGGGAGTGGTATTCAAATTGATGAGAAAGGTGTGAGTATTAAGTTGGCCACTTATAGTGGGCTGATTGTCAGTGAGGCCAATGGCCTGAGTATTGCTCCTGCACAAATTTTCAGGAAAGGGATGATTATGATGTTTGCCGGAGTAAAAAATGAACTACCACCAGGGTGGGCATTCTGCGATGGTGGCTCGGGGACGCCAGATTTACGTGACCGGTTTATTGTTATGGCCGGGACAAAGTTCACCGAAAAAGGGGATGGAACAACATCCACGGGTAGTGCTACCGTAACCGGCACGGTCAATGTAGCAGAAACTAAATTAACCATCGCTCAAATACCAAAACACTCTCATCCGGTGGAGTTAAACTCATTTAAATATATAACCGAGGCATCAGGGGCGGGGGAGCTGCGGAGCCTAAGGGTGCACCGTTATGGATCAGACTCGGATGGTTGGACAGCAACGGTTAATACAGATTATACGGGCTCTGACCAAGGCCATAAGCATACGGCCACTATGGCGACGTCATCACATAGCCACACAATTTCTGCAATACCGCCTTACTATGCTTTGGCCTTCATTATGAAACTGTAATTTTTGTGAGGTTTAATGTTTATTTATGGCTCACGTCTTAATTTATAAGGTAAGATGTAAAATAAGAATGGATAGGCGACTCTCTGGAGAGAAAATACTACAATCTGTCTTATTAGGTTCTGATAATTTAAAATCCGCTCTTCTCCAGGGCTTGCGTAATAATGCGACGAAGATATCACTCCGTTTAAATACGCTGGCGCTTGATCTCGGTGCTATTTCGGTAGCACAATTTGACACGCAGTTTAATCAGCGGTTGGTGCAGGCATTTACACAATGCCTCGCCCGCGAGCATGCGTCCATCGGAGGGCCGCAAGAAATGAATCTCCAAATTCCTGATATCACCGCGCTTCGGGACTGGTTTGTCGAATGTCATCCCGGCGAAGAAGATTTGTTTCAACGGGCTCAAGGCTGTTTGCAACCTGCCACGATTAAGTCATTGATACAAGATAGCCCGGCGTATCAGCTGCAGCAGTTGCTGAAGCTGTTACTTGAGGGGGCATGGCAATCCTCGAAAGTGTTGCCGGTATTTTGGTTCGGCCGGGTGACAGCCTCCCGGTTGTCGATAGCCGCCATAGTGTACTTACTCAATAGCCAACGGGGACACGATTGGCTGATGCATCAGCACGCCCCCATCGCCAGCCAGGTGACTGACTGGGCAAAAGCGATTGCTCAGGGAGAGGTTCCCCCTGAGCAGGTCGCGGAGTTACTGACTGGCAACCGGCCTTCCGACAGCCTATTGCTTGGACAACCGGCCTATCCCGCCCTGATCGTGATGCGTTGGTTGTTGCCATTATGGCGACAACCCGCCGTGCGCAAGGTGATCCATCGACTGAAAGGCGGGCGGGGCGTGCAGCGCCTTGATGCTTATCTGAGTCGCTGTTTACAGCGCCAAGATGATGATGTCATGCAGGAAGAAAAAGAGATGCACTCCCTTCCCGATCAAGGCGCATCACTGCAAGATAATACGGTGTTATCTCCGGACGGGGGAATGGAGTCCGGGGCCCAGCAGGTTATACTACCGCCAGAGAATTCTGCGTTGCCGCAGGGCCGGGGAATGCCGTCCGATGCCCTGCTGATTGAGCTATCGCGAGATAACGCCATGTTGCCAGAGTGTGGAGGGATACCGGCAGCCTCCCGACGCACGATGCAGCCTGGGAAAAGCGGCCTCCGATCGCCGAATGAACCGCGCTCGTCGAGTCAGGGGATCGGTAATGCCGGTTTGCTCCTGCTGTGGCCGCTTTTGCCTCAGCTGTTTTCTCAGCTGGGTCTGTGGGAGGAAGAGCAGTTTGTCAGCGAGGCGGCGCAGCGGCAGGCTGTGTACGGTCTCGATCAATTGGTCTGGGGGGTCGTTAGCCCGACGGAGGGTCGGTTGACGTTGAATCAGATGTTATGTGGGGTATCCGGCTCAACCGACGTACCGCCGTCGCCACCGCTGAGTCTGTTGCAATTGCAACAGATTGACGACTGGCTGGCCGCTATCGGCCAACAACTTCCCGGTTGGCAGAAATTGAGCCTGACAGACATACGGCAATTGTTCTTGCAACGGACAGGGGAAATCAGCATAGAAGGGCCAGTCCCTCAAATCAGCGTGTGGCCGGAACCCTATGATTTCTTACTCAGAGACTGGCCGTGGCCCATGACGCTGGCGTCTTTCCCGTGGACTGAACAGCCACTGACCATCGTCTGGCCGCTAGACGGTTTCACAGGATAAACCGCCGCTATTTTCTCTTCTTATCGGATATCAATATGACGCTTTCTTCAGCACTTCAGCCTGCGTTTATTCCGCAGGGTGACTGCCAGCTATCGCTCTTGTTTAGCGCGCTGGAACGTATCGATCTGCTATTACAGCATTATTATTACTGCCATTCAGCGCGTCACGAGGGGCTTAATGCGTTTCTGCTCAGCGAGGAGGAGGTGGTAGCGCGCAGGCAACACCCGGTCGGCAGGCCTCATTGGGCCGCCGCTACTCAGCCGGTATACCGGGCGGAAAACGGGCTGCCATTGTCAATCGAGGGCTTAACGGACCTGATTCATCGTTTCGAACTCACCGACTTTGAACGAGACACGGTGCTACTGGGATTGCTGCCCCATTTTGACAGCCGTTATTATGATCTGTTTTCCTGGATCCAGCAGGGAAGGCAAAGTCAGCTGCCCAGTTTTTCATTGGCCCTCACGCTATTTTGCCCTTCAGACAGGGAAAAGCGGGCGCAGCAAGCCAGTTTTTTGCCTCAGGCGCCGCTAATGCGCTGTCAGCTGTTAACGATTGAGGAGAATAAAAAAAATCCGGCCTGGAGCCAAACTCGCTTTATGACGGACAGCAGTGTGTACCATTTTTTACTCGGGCATCACTATTTGGCACCGGCGTTAGCATCGTGGGCGGAATGGTCAACGCCGTCAGTGCTGCCGTTTTATCCTGCCGGCTTAAAAGACGCGCTGGCCGGCGTGTTACTGACTGACGATATTGAGCCGCGCCACGTGGTGTTGCTGTGCGGCATGCCGGGGAGCGCCAGAGCCCATGCGGTGTCGAGCATTTTTGCCTCTGACAACCGGCAGACGCTGCAGGTCGATATCGATAAGTGCACCGAAAGTGATGATGATGCGCTGTTACTGCATTTAACCTGTCTGATGCGCGAAGCCCGTATGCGCGGCGCTGGCATGGTTATACGTAACCTGCAGGCACGGATGGAAAAGAGCACGTCACTGCCGGAGAGGTTATCTGAGCAACTGAACCAGCCGGGATTAAGGGTGGTGTGCCTGGTTGAACCCTATGCCCCACCGTTATGGCTGAAAAAGACGCCCACTTTGCAGACAGCGATGCCGGTGTTGACGCAGGAGGAAAAACTGCACCTGCTCAGGGATTGTCTACCGGAACAACGTGCGGCGGATATGGACCTTATCAGTCTCAGCCAGCGCTACACCTTTACCCCGGAAAGTCTGCCGCTGATGGTGCAAGAAGCCGAACTGTATCGGCAGCAACGCGACCCGGCGGATGTGCTGCAACAGTGTGATATTCGCCAGGCGCTCAATTTACGCAACCAACAGAATTTCGGTTCCTTAGCGCAACGCATTACGCCGAAGCGGACATTAAACGACCTGTTGGTGTCGGAGAGTCTCTTGCAACAGCTCCAGGAGATGTTGACGGCCATTCGCTATCGGGAAAAAGTGCTGGCCGGTGGTTTTAAAGACAAGGTGGGCTATGGCGTCGGGATTAGCGCTCTGTTCTACGGCGACTCGGGAACCGGGAAAACCATGGCGGCGGAAGTGCTCGCCCATACCCTGGGTGTCGATTTAATCAAGGTTGACCTCTCCACGGTTATCAATAAATACATTGGTGAAACCGAGAAAAACCTCTCCCGTATCTTTGATCTGGCAGAGCAGGATGCCGGTATTTTGTTCTTTGATGAGGCCGATGCCTTATTCGGCAAGCGTAGCGAAACCAAGGATGCCCATGACCGGCATGCCAATATTGAAGTGTCTTACCTGTTACAACGGCTGGAAAACTTCCCCGGATTGGTTATTTTATCCACCAATAACCGCAGTCATCTCGACAGTGCATTTAACCGGCGCTTTACCTTTATTACCCGTTTTGCTTACCCGGATGAAACGCTGCGGCATAACATGTGGAAAAAAATATGGCCGAAGAATATCAAAGTCTCACCGGACGTGGACTTTGAAAAATTAGCGCAGCGGGCCAATATTACTGGTGCCAATATCAGGAATATTGCCCTGCTGGCCGCCTTCTTTGCCGAAGAAAGTGACAATCACGAAGTCTGTCAACATCATATCGAAACAGCGTTGACTCGTGAACTGGCCAAAACCGGGCGGATTGTTATTTAACCTGCCGACTAAATATCCCATGTAAATAACGCATCATGGACAGTGATGCGTACAATTAATGCAGAGGAACGAGTATGTCTAATTGTCCCCCTTTGGTTCGCTTGAATAACGCGATGAAAAAGATTCTGTGCACCTATGTGAAAGACCCCGTGGCAATCCGCTTTGATTTACCGGATTTGAATGCCACTCAGTCCGATGCCGCGATAAGCGTGTTTCTTTATGATATCCACGAAGACCTGCAGCTGCGTACCGCAGAATCCCGCGGATTTAATGCCGCAGCGGGGCGGTTGTCACCCGGCTGGGTCAATGTGAAATGCAACTACCTCATTACCTATTGGGAATCAACCGGCCCTGCCACGGATGCCGGTAACCCGGACTGTCAGCCCGACAACCAGGCCATAAAAGTCATGTCCCAGGTTCTGGCGGCGTTGATTAACAACCGCCAGCTAACCGATATTCCTGGGGCGTATACGCAGGTTATTCCGCCTAAAGAAAATCTGAACAGCCTGGGTAACTTCTGGCAATCGCTGGGCAATCGTCCGCGCCTGTCGCTCAACTATTGTGTCACCGTACCGATTAGCCTGAGCGATAAGGGCGAGGAAGTGACCCCGGTGAAATCCTTGTCTACCACCGTTGAGCCAAAAGTGCCCGTTTCTCCACAGGCCATTTCCGATGTACTGCGGGAGCAATTGATGGTGGCGCTGGGCGGTGATGAGGATGCCCGTCTTGCGATGACGCACGTTAATCTGGATGCCTCGCCGGTTGCCGCGGCAAACGGGAGAGCGGCTGACATCAGAGTGTCGCTGCGGGTGGCCGGTATGACGCGAACAGAATACCTCGCCCAGATGAACACCCTTTTTGAAGAATGGACAAAGGATGAGGTTGCGGCGGTCACGCCCGATGGCTACTGCGTTTATATTCATACGATTGATAAATCAGACCTGACGGGGATTTAAATATCTTAGGGTTATATTTCCGCTCCTTGAAGCAACCGAACTTGTAGTTTACGGTGGTTTTGATACCCCACGGCTTGCGACGGAGTTATTTTTTATATCTACCCCATGAAGGGAGTTCGTGTCTTAATTTGCAAAATAATTGGAAGGGACAAATTAAATGACTCTATATAGTAGTTCTTTTCCCGGCGTCTCCATTCAGGAATGTGGGGAAGAAATGTTATCGGCAAAACGGTTAGAAACGTCCATGCCAGTGTTCGTCGGCAACTTTATATATAATGAAGGGAAAAAGAGTGAGTGCTATAAAATAAACAATATTGGGGAAATGAAAAGTATGTTTTCCCCGGCGCGCGTGACATTAAGTAAATCGGTGAGTGCTTCCGATGAGGATGATGGGCCGGGCGGCAGTACCAGGCCCGGGCAATCATTGGTGGAAATTAGTACGCCGCATTGTATCAGTGGAGGATATCTGATTTATAAGATAAAACTGAGGTATCACGGATCTGGTTATAATACGTTAAAAATCAAATGCAAGTCAAACTCAACAGCCAAGATTAACGTTGACTTTGACAGCATGTGGTCGGTGAAAAAAGATAATGGAGGTATGGTAAAGAATGAAATGAAACTCGACACGTTCTGGAACTTTGACGTTCGGAGTGTGAACGGGGTCGAGTTAATGGTAAAAACTAATCCGCAGGCCAAAGGCCAAATTAACATTGAAGGTAATTGCCGGGTCTCAAAACACAGCAGCGGGTATATCTGGAGTCCGCATAGCGTTTTTTCTGAAAGTTATAACGCCGTTGAGCTTTATTTTAAAAATGGTGGCGGCCCCTGCTATATCCTGCCGCTGTTTGATGGGAGTGATGCCGAGCTGGCCGCCTTGCCGGAGGTTATCCGCACCCAGTGCCCGGACGCAAGCCTGCTGCTGTGCGCCGACACTGACGCCGGCCTGGCGCAGTTGGCTACGCCCAGAACCAAGCTGGACGTCTACCAGGCGCTGAACCCGTTGCTGCAAGCATCGCCGGCTTATTTCCTGTTGGCCGACAGCCCGGATGGAACAGTCATCTCAGGCGTTGAACCCTCACAGACGGCGGTTTATTACCCGGCGCTGCAAACATCCGCTTACGTGGATGATGCCGCTATCGAAGTGGTTGGAGGATATTGGCAGCCGGCGCCCGGCAATTTAGCGCAACTGCAAACGCAGGATCCTGAGTCATATGAATTGATCCGTCAGAGTCTGGCACCACTGCGTGATGCGCTATATTGTCCTCCCTCCCCGGCCATGGCGGCTGCTTACTGTCGCAATGATCGAGAACGAGGCGTGTGGAAAGCGCCGGCCAATATCTCGCTCATCGGTGTCAGGGGATTATCTGTCCATATTAATGATGAAGAGCGGAGTCTATTGAATGATAAGGGAATTAACGTTATCCGTTGGTTTACTGAAAGAGGACCGGTGATCTACGGTGCACGTACGCTGTCTGACGATGCCAGGTGGCGCTATGTATCGGTGCGTCGGTTGTTCAATACCGCAGAGAATGACATCAAGAGGCTCTTACAACCTGTGGTGTTTCAACCGAACTGCTCACTGACCTGGGAGCGTATGCACGCAGCCGTGCATAACTATCTCTCTGGGCTATGGCGCAAAGGAGCCTTATCGGGCGATACCGAGGCTGAGGCTTTTTTTGTGAAAATAGGTGAGGGGAAAACGATGCAACCAGAGGATGTGGTGGCGGGTAAGATGATTTTGCAAATTGGCATGGCGGCGGTGCGTCCGGCAGAGTTTATTGTCCTGCAATTTAGCCAGTCAACAAGCTAAGGCGGTGTGAATTTTAGGTAACGACCATGCCGTGGCCACGCCCGATGGTTGCAGAGTGTATACAACGAGGTTGATAAAATAAACCCGACGGGGGGTTAAATGCAGTCTACTGTAGCAATCTGCTGTCAGTTTTATATCCTCCGTCTGTGACCTCTTTACCACATTATCCTCCGGCGTCTGCAGGGCCTCGCTGATATTATAAACCGGTGTGTCCTCAGTTATCTGGCGGACATACCGTGCAGCCTGAAATAGACACCGATAATGGCATGCCGTCACCGTTGCTTTGTCTATCTACATTATTCGTGCCGTAAACCGAGTGAGTTTATTCTCGCCAGGATACAGCACCTCTCAGAACTCAGCCGTAAATAATCCAAACCAGAGGGTAGTTTTATGCCTTATGCCAGCGAGTTTAAGAAAACAGAGGAAAAGTCAAAAGAAAATGAAAATTATCTCACTAATACAGAAAATGAAACAGAACTGCCCGTTGAGATCCCCTCAACCAGTTTCACAGAGTGTTTAGATGAAGAAATTGAAGCCGACCTGACCGAACTGAGGGCACACCTGCAAGCCATTATCAGCGGCGCCCTGCCTGGATTTTATGAGTTCCAGCAGGCCGGATATAACCTGTTGTATCCTAAAAGAGTCGATATCGACGCATTGCAGGCACGGGTTAACACAATGCAAATACCGGCATTGATACAACCACAGCACAAGCTATTGGAACAAGCCGCCAACGCTTTTCTGGACCGGTTCAGGCGGTTCAGAAAAGAGAGTGATTTACATAACCACGCGCTGGAGTTTATCAAATTTCGCCTGGAGGTGAACAAAGCGGGTTGGGATGAGCCTCAAAACCGGGATTATCATCAGGTGCTTAAGCATGGTAACCGCCTGAGCGGCTATCTCTCAGGCGTGCTGGACCTCATGAGTCTCCTCAATGAGAACGTGGAATGGCAAACTCCGTGGGAAACCACCAGGCAGGCAAATTACGATGTACTCCTCAATGAACTTCTTCCGGTAAATGCAGATGCGCACAATAATCAATATGCCGCCCAAACGCGTGGAAATCTGACGGGGAAGCAGCCTGATAACATAAAATTCAATGCTATCGTGAATTCAGTCACGTTGGATGAAAGGCTAGCCCGCGAGGCGTTGAGCACAGAGATGGAGAGGCTGTCGGCGAAATTATTAAGTGGTATTACACTGACCAGAAATTATGCGGAAAAGCCCGATGAAACAGGTGAAACCAGCGGGATTAAACGCGACATCGATTTTCTCTGCCAGGTTTTGCAGTCAGTTATCCCTGTCGTTCAATATGCCGGGCAACAGATCCAGCCTGAAACGTATCAACCACTCCGTCAGAAGGAAGCGCGCACTACACGAGAAACGGTAACGCATGAGCTGGGAAAAGTCTGGAATGCAGTGGGACAGAAAATGCAGGGGGCCAAAGCCTCTGTTCAAACGCTGTCTGATAAGGGCAACAAAAATAAACACCGCATTGCGCATGCCTTGCCCGGTACTACTGCCTCTGATAAGAATGGCGACAGTCATAACATAAACAAAGCTGTTTTTCAGGTCGGCATAAGACTGCTCGATAAAATTCAGCAGACTACATCCGACATGCATAAGGCCATACAAACCTCTCGCCCATTACAACAAGCTATATCGCATTACAGTGAACTTGACGAGATGTTATCGGGTATGCCGAGCAATTCAATTTTGGATGCAAAGTTGCGTGCTGAGTCCGGCAGATGGCGACAAAAGGCAGAAGAGTCAAAAGAGCAGCTGCAGCAAGCACTCGGAATAATCACGACGCTGTCAGACGAGAGCATGAAACAAAGATACCTGTCTGCGCTAAGAGAAGAATTAAACGCTGTCACCCAGCCGCTGGCCGCCAATACTATTATCCGTGATTTTGATACACAGGTAAAAGCCACTGTTGAGGGCTTATCCGACGTCCAAAAGGCACTGGGCCAGGCGTTGTTACGTCTTTCCGAGCATGGTCAAGCCGGTGGTAAAGAGTTGGGTAAACAGACCGTGTCCTGGTTACAGCAGCTGAAGGGCATAAAAGACAACCTAAAAACCGGGATCACACAGGCTACCGGGCAATCGATCAACAATTTCTCCCGTCAGGGGATGTTAGCCAGGTGGATGGCGGAATGGAGTGAAGCGGAGAAGCAACGCTATTTGGCCACGCTTTCCGTAGAAGAACGGGCGGCAACCGAAAAGCACTATGACAATGTGTTTTTTGAGGTGATCCAGCACTATCTTCCCCAGCTATCCAAAGAATCAGATCCGCAAGGAGAAAGACTTCTTCAGCGGCTGCGCCTTGAAGTGGGCAATGCCGCTAAAGGGAACACGCTCTACCCGGCGACGATGGCTGAAATTCTTGCTGGGATGAAGAGCCGTGAGCAGGCAATAAGAGACTGGTCAGAAAGAAAACTGATCAGAGGGGCTTTTCTGGCCGTTTGTCTGGGAGGCTTTAAGCTGTTACCGAACCTGGCCGCATTTCCACTGCGATTGCCGATTAAATTTGCTATTACAGGTGCAAAAGTGGCATGGGGAGCCCATAAAGGTCGACAGGGAATACGTGGCGGGGAAGGGGATATCAGGGATGAAATAGCAGAATATGCCAAGCAAAGTTACAAAACGGCGGCCATCAAAATTGTCCTTTCACTCCCCCCTGGGCTGGCAACAACGCTTGGGGTTGCCTCGATTGCATGGCGTGTGTATGAGGGCGGACTAAAAGGTGCCGGGGAAAAGATAGCTGAGCGTATTATCGGGGAGGCGCCCTGGCGTGCGCTGGATGCAGGAAGCAAAGCGGCGGCTGAAGCTTATGCGACTACATTGATAGAGGCTGCGATAACTGAAGAGGAAAATACTTCAGCAAGTCACTCATCGTCGTTACAGCCACAAACGACTGTTATGCCGTTCACTGATGCGCGTGACCCGGGGGCCGACCAACCCCACGTCAGACGTAAACGGGCAGCAGTGGCGGATAACCGGCACGACACCATTTTTCCTTCCGATCCAACGCGTTTGGACGAGAATGACTCCCGCAACATATTTTATGAAAACCGAAATTTGAGTGTTGAAGAAAGGCATGTTTCAAAGCATGAGAGCTTAAATAATCAATATGCTTCAGTGAGTACCCAAAATCACCTGATGCCTTCAACACAGCGAGACAAAGTTCTAGAGGAACTAGCCATTGCGCTAGTTAATTTCGAAATTCACGATGAAAACCAACCTGCCAGTGACATTGATCGCCTCATTTTTGCCTATGAATTTTTATATAACAAAGCTTTATCTGAAGATCCGAATAAAGAGGAGTTCAAGAAAGAGTGGTTAAAATTTAGAAGTGAACTTAACCTCATTGACAATACAGCCGTGGAAAGATTTTTAGATTTGAGGTGGGCGATTGAATTGTATGATATGTATAAAGGAAAAATTTTAAAGGCCGACATGCCTGAGCATGGGAATGAATATGTTGACGAAATTCTTCGGCTATTCGAATGGTATCGAGGGAGGAATAGCACAGATAATTTGGATTGCTATATTGAAAGCTTTACGAGAAGCACGGGAACTTACTTTGAACCCATAAATATTGCTTTTATTTATTATTTTTTAAAAGAAATTAAAGAGGAGGAATATGGTTTAACTAATAAAATCGATATCATCAAATATATTCTTTCGAATAAAAGGGAAGAGGGTGAGGCTCGCTTTTTAGATGCCAGGATTATGGCCGCACAAATTTATGCTGGGATGCCCACTGTATCGATATACGGTGATAGGGGGTTGTGGCTTAAAAAATATGACGAGATCAGGTATGGGCCAGATGATGACCCCTGGAAGTTATTGCACATAGAGTCAATGTTAACTTATTTGCAAGAAAATAAATCAGAGGTTAGCTTTGAATCTGCCAGGTATATGGATGCGATACGATTAATTGATTACCTTCTATTTAATAGTGATATAGAGCTCAGGAAAATATTGAAAATATCTAAAGATGAGTTTGTTTCATATTCGGAATTTAAGTCCAGAAAGGAGTTGGATAACGATGATGAAGCATATTATGATCAGTTTGATAGCTATATAGATAATTCTGTTGCAGAAAAAGAAGCTGACAGGCAGTTGTTAAATATTGTTACCAGTTTACAACTGTCGATTGGAGAGCTTTTTGGCGAGGTTGAAGATGTTAAAGTATTATCCTATATTTATAATAACCGATTTGGTGATGTTGCGACTGCTCCCCCGGGAAGAGTCGTCGTTATTAAATTAAAAGGAAGTGATACTGGTGCTATCGTTATCTCAAATTTATTCTTTAATAACCATGTTAGCCGAATAAGTGAGCGGGAGTATAATCAGCTTGATTCTATATTTAATTCCGGCAAGCCAGGAAGCATGGCGCAACGCGGCTTAGGCGGTACTTATTATTATAGAGGATCTCAGGCAGAACATACAAACGTGCTTAAAATGCTAACAGGGTTGGATGAGCCGGAAATAGCTGAGGATCTTAAGAAAAAAAACATTGCATTTGGTCATCCAGCTCGTTTTTCGAAAGAGTATCCTAAACAGGAGGATGCTCAGCATTTAAATAATAAAACTCTTCGGGATGCTATCCTGGGCGCTAAAGTTATTGAAAATAGGGCTGCCGTAAGTTATTTGCGGTCAGCAATGTATTCACTCACGGGGTGGGAGGAAATAGCTTATAGGTATGTTCCATTTTATGAGGTAGGGCATAGAAACCAATACGATAGAGAATATGAAATAGATGCAGGGCAGTTTATAATGGACCTTATACAAGCTGCTGCAGTTGCCACTCCATTTTTAAAGCAACTTGCTACAGCACTTAAAGGTTTATCAATGCGATCTATTTTAACCTCTGGATTAAAAGGGAGGGTACTGATAAATGCTGTGGGTAAGGAATTAGCCAAGTCGGGGATTGACATAACTAAAGCATTTGGCTCAGCAATATATGACCTTATTGACCCTCTCCCTCTAAATAGTCATTTAAGCGGGCGAACTATTTTTGAGGACGCCAGCAGTGCAATGCAAGCAACACGCTTCCAGGAAAAATGGGCTGTTGAAGATCAGATTATTGGTAATGTTAAACCTGATGAAAATGGCGTATATAAAGTTAAAAAAACAGAAGCTGAGACTATGCAGGACTTCAGTTATTATATTAAAGTGGATAACAAGTTCTACCCCGTGAAATATGATCTTGATAAAAACACAGTGCGGATTATCCCACCGAAGTATTCAGGGAGGAGCGGTTATCAAGCGCCTGTACGGAGAAATGAAAATGGTGAATGGGTGTTTCACACGGATGTCGGGTTAAAAGGCGGGGGTTTACAGGATTTACTCAATAAAATGAGAGAGCCTAGTCCTTTATATAAAAAAATGAAGGCCGCTGATGATTGGAAGAAATCGGCGAATAAAGCAACGGATGTTATTCTTGTTCCACAAGGTATTTTCTTAAAAGGACGGCCAAGTGAGAGTCTGTCTGAATCCGTATTAATGGGGTGGGCCTTACAAAGTGGACAAGATGTAAGATTAGCAAAAAAATTAATGAGTGTTTATTCATCATCCAACGTTGCAGATAATACTTTATATAAGTCAATCGTCGATTTACATGTCGATGGTAAGGTATCTGAATTTAGGCTGGCCGTAATCCCTGATGTCGAGATTAGTACGCTAAGTGATGCAGAATCAAAACTGTTTTTAACAGAAAATACTTCGGTTCGTGTTGATATTCCTGAACATACTATGTTGCTATCGAGAGTGAATCAGGAGGGTAAGATAAAGTATGTCTTCTATGATCCTAATTATGGCTTGGCTTATTTCGATAAGTATAAGGATATGAGTGTTTTCTTTAAGAATAAGCTCGAGGGGTATAATACACCTTGGGATTCTACTCAATTTTACCAGTTAGACTACTCCATACTTCCCCGCGTTAAAATAAAAGGAAGAAATCTGAATGAAATTATAAATGGTGAAATACCGCAATTATACAAGCAAACGGGGGTTAATTTAGAGGGTATTTCACCTCATGAGGGCGTGTACAGAACTCCGGGAGATAAAAACTATATCAAAGTCAATGATGATGTTTATCAGGTTGAGTGGGACCAAACGGTGAATACTTGGCGAGTCTTTGATCCTGCTAACACCAATCACTCCCGGATAACTGTAGCGGTAAGAAGAGATGCTAATGGAGAATGGTTCAGGCACTCAGATACGGGGCTTCAGGGCGGGGGGTTAAATGACTTGTGTTCAGGGGAAAAGTCTGAACAAGGCGCCATTTCTATACCTATCGATACGTTTAACTCAATGCCTATTAGCACTCAAGGGGCACATGGCAATAGAAAAAATGAGGTGCTCCGTTTGTATGGGAATAAAGGTGTGCCTATGGTGACTAAGTCGAGAGACGGTAATTCTAATAAGAAACCGCCAAACCCGAAGCCAATATTGAGTTCTGAGCATACAATTCTTCATACAGTCTCAGCCCAAGGGCTAGGTCGAGGGGATAACATTCACGCGACAGATTCTTTAAAAACAACAGTTAAAAAAATTGAAAATTTAGGGCATGCCTATCAAGAATATGATGAGGCTCATCGTAAACACATCGGCAGTCGCAACGGTGAACTTTATCATAACCATGAAGTAGGCGTTAATCCAATGACTGAAGCAGAATATCTTGCCAGAGAAACAGTTACTAACAATTTTGCGACATATGCCGATACACAGCGCTCATTATTACATAGCGACGATGTGTCATCGGCAATTCAAATAAATCAAATGGGATATTTTTCTGATTCATCTGAACTGGCTGATTTAGTAAGAAATAATAGCGAATCACAAAGAACGCATGATTCGTTTTATCACTCCGTCAGCGTGAAGGATTCCTATTACTATTTAAAAAGTGATTCTGAAGTAGTGCGTGTTGATGTGACAAACACCAATAAGATAGAAATGATACTGTCTAGACTTATGGGAGTGCTTGGAAGAATTCCATCGAATAAAGAGCTTAAGAATGTGTTGGAACAACATAATGTGACCGTCCCTGGTGGGCTATTTTCATTATTAAATAATCCTAACTTTGCAAATAAAAGTATATTTAAACCTACAGAAACTGTCTATGTAAGTAAAAATGCAAAAAATAAGGCCAGAAAAAAAGGTAGGAAAAATGCAGCGAAGAGTTAACTATCATTAAATAATTCCCTGTCCGGTAGGGCAGGGTGCATATTCGCATCGTATCGTTCACTCCGGGACTTAACTCTTTTAACCGGCGTTGGTGCACGGATAAGGTACGGTTGCAACTTCCCCTTGCCCACTGAAATTCAGAAGGATTTTAACTGCTTACGGACAGAATGAAGCCGGGCCACCGACAGCAGGCGATTCAGTACCGCCACATCGGTGGCAACCTCTGCCTGTTGCGCGGCAAAACCCCGCGCGCGCAGGCGGGAGCCGATGAGCTCTTATGAAAAAGCAAAAGCAATGGACATAAAAAACATCATTGACCTTGCGTCTTTCATATATTCCGAAGAATAAAGATAGTAATGTAAAAAGCGATGCAAAATCGCGTCTGATAACCACAATCGGGTAAGTGCCAGGAAGTCAGTACGGTGAACATAAGTGAATCTGCTCAGGAAGCGTGACTGGGAAAGCAGCGAAAGTGGTTAACACGCTGTAGCCAAAAGGCACCGAGGGTTGGAAGAAGACTATGGCCCTATCTTCTCGTGATCGCTACACCCTTCGCATCTAAGCAGGCACCTAACCTGACTACGAGATATACGGAACATGGTAAGCCTGTATCGTTCCCGTTGGGAAAGTTGATCGTGAGATCAACCGATAGCCATGCAGGTAAAGGAGGCCGGAAAAAGCGAATGCTGAATTGTAATGATTCAGATATGGGTTTCAATGTTACCCGGCGCGAAAGCGTAGCCCACTTCCGGCTGGTCTCTCTTTGCAAGAGAGTTTCCAGAATCTTATCAATGAGGTAAAGCAAATGACAGTCGCCGGTAAACGGTCTGGTGCCACCTCAGCCTCAGTAAAATGGCAAGCCATCAACTGGCAGGCCGCGGAACAACAGGTTTTAAGGCTGCAAATACGTATTGCAAAGGCGATGCGGGAAAGCCGTCACGGCAAGGTGAAAGCGTTGCAATGGCTGCTGACCCACTCGCACTCCGCTAAATTACTGGCGGTAAGGCGAGTTTCTCAAAACAAAGGCAGTAAAACGGCAGGAACTGACGGTATCACGTGGCGAACTGATAACCACAAGCTGGCCGCTGTCGGACAACTCAAACGGCGTGGATACCGAGCCAAACCGTTGAGGCGAGTTTATATCCCCAAAAAGAACGGCAAACGGCGTCCATTAGGTATCCCGTGCATGATTGATAAAGCCCAACAAGCATTACATTTGTTGGCGCTGGAAGGAGAGCATGAAATTGTGTGGGGCAATGACGTAACACGTTGATGGAATAGTCATGTTTTTCTCACCCACATTCTGCTTTTACTACAAACTTAGCTTGCTATGATGTGGCCGATATCATGGTGTGCCCCACAGATTTTCATGCTTTCCTACCTGCTGTGTGTTTTCCTGGTATACCGCCGCTGGGTTGCTCCGCTACCGGTCGTTGGCCAGCTGCGCAACGTTGGCGCACCGTGGCTGGTTGGCGCGATGGCAGTGGTGTATGTCGGTGAATTTCTGCTGGGTAAAGTGCTGGACCTGCCCGCTGAGCCATTTATGACGAAACTTTTTGCCGATAAGTCTATACCCGAAGTGATCCTGACGTTGCTGGCCGTCTTTATCCTTGCCCCGCTGAATGAGGAAACCCTGTTCCGTGGGGTCATGCTGAACGTCTTCCGTTCGAGGTACAACTGGACGATGTGGCTGGGCGCGCTGATAACGTCTTTGCTGTTTGCCGCCGTGCATATGCAGTATCAGAACCTGCTGACCCTGGCAGAAATGTTCCTGGTGGGGCTGATTACATCAGCTGCTCGGATCAGAAGTGGCGGCCTGCTGCTGCCGGTATTGCTGCATATGGAAGCAACCGCGCTGGGTTTACTGTTGGGCTGAAAGTTATATTTTTATTAAACATTGCGCGTTAAAGCCTGGTATGTTTTTTTAGTGAATGTTATATTTAAATATAACTTTCATGGAGGTGAAAAATGCATACCACTCGACTGAAGAAGGTTGGCGGCTCAGTCATGCTGACCGTCCCACCGGCATTGCTGAATGCGCTGTCGCTGGGTACAGATAATGAAGTTGGCATGGTCATTGATAATGGCCGGCTGATTGTGGAGCCGCACAGACGCCCGCAGTATTCACTGGCTGAGCTGCTGGCACAGTGCGATCCGAACGCTGAAATCTCGGCAGAAGAACGTGAATGGCTGGATGCGCCGGCGGCTGGTCAGGAGGAAATCTGACATGGAAAGAGGGGAAATCTGGCTTGTCTCGCTTGACCCTACCGCAGGTCATGAGCAGCAGGGAACGCGGCCGGTACTGATTGTCACGCCAGCTGCCTTTAACCGCGTGACCCGCCTGCCTGTTGTTGTGCCCGTGACCAGCGGAGGCAATTTTGCCCGCACTGCAGGCTTTGCTGTGTCGCTTGACGGCGCCGGCATACGTACCACCGGCGTTGTGCGTTGCGATCAACCCCGGACGATCGATATGAAAGCCCGCGGCGGCAAACGACTCGAACGGGTGCCAGAGACTATCATGGACGACGTTCTTGGCCGTCTGGCCACCATCCTGATCTGACCCCCAGCGTGCCGGCACGAAGTATGCCGGCATTGCCTGTTTCCTGAAACCTGCAATGTACTGTATGTATAAACAGTTATTGGGGGCTAAATTATGGCGCTGGATCTCGTTTATCCCCGGCCTTCAGTGGAAGGCGACGCACTCCCTTTTTTTGCCGAGCCCGTTGCGGCCGGCTTTCCCAGCCCGGCCGCAGGCTATGAGGCCAATGAACTTAACCTGCATGATTACTGCGTGCGGCGTCCGGCCGCGACGTACTTCTTGCGTGTGTCCGGCGATTCTATGCGTGATGCCCGCATTCATGATGGCGATGTGCTGGTCGTCGATCGGGCAGAAGAGCCCCGGCACGGCAGCATCGTGATTGCCAGCATCGATAATGAATTTACGGTCAAGCAGCTGCAGCTCCGCCCTTACCCCTGCCTGATGCCGCTGAATCCGGCTTTTCCGCCAATCAGGTTTGATCCGGAGGCGCTGCAGATATGGGGTGTGGTTACGTTCACTGTCATGAGACACCGCCCGTGTACGCCTTAATTGTAGGCGCTTGCAATCGAAAACGGTCATGCTCGCAATAACACCCCGTTTTGTGCTCACATTAACTGAGAATGAACGCGCCACATACTCACATTAACGTAAACGTCCGGGTATCTCACCTTGTTGAAAGAACCGGTCCACGGCAGACTGAGCCCCCTTTGTCTTCGGAGCCGGTTTCACATGACTATATCGCATTACGCCTCTCGACAACGCCAGCAGCAACATGCCGCTGATTTCCGTCTCAGCGGCCTTACCCGAACACAGTACGCTGACCTGCACAACCTCAGCCGGTCATCCTTCAATCGGTGGTTGGCCAGATGCCCTCCGACAGAGCACCAGGAAACGCTGGCGGCACCGTTTATCCCTGTCTCCATGTCTTCCTTGCCCAGCAACATTGCTACGGTGACGATCAACCTGAGCCGATGCTCCATCACCTGCCAGCCTGGTCAGTTGCCGGCCATCCTGAAGGAGCTCAACTTGTGCTGAAACCCCACTCCGTCTGGCTGGCACGTGAGCCCGTGGATATGCGCCAGGGTATCGATGCCCTGACCCGTTTCGTCGCAGAACACCTGCCGGGCCCCTGGCAGCAGGGTGCTGCCGTCGTCTTCTGCAACCGGGCACACTCGCGCATCAAAGTACTGCAATGGGATAAACACGGCGTCTGGCTCTGTGGACGTCGGCTGCACCGCGGGCACTTCACCTGGCCCCGCCAGGGAGACGAAACCTGGCTAATGACCGCCGAACAGTTTTCCTGGCTGGTCAGGGGCGTCGACTGGCAACAGGTCGACGGGCTGGCGCTCCCTCAATGGGAAACCTGAGCGTGCTTTAACATCATGATATGACGTGATGTTCGCCGCGGGTTATGGCATGCTGCCGGGATGAATATCGACCCGCTGTTCACCACGAAAAATCCCGACGAACTGCGCTCTCGGGCGTTGGTGCTGCTCGCCATGCATGGAACAACATGGGAGCAAAGGCACCGGGAGCAGGAACGCCATATCCAGGAGCAGGAACGCCGCATTCAGGCGCTGGAAGAGGCCCTGAAAACCGGTTGCCGCTGGCGCTTTGGCAAGAAAAGTGAAGCCTTCCAGGGCGAGCAGCGTCAGCTGGTCGACGAAGATGTCGCGGCCGACGGCGCCGATATCGAGCAGCAGTTGGCCGCATTGCTACCTGGAGTTAAAGACTCGTCGGCCAACTCACCCCGCAGGCAACCGTTGTCTCCGAACCTGCTGCGTGAAGATATCCGTCTGGATCTGGACAACCCTGTCTGCCCTGATTGCAATCATGTGTTACGCTTCCTGCGTGATGAAACCAGCGAGCGCCTGGAGTATGTGCCGGCGCACTTTATCGTCCATCGCACCGTTCGTCCCCAATTCAGTTGTCCGTGCTGCGATACCGTCCATGCTGTACCGCTGCCAGCACAACTTATCGAAAAAGGTCAGCCGGGACCGGGTCTGCTGGCGCAGGTGGTTATCGCCAAGGCCTGCGACCATCTGCCGTTATACCGTCAGCAAAAAATCTACCAGCGGCTCGGCGCTGACATTCCCCGCAGCACGTTGAGCGACTGGTTCGGCACCGTAGGCGCCATGCTGAAACCGCTGGCGGATGCCCTGCAGCGGGACCTGTTGCAGCAACCGGTGTTGCAGGCCGATGAGACGCCGTTGCTGTTGCTCAACCCCGACCAGGGGAAAAGCCAGAAGGGGTACCTGTGGGCATACGTCAGCGCTGCCGGTTCTGCACGGAACATCCGGTTGTATGACTGCCAGCCCGGCCGCGGCGGGCAGTATGCGCAGGCGATGCTCAGCGGTTGGACAGGAACGCTGGTTGTCGATGGTTATGGTGGTTACCGTGCGCTGTTCGACCAGGGAGACGTGCAGGAGGCTGGGTGTTGGGCGCACGTGCGGCACAAGTTCTTCGACCAGTACAAGGCCAACGGCAGTCAGGTAGCGGAAGTGGCGCTGAACGCCATCCGCGAGCTGTACAGGCTGGAGCGACTGATACGACAGCGGGCACCGGAGCAACGCCGGCGGTGGAGGCAGCGTTACGCCAGACCGAAAGTGCAGGCGTTCCATCAGTGGCTGTTGCTCAGGCAACAGGGTACGGCGCCGAACTCGGGGATACGGCGGGCCATCGACTACACGCTGAAGCGCTGGCAGAGCCTGTTGACCTATCTGGAGGATGGGCGGGTGCCGATAGACAACAACAGGACGGAGAATACGATACGGCCGGTATGTGTAGGTAGGCGTAACTGGTTGTTCGCGGGTTCTCTGCGAGCAGGCCAGCGAATGGCGAATATCCTGAGCCTGCTGGAAACGGCGAAGGCAAACGGTCTGGAGCCGGGCGTCTGGCTCCATGACGTACTGACGCGCCTGTCCTCATGGCCAAACAGCCGGCTGGATGAACTGCTGCCATACGCCGGCAACAGCTTCGGTTAATACTTTCCTGCGTACTCGCTGAATTAACTTCAATCGCCCCAGTGCAAGGTGAGATGCCCGGACGTTTACACATTAACTGCGTCCATGCTCACAGTAACTGCAACTGTGCTCACAATCATCACGTCGTGCTCACATTAACTGAGAATGAAATTACCCCCCCATTTTGTGCAAGGCACCACACAACAGGTTCCCTTCTCTCTCCCGAAAATATGTTGCCCGCGAGCCCCTGTTTTATCTGTCACACTGTTCACTGTTCACTGTTCACTGTTTCGCCTGATATTCCAGCCTTACAGGGTGAGAGTAAGGATAATCCTGCTAATTGTCACAAAAAATTAACAATGCATTGTCATTGATTACTGTATAAACATACAGCAACCAAAACCCAGACGAGGGCTAATAATGGACAGTGAAGACAACAAACCAGCAGACAACCTCTCTGATGAAATAACGTCAGAAGAAACAACCGAAAGCAATACGGGCTCACGCAATAAGAGAAGCGCAGGAGTACCCGGATCCTCCGCGCCAATTAAACCCCCAGTCATTGTAATTACCGGAGGGGCAGATAAATTAAAAAAACCGGGAGGCGGAGGCGGGAGTATGCTGGGGCAACCCAAACCGACAACCGATTTGAATGAGAAACGGCGAAGAGAATCAGAACAACTGGCCAAAGCCACAGCAAAGGCCTCAGCGGAGGCATTGAAAAGAACGCAGGCTGAACAGGCCGCGAGAGCCAAGGCTCAGGCAGCCGCGCAGGCGAAGGCTAAAGCGGAACGTGATGCACTGACGGCAAAACTGAAAAAGGAGTCCGATGAGCGCCTGAAAAAAAACAGAAAGCAGGACGCGAAGAAGGCCACTGAAAGGGCAAAAGCAGAGGCAGACCGTAAGGCGGTGGAAGCAAAAGCGAAGGCCGATGCTGCCGCGAGAGCCAAAGCAGCCGCAGAGACCAAGGCGAAGGCTGATGCTGCCGCCAAAGCCAAAGCAGCCGCAGAGACCAAAGCGAAGGCTGACCAGGAAGCCCTGTTTGCGAAAGCTGGTGTGAAGCCAGCCCCGGCGTACACCCGGCAAATGGTGGCAAAGGCTAATACCGCGATGAAAGCGCCGGGTGGCATGGTGCTGAACCAGGCTCCGGGCTCTTTCCAGCTGGCGATGGCAGGAGCCGGTACCTGGACGGCGGCCGGTGACGTGGCGGGTAACATTGCAGGCTGGTTCAGTAAGGCGCTGTCAAAACTGTCAGTGCCGGAGGTCAGCCCGTGGCTTCTGCACCTTTCGCTGGGCTCCCTGTGGTTCCACTCAGAACCGGCAGGTGAAGCCAGCCAGACTGACATAGACCGTCAGACAGGCCGCAACTGGGATGCGGTGTTTGCGCTGAACGCGCAGCACCTGGTGGGCCAGGGCGTGAAAATCGAACCGGGGGCGAAAACGGTAAACCTGCCGGTTCGCGGTCAACTGGTGAACAGCAACGGGCAGCTGGCACTGGCGCTGCTGAAAACCAGAAATGGTGCGCTATCGGCAGCAGTACCGGTACTGAATGCGGTGCGTGATGCGACAACCGGGCTGGACAAAATCACGGTGCCGGCCGTATCAGGCGCCCCAGCGCGGACCATTCTGGTGAACCCTGCTCCGGCCCCGTCTAAACCGTCAAATACCGGTAACCAGAAGCCGGCACCGGTGACGCCGGTGCACACCGGGACGGCGGTGAAGCCGGTGGAAATGCCGGTGTCGACGACCACGCCGATGGCGGATGTTGGCAGACTGCGGGACTTTATCTACTGGCGTCCAGACGCAGCCGGGACGGGTGTGGAGCCGGTGTATGTGATGCTGAGCCGGGATCCCCGAGATTTACCGGGAAAAGTGACAGGCAAAGGACAGGGGACCGGAGAAAAATGGCTTAATGATGCAGATAAAGAAATTGGTGTACCGATCCCGAGCCAAATTGCGGACAGGCTGCGTGGGCGAGAGTTTGCGAACTTTGATTCGTTCCGCAAGGCATTCTGGCAGGAAGTGAGTAAAAATCCAGCATTAAGCAAGCAATTCATTGTTTCTAATCGTAGCCGTATGGCTGTAGGTAAGGCATCGAAAGCACGTAAATTGGATGCCGCCGGTAAGCGAACTTCTTTTGAAATTCATCATATAAATGAGATATCCAAAGGCGGTGATGTTTACAATATAGATAATTTGCGAGTTATGACACCGAAACGGCATGTTGATATTCATAAAGGAGGTAAATGATGGATCTTAAAAATAATATTACTGAATACAGCGAAGCTGAGTTTATTTCATTATTGAATGAAATATTCAAAGAGAATGTTGCTGAAACAGATGATCGCCTAGATATTCTACTGGAACACTTCGAGAAGATCACAGAACATCCAGAAGGGACGGATCTGATCTATTACGCGCCATCGGATGCCGAAGCAACCCCTGAAGCAATAGCTAATCGAGTCAAAGAGTGGCGTGCCAAAAACGGCAAACCCGGCTTCAAGCAAGGGTGATGATAGGGGCACTGAGTTGCTTTATAACAGTTAAGTATTAATGGTCATTTCAGTAACGTTCAGCAAACGAGGGTTTGTTGGACGTTTTCTTTCTTGGTTGTTTTGTCATTTTCAGAAGACGACTGCACCAGTTCACAGGGCTGACCGCCCAATGTGCAGTCGTCTTCTGAGCAGGTTTCGTCAGGAGTCCTGTGCACAAAACGTCATGAAGAGACGAAATTGTCCAGAACTCCGGTGCCCAATACCTCTTCCTTCGACTGCCGCTCATTAACTATTTCTGTTGATCCTCTCTGCCAGTCGAGTCATGAGATCCATGCGTTCATGAAAAATCGCCACGACCAGTGCGGGCGCACTCCCACGTGGCAGGCAGAAAACATAGTGATGTTCACAACGCGCCATCCGTAACTCAGGAAAGAGTTCGCTCATATCCCTGAAAGAACCACGCCCTGCTGCAAGACTGGCAATGTCATGTTCCAGCTTGGCGATATAGCGGCGTACCTGTACAGTGCCCCACTGCTTTCGCGTGTAGCGGATGATGCCGCGTAGATCTGCTTCTGCCTCCGCCGTGAGTAGATAGGTCGTCAAGCGCGATCCCCACCGAGTTCTTCATCAAGAATTTCGTCTATGCCCCTGGTGGACACCTTCCCCGCAAGTCCATTGTTGATGCGGTTTCCCAGCAGGTCTTTCAGTTCCTGCCATGCCTGATCAGTATCGGTATCACCGGGGAACAAACGTTCGAGAGCGTATTGTTTGATGGTCTTACCTTGCAGGGCGGCCATCGCCTTCAGGCTTTGGTGCTGCTGGGCTGTTATGTCAATTGTCAAACGGCTCACAGTGTCATCTCCTTTAAAATACACAAACCCACATTAGCACATATGTGCTAATGAAACTATCAGACAGCCTTGTCCATCAAACGAATGTTTGACGGTCATGCCGGAATCAGTCCTACAACATGCTTGTTTAATGGGTTGTCGGACATTAAGATAAGCGGACGGAATGACGGACAAATGGTAAGCGCCCCATCCCGGACGTCTTGAGAAGATTGTCTTGTCTGGTAACAATCGCGTCCATCTAAATATTGATGGACGCGAACGATGAATTCCGGGACAAAAGACGTGACTTGCTATCGAGCTTATTTACCAGATGCTC
>NZ_JBOFZA010000106.1:0-11813 GCF_051654945.1 Serratia sp. (in: enterobacteria)
GTGGAGCCGGAAGGCTGGCTGCGTGAAGTCATAGGTAAGATCAACGACTGGCCTTCAAACCGGGTAGATGAACTGCTGCCCTGGAACCCCTCCTCCGTAAAATAATCCTTACACCACGTTCAGGACGGAGCGCTTACGGAGTTGATAACGTTACACAATATTATTGTTAATCGCCTCAACTCGTTACAACGCCAACGAACCAGGCAAAGCATGGAAGATTTTCGCCCCGGAGATGTGGTCAACTTCCGGTCTGACGATGGGCAAACGGTAACAGGTGTTCTGGTTCGTCTGAATAAAAAAACAGTCACTATTCATACCGAAAGCGGTTCCCGCTGGAATGTTGCACCACAGCTGCTGACCAGGGTTAAACGCCAGCTGGAGTCAGAAATCCCAGCGGATACAGATATCGAAAAAAAGCTTCATTAACCCAATAGGGTAACTATCCAGAGTCACACATTTCAGGGGGTAAAAATGATCGATTTAACCGTAGAGCAACAGCAACTGGCGAAGATAGTCCACGATTATGGCTGCCGATTTCCTACGACAGAAAATGGTGATAGCCAGTTACTGCAGGGCTGCTATGACTACATGGAGGCTTTTAAGCAAGTGCTAGACAGCTCATCAAAAGTCCAGATGGACTACATCTGCCTGCAATACCCAGGATTTTTTCGCTTTGCAAAACTGATGGAGTGTAAGCGATGAGATGGTCTTCCCCCTCCTTCACGGCAGCATCTATTTCCGCCATGATGGACAAACTTTGAACAGAAAAAATCAGAGGGATACCATGTCTGAACTTAAAATCACCAGCATCGATTTGGCTAAAACGAACTTTTATCTTTTCAGTATCAGTGCTTATGGAAAACCAGCAGGAAAGATAAAACTTTCACGTAATCAATTGCTCAACTGGCTGGCTCAGCAACCGTTGATGATTGTTGTTATGGAGGCTTGTGGAGCATCTCATCATTGGGCCCGGGAGATACGGAAGCTCGGGCACAAAGCAATTTTGCTTCCGGCTCAACATGTAAGAGCTTATCAACGACGTCAGAAAAATGATTATAACGACGCACAGGCGATAGCTGAGGCCTGCCAGCATGGAACTATACGACCTGTACCAATAAAAACTCTGGATCAGCAGGATGTGCAAACTTTTTTAAAAATGCGCCAGTTGATCTCTATGGAAAGGACACAACTGATAAATCATGTTCGTGGGCTTCTGGCTGAATACGGTATTGTGCTGAATAAAGGTGCGACAGAATTGCGCCAAAAGCTGCCTGCACTGCTTGAGGATGCGGAAAATGAACTCACTGATACCATGAGGATGTTGCTGCATCGGCAGTATATTCGACTGATTACACTGGATGACGAACTGGGATGGTATGATTCCGAACAGAAAAAATATGTCCGGCAGGATCCTGTATGCCAGAGACTGTTGGCGATCCCAGGGTTCGGCCCTCTGGCCAGTAAGGCCGTGTAAGCGATAAGGTCGGAATGCGCGAATGTCTCATCAAGGCCAGAAGCTATGACTACACTTCATCAACAGGCCGGATATACGAAAGCAAACCTGTCACTTTCATTGTAACTGTGCTCTTGCAATACGGGGGAAGACCATATACGGCTCATTTAGACCGTATTGGCACTCATTGCCACACGATTATCAACGCGTTTACGATGAGTCTCCAGCGGGTGACGCGTTTTGTGCTCCGGGATAAGTTCCCAGAGTTCATCGTTGAGCTGCCACTTGCTGTCTGCCATATTTCGCCCTCAGAAATTGTCATTATTTAGTGACTGACAATTCCTTTTGGGATAGGTTCTAAGCTGACTATCATTTTTCTTTCGACATTCTGGCCACTATCTTACGCACCGCGTTGTAAACCAGATCGATCAAACGGAAGCAACCTAAAGGAATGACAAATAAAAGAATGGCCTTAGTAAGCCATAAAGGTAACTCGATAACAGAAACAGCTAAAATACCAACGCAATAAAACAGAGGATTAACAATGAAAAACACAAGAACAAAAATCCATGTGGAATATAAAAAATTTGATTTAATCATCATAGTGTAACCCTCTTTTTTCGATGCCGTTGATTTGCTCATCCAGGTCACTAAGCCTGTGATGCTGCTCTTCCAGCAAGGTTATCAGGAAGGGTGGCAGCCTTTCTCTCAGACGCTCCAGTACCACGGGTACTGCTTTATCCAGAGAAGCCCGTCCTTTTCTCACTGTTTCACCGAACTCCAGGAACATACCGTGCAGCGCATTTATCTGCGCGGTTCTGAACTTCACCAGCTGTCGTCGCATACGGTGTAAGGCCAGGATCGCCTGCTGTTCTTCCGTTTTTACCGCGATGGCTTTTCCCGGTTGTTGCACCGCCATCCAGATAGCGCGGGCATCCATTACGTCATTCTTGTTCCCCATCACGAATGCTTTAACAAACCGGGCCGGAAGCAGGCGAACCTTGTGCCCTTGTTTTGTCAGTTCCCGGGCCCAGTGTTGAGAGCCGCCACAGGCTTCCATGCCAATCAGGCAAGGTTCACGATTAATGAAGAAGGCCAGAAAATCCTGGCTGCGGATCTGCTTATCAACCACCTCACCGCTGTGCTCATCAATGAAGTGAAGCTGAATAAGATGTCATAGAAACCGCTTTTGAATCAAGACTGAGGCGGAGCACAGCATCATGAGCACCGAACAGTCTTGCTGAAAAAGCGGTTATTCATTGCCAGCTCATTTCTCCGCTGTCGTGGAGTGGGATGCGTTCATCTCATTCATAAAGAACTCAGATGATGAGGGTCGCCGGTCGCGCGGCATAGCCGCCCTGTCTTGATAGATTTTGCCTATCCCATCCCTCGCCCTGAGGAGCCTAATCCACTTATAGCGTTACAAAACTGTTTTTGCGCGGTTGGAGTGGTCACGGCAAATCGCAGCCGATCGCCGCACAAGATGCATTGGTACGGATCTGTGCCCAGGAAGCCTCTCATCAACACCGCGAACCCTGGCTGTTTGGGCTTATCCCGCACCGCTTCATCCGTCTCTTTCCGGCTTCCCCATGATCCCTGCGGTTTACGCCAGTTCAGCCGCACCCTTTTCAGCAAACGGCAAAGCGGCTGGCAGATAAAAAGAGCTTGACATCGCCATTGTTGATAATGATAATTAATTACAATTAATGTAATAGCTTCATTATGAAGCTATAGATTGGGGGGCCCTATTAAGTTGTCAAGCATATTTATGACGCCGTAGAGCCTTGGAGATCGGATCTCTGAGCGCAGCGAAGGCCGACAGGAACAGCGCCCGTTTGAGGGTTTTATTGCCCCTCCTTGACGGATGTTCGCCGCGTATCGACGAACCGGAGCGTCGGGTTACCGGCGCAAGACCGACATAGGCGGCGAGATGTGCAGCAGGCGACCTCTGTGAGGAGTCTGGCTGCGCTCCTGACACCGACTCCGGGCATACTGGTCAAGACCGGGTAAAGAGGGTGAGCAAGGACCCGCTGTTCTACCTCAAGTGCCACCTCGTCTCTTTGCTTACGTAGCGTGATGAGCTGGAGTGCCAGACGTGGCAGAACAATGACTGCAGCATTCGTGCCGGGAACGACGACGGTTTGCTCGGTCTGTGCCTGGGTGATGTCCGCAGCAAGGCGTTTTCCCAGCCGAGGGACGAGTTTACGGAGCTGGGTTGCCAGCTTCTTCTCACCCAGCGAAGCGAGTTTTTCGGGGGAGGGATATCGCTGGAGAAGATCGAGTACTGCTGGATGATCCAGCCGTGGACCAAGAATGCGTTCCAGTGCCGGATGTATCTGGGTCAGGAGGCCACGGATACGGTTGCTGACCTGCGTTGTCTGTGCAGCAAGATCATCATCGAAGCCGCAGAGCATGGAGAGCTCGGCAATTTGCTCGTCAGCCAGTTTCAGCGTGCGTAGCACGTGAGGTAGGGGACGGGCGGCCTCGGCGATGATGGCCGCATCACGGGCATCGGTTTTGGTTTCACCGGCGTGTAAGTCGGCGATGCGGCGCATTGCCAGTCCGGGAAGGTATCCGACAAGGACGCCTTCGGAGCGGGCAACGGCGACGAGTAACCCTTCAGTTCGGGTGGAGCAACCATCGAAAGTACTAAAAACGGTCTCAGCGTAATACAGGGTGGAAAGATATAAGTAGTCTAAATAACTGTTCCTAATAGTAGATCACTTCCGGAACTTACACCAAATTGAAGGTACCCCTCAATATGGAGTGTTTAAACGACAATCAAAGATCCAGCTTTTCCAGCAATATTCGTCTGTACACATTAGTCTGCCGTTTGATGAAGCCTGTCTTTTTATAAAGCTCATTTGCTGCTACACGTTCTGAACGGGACGTCAGATCAATATAACGCGCTCCGTAGGTACGTGAGTAAACAATAGCAGAATGAAGTAATTCAGAGGCGATCCCTCTTTGTCTGAACCGGGTACCGACAATCACGTCTTCAATAATACACTTCTTACCCGACAGCAGTGTTACGCAAACTAATGTCAACATACCCGCTGGTGCTGGTATTGCATCGTCATAAGCCACAAATATTTGTACCGCTTCAGAGTTAATAATTTCTTTAAGAACATCGAATTCCAGATCTGATGCTGTTTCTGACAGCTCAGACAGTAAATTCGTCAAATCGGAAACCAAAGTCTCAGTTACTGATGAAAGACGTTCAACCCTGATGTTTTGCATTCCAGCACCGCTCCTGTGAGTTTGCTTATATGGCTGCCCATATTCAGGCAGTAGCGTATTTTTTCAGGAACTCAGTCCCGGTTGCGGGATCTGACCAATCGTCAGAGACTCCAAATCACCATCCGGACTGAGCAATGCCAATTATAGCTTTCATTTCCCGTACTGAACGACGCATGATGCAGAAAACTATTCACAGAACAAAGGATAAAAACCATGCCCGCAGACTGACCGCCATGCTGATGCTGCACCGGGGCGACAGTGTCAGCCATGTTGCCAGAACACTCTGTTGCGCCCGCTCATCCGTGGGGCGATGGATTAACTGGTTTACGTTATATGGTGTGGAAGGCCTGAAATCCTTACCCGCAGGGCGTGGCCGCCGCTGGCCGTTTGAACATATCTGTGCACTGCTGCGTGAACTTGTAAAATATTCTCCGGGCGATTTTGGTTATCAGCGTTCACGCTGGAGCACGGAACTGCTGGCGATAAAAATCCGTGAGGTCACCGGTTGCCCGCTACATGCTTCAACCATCCGGCGGTGGTTTGGTATGGCGCAGAGCCGCGCCGACACTGCGTATCCGTGACCCACACAAAGAAGAAAGGATGGCCGCTATCCATGAAGCGCTGGCGAAATGCAGTGCGGAAAACCCCGTGTTTTACGAAGATGAAGTGGATATTCATCTCAACCCGAAAATCGGTGCTGACTGGCAGTTACGCGGGCAGCAAAAGCGCGTTGTCACACCGGGTCAGAATGAAAAGTATTATCTTGCCGGTGCACTGCACAGCGGTACGGGAAAAGTCAGCTACGTTGGTGGAAACAGTAAAGGTTCATCCTTATTTATCAGGCTGTTAAAACATCTGAAGGCGACATACCGGCGGGCAAAGACGATTACGCTCATTGTCGATAACTACATCATCCACAAAAGCCGTGAAACGTTGCGCTGGCTAAAAGAGAACCCGAAGTTCGGGGTGATTTACCAGCCGGTTTACTCACCATGGGTGAATCATGTTGAACGCCTGTGGCTGGCATTGCACGAAACTATTACCCGTAATCACCAGAGCCGCTCAATGTGGCAATTGTTGAAAAAAGTCCGTCACTTTATGGATACCGTCAATCCGTTCCCTGGTGGAAAACATGGACTGACAAAAGTGTAGCGGTATTAGGATCACTTATTTAGTGTTCATGGTTGCTCGAATATCAGCGTATGGAGAAGAGTATGACAATTGGTTCGTTTGCTTTTTCACCAGTTTTTCTTTCAATTATGGCTTTTTTGTTTTTTATAAATGGAAAATATAAACCAAAAACAACAGTGAAGAGTTTTATAGCAATCTTTGCGTTGTCGTTTTTTATTTGTTTTATATATCCTTTAGTTAAGACACATGTTACAAATTCTTATAATATGTTCGATGATTTTTATTTGTTCTGTTTCATTTCTTCACTGATAGCTGTGGCAATTAACTCCATATTTTTTATTATGATGAGATTGAAAAATGGAAGAAATTAATATTGAGAATTTGAGTTTGGTAGCAGGTTCTAATGGAGCCGATCCTAACAGCCAACTGCTTCATGATTTAGGTAATAACATGGCATGGGGGGCTGGTTTAGGCACTGCATTTGGCGGCGGTGTTGGCGGTGCTTTGACTGGCGCTGTCGGTGGTGCTTTGCAAACTGTAGGTCAAGGGTTGATTGATCATGGCCCTGTGAATGTCCCAGTTCCTGTTTTAATTGGTCCAAGCTGGAATGGCTCATCTCGACCACCTAAACCCCTTATTTGCATGAGTAAGCAGGGGCAATATGAATCCTATTGCAACGGGCTGTAATCTTCAATAAGTTAAAGGGCTCTGTCGCATTAGCGTAGGCAAGTTAGCAAAAGTCGTGTTGCCGATTTTTTAGGTGGCCAACAGATAAAATTGTTCCGCTGGTGTCAATCCGTCGCTGGCGGGATGATGAAGCTGTCCTTTGCGCTGTGCCGAATACCGTTCCAGTTGACTATTTTGAGTAGTTTTAACGGCACTGTTGCAAATATTCAATGTTGATAAACTGAGCTCTCTTTTTTGTAGAAGGATCAGCACATGAACCCTCTCCATAGCCGACATTTTCAGGGGGACATCATCCTTTGGGCTGTTCGCTGGTACTGAAAATATGGCATTAGCTATCGAGAATTCAAGGAAATACTTGACGTATAGGAAATTGAAACCATCCATGCCCCCTGAGCGTGGTAGTTAAAATTTGACCGCACTTTGATTCACGTGCCAGCAAGTAAGCAGATACCGCGGGAGTTGATGATAATTCAGGCTTTTTCAGGCCGTTTTTTGTGTTTTCTCCTGATGGCGGGCAGATCTTCCCCGCATCAGGCCGGGATATACCTCATCAGACTGATCTCCCGCGCGTGGATTTTCAGCCCCTGTACTGACAGTCCTGTCACCGCCCGGCGGTACACCAGGCGGCCACCGCACAACACGCATTCAAACGGGTCACGTCGCAGGAACTGTTTACTCATCTGCGCATAGCACACCTTCACCACCGGCTCCGGTTTTTCCATCCCCAGCGCGCGGTACACCTGCGGCAGTTTTTCTCCGCACACCCGGTTGGCCAGAAAACCAAAATAGCGCACCATCCGGAAGAACTTCTCCGGGATGTGCTGTTTCAGACGCGCCACGCTCTCACGCTGTGTCAACGTCTCTGTGGCCTGCTGGCCTGTATTGTGGTCATGATAGCGAAAACTCAGCGTGGCACTGCCGGCGTAGTGCGCCAGCCGGGAGCCCGCTATCGGCGGCTTTTTCAGGTAACGGCCCAGATATTTCACGGTGTTTTTACCACCCGCTGTCTTTTTTGACATGTACACATGCCAGTAATCACCTCCAGCGGTCAGTATCAGGCTGCGCCACTGCGATTCGGTGGTGATGTGTGCCAGGGAGGGCGGCACACATCACCGTCGGACCCGTTGCCCAGCAGCAACTGGCGGATATTCCACATCCAGCGGGCGCGCATGGCGTCCTTGCGGAAGCTTATTTTTTTTCCACTTTCCGTGCTCATCGATGCCACCGCAGGTGACGGATACGTGAACGTGGGGATGCCAGTTAAGGCGGCGGCCGTAGGTATGAAGGGCGCAGAAAATGCCGATATCCAGCCCGCGTTTGCCAGCCGCATACAGCAGGTTATCGACCGCCATGCGGCAGAGGTCGTTAAGCAGCCAGCGGTTGACCTCAAACAGGGGCCACAGCGAATCGGGGAGAGTGAAGACCAGGTATATCCAGTTGCAGTCCGGAAGACGGTTAAGCTGGGCGGCGATCCACAGGTCAGTGGCCTTTTTACCGCAGGAGGGGCAGGCCCGGCGGTGACAGGCATTGGTGATATACCGGACGTGCAGGCACTTCGCATTATCGCAGGCATATTCCTTCACGCCGCTGATGCGGGTGCCGCAGGCCAGCATCTTGGTGACGGCTTCCACTTCGATATCGCGCAGACCGCCGGCATCGAGAAAAGAGGTCCAGCACTGGTTAGCCGTAAAGAGCTTTTTGAGTGGGCGAGGGGTAAAACCGGACAGCATGGAACAGACTAATCTCCGGTCGTCTGCAGGCGAGCGAGCGCAGCGATATCGCCACGGCGCTCCAGGATGGAGCTGGCGACCATAACAGGCGGTGGGTCCATGGGTTTGAGCATCTTCATTCAGTCCCATTCACGCTGAGAGAGCTTATCCGCGTCAACGGAGAGCAGGATCGTGTCAATACTTTTACGGGTCATCATAGGGGATGGGCTCTGAGAAAAATATGTTGTCAGATCATACATATTTTTTCGGACGCAGGGCAACCTCCGGGCTGGCAGCAGGCGGGGTTTTCAATTTGCAGCCGCCAGGCTGCCCTGTTCAACGAAGTAGGGCTGCGGGTTTGGAAGCATATTGGGGACCAGGTAAATATCCCTTCCTATCTGAGTATTCAGTCAGTTGCAAGTGCTACATAGCGCGATTCAATGCGAGACAGCAGGCTATTTACGACATTGATGATGACGTTGATACCCTCCTTTTTTTTGATGGACTACTCACTGTCCTAATGCAAGGTTGTGGGTACGATATTTGTCTGGTGGTCAGTGGAAAATATCGTGGGCGTTTGCTCCATACTGATTGTAATTTAACTCATCCTTTCAGTTTCATCTCCGAACTTGATTTTCTCACTTGGTATGAACGTTGGCTAGACGATATGCTGGACCATACCTTGTAAGGGGAAAATGCACGTTAAGGAATGAAAAGCCCAGGAAATGTGCGGGGTTACGCGTTGTGCCAAACGAAGAAATCTCTGTTCATTGATAGGTGTAGCGGCCTGCCAACATAATCGCCTCTGCTCGCAAACATCGGGGATTCCTGCTCGAATTATCTGACAATGGAGCGACGGTCGTGCCCACGCTCTTTGCCAATGTGCTCGCAAACATGCGGCTCTGCTTGCAAACATCCACTGTTTGCTCACATTAACTGCCAATGAAACTGATACCGTAAACATGGAATCTTGAGCGCCCAGCCGTAATCTCATTACCTTAAGTGGCACGATGTAAAGGCCAGGCTCTGTCACTGTTATCGCTTGATGGTTAGGAGATTGAATCGCTTCTTTTGAGAACGCCTGACCATGAATGGCATAACGATACATCCGCTGATGGCGCGGCCATGCGTGAGTTTATGGTAAACGTCCGGGCATCTCACCTTACACTGGGGCGATTGAAGTTAATTCAGCGAGTTCGCAGGAAAGTATTAACCGAAACGGTTGCCGGCGTACGGCAGCAGTTCGTCCAGCTGGCTGTTTGGCCATGAGGGCAGCCGCGTCAGCACATCACGGAGCCAGACGCCCGGCTCTAGACCGTTCGCCTTCGCCGTTTCCAGCAGGCTCAGTATCGCCGCCATACGCTGCCCAGCACGCAGGCTACCCGCGAACAACCAGTTCTTACGGCCCACTGCCACCGGACGTATCGCATTCTCCGTCCGGTTGTTGTCTATCGGCACCCGGCCATCTCCCAGATACATCAGCAGACTCGCCCAACGCTTCAGCGTGTAGTCGATGGCTCGGCGTATCCCCGAGTTGGGAGCCGTTTTCTGTTGCTTGAGCAACAACCACTGCTGGAGTACCTCCACTTTCGGTCTGGCATAACGTTGCCGCCATCGTCGTCGTTGCTCCGGCGCCCGTTTCCGTATCAGCCGCTCCAGCTTGTACAGCTCGCGGATAGCGCTCAGCGCCACTTCCGCTACCGGGCTGCCGTTGGCCTTGTACTGGTCGAAGAACTTGCGACGCACATGCGCCCAGCAGCCCGCCTCCTGCACGTCCCCCCGGTCGAACAGCGCACGGTAACCGCCATAACCATCGACAACCAGCGTTCCTGCCCAGCCGCTGAGTATCGCCTGCGCATACTGCCCGCCGCGACCGGGCTGGCAGTCATACAGCCGGATGTTCCGTGCAGCGCCGGCAGCGCTGACGTATGCCCACAGGTACCCCTTCTGGCTTTTCCCCTGGTCGGGGTTGAGCAACAACAACGGCGTCTCATCCGCCTGCAATACAGGCTGCAGCAGCAGGTCTCGCTGTAGCGCATCTGCCAACGGTTTCAGCATGGCGCCTACGGTGCCGAACCAGTCACCCAGCGTGCTGCGGGGAATGTCGGCGCCGAGCCGCTGGTAGATTTTTTGCTGGCGGTATAACGGCAGATGGTCGCAGGCCTTGGCGATAACCACCTGCGCCAGCAGACCCGCTCCCGGTTGGCCTTTTTCGATAAGCTGAGCAGGAAGCAGTGCAGCATGGACGGTATCGCAGCATGGGCAACTGTATTGGGGGCGAACAGTGCGATGGACGATAAAGTGCGCCGGCACATACTCCAGCCGTTCGCTGATTTCATCGCGCAGGAAGCGCAACGCATGACTGCAGTCAGGGCAGACCGGCGTGTCCAGGTCCAGACGGATATCTTCACGCGGCAGGTCTGCGGGCAGCGGTTGGCGTTTAGGCGAGTCTTTGGCTCCCGGCAACAGCATGGCCAGCTGCTGCTCGATATCAGCGCCATCGGCAGAGACATCTTCTTCGACTAACTGACGGCGCTCGCCCTGGAAGGCTTCACTTTTCTTGCCGAAGCACCAACGGCGACCAGTTTTCAGGGCTTCTTCCAGCGTCAGGATCCGGCGCTCTTGTTCTTGAATATGGCGTTCCTGTTCACGGTGCCGTTGTTCCCACGTTGTTCCGTGCATGGCGAGCAGCACCAACGCCCGGGAGCGCAGTTCGTCGGGATCTTCCGTGGTGAACAGCGGGTCGATATTCATGCCGACAGCATGCCATAACCAATAGCGAACATCACGCCATATCAGGAAGTTAAGTACGCTCAGGTTTCCCATTGGGGTAGAGCCAGCCCGTCGACCTGTTGCCAGTCAACCCCTATGACCAGCCAGGAAAACTGCTCAGCGGTCATTTGCCAGGTATCGTCTCCCTGGCGGGGCCAGGTGAAGTGGCCACGATGCAACCGCCGGGCGCAGAGCCAGACGCCGTGTTTATCCCACTGTAGCACCCTGATGCGCGAGCGTGTCCGGTTGCAGAAGACGACGGCAGCGCCCTGCTGCCATTGGCCTGGCAGGTGTTCGGCGACGAAACGGGTCAGGGCATCAATACCCTGGCGCATATCGACGGGCTCCCGGGCCAGCCAGACGGTGTGGGGTATCAGCATAGGTCGAGCACCCTCAGTATAGCCGGCAACTGGGCGGGCTGGCAGGAGATGGAGCAGCGGCTCAGGTTGAGCGTCACCGTTGCGGCATCGTCGGGCGAGGAAGAAATGGAGACGGGAATAAAGGCAGACGCTGGCGTTTCCTGGTGCTCTGTCGGAGGCCATCTGGCCAGCCACCGGTTGAAGGATGACCGGCTAAGGTTGTGCTGTTCGGCATACTGTGCGTATTACCACTCAGAGAGATCGCCTAATAACATCCATCGAGATCGGGTAATAACATTTGACTGGATCGCTGAATAACATTGCATACCCTTACCCATAAGCCCAAAAGGTGGTAGTTTATTGATAAATTAACTATTATTTCAGAGGCACAATGGAAAATTGGGTTATTCAGGAACTGGAATCTCTGAATGTTGGCGACGCCAGGCTCGAAAGGCGAGTTAA
>NZ_JBOFZA010000107.1:0-1171 GCF_051654945.1 Serratia sp. (in: enterobacteria)
CCCGCGTTCTCTTCTTTTGCTGTGGAGCACTGACATTCTGTCAGTGTTGACAGAAACGCTAATCTTCGGTCTGTGCACAGTAGTTCTAACTTTACTTGCAGAGCACGAAACGCCTTTCTGCATTACAAATAAGACTTTATTTCATTTGAAAAGAAAAGCTGTCATATTGGCTGGCCGTGGTTTTAAAATTGCATAAACTGACTTTCTCTTACAGGGAAAGAAGCATATCAGCATCTGTGGACCGGCGTTCTCTTCTTTTGCTGAGTAGCACTGACATTCTGTCACAGTTGACAGAAACGCTAAACTTCTGTCTGTGCATAGTAGCTCTAATTTTACTTGCAGAGCAAAAAACGCCTTTCTACAATAGAAATAAGATTTTATTTCATTTGAAACGAACATCTTTCATATTGGCAAGCTCTTCTCTTAACTTTGTGTCAACTGACTTTCTCTGAAAGGGAAAGAAGCTTTTCAGCATTTGTAGACCCGTCGTTCTCTTCTTTCGCTGAGGAGCTCAAACACAGTGTCACCGTTCATAGAAATGCAAAACTAAGCTGTCTTGGCATAGTAGCTCCAGCTTTACTTGCGGAGCAAAAAGCATCAAACACATTAAAGACATGCCTATCTATCCATTGAAAACAAGTCTTTATTTCATTTGAAAAGAACACCTGTCGTATTGGCAAGCTTTGGTTTTAAAAGTGCATAAACTGACTTTCTATTAAAGGGAAAGAAGCATGTCAGCATCTGTGGACCGGCGTTCTCTTCTTTTGCTGTGGAGCACTGACATTCTGTCAGTGTTGACAGAAACGCTAATCTTCGGTCTGTGCACAGTAGTTCTAACTTTACTCACAGATCAAGAAACGCCTTTCTGCATTACAAATAAGACTTTATTTCATTTGAAAAGAAAATCTGTCATATTGGCTGGCTTTGGTTTTAAAATTGCATAAACTGACTTTCTCTTACAGGGAAAGAAGCATATCAGCATCTGTGGACCAGCGTTCTCTTCTTTCGCTGAGGAGCACTGACATAGTGTCGCCGTTCATAGAAATGCAAAACTAAGCTGTCTTGGCATAGTAGCTCCAGCTTTACTTGCGGAGCAAAAAGCATCAAACACATTAAAGACATGCATGTCTTCATTGAAAACAAGACTTTATTTCATTTGAAAAGAACATCT
>NZ_JBOFZA010000108.1:0-2292 GCF_051654945.1 Serratia sp. (in: enterobacteria)
TCTGCCCGATTTATGATAATGTCCTTATATACCACACGTGATAATGTCCTATTATGATTTGTATGGTATACTTATCCCTCATGAATAAATCAGATGAGGAGACTTTAAATGAGAAAGGTATCATTATCAATGGAAGCACAAGAGAAATACGAAATCATAAAACGTATGGCAGAAGGCCATATTACCAAGAATACTGCCGCAGTTAAGATCGGATGCACTGTCCGTCATATAGGACGGCTACTAACCACCTATAAGCAAAAGGGAAAGAGCGGTTTCCTCCATGGCAACACAGGTCGTAAACCTGTCCATGCCCTAACTGACCAGCAGAAGACAGAAATTGTCACCCTCTACAACAATAAGTATTGGGATGCAAACTTCACCCATTGTTGCGAGCTCCTTGAGACTCATGATTCCATTTGCATCTCACCCTCCTGCCTTCGAAAAATCCTTTACAACGAATTCATTCTTTCACCGAGGGCTACAAGACGCACACGTAAGCACATGAACAAACTTTTACGGGACATGTACAAGACCGCCAAGACAAAGAAGGAAAAGGATCTCATTATGTCCAGCATTGTGGATGTTGGGGACTCCCATTCCCGAAGACCCAGATGTGCATTCTTTGGTGAGATGCTGCAGATGGATGCCTCCGTACATCTCTGGTTTGGGAACACCAAGACACAGCTCCATGTTGCCATAGATGACTGTACCGGTACGATCACCGGGGCTTATTTCGATGAGCAGGAGACATTGAAAGGTTATTACCATGTCCTGCATCAGATACTGACTGGCTATGGGATACCAAACATGCTCTACACAGATAACCGTACTGTATTTGAATATAAAAACAAGAAAATGAAGGAGATCGGCAAGGATACCTTTACGCAGTTTAGTTATGCTTGTAAGCAGCTAGGGATTGAAATCAAGACAACCAGCATTGCGCAGGCAAAAGGACGGGTAGAACGGCTGTTCCAGACATTGCAGTCACGCCTTCCAGTCGAACTTCGGCTGAAAGGCATCACCACCATAGACGAAGCTAATGCATTCTTGAACTCCTACATAAAAGAATACAACGCAAAATTTGCTCTTCCCATCAATCATAGCAAATCTGTCTTCGTTATGCAACCAGATTTAGATACTATAAATCAGACGCTGGCAATCCTGACACCACGTACCGTGGACAATGGGCATTGCATCAAGTTCCAGAACAAGCATTATAAGACCATGGATTCCCATGGATTACAGGTCCATTATCATCGCGGGGTGAAGGGTTTGGTTATCCAGACATTTGCAGGGGAGCTCCTGTTTAGTACCAATGATCAGATTTATGTGCTGGATGAGATCCCTCTGCATGAGCAGACTTCCCGGAACTTTGATATTAAGGCGACTGAGGAGAAACCGAAAAAACGAAACATCCCATCGCCCAGACATCCTTGGAGAAACGATACATTTATGAAGCATGTCCCTTATGATTATTTTTCGGATGGAGTACCCGCATAACCGTAAATGCAAATCGAAAAAATCTTCCGTCAAACTGGAAAGAATCTATTTGGCAGAGGTTTATTTGTGGTACCCAAAAATTGAAAAGCCATCGGATGTGATGATTTCACAGCAGGCATACCACCTGGATACATCGTCTGATACCAATGGTGACTTAATTACTTGGTAAAAAGAGAATTCCAGGACAAATCGAAACACAGAGGCAGTCTTTGAAATGAAAAAGGAGTTAATGATTCATGAACAGTCATTGTTACAGAAAAGAAGGCATACAGCTTATAATTAGTGAGCAAACAGCTGAATATCAGATAAGAAAGCTTCAGGAAGCCTTGTTGCCGTTTGGTATTGAGGTCAGATCTATGAATGATAACAGCACCGGCAAGCCAGGCCTGTGTAATCTGGAAATCCGATGGGATGCAAAAGAACTTCATTATCGAAGGACACGAAATGCGGGTCGTCCGTTTGAAGCCAGCAGTGTCAGTTGGGAAACGATAGAGCAATGGCGGATGGAAGGGATGGCAGCGAAAGCGATTGCAAAAAAACTGAATGTAAGCAGAGCAACCTACTACAACCGGTTGAAGTTGAGGAAAGAGACACCTGAATACGATTATTTCTAAATAATGTCTAACAATTAAATATTAGACAGAGTTATCTAGAACATTTACTGCCCTGAAGGCGCGATAAAACAAGTATCATAACACAAAAAACGAAACCTCTTAAGCTCATAGAAATGCACCAGCTATAGCTGGTGCTAATGTTTTAAAATTTTTAGGACATTTTCAAAAACGGTTGACA
>NZ_JBOFZA010000109.1:0-2069 GCF_051654945.1 Serratia sp. (in: enterobacteria)
TGCGTCGCAAAGCCTCGGGCACGTGGCCGGGAACCGATAAGCACTCTGTAACACCTCATCCGTGCATCAACGCCGAATTCTGATATTAATCATTTTTCTCCGCAATAAAAATGTCCTGTACAGACAATAACGCACAGGAAAAAAACAATGAGCAACAGCATTTCACCGCTGACCAACAATATGCAGCAAATTGCACAGGTGAGTGAGGGGGCCTCAAGGAAAGAGTTAGGCAGTCTCAGGGGAATTGGTGAACATCTGCTCTACCTGTTTACCTTCGGGCAGGTGGACAGGGGACGCGAGCGGCTTGATACGTTTACTCAGATGGTGGGTAACCTGGTGTGGCTGAGAAGTCGGAATGATGGTGCCCTGGCGTGCCAGTTCAGGGACCCAGATAACGAGGACCAGCTTATTGGTATCACTATCCGTAATAACCAAATACTCGCAAAAGTTGTAGACAAATGGACCGACCAACAAAATGGAGGAAGTTACCTGCCCGCCAACATCAGTGCATCTCATGCAGATATGACCCGTCTGTTGCTGGAACTGTGTATGGCTGGAAGAAAAAATGGCGACAGCGGGGGGCTCGGGGTAAACGAGGGCGGAGCGGACCTGACGAATCTTGACCTGTCGGGGGCTCACCTGGAGGACGCTCACCTGGAGGACGCTCACCTGGAGGGGGCTCACCTGGAGGGGGCTCACCTGGAGAGGGCTCACCTGGAGGACGCTCACCTGGAGGACGCTCACCTGGAGAGAGCTTACCTGGAGGACGCTCACCTGGAGGACGCTCACCTGGAGAGAGCTTACCTGGAGGACGCTCACCTGGAGGGGGCTCACCTGGAGGGAGCTCACCTGGAGAGAGCTTACCTGGAGGACGCTCACCTGGAGAGAGCTTACCTGGAGGACGCTCACCTGGAGGACGCTCACCTGGAGAGGGCTCACCTGGAGGACGCTCACCTGGAGAGGGCTTACCTGGAGGACGCTCACCTGACGGGGGCTTACCTGACGGGGGCTTACCTGATTGAGGTTCACCTGGAGAGGGCTCACCTGACGGGGGCTCACCTGGAGAGGGCTCACCTGGAGAGGGCTCACCTGGAGGACGCTCACCTGGAGGACTCTCACCTGACGGGGGCTCACCTGGAGGACGCTCACCTGGAGGACGCTCACCTGGAGAGGGCTCACCTGGAGAGGGCTCACCTGGGGGACGCTCACCTGACGGGGGCCCACCTGGAGGACGCTCACCTGACGGGGGCTTACCTGGAGGACGCTCACCTGGAGAGGGCTCACCTGGAGAGGGCTTACCTGATGGCGGCTCACCTGACGGGGGCTTACCTGGAGGACGCTCACCTGACGGGGGCTCACCTGGAGTGGGCTTACCTGATGGAGGCTCACCTGACGGGGGCTCACCTGGAGGACGCTCACCTGACGGGGGCTTACCTGACGGGGGCTTACCTGATTGAGGCTCACCTGGAGAGGGCTCACCTGGAGGACGCTCACCTGGAGAGAGCTTACCTGGAGGACGCTCACCTGGAGGACGTTCACCTGGAGGGGGCTCACCTGGAGGGGGCTGATCTGAGGGGGGCTCACCTGGAGGGGGCTCACCTGGAGGGGGCTGATCTGAGGGGGGCTCACCTGGAGGGGGCTCACCTGGAAGGGGCTGATCTGAGGGGGGCAAAAATTTCGCGGGAAAATTATGACTGGGCTGAGGCGCACGGGGCATTGGTAGGCGGGGCGATAATATGCGAAGAGTAATGCCGTGTGGCATTGTCATGATATAGGCTAGGCAGATGGTAGCGCACACCCGCATTTTCACTGTTTGCTAATGGTGCCGCCGTCTTGGTTTCCCGATGATAGCTCTGTCCGATAAGCCACCCTCTTACGTACAGACAAACTCTGTGGTAGCAGAATTTTGGCGTGTTCCCGCTTACAACGCCGAATTCTGATATTAATAATTTGTTTCCGCAATAAAAATGTCCTGTACAGACAATAACGCACAGGAGAAAAACAATGAACGGCATTTCACTGCTGACCAACAACATGCAGCAAATGGCACAGGCGAGTATGAGAGGGGA
>NZ_JBOFZA010000110.1:0-1562 GCF_051654945.1 Serratia sp. (in: enterobacteria)
ACTATTAGTAATGGGTTGAAAGTCACATGTCTCATGAGTTTATATTTCAAATTTGAAGAAGATACCATGAAAAATGAAGTTCTTGCAATAATTTTTCTGAGACTATTTTTATCCCCCCCTCCCCATATTAGGAAAAATAGCCACCAAATGTATTGACGGTTTCTACAAAATATTTTAGTCATTATACATACCACTGCATAGTTTTTCAGTTATAAAATAATAGACAATCTTAGACATTGTATATGTGATTTATTTGAGCACTAGAAAATACAATAAGAATAATTTTTGAGTAATAAAAAGAAAAAAAAAGAAGAAAAAAAAAGAATTAGCTTTGTATGTCAAGTACATACTCTGATTAGCAGACATACAGCATTCATACTAATTGCTGGTGATAGTCAGAATTCAGATGCTGATGTGCGTGCAAACAGATGGTAATCATACAAATAGCCGGACATATAGTCAATAATAACACTGTAATGGTCGCTCATAGACACTGATGGCTGTCATTCAGCAGTAATCACACGCTAATTTTCAGTCAATGACAGTCATATATACATATGGTAATCCTTTAGACACAGCCACATTCCCCACAAAACACGTACACATATTTGAAAAATGTTGAAAAGAAAAAAAAAGAGAGTTATTTGTGCAAAAAGCCGATCGCTAAGTCCCGCCCCCATCAGATGACAGGTGCGTCACAGCGCGCGTCACGAGCGTCACCGGAGCGCGCCAGATTCAAATAAACTATATTCCGCCTATCTTTGACTTTTTTTTTAGTGGATGGTCTCATTCTGTTTGTGAAACTGCGTGCTACAAAACCATGTTGCTTTTTACTACCAAGACGCTGTTTTTTGAGCGTAATTTGTTCCATAACGGATACAAACAATAACTCTCCCGGAAGAAATGAAACGTAAACAAGGAATTACCATCTATATTACAACCTTATTGTTTCGTTTCACTAAAAGTGCTCTATGGGATGTTGTTCGGTGGATTCTTACCTTTCAATCTAAACCGGGATTTCAGCAGTGGATGCGTTTGTGACTCGTTATTACGACGAATCTGGTATGTACTGCGTTTTATTATGCATGTTTTGATATGTACTGCTTTCACAAATTTAGCAAATACATTCCTTATAAGCTTTCCATTGAAAAACAGCGATCTATCGTCGATGCTTGAGGCTTAGACCTTTATAGTGATATATAGTTTGTCAAGATTAATTTTGTCTCGTTTCATTTAATCTATTGCTAAACAATGACACCTGCAGACAGAGAGCGTTCAGTACGCCGGCGTCCTGGTGCAGGTTAACAGGTTAAATTACTTTTTCCTTATGCCACTAGATTTAGACCTCTTGTTCAGATAGCTGATTACTTTGTACGTGCAGGTCGCACATGCGCATTTAACTCTCTTGCAGTAATTAGTTTATCTGCAAGGTGGCAACCCTGCCGTGGGGGTATCGATTCACAAAGTAGCCGAAGAAAAACTGCATAAACAGAACAAACCAGAATCCGGGTTAGCTACAGCAACAATGGAGGCCTACATAAACGAGAGATTGTGTGAAGAGG
>NZ_JBOFZA010000111.1:0-1950 GCF_051654945.1 Serratia sp. (in: enterobacteria)
AAAACTCTCTGTATTGCAAATAAGACTTTATTTCATTTAAAACAATATCTTTCACATTGTCAAGGTTTGATCTTAACATTGCATAAATTGACTTTTCCTCGCAGGGAAGAAAGCTTTTCAGCATCTGTTCTCTTCTTTCGCTCAGGAGCACTAACACACTGCCACTGTTCATAGAAACACTATTATATGCTGTTTGGGCATAAAGCACTAACTTTTCTTGAGGAGCAGAAACCCTACAACACATCAAGGAAACGTGTTTCTGCATTGCAAATAAGACTGTTCCATTTGAAACGAGCATCTTTCATATTGGCAAGCTTTGATCTTAACATTGCAACTGACATTCTCTTACAGGCAAAAAAGCTTTTCAGCATCTGTGGAGCTGCAGTCCCTTATTTCGCTCAGGAGCACGGACACAGTGCCACTGTTCATAGAAACGCTAAAATAGGCTATTTGGCCATAGTAGCAGTAATTTGACTTGAGAAGCAGAAACCCTGCAACACATTAAAGAAACGCATTTATGCATTTCAAATATAAGTTTATTTCATTTAAAACCAATATCTTTCATATTGTCAAGGTTTGATCTTAACATTGCATGACCTGATATTCTCTTACAGGGAGAAAAGATTTTCAGCAGCTCTAGAGCTGCGGTTCCTTTTTTCGCTCAGGAGCACTGACACAGTGCCACTGTTCATAGAAACGCTAAAACAGGCTATTTGGCCATAGTAGCACTAATTTGACTTAAGAAGCTCAAACCCTACAACACCTTATTGAGACGCGTTTCTGCATTGGAAATAAGACTTTATTTCATTTAAAACGAATATCTTTCGTATTGTCAAGCTTTGATATTAACATTGCATAAATTGACTTTTCCTTGCAGGGAAGAAAGCTTTTCAGCATCTGTTCTCTTCTTTCGCTCAGGAGCACTAACACAGTGCCACTGTTCATAGAAACACTATTATATGCTGTTTGGGCATAAAGCACTAACTTTTCTTGAGGAGCAGAAACCCTACAACACATTAAGGAAACGTGTTTCTGCATTGCAAATAATACTTTTCCATTTGAAACGAACATCTTTCATATTAGTAAGCTTTGATCTGAACATTGCATTGAACTGTATTTTCATACAGGGAGAATAAAGCTTTTCAGCCTTTGTAATCCCGCAATCTGTTATTTCGCTCAGGAGCACTGATACAGCTTCTCAGTTCATAGAAACGCTAAAGTAAACTGTCTGGGCATAGTAGCACTAACTTTGTTTGAGGAGCCGAAACCCTACAACACATTAATGAAACGTGTTCCTGCATTGCAAATAAGAGTGTGTCTCATTTGAAACCAACATCTTTCATATTGTCAAGCTTTGATATAAACATTGCATATACTGACTTTCCCTTGCAGGGAAAAAAGCTTTTCGGCATCTGTACAGCCGCGTTCTTTTCTTTTGCTCAGGAGCTCTGACCCAGTGTCATTATTCACATAAACGCTAAACTAAGCTCTCTGGGCATAATAGCTCTAATCTGACTTGTGTAGCAGAAACCATCCAAAACATTAAAGACACGCCTTTATGCATTTCAAATATAAGTTTATTTCATTTAAAACCAATATCTTTCATATTGTCAAGCTTTGATATTAACATTGCATAAATTGACTTTTCCTTGCAGGGAAGAAAGCTTTTCAGCATCTGTGGAGCCGCGTTCTCTTCTTTCACGCAGGAGCACTGACCCAGTGTCACTAATCATAGAAACGCTAAACTAAGCTGTTTGGGCATAGTAGCACTAAATTTACTTGCGAATCAGAAAACATCTAACACATTAAGAAAAACTCTCTGTATTGCAAATAAGACTTTATTTCATTTAAAACAATATCTTTCACATTGTCAAGGTTTGATCTTAACATTGCATAAATTGACTTTTCCTCGCAGGGAAGAAAGCTTTTCAGCATCTGTTCTCTTCTTTC
>NZ_JBOFZA010000112.1:0-6021 GCF_051654945.1 Serratia sp. (in: enterobacteria)
AAACAGATTTGCCTGGCGGCAATAGCGCGGTGGTCCCACCTGACCCCATGCCGAACTCAGAAGTGAAACGCCGTAGCGCCGATGGTAGTGTGGGGTCTCCCCATGCGAGAGTAGGACACTGCCAGGCATCAATTAAGTAGAAAGCCTCATGCGAAAGCATGGGGCTTTTTGCTATGGGTCGAAAATGGAAATATCCCCTCACCCCAACCCTCTCCCACAGACGGATCGAGAGCAGCATAAGCCCCTGTTGGAGGGAGAGGGGGCTGGTCCGGCGTCGTGGGTGAGCCTGTGCGGCTGCGGAAGAATGGGGATATCAACGGACGCGATCGGTTCCCTCTCCTGGGGGCGATGGGAACAGTTCAGTGTCGTGGGTGAGCCTGTGTGGCTGCGGAAAGAATGGGGACTATCAACGGATGCGATCGGTTCCCTCTCCTGGGGGAGAGGGTTAGTGTGAGGGGACTAACACGAAACCATCCTAAATTCGGGTTGTCTGAGAAATGATTAAATATGGCCACGATTTTCACTAAAGATATTCATGAAATTTTTAGTTCTACAGGTATTTGTTATTTTCATACATATCATTAATACCCGCATGATTTTATATAACCCAGGCTTCTGTTCAAGGTGAGACAAAGAAAAAATCATATCACTATGATTTTTATATAAATTAATAACTTCGCTTCGAACGTGGGTTATTAAGTCACAACAAAAACCAGGTTAATAAAAACAAATAATAGCCATGTGTGTCGAATCGAGTAGACTAGATGGTAATTTATTACGTGAGAGTATTTAAATCATGTCTACTGAAAGCGCGTCATTAAAAAATCACAATACTTTTGCGCTCCCGGTCAACGCAGCGCGTTTAGTCATTGCTGAAGAAATTGAAGAGATGATTAAAGCTTGGCAGCAAGCGCAAAAGCGCAAGGAGCCGCTGCTGGTACTCGGCGAAGGGAGCAATGTCCTGTTCCTGGAGGATTTTGCCGGTACGGTCATGATTAACCAGTTAACAGGTATTACGGTCAGGGAAGAAGCGGACGCCTGGCACCTCCACGTCAGCGCCGGGGAGAACTGGCATCATCTGGTCAGCCAGATGCTTGAACGTGGGATCCCTGGGCTGGAGAATCTGGCATTGATCCCTGGCCTGGTCGGTTCGGCACCTATCCAGAATATCGGGGCGTATGGCATTGAGCTCAAGCAGGTCTGTGAGTATGTCGACCTGCTGAACCTGACCACCGGTGAGATCGATCGTATGGATCCTCCACGTTGCCAGTTTGGCTACCGGGAGAGCGTCTTTAAACATGAGCTTAAGCAGGGTTTCGTTATTGTCGGGGTTGGCTTGCGGCTTGGTAAAAAGTGGAGCCCGCAGCTGGGTTATGGCGACCTTACCAAACTGGATCCCAAGACGGTTACACCACAGCAGGTGTTTGATGCGGTATGTGCCATGCGCCGCAGCAAGCTGCCAGATCCACGTATTACGGGCAATGCGGGCAGCTTCTTTAAGAACCCACTGGTGACTGAGGAAGTGGCGAAAGCGTTGCTGAGCCAATACCCTGCAATGCCACATTATCCACAGGCTGATGGGCAAGAAAAATTGGCCGCTGGTTGGCTGATCGACCAGTGTGCACTTAAGGGATATCAGATTGGTGGTGCCGCGGTACACCGTCAGCAGGCTTTGGTATTGGTGAATGTCGATAATGCCAGCAGTCAGGATGTTGTGGCACTAGCAAGGCACGTACGCAATACGGTAGCGGCGAAATTTGATGTCTGGCTTGAACCAGAGGTCCGTTTTATGGGCGCTACAGGTGAATTGGACGCCGTCGAGGTCATTTCATGAGAGACACCACCGTACCACTGAAGATTATCTCCTTACTGGCAGACGGCGAGTTTCATTCCGGAGAACATCTGGGCGAATCTTTGGGGATGAGCCGCGCAGCAATCAACAAGCATATCCAGACTATCCGGGAGTGGGGTTTGGATGTGTTCACAGTACCGGGGAAAGGCTATAGCCTACCTGCGGCGATTAACTTGCTGGACGTTGAGCGTATTCTTGCTCTGCTGGAAGACAAGCGTGTCACGGTATTGCCCGTAGTAGACTCAACCAACCAGTATCTGTTAGACAGGCTTGCAGAACTGACTTCCGGTGATGCCTGTATAGCCGAGTATCAGCAGGCGGGGCGTGGGCGGCGTGGGCGGCAGTGGATCTCACCTTTCGGTGCCAACCTCTACTTGTCCATGTTCTGGCGTCTTGAACAAGGGCCAGCGGCCGCAATGGGGCTAAGCCTGGTGATTGGCATCGTGATGGCCGAAGTGTTGCAACGTCTCGGTGCAGAACAGGTGCGTGTGAAGTGGCCGAATGATTTATACCTTAACGATCGCAAGCTGGCCGGTATTCTGGTCGAGCTGACCGGTAAAACCGGGGATGCGGCCCAGTTAGTGCTGGGGGCAGGCATCAATATGGCGATGCGTGATTCTAACGCCAGTCAGATCGATCAGCGTTGGATCAATTTGCAGGAGGCCGGGATCACCATCGATCGTAATGAATTAGCCGCCAAGTTGCTTAATGAACTACGTCGTTCATTACGGCAATTTGAAATAGACGGGCTGGCACCCTTTATTTCACGCTGGCGACAATTAGATAACTTCATCGATCGTCCGGTGAAACTGCTAATTGGTGAACAACAGATTTTCGGTATTGCTCGTGGTATAGATCAGCAGGGAGCCTTGCTACTGGAACAGGAGGGGGTAATTAAACCCTTTATCGGTGGGGAAATATCTCTGCGTAGTGCTGAATAAACTAAAAATAAGAGAGGCACTCGGCCTCTCTTATTCCACTGACTATTTACGTAACCGTACACTTTCCACTGCGTGATTGGCACTTTTAGTCATTATCAGGCTAGCGCGCTCGCGCGTTGGCAGGATATTTTGCTGTAAATTCAAACCATTAATTTCATTCCACAGCTGAGTGGCGATGTTAATCGCTTCCGTTTCCGGCAGCTGTGCATAGCTATGAAAATAGGAATCCGGATTGGAGAATGCGCCTTGACGGAATTTCAGGAACCGGTTGATATACCAGCTCTGTAATAGATCGCCAGGGGCGTCGACATAGATGGAGAAATCAACAAAGTCGGAAACAAACACCCGATGAGGATCGTGTGGATAGTCCATACCGCTTTGCAAGACATTCAGTCCTTCCAGGATAAGAATATCAGGCTGTTCGATAACTTTATTGCCTTCAGGCACGACGTCATAGATCAGGTGAGAGTAAACCGGGGCCGTGACTCGCTTGGCACCAGATTTAACTTCCGAAACGAATTTCACCAGGCTATGCATATCGTAAGACTGCGGGAAGCCTTTTTTCTTCATCAAACCGCGCTCGTTCAGCACCTTGTTCGGATGCAGAAAGCCATCTGTGGTGATCAGCTCAACGCTGCGGTGCTCTGGCCAGCGGCTCAATAACGCTTGTAACAAACGCGCCGTGGTGCTTTTACCCACCGCTACGCTGCCAGCAATGCCGATCACATAAGGAATGCGCTGGCCATCGGTACCGAGGAACTGTTCCAGAACTGCCTGACGGCGCAGGTTAGAACTGATATAGAAGTTCAGCAGTCGTGAGAGCGGCAAGTAGATCTGCGCGACTTCTTCCAAGGAGAGATCTTCGTTAATCCCTTTGAGTTTAACAATCTCTTCTTCCGACAACGTCAGCGGCACCGAATCTCGTAACGCGGCCCACTGGCTACGATCGAACTGAAGGTAAGGCGTCGCTAAAGATTGATCTCTTTTTATCATAAGCCAAATTCTGCCTGTTAACGCAGGTTGGGAAAGGCGCTGGACGCCAACTCCAGATAATAATCAAACTGCATATTATAGATAGCTGGCTTTGAGGCGTAGGGTTTTTTCGCAAATGTTGTCGATTAGGGGCAGTTTTTGCCAATAGTGCGAACAGGTACGCAATTGAGAAGGGACACATTACAAAGCGGTATCACTGGGCAATGATACCACTCTGACGTCAACTGGCGGCGGCGCGGCAGGGTTGCTGAACGGCAAACAACCGCTTGTAGTAAATCGCGGTGGGATGGTAGCAGCCATCGGGCGCGGCGGCGTAATCCGGTATCTCTCCAAGGCAGCGATAACCCAGCAGGCGATACAGCGCCTCGGCACCGGAACCGGCCTGTGTATCCAGATAAAGCAGGCCGCGATGGATCTCAAGGGCCGTTTTTTCCAGCGTTTTCATCAACGCCTGGCCAACGCCATTACGGCGGGCGCGGCTGTGCACCAACAGTTTCTGCACTTCTGCCCGGTTGCGGCCGTTTGGCTTTTGACACAGTGCGAGCTGGACCGTGCCAATGACGCCGCTGTCGTCTCTTGCAATCCACAACAGTAACTCCCCCTTGGCCAATGCAGGACGCAGGCTGTGGAAGTAGCTCTCGGCATCTTCGTGAGGAATTTGCGTGTCGTAGCCTACTGAGGCCCCATGAGTAACCGCATCGGTGAGCAGGCGTGCCAGCTCGGCACGGTAAATGGGCAGCGTTGCTGCATTGATTAGCACTATTTTCATCGGCGATGCCTCCTGGGGAATTAGGGATAATAGGGAGAAGCAATAAACGAGCCAATGCGACAACGCTGTGTGGGCGCACCCCGTATGGGGGAGAAAGCGGTGTATCGGCACCATCAGAGGGCACTTTCCTCTTTGTGGTGCGCTATCCCTGCTGATGATTTTCAATGGATGGGTGATTTTTATCGAGCTACGGGACGACGTGCCTGAAAGTCACCACAGGGTAGGTCTAAAATAGTGTAGATTAATCTGCTAAATTGATGAAAATTTGCGCCTCAATTGTGAAAAATTGCGAGCTGGATGCGGAAATCGGCTGATTTATGAGCGATAGTGCATGGATCGCAATTTTTTTGTTGCATAGGCCGTCAGCTCTACCTAGAATGCGCTGCACTTGATGCCGGCTTAGCTCAGTAGGTAGAGCAACTGACTTGTAATCAGTAGGTCACCAGTTCGATTCCGGTAGCCGGCACCATTCAAGTGTTTAGCAGTAAATGCCGTAGTAAAAGTAATTAAAATCTGGTGGGGTTCCCGAGCGGCCAAAGGGAGCAGACTGTAAATCTGCCGTCACAGACTTCGAAGGTTCGAATCCTTCCCCCACCACCATTTTAGACCTGAGGCACTAGGTCACACCGAACGGTAGCGTTGAGATGAGCGCCGATCGGGGAAGGGTAAGAACCTTCGACAAGGTTCGAGTCTCATGAAATGAGACAACGCGCTTTAGCGCGGCCCAGCGGGTGAGGAACGAAGTGACGAATAATCCTTCCCCCACCACCATTTTAGACCTGAAGTTCTGGGTCACACCGAACGGTAGCGTTGATACTAGTACCGTTCGAGGAAGGCGAAAGTCTTCAAAACAGTTCGCGCTGCGCAGCAGAAGTTGCCGGTACGAAGGGTGGAGTAAAGCGACGAACAATCCTTTTCTACACCTTTTAAGTCTACAGAAAAGTCAGGTAGCCGAGTTCCAGGATGCGGGCATCGTATAATGGCTATTACCTCAGCCTTCCAAGCTGATGATGTGGGTTCGATTCCCACTGCCCGCTCCAAGATGTGCTGATATAGCTCAGTTGGTAGAGCGCACCCTTGGTAAGGGTGAGGTCGGCAGTTCGAATCTGCCTATCAGCACCACTTCTTAATTTCTCGCCCCCTGATTTTCTTTCTGTTTCCTGAATTCATCAAGCAAATGCCTGCTTGGTTGATGTGGTGATACCACCGATTTATCCGTGTCTTAGAGGGACAATCGATGTCTAAAGAAAAATTTGAACGTTCAAAACCGCACGTTAACGTCGGTACTATCGGCCACGTTGACCACGGTAAAACTACCCTGACTGCCGCAATCACTACCGTTCTGGCTAAAACCTACGGTGGTTCTGCACGTGCTTTCGACCAGATCGATAACGCGCCAGAAGAAAAAGCTCGTGGTATCACCATCAACACTTCACACGTTGAATATGACACCCCGACTCGTCACT
>NZ_JBOFZA010000113.1:0-1066 GCF_051654945.1 Serratia sp. (in: enterobacteria)
ACGGATAAAAGGTACTCCGGGGATAACAGGCTGATACCGCCCAAGAGTTCATATCGACGGCGGTGTTTGGCACCTCGATGTCGGCTCATCACATCCTGGGGCTGAAGTAGGTCCCAAGGGTATGGCTGTTCGCCATTTAAAGTGGTACGCGAGCTGGGTTTAGAACGTCGTGAGACAGTTCGGTCCCTATCTGCCGTGGGCGTTGGAAGATTGAGAGGGGTTGCTCCTAGTACGAGAGGACCGGAGTGAACGCACCACTGGTGTTCGGGTTGTCATGCCAATGGCACTGCCCGGTAGCTAAGTGCGGAAAAGATAAGCGCTGAAAGCATCTAAGCGCGAAACTTGCCTCGAGATGAGTCTTCCCTGGGCCTTTAAGTCCCCTGAAGGAACGTTTAAGACTAAGACGTTGATAGGCTGGGTGTGTAAGTGCAGCGATGCATTGAGCTAACCAGTACTAATGATCCGTGAGGCTTAACCTTACAACACCAAAGGTGTTTTAGTAGAGATTGTAGAGATTTTCAGCGATGTTCCGAGATTGGTTCTGATGGCGACACGTAAGTGAAGCGGTTGGAATGAAACAGAATTTGCCTGGCGGCAATAGCGCGGTGGTCCCACCTGACCCCATGCCGAACTCAGAAGTGAAACGCCGTAGCGCCGATGGTAGTGTGGGGTCTCCCCATGTGAGAGTAGGGAACTGCCAGGCATCAAATTAAGTAGTAAGCCGGTGCATTAATCCGGTGGTTACAGAAGTCTTCGGTGGAGCGGTAGTTCAGTCGGTTAGAATACCTGCCTGTCACGCAGGGGGTCGCGGGTTCGAGTCCCGTCCGTTCCGCCACTTATTAAGACATTAAGCCTGCCTTCTGGGCAGGCTTAATGGCAAGAAGATTTAGGGGCGTAGCTCAGTTGGTAGAGCACCGGTCTCCAAAACCGGGTGTCGCGAGTTCGAGTCTCTCCGCCCCTGCCATATAAAGGATCCTTTGCAAATTCTCATGTCCAACCAAACCAAAGCAGTGCAGTGGGTCTCAGAGTGTGTGTACAGTATGTGTTAACAAATCCTCTGAAGGAG
>NZ_JBOFZA010000114.1:0-1441 GCF_051654945.1 Serratia sp. (in: enterobacteria)
TATTGCTGTCCGGTAAAAACTTAAAAGCACAATAATGCGTCTCGAATCGTCGATTAATAGGCGATTCGAGATTTATTTTTAAAAAGTAAGCCCCCTTTAGTCGAATAGTGTTGTTCTAGGTGGAGCTAAACTTTGCCTAGATATAATATTCAGCCATGCTTTTTCAGGGTGTTCGCAGAATTTATACAGGTCAATGTAGTACATCAAAGTTTGACGCACCATTGTTACTAGATTGGAGAAGCTCCACTCTCTTTTCACCCTCCTCTTAACTACACTGAGTAGTAGGTTTGCTATCAAAACTACCCATATTTGACTCTTAATAGCATTAACACTCTCTCCAAAGAAATACTTTAAGGGAAAATTCTGTTTTAGTTGCTTGAATAGTAGTTCTATTTGCCACCTGCGCTTATAGATCTCAATTATATCTTCAACATCTAGATCAAGGCTATTTGTAAGTAATACCGATGATTTTCTCTTACCGATCTCCCAGTACTCTATTCTACGAGACGTGTGTTTTATATCATCCTTCTCAAGTAGTATTATTGAATCCTTTAATACTACAAGGCCGTTAGTGTCAACTCTATAATGGCTATCTAACTCCTTGAATCGCATATTCTTCTTCATTTTTGTAACATAGAATACCCCTTTCTGTGTGAATTGCTCAAAAACCTTATAATCGATATATGCTCTATCCATTGCAATAAAACTACCGTTTGATAGCTCTAGTTTCTTTAGCATCACATGATCATGCGTTGCTGCTGATGTAAATTCTATCGAATAAGGGGCTCCTTCAGTAGCTTTTAGAACAGTATGTACTTTAATTCCACCTTTCTTCCTGCCATGCTTAGGGTTACGGCCAACTCCTTTTAGGATATTAGAGAATAATGATATTGTAGTAGAGTCCATAATGTGTAGAAGTCTTTCCCATGATTTATTATTGTTGCAGCTGTCCGCTAAAGTGCTTTTATATCTATTGTAGAGGGAAAAGTAGACTTGAGCAAAGAAGTCGCTACTACGTCTATTATTAGCCTCTGAGAGGGTACTTCTTTTAACCATATAGTTAACTCCTAGGTGTTCAAGCTTATGAGCTTCAGATAGCATGCCGATTACTATCTCTCTTAAAGAATCATGATGCATAAGGACACCATAAAGAAGTGTTACAAGGTGAGAGTATCCATCTAGCTTCTTCACGTAGCGATCATGGCCACCTAAACGACTTAGATCTTTGATTTCTTGTTTATCAGTCAAATTTAATAGCTGACAGTATAGCGGCTGTCCGGTAAAATGTGTATGTTTGCTCATGGTTGAAATATTTGGAGTCGGAAACCATAAAGTAAACCAAAAGGGTTGAATCTAATTGTAGTGACCCCCAAAAGTTGGACTATAAATTAATAATTTATATTATAGTGAGCTCGGTATTGCACCGGGCTCATTCCTTTTA
>NZ_JBOFZA010000115.1:0-1475 GCF_051654945.1 Serratia sp. (in: enterobacteria)
TACTTTGCCAGTAGTTGTGGTGGCGCACCAATATCTATCATCCGGCAATATATTGAACAACAGCAAACACCTGGTTAGGTGGAAAACCGCGCCTTATATCCCTGCCCTGAAGGACAGGGTTTTACGGCGCATTGGATAAGGCAGAAACAGCTTATCAAAATGAAGCTACAAGTTTCGGTGCCTCCCCTGAATCAGTAAGTGAAAATATAAACGACATGAGGAAGACAATAGGAAACGCCATACTGGTAAATGCCAGGCAGCAGCCGTGGTTAAACTACCCGAAAGCGGATCTCAGCCGAAAAAGAGAGAAGATGATCTAGGCTTCACCTATCCATATGCATGACATCTGCATATACTTAACCTATACAAACTTAACCGAAACATCTATACTCAGCATATGCGGGAATACTCCCTGACACACTCAGCATATGAGGAAAAACCATGCGCACAGTTTCTATTTTTAAAAACGGCAACAACCGCGCCATCCGTCTGCCCCGCGATCTGGATTTTGAGGGGGTGAGCGAGCTGGAGATCGTCCGGGAAGGGGACAGCATCATTCTGCGCCCCGTCCGGCCTACCTGGGGTTCCTTTGCTCAGTTTGAAAAAGCCGACACAGATTTTATGGCGGAGCGTGAAGACGTTGTCAGCGACGAAGGACGATTTGACCTGTGAACAAAACCTATATGCTCGACACCAACATTTGCTCGTTCATCATGCGCGAACAGCCGGACGCCGTGATTAAGCGGCTTGAGCAGGCGGTACTGCGCAACCACCGCATCGTGATCTCGGCCATCACCTATGCAGAAATGCGCTTCGGCGCGATCGGCAAGAAGGCCTCGCCGCGCCATGCGCAACTGGTCGACGCGTTCTGCACCCGCCTCGATGCCGTGCTGACCTGGGACCGGGCGGCGGTGGACGCTACCACGGAAATCAAGGCGGCCCTGGCTGCAGCCGGGACACCGATCGGCCCGAACGATACGGCGATCGCCGGGCACGCCATCGCCGCCGGTGCCGTGCTGGTGACGAATAATACAAGCGAGTTTGCGCGGGTGCCGGGGCTGACGCAGGAAGACTGGGTGAAGTAAGCGGAGGATTTCAGGGGCTACGTGAAAATTACAGCGACTTCGGACCCACACTAGCCACAGAAAAGCTCAGCGAACGCCACCAAATATCGATCTCTGTAGAAACCATACGTCACTGGATGATTGCCGACGGTCTCTGTGTTGATCCAATGACTGGCTTCCTTCTCCTCCGAACCCACTGATTTAACAGACGCGGCTCCAGCGACCAATATTTTCACTTAGTTTACTGTTGTGCCGTTGCACACAATAGCCCCCCAACGACTGCCGACCATCCAATAATTTTTATCATTACTGCACCTGAATAATGACCTGCGCTGTCGCGCTGACTTTGCCCGCTGTCACCGTTTTGCCCGGTAAAGCCTTCAACGTGGCGTTAAGGGTTTTGGTGTACGA
>NZ_JBOFZA010000116.1:0-4988 GCF_051654945.1 Serratia sp. (in: enterobacteria)
TACTTTGCCAGTAGTTGTGGTGGCGCACCAATATCTATCATCCGGCAATATATTGAACAACAGCAAACACCTGGTTAGGTGGAAAACCGCGCCTTATATCCCTGCCCTGAAGGACAGGGTTTTACGGCGCATTGGATAAATAACCGTCAACACGGCGCTCACCGTCACTTAACGCTTACGCTGTGGAAGCGAATACTTTCAGTATTGTTGCGCATACGTTGACTGACTCACACGGTGATGACCCGTCACAGGTGGGGCCGCTGCTGGAACAGATTCTCCCCCCCTCACCCGGGTCACCGCAGATGGTTACGACGAGGCCGCCACCTGCACCGTCATTGCCAACCACGGCGAGGCTGTCACGGTCGCCATTCCTCCGCGGTCAACAGTGGTGTCTGGAGAAACGACAGAGCCTCCGGGTCAGTGTGACCAGCATCAGGCCCTGATAGAGGAAAAGGCCTGGCAGGCTGCCGTGGAGTATGGCAAATGGGCGTTGGTGGGACGATGATGGAATGTGACAACACGCTGATAGGTTCGCGCCTGCACGCCCGGGGTTTTGCGACGCCGCAGACGGAGGTGGCCATCGGTGTGGCAGTACTGCATCGCCTGCGCCTGCTGTCAGTGGCCCGGTAGAATACCAAACCCGGGCATCAGTGTCAGCCTGATTAAAACCGTCCAACGTTATGGATGCAGTTCAAAAGGGACGGGGTTTTACGGCGCATCGGATAATGATCTGGCAAAAAGTCTCCATGGGTCATACCATGCAAAGGTTATCCATCGTCAACGCTGGAAAAACAGGCAAGGCGTTGAGTTGGCGACGTTGGACTGGGTAGACGGGTTCAGCAACCGCCGATTACTGGAACGCATCGGCTATGTGCCCCCGGTTGACGCAGAGCAATAGCTACCCGGGTGAACAAGGATCTGGCAGCCTGAGTTCCCGGACTTAACATGCGCCAAGAAACTCGGGCGGTTCACTCACGCCCGGCGAGCGTTATTTCACTGTCCAGGCCTGGGAGAACTCCCGGTCAAGAAACAGTTCAGTCAAGCCACTGATTTGTTTGAGTCGTAATACTTCATCAGCCTCCATTCCCAATTCTTCACTGATGCGCAAATCATCCCATCCCAGTCGAGAAAGTTCTTTGACAATATCAGACATCGCATTGACTTGATGGCGTCCCCTGGCGCGATTATGGCGTACCGTGGTCGCAATGCGATGGCTTTTATCGGGCGTATCAGCATCAAGCAGGACGACAGGATTATACCCCCCCAATGTTTTACGCAGCGGGGCTCTTTTTTGGGATAAGGCATGGCGATGAGCACCGTCGACAATGATGTAACAGTCATCATCCCGCTGACTGGCGACGATAGGCTGTGTGAACCCATCCTTAACCAGCGAAGTATACAACAGTCTGGTTTCCGGGGGGGCCATGGTGTTGGGGTTGTAGTCGTTAGCCTGTAACTGCCGAGTTGGCAGCCACAAGACACAATCGACAGGGTGAGAACTGAACGGGCTCAGTGCGTGCAGGGTGACTTTCAACGTATTGATTGTCGTGATTTTATCCTCGTCTGATAAGGCACTGATGAGCGAGACAAGGTGATCCTGCAATTCTTGTAGCGTCATAACAATCCCCACTTTTTTCTTTTTTCTTTTATTCTTTGATTGTACCGAGCGTAATGTGACGGTTTGTTCGGGCTGAACGACAACGCCCGGCACCAGTAGTCATTTTTCAATAACACTCGACATATTCTGCGCCATGACGGAATATCCCTTGATCCCAGATCTTTGTCCTGCTCTTCAGGAATGTCGTCAGGAAAGCCATGTGACCGGTACCAATGTAAATAGATGGCAATTTTATTACGGTAATGCTCGGCAGTCGCCGGAGGCATGCTGTCCATCAGAAAGAAAGCATAACGTTTCCAGGTATGGTGTACCGGTTTTCGTAGTACGCGATTGGCATAAAAATCGCCGGTGACGTTGGCGTATAACCCCCCACAATTCGCCCCGCTCACGCGCTGACACAATGTGCTCCAACGTTCCGGTTCGATGACATGATAGAGCCATAATCCCTGGCGTTGTTCTGGGCCAAAAGGCTCGCAGATCCGCATATGGCGCAAAGGGACCCCGGCCTGATACATCAGATCGTAGAGGGGATTATGACGTTGTTGGCTGCGCGCAAACCAGGTCCAGATATCGGCGGTTTTCCAGTCGTAAAGGGGATAAACATTGTATGCATACCGTTCCCGCGACGCCGTAGTCCAGGGTTTATCATCGGCATAGCGCATTTTCCCTTGTGACACGATCGCCAGAAAGCGTTGATAAGACTCGTCCGCCCGGATCCCCACCAATATGGCTGCTGGTTGCCGATCGGCAAACCAGTGATTAAAGGCCAGCACAAAATCTTCAAAGGTCATGGCGGGACGATAGAAAGGAAAAAAATCCGGCTGTTGGATCGCGTCCGGGGGCGGCTGGCGGATCCACTCGCAACCCGGTTGCCAGCAAATCCATTCGGGTTGTAATTGGGAGACGGAATTGAGGGTGGTGAGCGGAAGCGCCACCCAATAAAAGTGCTCAATCACGGCTTGATAAGTCTCGCGCAGTTGCTCAATATGGTTGATGGTTAACGTAAATTGCGCCTCCCAATCAATAAACAACACACTGAATGTTCTGTTCTTTTTACGCGCCACGTCGGCAGCCAGGTGTAGCATGAGCGTCGAATCCTTTCCGCCAGAAAGCGACAAGCAGATGCGGCTGAAATGCTCAAATGTCCATTCCAGTCGCTCTTTGGCTGCGACCAGAACATTTTTTTCTAATGGGATCTTGTGCCGCGAACCAGGCATATCAAGTTTTCACTTCACGAAAATGGTTGGGAATATGAGCGCTTTGTACAGCCACTCACTACACGAGCGAAATTCTGCACGGGAGCGTGGGTGTCGTTACCGCCGCCGTGATGAGCAAGACCGTCACACATTCAAACGGCGTAGCCGATATTAGGCTTAAAAACCAGCCAGTGAAAATAGCGTACATGCCTGAAAGGGGGCAATGTCGTCAGTCACTGACGTGTGGTGCCCTGGTCGCTCATCTCGCTCAGTTAATGAAATAACATCTGATGATCAAAAGCCAAAAAACAACACAACCAAGAAGCACCAGACACTTTATTGTAGCGTTACGCATGATATTTATTCCCAATGCAATTTACGGATCCGTTAATGGGACCGTCGGGTGACTGATGATAGTAAGGGCTGAGGTCAGCGACGTCTTTTAAGAAACGCTCAACCACAAGGTTATGTTGCATTAACACGGGCAGGTCGGTGAAGCTTGTGCTGTTGATCCTTTCGGTGCCGGGCAATTGACATCCTCCCCGAAGCTAGTACAAATAAATGCGAATACGCGAATTATTCTATTCATTGCTTCACTCCCTATTTTTATAACCCCCTCCCTGGGCTGAGCAATTCTTCGCACTTCGTAGCGGGATATCATCTGCCCAGCCATATCATGACAATGCCACACTTACTCTTCGTGGTATATTATCACCCCCTCTACCACTGCCCCCTGATCCGCTGCCCAGTCCCGATTTTTCTGCGAAATTTCTGCCCTCGACAGGTCAGCCTCCGACAGGACAGCCCCCGTCAGATCAGCCCTCGCCAGGTAAGCCCCCGACAGGTTAGCCTCCGTCAGGTCAGCCCTCGCCAGGTTAGCCCCCTCCAGGTGAGCCCCCATCAGGTCAGCCCTCGTCAGGTTAGCCCCCGGCAGGACAGCCCCCATCAGGACAGCCCCCGTCAGGTGAGCCCCCGTCAGGTGAGCCCTCGTCAGGTTAGCCCCCGGCAGGTGAGTCCCCTCCAGGTGAGCCCCCTCCAGGTGAGCCCCCCTCAGATCAGCCATCATCAGGACAGCCTCCGACAGAATAGCCTCCGTCAGGTCAGCCCTCTCCAGGTGAGCCCCCGACAGGTCAGCCTCCGACAGGTTAGCCCACTCCAGGTGAGCCCCCTCCAGGTGAGCCCCCTCCAGGTTAGCCCTCGTCAGGTCAGCCTCCGACAGGACAGCCTCCGTCAGGCAAGCCCCCGACAGGTTAGCCCTCTCCAGGTGAGCCCTCTCCAGGTGAGCCCCCGACAGGTTAGCCCTCTCCAGGTTAGCCCCCGGCAGGACAGCCTCCGCCAGGACAGCCCTCGTCAGGTTAGCCCCCGACAGGTTAACCCTCTCCAGGTTCGCCCCCCACAGGTGAGCCCCCTCCAGGTGAGCCCCCGACAAGTTAGCCCTCTCCAGGTTAGCCCCCGACAGGTTAGCCCTCTCCAGGTGAGCCCCCGGCAGGACAGCCCCCTCCAGGACAGCCTCCGTCAAGTCAGCCCTCTCCAGGTGAGCCCCCGACAGGTTAGCCCTCTCCAGGTTAGCCCCCGACAGATTAGCCCCCTCCAGGTGAGCCCCCCTCAGGTCAGCCCCCCTCAGGTCAGCCCCCCTCAGGTCAAGATCCGTCAGGTCCGCTCCGCCCTCGTTTACCTCGAGACCTCCGCTGGCGCCATTTTTTCTTCCAGCCATACACAGTTCCAGCAACAGACGGGTCATCTCTGCATGAGATGTATTGATGGGGGCGGGCAGGTCATCTGACTCCTCGACTGCATGGGTCTCTGTGTTTGTGACCTCTGCGTGTATTTGGTTATTACGGATAGTGATACCAATAAGCTGGGTTGTGCTATCTGGAACACGGAACTGGCACGTCAGGACACCATCCCGACTTCCCAGCGACACCATGTTCCCCGCCAGCTGAGTAAACGTCTCAACCCGCTCGCGTCTCCTGTCCACCTGCCCGAAGGTAAACAGGTGGAGCAAATGTTCGCCAATTCCCTTGAGGCTGCCTAACTCTTTCATTGGGGCATCCCCTCTCATACTCGCCTGTGCCATTTGCTGCATGTTGTTGGTCAGCAGTGAAATGCCGTTCATTGTTTTTCTCCTGTGCGTTATTGTCTGTACAGGACATTTTTATTGCGGAAACAAATTA
>NZ_JBOFZA010000117.1:0-1473 GCF_051654945.1 Serratia sp. (in: enterobacteria)
CGCTTAATTCTACAATCTTGGACTATTGTCTCTTATCACACTCATAATGTTACTTAATACTCTATACTTGCACTATAGAACGAGGTAACTTATGGAACTAACTACTAAATACGCTGATGTATTCAATTCTTTATCTAAATCTGAATCAAATAAACTTGAGAAGATTATCATTGATATTTGTAAGCAACGAATGTTGCTTACAAATGATCGCCCTAGCTTTTGCCCACTTTGTGGTTGTACAGAAGCAAAGTTTATTAAACGCGGAAAGCTGCCAAATGGCAAACAACGCTATTTTTGTAGTAGTTGTTCTACACGTTTTGTATGTGATGTACATTCAATTTCTTATAAATCCAATCAACCTATGGAAGTTTGGTTTAAAGTTATTGAAGATACGATCCAATTAAAATCAATCAAGTATACTGCAAAAGAGCTAGATTTAACGGATATCACTATTTTTCGTTTACGTCATAAGTTCCTTCATGCACTAGAAATACTAATGCAAGAAATAGATTTAGAAAATCTAATTGAAATGGATGAAACCTATGTTTTAGAGTCTAATAAAGGCACAAAACAAGAAACGAGGTTACCCAGGAAACGCGGTGAAACAGCGTTAGAACGCGGTTTATCCCTTCAACAGATATGTTGTACTTTTGCTTGTGATCGTAGTGGTAATGTGATTGCCAAGTGTACAGGCAGAGGTCTTACAACTCAAGATATGATGAATCGAAGCTTTGCACCACACGTAAGTTCAAGATCTATCTTGATTACTGATAAAGGAAAGTCTTATCGTAAACTGGTAGAACGACAACGAGCACACTGGCATATCATTGAACACGTTACAGATATGGATGAAGTCATTCATATTAATACCGTAAACCAACTACACGACTGGTTTAAACGAATCTATAAATCATATCGTGGAGTAGCAAGTAAGTACATCAATCGTTACTTGGCTCTATTTAGTTTTATAAAACGTTGTAAGGCTTTGGAAATATCGGAAATCAAAAGTTTATTGTATTCTCGAATCAAAGAACGCCAAACATACGTAACAAATAAACAAGTGTATTCAGAGCACTTAGTAACCGCTATTTAAGTCAAGTCCATGATTAGAGAGTTAAGCGTAATGATTTAATATGATTATAAAAAATATAGACAAGCCTTCATTTCGACTTGTCTATTTAATAATCCCTAATCTAAACCAACTGTGCAAACACCATCAGCAGTTCTACTTACTGTGATATCATACGTTTTATAATCCTCGTCCTTGTACTCAACATTTACCTCTTCTGCTCTTGCGTCAATTTCACCAATTGTTAACGTTCCAGCTCCCTCTGCTTTTAAATCTGCAAAAGCTGCTTGATATGCTGTACAGTATGATTTAGCACCCGAGAGTACATTTGACTTTTCTGCTTTCGCAATGTATCCAGTAAATGCTGGAACCATAATTACTGCCAATACCCCTAAGATTGCAAT
>NZ_JBOFZA010000118.1:0-663208 GCF_051654945.1 Serratia sp. (in: enterobacteria)
TGGCTGCTCTGGCTGCTCTGGCTGCTCTGGCTGCTCTGGCTGCTCTGGCTGCTCTGGCTGCTCTGGCTGCTCTGGCTGCTCTGGCTGCTCTGGCTGCTCTGGCTGCTCTGGCTGCTCTGGCTGCTCTGGCTGCTCTTCAGCGTGCAGTCCCTCCACTAATTCCGCATAGCCTTTTTTGATGAGTTCGCGACCGTGTTGCTCTCGGGTTTCGAAAGTCTCTCCGTCGTTGATCACCCGGCTACCGAACAAGATTTGCACCAATGCCTTAATTTTCATGGCATAACTCCATTGGAAAGCGGCCCGCAGGCCGCCAGGGGAAGGATTAACCGCCAGAAGCTGGCGCAGTGAATGGGCCAGTTACGAAGGCTTCAGGACGTTTCACCGCCAGGGCAAGACGCTCTTCGCAACGGATGGTGACCATGTTCTTTTCGAAGTCGTCGGTGTTCTCGGTACTGATCACCACGTTCGTTTCTTCACGGTCGAAGATCTGAGCGCCAGCATTGAATGCGCCCGTCAGGAATTTACCCTGGAAAGCGGCAGATTCGGTTGCCACAACCGGTAAGCCCCACAGAGTCGGGCCGGTCAATGCCGCTGGGTTTGACAAGATGTAACGGCCCAAGGTGTCCTTGATCAGTTCAATCTTCGCCCAATCGATAAAGTGCAGCACATGCCCGGATGAAGGGTAGCGAGCCAGCTGCGCTTGCAGCATGGCCAGGCGTAAATCATCAATGCCGTTTTGTTTATCGACGGTGAAGGCCGGGCTATAGCGTGAAGCCTGCGGCATGATGCCTTCCAGGTGAACGCCGGTACCATCGCCAAACAGGATTTCCAGCTCTTCAACGTACTTCAGGCCATAGCGCATCTCTGCATCGACCTGAGATTGCAGTTGGGAAAAGTCATCCAGGATCTGTTTGGACGCCTTAAACAGGTGCGCAATGGTACGGACTGGGGTGATCTTCTCTTCAAATTCAATGCTGCTGTAGGGTTTTTGGGTGTTTTCCGCCACAACCGACGCTTTATTGGTAAAACCGGTCTGTTGCACCCAATAAATGGTGTTTGAACCGGTAGTGCCCGGAGCAATCAGATCGCGGATGAAAAGACGCTGCTTTGGCGCAACATCAATACCTGGCTGGCGATCCGGGGCAATAATTTGCCCAGGAACATCCGAGGAGATCATCGCCGCCTTCACAGGTGCGGTAAATCGCTTTCCGCTTTCAAGACTGGCTGAGAAATCTTTCAGCCCTTCGGACGAAATAACCTGCTGGCCAACCGACTGCACAACCTGAATGGCATTATTGAAAGGCATCTGAGCAACATGCTGTTCCAGGTCTCCCACTGCTGCCTTCAGCGTTTTCTCTGCCGCGACCAGGGCGTTGAACTCGGTCGCCATCTTATCTACTGCCGCCTTGGTTTCCTCTGAGAGGGCTCCAGACTTCTTAGCCTCTTTCAGCGCATCCTCTGCCTTGGCGTTAAATTTGCTGGTTGCCTCTTCGATAGAAGCGGTTACTTTCTTAAGAACTTCATTAACTTCTGACATAAATACTCCAGATTATTGGCACGCCGAAACCAGCCCGTTCAATGCGGCATCCAGTTTGGCTAAGGTTTCAGGGGTTGCTTCTTTGGCAGCGCTCGGCGTACCGTCGGGATCGGTAACAGCGCTTGGCGTATTACCTTTTAATGCTTGGATCAGTTTCCTGCGCTCAGAGCGTGGTGTATTGGTTTTCGCCAGCAGGGCATCCAGTTTGCGTAGCGCCGCAGCGGGTGAATCATCGTCGCCGGCTACCGCATCAGCGGAAAGCAAACGATCGGCCAGCCCCTGATCAACGGCATCGCTGCCACCAATGTAGGTTTCACCGTCCATCATGCTCTGAACTGTCTCAATATCGAGGCCAGAACGGGCGGCGTAAATATCCGCCATGGCCTTGTCGAACGGCTCCAGATAATCGGCCAGGGAGGCGAAATCGTGGCGGTTGCCCATCGATACCACCCAGCAGTTATGGATCATAAGGAAAGCCCCGCGCCCGATTTGTATCTCATCGCCACCCATGGTGATAATTGAGGCTGCACTGGCGGCAATGCCCAGGACTTTAACGGTAACCTTGCCAGGGTGCTCCCGCAGCAGGTTATAGATCGCCAGCCCTTCAAACATGTCTCCGCCAGGGGAATTGATGTTTACGGTAACGTCGGCACCGTTCATTGATCGCAAGGCACCGGCGATCCGTTTGGCACTGACACCTTCGCCCCAGTAGTCCTGCCCAATAACGTCAAATATGGAAATGCTGTTATCGTCGGTGGTGGATGCTTTGATGCCACCATTCCAGCGCTCGAGCGCCGAAGGCATGGGCTCACTGGAAACACCCGCGCAGGGGCGGCCCACCGGCGCTGCCGGAAGTTGTTTCTTTGTCATGGGGTATTGCTCCTACGCCGCTCGTTTCAGCGGTGATTGCTCGATCGGGACATCGGGGAATAGATAGTTATGCAGTTGCGTAATATTGGCGGTCTGTGCGCCGAGGTTGTTTTGCTTCAGATCTTCCAGCGGCGTCAGGTTCAACTGAACCGTGTAGATCTCGCCCCCTGGGATCGGCGGCATGTTTTCCAGCTTGCGCACATCGTTGCGACTCATCCAACCGTTTTGCAGCGCGGTGGTGTAGTACGCAGAACGGCCCACACTGTCAGCACGCAAAAGCCCTTCAACAGAGAACTCCGCAAAATAATCCTCATCGCCATCAAGCAGACAACGGGCGATTTCTTGCTCGATGTTCACCAGCAGCGGGCGCAGCGTGTTGGTAAGGAATATCAGGTTCATCCCCTCAACACTGGAGGCCCAGCTGCTTTGCTTCGTGACATGTCCCACCATAAACGGGGGAACTCTGAACCAACGGCAGACCTCTTCAATACTGAACGCTCTGCTTTCCAGAAGCTGCGCGGCTTCCGGGTTCATGGTCACGTTCTGGTAGGTAAGCTCATTTTCCAGCACCATCAGCTTTCCGGCATTTTTGGAGCCGATAAACGATTGCAGACTTTTGCGAAGGCGATCACGTTGCTCTTTGTTCAACGCCGTTTTTGAAGACAGAAAACCAGTGCTCTGCAAGCCATTTTCGAAGATCTTGGCTGCGGCTTCATCCACCGCCATCGCCGCCCCGATCACATCCCGGCCGGAACTCAGTGGCATCATGCCGCAAACACCATCAAGGCCAAAGCCGCGGATATGCATCATACGGTCAACGGGGATCACCCGCTTAGCTCCATTCTCCGTATAAGTGTATTCAAGCCTGCCACTGGGCAACCGCTTCACCACCATGTTCTGCGGCAGCAAAGGATCGAGTGCCACCAGCTTGCGCCCTATCATTTTCTTCTCAACGAAGGCATTACCCCGCAAGCAGATGCTGGCCACCACTAGCAACATAAAGCGCGAAGGTGTCATTTCCATATTGGGACGGCGGCACAATACCTGGTATGCCGGATGCGCCTGCGCCAGCTTGCGGGAGCCGTCAGCCTCCCTACTGTATACCTTCAATGGCAGCGTAGAGATCGACTCACTGAGCAGACGAATACAGGCCCACACGGCAGAAAGCTGGATCGCCTTGTCGGCGGTTACCACCTTGCCGCTGCTGCTGGTACCAAACCATTCCTGCCAGAATGTCCCGGTGGTGAGACTGATCGGCACTCCCAGCCAATTTAAAAGGGCGCTTTTTACGCGCCCCGGTTGTTTGTTTTTGTCCATCAGATACCCACTATGATCGGATCATCAAAAAAGCCTTCTAAATCGCCGTCGTCTTCCTGTATGTCCTCCGCTGCTCCGACTGACATGGCCAGAGAGACAACACCATCTATTCGACCGTTACTACGGCGCTTGCTGAATACTCGGTTTTCGCTCTTGTCCGTCTCAGTCACGGCGTTTGCCGCATTCCAACGCAGGCAGGGATTGAAAAGAATGGTGATTTTCTTATCAATAATGAGTTTTTCTAACAACTCGATAGAGTGTGGCATCCAAAGGCCGGATTCTTTGGATTTACCGAAACCCTGGCCATGAGGCACCAGCGGGACAGTAACCCCTTCATCCACCAGCTCCGGTTCCAAGTAATCTATGTGATAACGGTCGAACGCTATGGACTGGATATCGAACAGCGCGGCCAATTGGGCGATCCGTTTAGATACAAAACCGTAATCAATGACACTGCCCACTGGCGCATGCATGTATTTTTCACGCACCCAAGAATCATAAGGAACACGGTCATTCCTGGCTCTGTCCATCAGGGTGTCTTTCGGTGTCCAGAACTCCACCAGCGCAGTTCTGATATCGGGGAAATACAGCGCAAGTGAAGTCAAATCCCGCTTACCTGACAAATCCAGGCCGCCATAGCACTTCTGCCCTTGTAACTCGCCAATGTCGAATTCCTTCTCGCAGGCCATCCAGACATCACCACCGATCCATGGGTTTTCAGCATCTACCCACTCGCAAAAGTTGAGACGACGCACCAGGCTTTCTTTCGATGGCATGCCCCGCGCATCCTCAACCTGTTCGCGCAAATATTCCGCATCAAAGGTATGCCCCATAGAGGGGTTAGCCTTTGGCCAGCAAGATTCATCCTTGAAAGGATCGTCGCCTTCGTCCAACGAACAGATGAAAGCAAAGAAGGCATCATTGGTTTTTTGTTCGGATGCCAGCTGCTGGCCGTACTGGTGATACTCGTAGCAAACGCTGGTTTTATCGTGGCCACTGTTAGTGATCATGAAAATCAGCGCCTGGCGGCGGCCCTTGGTACCGGCGCGCATCATCTCTACGGCCTTGTTATCTTTATGCTCGTGAACCTCGTCAATGAGAGCACAATGAGGGCGCGGGCCTGACTGGCCATCGTCAGAACTGATAGGCCGGAAGAAAGAACCGGTTTGGAGGAAAGCCAGGTTCCATTCTTTGCCTGCCCCGCCAGAGGTCGAAATTCGCTGCGATAGTGCCGGGGATTGGTTGACCATCGCCACCGCATCACGGAACAGCACCATTGCCTGGTCTTTTTTCGTCGCTGCCGCATACACCTCAGCACGAGGCTCTTTGTCAGCCATCAGGCAATACAGACCTATACCCGCAGAAAGCGGGGATTTGCCTGATCCCTTGCCAGACTCTACATAAGCCGTACGGAATCGCCGGGAACCGTTGGCCCTCTTCCAGCCAAATATGGAGCCAACAACGAAAGCCTGCCAGGGCAAAAGGATGAAAGGTGCGCCTTCATGCTCCCCGCCGTTCAGTTTGAGGACTTTGGCAAAGAAATCGATAGCACGCTTGACCGATTCAACATCCCAGAAAAGCCCCCTGCTTTCCCCTTGCTCCAGATCGTTGAGATGACGCCTGCAGGCGTTACGAATATCAGGACCAGCGATAATGCGCCCTTCGGTAACATCGAGCGCGTACTGTGTTGCCGGATCAGGTGCCGAAGAACTCGGCGAGCGGATCCGCTTCTTTTTCTCCACCATTTACATTCACCTTTGACCTGGCCGCAGGTGTCAGGCCAAATTCCACCAGGTAGCTTTTAAAGCGCCGATCGGCATCGGCCAACATAGCTACTGCCGGGTTGGCTTTAATCAGGAAATCACCCATCTGGGTTTTAGTTGTGTAAGTGCGCCCTTCGATATCCACGATCTGGCGCAGCTGTAAAATCTCCGCATACAGATCACAAAGACGTTCCAGGGCAAAAGTATCTGCAACTGTCAGAATGCCCATGCCATCGAGCAAGACGGTCATTCGGCCCCAGGCCGTTTTTCCCCAATCAGTAAGATGAGCTGGCGGGCTGGGGATCTCCCTCGAGGGTTGAGGTTCTTTGTCGTTGAGTTTGCGTTTGCCCGGATTGCCTGTGACCACTTTCAAATGGGTGGGCTTTGGGCGTCTTCCGGCCATGTTTTGCCTCCAGAAAAAAACTTTTCATTTCGCGGTTGTGCACAGAAATGACTAGCGGCGGTCTTTCAAAGAAAAAAATGGGAACTTTCCACCCGCCCCACCTGATAATGGTTATTATTCACAATAATATGATTTCAATTTGAAATCATTGCAAAATAAATGATTTTATTATCATTTAAACCAGTGAGAGTTGGGATCAAGTGGTAGACCATCAGTTGAACAGCCCGCCACCTTGCCGGTCTTCTCCATGCGCTGCTTAGTCGAGTTGTGGTGTGGGGTGCATAGCCCTTGCCAATTCCTGCGCCCCCAGAACAGTCGCTGTGCTGCCTTCATCTCTTCCGGCGTCTTCGCCTCTTTCATCCGATGGGGAACGATATGGTCCACTACTGTGGCCGGTTCTATGCGCCCCATCTGCTTACACATCACGCACAAGGGATTAGCCCGCAAGAACTCCAGACGGGCGGCCTGCCACTTGCTGCCGTAGGGTTTAGGTTTGGTCATGGCCACCTCAAATAGAAAAGCCCCGGACTATGCCGAGGCTCTTGGTTGACCCGCCGCTGCGGGTTAGTGTTTGGTAGCTGGGGTGGGATTCGAACCCACGGTCGATACTGTATAGGCCACGTGCACCACAGTTCGATCTAGCTCATGTCACGCTTAGTCCCGTCAGAAGCAAAAGCTTCGGCCATCTCGCGCACCCAACCATATTAGAAAGCATCTTACAACATTATCGAGCGCCCACGTATAGACACTCTGTGATGGACAACAAAAAACTACCCGGAGGCGATTAGAGTTCCTTAATGGTATAGATTAATCGGTCACCGCTGGGGGTTTCTCTGAAAAGAACTGTAATAAACATCTGGTACGAAGTTCCTCTTTGTATTACCGATGCCGATGTGAAGTGATAAGCCCCACGCTCATAATGAATCTTGGCAGGTTCATCAAATTGCACTGACCATGTACCGTTTGCAGCATGTCCATCGTTTGTACGTTCAACGTTCGCATCTGGGCCGTGTATGAACCAATAAATAGAATCCATTCTTTCGCCATCACCATCAATAAACGTTGTTTTGATGGATGAGCCGAAAGGTAATGCTGCATTTCTGAATGTCAGTTTCATTTAAATCTCCTTATAAAGATAAAGAGATTGTATCTCATGCCACTATACGTGGCACTCTGTGAATGCCACCTGCAATGCTTGCGTAGCAGTTAAAAATGATTAATATTTACACTTTGCGCAAACGAAAAGGATTTCCTATGAGTAAAGCGAATTTGATCCGCACCTGGTTTGCTGGTGCCACCGTTTATACCTGCATCGACCTCAGCAATCGGATAACAGATCAGTATTGCTGTGGTGCGCAATGGCCCAACTTCGTAGGAATGGCCATCATGATTGCTATCTGTTGGGCTGCACGCTCAAAACTTAAAGAGTTAAGTTAAGCATTATCGAGCGCCCACGCATAGACGCTCTGTAATGCTAACGATGCTACCCATCAGATTGAGCACCATTAGCCACATCAGTAGTAGTTTCTAATCGCCTTTTCTACTTTATGCTCGGGGACATCAGCATCCCAACGAGCAAAGTGATATGTTTTACCATCTAAAACATATTCCTCGATCGGTAAGCTTAAACGGGCATGCTTTTCATCGGTGAAAGTGACTGAAGTAAGGTCATCAGCAACAGCCACATGATCTAATTTATCGTTAGGTAAGATTACAACAACATTTTTTGACATTTTCCACATCTCCATATGATGAAAGATAACATTACCATAGGATTTAAGTGGATTCCCGCTGTAATGCTACTCACCAGAATTATCTCTCTGCCACTTAATCAGCCCCTCGATCCGAGAAGCGCACACGTCCAGCTCGCTCTGAGCTACCTGTAGCGATATCACCGCATCACCAAACGTCGAGCCGGTGAACGGGGTTTGCTCGCACTTTTGAAGCAGTACAGCAGGCGGGTATACGTAGATAAGCTTAGGGGGCGCTGGCGGGGGTTGTATCCTCTCGGCGCAGGATACGCTTAACATCATCAGGCAAAGGCTGGTTGCCAGCGTCACTACGCTCCAGAACCTTGCGTAACGTTCGGTTTTCAACATCAGCCTTTTCCCTTTTCTGCTGTTCAATCTTGAGTTGCTCTTCCGTGGCGCGCCGGTCAGCGGCGATGGAATCTTTCAGCGCAGAGATCGTTTCGTCACGTTCGACCACCGCCTTGTTGAGGTCTTTGTTAGCCTTACTCAGCACCTGGTTTGCTTTGTCGGCTTGATCTAGCCGGTAGGTCAGCACTCCGTTAGTGCCACCAAGAGCTATAGCCACCAGCAGCGCACCGATTAACCCGTATTTGTTCAGCGCTATCATGCGGGGATCTCCACATGCGGCGCGTCCAAGAACTTGGCGGGCTTATCGTGCGGGTTTCCCGTCCAAGTGATACCGAAGCGCAGCTTAATACCCAGCTCGGCACCAGCTTGGTTCATGGCGTCGAGCACCGGCAGCCAGCACTTATAGTTATTCCAGTCACCACCAACGGGGAACAGATCAACCGCGTGACCGGTTAGGTGTCGGCTATCAAGCGTTTTACTGGCACCCGCAGCCTTCAGCGCCTTTTGCCGTTCAACCGTGCGGAACCCTTCAATAACGATAAAATCGACGGCGGTGATCTCCAGGGCTCGGCGTACCACTTTGACCAGGGTGGGATTTACACCTACGAGGTTTCCCTCACTGCGTTTGCTGAAACGGAAATTATTTGTCTGCATTTGAATTACCTCCGCCGAATCGATTACCCACGTAACCGGATAAAAACGAACCCAGCTTCTTCACACCGACGAAACCAATGAAGCCGCCGATCCCTACCGTTAAAGCCCTTGGAACGTCGAAGAAGTCCAGAGCGGAATAGATGGTCAAGGCAACGGCACCGCACATCAGCCCTTCAAAGAGTGTTTCCCTTCCACTGCTGCCTGAATAAGCCATCCTTAATACGGCCATCACGATAGCCATTAGGACGCCGCCGATCGGCACATCACCGCGCCACCATGAAGCCAGGATCTCGCTAATGTCTGCCCAGCTATGGGGATTGTTTGGCATTCTCATTACCTCCCCCTGTCGGGGCTTTGCCCGATCATCGGGTGATAGAAATAGAAAAGGCCACATTTTGTGTGGCCTCGGTCTAGGTCACGACGAAATATTCATCGCGCCCTTATAATGTGTTTTTCCCCTTACCAAGGAGTTCTCAATGTATTTACAAACCGCTTACTGCCCGGCCTGCCTCAGTTCAAATGTCACCGTCGTTAACAAAGCTGCTGGAGATTCTGCGGGGAAAGTCATTGTGTGTAAGGACTGCCCAGAAGCAAGTAGTATCATTCAGGAAACAAATAACCCTGAAGGGAACTGGCTTGTGGTGAATAAGTTAGAGTCTTAACCAGCTTCGTCTAATCGACAACAAACCACATCTAAGGTGAGCTTTAGGGTACATCTGTGGGGTAAACAGTTTGGCGTAGCGCTGAGATGAAACAATCACAGTTCATACCTAGGCTCGTTTATCCCTCTGGGTTTATCTCCCTGAAGGTTTGATCGAATCGTTCCTTTTCCAGCTCCACGCCCAGGCCAATACGGCCCAGCTTGATCGCCTCTTTGATGGTGGAGCCAGATCCCATAAAGAAATCGGCCACCACATCACCAGGACGACTGCTGGCACTGATAATGTGCGCCATCATAGCTGCTGGCTTTTCACAGGGGTGTTTTCCTGGGTAATACTGCACTGGTGGGTATGTCCATACGTCGGTATACGGTACATCTACCGATACGGAGAAAGATCGCCGCAACTGTTTGTACTCCCGGCAAAGCTCCTTATATTCCCGGTTCAGTGAGGCATACTCACGAACAAGAGCATGATGCGGCTTTTCAAGTCCGGCAGCCTGGTGCCGCTCGGCTGCCTTACGCCGGAGAAGGTGCTGTAACGTCAGATACTGATCTTCGCTGGGCAGTTGCCATTGGCTTTCGCTAAACCAGTGGCTGGCCATCTGGCGACCTGTGGCAGCGTTGATTTCTTTGGCCGATACGTTCAGTGCCTGCCGTGCCGATCTGAAATAGTCGATCAGCGGCTTGAAGACGTTTTGCTTCAACTCGGAGCACTTGGCGGCGTGGCCGGTATCTTTTGGCTGATATGGCCCGGCGTAATGCCCTGCAAAGATGATCCGCTCGGTGGCCGGGAAGAAAGCACGTAAGCTCTCTTTGTTCTGCCGCTTCCATGGGCCTGATGGTTTTGCCCATACGATGTGGCTCAGCACGTCGAACCGCTGGCGCACTAGCAGCTCAGTATCTGACGCCAACCGGCTACCGCAGAAAATGTACATGCTGCCATTCGGCTTGAGTACCCGCCAAAACTCAAGCAGTAGCGCATCTAGCCAGGCTAGATAGTCTGCCTCTGTCTTCCATTGGTTATCCCAATCACAGCTCTTTACCCGGTAATACGGTGGGTCAGTCGCGATCAGGTCGATGCAGTTATCAGGCAGAGTTTTGATGTATTCGATTGTGTCAGCGTTGACAAGACTGGTATCTGAGATCATGAGCGCCCTCTTTGATAGGCTCATACCGCTGTTATGCAGCATGGGCAAAGGTTCGCTTGTGACCAAAAAGCATGAGCAACTGGCGGTTAGTGTGGTGATGACATGCTAACCGTCGCCCAATTCACAAACTCTTAAAGTAGCAAAACCCCGCCTTAGCGAGGTTTTTAACAAGGTAAGCTACTGACTGCGTACTACTCTTATCACAATACAACAATATTTGCGTACGCATTAATGAAATTTAATTGTTTTTTTTGTACTCTGGTGACACACAGCATACAAAGGAATAAATATGTCTATCTCTGCTTTCTCTTTTGAAGGTCTAATGATCGAGCGTGTTATCGCTCACAAGATCTTACCTAAAACAGCCGACAAACAGATGACACCAGCTAAGCTGAGCAATAAGATCATTCACTTTAAGCAGGATGCAATGGACACACTGCAGCTTCGTATCACCGAGGCATTGGCCAACAAATCACATGGGTTAGAAATGTCCATTCGTGATAGTGATACTGGTAGCTTCTTCTCATTGGCTTCATCAATACTTCACTCTGATGAGCAAACGTTCATTGCAGTGACTCAGCGTTTGGCTGACAAGCTTACCTCTAGTCAGTTTAGCTCGAATGCTCCAGGAGGTTTACTTGCAGTAATAAGTGGTAGGGTGGGAGATGACGCGTTGCCATTCATTGCTGCAATTAAAGCAGAAACCCAAAATGGGTTTAGAACGAATGAAACCAACGAGCAAATAACAATAGAATATATTGCAGAGCTTTTACTGACTCCCTCACAACGGTTTTATAAAATCGGTTTCCTTGCACAAGTTGCATCTAGTAGCACAGGCGTGGCTGTTGAAAATCATAGAGCGTTCTTATTTGATCATTTAATGTCGTCAACTGAAAGCAGTAAAGCAGCTGGATATTTTTATTCAACATTCCTTGGAATGAGCATTGAAAAATCATCCAAAAAATTAACTCAGGATTTTTTTGAAAATACTAGGAAATTTATCAACACGGCTCTATTAGACGAAGACTCAAAATTAGAATTACATGAGTCACTAAGAAGCGAGTTACGCTCTAAGAAAGCAATAATAAGCACATCCGATTTTTCAAAGGAACACTTACCAGAAGATCTTAAGGATAAATACTTAGATTTCATGAGGTTGGTAAACTTCCCTCAGCATGCAGTATCAAAAGATATTGAGTATATTCAAGCAAAATTGAAAAGAAGAAATAAATTGGTATTCAGTAGCGATGTATGGGTATCTGTGCCACCTGATAAAATGAAAGACCTTGTTCAATTTGAAGAATCAGACGATAATAATTTTACTATATTGAAAATCAAAGGCAAATTGAAGAGTCAAGAATGATGGGACAAGATGAGTTCGAAAGGTATTTAATTGAAAACCAAGTAGCTTTTGCTGCTTGGGGTACCTTTGTTAGCTCAAAAATCAAAGAGGAAATCTCTCAAAAACTAGGGGAAGGTGAGGCTCTTATGTTTTTGAAGGTACCTCCAACGCCCAGAGTCAAGGCAGTTTCGTCAGCACTTGGTAAAGTAAGCCGGAAGGGTTACGAAGATCCGATTAGTCAAATGACTGATCTTGTTGGGGTTAGATTTGTTGTATTGCTTTCTAGCCATATTGAAGAAATTAGTTCAATAGTCGAATCATCTTTAGAGTGGAAAGCTTCATTATCAAAAGATTACCTTTCTGAGATCGATAAAAACCCCAAACTTTTTGACTATCAGTCAAAACATTATGAAATTCGGCCTAACAGCGACTTTGTTTATGATGAGATAATGATAAACAAAAATATCTGCTGTGAAGTCCAAATCAGAACTCTTTTGCAGCATGCTTATGCTGAGTTAGTTCATGATAGTGTTTACAAACCAGTAGGAGAGGTTCCAAAAGCAGCTGAGAGACAAATTGCAAGAAGCATGGCTCTTATGGAAACCACTGATGAATTATTCTGTAATACGATGGCAATTTTATCAAATGTGAATAAATTCAGAAATGATTTCCTTGATGATTTAGTAAAATTATTCAAGGAAAAAGTCGGTAGCCACTACTTAAAATGCGATTTGAAAATAAACTATCTTTTACTAGATGAATTCAGGGATTATTATGACGATAAGTCTATAAATCAAATATCCACGTATATTGACAGTAAGAAGTATATAGTAATAAAAGTAAAGCAAAGAGCAGAAACAAGGCATACTTTCGCTCAGCCATGCATACTTTTTCTATACTGGTTAACTACGATTACAAATACCGATACAATAAAGTCACGCTGGCCTTTACCTGGGAGTATTGAGGATCTTGAGATTATATTGAGCGATACTGGGAACAGTACCGCCCATTGAGTACTTATCTAATCAATCGAAGCTGAATTTCACATCTAAAATTGCCAAGCATCCCCCAATAAATCCTTCTGCCGCCTGCATCATCTTGCGTATTGTTCCATCTGAACACTTCAACTCTCTTGCAATTGACCGTAGAGATTGGCCGTAAAAATGGTGTCTTATGATAAGTTCATGCTCAACCGGCTCAAATTTAAGTAGGCGAGCGATGCATCCATCAATCATTAAGCCATCATCATCACTGCAGGCTTGCTTTCCACTGGATTGCGGCGGCAAAAGCCCTTTAAACCCGGCTGCTATGCTAGAATAGCCAACACCTTTGTTATCGCGAGCCCACACACCCCAGCGCGACAAAACTTCGTACATATCTCTCATGCTTATTCTCCAGGTGTCTGGCCCGCATGCCAGCCCACCAATTACTCCACGTTAAGAAATTGCGCCCAGCGCAACAGACAAATCGAAAAACTCGTACCACAGATCCACCTGGCTTCCGTGCTTTGCTTCCCATCGTGACATGTCACGATGTAAATCATCATGATGCTGGCGGCATAGCGGAATCGTGAGAAGGTCATGAGCCTTGGTTCCCATACCGCCCTGCCCGTGTCCTATGATGTGGTGTGGATCGTCGGCCCTGGCCCCACAGCAGACGCATGGCTGCGATTTAACCCACTGCAGATACTTCGGGTTCACCCAGCGGTGACGCTTCGGGATCTTCATGAAAGCCTGTGGCGGCTCAGGGTCTATCTTCATCACCTTGATTGCCTTGCTGGCCCTTGCCGCCACAATCTCCTGCGCCGCTGGCGTATGGGTGATATCAGCCTCCCTTTTGATTCCTGCTGGTACCGTGTAGGGCTTCACACGTAAAGAGGCGGCTGATACATCCTCTGGCAGAAGATCGGCCAGGTCATGGAGTGCAGCCCACCAGCACAATTCAGGTAAGGTTAGCTGGTGGCCTTCCGGCAGCAGGAAATGGCCGCGCACCCGATCGACAATCCAAGCGGCCCTGTTCGCGTCGGCTATTACATCAAGCTTTGGTAGTGTTTGCCCAGTATAGAGGTTGTCGTGGCTCTGACAGAGACACAAAGCGCTGCTGCCATAGCGGAGGGTTACCGTATGCCGAGAATGTTCACCATCAACCTGGCAGGCTGATTTCTGAGATACCCAGTATTCCAGGGCGTTAATGCCACCAGCAGCGCCGATCACTCTGTCTTGCTGGTAGAACGGCTGGAAGCGTGGATCGTTCGCTATCAGTTGATCGACAACAGGCAACGCGCCAGATGGCAACTGACTGAATTCGTGCGGTTCGGTTGATATTAAGACACGCCCACCGAACATAGGCAGTAGCGCCTTGCCTGGCTTGAGGAAAACCAGCCCTAACTCGGGCTGGATGATTGGTTTCAGGAGTGCCCTCACGCTGCCACCTCTTTACGCCTTACGCATAGTTCGGGCAGATTGGCACGAACTATAGCCTCGGCGAATGGAGGAGGTACCGCATTGCCACAACGGGCTACCTGCTTATCTTTCGCGTATTTCTTGCCCTTATAGTCCTGGTCGATGATGTACCAAGCCGGGAAGCCCTGGGCGGCGTAAAGCTCATGCGGTTGCAGCATGCGCATGCCGATATCAATGATCTGGTAATCCACACCTTCGACAGTGACCAGGCCAAAGCGATGTTTAGTGGTGACCGTCTGTAATGGCTCGTCAGCAGCATGCCCAATGTTTGTGCCGTAGTATTTCAACAGGAAGGCGCGAACTTCACCAAAGTGATTGCCACCGGCGGTTACCGTCTGCAGAGGTGCGGTAACTTCTTGCCCAATATTGGTGCCGCGCATCTTGATGAGGTTGGACGTAACCAGGGCATGGTGATCTACAGTCGTCACGGTGTGGGCTGGTTCAGCCAGATCAGCGCCGGGGCCGGTATAGTTACCGCCAAAGTGTTTGGCCAGGAATGCGGATACGAGTTGGCTCTTGCCACCGCCGCCTGCAGTGATCGTGCCGTTTGGCTCATCTACAGCATGCCCTACGCTGTTACCGAACTGGCGAGCAATGACTGGAGCCACCACCAGGTGTTCAGCTTTAGTCGTGACGGTTGTCAGCGGTTTATCTGCCTCATAGGCCAGGCGATCACCACCAAAGCCGGTCTGGCCAATACGGGCGATAATCGGCGTTAACTTGGCTTCGACCATTCCCAAAGCATGCCCGTTGCCGCCTGGGCGTTCTGAACTGCCCGCCGTGATAGTAGAAAGAGGCTCGTCGCATTCCTGGCCGGTGGCCCCGGTGCGAAACTTGGTGATGTGTGGCGAAACCAAAGCATAACCAGGTGATTTAGTGATCGTCTGCAAAGGTTCATCAAGCGGCTGCCCGCGGAAACAGTTGTAAACCGTTTTGGTGCTGGTGTGGTTGCACTTCACGATAAACGGCGTCGGATTATCGATCACAAAGCGATGAATGCCACGAGCAATGCGGCGCAGGGTGTTCTCCGCCAGCGGGCGCTTACGCTCGAAGATGCTCGGGCACGGGATAGACCAGTCAATGCACTCTGCCGCTGTGCGCCATGGCTTCAACTTGCCGCTTTGCACTTCCAGCGATTTCGGATCCCCATGGGTAGGCTCTGGCCAGACAATTGGCTGCCCGTCGCAGCGCATCAGCATGAAGAAGCGTTTACGGATGGTTGGCGCACCATAGTCACAGGCCCGCAGTTCACGGTAATCAACAACATACCCCAGACCAGCAATCAGCCGGTGGTGATCGTCACTACCCTCTTCAATGCCCAAAATGTCGCAGCATTCGGCAAGCGCCGGGTGATCTGCTGCTATGCCGGTGGTCAGCATTGCCACAAACCCTGCGAAAGTTTCCCCTACACGGTCAGGACATGGGTAATCACTGCCGCTTTCGTCGGTGACCAGCGGCCCCCACGTCTTGAATTCTTCCACGTTTTCCAGCGGGATCACCCGAGGGCGGGCCTTTAATATCCAGCGGATAACGATCCAGGCAAGTCCGCGAATTTCTTTCTTAACCGGCGCACTGCCTTTAGCCTTGCTGAAATGGCGGCAATCCGGGCTAAACCATGCCAGGCCAACTGGCTGCCCGGCGGTCGCCGCTACCGGATCGATATCAAAGACCGATTCACAGTAATGCAGGGTTTCTGGATGGTTGGTCTCATGCATAGCTATGGCGTTTTCATCGTGATTAATAGCAATGTCAACGCTGCGGCCAGTGGCCATCTCAATCCCTGTGGAAGCACCGCCGCCACCTGCAAAGTTATCTACAATCAGTTCGCGGATCATGCTGCTACTCCCATGGCGTGTGACAAAGTGGTAATGGTGTGAACGATCACCGGCTCAGGCATCCCTTCAAGCTTCAGACGGTTGATGTGCTGACATAGCTTCTGTTGCAGGTGATCGGGTAACTGGCTGGCACCCTCCACTTTTTGGAGAAGGAAATTCACTTCTTTTGGCCAGACGGTTCCAGGGGGAACTTGCAACTCGATTTGCGGGACAAACCGTGATGCCTCGCGGCGGATTTGAGCCATGAATGCTTCGCCCTGAGCCTCCAACTGAGCGCGGCTGATATAGCTGAATGCAGGCCCGTTCCACGCTTTATCGAACACAGCAACAGCGCCAGCGAAGAAAGCACCGGAAGGAACCTGTTTTTCATCGGCTGGCACGAACCAGACTGGAAGATCGAAACCTACGCGACCACGGATAAAGGCGATGTGATCGGCTTGTTCTGGCCACCATGTTTCAGATGTCGCTGCTTTGATCAAGAAAACATACCGGCCACCCCGCTCACGCATCTCCATCACGTAAGACATGATGTGCAGCATGCCGGTGATGTGCTGGCCCTCATGCTGTTGGGCGCGGGAATAAGGCGGGTTGCCGAATGCAGCACCATTGAGAGCGTCAAGCTTTTCTGACCAGTCCTGTGTAAGGGCGTTGTCTTCTGCCGTGTAGAACGCAGGGCATTTACTATTTTCGCCATCGCTGAACAGATCCAGCACCAACGGGCCAAACATTGCATTGATGCCCCACCACAGCGGATCAGGTGTACGCCATTGATCGCCGACCTCTTTCAACATGTGTGCTGGCTTGGCGCGCAACGCGGCGAGATTCTCACTGTAGAAATTCACGCGGCCTCCTGCTCTACAGCTACCAGGCGGTAGAAATAAACCATCTTCCCGGATTCAGCTCTTACCATCTGGCGCTCTTTGATCAGGCCGTTACGTGGCTTGCTGAATTCACGCAACCGGGCGCTGATTGCTGACTGGGTATCTGCCACGCCGTACATCTGCAAAACCAGCAGCTCCAAATCACGCAGAGTGCGCCACGTTGCCCCAGCGGCGGCAAGCATTACCCTGGCCTGTTGGCTGTCTGGGTTGTCTTTGAGCATACCAGCGCGAACCAAGCCACGAATGCCGGTGTTGATGCGGTCGCTTTCGAATACGTCCACAGGGATCGTTAATTTTTTCATGATGATGTCCTCCCGGTTTTCGCCCGGATACGTGCCAGCATTTCTGAGCCAATGCGCTGATAATCGCCGTTGGTGTCCAGTAACTGTGCTGGAGCTGGCGGGCGCTGTTTATTGGCGATCTGGATAACGGGCGTGGGAATGGGTTCACCTGCTGCCAGTTTCTTGGCCCACAGATTGAGTTGGGTTTGTGCCGCTTTACGGGTTTCGGCCTCGGTGTGGTTGTAGCGGTGCATGGCTTTGCGTACATCAAGCACGATCCAGTACATGACAGGATGTGACCAGGGGAAAGCCTCAGCTGACTCATGGAGATCATGCTGGGCGCTGTATCGGTCAAACTCTGCTATCACATCGTCAATCGACGGCAACCCGGCAACAGCCGCGGCCCCTTCCCTGCACCAGCCGATGAACTTGCCACAGCTTGGCCAGAAGTCTGTAGCCTGCTGCCGCGCCATACGCATACCGGCCTTGACCTGCTCCAGTGAAGTGATCCCGTTCTCGGCGAACGCCAGGATCCATTGGCGCTTGGCGGCGGCAACATCTTCCGGTGTGCTGAGTGCGGTCTGTCGGGCTGCAGGGAATATCTGCATCAAGTTGGTGAATAGCGCATCAACCAGCTTTTCAGCCTGATCGTTCACCACGCGGCGCTGTGGCTCTTTTGGCATCATGCTGGCCAGTGCGCCACCATCGCGGTTTTGAACAACTACCATAAGTTTATTCATAGGGTGTTCTCCCAGGCTTCAGCGCTGTTCCAGTGGCCGCCAGTCACTGCGCCGCCTTGGGGGTTGGCTCGCAATTTGAGGGTCAGTTCATCCCATTTTTCCCGCAGTTTTGACGGGCTAAGGACGTTCTTGCACCAGAAGGCATCCCGATTAACCAGGCCGTAGAGTTCGCAGATCTGGCGGTGGGTGCGGTTGTCGATCGAGCACATCAGGCGGATCTCGTTTGCCCATGACACCCAGCTAGGTTCTTTGGGGCGGGAAATCTCGCCATCGCTCTCGGCAGCCTGTTCGTACATCCGGATGATGCGGCCCCAAATCCACTCAGCGCAGCGTAGGTCTTCAACGCTGCCCCACTGGCGTTTCTTGGCACTGAATACGGCGGACTCTGGGTGGAGAGCCAGGAAAGCATCAGCCTCTGGTTCGTCGGGTTGCTCGGCAACCGGACAAGAAAGGTTTAATGGTGGATCTGTTTTAACTGATGGATCGGCTGTACCGGGTACAGGCTCACTCTGCGTTTTTTGGCCGTTCTGTGCAGGGTCACCGTGTGAGCCCTCACCCTGTGAGCCGTCATGCGGTGAGCCTTCACCACGTACAGGCTGAGCGGGTTTCTTTGAGCCTGTATACTGTGCAGGCTGAATATTCCCCTCTGCGTAAAGCTTCGCCAGATTCAGCTGGTACATGTTCGTATCCTGCTGGTGTTTGCCTTTTCGCTCTTTGCTAGGACGCTCAATTTTAGTGAGCCACCCCAGCTCAACCAGTTCGTTAATGGCTCTGCGGGTACCGCTATCAGAACGGAGGCTACACTTGCGCATCAGTGTTTTTACGGCAGGCCAGGCTAACCCCTCATCACTTGCATGGTCAGCGATCGAAAGGAGTAGCATTTTTCTGGGCTGAGTCAGGCTCTGTAGCTCCCAGACCATCGACATCAACTTAATGCTCATCCTGCACCTTCTTGAATTTTTTACCGAAGTCCCGGCGCGGGCAGGCGCAATCATGCTCATAGCCCGGACGCCGGAAAATGACTCGGTGGTTAAGTTGATCAACCCCAATCACGCGAACTATCACACCGTGACTGTCACGACAGAGCATCTCAAACGGCACGATTACCTCGTTTTCCATTCGATCCTCCTTTGGGCTTTTTCGGGGTTTGAAAGCGGCAGTGCTGGCGCGCTTGAGCAAGGCAGTCGTCGAAGCAACGCCCTTTGCGGCTGGCTTGTGACATGCGGCGGTAGAGATCCACGCCCTCTTCTGCCCCCCCCCTGGCGACATCTTCGGGAAAGCCCTCGCCAACGAGCTGCGTCACGATGTTTTTACGGATGAATTCGATCGGGTTCATAAACCCTCCGGAACCGGCAATCCGAGGTAACGACTACGAACCACAACATCAGCGAGGGTCTTGTGGGTGACAACCCAGACACAGCCCGGTAATTTGATTGCATAACGCAGCGGCTGAAGTGGCTTAGTACAGCTCGCAGGCATGCAGCGAAATTGCCCTTTTAGGCACGATTCTGTTAATCTGACCATGCGTTAATTACTCCACACGTTTAATTGATGCGACCGACGCCCGGGACCGCATATCCTGGGCGTCACCCTCTCCAAACATCATCACTGTCACGGCATAGATTTCTGCCACCAGTGATTGCACTCGGTACCCTTTGGCCTTAAGCCGCTTACTCTCGCTTTTATCCAGGACCCCATCGGATGTGAATTCGTTATGTGCCTGGGCAAACTGCCCCAGCGCCGCCATCAACTCGTTGAACTTGATCAGCAGCTCTTCGTTATCCACTTGGCCGACTTCCGGCAGCTTCACGAACACGCCACCAGCACGACGACACATTGCTTCGGTGATATCAGTCCGGCCCGAGATCGATTCCATCTCGACAGCCATACCCAACGGCACTACCTGGCCAGCGATCTGGCGTACCCGGTTACGCAGCGCGTTTTCGGTACCAGTTAGCGGATCCAACTGCTTGGCCATGGCGCTGTATTTGCCAGGCGTCAGGGTGATCAGCTTGTGTATGGCTTCGCTTATATCGTCCTGAGTTGGAAAATCTCTGTTGTCCACAAGGTTTCTCCCCTTCTGTGGTTTTGATTAAGCCGCAGGGGCGGTAAGGTGATTACCACTGAGGTCGCCAGGTGATTGCTCTTGCAGAGATGCAAGGATTTCCGCTGCTGTGAGCTGGTCATTTGTAGCTGCTACAATTGCTGGAATGTACTGCGAGCGAATTCCTCCGCCGTTTAACCATTTACTGACTGCCGACTGATCTACGCCAACCTTACGCGCGAGTTCTTTCTGAGAGCCGGCAAGGGTTATGGCTTTTTGAATGACGCCGTTCATCGTTAGCTCCTATTACCTATGGAAATCAAAATATGACTCAAGTAATAGATAAAGTCAATTACGGTGGTCATTTGACTAGCGATTACTTAGGGAATATTTTCAACGCATGAAAACACTATGCGAACGACTTCAGATAGCTATGCAGAAGACAGGGATCACTTCTCAGAGTGAGCTCTCGCGACTGTCTGGCGTAAACCAATCCATAATTTCCAAGATTCTTACGGGGAAAAATGAAACCTCAAAGTTTTCAGGGAAGATAGCTGCGGCCCTTGGCATAAGTGCTGACTGGCTAATCAATGGCTCTGGTAGCATGGAAGGGGACGATGCCCCTCTACAAATGGTAGATGTTTCGCGGTTGGTGTCGGTTTGGGATGAGTCGGGAAAGACGAACGATGTAATCTCTTGGCATGAAAGAATGCCTGATTATTACCGGGCATACATCATGCGTAAAAATACCGGCATCAGTAAGGTCCCATTGGGGGCTATAACGCTGGTTGATCCAACCATAGCGCCAGGTAATGATGATCTAGTGGTGACAAACATCCGCGGTGAAATCTCTACCTATCGCTTCCTTGAGGGTGGTGCAAGCCATGGATTCTTAGCTGTTGATGATGATAGGGTGCCTCTTTTTGAGGTAACTGACCCATCCTGCATCATTGGCGTTGTTGAGCAAATTCTGATCCGGAAGTTGCGGTAATAGACTATGTCCCTTTCATCAATAATGATTGCTTCGTAACTTCCTCGGCCTTGTCTTTTGAGTAACACCCCCATAACCGTCTCTCCATCTCCTGCCACTACGGGCATTTGAGCCCGTTGCTGCGCTCAAAACTACTGTATAAATAAACAGTATATTAATCACAAGATTAAAGATAACGCTTTTTTTAGTGCCATCCCTCAGTAACATATTACTCAAGTAATAATTTTAATTACCTCCCCTTGACTTTAATTATTACTCAAGTCATAGTCATTACATCAACAGCGAACAGGCAGGACGACCACGAAGTAGCCGCCCGAGGCGTATGAAGGTCGGGATGATTCGCTCAGTGGTGGTACTCGGTAAGGAAAGCAGAGTATGAGTAAAAACGGATGTAGAGCAGTGGTGTTGAGCGTTTTGGCGGGGTCTGTATTTTGGGGCGCGCTTATTGTCGCAGTGATGCGCATAGCTGGATAAAGGGGGATCTTAACGATGAAACCAACAGCACTTAAGCCCGGTATGCGGGTACTGATTCAGTCACATTATGCCCCTGGTGAGAAATATCACGGTACGTTTATAGAACGCGTACCACGCCATTACACTCGAGCCGCTTACAGCATCATTCGGGTTGATGAGTTTGCGGGGGCTAAGGGCTCTGATGATCTGGGTGATACACCATATGGTGATTACGACGTTTCGCGCAGAGTGTCACCGCTGAAATAGAATGCGCCGTGTCGGCGGCACCGTAGCGAAAGCGAGCGCGGATATCCGACGAAATTACATATCAGGTGGCGTACTGTCCGGTCCCTTAAACCTGGATAGTCTAAGAACCACCGGAACGGTGCGCCACCTGATGTGTGAGTAATTAACCGGGAGGATCTGCGCTATGCGGGCGCCCTCCCATCTTTAAACCCGATTTTCCCTCAGCGAAAAGCTGCCAATCCTGGCGGGGCTTCGCTTTGCCGAAAATCAGTGTGGGGGTAATTAGCGATGTTCAACACAATCACGATTGATACAGAAACAATGGATGTAAAGCCGTCGGCAGTGATCCTTTCTATCGGTGGGTTTGCTTTCGATATTCAGGATGTTAGTGGCGTCCAAGCGTCGATCCTTGAAATAGCCCGTAACCCCGAACTGGCGAACTACTGCCCCGCCGCTTTTTATGGATTGGTTGATACCTTCGGACAGTTGATGCAGGGCAGGACAGTTAGCGCCCAAACGCAGCAATGGTGGCAAAAGCAGGAAGAGGAAGCGCATGAAGCGCTTGCCGGCCAACGTGAACCGCTAAGTCAGGCACTGGTTAGCCTTACCGCATGGATCCAGCAACATCCCGATGCGCGAATATTCTTCCGCGGTACCGACTTTGATGGATCGATCCTCGAAAATGCTTACCGTACCTGCGGCCTAACCTGCCCTTGGCATTTTGCCGGTAAGCGCGACGTGCGCACGTACATTGATGCCATGGTGAAAGGCACTAAGGGCTACCTGCCTAAAACCCACCAGCCATGCTTTGCCATGGTTAAGCACCACTCCCTGCATGATGCCATGAATGATGCAGAGCAGATGGCTATCGCCTACCAGGTGAATTCTCAACAGGTAGGTGCAGCATGAACAAAGCTCCGACCAAATCCAGCATGACGCACTTTTTTGAATTCCCTGCATCGTTCGGCTTCCAGGGTGATACGCAGATCCTGCTGATGAGCGTTCCGGGTAGAACGCTTACCCGTGTCTTGGCATCGGATAACTTTGGACATGCTCTCGAGCGTTCTCAGCGGGAGATTAACAAGGCCCGGGTGAAAAAATTCTACAACTACTTGGTCGAATCTACTGAGAAAGGTTTGCCTTTCATCATTCCTCCGCTCGTTGGCAACTGCGATAGCGATATTGAGTTTGAACCATTCGGCAATACAAACGTGGGTGTTGTGCGCTTCCCTATGGATGCCGAGATCCTACTGTTCGATGGTCAGCATAGAGCTGCTGGTATAGAAGAGTTCTGCCATAGCTATAGCTCGTTATTAGCTGTGCCTTTGATGCTTACGCAGAAATTACCGCTGAAAATCAGGCAGCAATTCTTCTCTGATATCAACAACAACGTTTCCAAGCCGGCGGCTGCGATCAACATGGTATACGACGGTCGCGACGACGTGGCGCAAACAATGGTGTCGTTCCTCCGCAAAAATGACACCTTTGCACGAATCACTGACTTTGAGCACAACGTTGTCCCTTCCAAAAGTTCTTACTGGGTCAGCTTTAAAGCGCTGTGTGATGCCACATCCAAGTTTATTGGTGAGGGTGACAATAAGCTGGCCACTGAAGACATTGAGTCAATCTGGCAATCGTGGGTAAACCTTACTGCGATCAATGACGTTCGTGTGGGCACAAACCAGAGCGATTACAAAAAGGATTATCTTCAGTTCCACGCTGTAATGATCAACGCGTTCGGCTTCGCGGTGCAGCGACTTCTGCAGGACCGTACTGTCAGCGACATTACCCAGTTAATAGATAACCTCTCCATCAACACAGATACCGGCGATAGGGAAGATTTCTTCCTGATCAGCAACTGGGGCGGCATTTGCGCGAATGTTGATAAAGAGCGCCCTACTGTTGTGGCCAGTGTCGCAGCCCAAAAAGCAGCTGCAGAACGCCTCGTTGAAGTCATTACAAGCCAGTCATTACCGCAAGGGGAAAAAGCATGACCACTTTAATCAAAGCAATGGAACCGCAGCGCGATGGGTGCGGCTTCTGGACCCACCCAGATTTCTTTGAACCGGCAGACGGCCGAGAGTACGGCTACCCCGGTGAATTTGCAGCGTGGCTAGATGCTAACCGCGTTACCGGTCTTCTTCAGTGGATGGAAAACGATGTCACCGATGAACAGCTTAAAGCCCTGGAAGCTGGTGATGGCGATATCAGTAAATGGATCCCTACCCCACCAGCAGGTGAAGGCTGGTTTATCGGTTCTATACACGATACCGAGGACGGCCCGGTATGTCACTGGCTAAGGCCCGTTGAGGGTAAACCGACTGCCCTGGCAGACCTCATCAGCAGGTGCCACGTTGAGGCGCTAAAGCTCGAGTTACTCCGACAGCACCAGGCATGCACAAAAGCAGCTTACGCATATTTCTGCGCCTGCGATCTAGGTGAAGAACGTATAGCAGCAGATGAAATATATCAGCAGATCAGATGTGCCACTAGGCGCGGAGGATATTGATGGCTAAACCATCTGCTGAACGTAAAGCAGAACAGCGCGCCCGGCAACGGGCCGCTGGTGATGTGGTTCGGGAATTGCGCCTGGATGCGCAGGAAAATCAAATGGTCGAGGAGGCTTGCGTGATCCGCCGTCCAGGCCGGGAGCCGTATGACTTCAATGAGTACGTTTCCATGCTGATCCGTAAAGACCATGCGGAACTGAAAGAAAGGCTCACTGAGCTGAATGGTAAGAAGTGCCAGCGGTGCGGCGAACAACTGCCGGTCGGTAAGTGCTGTCTCGATACTGAGGCGGCATGCTGGGTAAATCTCGGCTGGCATGACCTTAAATTAATGTGACGTGTCACACCCGTATGCGGCGGGCTATTTGTGGAGATAATTATGGCCAAAGAAGCAAAGCTGATGAAGGCAAGCGCTTGGGGCAAAAGAGAGTTTGAAGTTGGCTCAATACCTGATAATCGAACTATCAGGCGTTGGATAGAAATAGGTGAACTGCAAGGCAGAATTGTTGATGGCGCAGCCTGGGTGATCTCTACCGAGAAATGGGGCGTTAGTGCTGCAGTTTCTCAGCGCGTCCACCAGCTTATTAACGAGGTTTGATTATGGCCGCTCGCCCTAGGAAACGTGAAAATAGGCATCTGCCGGATCAGCTTTACTATGATCTTTCCTCTAAGGTTTACCGGTTTACACTTGTTACCGGCAAGCGGAAATCTCTGGGATCTGATAGAGCAGTAGCCATTGCGATCGCTCGCGAATACAACATCCGCATGCGGCCAGAAAGTGCGATATCTATCGACTCTCTGATACGTGACTCTGGAGGGATCCAAGGCGAGGCGCTTCCGTTTGCTGAACATGTTGATCATATTATGGAGCGAGCAATAACCGATGAACAGCCGTCTGAAAGTACCCGTGACGACTGGAATAATGACGCGATCCGTGTGAAAGCCTTTTTCAGCAATATTCCGGCATGCGATATAGAGCTGGAACACGTTAACGCCTATATCAAGGAATATCATGCTGAAGCATCGGCAAACGTGCAAAACCGCAAAGTTAGCTTCCTGAAGAAGTTATTCAGCTATGCTGTCGATGAATCTCTTATGTTGGATAACCCAGCAACACGCAAGAAAATGCGCCGAATCGATGAGAAAAAGCGGCAGCGTTTATCTATCGATACATTCATGGCCATCCGCCGTGCTGCGGCTCCTTGGCTGAGAACGGCTATGGACTTAGCACTACAAACGACGCATGCCAGGTTAGAGGTATCCCGGATCCGTTACTCCATTAAGGAGCCTAAGAATGGTATATGTGGCTGCGTGTGGCTGGAGCAGCCAGAGAATGGGATCTATGGCACACTGTATATCCACCGCCAGAAAGTGCAAAAAAAAGAAGCATCACACGTCGCAATACCGATCGGCGCAGAGTTGAAGCGGATTATTGACGACAGTCGCGACAACGTGGCCAGCCCGTATGTTGTGCACAGGATCCCGCAACGAAGTGTGAAACGCAGCAAAGAGGTGGCTCACCCGACACAAGTAGCCCCAGACTATCTCAGCCGGTCATTTTCAACCCTACGGGATAAGCTCGGGCTATGCGATCATTTAGAAATGGACGAGCGGCCAACGTTCCACGAGATCCGCGCTCTGGCCGCACATCTATTTGATAACCAAGGGATCGATCCCCAAGGTCGTATGGCACATAGTGATGCGAAATCTACAAAGGTGTATACTAAAAATCATATTGAATGGGTCGAAGTACCTCATGGCGAAATCGCTATTTAACTTATGTTGCGTGCAAAAATAGTTCATAGAGGAAACTTCTCTTTGTACATTTTTATAATTATGACACATTATTAAATAGTATTATTTATCATAAACTTAATTCACAAATCAAAGTCAAAAGATCCCTTTTAGCACATCTTCGACTGTTCTGGTTTGCGAAGCATTCTCCATAGCGACTTCATAACTATACACATCAAACCAGCCGGAGTTGACGACAGTGAATCAACAAGTATCCCAAAGCCCATCCAAGCCAGAAACAGTTTTATATCTCCCAGATATGGACAAACGTTACCTGCTCACACCGTATAAATTTTATCTTGAAGAAGCCCGAAAACGCATTTTTCCACCATTTGCGGACATTGAAGGGGAAATGAAAGCACACAGTGAAGAGTGGTGCCAGAAAGCCGGGCAGTGGTTTAATCCAGAAACAGATGATGAAGGTTCCTTTACGGAGCGCGCATATGATGAAGGAATTGCCTATGGCTTAATGCTCGATGAAATGAGTATGAATGTCAGGCTAGCTGTCCTCGCAGGGCTGCTTCATAGGTGGGAAAAGGACTTGCGTGAATGGATGGTGAAAGAGTTGAGGCACACAGTGCGGCACAAAAATCTGAAACGGGAAATCTGGCGGGCGACAATACCGAGCCTTACGGGACTTCTGGACGCTCTAGGGGCAGAAGTGACAACACAGCCCCACTGGCCACGCCTAGAAGCTTATTGCCGCGTGGTGAATGTGTATAAGCATGGTGATGGCCGGTCATTGGATGCACTGAAGGAAGCAAACCCGGAATACTTTGGCCGATGGGAACTCCCATTAAAGCGTGACTGGAGATATGTGGACCACAGTGACATGCATATCACAGAAGAACAATTCGACGAATTGGCAGATACAGTTACGGACTTCTGGAAAAACATTCCTGAACGCATAACAAAGGATGATCAAAAAAGTAAGTTGCCGGATTGGTTTGCCAAGTTGAACGAATAATACAGCTATCTAGGGGACAGCCTCACAGCTATCCCCCTTGCTTCCCTCTAATGAGATAGCTCAGTAAAGTGAAGACGAATCAACTCTTCGCCTTCACAGACTCACTTGATAATCAGTGAGTACGAAGATTTTAAGGATAGAAGCAAAGACATAAGAAATTCTGTCCTAATCTTCTGAATCAAAGTTAAATTCCCAATGGTAAAACTCGACCTAAGTCATTGATGTATATATGTTGGATTTAGCGCAAAATGCACTGTATGTATATACAGTTAAATTCAATGAAGGCCAGAGCTGGAGCGGCTTACAGAGGATTTTAAACGGTGACATGGGGTGTCGGGGGTCGGAGGTTCGAATCCTCTCATGCCGACCAACTATTTATAGAGAAACCAACCACTTACGGTTGGTTTTTTTATGCCTGGAATTTGGCAATGGTACCGCCTACCAAAACCCCCGTATCAATGGATTAGCTAACGAACCTCAACGCTGTGGGCATGCAACCAGATACAGATCGTGAACAGGCATGCTCGCATCAAAACCACGCACTCTTTCTGGATCATCAATAGCCGGTTCTGCAAGTTGCTTAGCTATATCGTCCACACTGACCTCTTCGACATATAAAGTCGCATCGGTCATTTTATTACAGTTAAAATACGTGCCCATTAATACCATTTTCCCTGGCGTCGTATAGCTCTCCTGTTTGTTAACCAGGGCAACAACCCCATCCGCCCGCTTGGCTGCAACAACATAGCTTTCCTCTGAGCGATCAAAAACATAGGCGTCATTTGCTGGATAATCCGTCCAAAGATTGGATTTTTCAGCAAACAGTTCTTCCAGTTTCACCAGCGGCTTTAATGCATTTGTTTTGTCCGCGTCCTGGGCCAATGCTGAAGTCACCACACCAATGTAGCCGACCGATAACACACCGAAAAAGAGTAATGATTTTTTCACGGTTTTAATTCCCTTTTGCAAAAGTTTAAACAATAACCTTATGAGATGTAAAAAGAAGGTTTGAACAAACGAGCATCTTGGCGCCCAATTATGATGGGGGCATTCAGACAGACATGCATATATCAGTATGCAGAATAAATACCGACGATGAATACCTTGACAGCTCGTGTGTAATGGCGATATCGGCATCCATGCTGTGCGCCTCTGCTGGCAGAGGTCACTATAAAATTTTCCGCCTGCCCTCTTGCACTTACCCCGCCCCTTCGGTCAGAATAACTGTATACATAAACAGTAACGTTAAGGTTGGGCTATGTTCGTTGAATTGGTGTTTGATAAGCGCAATGTCGCAGGGATCCCGGGTGCCGATGAAATCATCAAGGCCGAGCTGACCAAACGGGTGCATCGCCTCTTCCCGGATGCCGAGGTGAAGGTAAAACCGATGCAGGCCAACGGCCTCAACTCGGACGCCAGCAAAAGCGATCGTGAAAAGTTAAACCGTATGCTGGAAGAGATGTTCGAAGAGTCTGACCAATGGCTGGCCAGCGATATTTAAAGGGCCAAGGCGCAGTACGAACGCTGCGCCACAGCATAGTTGCCCAAAGACAAAAAACCCCAGCATTTCTGCTGGGGTTTCTTATATGGTGCCGGCTACCGGAATCGAACTGGTGACCTACTGATTACAAGTCAGTTGCTCTACCTACTGAGCTAAGCCGGCGAAATCTGTCGGAACAGGTACTGTTTCCGTGGAGCGCAATATAATACAGCCAAGCGGGAACAATCAAGCGTAATCAACAGATTATTTATCCCATTGATTAAAAAACAGCTTATGTGCCGATTTTGTCATCGATGGCCTGTTGTTGACGACTTAACGTCTGATTAATAAAGTCCACAAACAGCTCTAAAGCCGTGCTCCGCTGCCGCCCCAGAGGCAATTGCAGTTGCAGGGTACGCGGGCTTTGCTGCTCGACAGCAAAAGATTTAAGGATCAAGCCTTGAGGCTGTAACAGCGGCATCGCGGTAAACTGGCTACAGATAGTAACCGCCAGCGGAGAACCCTGTAAAAAATAGTACAGCGTGGAGAAGTTATCACAGGTTAGCACTGGTTCAATGAAGGTGCCATTCATCTGACAGGCAATATCAAACAGTTGCCTTATCGTAGAACCAGGTTCCGGCAAACACACCGGATACTGGCAGAGATCTGCCAATACTACCTGCCTGTCAGCTAATGGATGATCCTTACGCATCAACAGCAATACCGGCGCTGGCCATGAAGCCGCTACCTCAACACCCCGCTCAGGGTACAAACTAAACTGTAGCACCATGTCACACTCGCCATTACGTACCAAACGCGCCAACGTTTTGCTATCTGCTACCGTCAGCGTAAAGGTGACCGCCGGGTACTGCGCGCGAAAATTTGCCATCAGTTGCGGCATCAACATAAAAGCGATCCCGTTGCTACAGGCCACGCGCAACGCGGTACGCCGCACGGCCTTTAAGCCTTTGATTTCTGCCACCGCCTGCTCAATATTCAGCAGGCTCTTACGGATGTGATTTTCAAAAATCTGCCCGGCCTCGGTCAGCACCATCCCCCGCGCGTGGCGTTCGAATAAGGGTGTCCCTACCTGCGTTTCCAAGCGCTGGATCTGTCGGCTGATCGCCGATACCGCCACAAAAAGTTGTTCGCTGGCCGCGCTCAGTGAACCGCAGCTGGCGACCACCAGAAAAAAGCGAACTTCGCTGCTCAACATACGGTGCCTCTCCTTGGTGCATTGCTTCGCATCAGAGCAAACAACCGTTGCTTTTATAGCAAAGCTTGTTTGTTAAATGGACAATTGTGACAAACCCCGATTTTAGCTTAGATAACCAACACAACAAGTAAAACAACACAATGCAAACACAATGGGGAAAATACTCATGACGGGTGAACAGGCCGTCGCTTTGGCGACAGCGTATTTTGACAGTGGCGAATTCCGCCGGATATTGGCACGCCGTATAGCTCTGGCCACGGAAAGCCAACGGCATGAGGACGATGCCGCCATTTTGCTTTACCTCGAACAGGAAATCATGCCGCCGTTACGGGCGTTGGGTTTCGAACTACAGCTGTTCGACAATCCGCAAGCGACCAACCGCCCATTTCTGATTGCCGTGCGTATTGAAGATCCTTCATTACCCACCCTGCTAAGCTATGGCCACGGCGATGTGGTCTTCGGTGATGACGAGAACTGGCGTCCAGGCCTTTCGCCCTGGGAACTGAGCGAAGAAGGCGACCGTTGGTATGGCCGTGGCAGCGCGGATAACAAGGGGCAGCACAGTATCAATCTGGCGGCGCTGGAGCAGGTATTCCAGGCACGCGGTGGCAAGCTGGGGTTCAACTGCAAGCTGATATTCGAAATGGGTGAAGAGATCGGTTCCCCAGGGCTGGCGGCTATTTGCCAGCAGCACCGTGAATTACTGCAAGCCGACCTGTTTATCGCCTCCGATGGCCCACGGCTGAACGCCACACAGCCGACGCTGTTCCTTGGCTCGCGCGGTTGTATCAATTTCCGTCTCAGTATCCACGCCAGGGACAATGCCTACCACTCGGGAAACTGGGGAGGATTGCTCAGCAACCCCGGAACCCAACTGGCTAACGCTATCGCCTCACTGGTCAATCAACATGGGCAATTGCAAGTTGCCGCACTGAAACCCGCGCCTCTGAATGACAATCTGCGATCTATCTTGCGCGAACTCAGCGTGGGTGGCCAAACGGGTGATCCAGAGATCGATGAAAACTGGGGGGAAGCCGGTCTGACCCCTAGTGAGCGGTTGTATGGCTGGAATACGCTTGAGGTGCTGGCTTACCAAACCGGCAATCCAGCCCGGCCAATGAACGCCATCCCTGGCAACGCAACGGCGGTGTGCCAGCTACGTTTCGTCGTAGGTACCGACTGGCAAAATCTGGTCAGCCATATCCAACAGCATCTGCAACTGCACGGCTTTGGCAATGTCGAGGTGGAGTGGCTGCACGGCTCACCGGCCACCAGGCTCAACCCACAGGATCCGCTGGTTCCTTGGGCGCTGGAGATCCTGCAACAAACCAGCGGCGAAAAACCCGCTTTGCTGCCCAACCTGGGCGGTTCGCTGCCAAATGACGTTTTCGCCGATATTCTGGGATTACCAACGCTGTGGATCCCCCACTCCTACCCGGCATGTGGTCAACACGGGGTCAATGAGCATATGTTGCAATCCATCGCCCGCGAAGGATTGCAGATCATGACTCGCCTGTTCTGGGAGTTAGGAGAAAGTGGCAGCTCTATCCTGGCACAACGCCGGGCAGGAGAGATCTCATGAGCGCGATAGCCCAACAGGACAGCGTCGCTGCCAAGCCCAATCTATATAAGACGCTGTTCGCCACCTGCATCGGCAACGCGCTGGAATGGTTCGATATCGCGGTTTATGGCTTTTTCGCCAGCTATATCGCCCATGCTTTCTTCCCGACGGAAGATCCGGCCGTGTCGTTACTGCTGACCTTCGGCAGCTTTGGCGTCTCGTTCCTGATCCGCCCATTGGGTGCCGTGGTGCTCGGAGCCTACGCCGATCGCGTTGGCCGCAAAAAAGCCTTATTAATGTCCATCAGCCTGATGCTACTCGGCGGCGCGATTATCACCTTTATGCCGTCCTACGCCACCATTGGGCTGACAGCTCCGTTGATGACCCTGGTTGCCCGGTTGATCCAGGGGTTTTCCGCCGGAGGAGAATTTGGCAGTTCAACCGCCTTTTTGGTCGAACACTTCCCGGAGCGCAAGGCGTTTATCGCCAGTTGGCAGTTCGCCACGCAGGGAGCTAGCACCCTGATGGCCTCGGCCTTCGGGTTAGGCATGACCCACTGGCTGACGGAAACACAAATCCAGGACTGGGGATGGCGTATTCCCTTTGCTTTTGGGTTGCTGATTGGCCCGGTGGGGCTGTATATCCGCCGTCACGTGCATGAGCCAGCCAGCTTTGTGCAACAGCAGAAACCCGTAGCACCGCTGAAAATGTTGGTCGGTAAACAGAAAAACCTGCTATTGCTGGCAATCGGGTTGATGGTGATTTCCACCGCCATCAATTACATGCTCAATTATGTGCCAACCTATGCCACCAAGAACCTGAATCTGTCAGGATCTGCCGCGTTTAGCGCCACTCTGCTGGCCGGCGTGATTTTAACGGTCGTGACGCCGATAATGGGATTGTGGGCGGAAAAAGTTGGCCGATTGCCGCTGATGTGGGGCTCGCTGCTGCTGTTGCTGCTGACGATTTACCCGGCATTCCTGCTGGTGGTGAACCACACCTCACCCATGATGCTGATGTTGATGGTTGGCTGGCTGGCCTTGTTGAAATCCATCTACTTCTCGACGGTGCCTTCGGTGATGGCCGATCTGTTCCCGATGGCAACCCGCGCCAGCGGCATGGCGATCAGTTACAACGTGGCCGTCACGGTCTTCGGTGGCTTTGCACCGCTGATCTGCACCTTGCTGATCACCGCAACCGGCACCAGCCTCGCACCAAGCTATTACCTGATGATGATGGCACTGCTGAGCGGCTGGGCATTGTTAGGCAGTAGAAAGCATTTGCGAACCCATTGATGTTCCAAGCGACCCTGCGTTAAAAACCGGTGAGGACAATCTCAGGCCATCAAACGATGGCCTCTTGATTACATCATGGGAGAAGCCAGGCATATCGACTGCGAATACCTGCAAACCAACAACTTTGCCTTTGGTGGTATCAACACCTTGATTGTGATCAAACGCTGGGCTGAATAGCGGTGACACACCTGGGAGGCGGGTTCCTTGAATTCGCCTCCCATCTTTTCCTGTGCAGTTAATTCTAAAACATTCTCATGCTCCGGCACACAGAACTTATTAATAAATTTCCTTTAACTTTAGCGTCATCACGCGCTGTCGTTGTAAGTAATTTGTTGTTTAGAAGGCCTGACACTGCACTAATGAACAACATATCACCCCATAAGTTAACACTAAAGTTAATATAAAAGTGTATTTGCTGTGACCCTACTCAATATCTAACCGCACGGAATAGCATATAATTAACTAATAACATTCATTAGTTAATCCTGTAAATACATAAAATGAATAACAAATACAAATTACATGAGTTCCTTGATGTAACCAGACTCCAAACTTTGCAGGATAATTTCAGCAAATCAATGATGATTGCTTTGGTCGTGGTAGATCAGAATGGCGTGCCCGTCACCAGACCCAGTGGTTTTTCCGACTTTTGTGCTCGTTCCCGTCTTAACACAACCTTGGCCAAACACTGTTATGAATGCGATAACGCCGGTGGACGGGCTGCCATGCAAGCTTGTAAACCGGTGGTTTATCGCTGTTATTGTGGATTTGTCGAGTTTGCGGTACCCATTATGATTAACGACCATTATCTTGGGGCGTTCATTTCCGGGCAGGCAAAGGTCGAAGAGGAAAAAGAAAAAACCATACCTTACATATTGAATAATAGTCAGGTATGGCAGGAAAACCCCTGGCTGATAAATTTGCATCATAACACCCGGCGTGTTCCTTACGAACGTTTTGAATCTACGGCCTTTACCTTGTTACATGTTGCATCCTATCTGGTTGAGCAGGCGCATACTAATAATATTCAACGTGAGCTGCGTAAAAAAGACCTTGAATTAACCAATGAACTGCGCAAACGCGTTGAAATAGAGCGCTCACTCCACGAAGCCGAATTTAAAGCCTTGTCCTACCAAATCAACCCTCATTTTTTATTTAATGTACTGAATACCATTGGTCGGTTAGCTTATCTGGAAGGTGCCCAACGTACCGAGACGATGGTGCATGATTTTTCTGACATGATGCGCTATTTATTACGTAAAAACAATCATGGTTTAATCACTTTGATCCAGGAAATAAACTATGTAAATAGTTATATGTCGATTCAAAAAGTCAGAATGAGGGATCGTTTCGACTACCTTTGTGACATCCCAGAGAAATACCATGATGTCGTATGCCCGTTCCTGATTTTGCAGCCGTTGGTTGAGAACTTCTTCAACTATGTTGTCGAGCCGCGTGACACCAGTAGCCACCTGCTAATCCGCGCCACCGATGATGGTCATGACGTCATCCTGGAAGTGACCGATAATGGTGACGGCATTTCTAAAGAGGAAATTGCCAACATTTTGTCCGGCGATGAAAATCGCCAGAAAGGCGGGATTGGTATTAATAATATAAAAAAACGCCTCCAGTTGTTATTTGGTGAAAGTTATGGCTTGGATATCTCCAGCCCTTGCAAACCCAGAATGGGCACCACAATCAAACTGAGATTTCCCATGCTGGAAGCCTGATAATACGGAGAGTTAGCATGTACAACATTGTTATTGTAGAAGATGAACTGATTGAGTCCGAAGCGTTGCGTCGGATCATTTGCCAATGTGTAGAAAATGCGGTGGTTCACGAAGCGGCCACCGGTAAAAAAGCGATCCAGTTAATCGATAATCTTGAACGCATTGATATGATTTTTGTTGATATCAATATCCCACTACCCAATGGGAATCAGGTGATCCAGTACCTGAAAAAAAAGAATACCGATACCAAAGTGATTGTCACCACAGCCAATGACGACTTCGACATCGTACGCAATATGTTGAGCCTCAAGGTAGATGACTACCTGCTAAAACCGGTAAAGCAAAGCATTTTGACCGACACGATAAAGAAGACATTGGACTTTAACGAAGCGGATATTGTGGCATCCAAGGCCCTTAAGCAGCAGATCGGAGGGATGATAGAACGCTGCGATTATGCCCAATGGCACAGCTTTTTGTTTACCACGTTGGATGAAGCTTACGCATCCCCGCAATGCTCGGTCGAGCGGTATAAAAACGTCACGGAAGTGCTGGAGTTGTTAAACCAGCATGTTGCAGCCCAAGGGGAAAAGCTGGCCCCAACCAGTAAAAAGATCAGCGTATTAATTCAGGATATTGCTCAATCTAGCCTCAACGGTAATGCCTACTTCCGCATCATGACCAACCTGCTCGCCATCAGCGAAGAAGTGTTTGACCAAGCGTTGAAAAACTTTAACGGCAGCATGGATTTCATTGACCGAGCCAAGTTTCATATTGAAAAAAACATCCTGAACAACCTCACTCTTGACGATATTGCGACTAAATCCTTCGTTAGTTCCTGTTACCTGAGCCGGGCGTTTAAAAAAATCACCGGTACCGGTTTCTCAAACTACATCGCCAACAGAAAGATCGGTATTGCCAAATCACTGCTGCAGTTCAGCGATCTCAAGGTCAATACCATCGCGCTGGAGTTATCTTATCAAGATGCCAACTATTTCTGCCGTATCTTCAAAAAAGAGACGGGTCTGGCCCCTTCAGATTTTCGCTGTCGGGTTTGCGCACCGCGATCCTAGCGGCTTTTCAGCCCGCCCTGTCAATTTTGCGCTAGCGGCGGCGGGTAAGGCAAAAAAGTCCACCATGCCAGCAAGATAGTTTACTCGCCGGGTCAGGATCACCCCCTAAGATGAGGGTAATCTCTCAAAAAAGTGACGTGACCTTGGACGATTATCTGTTTACCTCTGAGTCGGTTGCCGAGGGGCACCCGGATAAAATGGCCGACCAGATTTCCGATGCCATTTTGGATGCTTTCCTGTTACAGGATCCATGGGCGAAAGTCGCCTGTGAATGCCTGGTCAAAACTGGCGTTGCTATTGTTGCGGGTGAAATAACTTCCCACGCCAGTGTCGATATTGAATCTATTGTTCGCAGTACCATAAACGCCATCGGCTACAACAATTCCAATCTGGGCTTCGACGCCAATACCTGCGCGGTACTCAATATCCTTGGCAAGCAGTCTGCCGATATCGCCCGTGGAGTCTGCGGTTCCTCACCCCAACAACTTGGTGCAGGCGATCAAGGCATCACCTTCGGTTACGCCTGTAATGAAACAGCGGAAAGGATGCCGGCCCCTCTGCTCTATGCACACCGAATGATGGAGCGGCAGGCAGCGCTACGTAAAACGGGACAGTTGCCCTTTCTATTACCGGATGCCAAAAGCCAGCTAACGCTGCGTTACTACCGTAATCAGGTGCAGTATGCCGACAGCATTGTGGTGTCCACCCAACATCGCCCAGAGATTTCACAGGCCGAGTTGCGGGAGGCGGTGATCGAAGAAATCATCAAACCGGTGATCCCGAGATGCTGGATCACGCCACAGACCCGCTTTCTGATTAACCCTGCTGGCCCCTTTGTTATCGGGGGCCCCGTTGGCGATTGTGGACTGACAGGAAGAAAAATTATCGTGGACACCTACGGCGGGACCGCGCCTCACGGCGGTGGAGCATTCTCCGGTAAAGATCCATCAAAAGTCGATCGTTCGGCTGCCTATGCGGCACGCTATGTGGCAAAAAATATCGTCGCTGCGGGGCTGGCCGATCGTTGTGAAGTACAACTCGCATGGGCCATCGGAGTGGCACGCCCGATTTCAATTCGTATCAATACCTTCGGTGGTGGCAGGCTTGCACCTGAGCGGCTCCAGCAGTTGGTTGAGTCCCATTTTGATCTCAGCGTATTCGGCATCATTCAACGGCTGGATCTGCTGGCCCCACGCTATCGTCAAACCGCCTGCTACGGCCATTTTGGCCGCGATATCTTCCCATGGGAAAAAACAGATAAGGCAGCGGCACTGCGCGAAGAGGCTAACGTTTGAAATCGTAGCCAACGCAACGCTCACAAGATCATGAACACATCAACAGGAGATAATTATGTCAGGGCAGAGTTTAGGATTGATTGAAACCGTCGGTATGGTCGCGGCGGTAGAAGCCGCTGACGCAGCGGTGAAATCCGCTAATGTGCACCTCATCGGCTATGAGTTAACCAAAGGCGGTGGGATGGTCACGGTCAAGCTGGAAGGTGAAGTCGGCGCCATCAATGCCGCCGTTGCCGCTGCGGTCGGGGCTGCTAACAGGATTGGCCAGGTATATGCCTACAAAGTCATTGCCCGCACCGCACAATATATTGAGGGTATAGTTCACTCGGCCGAAACCGTTGGGGCGAAACCCGAAGTACAAGCTATGCCTGACCTCACTATTCCACTGGTGCAATTGGAAGAGCCGCTATCGGTATCTTGCATGGGTAGCTCCGAACAACCTCAAGAGCAGGTAAAAGAAGCGGTTCCCCCAGTACAGCAGGCCGCCAGCGAAACAACCGTTACCGAGCCAAAACCAGCAATGCCGAAACCTGCAGCAGTAAAAAAAGAGCAGCGCACAGGCGGAAATAAAAGGCGGTCATAAATAACTCTGCCGTGTTGATAAGGACGCGGCATGTGTGAACGAAGCGGTTGAGATGTAGGCCAGCAGAGACTCTGCTGGCCTATAGCACTTACATTAGCGGGAGCAAGGTAAAGAAGCCAAGGGTCGCCAACAGATTAACCATGGTTGTCATCACCGCAATAGTCAGCGCAGGAGGGTCGATATGTGTATCGCCGTGGATCAGGAACAGGCGTGAGACCAACTCTCCCAACAGGGCACAAATTATCCCCACCAACGCAGCCCAAATCAGGCTATGCGACAATACCGCCACCAGCGCCGCCGGCAGGGCAATATGGTGCGATACGGGGACTTGGGTGTTGAAATGCAAAAATATCAGGGAGAATGCCGCTAGGCCAAATGCTAACAGTGCGCCATCCCCACCAAATTTTTGTCCAAGAAAACCCGCCAGCAACCCAATACCAAGACCGAGTACGGTCAACTGCGGAATGCGGCTGTGATAAGGCATCCAGCATTTATCCTGGGGTGGATAGCAGTGACGTATCCCCCTTTCTGGCTTTCCGAACAAACCGGTGTTGCCGAACATCAACCGGCTGATCACACCTGAAATAACCACCGTGAGTGCGACGGTATCCGTCCAGGCAAAGCCGGAAGAAAAAGCAGGTATCAGGTTAAGCCCCCAGGCAATCAGATAGCCAAGAGCACCAAATATGCCCCCCACTAGCAATACATCATATTCCCCCAGGCCACTCAGCCCAGCGGTAATATCACGTCCAGAGCCCAGTTTGCCTCTTTTGGCGGCGTAAGCGGTGGCAGCCACCCCGGCGGCAAATCCACCGGTATGCGGCCCAAACAGGCCAAAGGGGAACATAATAAAATCAGATGGCGTACCCGTAATAATTTGTACCACAGCCATAACAATAACCAATAGACCAACAAATTCAAATGCGGCCAGTGCTCCAACCGCTGCACCAAAAATCCCCCCGCCAAATGCCACTAGAATATCAAAGCCACTCATATAGCTCACCTCTGTAATGATGGAAGTCAATAATATTTTTATGTTATGGGATGAAAGACGATCGCAGAATGGCCCCGTTAGAGACGGCACCTGTTATTATGGTATTGATATAAAAATGCTACGACCTAGGTATTACTATCAGCCGCCAATCTGGCAATTAAAACCTAATGACTCAACTTCACGCTTCAGTAATGCCATTTTGCTATCCGCCATCTCCTGAGTCTGCCCCATCGGATAGTCACGACCCAATAGGCCATATTTATTTTCACCATACGAATGATAGGGCAACAAATGAATAGTATCGACATTTAACATTAAAAGTGCGAATTCAGCGATGCCATGAATTTCCTCCACATTATCATTGATGCCAGGGATCACCGGAATACGTACGATCGCTTTCGTCAGGAAAGAAATCCGTATCAGGTTTTCAAGGATCTGCCGGTTTTCCACCCCCGTATTATGCAGATGCAGGCCAGGAGTGATGGCTTTGATATCGGTGAGCGCCAGGTCCACATAGGGAAACACTTCATCAATCACCGCCGCCGTAGCCAAGCCGGTGGTTTCGATGGCCGTGTGCCATCCCTTTTCCTTGCAGGCTTTTAGTAATTCACGGGCAAATACCGGTTGCGCCAAGGGTTCTCCCCCTGACAGGGTAATGCCACCACCAGAGCGCCGATAGAGGTTTTCCTCCTTCTGTAACTCGTGCATCACCTCGGCCACCGTCATACGCTTGCCTTTCATTTCCAGCGCCTGAGTTGGGCACACCCTGGTACACTCACCACACTGAATGCAACGCTCGCGGTCAATAAAGAAACGATGCTCAGCCGATAACGCATTCTGCTGACAAGCATCGATACATTTGCCGCACCGAATACAGTCATTCTTTTTGAAAATCAACTCGGGTTGCGGGCGCTGTGACTCCGGGTTACTACACCATTTACAGGATAATGGGCATCCTTTAAAAAAAGGGATAGTACGAATGCCTGGGCCATCATGCAAAGAATAGCGCTGAATATTAAATAATACGCCTTGCGTACCGTAATCGACTTTATTCATGAAATTACTCACAATCAATGCTGAAGATAATCCTTCTCAACCGCAGAGAAATCACCCGAAGAATAGTTTTGTCATTTATCCAACCAAGAGGATAACCGTTAACACACGTTATTTTAATAATGAGCCATGCACCAAGGCATGGCCCATTAACGGAGATAACTCCGTTATAGCGTTTGAATTAATTAAAGTTGCTGCTCGGTACGGCTGATAATGTCATCCTGAACCTCTTTCGCCAGCACCACAAACTGGGCGCTGTACCCAGCCACTCGCACCACTAAATCCTGGTGCTGCTGTGGGTTTTTTTGTGCCTCAAGCAGGATATCGCGATCGATGACGTTAAACTGAACATGCATCCCTTTTTTGTCGAAGTAGTTTCTGACCAGGCCACTGAAGTGACGTAGTCCATTTTCGCCAGCTAACGAAGATGGCAGGAATTTCTGGTTGTAAAGCGTGCCATTGGAAGCAATAAAGTGGTCGAGTTTTGCCACTGAGTTGGCCGCTGCAGTCGGCCCAAGCGTATCTTTACCCTGGCGCGGTGACACACCATCGGCCAACGGTTCTTTCGCCAAACGCCCATCAGGCAGTGCTCCAACATCCTTACCAAACAGCACGTTAGCAGATACCGGGTAGATCCCGGCCTGGAACTGACCGCCACGTGGGTTGGTGTACTTTTCGACTTCCTGGCAATAAATCAGTGCACAACGGCGTGCGACCAGATCGACATCATCGATATCGTTACCGAAACAAGGGGTGTTTTCCAGAATATGACGGATCTCTTCATGGTGAGAAATTTTCTCCGCCGAAGCGGTAACCGCCCCACCATTTGAAAGTTGACGATAGACTTCATTCTTGATGGCCGCAGGATCCAGAGAACCATGCTGGTCAATAATCCGCTTGACCACGTCATAAACATCTTGCTCGCCCAGCGAGGATTTCCCGGCAACGGCTTGAGGTGCTGCACTACCCACCGAGTAACCGAAGTTCGCATCAAGGGCACCTTTGAGATCATTGAGCGTCAGCTTGCGATCCTCAAACACCTGTTTCTGGATGGCGTAAACAGAATCCCCAGTATCGGCGATGCCAAAGGCCTGTGGACCGGTGAAGTTATAGATTGCACCGCCTTCCTGTAGTGATTTGCCGCGACCAATACAATCATCCACCAGAGCCGACAAGAATGGCAGCGGGCAACGCTCGCCATGGGCAATATCCACGCTGTTGCAGGCTTCTACCAGTTGATGTACAAAATGTGCCATCTGTTGCTTGAAGGCCACATAGAAATCATCCATCCCGGTGTATTGCGTCAACTCTCCCGTTACCGGCCCCAGCTGTTTATTCCCTACTCGCCCGCCATTAAGCGTGATCTCCAACACTTTGGCCACGTTGAAAAATGCCGCATCGTGCCAACCTTCGGTACGATGCGGTGCCTGCGGTTCCACACAGCCGATAATGCAATAATCACGAGCATCACGCAGTGTGACCCCCCGGTTTTGCAGCGCGGGAATGATCACTTCGTCGTTATACATTGCCGGAACGCCCAGCCCCATGCGCACCAGTTCGCAGGCACGATACAGGAACTCGTCAGGTGTCCCTTGCCAGACACGGATAGAGAATGACGGTTGCGGCAGGCGTACGTGTGCTGTCGCTTCCATGCACATGTAGCTCAGAGGGTTAGTCGCATCACGCCCGTCCTCTGTTTGCCCGCCCACGCACAGGTTTTGGAATACCGCATACCCTGCAAAAGCTTGCGCCGACACTTCATCACGCGTTTTATTGATGTCGTTGAGTTTGATCCAGCAACAATCGACCAGTTCCTGAGCAAACTCTTTGGAGATCGACTTATCCGCCGCCAGGTACGGATACATATATTGGTCAAAACGCCCTGGGGAAATGGAGTGACCGCTGGATTCAATTTGCAGCATGCTCTGGATAAACCAGAAGGTTTGGCAGGCTTGCCAGAAGGTTGTAGCGCCGTTCTCAGGCACGCTGGAACAGTTTTGTGCAATCTGTTCCAGTTCACGTTTACGCACCAGGTCACTTTCCTGTTGGGCCAGGCGGGTAGCCTCTTGAGCGTAGCGGTGCGCAAATTTAATCGCGGCGTTATAGCTGATCAGCACCGCTTTATAGAACTGCTCTTTCTTGATATAGCCCGGCTCGTTGCGATCCAGCGCTTCCAACGCTCTGGTGACTTCGTTAATAATGCCACGAAAGCCGATTTTCAATACTTTGCCATAATCCACGCTGACATGGCCGACCCCACCAAAGAAGTAGTTCCCAACGGTGAATACCCCGCTGGCCATACTCTCTTTGGTACCTTCCGACATATAGGATGCCGCAAGCGAGCTGGTGGTTTTACCCGGCCAATATTTAAACGCTTCGTGCAGCTCCTGCGCGGTTTTCTTTGGAATAATAAACGGATCGGCAACACGGTGCTCCATGCTGTCGAACTCTTTCTCTACCCAGTCGTAGGAGAATTCAGGGCAAATTTCGGTCGAACGTGGATTAATGGTGACCGCGCCCACAATCAGCTCATCCGGGCGGATGGTTATCGGCAATTGGTTAAAAATCTTCTCGACCACTTTTGCCCGGCGCATAATGGCTGGCAGTTGTTCGCTTTCTTTATAAGCTTCGGTAGCCAGCACTGCACGCTCAGATTCAACATAAGGCTTGGCCTGTAAAATCATGTTTTTGAGTCTTACAACACGTTCGGTCGGATTAGAAAAACCTTTCTCTAACATACAATAACTCCCGAAATTAATGATTTAACCTTGCGGCAGTGCAGGGCTTAATGGATAATTCTGGTACCCATCAGATTAATAAAACTGCGTAATATGGCAGGATGAGCCATCCAGGTTGGTGCGGTGATCAAGTTGCCATCCATCACCGCCTCATCGTCAGCGGTGGCAACCCAAATGCCACCCGCCAACTCAACCTCGGGTTTCACCGTGAAATACCCCGTCAGTTTTTTTCCTTTTAAAATTCCCGCGGCGACTAATATCTGCGGGCCATGACAAATAGCGGCGACAGGTAATGATAGACTCATGGCTTGGCAAACAAGACTCAGTACGGATTTATTGAGACGCAGATATTCTGATGAGCGCCCACCTGAAATATAAAAACCGCAGTAGTCCTGTAGCCTTATTTCATTGAAAGAGGCCGTCAGCCGAAATAAATGGCCGGGCTTTTCACTATAAGTCTGATCGCCTTCAAAATCGTGGATCGCCGTCTTGATATATTCACCTTCCCCCTTTCCTGGGCAAACTACATCGACTCTGAAACCTAACATGGTTAACGCCTGCCAAGGCACCATGACTTCATAGTCTTCAGAGAAGTCGCCTGCAAGCAATAAGATCTTCTTCATCAGCGAACTCTCAGAATATGTTAGTATCGTCCTCGATAACTCGCATGGCCTCATTAACCGCGGAGACCTCACCAAATATCGCCAAGGTAGTAATATGCTGTGGGCAACTGCCAAAGATTTCCGATACCACCACATGGGCACTTTTACTGGCGGCATCCGCATAAAAATAGAGATCGGGCACCGGCAACATCACCAGACCAATGGCATCAACACGAATCAAATCAAGCCTGGTGCGAAACTCGCCAGGCATCCGGCGTTTTAGCATTGCCACAATGTCTAGAGTCGGTGCGTTTATGATGCGTTTTTTCATCTTCAGGTTACCCTCAGCCTTGCTCAACGAATATGTAGCGCTTCGACCATGACACAGCGGCGATTTCTTGCGAACGCCCGTGCGGATGTCAGCCCTTCACCGGTTGGCCCTGCGATGGTAAAGGTGGCATATCCCTCGCCCCCTACGCCCAATCCTGCATAGGACGGTCCATTCTTCACAAAAATGGTGGTCTGGATCTGACGAGCCATCTTGGTGAGCTTTTCGACATTGGTTGAGTGCATAACGGCAGTATGGCGATTGCCATGTTCTACCTTCACCGCCAGATCGATCGCTTCATCCACGTTGTCCACACGGACGACGGGCAGCACCGGCATCATCAACTCATGCACCACAAAAGGATGATCCTTCTCGGTTTCAACCAGGATAACCTTGGTCTCCTCCGGCGCACGTACCCCCAGTTGTTGCAGGATATACAGTGCATCTTTACCGACCAGGGCGGTGTTCGGACCACTTCCCTTTTCGTTCAACACCAGCGTTTGCAATTGCTGGATCAGTTTTTTATCGCACAATAGATAGCCGCCACTCTTCTTCATGCAATGAATCAAATAGTCCGCGACCTGATTGACCACAATGACTTCTTTTTCGGCTACGCAGGGAAGATTGTTATCGAAACTGCATCCCTTGATAATGTCCTGGGCCGCCTTTTCGATATTGGCCGTTTCATCCACCACGACAGGGGGATTGCCAGCCCCGGCTCCGATAGCCTTTTTGCCAGAAGACATCACGGTTTTCACAATCGCCGGGCCCCCGGTAGCCACCAGCATATTGATCCGCGGATCATTGATTAACGCATTGGTGTTTTCAATGGAAGGCGTGGTTACCGTCACCACCATATTGGCTGGCGCCCCCAAACTGGCGAGCTTGTTATTAATTAACTCGACAGCATATAAAGAGACCTGTCGCGAACGAGGGTGCGGACTGAACACCACGGTGTTACCCGCAGCCAACATGCCAATGCTGTTATTGATGATGGTTTCCGTCGGGTTGGTTGTTGGCGTAATAGAACCAATGACCCCATAAGCGGAATACTCCATTAACGTTAAACCGCTATCGCCACTTAGCGCGCTGGTGGTCAAGTCTTCCAGACCCGGAGTTTTCAGCGCCGCTACGCGGTTTTTTATCAGCTTATCGTGATAGTTTCCCATCCCGGTTTCTTCTACCGCCATGCGGGAGATGGCCTGCAACACCGCCTCCTGCAGAAAGACTTCGCGAATACCGTTAATAAAAGTCCCGCGATCCTGCATGGAACAATGACGATACTGGATTTGTGCCTGCACGGCTGCGGTAATCGCTTCATCCATGGTGGCAAATGCACCGTTACCCGTAAAGGAGGTAGCGGTTGCGGTTTGCTTGGCCAGCACCCTGGCAATAATAGCGTCCAGGCTGTCAGTCTCATTCCCTTGGCTGACAGCGGACGCGACCGCTGAAGTAACCTCTGGCTTCGCCTTGGTGTACTTGCTCAGAACAGTCGAGACGGCTTGAGCAATTTCAATATCATTCATGCTGTTGATTCCTTACTTCACATCGCTTCGCACACACAATAAGCCCGAAGAGTCAGATATAAGGCTTGGTCGTGGATTTAATCGGTGTCGGATCCAGCGTGGAAAGCAATTGTAGCCCCACTTCACGCGCAGCGATCACAGCCTGGCGAACCGCACCGGAATCACCAGCAAAGGTAAAGATCACCTCATTGCTGAAACTGGTACCTTTAGCCGGGCTGGCATAGCCAATAGGCTCAATCACCGCTGACTTAGCGGCGGTATCGGCAATAACCACGCCAATCGCCGCCGGGGAAGCACAGGTCATGCCAAAGGATTTGCCGATGGGTGCGCCAAACGCTTTATTCAGGGCATTACTGGCACGGGCGGTATACTGGAATTCAAGGTGGCCCGCCGGGGAGCCGTACACATCGCCCATGGTACGGTCAATTTCGGACAGAGCCACCTCAACGGCACGGCGCACATCGGAAACATCTTCGGCACCAAAGATAATCAAACAACCGTGGCCACCACCTCCCTCAGTATCGCGAGCCAACTCGATGGTCAAAATTTCGCTGTTAGTCGCTTTAACGGCTTCATCAGCAGCAAAAATATGTGGCCCGGCACCGGTGCGTGCGCCCAGAATACCGATAGAACGATATTTTTTGTCGATATTCATAACTTCATGCAACTGATGATCGACATTGGCAATTACCAGACCAATAGTATGCCCCAGAGCCGTGCCCACAAACTCCGTTAAACCACACCCGTTAAAACGATCGGCAGTCTTGTTATTGGCACTGTCATCGGTCTGTCTATTCATTACTTCAGATATAATCTGCTCGACAAGATTATCTTTCATGATCGGTATCCTCTGGCGTTATTAACCGACGGCTTTCGGCAGAATTTTTTCCACTTCAATATGAGGGCGCGGAATAACGTGTACGGAGACCAGTTCACCCACTTTGGTGGCAGCCGCAGAACCCGCATCTGTAGCAGCCTTAACCGCCCCTACATCGCCACGCACCATGACGGTAACCAGGCCAGAGCCTATCTTCTCGTAACCCACCAGAGTCACGTTGGCGGATTTCACCATGGTATCTGCGGCTTCAATTGCAGAGACCAGGCCTTTAGTTTCAACCATACCTAACGCTTCTTGTTGCATAACGACCTCATTTATTCCATTGGGATAATAAATGCAGAGGAATAGCCGATACGGTTCTTTCCCTGCACGTCATCTATTCACGCAAGATAATATTATGGATATCAAGACAAAATGTTTTGCCCGTCTGCGAGACTATCTTGTTATCTCAACAACCGGCTGGACAATAAAATCCACCTGAAGTTAAACCGCCATCTCTCTATGCTTACCCTGAATAACGGCCAGCACTAAGCACGGGTATTCATTGCCCTAATCTCGTAAGGTTTAAAGAATTAAAGCGCGCCAGCAATCGCAGCAGCATCCCGGGCGATCATTTTCTCTTCATTAGTAGGAATAACGGCGACGATAGGGGTATCTGGTAGAGAAATCACCTCGTGGAGGCCACCATAGGTTTGCTGGTTTTTCGTCTCATCAAGTTGCAGGCCAAACACGCCGAGCCGTTTGATGGTCAACTCCCTGACCAGGGCTGAGTTCTCACCGATGCCGCCGGTGAATATCAGCGCATCCAACCGTGGGAGAGAAGTGAGATGTGCGCCCAGATGGCGGGCCAAACGGTGCACCATCACATCGATGGCCAGGGAAGCACGCGGGTGACCTTGGCTACGCGCTTCCTGCAACGTGCGGCAATCGCTGGACAACCCCGACAAACCATACAATCCAGATTGGTTATTCACCATCTGGTAAAGCGACTCGATCGACTGCCCTGTACAGGTTGCGATATAAGCCGCTGCACCAAAATCCAGATCGCCACAACGCGTGCCCATTACCAGGCCTTCCAGCGGCGTCATCCCCATCGATGTGTCCACACTTTGACCATTTTTGACCGCACATACCGATGAACCATTACCCAAATGGGCAATAAGGATGCCGTGATCGGTGGGATCCAGGCCGAGCACCGTAATGGCCTGTGCGGCAATATAACGATGGGAAGTACCATGAAAACCATAACGCCTGACCTTATAACGCTCCAGATATTCGTGTGGGATCGCGTAGGTATAGGCCTCTGGCGGCAGCGTCTGGTGATAAGCCGTATCAAAAACAGCCACCTGCGGTAGTGTAGGCAACAGCGCTATCGTAGCTTCAATGCCAATCAGGTTGGCCGGATTATGTAACGGAGCCAACGCCGAGAGCGCGCTGATTTTCTCCATCACTTCACGGTTGATCAACGCAGAGTGGCTGAACTCACTGCCACCATGAGCAACCCGATGACCAATGGCACCGATCGAAGGCAACCATTGCCGCTGATCCAATTCGCCAAACAGGATTTTTAGCGCAAAATGATGGCTGGTTTCCGCCAACATCCGCGTAGATTTAGTACCAGCCTGATCCTTAAATGTGATGCTGGCATTATCTGATCCCAATCTTTCAGCCAGCCCGGAAAATACCGGTTCTCCTTCTGCCAAGGGGAGCAGTGAAAACTTCAGCGAGGACGAACCACAATTAATAACCAGAATCAGTGAAGCTAAGGACATGTTGACCCCTGTCAGTAAAAACCAATTTAAAAAAATCGTTATGTTCTAGAAGCCGTGAGCGCATAGTATTTTGCGCTAAACCGTTCAAGCGCCTTACAGGCGATGTTAAGATCTTGTTCGACGTTGCCACCGCTAATGCCAATAGCACCCAATAACTGCCCTTGCGACCAGCAGGGCAGACCACCGCCAATACAACAAATCCCATTCTCATTTTGCAGGCCATAAAGTTCAGCTCCGGGTTGCACTTGAAGAGCGAGTTCATGGGTGGGAATTCTGAGCGCCGCGGCGGTCCAAGCTTTTTGATAAGCCAGGCTATGACTTACCAGCAAGACGTTATCCATGCTGAAGAAATAGCGCTGGTATCCACAGGCATCCACCAGGCTAAACACCACTGCAACATCACAAGCCTGCGCCTCCTGGCTGGCAAAATATGCCAAGGCAGAGGCGTCTTCCAGGCTTAGAGAGAGCTGCCGTTCCGGCAATTGATTGGCAATGGCCGAACTAATCCAACGATCAAGCCGGGGATCAGGAAAACTACCGTGTGCAGGCATATCTGTTTCTCCTAAAATATATCGCTCAGCACCCGCTATCTGTGGTTAAACTCCAGAGCGTCCACAATGCCTACGACGGCAGCATCGATAACAGAGTGCTCTTTGCTGTTGCTCATACGTGCCGAACTGCCGGTAGTGACAATAACAATCTCGTCATTACCCGCCCCGACGAAGTCCACCGCCACCTGGGCGGTACCGGTTGGTTGATAATGTTCATCGAGTCTTGCTACAAACAGTAATTTGCAGCCATTTAATGAAGCATGCTTGGTGGTTGAGACCAGCGCGCCTGTGACCTTTGCCAGATACATAACTCCCCCTATGAACCACGAATTACGGTGATGTTCTGGTCGCGGATCTCATCCTGCGCGGCAGGTGTCACCAATGTGTGGCGAGCGATAAACAACGTTTCCCCTACCGCAAGCAGGCGAACATCCTTTAGTGTGATCAGTTGATCCCTCTTGCCGGTTAATACCTCACCGTTAGCCACCGATCTGGACGAACTGGTCATTTCCTTACCGGAAATCACAATGCCAAACTGAACCAACGTAGCAACATACTTGGCAATTGTTGCCAATAACGGTGCCGGTAGCACAGTGGTGCCGCTGTGACATTCAGGGTTTAAAGTAACAATGATCTGTTTTTGCCTGCTGAGCGCATGAAATGCCCACATGCTGGCAATGTTATCTCTGATCCCCAATGCAATTTTCGTCAGGCTATTGGTGGAAAGTGCCGGTAAAAACAGGCTGCAATAATCTTCATCATCTGGCTGGGGCCCTCGCTCAGTAAACAACGCCCCAGCGCATTGTGCTGCCACCGCCTTGATACAGGCGCCTTGCAGTCCTGAAAGACTGGCACTATGGGAAAACGTTACCAGTAGCTGATAACCCGCCTTATCCAAGGCCAACAGACTGGTCAGGGTAACGGGCAAAGCACTGAGATCTTCCCCGGTAATGACAACCCGAACCTTTTTACGCCCGGCGTTAAGCGAACGATGTTTCTCGGCCAGCAGTTGGGAGATAGCCTTGTCCAGCAACCGTGATAACGTCAGACTGTCCATAAATGTCCTCTTTTCACTCCACATTCATGGCCATGTGCCAGCGCTGAGTGGCGTGGCTTGCCTCAGCCATGGCTGATATCCGCAAACACCCGATGCACGACATCCCCATTGCGCAAGCCGAACCCATTGGCCTCCTCCACATCAATATGCAGTTCCAGCACCGCATCCGCGCTGACACGCACCACCACATGACTCAGCATCCCGGCGCGCAGTCCTTCAGCCTGGATAGTGATTTCCATCCCATCACGTAGACCATGCCGCTCTGCCTCTTGCGGTGATATATGAATGTGGCGCCAGGCAACGATCGCCCCCTGTGGCTTCACCACACTGCCGTGCGGGCCAATAATTTCAATCCCCGGGGAGTCCTCCAGATCGCCTGACATACGCACCGGAGCCTTGATTCCCAATACGAAGCTATCTGCAACCGAGAGCTCCACCTGAGTCACCTTGCGCAACGGCCCCAGCACTCGTACTTTGGCTATCTCCCCTTTGCAGCTGCGCAGCGTTACCGTCTCTTGAGCAGCAAACTGGCCCGGTTGTTTGACCGCCTTCATCCGCGTAAGCGTAGAGCCATAGCCGAACAGTGCATCCATATCTTCACGACACAGGTGAACATGGCGGTTAGAGATGCCAACAGGGATCGCCAACCGTTGATTGATATCAACGGATGTTGAACGTAGCTGGCTTTTCCCGGCCGCCAGTTCCTGCATAATTTGTTGCGTGATCCATTCAGCCTGTTGTTGTTGGTAATTCATAACGTGAAACCTGATAAATAAGTGATAAAACGGTGCCATTCCGCGGGTGTATTTCAGGATATTCAGACTCGCAAAACGCTTTTTGCCTTTAGACTGGATTTTTTTTACCCGCTGCGTCCACAGGGACAATCTTGTCCAGACTAGCCAACGATCAGGGACAGCAGTTGGTTGATGTCCTGCGGTGAAGCCTGCCGAGGATTTGAGGCAGTGCACCCATCCGCCAGCGCGGCATCAATGAGTTGCTCACGCAACCGTTCGAAGGCGGCAATATCAATACCTAGCTTTTTCAATGTTGCGGGAATGGCAAACTGCTGGTTGAGATTACGGATCTGCTGCACCAACTGAGCAATACTCTGACGCGGGCAGTCATGCTGTATTCCCATAATAAAAGCGCATTTCAGATAACGCTCGAGCGTCTGTGGCGAGGCTTGCTCAGCATTAAACTCAATCAATAAAGGAAGCAGCATAGCGTTAATTTTGCCATGAGGAATATGCAACATACCGCCAATAGCATGAGCCATACCGTGAACCAGCCCCAGCCCTGCGGAATTAAAGGCCATTCCAGCCATGCAGGAGGCATTGTGCATATGCATGCGCGCCTGAATATTTTTCTCGTCGTTGTAGATCAATGGCAAATTACGCCACGTCAAATCGATCGCCTTTTCCGCCAACGCATCGCTAAAATCATTAGCTCCGGTAGAGACCAGCGCTTCGATCGCATGGGTTAATACGTCCATCCCCGTATCCACCGCGATATGACGCGGCACGCTCAATACCAGGTGCGGATCCAGAATGGCCACATCTGGCATAAGAGCCTGAGCAATCAATGGGTATTTACGGCCATTTTCCGGTTCGGAAATAATGGCGTAGGACGTCACCTCGGAGCCTGAACCGCTGGTGGTGGGAATGGCAATCAACTCAATCCGATGGTTTTGATCGAGGGCTTCAAGGGTCACCTTAATGCCTTTGGCGGCATCCAGTGACGATCCTCCCCCCAAAGCAACAATGGCATCGGGCTTAAAGGATTTAAATTGTGCAGCACCGGCCTTTAGAATATCGACGTTTGGATCGGGTTTTACCTCCCCAAAAACGGACACCGAGGCATGGGGCATCGCATCGATCAGATAGCGAGTTTTGCCCGAGCTCACCATAAAATCATCGGTAACGATCGCCACTTTTTTATGATTCAGATGACTTAAAAACGTAATTGAATCTTCACCAAAATAAACTTTAGGGCTGAAAAAAGAAGAAGTTGCCATTATTGAAATACCTTGGTTTTATTGCCTGTATTGCGAATATACGGCTCACAATGAGATGCAATTAACCTAGCATGGCGATATCTTATAAAGGCTACCCATGGTTGTGCAGCTGAAGGATTTTTTTGCGCAGTTGGTTTGCCGTGAGCAAAAAAGTGCGGTTCGGTGAGTTCAGGTAATTCTGACTTGGTTACACAAAGCGTTTGTCGCTTTCACACCTCCCCTTGCTGTGTGTAGTGGCCCATGACCTCCAAGCAGCCAATCCGGTTGCGCTTACGCGTAACGCGCCGTGCCCGGTGCACAAACAAAAAACCCCAAGCTCTTGCGAGCTTGGGGTCAGTATTTGGCGGAAGGACAGAGATTCGAACTCTGGGAGCTGTTACACTCGACGGTTTTCAAGACCGTTGCCTTAAACCACTCGGCCATCCTTCCAATGGGCGCAGATATTAACGATACCGTTATGAAATGTCTATCGTTTTCGCGTAAAAAAATGCGTCAACAGGTTCGTTCGCTTAAATTTCAGGCCGATTGTGGTTAAAAAAACCAAAAACCCCGCACTGGCGAGGTTCTTTTGCACGAAAAACATTCAATTACTTGGGTTGAGTATCATACTCTGAACAACTCTGATAACCCTTGTTCATCACGTGGCCAGTATCGTTGTAGCTGACAAAATAGGTCTGCGCTTTGCCGTCTCGTGGTGCCACGGCGTAAGTATCACAGGTACCCTGTGCATGGATCAGGGATGCAGAGGTCGATGGTGGCCCGGCAATGGCGCGTACTTGCTGCTTGGTCATCCCGACTTTAACATCGCTTACCACAGGCTCGTTCACATAGCTCGCGGCCCTGTCATAAGTGGTACACCCAGCCAGTACGGTAAATGCCGCCGCAGTGCATACGGCCAAAATCAGTTTCTTTGTCATAGCTTATCCTCTTAGCATGCTTATTGTTCTCTAAGTGTAGAAGCTAAAAGGCTTTTCTGCCAATATTGCATCACTGCGGCTAATAGTTGGCCCAGATGCCCGGCGTAACCAGCTCCAACAGGTGGCCATCCGGGTCGCGGAAGTAAATACTCTCCGCGCCTTGTTCCCAGCGCATGCGCCCTTCTATCTCAATGCCATGTTCAGCCAATTGCAGCTCCCACAAAGGTAATTGGGCCTTGCTCACGGCCAGGCCAAGATGCTGTGGACCACTGCCGTCATGAGGGGGGATATAGCCTTCAGGATAATAAGCGCCGTTCAACGAATCCCCCGCGACAAACAACAACAGCACGCTTTGCTCGGCGATGTTATAGGCCCGGAAACGCTCATTGGCTACCATCGCTGGCAGTTTCAACACTTGCTGGTAAAAAGCCGCAGCACGCTCAATATCGCCAACATAGAGTACCGTTTCAATCACACGTTCAATCTTAAGTTCCATACCACCCCCTGATTTATCGACTTATAACCAGGATAGGTAGCTACGGGTTCAGTTGAATAGCAATCAGTGCCGCATAAAGATCAATCCGTGCGGCTGGCGAACAGGCAAAAAAAACGCGGCCCAAAGGCCGCGCTGTCACATTCACGGTGTGGCTTAGAACTGGTAAACCAGGCCTACAGCAACCACGTCGTCGGTATTGATACCGGCTCTGTCGGTAAATGTGCTGTCGTCCAGCAGGTTGATTTTGTAGTCAACGTAGGTGGACATGTTTTTGTTGAAGTAGTAGGTCGCGCCCACATCAACATATTTCAGCAGATCTTCGTCGCCATAACCGCCGCCAATGTCCTTGCCTTTAGACTGCAGGTAAGCCACGGATGGACGCAGGCCGAAGTCGAACTGGTACTGGGCAACCACTTCGAAGTTCTGTGCCTTGTTGGCGTAACCATACACAGAACTATTGCTGCTACCGAAACGGGTAGCATTGTAAGACTGGGTATACATTGCCGCCAGGTAGACGTTGTTAGCGTCGTATTTCAGACCGCCACTATAGGCTTCGGCTTTATCACCACGACCCAGGATAGAGGAGTTACCGTTAGGACCCCCGTTCTGATCGTTGGTACGATCTGAACTGAAGTAGGCAGCGGCAGCGCTGACGCCATAACCGATATCGTAGGATACGGACATACCGTAGCCGTCACCGTTCTGGTTCAGGACATCACGGCCATTGTTGCTTTCTTCGCCGTTGCCATTTTTACCCTGGTACTGCAGGGCAAAATTCAGGCCATCAACCATACCGAAGAAGTTATTGTTACGGTAGGTCACTACACCGTTGGTACGCTGGAACAGGAAGTTGTCCGCACCATAGGTATCGCCACCGAACTCAGGTAACACGTCGGTCCATGCGCCGATGTCATACATCACACCGTAGTTACGGCCGTAATCCAGTGAGCCGTAATCGCCGAATTTCAGACCAGCGAAGCCCACACGGGTGAAGGCATCATTTTCAGCTTCGGTTTGATTCAGTTGAACCTGATATTCCCACTCACCATAACCGGTCAGTTGATCGTTGATCTGAGTTTCGCCACGCAGGCCAAAACGCATGTAAGACTGATCGCCGTCGGTTTTATCGTTGTCGGAAAAATAGTGAAGACCATCGATTTTACCGAACAAATCCAGTTTATTGCCGTCTTTGTTGTAGATTTCTGCTGCACCTGCTGTGCCTGCCATCAACAGAGCTGGGACGATCAGGGAGAGTACTCGAAGTTTCATCGTTATTATCCTCTATAATTATGTCGAGCTACGGCCACTGCTCTTCTGAGCATTATTAGCGCGACTGTGCATTACCATTCTGGTAACAAGGGCTATATTAATCCAGAAAGAAAATGATACCAAGTATCCGATAGTGTTTCATTTCAATAATAAAAGGTATCGAAATGTAAATCTGGGCGAACTTTAACAAAAGTTTACCGACAATAGCAATAAGGCACCGAAAGATAAAAAAATAAATTAAACCATATAAAACAACAATATATACAAATCTTTATAAAAATAGAGATAACGGTACAAAAGTATTAATCAATAAGCACGTTGTGCCAAAAACCCGGCGTGAGCCAGGCGCTATAATCACCCCGCTATCATCATTATTTTCATTATTACCTTCATTTATCCGTATGATAATTTTTGTAGTTACAACCGGCCTCTGGCCGGTTTTTTTATAGCCAAAATCAGGCCGAATATGGAACATAAAAAGCATTTTATGCACAAATATAATCACGCGCCGATATCATAAACATATTCAACCACAGCACTAATAGCTAAATTAATAGGTAAAAACTCGCCCTAAAATTAACCAGCGGATAATTCCTCATCATTAAACGCTTAAATACCCCACCATCACATACAAAATAAGTATCTATAGTAATCAAATACTCATTTCAATAAATTTGTTACCTATGGAAATTATCTCCCTCCCCCGTCCGGAATGATTTAACACCCCCACCTCCTCCTGACAGGCTAGATAGTTAACGCGAATCCTTTCGACCCCGATCGCAGATTGTGATAAAAACAGGGGTCAATTTTAGCCACCACCCAGAGCCGATCCCGATACCTACATGACAGTGACTTGCAACGAACAAAGTAAGCCCGGTGTACCCGAGCAGAATGCCACCCGCCTGGCCTTTTTTATCGCCGGCCTTGCCATGGCTACCTGGGCACCGCTGGTGCCTTTTGCCAAAACGCGTATCGGTATTGATGACGGCTCGTTAGGCCTGTTGCTACTGTGCATCGGGGTGGGGTCAATCATGGCAATGCCCCTCACTGGACTGTTGACCGGCAAATTTGGCTGCCGACGCGTGATCCTGTTGGCGGGTGTTGCCCTGTGTATCGATTTGCCACTGCTGGTGCTGATGGATTCCACCTTGGGAATGGCATTGGCGTTGCTGCTGTTCGGGGCGGCGATTGGCATGATTGATGTTGCCATGAACATTCAGGCCGTGGTGGTCGAGCGCGCCAGCCATCGTGCCATGATGTCAGGCTTTCACGGTTTCTTCAGCGTTGGCGGGATCGCGGGGGCTGGTGGAGTCAGCGCACTATTATGGCTGGGGCTAGGGCCGCTGCAAGCTACGTTGATTGCCGTCGTGGCGATCCTGGCCCTGCTGTCGCTTGCCAGCAAAAACCTGCTGCGTGAAAGCGGCGGTGATAAGGAAGGCCCGATGTTCGTTCTGCCACGCGGATGGGTGATGTTCATTGGCCTGCTGTGCTTTATCATGTTCCTGGCGGAAGGTTCGATGCTCGACTGGAGCGCCCTGTTCCTGACCACCTCGCGCGGAATGGATCATAATCAGGCAGGATTGGGTTACGCGCTGTTCTCTATCGCCATGACCATCGGCAGACTAAATGGCGATCGCGTGGTGAATGCCATGGGTAGATATCGGGTGTTGCTGCTGGGCAGCCTGTGTGCGGCCATCGGCCTGGCGTTGGCCATCGCCATCGATAGCGTCATGGCCTCTTTGATCGGTTTTATGCTGGTTGGCGTCGGAGCATCGAATGTGGTGCCTATTCTGTTTAGCGCTGCCGGGAACCAACGCATCATGCCTGCCAACCTGGCCATCGCTTCGGTCACGACGGTGGGCTATGCCGGTATTCTGGCCGGCCCGGCAGTGATCGGGCTCATCGCCCAGATCTCCAGCCTGACGTTTGCCCTGGCCTGTGTTGCTGCATTACTGCTGATCGTCACTGCCAGCGCCAAAGCGGTCACCCGCTAATTTCAGGAATACCTAGCCATGTTGCAAGAGAGACAGCTGACCATAAACTCCCGCTACATCACCCGCAGCTTCTGGCTGTTTATCGTGTTGCTGGCCACGGCGATAGGGTTATACAGCTACAACTACACCAACGCCTACCTGACCGAGAAAAAACACGCCGTCAGCACCATTGCCAGTGTGCTGCAAAAGCGTATCGACAGCTACCGCTCGCTGACCTACCAAATCTACGATAAATTTGGTAACAGCGCATCGCTCCCTAGCGAGAGCAACCTGCAGGAAACCCGCCTGCGCCCGGATGTGTATTACGTCGAGAAGCCGCGCAGCAAAACCGATGCGGTCATTTTTGGCAATCACGACAACGCCACACTGGCGACGATTGCCAATATCTCGGAGTTCCTGGATAACCGCTGGGGAACCGAGACCGAAAACTATGCGATGTACTTTCTCAACGGGCAAGATAACAGCCTTAGTCTGGTGACGACCCAGTCGCTGAAAGAGCTGACCTCGCGATTGAAAGAAAACTACCTGACCACCTCGGTGTCGGATCGCCGCACCGAAATGCTGCAACAGGCCAATATGCTGGACGAGCGCGAAAGCTTCTCCGGCCTGCGCAAACAGCGCTTTCAGAACGCCTATTCGTTTTCTATCCGTACCACCTTTAACCAGCCTGGGCATTTGGCCACGGTGATCGCCTTCGATCTGCCGGTTAACGATATCATTCCGCTGAATATGGCCCGCGCCAATTTCCTGCTGCTGCCCGATAATGAAGAAATCGACGACAGCGTGGCGCCAAGCGAAACGGCAGTCAACGCCCAGGCCGCCTTGAAAGGCAGTTGGGTCGAATTCAGTGTTGCATTGCCCAACTCACCGTTGCAGCTGATTTACCGCGTTTCAGCTTTCAATCTGGCTATCGACCTGCTGCGTAATAATATCTGGCTACTGGCGGTCAATCTGCTGTTGCTGACGCTGTCGATGGTGGGCATTTATTTCCTCCGCCAGCAATACATCCGTCCCAGCGAAAACATTGCCGCCGAGCTGGAGTTGCAACGTTCGCTCAACCAGGAAATCATCGCCAGCCTGCCTTGCGGGCTGCTGGTTTACGACTTTGCCGATAACAGCGTGATCGCCAGCAACAAGATCGCCGAACATCTGATGCCACACCTCAGCCTGCCCAAAATTGCCCATATGGCGGAGCAGCACCATGGCGTGATCCAGGCTACGGTCAATAACGAAGTGTATGAGATCCGCATCTTCCGCAGCCAGCGAACGGCTGAAACCTATCTGTTCCTGCTCAACGATCAGGATAAAGAAGTGATGGTGAACAAACGGCTGCAACAGGCTCGGCGCGAATACGATAAAAACGTGCAGGCCCGTAAGCTGATGCTGCATAACCTGGGGATCGAGCTTAATCAGCCGGTGCGCCAAATGCATGAGTTGGCCGTGAGCCTTCACCACCCCTCAGATAGCGAGCAGCAACAGAGGTTACTCAAACAGCTCAATCTGGCCTCTGCCTCGGTATTGGAGCTGATCGACAATATCACCCTGCTCACCAGGCTGGAGACGCAGGATTGGCAACCGGTGCGCCAACCGTTCAACCCTTCGGCCCTGCTGGATGAACTGCTGCTGGACGTTCTGCCCGCCATTAATCAGAAAGGGCTGGCGCTGTTCAACCACGTTAATCTGGATGTTAACCAACAGTACATTGGCGATGCCGGTGCGCTGCGCAAAATCCTTTCATTGCTGCTGCGCTATGCCATCATCACCACGGCCTACGGTAAAATCACCCTGGAGGTGGAACAGGAAGCCGATCGCCCTGAACACCTGGTATTCCATATCAATGACACCGGAACCGGCATCTCCAATGAGGAAATCAGTAATCTGACCTACCCGTTCCTCAGCCAAACGCTGGTCGATCGCTTCGATCACGGGTCAGGGCTGACGTTTTTCCTGTGCAATCAACTGTGCAAAAAGCTCAATGGCCAGTTGGATATCCGCAGCAAGATCGATATTGGCACCCGCTATACCATTCGTGTAACGATGGAACGGGAAAAAGCAGAGGAAGAGGCGACGGAGAAACTGCTCGATGGGGTGACGGCACTGCTGGATATCACCTCCGACGAGATCCGCCGTATCGTGACTCAGCTACTGGCAGGCTACGGGGCCAACTGCATCGTGGCCGAGGAGCACCAGAACAACCGGGAATACGACGTATTGCTGACCGATAATCCGCAGCAGGCCGATGACTACACGCTACTGCTTGCCAGTGATGAAGCGGGCTGGCAGCAGCTTGATAATGGCTACATTCGCGTCAACTATAACCTGCACAGTGCCATGATTGACGCTATTCTGATCCTGATAGAACACCAGATGGCGGCACAAGAGCAGCAGGAAAACCCTGTAGAATCATTGACCGATAACGTTCAACTGTATGAAAAACAATTGAGATCAAGTGATTACTATGGTTTGTTTATTGATACAGTACCCGATGATATCAAAAAACTGTATACTGAGGCGGGCAGCGGTGATTTTGCAGCGCTGTCTCAAACTGCACACCGCCTGAAGGGCGTGTTTGCTATGTTAAATCTGCTTCCCGGCAAGCAACTGTGTGAATCGTTAGAACAGCACATCGCGGACGGTGATGCGCTCAAGATCGAGAATAACATCAGTCAGATTGATTTTTTCGTCAGTAGACTGCTGCAGCAAGGTAGCCAACAACATGAATAACCTGAACGTAATAATTGCCGATGACCATCCTATCGTACTGTTTGGCATTCGGAAGTCACTTGAGCAAATTGAGTGGGTGAATGTCGTTGGGGAGTTCGAGGACTCGACAGCACTGATCAACAATCTGTCCAAGCTGGACGCCAACGTACTGATCACCGATCTTTCGATGCCGGGTGACAAGTATGGCGACGGCATTACACTGATTAAATATATCAAACGCCACTATCCGCAATTGTCGATCATCGTCCTGACCATGAACAACAACCCTGCCATTCTCAGCGCAGTGTTAGATCTGGACATCGAAGGCATCGTACTGAAACAGGGTGCGCCTACCGATCTGCCAAAAGCGCTGGCTGCATTGCAAAAAGGCAAGAAATTCACGCCAGAGAGCGTCTCGAAGCTGTTGGAGAAAATCAACGCCAGCGGTTACGGTGACAAACGCCTCTCGCCAAAAGAAAGTGAAGTGTTGCGTCTGTTCGCCGAAGGTTTCCTGGTGACCGAAATCGCCAAAAAACTCAACCGCAGCATCAAAACTATCAGTAGCCAGAAGAAATCAGCCATGATGAAACTGGGTGTTGATAACGATATTGCCCTGCTGAACTATCTCTCTTCCGTCAGCATGACGCAGTTGGATAAAGACTAAACCGGCAGGTCACGTTGGGCGCAGCATGCAGCGCCCCTACCTGGTCACTAAAAAGGGCGCTCTTATGCGCCCTTTTGTGTTTATGGGTTTTCCGACTCGGCTCTGATGCGCCTTACCCGTTGGCTGTAATAACCCAGCGACTGTTCCAGCGTCTCCAGCGTGACCGGTTTCGACAGGCAGTTATCCATCCCGGCCTCAAGACAGCGCTGTTTCTCTTCCGCCAGGGCATTGGCCGTCACCCCAATCACCGGGGCCGTGAAGTTCGACTGGCGCAGTTTGCGAGTCAGCTCATAGCCATCCATATTCGGCATATTGACGTCGGTCAATACGATATCCACCGCGTTACGCTCCAGTACGCCAAGCGCATCGACACCGTCATTGGCAGTAATCACCTGATACCCCAGCGATGTCAGTTGATCGGACAGTAAGCGCCGGTTAATCGGATGATCGTCCACCACCAGCAGGCGAATATCTCCGTTGTCTGCCTTATTGGCCTTAACCGGTAAAGGTAGTTGTACCAATGCCTTATCATTTTCGGTCACCACACCAAACAGTCGATTCAATAGCTGAATGGCATCCCGAGGCGTAGAAGTGCTATGCAGCCAGTATCCCGGATGCGTCTCCAATGATGGCCCAATGTGCGCAATGGAGAGCTCGATCTGTGCCAACAACGGGGTATCGACCTGCATAGGATAATCGCTGAGTAAAACGTCCCCCGGTGCAGTTGGTTGCCCCTCATAGCGTGATACCGTGGCCCCGTAGCCGCCAAGAATGGCTTGCAGATAGCTTTCCAACCGTTGATTGCGAATTTGCAGCCACAGATTTCTGCCCTGCCAGGTATCGCTGGCCTGCGGCGTCGGGAACAGCGCCCCGAACAGCGGAATACGAATGGTAAACAGGCTGCCAAGACCCGGCTCTGACTCTACTGCGATGTCACCGTCCATCAGGTTGATCAGCTTTTCACAAATCGCCAACCCGAGTCCGGTTCCCTGGAAATGGCGCTGCACCCCGCTACCCACCTGGAAGAACGGATCAAACAAACGCAGCACCTCTTTTTCCGGGATGCCAACGCCGGTATCGCGCACGCTGAATTCCAGATAGCTGTCACGGGTACAGACCTGCAGGATGATACAACCGGTGTCGGTAAACTTGATGGCGTTATTCAGCAGGTTGGATAACACCTGCTGCAAACGCACCGGATCGCCATTGATACGCTCAGGTACGCCTTGTTCAATAAAACAGTACAGGCCGAGCCGTTTCTTCACCACCAGCGGCAAATAGTTGCCCGCAATGTGGGTGATCACTTCCAGGCAAGAAAACTCTCGTGGCTCGATCTTCAACTGCTCCGACTCAATCTTGGAGAAGTCCAGGATGTCGCTGATGATCTTCAGCAACAGCCCCGAAGAGTTGTTCATCGCGTTGACCAGGCGATCGACCCCTTGCGGTAACGCCTTGGTTTGCAGCAGATCCAGGTTGCCGATGATCCCGTACAGCGGCGTGCGCAGCTCATGGCTGACGGTAGCCAGGAACATCGATTTTGACTGGCTGGCCTGCTCCGCCGCCGCCGCCATTTCCTGCAGCGACTCTTCCATTTTGACGCGGGCGCTGACGTCAACCAGCACGCAGATAGCCACATCCTCATTGCGGTAGCGGGAGTGCACAAAGCTGATTTGCAGATTGTTGTTATTACTGGTCATCACATCAACAAAGTTGACCTGCTGCTCGCAAATTATGCGCGTAATGCGATCGCGGTCCTCGTTGGTCAACAGGTTGATATAGTTGTGCGCCAGCTCATTACTCAGAATGTTGGTGCCATCACTGATACGTAAAATGCAGATGCCCACCGGCGCCGAAGCCACGATTTTTCGGTTGAATTGTTCATGCTCTTCCAACCGGAAGGCATTCTCCTCCGCGGGCAGGAACATCTTGCGTTCGAACAGCCACGCCAGGCTGAACAACACCACGGCGGACAGCAGATTGAGCAGCACGGCGTTGAGGATCAGCATCCTGAAGCGTTCAACCACGCTCTTCACCGGCAATGAATAGACGATGCTGAGCGACGAAGGCGGTAGCGCCTTCTTCATGATCAGATCCTGGTAACTATCAACGTAGCCAAAATAGGTGTGCTCCTGCGGATAAACGTTGAGCGAGGAGGCATAGCGATCGCCATTGGCCAGCTGCAGCACCGATTCGTTGTTCTCATCCAGCAGATTGACCCCCACCGGCAGGTTGCTGGTGGTGACAAAGTCCTCCAGACGGATGGTCTGTTCAATCCCCAGCAGCGCTTCCAGCTTGTTGCCGACATAGACCGGTGTCATCACATACAGATAACCCACGTCAGGCCGCTGCTGGCTGGGGCTGACCCAGTAAAGGTTGTTGTCTTTATCGGCGCTGTTGGCAGCGTTGCGGTATTTAAGGATGCGCTCATGCAGCGCCTTCAACACGTTTTGCCGGTCGGAGATACCGTTGCTGCTGCCGAACTCCGTCATACACAGGCTCTCGCCGCCGATAAAAAATACCCGGTTCAGGTCATAGGCCGCGACAAAGTTTTCTTTCCAGTATTGGATCAGACCGTTTAGCGAGGTGATGGAGTCACGGTAGTTGGAATTCAGCGCACAGTTGGATTCCGGGTACAGCGGCTTTAGCTCAGGCTGGAGATCTTTACCGTTCATCATGCCGGTAAACAGTTCGAGACTCCCTACCGTGCCGTTGAGGCGGTTTTCCGCCATATATTTAATGTCGCGGATAATATCCGCCGAGTGACGAATGTAGCCCTGGGCCTGGTCAAAGTTGAGATTATATTCCTGCCTGATATCGGATTCTTTCTCATGCACGATATCCAGAATATAAAACGTGGTCAGCAGTGCGCCCAGCGACCACAGCATGAACGCCAACACCCGAAACAGATAACGGGAAATTTTTAAGGTGGTACGAAAGGAAGCTAAGTATTTCAATCTTGTACCATGCAAGAAAAAGGGGTGACGAGCATAATCATAGCAAAACAACCATCCCGTTAAGCACCGACAAACCATTGCGGCAATTAAACCATACAACTGAAAAAGGGCCTAGCATCGCTGCCAAGCCCTTTCTGATCCAACCAGACTCTACGATCGGTCGTACGTCTTAGTTCTCTTCATCCATATCGTCTACGGCGCCGGTATCCTCATCACCCTCATCGAGTGGTGTGGTATCTTCTTCCGCTTCTTCTGAACCCGGTTCAAGGCTATCAAGCTCTTCATCTTCAACCGGCTCAGCCACGCGCTGCAGGCCGACGACGTTCTCGTCTTCCGCAGTACGGATCAGGGTGACACCCTGGGTGTTACGGCCAACCACGCTGACTTCCGCAACACGGGTACGCACCAGCGTACCTGCATCGGTGATCATCATGATTTGATCGGTAGTTTCTACCTGAACAGCCCCAACCACCTGACCATTACGCTCACTGACCTTGATAGAGATAACCCCTTGGGTCGCGCGCGATTTGGTCGGATATTCCGTTACCGCAGTACGCTTGCCGTAGCCGTTCTGAGTGACGGTCAGGATATCGCCTTCACCGCGTGGAATGATCAACGAGACAACGCGATCGCCTTCGCCAAGGTTGATACCGCGTACGCCGGTCGCGGTACGGCCCATCGAGCGCACCTGCCCTTCCGGGAAGCGCACCACTTTACCGTTGGCGGAGAACAGCATGACCTCGTTGCTGCCATCGGTCAGATCGACACCAATCAGCTCGTCACCCTCATTGAGGTTAACGGCGATGATGCCAGCACTGCGTGGGCGGCTGAACTCGGTTAATGCGGTTTTCTTCACGGTACCGCTGGCGGTAGCCATAAACACATGACGGCCTTCTTCGTATTCACGCACCGGTAGAATGGCGGTGATACGTTCGTTGGCTTCCAGCGGCAACAGGTTGACGATCGGCCGGCCACGGGCACCACGGCTGGCTTCAGGCAGTTGATACACCTTCATCCAGTACAGGCGGCCACGGCTGGAGAAGCACAGGATCGTGTCGTGGGTGTTGGCCACCAGCAGACGATCGATAAAGTCTTCTTCTTTAATACGGGCGGCTGACTTGCCTTTACCACCGCGACGCTGCGCTTCATAGTCGGTCAGAGGCTGATACTTCACGTAGCCCTGATGCGACAACGTCACGACCACATCTTCCTGGTTGATCAGGTCTTCGATGTTGATATCAGACGTGTTGGCGGTAATTTCGGTACGGCGAGCGTCACCGAACTGATCGCGCATGGCCACCAGCTCTTCACGGATCACTTCCATCAAGCGGTCTGGGTTTTCCAGAATAAAGATCAGCTCAGCGATGATGTTCAGCAGCTCTTTATACTCGTCCAGCAGCTTTTCGTGCTCCAAGCCGGTCAGTTTCTGCAAGCGCAGATCCAGGATCGCCTGGGCCTGTTGCTCGGTCAGGTAATATTTACCATCACGGATGCCGAACTCTGGCTCCAGCCACTCTGGGCGTGCAGCATTATCACCGGCACGTTCCAGCATCGCCCCAACGTTGCCCAGATCCCAAGGCTGCGCGATTAACGCAACTTTCGCTTCGGCCGGAGTCGGCGCGCGGCGGATCAGTTCAATAATCGGATCGATGTTAGCCAACGCAATGGCCAACGCTTCCAGGATGTGGGCACGGTCGCGGGCTTTACGCAGTTCGAAAATGGTACGACGGGTCACCACTTCGCGACGGTGACGGACAAATGCACGCAGAATATCTTTCAGGTTCAGCAACTTTGGCTGGCCCTGATGCAGTGCCACCATGTTGATACCGAAGGTCACCTGTAGCTGAGTCAGCGAATACAGGTTATTCAGCACCACTTCACCCACGGCGTCACGTTTGACTTCAATCACGATGCGCATACCGTCTTTATCAGACTCGTCACGCAGCGCGCTGATGCCTTCAACGCGTTTTTCTTTTACCAGTTCGGCGATTTTCTCGATCAGGCGCGCTTTGTTCACCTGATACGGAATTTCATGCACGATGATGGTTTCGCGGCCGGTTTTAGCGTCCGCCTCTACCTCGGCACGGGCGCGGATATATACCTTGCCACGGCCAGTTCGGTAGGCTTCTTCGATACCGCGACGGCCGTTGATAATTGCCGCCGTTGGGAAGTCCGGGCCTGGGATGTGTTCCATCAGCCCTTCAATGCTGATGTCTTCATCCTCAATATAGGCCAGACAGCCATTGATAACTTCAGACAGGTTATGCGGCGGAATGTTGGTCGCCATGCCCACGGCGATACCGGACGAGCCGTTGACCAGCAGGTTCGGGATCTTGGTTGGCATAACGGCCGGGATCTGCTCGGTACCGTCATAGTTTGGCACGAAGTCGACGGTCTCTTTTTCCAGATCCGCCAGCAGTTCGTGGGCGATTTTCGACATGCGCACTTCGGTATAACGCATGGCTGCGGCGGAGTCGCCGTCCACAGAACCGAAGTTACCCTGGCCGTCCACCAACATGTAGCGCAACGAAAACGGTTGGGCCATACGGACGATCGTGTCATACACCGCGCTGTCACCATGCGGGTGATATTTACCGATCACGTCCCCAACGACACGGGCCGATTTCTTGTATGGTTTATTCCAGTCGTTACCCAGTACATTCATCGCGTACAGAACGCGGCGGTGCACCGGCTTCAGTCCATCACGAACATCTGGCAACGCACGGCCGACAATAACGGACATCGCGTAATCCAGATACGAGCTTTTCAGCTCTTCTTCGATATTTACCGGTGTGATTTCTCTGGCAAGGTCGCTCATGGAGCTGCTATCCCTCATACTGAATGATTCATCTGCCTTGGCATATTGCCAAAGGTGTAAAACTATATCACAAAGCGCGCTTTACGGGGAAATTACCGGCGCTGTTTCGCTGAAATGTGCAGGTCTGTGAGCTAAAAAAGCCCCGACAACAACAGCGCTGCGCCAAGCGTGCCGGAACATGTATAATCTGCGCCATAACAGAACCAGGAGCCAATAACGCCCATGAATGCTGAATCATCCCGTCACGCACCAAACGTTGATCACCAGGAAATCGCCAAATTTGAAGCTGTCGCCTCACGTTGGTGGGATCTGGAAGGTGAGTTCAAACCGTTGCATCGCATCAACCCGCTGCGCCTGAATTATATCATGCAGCGTGCAGACGGCATTTTTGACAAGCAGGTGCTCGACGTTGGCTGTGGTGGCGGCATTCTGGCAGAAAGCATGGCGCGTGAAGGCGCGACGGTAACCGGGCTGGATATGGGCGCGGAACCGCTACAGGTCGCACGTCTGCATGCGTTGGAAAGCGGTATGCAGGTCACCTACGTACAAGAAACCGTGGAAAGCCATGCACAGGCTCATCCGCAGAAGTATGACATTGTCACCTGTATGGAGATGCTTGAACACGTGCCAGATCCGGCTTCCGTGGTTCGCGCCTGTGCACATCTGGTGAAACCGGGCGGCCACGTGTTCTTCTCCACCATCAACCGCAATACCAAAGCCTGGCTGATGGCGGTCATCGGCGCCGAATACGTGCTGAAGATGGTGCCACAGGGTACCCACGACCATAAGAAGTTCATCCGCCCTTCTGAACTGATCGGCTGGGTCGACGGCACCGAGCTGCGCGAGAAACATATCATCGGCCTGCATTACAACCCGATCACCGATCATTTCAAGCTGGGCCGCAATGTAGACGTGAACTACATGGTGCATACGCAGCACGAGTAATGCCCCTCACCCTAACCCTCTCCCACAGGGAGAGGGGACCTACCGTGCCACAAATTGACACCTGCGCTTAACCACTATTCCATGCGCTGCCAAAGCTCGGCTCTCATACCTATCACGACACCGATCGGCGCCCTCGCCTTTTGGGAGAGGGAAAATGACTATCTTTGGATAAACATCTATTTACGCACTTTTGATCAAAATAGCCGATGTAAACCGTTTTTAAGAATATAAAAGCAGATCAATATGCGGTTTTTTTCTAACGTTTAATAAAGCGGCAAACGATCGCAATTTTGACAATATCAGCAAAATCTCATCGCGCTTATTGACAAGCTTGCCACCCCAGATAGGGCGCGCACTAGGAACAAACCGTAACATTTCACCCCCAAGTTATCCACAAGATAGGCAGGTTTTGTTCACTTGCCAACGGCCCACTTTATCACTATCTTGTTACCTCACCGACACACACCCCCTATATATAGTGTTTACATCCTGAGCAGAGCGACTACACTTTCTGCCTAGGGGAATCTCACGGACAGGTAAAAATGAACCAAAGCCTACTTGTAACTAAACGCGATGGCAGTAAAGAGCGCATCAACCTCGACAAAATCCACCGGGTCATCGACTGGGCCGCAGAAGGTTTAAACAACGTCTCGGTCTCTCAAGTAGAGTTACGTTCACATATTCAGTTTTATGACGGTATCAAGACTGCCGACATTCATGAAACCATCATCAAGGCCGCCGCCGATCTGATCTCCCGCGACGCACCGGACTATCAGTATCTGGCCGCCCGCCTTGCCATCTTCCATCTGCGTAAAAAAGCCTACGGTCAGTTTGAGCCACCGAAGCTGCTCGACCACGTCGCGCGTATGGTAGAGATGGGCAAATACGATAAACATCTGCTGGAAGACTACACCACTGAAGAGTTCGAGCAGATGGACTCCTTTATCGATCACTGGCGTGATATGAACTTCTCCTACGCTGCCGTCAAACAGCTGGAAGGGAAATATCTGGTGCAGAACCGTGTCAGCGGTGAGATCTACGAGAGCGCCCAGTTCCTGTACATCCTGGTCGCCGCGTGCCTGTTCTCCAACTACCCGCGCGCCACCCGTCTGGATTACGTAAAACGTTTCTATGACGCGATCTCCACCTTCAAGATCTCGCTGCCTACGCCAATCATGTCTGGTGTGCGCACCCCAACCCGCCAGTTCAGCTCTTGCGTGCTGATCGAGTGTGGTGACAGCCTGGATTCTATCAACGCCACCTCCAGTGCCATCGTGAAATACGTTTCACAGCGCGCCGGTATCGGTATCAATGCTGGCCGCATCCGTGCCTTGGGTAGCCCAATTCGCGGTGGCGAAGCCTTCCACACCGGCTGTATCCCGTTCTACAAGCACTTCCAGACTGCGGTGAAGTCCTGCTCTCAGGGCGGCGTGCGCGGCGGTGCAGCCACGTTGTTCTACCCAATGTGGCATCTGGAAGTTGAAAGCCTGCTGGTGCTGAAAAACAACCGTGGGGTTGAAGGCAACCGCGTTCGTCATATGGACTACGGCGTGCAGCTCAACCGCCTGATGTACCAGCGCCTGATCAAGAACGAAGACATCACCCTGTTCAGCCCGTCTGACGTCCCGGGGCTGTACGACGCATTCTTCGCCGATCAGGATGAGTTTGAACGTCTGTATACCAAATATGAGAAAGACAGCAGCATCCGCCAGCAACGCGTGAGAGCGGTAGAACTGTTCTCACTGATGATGCAGGAACGTGCGTCTACGGGCCGTATCTACATTCAGAACGTCGACCACTGCAACACCCACAGCCCGTTCGATCCGCAGATCGCCCCGGTACGTCAGTCAAACCTGTGCCTGGAAATCGCGCTGCCGACTAAACCGCTGGATGACGTCAACGACGAAAACGGCGAAATCGCGCTGTGTACGCTGTCGGCATTCAACCTGGGTGCGATTGAAAGCCTGGACGATCTGGAAGAGCTGGCCACGCTGGCCGTGCGTGCTCTCGACGCCCTGCTGGATTATCAGGATTACCCAATCAAAGCCGCTCACCGTGGCGCGATGGGCCGCCGTACCCTCGGTATCGGTGTCATCAACTTCGCCTATTATCTGGCGAAGAACGGCGTACGCTATTCCGATGGCAGTGCCAATAACCTGACCCACAGAACCTTCGAAGCGATCCAGTACTACCTGCTGAAAGCCTCGAACCGTCTGGCTCAGGAGCAAGGGGCTTGCCCGTGGTTCAATGAAACCACCTATGCGCAGGGCATCCTGCCAATCGATACTTACAAGAAAGATTTGGACGCGATCTGTAGCGAACCGCTGCATTACGACTGGGAAAGCCTGCGTAAAGAGATCAAGGCAACCGGCCTGCGTAACTCCACGCTGTCTGCCCTGATGCCGTCGGAAACCTCGTCGCAGATCTCCAACGCGACCAACGGCATTGAACCGCCTCGCGGGCATATCAGTATCAAGGCGTCCAAAGACGGGATCCTGCGTCAGGTGGTGCCTGAGTATGAGCGTCTGAAGAATGACTACGAACTGCTGTGGGAATTGCCAAATAACGACGGTTACCTACAGTTGGTTGGCCTGATGCAGAAGTTTATCGACCAGTCGATCTCGGCCAACACCAACTATGACCCAACCCGTTTCCCGGGTGGCAAGGTGCCAATGAAGCAGTTGTTGAAAGATCTGCTTACCACCTACAAGTTCGGTGTGAAAACGCTGTATTATCAGAACACCCGCGACGGTGCAGACGATATCCAGGAAGACATGCAGCCTGCTCAAGGCGGCGATGACGACTGTGAAGGCGGCGCCTGCAAGATCTGACGTTTGACACAGCGGGCCGGAACTCTTCCGGCCCCTTTAATTTCAGCCCGGCACTAATTGGATCCAAGCTCATGGCTTACACGACTTTTTCTCAAAACAAAAACAACCAGTTGCTTGAGCCGATGTTCTTCGGCCAGTCGGTCAACGTGGCGCGTTTCGACCAGCAAAAACATGAAATCTTCGAGAAGCTGATCGAAAAGCAGCTCTCCTTCTTCTGGCGTCCGGAAGAGGTAGACGTCGCACGCGATCGTATCGACTATCAGGCGCTGCCGGAACACGAGAAACACATCTTCATCAGCAACCTGAAGTATCAGACGCTGCTCGACTCCATCCAGGGCCGTAGCCCTAACGTGGCGTTTCTGCCGCTGATCTCCATTCCGGAGCTGGAAACCTGGATCGAAACCTGGTCATTCTCCGAGACCATTCACTCGCGTTCCTACACCCATATCATTCGTAACATCGTTAACGACCCGTCGGTGGTGTTTGACGATATCGTCACCAACGAGGAGATCCTCAAGCGTGCGAAAGATATCTCCGGCTACTACGACGATCTGATCGAGATGACCAGCTACTATCACCTGCTGGGCGAAGGTACGCATCAGGTGAATGGTAAAACGGTGGTCGTGAACCTGCGCGCCATCAAAAAGCAGCTGTATCTATGCCTGATGAGCGTCAACGCGCTGGAAGCCATTCGTTTCTACGTGAGCTTCGCCTGTTCGTTTGCTTTCGCAGAACGCGAACTGATGGAAGGCAACGCCAAGATCATCAAGCTGATCGCCCGCGACGAAGCCCTGCACCTGACCGGCACGCAGCATATCCTGAACCTGATGCGCTCGGGCGCAGACGATCCAGAGATGGCGGAAATCGCCGTAGAATGCCAGCAACAGTGCTACGACCTGTTCGTGCTGGCCGCACAGCAAGAAAAAGAGTGGGCCGAGTATCTGTTCCGCGACGGTTCCATGATTGGCCTGAACAAAGACATTCTGTGCCAGTATGTGGAATACATTACCAATATCCGTATGCAGGCCGTCGGCCTGGGCTCACCGTTCCCAACCCGCTCCAACCCAATCCCATGGATCAACGCCTGGCTGGTGTCGGATAACGTGCAGGTGGCTCCACAGGAAGTTGAAGTCAGCTCCTATCTGGTCGGCCAGATTGACTCCGAAGTCAACGCCGACGACCTGAGTGATTTCGAGCTGTAAGTGGCTATACCAACCATCACGCTGCGTGCCACCGGTACGCAGCTCTCCTGCCCCGAAGGTGAAAAATGCCTGCTCGACGTGCTCGAACTGCATGACGTGGAGGTGGAATACCAATGCCGCTCCGGCTATTGCGGTTCCTGCCGGGTAAAACTCCTGAAGGGCCAAGTCGCTTATCACCAGCAGCCTTTGGCTTTTATCAATCACGGCGAGATCCTGCCCTGCTGCTGTATGCCGCTGGTGGATATTGAGCTGGAAATCTAACTCAATAAAATAATCATCGATCACTGAATACCCTAAGAATTTCAAGTTGGCCGCTCCAGTGCATCCGTGCACTCGCGGCATTTGTACATCCCTGTACAGCACAGCTAGGCGACAACTTGAAATCCATAGGGAAAAACTGCCATCAACAAGTTTCTACTCGATAATTTCCACAATTTCCAGCCAGCTGTTGTTGCCACAAACCGGGCCGCCGTTCAGCCAGCGCCGCAGCATATCCAGTGCCAGCATCGCCACCGACTCCTGACGTAAACGTAGGCCATGGCGTGACGCACGATAGCTCACCGTCTGGCCAATACCGCCTTTAGGTGTATGTAGCGCGATGCTGACACGATCCCCTGCCATCGCGCTGACCGCCAGCACCAACTGCGCCCCAGTAAGCTGAGCCAACGATTGGGCACGCACCAGCACCGTTGCCAATGCCTCCGAACAATGTGCAGGTAACAGCTCGCCACCAGCCAACGGAGCCGCCTCACTCTGCAACTGCAGGTTGATTAGCCCGGCGGTAAATTGCTCGCTCAGCGCCAACGTCAGGTGTTGTTGTTGTAAGCGCTGCGTCAGCTCTGCCGGCAGTCCGGCCGTACCTTCAAAAATCGTATTGTCGCCCGCTACCTGCCGTACGCGCTGCCAAGCTTGTTCCATCGAGCTACGCTGCTCCTGTGGACCGGTCAGCTTCAGCTCGATAATCGGGCTGGAGGAACGGTAGCCCAATACCACGCCCGGAGGTAACGGCATGCCGTCCAGTTCGGCAGCCAAATCGCTTTCCGAAGTCCCGAAGGTGGTTAGACGAAGGCATAACGGCGGCTCAGGTAAAGTAAAGTCCTGGCGCAGGCGTGGCAGGATCTGTTCTTCTACCATCACTTTAAATTCGGAAGGGACTCCCGGCGTAAAGAACATCCGGCACTTGTTCAACGTTAAGGCAAAACCGCAGGCAGTACCGACGCGGTTATCCAACATTTCCGCGTTGGCCGGGATCTGTGCCTGTTTACGGTTGGAAGCCGCCATCGGACGGCCACGTTCAGCAAAGTAGGCCTCCATACGGGCGATCCATTCAGGATGTTCGACCAGTTCAGTCCCGCAAGCTTTCGCTGCTGCCAGCGCGCTCAGATCGTCGCTGGTTGGCCCCAGACCACCGTTGACGATCAGGACATCGGCGATATGGCTGCGTTCCTGAAGGATTTCGATCAGAGAGGAAAGGCTGTCCCCCACCGTTTCACGCCCGCTCATCGGTAAGCCTTGCTGGAACAGATAATCTGCCAGCCAGGCGGCATTGGTATCAATAATTTGCCCATGCAGCACCTCATCACCGGTGCTGAGCATTTCCACCCTTAACATTGATCTCTCCCTTATGTTCAGATCTCTCCACTATAGAAGCTTTTCATTACGTACCGAACGATATTGTTGTTGAAAGGCATTTTTTATTGCCGCTTTCGCCCGCTGCTTTGTGTAAACTTTATTGTACATCAGTCGTAACGTCGGTTTGACACAAAATCAGCAATCAACTATTCTGCCGCACTAAAAATAGGGTCGTGAAAACGCCTAAAAATCATCCAAAAGCAGAGAGTAAAGTGAAGAATCGCACGCTGGGCAGTGTTTTTATCGTGGCAGGCACCACCATTGGTGCAGGGATGCTGGCTATGCCCCTGGCGGCGGCGGGCGTCGGGTTTGGCGTAACGCTGGCACTGCTGGTTGGGCTGTGGTTATTGATGTGCTATACCGCGCTGCTGCTGGTCGAAGTTTATCAGCACGAGCAGGCGGATACCGGCCTGGGAACGTTGGCCAAACGTTATCTGGGCGGCGGTGGCCAGTGGCTTACCAGTTTCAGCATGATGTTTTTGATGTATGCGCTGACCGCAGCCTATATCAGCGGCGCGGGGGAACTGCTGGCAGCCAGCATCGCGCAATGGACAGGCCAGGAGTTCCCGGTCTATCTCGGCGTGCTGCTGTTCACCCTGGTAGCCGGGGGCGTGGTCTGCGTCGGCACCCACTCGGTGGATCTGTTCAACCGCATTCTGTTTACCGCCAAGTCGATTTTCCTGATCGTGATGCTCGGCCTGATGATGCCGCATATCCAGCAGACCAATCTGCTGACGCTCCCGTTAGAGCAAGGACTGGCGCTCTCGGCCATTCCGGTGATTTTCACCTCGTTCGGTTTCCATGGCAGCGTACCCAGCATCGTCAACTACATGGGTGGCAACATTCGCAAACTGCGGTGGATCTTTATCATCGGCAGTGCCATTCCGCTGATCGCCTACATCTTCTGGCAGTTGGCGACGCTGGGCAGCATCAGCTCCACCACCTTCGTCGGCATTCTGGCGCAACAGGCCGGGCTGAACGGTTTATTGCAAGCGGTGCGTGACGTGGTCGCGTCGCCTCATGTTGAACTGGCGGTGCACCTGTTTGCCGATTTGGCATTGGCAACCTCATTCCTGGGGGTTTCACTCGGGCTGTTCGACTTTCTGGCCGATCTGTTCAAACGCCAGGATAACGTGCGGGGCCGTTTGCAGACCGGGGCCATCACCTTCCTGCCACCGTTGGCCTTCGCGCTGTTCTATCCGCGTGGTTTTGTGCTGGCGCTCGGGTTCGCGGCAATCGCGCTGGCCGTGCTTGCCCTGTTGCTACCTTCGCTGCTGGTCTGGAAAACGCGGCGCCAACATCAGGCCAACTATCGAGTCTGGGGCGGAACGCCAGCATTGGCGCTGGTGTTTGTCTGTGGGGTGGCGGTGATCGCCATTCAGATCGGTATTGCCAGCGGTCTGTTACCCGCCGTCGGCTAAAGCGGGGAACATGGGGGCGAAAGCCCCCATAACAGGCAGAATTAGAAGCCCACACCCACGCCGATATAAGGCCCATCGGCAATCGCATTGTCACGGTTGCCGTCTTTACCTTCGATGTTGATATAACGATAACCGACATCAACGTTGAACGGACGAACATTCAAGCGCACGCCGCCATTGGCTTCGTTATAGGCTTTTGCGCCGCTGGTCATCGACTCTGGCGCAAAGTAGCCTTCGCCATACAGACTGAGATAGCGGTTGAGATCCCATTGCAATCCGCCCCCTAACGCCAGCGCGCCGCCATCCTTGCCATCCTCCGGGCTAAGATAAATCGCCTTGCCACCTACGGTAGCCGTCAAAGGTCCCACCGGCAGGCTGAAGCTCAGGCCCAGACTGCCGATATCCCCATCATGATCGCTACGGATCCAGTTGCCACTGAGCCCCAGACCCGCCGTCGAAGTTCCCAAACCTACACCAAGGTTGGTGTAATGCTCCCCTGCCTCACCGCTCACGCTGATCGCATTGGCAGAGCCAGCCACAAACAGCAAGCCTGCTGCGCACGCGACTAAAGTTTTGTTCATTATTGATCCTTTTCATTCTTCATCATCAGGTAGTGATGATGCCTGGCACCGGAAAAAAACACGCTGACGAGTGTAACCGAGTTGTCATCATTTCCCGGCTAATTTAAAGCAATAAACTGTTAATTTTTCAATAAACTGTAAAAAATTAAAAATCAGTTGCCCGCAAAATTACAACGATAAGTGCTGCCTATTTGCCGAGCGCTGAGAATAAGTCTACAACTAGTACTGTCTTTGATGGAGGTCAGCAGGGCAGACCTTTTCATTAGTTATCATTAATGAAGATTTACAGCACCCGAAACTGAGCTATCAACTTAACTGCAACACAGTAAGGAGCAATTGATGAGCAAGAAAGGATTAACCACCGCGGCTGGCGCGCCCGTTGTTGATAATAATAACGTGATCACCGCCGGAAAACGCGGCCCGATGCTACTTCAAGACGTTTGGTTCCTGGAAAAACTGGCCCACTTTGACCGCGAAGTGATCCCAGAACGTCGTATGCATGCCAAGGGCTCTGGCGCCTACGGCACCTTTACCGTCACCCACGATATTACCAAGTACACCCGCGCCAACATCTTCTCAGAAATTGGCAAGCAAACCGAGATGTTCGTCCGCTTCTCTACCGTTGCCGGCGAACGCGGCGCTGCCGATGCCGAACGTGATATCCGTGGCTTTGCCATGAAGTTCTATACCGAAGAAGGTAACTGGGATCTGGTGGGCAACGATACGCCGGTGTTCTACCTGCGCGATCCGCTCAAATTCCCCGATCTGAACCACGTGGTAAAACGCGATCCGCACACCAACCTGCGCAACCCGGTATACAAGTGGGACTTCTTCTCCCATCTGCCAGAATCCCTGCACCAGTTGACCATCGATTTCAGCGACCGCGGTCTGCCGAAATCCTACCGTCACATGCACGGTTTCGGCAGCCACGCGTTCAGCTTTATCAATGCCAATAACGAGCGTTTCTGGGTTAAATTCCACTTCCGCTGTGAACAGGGTATCGAAAACCTGATGGATGATGAGGCAGAAGCCATCGTCGCCAAAGATCGTGAGAGTTCTCAGCGCGATCTGTTCAATGCTATCAAGGACGGTAATTTCCCGCGTTGGAAACTGCAGGTCCAGATCATGCCTGAACATGAAGCTTCCCAAACCCCGTACAACCCGTTTGACCTGACCAAAGTCTGGCCGCACGGTGACTATCCGCTGATCGATGTCGGCTTCTTCGAGCTGAACCGCAACCCGGATAACTACTTCTCCGAAGTGGAGCAAGTGGCGATGAACCCGGCCAACGTGGTACCAGGCGTGAGCTTCTCGCCGGATAGAATGCTGCAGGGTCGTCTGTTCTCCTATGGCGATGCGCACCGCTACCGCCTGGGCGTCAACCACCACCAAATCCCGGTCAACGGTGCCAAATGCCCGTTCCATAACTATCACCGCGACGGCGCGATGCGTGTCGATGGTAACAGCGGCAACGGCGCAACCTATGAGCCAAACAGCTTTGGGGTGTTCCAGGAGCAGCCAGATTTCAGCGAGCCGCCATTGAGCCTCGAAGGTGCCGCCGATCACTGGAATCATCGTGAAGACGACGATTACTACAGCCAACCGCGTGCGCTGTTTAATCTGCTGAGCGCAGAGGAGCATCAGCGTATGTTCACCCGCATCGCCGGTGAGCTGTCGCAGGTGCCAGAACAGATCCAACGCCGTCAGGTTGAGCTGTTCACCAAGGTGCATCCGGATTACGGCAACGGCGTTGCCAAGGCCCTGGGCCTGAAATAATCGGTTACACCAAAAGCAAGGCCGCCCTTGGGCGGCCTTGCTTTTTCTCGATGAAATGCGTTTTATTCCCGCAGTTGGCTACTAGCCCACAATTGCAGCCGACGGCGTGAAATCTTGATGCCGCCGTTTTTTAGCTCATCGGGTAACGGCAATGCGGCAATCGGCCGTTGGAAGTTGGCCAGCCGGTCTTGCGCCCACAACAGTAACGCTTCCAGCGTCAACTCGCCTTCCAGATCGACGACCGCCACTGGCCGTTGACCAAACTCTTCATCGTCAATTGGCACGATAAACACCTGCAACACCTGCGGGTGCGCCGCGAAGACACGTTCCACATCTTCCGGCTGCACGCCTTCCCCACCGCTGAAGAACAGGTTGTCTAGCCGGCCAATAATACGCAGTTCACCGTGCTCCATCGCACCACGATCGCGGGTATGGAACCATCCCTGATCGTCGATAATGGGCACTAATGCCCCCCGCAGCCAATAACCGAGCGCCAGGCTGGCGGAGCGGATCCAGACTTCCTGATCGACCAGGCGGATCTCCCGGCCTTGCAAAGGGACCCCAACACCGGGCAGTTCGTCGGCACGTTTGGCGCACACCGTCGAAGCCAGCTCCGTCAAACCATAACCGCACCAGCAGTGGATCCCCACCGCCTCGGCCTGTTGGGTGAGTGATACCGGGATCATCGCCCCACCGAGCAGCACTTCTTTCAGCGCATGCTTGGCCATCGGTTCAGACAGCAAACGCCAAAGTTGGGTCGGAACCAGAGAGGCATGAGTACATCCCGCCAGCGCATCGGCCAAGGGCTGCATTTCACGCACCACCAGCTGCGCCCCCACCGCCAGCCAGCGCCAGACAATGCCCTGACCAGAAACGTGGAACAGCGGTAGCGACAGCAGCCAGCTGTCCTGCGGCTGAAATTCCATCAGATGCAACACGCCATCCGCACTGGCAAGGTGCCCGGCATAGCTATGGGCGGCGGCTTTTGGCAAGCCGCTGGAGCCGGAGGTCAGCGTCAATGTCGCCAGCCGTTGTTCATCCCACGGCAACAACTGCAAGTCGCACTCGTCAACGCCCGGCGGCGACAAGACGATCGAGCCGGGGGGCAATTCAGGCAAACCATCCGGGCCGAAGGCAAAGTCGATATCCAGATCCGGCAGCAAAGCCGCCAGCATCGGCGCAGGCAGCGTAGGGTTGAGCGGCAACAAGCGTGCGCCACACTGTAATAGCGCCAGATAGGCTAACAGCAAGGGGTAGCTGTTCTTGCCACACAGCACTACACCGCTGCCGGGTAACACGCCCTGGCGCTGAAAGTCTGCGGCTAACACCTCTATCTGCCGTTGTAACATCAGCCAACTGACCTGCTGATGCTCAAAGATCACCGCGGTCGCCTGTGGGCGCTGTTTAGCCCAATGCCGCCACGGCCAATCACTCAACTGCGCCATACACACTCCAAGGTATCAATACCCAATAACGGCAAGGTGCTCTCTGGCCAGCCACGAACCAGCTGGGCCTGCATCAGACTCAACGTATCCAGACCCGGTACCGTCTGCGGCGTCAGCCAATGCGCAACTCGCGCCAGCTGAGTCAACCCAAGGCTGGATTCAATGCTGGAACTGATCACCGCCGCCAATCCGGCCTGGTGCGCCTGCGTAACCAATTCACGGCAGCGTGCCAGGCTACCCACCAGGCTCGGCTTGATGACGATAGCCGCCACGCCCGGCTCCGCCTGCACGACGAAATCGGCCTCACGCACGCTTTCATCCCAGGCGATGGCAATCCCGCTCGCCTGAGCAAATTCTCGCGATTCATCACGGGTTTTGCAGGGCTCTTCCAGAAACGCGATGCGATCGCGCCACGCCGGATTGACGTATTTGGCAAAACCGTCCGCTTTGGCGCGGGTCCAACTACGGTTGGCATCCAGCCGCAGCTTGAGATCGGGCAAAGCCTCCAGCAGGACATTGACGATCATGCCATCCCGCACCGCCTCATACAGCCCCACCTTCACCTTGGCAACTTTCTCCCCCGGCAATGCGGCCAACAGATCGAACAGCTCGTCGGGATCGCCAGTGCACAGCGGAGCCTTGCGATAGTCGGCCTGCGTTGGCAATTCTCCGGCCAGTTCTGCCAAGGCACAGCTGGTACCGAAAGCCACCGAAGGCCATTCGCTTGCCACCGACGATCCACCAGCAACCCAAGCCTGCACCCAGGCCAGCGTCGCCTGCTGTGCCTGATCGAGCGTCTCCTGGCTGAACTCCGGCAAAGGGGCAATTTCCCCCCACCCTTGCTGCCCATCCTGTTGCAGGTGGATCAGCAAACCATCACGGGTTTTCAGCCGCTGGTTGCGCAGCACCACGCCCGCCTCCATCGGCAGGCTATAGCGATAGATCGCAGCAACGCGGGTTAGCGCCGTCATTACGGATTACGCTTGAATTTGCTGAAGTCAGGCTGGCGTTTTTCGATAAATGCGTTGCGCCCTTCCTGACCTTCATCGGTCATATAGAACAACATGGTGGCGTTACCCGCCAACTCCTGCAGCCCGGCCTGACCATCACAGTCGGCATTGAGCGCGGCCTTCAGGCAGCGTAAGGCCATCGGGCTGTTCTGTAACATCTCACGGCACCAGCGAACGGTTTCTTTTTCCAGATCGGCCAACGGCACTACGGTGTTGACCAGGCCCATATCCAACGCCGCAGCCGCGTCGTACTGGCGGCACAGGAACCAGATCTCACGGGCTTTCTTCTGGCCGACGATACGTGCCATGTAAGAAGCGCCCCAGCCACCGTCAAAGGAGCCGACTTTTGGCCCGGTCTGGCCAAAGATGGCGTTATCCGCCGCAATGGTCAGATCGCACATCATATGCAGCACGTGACCACCGCCGATGGAATACCCGGCCACCATCGCCACCACTGGCTTAGGGCAGGTACGGATCTGGCGTTGGAAATCCAGCACGTTCAGGTGATGCACACCGCTGTCATCACGGTAGCCGCCGTAGTCACCGCGTACTTTCTGATCGCCGCCGGAACAGAAGGCTTTATCACCAGCGCCGGTAAGAATGATGGTGCCGATACCGTCGTCATAGCGTGCGTTCGACATCGCCTCGATCATTTCCTTCACCGTGTGCGGGCGGAAGGCGTTACGCACCTGCGGGCGGTTGATGGTGATTTTGGCAATGCCATCGCTGGACTTGTGATACAGAATGTCTTCGAAATCACCCGAGCAGTCCTGCCAGTCGATCGCGGCGTACAGTTGTTCTTCATTGGGATACAGCATGTTTGGTTCCTTTTTTAGCAAGAAATTCGTCGAGCGCGGCAGCAAAATCTGCCGGATTGGCCAGATGAGCGTTGTGACCCGCTTCTGGCACGGTTTGCAGTGGCAAACCGGCCTCACGTGCCAACGCCTGAAACTTATGATCGTCAGCACCGCATAACACCATCACCGGCAGTGCCAACTGTTGTAACTGTGGCACCAACCAAGGCTGTCGCCCGAGTGAGGTAGCCTCCAGCATGTCGGCAATCGCCGGGCCATGATTATCGGCACGAGCGGCGATCAACGCCTCACGGTGTACCGGGCTGAGGTTGGCAAATACCGGTTGGAGATACCAATCGGCCAACACCTTTCTGATCTTTTCCGTGCGGAAACGGTTCGCCCAAGCGGCATCATGCGCACGCCGCTGAGCACGTAAGTCTTCGTTCTCTAACCCTGGGTTGCCGCCTTCGATCACAATGCCTTGCAGCCCTTGCGCATCGCCGCAGCAAGCGTGGTACATAGCGATGCGCCCGCCAAGCGAATAACCCACCAGCCAGTAACGTTGAATATTATGCTGTTGCAGCGTGGCGGTGATTTGCCTGCTGACATCGGCAAAGTCCAGGCAGGATTGATCGGCGGAATCGCCATGGCCGGGCAAATCAATCGCCAGCGACGGCCACTGCTCGCAACGCGAGGCAATCACCCGCCACTCGTTGTTATTCCCCAGCAGGCCATGTAGCCAGATGATCCATGGACGTTGGCTTTCGCCCTGTTGTAACACGCGGGAAGCCAGCATCAGTTTGCCCCCATTTTTTGCACCAGATGTTGCAAGGTTGCTGCGCCATCGCTCGGTGGCACCTGCAACTCAATCAGCGTGGTGCCGCTATGACGCCAGGCTTTCTCCACCGCCTGTTGCAACTGCCCCCAGTTTTCCGGGCAAGCATAATCCAGCTGGAACATGGCGGCAGCATGGCTGAACTCCACGTCCTGGGGCATACAGTAAAACCGCTGGCGCTCGGGTTCCGGCGTGGGCAGCAGTGAGAAAATCTGCCCGCCGTTGTTGTTTACCACGATCAGCACCGTGGGGGCCGAACATTGGCGCAACAAAGCCAAAGCGTTCAAATCGTAGAGTGCGGAAAGATCGCCGACCACCGCCAATGTAGGCTTGGCTGTCGCACGCTGAACCCCGGCAGCAGTGGAGATTAGCCCATCGATACCGCTGGCTCCGCGATTGCTGAACACCGGATAGCCGGCAGGCAACTGGGTCAAGGCGTCGATCAGGCGCACGATCAGGCTATTGCCGAGAAACAGCTGGCCGTTCTCCGGCAGCAACTCAGGGAGGCGGTGGGCCAGTTGGGCCTCGCCAAACCGGTTAACCAGGTATTGTGACGTCGCATCCAGGGCATCATCCGCCAACGCGGACAGATCGCCAGCCCAAGGTGAGCGCGGTTGCGCCGGATGCAGGTCGAGCCACTCGCCAACGGTAGAGCGAATGCGACGGCCACGATGATGCGCAGGATCGAGGCGGCCAGGCAGATCGTCGATCAGCCAGAACTCCTCCGGCTGGCAGCGTTCCTGCCACTGTAGCAGGCGTTTGCCCGTCAGGCTGCTGCCAAACTGCACCACCAGTTGCGCACTTGCCAACCGATCGCGAGCCTGGGGGTTGGCCAGCCATAAATCGGCACAGGGCAGCGGTTGCCCGGTCTGCGAAAGAGCATCGCCGATCAACGGCCAACCGAGCATTCCCGCCCATTCTGCCAGTTGCACGCCCTCTTGCGCGCTCATCCTGCCTGCGATAATCACACCGCGCTTCTGCCGCCAGAAAAACCAGTCCGGCTGCTTGATCACCTGATGAGGATCCATTTCACGCAGCCAAGGGTGAGTATCCTGCCACCAGTCCCCTAATTCTGCCGACCACTGCTCATACTGCTGTTCATCACCACCATATAGCGGCTCGGCAAAAGGACAGTTGATATGCAGGGCACCTTGCCGCAGGCGTGCCATCGCACTGTCCAGAGTAGAGACCAGCCAACTGGCCGGAATATCCGGGCTTGGGCGCGGCAGATCGATATTCAAGGTAGGGTGGCTCGAATAGAGGCCGTTTTGGCGGATCGCCTGATTGGCACCGCAGTTAATCAACTCCGGCGGACGATCGGCGGTGAGGAACACCAGCCGCTCGCCGGTTAGCCCGGCTTCGATCAGAGCAGGATACAGGTTTGCTGCCGCGGTACCCGAAGTGACGATCACCGCCACGGGTTCGCGCGTAGCCTTTGCCAACCCTAGCGCTAAATGGCCCAGGCCCCGCTCATCGAAATGAGTATGACAGACAAAAGCGCGGTTCGCGGCAGCGGCCAGTGTCAAAGGCGTAGAGCGCGATCCCGGAGCGATACAGACATGCCGCACTCCATGGCGAACCAGCGTTTCCAGCAACAACGCCGCCCACCGACGATTAAAAACACTTGTCGACATATTTCGCTCACAAGTAGTAAACAGAGGTTATGCGCCGAGGCCTACCCAAACGAGGTAGCGAACCGGGGATCATAACTCTGAATTATATAAGTAATTATCTTTACGGCTTTTGCGCTGGCGCAAAAACGCCGTATATCCCTGTGACAGGTTTAATGCCCCTGACCCTTAATAAATCAATTTCGACCAGCAAAATTCAAATGGCGACCCGAAAGCGAACAAAAAACAAACATATAAAACACAATAAGTTTACACACGAAGATCGACCTGCTCAATGCGCCAGTTAGCAGCTCAGCGAGAAGGCTCAGGCTGCAACAGGGTGCGTAAACCTGCCGCCTTGTTTTCTATCTCTTGCCATTCCTGCGCCGGATCGGAACCGGCCACAATTCCCGCCCCGGCATACAGCTCTACCTGGGCATCGTCGATCTGGCAGGAACGCAGCGCAACACAGAACTCAGCCTGAGCTGCAGAAAGATAACCGGCAGAACCGGCATACCAACGACGGGAGAAAGGCTCATGCTGGCGAATAAACTCACGTGAGGCCTGACGCGGTAACCCAGCCACCGCCGCCGTCGGCTGCAGGCGTTGCAGGCAATCGGCATCATCGCAATGGTTCAGTTGCCCTTCAATACGCCGCCGCAGATGCTGCACTTTGCGCAACCGCACCACTTCTGGTGGTAACACATCCACCGCTCTGGCACCGCCTTGCAAACGCTGGCAGATATCATCGACTACCAGCAGGTTTTCCTGTTGATTCTTGCCGTCTTGCAGCAACCACTGGGCCAATGCCTGAGCCTGCCGCTCATCTGGATGGTTGGCAACGGTCCCCGCCAGCGCCTCGGTAAACAGTTGCTCCCCCTCGCGCAGGTACAATCTTTCAGGGCTGGAGCCAAGAAAAGCGGAATGTGCATCAAAGCGCAGCATAAAGTGGTAACATTGGTGATTCACCCTGCGGCTGGCGGCCATCATCGCGGGGGCAAACAACGGACTTTCCAGCGTCAATACCGAGCTGCGTGCCAAGACCACCTTATCCATCTGCTGCCGATTGATCGCCTCCAGCGCATCGCGCAGCATGATTTCCCACCCGGCTCGTTCCGGCTGATGCTGCACCGACAACACTTTCACCTGTAAATTCTCGATCGGTTTAGCCACCAGCAGATCCGCAAGCCAGGCTCGCGCCGCGTTGGCGTCCGCACTCAGTGCATCCTCGGAAAACAGGTTTAGCGTCAGTTCACTCTTACCTTGGCGGGTGAAAATTTCCAGACGCGGTAAAAACAGTTGGGCATCACCGTCGAAGGCCGTCAGCCCCCATAAACGGGCCGCAGGATGGGCATCCACGAATGCCTGCGCCAATGAAGGGTGCGAAAACTGCCGCAAGGAGCCGCACACCGCGGCCTCCTGCCGGCCTTGACGATGACACCAATAAAACTGGGGGAACAGGGACTGCGCCGCCAGCCACTCCAGCAACAGGTCGCTCAGATGACCAGGAACCGCCAGGGTTAACTGCCGAAATCCGGCCTCAGAGGGAAAGCCCTGCCCAAGCTGCTGGCCTAGCCGCCGCAGCAATCCCGAAAGTTGTTCCACTACCACCTCATTAACCAAACGCTATGTGGGGAATTATACGGTAAATCAATCATCACGGGCGGAAAAATAGCGCCTTTTAGCCCATACCCTCCGCCGCTAATTATTTATAAAAACTGAAGGTTGAGATTAAAAAACAACCGCACACGCACAGCGGAACTATACTTAGAAGTCATGTTCCTGCCGCAGTGAACTCTTGTCATATCAAATCGATAGTTAAATCAAGATGTTCACAGCCTCCCAACGGTTATAACCAGCTGTCCCTTGGGTCAGATGTAAGGAGCCTTTTGCGTGAAAGAAATACTTATCAATTGGTTAAAGAAGCAGCGTCGCGGCCCCAAAGTGGCCCGGTTACCGTTACGGCATAACCGGGCCGCAGCCGAAACGCCCCCCGCCAGCAACATCAAGGCAGAACTGTTTTCTGTCGACCAGATGGAGCGTTACGGCCAGCGCCTGGCGCGTTCCCATAAGCTGGCAACCCATAAGACGCCTTACCATTTGCTCAAACGCCTGGATAACAACGAGCAGGTATTGACGGACAGTTGCCGCAGATTAAGCAACGACAAGAAAAACACCATGACTCCGGCAGGCGATTGGCTGCTGGATAACTTCTATCTGATTGAAGAGCAGATCCGCGTCGTGCGTCATCATCTGCCGAAAACCTTTGGCCGCGGATTGCCACAGTTAACCGCGCCGCATAATTGCCCACGAATTTATGATATCGCTACCGAAGCCATTGCTCACGGCGACGGGCGATGGGATGCCGAGAGCCTGACGCGTTATATCGCCGCCTACCAGAAAGAGGCCAATCTGACTCTGGGAGAGCTTTGGGCACTGCCGGGGATGCTGAGGCTGGCGCTGATTGAAAACCTGCGCCGGGTAGCAGTGGAAGTCGCTCAGGCACAGGAAGAACGCAGCCTGGCCGATAGCTGGGTGACCAAAATGCTGGAGTCGGCGGAAAACGACCCGGCCAACCTGATCATTGTCATTGCCGATATGGCCCGCTCCAACCCGCCCCGCACCAGCGCCTTCGTGGCTGAACTGGTGCGTCGCCTGCAAGGACACGGCACCATGCTCGCACTGCCGCTGACCTGGGTGGAACAACGTCTGGCCGAAGTCAGCCTGACCTCCGATGAGCTCATCCATCGCTTCAACCAACAGTTGGCCGTCAGCCAGCTTTCCGTCAGCAACAGTATCGCCGGCCTGCGGCAGTTAAGTGAGATGGATTGGGCGGAATTTGTGGAGACCATGAGCAAGGTCGATCAAACGCTGCGCGATGATCCTGCCGGGGTGTATCCATTAATGCATTTCGATACCCGGGACAACTATCGCCATGTGATCGAAAGGCTGGCTCGCCACTGTTCTCATAACGAGGTCGGGGTTGCGGAACACGCTCTGAATATGGCACGTGTCGCTGCCGAAGATCCCCGCAACGATCCGCGCACTCATCATATCGGCTATTACCTGATTGACCATGGCCGCGCGCTGTTAGAACAACAGCTCGACGTTAAGCTTGGCCGCATCACGCGCATCCGTCATGCGTTCAGCCAATCCCCCCTGCTTTCCTGGCTCGGCAGCATCAGCCTGCTGACGACGGCCTGCTGGGCTTTGCTGCTACGCCATGCCCACCAAACCGGGCTTACCTGGGGATTGTTGATCTTGCTGTTCCCGTTGGGGATCGTGCTCGGTCAGTTCGTCCTTAACCTGCTCAGTGAAGTCACCACCCGCAGCCGTTCACCGCAGCCACTGCCCAGGCTGGATTTTTCCTGTGGCATTCCGACCGAATTCCGCACGTTGGTCGTCATCCCCACGCTGATAGGCAGCAAATCAGGCATTGACCAGTTGATCAACACGCTGGAAGTTTGTTATCTGGGCAATGCCATGAAACACCTGCACTTTGCCCTGCTCACCGACTTTAACGACTCGCCCCGGCAACAGCAGCCAGACGATGCCGAACTGCTGGCCTACGCCAGCCAGAAGATGACGGAGCTGAACGCGCAATATACCTGCGAAGGGCCAAGTCACTTTTTCCTGTTCCACCGCGATCGCCAGTGGAATGAACAGCAGCAGAGCTGGATGGGGTTGGAGCGTAAGCGCGGCAAGTTAAACGCGCTGAACGATTGGCTGCGCAACCGTGGCAATACGTTTACCACCCAGATTGGCCAAGAGCTGGAAGTGCTGAAAAACGTCAAATACGTAATCACCCTGGACAGCGACACCGTGTTGCCGCGCGAAAGCGCGCACCGGCTGATCGCCGCCATGGCACACCCCCTGAATCAACCCCAGTATGATGCCAAACAGCAGCGGGTGGTGGAAGGTTATGCCATCCTGCAACCGCGCATGGCCGAAGAGATCCCCGCCTATGGTCAGAGCCGCTATGCCGCCCTGTGCAGCAGCACCCCGGGTAACGATCCGTACACCCAAATGGCTTCAGATATCTATCAGGATCTGTTTGGCGAAGGTTCATTTATCGGCAAAGGCATTTATGATGTCGATGTCTTCTCCCACAGCCTGAAAGGCACCTGCCCAGAGAATCTGGTGCTAAGCCACGATTTGCTGGAAGGCTGCTATGCCCGCTCCGGTTTACTGAGTGACGTGTTACTTTATGAACAATATCCGAGCAATTATCTGGTCGACGTTGCCCGCCGCACCCGCTGGATCCGCGGAGATTGGCAGTTATTCAATTGGCTGCTGCCTCGGGTTATCACCGAAGACGGTTCGCGGGTTGCCAACCCGTTAAGCCCCCTTTCACGCTGGAAATTGCTCGATAACCTACGCCGCAGTCTGGTGGCCCCATGCTTCCTGTTGCTGCTGTTCTTTGCCTTTACCTGGTTGCCGGATACCCAATACTGGCTGGCGGTGTTCGCCATTATTCTGTTGCTGCCCACGCTGCTGGCACTGTTACAGGATGTGGTGCGCAAGCCGCCGCGTCGGCCGTTTATTCAGCATTTGCGGTTGGCTCTGAAGGGCTCATTGCACCGGCTTTCCCAGATTGGCCTACGGCTGGCCGAGTTGCCTCATGAAGCCTGGTACAGTCTGAAGGCTATTGGTGTCACCCTGTGGCGCTTGCTGATCAGCAAACGCAATCTGCAGGAGTGGACCAGCTTCGACCAATCCAAACATCATCTGACCGTTACGCTGGAGAATTTTTATCGCAGCCTGTGGTGTAACCCGTTTGCTGGCGTCCTGTTGTTGTTACTGGCCGCCTTTTCCAGCCCGGTGGCGCTGTTAGCCGCCATCCCGTTAGCCGCCTTGTGGATCCTGTCGCCGTACCTGCTTTATACGCTCAGCCTGGAACCACAGCGCAGCAAAACGGCCATCAACGAACCACAGCGGCGTTTCCTGCGCCAGACCAGCCGCGAGACCTGGGAGTTTTTCGCCACCTTTGTCAACCAACAGGAAAACTGGCTGCCGCCGGATAACTTCCAGGAGATCCCTGAGCCGGTGGTGGCACACCGCACCTCACCCACCAATATCGGGCTGGCGCTGTTGGCCGATCTTACCGCCTGTGACTTTGGCTATATCACCCTTAGCACGGCTTTACAGCGTATTACCCTGACGTTGAATACGCTCGATCGCATGGAGCATTATCGTGGCCACCTGTACAACTGGTACGACACCCGTACCTTGGAACCGCTCAATCCACGCTATGTTTCCAGCGTGGACAGCGGTAATTTCGCCGGCCACCTGCTAACCCTGAGCGCGGGCCTGCCAGCATTAGCCATGCAGCCGGTTATCGAGCCAGCGCGCATGCTTGCCGGGCTGGAAGATACGTTACTGATACTGGAGCAACACTGGGGTAACGCCGCGCCGAAAGGGTTAACCAAACTGCGTAAACATTGGGAACAGGCCCAGAGCGCCCATCCGGCAGCGCTACAGGCCGAACTCAATGAAATGCGTAACCATTGTAACGGATTACAGGAACCTGCTCTGCAACAGGGTGACGAGGTCAAACGCTGGGCCGGTAATCTGCACCAGCAACTCAATGAGTTCTGCACCGAATGGGCATTATGGTTTGGCTGGCTGAGCGACAGCATGCCGGAACTGGAACAGATCCCCAGCTTGCACTGGCTGGCCAACCCACCGAAGCGGCTGACGCTGTCCGCCGAGCAGCAAACACAGTTGGATGCCGTGATGCAATTGGCATCGGAACGCCTTGAGCAGTTGGCACAGTTGGCACGTCGCCTGACCGCCATGGCGCAAATGGACTTCAGCTTCCTGTATGACGAAGCCACGCATTTGCTGACCGTCGGTTTCAACTGCGATCAAAACCGGGCCGACAGCGGTAAGTACGATCTGCTGGCCTCGGAAATCCGCCTGACCAACTATGTCGCGATTGCCACCAACCAGATCCCACAGCGTAGCTGGTTTGCGTTAGGTCGGCTGTTTACGGTAATCGACAATGAGCCAGCGCTGATGTCCTGGAGTGGCTCGATGTTTGAATACCTGATGCCACAGCTGGTGATGCCTGCCTATCCCGATACCTTGCTGGTGCAGATGTGCCGTTCGGCTGTCGATCGGCAAATTGCCTGGGGCAAGGAGCGTGGCGTGCCATGGGGGATTTCCGAGTCCGGTTACTTCGGCTTTGATGCGTCACAAAACTACCAGTATCACGCCTTTGGCGTGCCGGGCTTAGGGCTGCGGCGCGGGCTGGGTGATGATATGGTTATCGCCCCTTACGCCACGGTGATGGCGCTGATTGTCGACCCGGACAGCGCCTGTAGCAACCTGGTTGAATTGGAAAAAAACGGTGCCAAGGGCCGCTATGGTTTCTATGAGGCACTGGACTACACCACCTCGCGCCTCAGCCGTGGGCAGCTGTATGTGATTGTTCGCTCCTATATGGCGCACCACCAGGGGATGAGCTTCCTGGCGTTATCCCACCTGCTGCTGGATGCGCCGATGGTGAAACGCTTTGCCAGTTACCCCGCCTTCCAGTCAACCCGTTTGCTGTTGCAGGAACGGGTGCCTGATGCGGTTGAGCTGTACAGCACCCGCCGTCACTTCGAAACCCATGAAGGTGCGATTAAACCGGCCAACTTCGTCGCCCGTGAGTTCACCCGCGTGGACACGCCAATCCCTGAAGTGCAACTGCTGTCCAATGCCAACTACCATCTGATGATCACCCAAAGCGGCGGCAGCTACAGCCGCTGGCAGAATCTGGCCCTCACCCGCTGGCGTGAGGATGCGACCTGTGATAACTGGGGTGCCTTCTGCTACCTGCGCGATCCGCAGACCGGCGAGGTGTGGAGCAATACCTGGCACCCTACCGGCGAAACCGAAAAGGGAGGCTATCGCGCCGTGTTCAACGATGCCGGGGCTGAATTCCAGCGTAAACAGGGGCTGCTATCGGTGAAAACCCAGGTGGTGATCTCCCCTGAGGACGATATCGAGCTGCGGCGCTTGACCTTGGTGAACCGTGGCAAACAAGCGCGAACCATTGAGATCACCAGCTATGCCGAAGTGGTGCTGGCCCCGGCCAGTAACGATTTGGCCCACCCGGCGTTCAGCAATCTGTTTGTACAAACCGAGCTGCTGCCCGATCAGGATGCCATTTTATGCCACCGCCGTCCGCGTGAGCCGAAAGAGAAATCGCCATGGTTGCTGCATATGATGTCGGTCCAGGGCACGGCTAGCCAAACCTCCTTTGAAACCGACCGCGCCAAGTTTATCGGCCGTGGCCGTACGGCGGCCAACCCGCAAGCGCTACATCAGAATCAGCCCCTGACCAATAGCGCCGGGCCGGTGATCGACCCGATCATCGCCATCCGCCAGCGGATCCGGCTGGAGCCCAACGTGCCGCTGAAGCTGGATATTTTCTACGGCGTTTGTGAAGACCGAGCCACCAGCCTGGCGATGTTAGAGAAATACCGCGACCGGCATATGGCCGACCGTATTTTCGAACTCGCCTGGTCGCACAGCCAGGTGGTGCTGCGCCAGCTTAACGCCAACGAAGAAGACGCCAATCTGTTTAACCGCCTGGCCAGCGCGGTGGTGTTCCCGGCGCAGGAGATGCGTGCCGCCAGCCATGAAATCATCAATAACCGCCGTGGGCAGTCCGGCCTGTGGGGCTATTCGATTTCCGGCGACCTGCCGATCGTGCTGCTGTCCGTGACCGACGGTGAAAATATCGCTTTGGTGCAACAGCTGATCCAGGCGCACAACTATTGGCGGCTGAAAGGATTGCAGGTCGATCTGGTGATCCTCAATGAGGACTCCGGTGGTTATCGGCAAGATCTGCAAAATCAGATCATGGGGCTGATCGCCGCCGGGATGGAGTCGTCCCTGACGGACAAACCGGGAGGGATCTTCGTGCGTTCCAGTGAGCATATGTCCCCGGAAGATCACACCCTGCTGCTGAGCGTGGCACGCATTTATCTGGATGACCGCCGTGGTGGCCTGACGGAGCAGCTCAATCAACGGCTGCAACTGCCGCAAACGCTGCAACAGCCATTGGGGCCACCGACCGCTTCCTCCAAACTGACTACCCTGGCCAATGTGCCGCGCAATCTGCATTCGCCGCAGTTGCCGATCATCGACAAGCTTCAGTTCTATAACGGGTTTGGCGGGTTTTCGGAGGATGGCAGCGAATATGTGATTGCCATGAACGAAAGCAAAGTCACTCCAGCGCCGTGGTCCAACGTTATCGCCAACCCGATGTTCGGCTCGGTGATCTCCGAAAGCGGCCAGGCTTACACCTGGTATGAGAATGCCCATGAATATCGCTTAACGCCTTGGGATAACGACCCGGTCAGCGATCGCAGCGGCGAGGCTTTTTATCTGCGCGATGAAGAAAGTGGCCACGTTTGGTCACCAACGCCGCTGCCCGCCCGTGGGCGCGGTCATTATCTGACGCGTCACGGCTTTGGTTACAGCGTGTTTGAACACCGGGAAGGCGGCATCGACAGCCAGTTGACGATGCTGGTTGCCAAAGACGCGCCGGTGAAGCTGTTCCTGTTGACGCTCACCAATGCCTCTGGCCGCACGCGTAAACTTTCAACTACCGGCTATGCCGAGCTGATCCTCGGTGATTTGCGCCAGAAATCGGCGATGCATGTCGTTACACGAGCAGCCACTCCCCCTGGCGGCTGCGGTATCCTTGCCACCAACCATTACGCCAGCAGCGGTTCGCCACGTACCGCGTTCTTTGGGGTTACCGGCGTCCATTGCTCCATCACCGGCGACCGGCGGGAGTTCATTGGCCGAAACGGGTCGTTGGCCGCCCCTGCCGTACTTAAGCTACGGCGGTTGTCCGGCAAGACCGGTGCAGGATTGGATCCTTGCGGGGCGGTGCAATCGGCCATCAGCATGATCGACGGCGATCAGCGCAGCTTTGTGTTTGTGCTTGGCCTGGGTCAGGATGCCGACGAAGCCGAGTCCCTGTTGGGTCAGTATCTTAATGAGGAGGCTTTGCAGCACGAGTTGCAGCAGGTCGATGCCCATTGGGACAAGATCCTCAACAAGGTACAGATCGCTACGCCCCATGCGGCGGTTAACCTGCTGGCTAACGGCTGGTTGCTATACCAAACCCTCTCCTGCCGCATCCACGCCCGCAGTGGCTACTATCAATCCGGCGGCGCATTCGGCTTCCGCGATCAGCTCCAGGATACCCTGGCTCTGACGCACGCTATGCCTGAGCGGATGCGCGAGCAGATCCTGCTGTGTGCTTCCCGCCAGTTTGTTGAGGGCGACGTTCAGCACTGGTGGCATCCACCGCAGGGCAACGGAGTGCGTACCCGCTGCTCCGATGATTACCTGTGGTTGCCATTGGCGATTTGTCATTATCTCGACGCGACCGACGACCAGCAAATCCTCGAACAACAGGTGGGTTATCTGGAGGCCCGTAAACTGGCCCCGGGTGAAGAGTCGTCTTACGAGCAGCCTGGCGTCAGCCCGGAACAGGAAAGCCTTTATCTGCACGGGGCCAGAGCCTTGAAGCATGGCCTGACGTTTGGTGAACACGGTCTGCCACTGATGGGCGCCGGTGACTGGAACGACGGCATGAATATGGTGGGCTTGGAAGGCCGAGGTGAGAGCGTATGGCTCGGCTTCTTCCTGTTCTACATCCTGCAACGTTACGGCAAATTGGCGACCCAGCGCGGTGACCAGGAGCTGGCTGAATTATGCCGTGAGGAAGCGGAAAAACTGCGTGCCAACCTGCACAGTAACGCCTGGGATGGCGAATGGTATCGCCGTGGTTATTTCGACAGCGGAGAACCACTCGGCTCACATCTGGCGGCAGAGTGTCGCATTGATGCCATTGCCCAAAGCTGGTCGATCCTTTCCGGTGCCGGTGATAAGGAACGTAGCGCACAGGCGATGGAATCTTTGGACAAGCACCTGGTGAACGATCAGGCTGGCATCATCAAACTGCTGACACCACCGTTTGACGGCAACGGCCCGAATCCTGGCTACATTCGGGGTTACCTGCCCGGTGTACGGGAAAACGGCGGTCAATATACCCACGGTGCGGTGTGGGCAGTGATGGCGTTCGCCGAGATGGGCAATATTGAGCGCGCCTGGGAACTGATGGCGCTGATTAACCCGATCAATCACAGCCTGGATAGTACCGCAGCCGAGCGCTACAAGGTCGAGCCTTATGTCGCCACGGCGGATATTTACGCGGTCGCCCCGCACGTCGGGCGTGGAGGATGGAGTTGGTATACCGGCTCGGCAGGCTGGATGTATCGGTTGATCGTCGAGTCGCTGCTTGGCCTGAAACGCCATGGCAATACGCTCTCCATCCACACCCGTTTACCGGCGGATTGGCCACCGGTCACCATGACCTATCGTGAAGGGGCAAGTGAATATCACTTAACCCTGCGCCAGGGCGAAGGAGAGACTCAGGTGATCATTGATGGTGTAGCGCAGCAGAAAGCGGTGATTGCGTTGACTGATGAGGCTAAAAGCTACCAGGTGGAGGTGATACTGGGAAAGTCATTAAAGACGCAGTAGTTTAATCGCTACAACTCATAGTGCTACAGATGGGGATCATACAGAACGCCGACACGCCGTAAACCCGTCCATGGGGGCTCGCAATCGCGCATCCTTGCGCTCAACGGTCGGCTAACCTGTATGATCCCCACCTGCCTCAAGCTTGGGGTGTTGCGGTAGGAAATACAGTTAGCGCCCTATTGGCTTTACTTACGAGCCAACAACAAGCCAAGCACCAAACCTACCGTGGCACCAATACCTACGCTGTGCCAAGGTTTGTCACGCACATAGTCATCGGCGCGGCACGCCACTTCTTTCGCCCGCACGTAGTAGCACTCAGTTCTACTGGTCAGCCGGGACTTAACGTCACTCAGCGCCCGCTCGGCATGCGCTTTGATATCCGTGTAGGCCTGATCGGCACGATCGCCGGAGTAGTCCAACACCTCTTGCAGGGTGTCGCTCAGCATTCTCAGATCGTCATCCAGCGTCGTTTGGTTCTCGTCTCTGTTTATTACCATCTTCAGGCTCTCCGTCATCAGTAAATTCAACGTTGCTTAACCATCACAACCCTTGGTCGTAGTCCCATGGTAGGACACGACCCGGATACACGCCATCGGAAAGTTGACTAAAAAAGAGGCAAGGCAGGAGACGGACGCACTTTCAGGCGTCGGTAGAGGCTCGTTCGGTCAGCGCTGCTACGGGAGATTTACGGCGTGCGGCCAGCCACAAACCACTGTTTTTCATCGCGTAGCCAAACAATAATCCGACCAGCAGTGAAGCCGTGATTAATGGCCAGTTGCCGTCGCCGGCAAAGGTCGCGCAGGCACCAATAAAAGTGCCGGGCACAAAGCCAAGCCACTGCTGTTTAGCCTGAATACACATCAGGAAGGCGACAATGCCGGTCAACAGATAGCCCAAAATGCTCCAGGCAGGTTCCAATGCGCTGCCATGAATGATGACCATCGCCCAGAATACGCCACTCAAACAGGTCAGCGTGCTGATTGCCAGGCCTTTAAGGCCACCTTGCGGGCAGGCAAAATAGGCCGTGCAGCCAAGAAAGCCCGCCCAACTGATTAGCCCCAGACTGATGGCAACCCAGCCCCATACGCCGGAAAGAATACCGGTAGTTATCGCAATGGCAAAAATGACGTTCATAACCCTGATCCGCTAAAAGTAATCCAGCCAGTTTACGCGAAACAAGCCGACAATATGTGATAAAAATCACATCATCAGTGCAATTTAACGTTATGAAATCATAATTATGTGATATTAATCACAATATTGGCGCATTTTTTCACCAACCCACGCTAACGGGCGGTTACCGGCAGCAAAGTCACACCGAAGCCGTTTCCGCCGTTTTGGCCGGTCCACGACGGCGTGATATGGCCAGCCCGCCAGAAAGAATAATCAGCACCATGCCCACCGCAGCGATAAAGGATAAAGTCTGGGCAAAGATCAGGTAACCGAGCAGCGTGGAGAAAATAATCGTGCTGTAGGACAGAATACCGACGGTGACCGCGTTGCCGCCACCATAGGCACGGGTCATGGTGATCTGCCCCAGGCTGCCGAATACGCCGATGGCGCAAACGTACAGCAAGCTGGTGGCATCCAGCGCGGCAAATCCTATCATTGCCGTCATCAGCAAACCAAACAGAGTGCCGACCAATGAGAAGTAGAATACCACGCGCAACTCCGGCTCTCCGGTTCGCACCAGCTTACCGACGTTGAAATAGGCCAGCGCGGTCAACAGACCCGAGAGCAGTCCGATCAAGGTAGCGGTATATTCCCCGTGCGGCACGTCTGGGCGCAACATGATCAGGATGCCGACAAAGCCTAACAGTACCGAGAACAGCAGCTTGCCGGTCAGTTGACCTCTGGCCGTAACGAAGGTGATCACCGACTGGAATATCGGGTTGGTATAACCCAGCGTCGTGGCGGTGGCGATAGGCAGGTGGATTAACGCATAGAAACCACAATACATGGCCGCATTGCCAATGGCAGCACGCTTCATGTGCAGGCCAAGATGTTGGGTGCGAAAGCCTATGTTTTTAAGCTGGATCAGCGCCGCTACAATCACCACGTTGATTAATGAACGGTAAAAAACGATATCGAAGAAGCCGACCTTGGTCGAAGCCAGTTTGATGCAGGCCCCCATCAGCGCGAAAAACACGCTGGCAGCAACCATCCATAATGCAACCATGATTTCCCCAGAATGCGGCCCGCCCGGGCTGCAAATACGCTGACGTAGCGGTACCCAGCAAGAATACCAGCATTTACCAGAAATATGAGTCGCTGACTAAAAATAAGGTTGCGATCTAATGGGCGCAGCATGCGGTGCCCCTAGGTAATAAGTCTCAAGTATGCTCAAAATAATAGCCGTGGAGCCCCTCACCCTAACCCTCTCCCACAGGGCGAGGAGACCGAACGTGCCACAATTTGATTACCGTGCTCGTCCTCGACACCAATCCTGCTACCTATTACCTCTGCCCCTGATTCCGACGCAGGACTAGCCCCCTCTCCCCGGCCCAGTGCTAATGAAATCTCTGCCTTTACATCGGGAGAGGGCTGGGGTGAGGGGAAACCGCCAACCTTAACTGACCGCATTACTCAAAAGGGGTTTTTATAACTGGCGTAAAGCTGAAAGCTTTACGGAACCTCCAGCCTAGCTGGAGGTTTTCTGTGCACAATAAAAAGGGCCGCCATCTGGCGACCCTTGTTGTCTAGCTCGAGATCGATCAGAACATCGGCTGCGCCATCTGCACCAGCGTGATCAACGGTTGCGGGTAGATACCCAGCAACAGCACCAACGCGGCAGAGATCAGCACCACCACACCACCGGCGGTCAACGCCCAGTTGTTTGGCGTATCGCGAACCAGGGTTTCCGGCGCACTGAGGAACAGGCTGACGGTCACACGCAGATAGTAGTACAAACCGATCGCACTACCCAGCACCACGGCACCGGTCAACCACCACAGGTGGGCACTGACGCCCATCGCAATCACGAAGAACTTACCGATAAAGCCCAGCGTCATCGGGATACCGGCCAGGGAAAGCATCATCACCGTCATCACCGCAGACAGGATTGGCTTGTGCCAGAACAGACCACGGTAAGAGAACAGCGAATCGGCATCCGGGCCACGGTACGGGCTGGACATCAGGCTAACCACACCGAAGGCACCCAGGCTGCTGAACAGGTAACCGGCCAGATAGACCCCGGCGGTTTCCAGTGACAGCTGATGGGTTTGCACCGCAACCAGCGCCACCAGCAGATAACCCAGGTGAGCGATAGAGGAGTAACCCAGCAGTCGCTTGATGTTGGTCTGGCTGAGCGCCATCAGGTTACCGAACAGGATCGAGCAGACGGCGATGATCGACAACACCATCCGCAACGCTTCGTTATCGGCAGCCGGTGCGTACAGGAACAGACGCATAACCACCGCGAAGATCGCAATCTTGCTGGCGGTAGCCAGGAAGGTTGAGACCGGCGCAGGCGCCCCTTGATACACATCCGGCGTCCACAGCTGGAAAGGTACCAGAGAGAGTTTGAAGCCCAGACCGACAATCATCATACCCATGCCTGCCAGGATCAGCGGCTGATGCACCAGGTGCTCCTGCATGCTTTTACCCAGACCGGCCAGTGACAGGTCACCGGATTCGGCGTACAGCAGCGCCATGCCGAACAGCAGGAAGCTGGAGGCCGCCGCAGACAGCACCATGTACTTGATGGCCGCTTCCAGCGAACGCTTCTGGCGATAGGCATAGCCCACCAGACCAAACAGCGGCAGCGAGATCAGCTCAATACCCAGGAACAGTGAAGCCAGGTGGTTGGCACTCGCCAGCAGCAGGCCACCCATGGCGGCAATCAGCACCAGCAGGTAGAACTCTTCGCGGTTATCCGGGTAACCCACCAGCCAAGGATAGGCGAAGGTACAGGTTGCCAGACTCGCCAGCAGCACCAGCCCGGAATAGAACATCGAGTAACCGTCAACCCGCACCAGCGGAGTGACGTCCATTGGGCCTACCTGGCCAACAAAGTAGAGTGAAAGCAGCGCCAGGTTAAGACCGATCACTGTCAGGGTGGCGTTGATAAAGTGGTCGCGTCGCCACGCAATGCACAGCATCACAACCACCACCGTCAATCCGACGATCAACAGCGGTAACAGTGCGATCAGTTGTTGAGGAGTTATTGTCATGGCGAATTACGGCCTTGTTGTTGAAATTGCTGAAACTGCCGGAGCAAACCAGTGTTGCACGTTGCTCATTGCCGCACTTGAGGTATCGAGGATTGGCTGAGGATACACACCCAGCAGCACCAGCAGTACCACCAACAGCAGAATGATAAACAGTTCACGTGCGGTCATGCCTGGCAACGGTTGGTCAGATTTTGGCGCACCGTAGTAGGCACGCTGCATCATGATCAACGAGTAAACCGAAGCAAACACCAGACCGAAGGTAGAAATCACGGTGATCACTGGCACAACCTGGAAGCTGCCGAACAGGATCATGAATTCACCCACAAAGTTACCGGTACCCGGCATCCCCAGGGTCGCTACCGCAAAGAACAACGACAGCGCAGGAATGAACTTGATACGTCCCCACAGGCCGCCCATCTGACGCATATCGCGGGTATGCAGACGTTCGTACAGTTGGCCACAGATGATGAACATACCTGCGGCAGACAAGCCGTGAGCGATCATCTGGATCACTGCACCCTGGTAAGCCAACTGGCTACCGGTGTAGATAGCGATCAGCACGAAGCCCATATGGGAAACCGAGGTGTAGGCAATCAGACGTTTGATATCGGTCTGTGCGAACGCCATCCAGGCACCGTAGAAGATACCAATCACACCCAGCCACATGGCGATCGGGGCAAACTCGGCGGACGCGTTCGGGAACAGCGGCAGGCTGAAACGCAGCAGGCCGTAGGCCGCCGTCTTCAGCAAGATCCCCGCCAGGTCGACAGAACCCGCCGTTGGTGCCTGGCTGTGCGCATCCGGCAACCAGCCGTGCAATGGCACCACCGGCATTTTCACCGCGAAAGCGATGAAGAAGCCCAGCATCAACAGATATTCAACGTTGTGCGACATCGGGGTTTTCAGCAGATCTTCGTAGTTGAAGGTCCACACGCCGGTCGCATTGTAGTGCACAAACACCAGGCCAAGGATCGCAATCAGCATCACCAGACCGCTGGCCTGGGTATAGATGAAGAACTTGGTTGCTGCGGTGATACGGGTTTTACCGTCCGATGCTTTATGACCCCACAAGGCGATCAGGAAGTACATCGGCACCAGCATCATTTCCCAGAAGAAGAAGAACAAGAACAGGTCGATGGCCAGGAACACGCCGATCACACCGCCCAGGATCCACAGCAGGTTCAGGTGGAAGAAGCCCTGATACTTCTGGATTTCACGCCAGGAACAGAGGATCGCCAACACGCCCAGGAATCCGGTCAGCACCACCATCAGCAGTGACAAACCGTCCAGCGCCAGGTGGAAACTGATGCCAAAACGTGGGATCCACGGCAGCATAAACTCAGACTGCCACTGTGGCATGCCCAGTGGTTTGATCAACGAATAGCCGCCCTGCAACCACAGTTGCAGAGAAAGCGCCAACGTCAGCCCCATTGCGATCAACGCTATCCAGCGCGGCACCTTAGTACCGAAACGCTCGCACTGCCAGCACAGCAGACCGCCGATAAAGGGGATAAGAATTAGCCAAGGTAATAGCATGGCGTTTTGTGTCCCTTATATGAATAATCTAAAAAACTTGTATCGGGCCCTTGTTCGCCAAGGGCCGAACCCAAAATGCGTCTGTTTAAATTATTCAGTTAAACCAGAATCAACAGAGCCAGTACGACCACTGCACCCACACCCATAGACGCGATATACCAGCGGATCTGACCGTTCTCACCCACCGCCAGACCACGGTTCCCCAAGCGGGAGAACACGGCTGGCAGGTTCATCAGCGAGTTCAGCGGATCGCTTTGCAGCAGCTTGGCAATGCCCAGGTAAGGCTTGACGAACACTTTGTCATACAGCCAATCGAAGCCCCAGGCATGGAACCACCAGGTCGAGAAGAAACGACCCGGAGCGCTGTTCGCGATGCTGTTTACCAGGCGACGTTGGCCCAGCCACAGCGCAGCCGCCAGCAGGATCCCGACGATAGCGACCACGCCAGAGGCGATCTCCAACGTCAGAACGCTGCCGTGTGCCAGTTCAGTCGTTTCAGGCAGTACACCCTGCAACGGCGGCACAATCATCGCGCCGACGAAGGTGGACAGCACCATCAGAACCAGCAGTGGCAGGTTGTGAGTAATACCTTTGCCGGCATGAGCTTTGATTTTCTCTTCGCCGTGGAACACGATGAAGATCATGCGGAAGGTATACAGTGAAGTCATAAATGCGCCAATCAGACCGGCAATCATCAGGTTGAAGTGGCCGTTCGCCATGGCGCCCGCCAGGATTTCATCCTTACTGAAGAAGCCTGCGGTGATGATAGGCAGAGCAGACAGCGCCGCGCCCCCCACCAGGAAGCACACATACACCAGCGGAATGCTCTTGCGCAGGCCACCCATCTTGAAGATGTTCTGCTCATGATGACAGGCCAGGATCACCGAACCGGAGGACAGGAACAGCAGCGCCTTGAAGAACGCGTGGGTCATCAGGTGGAAGATGGCCGCATCCCATGCCTGCACGCCCAGCGCCAGGAACATGTAACCAATCTGGCTCATGGTGGAGTAGGCAAGCACGCGTTTGATGTCGGTCTGCACCAGCGCGGCAAAGCCCGCCAGCAGCAGCGTAACGCCACCAATGATACCGACCAGATTCAGCACTTCCGGCGTCATCAGGAACAGGCCATGCATACGGGCAATCAGGTAGACACCCGCGGTCACCATGGTGGCTGCGTGGATCAATGCAGATACTGGGGTTGGGCCCGCCATCGCATCTGCCAGCCAGGTTTGCAATGGCAGTTGAGCCGATTTACCTACCGCGCCACCCAGTAACATCAGGGTTGCCCAGGTCAAGGCCGTGTCGCCAACCGCCAGTTTCTGCGGTGCCAGCACCATCAGTTCACGGATGTTCAGCGTACCCAGCTCGTGGTACAGAATGAACAGCGCAATCGCCAGGAACACGTCGCCTACGCGGGTAACGATGAAGGCTTTCATTGCCGCCGCGCCGTTGGCCGGATCTTTGTAGTAGAAACCGATCAACAGGTAGCTGCACAGGCCCACGCCTTCCCAGCCCAGGTACATCAGCAGCAGGTTGTCTGCCAGTACCAATACCACCATGCTGGCGATAAACAGGTTGGTGTAAGCGAAGAAGCGGGAATAGCCTTCTTCACCGCGCATGTACCAGGAAGCGTACATATGGATCAGGAAGCCAACGCCAGTCACCACCGACAGCATGGTCAGCGACAGGCCGTCCAATACAAGGGTGACGCCGATGTTGAAGTCACCAACGGCCATCCAGTTCCACAGGCTTTGCTCGTACAGCTGCACGCCAGCGGCTTTTTGACTGATAAAATCGATCGCCACATACGCCGTGACCACCGCCGCCAGGCCAATCGACCCAACGCCAACGGTAGCCGCAGTATTTTCAGACCAGCGGCCACGGGAAAATGCCAACAGCAGGAACCCGATCAGCGGTAGCAGAATAGTTAAATATAATAGGTTCATCCGCGCATCTCACTGACAGTGTCGATATCCAGGGTATGACGACGACGGTAGAGTTGCAGCAGTAACGCCAGACCGATACTGGCCTCCGCTGCCGCCAGACTGATTGCCAGGATGTACATCACCTGCCCGTCGGTCTGGCCCCAGTAACTGCCCGCCACGATAAACGCCAACGCCGCAGCGTTGATCATCACTTCCAGACTGATCAGCATAAACAGCAGGTTACGGCGTAAAATCAAGCCGGTCAGCCCCAAGACGAACAGGATCGCCGCCAGGATCAGCCCATGTTGAAGAGGGATCATGCTTGGTCCTCCGATTTTCTTTTCGCCATTTCGCTGCTTGGCGGGGTATTGCTGAACACTTCACCCGGTTTGTGCTCACGGCCAATGTGGAAGGCCACGACCAGGCCCGCCAACAGCAGCATTGAAGCCAGCTCAACCGCCAGTACGTAAGGACCAAACAGGCTGATCCCGACCGCTTTGGCGTCCACCATCTCACCGGTGATGCCCTGGTCAGATACGCTGCGGATCGCCACGATCAGTACCACCAGCAGAGCCAGTGACAGCAAACCTGGGCCAATCCAGACGGCCGGTTTCAGCCAATCGCGTTCCTGTTGCTGCACCGCGTTGCCGAGGTTGAGCATCATGACCACGAACACGAACAGCACCATAATGGCACCGGCGTAGACGATGATTTCCAGAGCGCCCGCAAAGTAGGCACCCAGTGAGAAAAAGACTGCCGAGATCGCCAGTAGAGAGACGATCAGATACAGCAGCGCATGCACAGGATTGGTATGCGAGATGACGCGAATAGTCGCGACTATCGCAATGAATCCTGCCAAGTAAAAGGCAATTTCCATGCTTGCTGGCTCCTTAAGGCAACAGACCTTTGACGTCGATCGGTTTGGCTTCGTTTTCGGCTTCGCCTTTAGCTTTGCCGTCAATCGCCATACCGGCCATCCGGTAGAAGTTATATTCCGGATATTTACCCGGCCCCGAGATCAACAGATCTTCTTTTTCGTACACCAGATCCTGGCGCTTGAACTCACCCATTTCGAAATCCGGCGTCAGCTGGATGGCGGTAGTTGGGCAAGCCTCTTCGCACAGACCGCAGAAAATGCAGCGTGAGAAGTTGATGCGGAAAAATTCCGGATACCAGCGGCCATCTTTCTGCTCTGCTTTTTGCAGGGAAATACAGCCAACCGGGCAGGCAACCGCACACAGGTTACAGGCTACGCAGCGCTCTTCACCGTCCGGATCGCGCGTCAGCACGATGCGGCCACGGTAGCGCGGCGGCAGGTAAACCGGTTCTTCCGGGTACATCTGGGTTTCGCGTTTGGCGAAGGCGTGCAGGCCAATCATCCAAAGGCTGCGCACCTGGGTGCCGAAACCAACCACTAACTCTTTCAATGTCATGGTTTATTCACCCCTTATTGAGCGTTGTACAAAATGACCGCGGCGGTTGCCAGCAGGTTCAGCAGCGTCAACGGCAGGCAAATTTTCCAGCCGAATGACATCACCTGGTCATAACGCGGACGCGGCAACGAAGCACGGATCAGAATGAACATCACCATGAAGAAGGCCGTTTTCAGCGCGAACCAGATGAATGGCGGCAGGAATGGACCCTGCCAACCGCCGAAGAACAACGTCACAATCAGGGCGGACACGGTGACGATACCGATGTATTCCCCCACGAAGAACAGACCGAATTTCATACCGGAATATTCAATGTGGTAACCGTCAGCCAGTTCCTGCTCGGCTTCCGGTTGGTCAAACGGATGGCGGTGACATACCGCGACACCGGCAATCGCAAAGGTAATGAAACCAAAGAATTGCGGAATGACGTTCCAGATGTGTTCCTGTGATTCAACAATCGCCTGCATGTTGAACGAGTCGGCTTGCGCCACCACGCCCAGCACGGACAGGCCGAGGAACACTTCGTAGCTCAGGGTTTGTGCCGAAGCACGCATCGCCCCTAACAGCGAGTATTTGTTGTTACTGGACCAGCCGGCGAACAGGACGGCATACACCGCCAGGCCAGCCATCATCAGGAAGAACAGAATACCGATGTTAAGATCGGCCACCGACCAGGTCGGGCTGACCGGCACGATGGCAAAGGCCAACAGCAGTGAGGTAAAGGCGATCACCGGGGCCAGCGTAAAGATCATGCGGTCGGCGAAGGTCGGAACCCAGTCTTCCTTGAAGAACATTTTGATCATGTCGGCGACCAGCTGCAGCGAACCGCCCCAGCCGACACGGTTTGGTCCGTAACGGTTCTGGAACAGGCCCAGCAGACGGCGTTCGCCGAAGCTCATAAACGCCCCGCAGGTGACGACTACCAGCAGGATCACCACCGCTTTCAACACGGCGATCAGGATGTCGATCACCTCAGGTGTAAACCAGCTCATAGTGCCGCCTCCCGCAGATTTTCAACCTTCGCACCCACCAGTACCGGCGGGATCCCTGGCAAGCCGAGCGGCAAACCAACCTGGCCTTGGCTCAGGGTTTCACTCAGGCGTACCGGCAAACGCAAGGTCTGGCCAGCACAGCTGAACTCGACCCAGGCACCGGCGTTAACGCCAAGCTGTGCGGCGTCGGCAACGTTGACCATCACATAAGCCTGCGGCATGCGCTGCTGGATCACGTCTGAGCGCTGCGACATTTCGTCACTGCCGAACAGATGGTAATACGGAGCAACACGCCAGCCTTCGGCTTTAAACGCCGCAGGGATAGTGGTGAAGTAACCGAGGCTACCCTCCCCTGCTTCGATCAGACGGATACCCGGATCGCCATGGCGCAGTTTGCCACCCACTTCGGCCTGGAACTTGTTCCATGCCTGCGGTGAGTTCCAACCTGGAGCCCAGGCGAATGGGATCTGCTGACGATCGGCCAGCGGGCTGTTGTTCCCTTCCATCGAGAAGGCGAACATGGTGTCTTTATCCTGCGGCTGACGCGGTTCATGCACGCTGATATCGGCACGCATCGCGGTGCGGCCACTGTAGCGGTGCGGTGAACGAGCCAGTTTCTGACCACGGATGCGGAAGGTCGCATCTGGCGCCGCCTCGACAATACCTTGCAACTGCGGCAATGCGCTCACGCAAGCGGCAATCACGTCATCGAGTTGGGTCCAGTCGACCTGACGGCTGGTATAGGTGGAGTGCAGCGAGTGCATCCAACGCCAGCTTTCCAGCATCACGCTGTAGATATTTTTCTTGGCATCATCGTAATAAGCCGGGTCATAGACCTGGAAGAAGCGCTGTGCGCGGCCTTCCTGGCTGACAAGCGTCCCATCGCTCTCTGCGAAACTGGCCGCAGACAGGATCAGGTTGGCTTTATCCATGATGGTGGTGCGCTGATGGTCGGCAACGATCAGGTTACTGACCTTGGCCAACGCAGCATCCACTTTAGCTGCCGGAGCGTGACGATAGAGATCGTTCTCCATCACGATGGCAGTATCGGCAGCGCCGCTTTCCAGTTGCACCAGTGCTTCATCAAGTGAACCACCGCCGATCATCGCCAGGCCCATGCTGTTGGCAGCGGCTGCAACGAAGGTGATACCCACGTTGGCACCGCGGCCTTTCAGTGCCTTGGCAATATTGGCCGCAGCTTCAATGATAGCTGTACTGCCCGCATTGCTGCCGGTCACGATCAGTGGCTTCTGCGCACCGGCCAGCGCCTGCACGATGACGTCGATTTTCTTGTTCAGGTCTTCGGCCAGATCGCTCACCGCCGGAGCAGAATCATCCAGCGCGTGGGCTATGGCGAAGCCTAAACGGGCTTGCTCATCGACCGGTGCACGGTAGTTCCAGGCGGCGATGTCGTCCAGACGGGTGTTATCGACGTTGGTGACGAACAGCGGGTGTTTGGCGTGTTGACCGATGGTTTGCACCGCCGCGATCTGCCAGTCGGCAACGCGGTGGGCCGCAGCCATCGCACGAGCTTTACCTTTCACAGCCTGACGTACCGACAGCGCAATACGAGCGCCGGTTTGGGTCAAATCTTCACCCAGTACCAACACCGCGTCGTAGCTTTCGATTTCGCGCAGGTTAGGCGTATACACGCCGCTGTTTTTCAACACGTTGAGCATCAGCTCCAGGCGTTGTTGTTCAGCCTGATTGATACCGGTGTAGAAGTTCTCGGCACCGACCAGTTCACGCAACGCAAAGTTGCTTTCCAGGCTGGCGCGCGGTGAACCAATACCGATGGTTTTGTTGGCCTGACGCAGAATATCTGCCGCACCTTGCATCGCCTGTTCGGCGTTCAGGGTGATCCAGTCGTTGCCACGCAGTTGCTGCGGCTGACGAGGGCGATCTTTCTGATTCACATAGCCATAACCAAAGCGGCCGCGGTCACACAGGAAGTAGTGGTTTACGCTGCCGTTGTAACGGTTTTCGATACGGCGCAGTTCGCCATAGCGCTCACCCGGGCTGGTGTTACAACCGATACTGCACTGTTGGCAGATGCTCGGGGCAAACTGCATGTCCCATTTACGGTTGTAGCGCTCGGAGTGGGTCTTGTCGGTGAATACGCCGGTTGGGCACACTTCTACCAGGTTACCGGAGAACTCGCTTTCCAGCGTGCCGCTTTCCGGACGACCGAAATAGACGTTGTCGTGCGCGCCGTAGACACCGAAATCGGTGCCATCCGCGTAGTCTTTGTAGTAACGCACACAACGGTAGCAGGCGATGCAGCGGTTCATCTCGTGCGAGATAAATGGCCCCAGTTCCTGGTTGTTGTGGGTGCGCTTACTGAAGCGATATTTACGGAAGCTGTGGCCGGTCATTACTGTCATATCTTGCAGGTGACAGTTACCGCCTTCTTCACATACCGGACAGTCGTGCGGGTGGTTGGTCATCAACCACTCGACCACGCTCTCGCGGAACTGTTTGGCTTCGGCGTCATCGATGGAAATAAAGGTTCCATCGGAGGCCGGTGTCATACAGGACATCACCAAACGGCCACGCGTATCGTCCGCGTTTTGGTATTGCTTTACCGCACATTGGCGGCAAGCGCCGACGCTTCCAAGCGCCGGATGCCAGCAAAAGTAAGGAATATCGAGGCCGAGGGACAGACACGCCTGCAACAGGTTGTCGGCTCCATCTACGTCGTATTCTTTGCCGTCTACATGAATCGTAGCCATAGTCAGCATGCTTCCAAGTGGCCTACCCATAAGGCAGGCGTTAATCAAAAATTCTGGCCGTGTTTCGGGGCGCGCTCACCGCGCCCAGGCAACGCGAAATTACCAGCGCTGCTTCAACAAGTTGTTTGGCTGAATGCCGCCAATCGCCTGGAGGTTGCCCAAATACTGTGGGGCAATCCCGGCTTCAAACTCTTCACGGAAATATTTAATCGCGCTTTGCAGTGGCTCTACGGCACCTGGCGCATGGGCGCAGAAGGTTTTACCTGGGCCAAGGGAGCGGCACAGCTGCTCGAGGGTTTCGATATCCCCCGGCTGGCCTTCGCCTTTTTCCAAAGCACGCAGGATCTTCACGCTCCACGGCAAGCCGTCACGGCACGGTGTACACCAGCCACAGGACTCGCGGGCAAAGAACTCTTCCAGGTTACGCACCAGGGGAACCATGCCGATCTCGTGATCCACCGCCATCGCCAGCGCCGTACCTAAACGGCTGCCCGCTTTGCCGATGCTTTCGAAGTCCATAGGCAGATCCAGGTGGTCGGCGGTCAGGAAGTCGGTACCCGCCCCGCCCGGCTGCCAGGCTTTAAATTTCAGGCCATCGCGCATGCCACCGGCGTAGTCTTCCAGGATTTCACGAGCGGTGGTGCCAAACGGCAACTCCCAGACGCCTGGGTTTTTCACCCGGCCGGAGAAGCCCATCAGTTTGGTACCGGCGTCGTTACTCTTACCGGCGGAGATCCCTTTGTACCAGTCCACACCATGCTCAAGGATGGCAGGCACGTTACACAGTGTCTCTACGTTGTTCACGCAGGTCGGCTTGCCCCATACGCCCACGGAGGCAGGGAATGGCGGCTTGGAGCGCGGGTTGGCACGGCGGCCTTCCAGCGAGTTGATCAGCGCCGTTTCTTCACCACAGATGTAGCGGCCAGCGCCGGTGTGGACGATCAGCTCGAAGTCAAAGCCGCTGCCCATGATATTTTTACCCAGCAGGCCCGCTTCTGTCGCTTCGGCAATCGCACGGCGCAGGTGAACTGCGGCCTCGATATATTCGCCACGCAGGAAGATGTAACCGCGATAGGCTTTCAGCGCAAATGCCGAGATCAGCATGCCTTCCACCAGCAGGTGCGGCAGTTGCTCCATCAGCAGACGGTCTTTATAGGTGCCCGGCTCCATTTCATCGGCGTTACACAGCAGGTAACGGATGTTCATGGACTCGTCTTTCGGCATCAGGCTCCACTTCAAACCGGTGGAGAAACCTGCACCACCACGGCCCTTCAGCCCGGCGTCTTTCACCAGGGTGACGATGTCGTCGGCGGCCATGCCTTTCAGCGCTTTTTCCGCGCCCTGATAACCGTTTTTGCTGCGATATTCATCCAGCCAGACCGGCTGTTGGTCCTCGCGCAGGCGCCAGGTCAGCGGGTGCATTTCGGCAGTACGTTTGATATCAATCATCATTTATACCGCTCCAACAGTTCGACCGCGTTTTCTGGCGTCAGGTGAGCATGAGTATCGTCATCGATCATCATGTTCGGGCCTTTGTCACAGTTACCCAGGCAGCAGGTTGGCAACAGGGTAAAACGACCGTCGAAGGTAGTCTGACCCGGCTTGATGTTGAGCTTGTTTTCCAGCGCGGCCTGAATGCCCTGGTAGCCGTTGATGTGACAAACCACGCTGTCACAGTAACGGATCACATGGCGGCCTACCGGCTGGCGGAAAATCTGGCTGTAGAACGTGGCCACGCCTTCTACGTCGCTGGCTGGGATGCCCAGCACTTCAGCGATGGCATAAATCGCCCCATCCGGAACCCAACCACGCTGCTTCTGCACGATCTTCAGTGCTTCAATGGAGGCGGCGCGTGGATCCTCGTAATGGTGCTTTTCGTGCTCGATCGCATCACGCTCTTCCGCACTCAGCACAAATGCATCAGCGCCGCTCTGGGGAGCGGCTGCATTGGTGGCCTCAAGCGCATCGTGACTCACGTGAGTGTCTTTAAGATCATGCATAGTTAGCGGTCCACATCTGACATTACAAAATCGATACTACCCAGATAGACGATCAGGTCAGAGACCAGGCTGCCACGGATCACCGCAGGGATTTGCTGCAGGTGAGCATAGCTCGGCGTACGTATCCTGGTGCGATAGCTCATGGTGCTGCCATCGCTGGTCAGGTAGTAGCTGTTGATCCCTTTCGTGGCTTCAACCATCTGGAATGATTCGTTGGCTGGCATCACCGGGCCCCAGGAAACCTGCAGGAAGTGGGTGATCAGCGTTTCAATATGTTGCAGCGTGCGCTCTTTCGGTGGCGGAGTCGTCAGCGGGTGATCGGCCTTGAACGGGCCTTCCGGCATGTTGTTCAGGCACTGCTCAAGAATGCGCAGGCTTTGGCGCAGCTCTTCCACTTTCAGCATCACGCGGGTATAGCAGTCGCTGTTGCCGTCGCCGACCGGCACTTCGAAATCGAAGTTTTCATAGCCGGAGTATGGACGCCATTTACGCACGTCAAACTCAACGCCGGTGGCACGCAGCCCAGCACCGGTGACACCCCATTCCAACGCTTCTTTTGCGTTGTAAGACGCCACGCCAATAGAACGCCCTTTCAGAACGGTGTTCTGCAGTGCAGCTTTCACATAGGAGTCGAGACGCTTCGGCATCCAGTCCAGGAAATCACGCAGCAGGCGATCCCAGCCACGCGGCAGGTCGTGCGCCACGCCACCAATACGGAACCAGGCCGGGTGCATACGGAAGCCGGTAATCGCTTCAACGACATCATAAACTTTCTGACGGTCGGTAAAGGCGAAGAACACCGGGGTCATGGCGCCCACGTCCTGGATAAAGGTACTGATGTACAGCAGGTGGCTGTTGATACGGAACAGCTCAGACAGCATGACGCGGATGGTGTTGACGCGATCCGGCACGACGATGCCGGCCAGTTTTTCCACTGCCAGTACGTAAGGCATTTCGTTTACGCAGCCGCCGAGATACTCGATACGGTCGGTATACGGAATAAAGCTGTGCCAGGACTGGCGTTCGCCCATCTTCTCTGCGCCACGGTGGTGGTAACCCACGTCTGGCACACAGTCGACGATATCTTCACCGTCCAGTTGCAGAATGATACGGAACGCACCGTGTGAAGACGGGTGGTTCGGGCCGAGGTTGAGGAACATGAAGTCCTCGTTCTCGGTGCCGCGCTTCATGCCCCACTCTTCCGGCTTGAACTTCAGCGACTCCATCTCCAGATCTTCTTTCTGTTTGGTCAACACAAAGGGATCGAATTCGGTGGCGCGTGCCGGGTAGTCTTTACGCAGTGGATGACCTTCCCAGCTCTGCGGCATCATGATGCGCGTCAGATGCGGGTGGCCGTCGAAGGTAATACCGAACATTTCCCAGGTTTCCCGCTCATACCAGTTGGCATTCGGGAAAATCTTGGTCACTGTGGGCACGTGCAGGTCTTTTTCAGACAGCGCCACTTTCAGCATGATGTCGCGGTTACGTTCGACAGAGATCAGATGGTAGAAAACAGAGAAATCCGCAGCAGGCAAGCCTTCACGGTGAGTACGAAGGCGCTCGTCCATGCCATGCAGGTCGAACAGCATCACGTAAGGCTTCGGTTGTTTTCTTAAAAACGTCATTACTTCCAGCAGCTGCTCAACCTTGACCCATACCACGGGCATTCCGGTACGGGTTGGCTGAACAGTAAAGGCTTCCGGCCCAAAACGGTTGCGCAGTTCGCCGATCACCGGATCATCTAAATGATCCCGGGTATGCCAAGCAGGCAGAGCTTCGTGCGTCGTTAAATCTGTCATAATTTTTTTCACCACACTAAAGGGTTATTTCGCCGCAAGTTCAACTTTTCGCTGTGTTAACCAATAGCGCACTAAGATGGACGTTAAATGAACGTCTTAAATCTCGTCAGGCGACCGAAGGTTGGTTACCGCAATACGCTCGGCGTGCTTACGTTCTTTTTCTGATGGCATATTGGCGCGGTATACGCCCTGATCGCCAACGACCCACGACAGCGGGCGACGTTCTTTGCCAATGGATTCCTGCAGCAGCAGCAGTGCCTGCATGTAAGCTTCCGGGCGCGGTGGACAGCCTGGGATATACACGTCGACCGGCAGGAATTTATCCACGCCCTGGACCACTGAGTAAATATCGTACATGCCGCCGGAGTTGGCGCAGGAGCCCATCGAGATCACCCACTTGGGTTCCAGCATCTGCTCGTACAGGCGCTGAATGACCGGGGCCATCTTGGTAAAGCAGGTGCCGGCAACGACCATAAAGTCGGCCTGGCGTGGGGAGGCACGCAGAACTTCCGCACCAAAACGCGCCACGTCGTGAACGGCGGTAAACGAGGTCACCATTTCCACATAACAGCACGAAAGGCCGAAGTTGTACGGCCAAAGAGAGTTTTTACGCCCCCAGTTCACCATGTCATGCAAAGCATGTTCGAGTTTACCCATGTAAACCGTACGGTGAACCTGCTGCTCAAGGGGATCGCCAACGATCTCCTGTTTTTGCAGGGGATAACGGTCGTTCTCACCGTTCGGGTCTATGCGGGTGAGCGTATAGTCCATCTTAATGCCTCGCTGTTACTGCGGATGACTGTTGCTAGCGTTCTTGATGATAGTTGGCTTACTCAAACGCTTGGAGCGCGTCGGAGTCCAATCCAATGCGCCGATACGCACCAGATAAACCAAACCAGCCAATAACACCAAAATGAAAATGGCGGCTTCGATAAAGCCTACCCAACCGCTCTCACGAATCGAGACCGACCAGGCGTACAGGTATAAGGCTTCAACATCGAAAATGACGAAGAACATGGCAACCAGGTAGAACTTGGCGGACAGACGCAGACGCGCCGTACCCACCGAGTCGACCCCGGATTCATAAGGGGTGTTTTTGGCGCGAGCCTGGGCTCTCCCACCCAAGAAGAACGCACCCAGCAGCATGAAGCCGCAGAGCCCGATAGCCATGATAAGAAATACGGCGAACGCCCAGTGATGAGCGATGACTTCAATGGTTGTTGACATACTCTATGCTTACTCATCAAAAGTGGCGTCGATCGCTCTGCTCTTGTAACTGGCAGTTAGTGCACCACATCGATTTAAGGGAAGGATAAATAACCACACAAACAAGCTGCTTTTACAGAGAGTTAGGCAGTGTTTTACTGTGGGCTTTTTACTCCTTTCTATAACCTTCTGTCAACTTTGACAAAAGTATCTACACACTAATTTACATACGAAGCATTTAATTAACATATGATGCGCTTGGCTTAGGCTAAATCGTGTCAGTTGTTTGCTCAACAGAAACAGATAGATATAAACCAAGGTGCCCATTTCACTTTTACTATACCATTCTCTCAGGAATTCCCTGTTGTTCCACTCACTACCTAGGGGTATTTTTTTGATCCAGGACACGTTTCAGACAGAAAACCTCAAAAAAAGTGTGGCAGTTTAACAATTTTTGTCAAATTTCAGAAAAAAAGAGCCAACGTAAAATAGCAAAATAACCCTACCGACTCCAGGTATTTACTCATTGTTATCAGTGAATAAAAAACGAACAACCTAAGAGAATTCCGGGTCTACCTCTGATGAGTCATAGAAAAATACCCCTTTAGCATCTGATTCCCGCTCAAGCGGGCAAAAGAGGCATTTTCCCTTTATTTGGGCTAAAAAAAACCTCCGCCTTGGCGGAGGTTTGCAACGTTCATTACGACTAGCTTAGGGTAAAAGGCTACTCTTCGCTATCTGCCAGGCTAGGCCCTTGTTCGACTACCGAAGATTCGCCGCCACCGAAGTGATAAATCTCACTGCCATTTTGTACGGCACTGAAGATCGCCATGGCCAGTTCATTCTCACACTTCATGTCTTTGCACAGCGCATACTGGGTATCAGGAAGATGCGGCAAGCCTTCTGCCGTACCCAGAACCCGCAGGTCTGGGCTCATCATCTCGATTGGCCGTGCGGTGATCCCCAAACCTGCCCGGCACGCAGCACGCACCGCAGACAGCGAAGAGGCCACGTAGGCAATACGCCAAGGAATACCCGCAGCATCAAGGTGCTTGATCGCCATCGAGCGGAACGGGCTTGGCTCATCCATCACCACCAGAGGGATCGGTTCCCCCGCCTGATAATGGTAATCCGCCGAGCAGTACCACAGCGTCGGTGAGGTGCGCAGCACGATGTGCGGATGCCCTTCGGTATCCACGGTGGTGATGGCCAGATCCACTTCGCCGTTCTTCAGCATGTCGATCATGAACGGGCTTCGCTTCACCCGCACATCAATCGCCAACTTGGGATAGACCGACGTCACGCGGTTCAGCAAGAAAGGCAAAATGGTATCGGCGGTATCATCGGATGCACCGATAGTCAGCACACCGTTGATATTGTTGTACATCAAGGAGGCACAGGCTTCGTCGTTAAAGCGCAGGATTTTCCTGGCGTAGCCGAGAAGCTGGATACCGTGTTCGGTCAACAACTTATTGCGCCCATGACGGGCGAACAACTCTTTGCCAACCAATTGCTCTAACCGCTGCATTTGTTGACTGACGGCGGACTGAGTACGACAAACGGCAACGGCAGCCGCCGCAAACGTATTCAAATCAGCAACAGCAACAAAAGTTCTTAGCAGATCGAGGTCGAGATTAAGTATCGGACGATTTGCACTTGTCATAGTGTTTTCTTCACTTTTTAAATTCTAATTTACAAACTACCCTGGTGTATTTCTAAGACGCAGCTAAAAAGGGCATGCGTCACTTATGACAGTACCCCACTCATTAGAAGAGGGCAAAAAAATTACTTATATTTCGTTATCTGCATCGCTTTTTATCCATGATCTATCGTAACGGCTTATTGATAGTGGTGAAAGTTACGACGAAAAGTGCTTAGCCTTATAAGATTTAATAATCCTCTCGTGGCATAATCTGCCCTTTCCTCCCGGTTACCGCGATCCCTGCCCGCCAGAGACCACGCCAGCATTGTTGTTTTCTGTACAAAATATTAACAACCCGCCGAATATTCAGCGAATCATCCATTAGCGAATTTAATAAATTCAAACAGTAAGATTTTTCACTATTAAAATGCGCTGGCGATTAGTTAAATAAAATTTAAGTTAATTACTAAAGCGGGTCTAATGTAATTCTACTCTAACTCAGAGTGATATTGTCGGTTCAGACAAGAATCCAGATAAATCCCATATTGTTCTTTTTATGTGGTCACGGTGCTTGCTGAGCCCAAACACTGCGTCTTTTAACACCTAACCGGTAAAAAGGCCTTAGGTTACGTACACTTCCCGCCATAGATAAACCTTAAAACACTTACCCAATCAGATTTAAACACTGAAAAAAACATATTTACAGATGGTTATTATCTTAAAAAGCGATTTTTGCCGATCGATTTCACCAAAGCAGTGCATAACCCTTCAAAAGGCGGGCTGCCAGGAGTACATTGGACGCATTGCGGTGTTCCACGGTAGGAACGGCCCTATCTTAGCAAAAGGCTCAACTTTCTATGTCCCCCATTGAGAAATCCAGCAAACTGGACAACGTCTGTTATGACATTCGTGGCCCTGTACTCAAAGAAGCTAAACGCCTTGAAGAAGAAGGCAATAAAGTCCTCAAACTGAACATTGGCAACCCTGCCCCGTTCGGCTTTGATGCTCCCGATGAAATTCTGGTCGACGTGATCCGCAACCTGCCAACGGCGCAGGGCTACTGCGACTCCAAAGGGCTTTACTCGGCACGCAAGGCGATCATGCAGCACTACCAGGCACGTAACATGCGTGACGTGACCGTGGAGGATATCTACATTGGCAATGGCGTGTCTGAGCTAATCGTGCAATCCATGCAGGCACTGCTGAATATCGGGGATGAAATGCTGGTGCCTGCGCCAGACTATCCGCTGTGGACCGCCGCCGTGTCGCTTTCCAGCGGCAAGGCCGTGCACTATATGTGCGACGAAGAATCTGGCTGGTTCCCGGACCTGGACGATATCCGCAGCAAAATCACCCCACGAACCCGCGGCATCGTCATCATCAACCCGAATAACCCGACGGGTGCGGTTTACAGCAAAGAGCTGCTGGAGCAGATCGTCGAGATCGCCCGCCAGCATGACCTGATCATCTTTGCCGACGAAATCTACGACAAGATCCTGTACGACGAGGCACAACACCACTCCATCGCCGCGTTAGCCCCAGACCTGCTGACGGTCACCTTCAACGGCTTGTCCAAAACCTATCGCGTTGCCGGTTTCCGTCAGGGATGGATGGTGCTCAACGGGCCGAAGAAACATGCCAAAGGTTATATTGAAGGATTGGAGATGTTGGCTTCCATGCGTCTGTGCGCCAACGTACCGATGCAGCATGCGATCCAGACGGCACTGGGCGGTTACCAAAGCATTAGTGAATTTATTCAACCCGGTGGTCGCCTGTATGAACAACGTGACCGCACCTGGGAGCTGCTCAACGAGATCCCTGGCGTTTCCTGCGTGAAACCTCAAGGGGCGCTTTATATGTTCCCTCGTATCGACGCCAAGCGTTTTAACATCCGCGATGACCAGAAGCTGGTGTTGGATCTGCTGTTGCAAGAGAAGGTGTTGCTGGTACAGGGCAGCGCGTTCAACTGGCCTTACCCAGATCACGTCCGTATCGTTACGCTGCCTCGTGTGGATGAATTGGAAATGGCGGTGGGCAAGCTGGGCCGCTTCCTGGAAACCTACCACCAATAGTTTTTACCGGGCGCAGCACGCTGCGCCCATTTCTCTGATTGGCTCTGACGCGTATACTGCGATCCTGCAGATCCAAAGAGAGAACATCATGAGCCAGAGCCACTTCTTTGCCCACCTGTCCCGTTTGAAACTGATCAGCCGCTGGCCGCTGATGCGCAATGTGCGTACCGAAAACGTTTCTGAACATAGCTTGCAGGTTGCCTTTGTCGCCCATGCACTGGCGGCGATCAAAAACCGCAAGTTCAACGGTAACCTGAATGCCGAGCGCGTCGCGTTGTTAGCGATGTATCACGATGCCAGCGAAGTGCTGACCGGCGATATGCCCACGCCCATCAAGTATTACAACCCGCAGATTGCCCACGAATACAAGAAAATCGAGAAAATTGCCCAGCAAAAACTGTTGGAAATGCTGCCGGAAGAGTTACAAAACGATTTCCGCTCGATCCTGGATGAGCACCATCATAGCGAGGACGAAAAGCTGATAGTGAAACAGGCCGATGCGCTATGCGCTTATCTGAAGTGTCTGGAGGAGTTGTCGGCAGGGAATAACGAGTTCAAACTGGCCAAGGCACGGCTCGAGAAGACGCTACAACTGCGTCACAGCCCGGAAATGGACTACTTTATGCAGGTGTTTATTCCCAGCTTCAGCCTTTCGCTGGATGAAATCAGCAGCGATTCGCCGCTTTGATAACAGAGCCAGGTACTTGAGCACCTGGCATCCTCAAGCACCTCTCATGCAACTCCCGCAGCAGAGGCTGGTGCTAAAACGCATATAGCCAAGGCACCAGGATCACACTGACAATCATCACCAGCACGGTAAACGGCACCCCGATTTTCAGAAAATCGCCAAACTTGTAGTTCCCCGGCCCCAACACCAGCGTATTGACCGGAGATGACACCGGCGTCATAAAGGCGGCTGAGGCGGCAATAGCGATAATCATGGCAAACGGATAAGGCGAAACCCCCATTTCACGGGCAGCGGCGATGGCAATCGGTGCCATCAATACCGCCGTGGCAGTGTTGGAGATAAACAGCCCAATGGTGGCACACAGGACAAACAGACAGGCCAGCATGATACGTGGTCCGGCATCACCCGCAACGTCCATCAAGCCACGGACGATCAGGTCTACCCCGCCCGTTTTCTGTAACGCCTGGGCAAAGGGCATCATACCGACAATCAGTATGATGCTCGGCCAATGGATCGCCTTATAGGCACTTTCCATATCGATGCAGCGAAAGCGCCCCATCAACAGGCAAGCGATCAGCGCAGCGATCGGATTGGGGATCTCATCGGTCAGCATCATCGCCACCATCAGTGCCAGGCAGAATAGCGCATGGGGGGCTTGGGTGATGGCTGGTGCCACTTCGTCCACTTCCGCGGGCAGATTCAGGACGATAAAGTCATGGGTTTTGGCCTGCAACTGACGGATCGCTTTCCAATCGCCGATCACCAACAGAATGTCCCCCAGACCCAGTGGTTCATCCACCAGCTTGCCTTGCAGGGTTTCACCATTGCGACGAATGCCGACCACGTTGAGATCGTAACGACTACGGAAAGTGACATCGCGCACGCTTTTGCCTAACAGGGCCGACTCCGGGATCAGCGAAACTTCAGCCATGCCCACGTTGCGCGACTGCTCGGAGAAATATTCCCCGCGCAACACCATCGGCTCGAGCAGTTGCTCACTACAGAACTGGCGTAGATCGATATCGCAATCCGTCATATCAATCAGCAGTACGTCGCCCTCACGTAGCTCCGTGCTGCCAAAAGCGCTGATCATCACCCGGCGAAAACGTTTCCAGCGCTCGATGCCAATGACGTTGGCGCTGTAACGAGCGCGCAAATGCAGCTCATCCAACGAACGGCCAATCAATGGCGAACCGCTGCGCACCGCCAAACGACGTGCCCGCCCGGTGAGTTTATAGTCGCGGATCAAATCGCGAAAAGTCCGGCGCTCCCAGGCCGATTTAGTCTTGGTGCCACCGCTGTCACCGAGCCAACGGCGGGCAACCAGCATGTAGCCTACGCCCAACAGCAAAACCACCAGGCCAATCGGCGTCACGCCAAAGAATCCGAAACCATTGATGCCTTCACGCACCAGTTCACTGTTGACCACCATATTCGGCGGCGTAGCCACCAGCGTCATCATGCCGCTGATCAAACCGGCAAAGCTCAGCGGCATCATCAACCGCCCCGGGGAGATTTTCATCCGCACCGCAACGCTCAGCACGACCGGAATAAAGATGGCCACCACCCCGGTCGAGCTCATAAAGGCCCCTAACCCGGCGACGGTAAACATCAGCAGCATCATCATTTTGGTTTCGCTGCTTCCCGCTACCCTCACCAACCAGTCGCCAACCTGATAGGCGACCCCGGTACGCACCAACCCTTCGCCAATGACGAACAGGGCTGCAATCAAAATAACGTTGGGATCGCTGAAACCGGCCGTGGCCTCTTGCAGGCTCAGGGTGCCACTGAGCACAAACGCGATGATCACCAACAGTGCCACCACATCCATGCGTAGTTTGTTGGTAGTAAACAGCACAATGGCTATTAACAGTAAACTCAAAACCCAAAGTAATTCGCTGTTCAAGACGGCCTCATTCTGCAGTGATCCCGGCTTAAGAAATTAGCACAAAAAAACCCCGCCGATGCGGGGTCTAATCAAATTGAGGTAAGAAAGTGCAGATTAAGCAATAAGTTCGATAACAGCGCCCTGCTCAGTCTTGGCAATCTTGATCTGTTCCAGAGAGGAAAGGATCAAATCGACCTGCTCCAATTTCGGTGTATCTGCTGGCGCGTTCACCGCAATCACCTGACAACCGGCAGCCAAGCCGGAAAGGATCCCGGCGGGCGCATCTTCTACCACGACGCAATCCTGCGGTGCCAAGCCAAGGCCTTTTGCCCCTAACAGATAGGCATCCGGATGCGGCTTACCCTGTTTGACCAGCTCACAGGTGATGAACACCTCAGGCAGCGGCAAACCACCGGCAATACGACGTGCGCTGGCCACCGGCACGGAACCCGAGGTGACGATCGCCCAAGGTATCCCCAACGCATTAATCCGTTGCAACAGGGCCAATGCACCTGGCAGGGCGTGGACGCCGTCGGTATCCTCTGCTTCCACCTGCTCAAGCAGTGTGAATTCATGCTGAAGTTCCGCCTCGGAGGCATTCGGCATAAAGTGGCGCAGCGAGGTGATCGCCTGTTTCCCGTGGATAAAGTCCAGCACCTGTTGCGGGCTGATGCCATGGCGTTCTGCCCAATGCGTCCAGGCTCGCTCTACCACCGGTAATGAATCTACTAACGTTCCATCAAGATCGAACAGAAAACCCTTACACTCCACGGGAAACCCCTCTACGTTTAATCAGGCATTGATGATTTGCGCAATCTCAACGGCGCTCAGATGATACTGGCGTGGGCAGGAGAGCCAGATACTCAGCATGCGCTGGTATTTTTCCCACATTTTGGTTTGGGCATTAAAACCGTGGCTGCCAGAATCGAAATGAGTATACCGCCCTTCCGTGCTAACCAGGAAACGCACATAGCTCAGATAACGTGCTTCGGTAGCGGCATCAAAGCCCAGAAACGCCAGGCGGCGTGCTTCCAGCCCCTGCCGCTCTTTGAGGTTCTCCCAAGACACCTGAAGCGCATGATGCATTTCCATAATGTTGATGATGGTGCGGCACACTTCTTCGCTCATCTCACCAAAATCTCGATCCAGCTCGCGCATTTGCAAACCAAAACCGCGCTCAATGATCGTTTGCAAGCGGCGGTAGCGCTCCGCATTGTCCGGATCGAGCATGGTCATCATCTTGTATTGATTCGATAAGATCAGGCGCTGGGCGTTAGTCATTTCCATTTCATCGTCCTCATTTCTTCAAATTAACGAGAGCATCGCATGAGTTGATTATGGCGTGGAATAGCAACTACGCCTTTCTTTGATTTGAAAGGGGGTATTCGTTGAATGTGAGCAGCTGCCAGACATGATCCAGGCAAGGACTTTATGTACAGGAGCTAAATTATGGCACATTCGGTCCCCTCTCCCTGTGGGAGAGGGTTAGGGGAATCACGCTAGAGATCGTCGAGGAAGGTTTTGTCCAACTGTTTGAAGGCACGTTTCAGCACGTCCGCCAGCGCCTGGTAGGTTGGTGTCCCTTCGACGGGGGCAATCGCCTGCCCGGCCTCCGCCAGCTTGTTGCGTACCTCATGGAACCATTGCAGCAAGGTTGGCGGCAACGGCGTCACCGAACGGCGGCCCAGCCACCACAACCCCTGCATTGGCAGGCTGCAGGCAAACAGCGCGGTGGCAATCGCCGGGCCAAGCTGGCCGCCAAGCGCTATCTGCCAGGTCAGGGTAAAAATCGCCAGCGGTGGCATAAAGCGAACGGCAAAGCGGGTAGCGCGCGACACGCGGTTCTCAGGGAAAAGCGGCGTCAACCGTTTGTCTGCTGGCCAGGTTTTCATGTAATGCTGCCCGCGCTGGAATATCTGAAACCAGCTTACGGAACCGGATGGTCTGCTCGTCATTGCGCACCTCAACTTCACGTATAAAAAATAAAATATTCTTGCAAACACACTAACAAAAAAGTTGAAGCTTTAAATTTATTTTGTGTTTGTGTCGGGCTATCGGTATCCTAAGCCGGCCTTGTGCCGGTAGAAGATGATAGAAGATTTGTCAACTTTTAGCCCTATCTCTCTATTTCCGCCGCTGGCGGTGATGAGGGGCCAGGGAGCGGTAAAAATCAGGATCGCTTAAACCGCAGAGAAATCATCGGTTTTTTCATCATTGTGTCCTTTGTATCACTGACATGATGTTAATCATAAATGTCAACGGCATTATGCGCTACGCTTGATGTCTGATTGACGTTTTATTCACCACGTGTTTTTGGGTCTTCCTTATACCAACACGAACTATAAGTAGGTACTTCCATGTCGAGTAAGCTAGTACTGGTCCTTAACTGCGGCAGTTCTTCCCTGAAATTCGCTATCATCGATGCAGCCAACGGTGAAGAATACCTCTCTGGCCTGGCCGAGTGCTTCCATCTTCCTGAAGCCCGTATCAAATGGAAAATGGATGGCGGTAAACAAGAAGCGGCACTCGGTGCCGGCGCAGCGCACAGCGAAGCGTTGAACTTCATTGTTAATACTATTCTGGCACAAAAACCAGAGCTTTCCGCCCAGTTGACCGCTATCGGCCACCGCATCGTGCACGGCGGCGAGAAGTTCACGGCCTCCGCCGTCATCAACGACGAAGTCCTGCAGGGTATCAAAGATTCCGTACCTTTTGCACCACTGCATAACCCGGCTCACCTGATCGGTATTGCCGAAGCGTTGAAATCCTTCCCTAATCTGGCTGATAAAAACGTTGCCGTGTTCGACACCGCGTTCCACCAGACCATGCCGGAAGAGTCCTACCTGTATGCCCTGCCGTACAGCCTGTACCGCGACCATGGTGTCCGCCGCTACGGCGCACACGGCACCAGCCACTTCTTTGTGACGCAAGAAGCTGCCAAGGCGCTGAACAAGCCGGTTGAAGAAGTTAACATCATCACCTGCCACCTTGGTAACGGCGGTTCCGTAACCGCAGTACGCAACGGCAAGTGTGTTGACACCTCCATGGGCCTGACCCCACTGGAAGGCCTGGTCATGGGCACCCGTAGTGGTGACATCGATCCAGCCATCATTTTCCACCTGCATGATGCCATGGGCATGAGCGTTGACCAGATCAACAAGATGCTGACCAAAGAGTCCGGCCTGCTGGGTCTGACCGAAGTCACCAGCGACTGCCGTTACGTTGAAGACAACTATGAAACCAAGGCCGATGCCAAACGCGCCATGGACGTCTTCTGCCACCGTCTGGCCAAGTACATCGGTGCCTATAGCGCCCTGATGGAAGGCCGTCTGGATGCCGTGATCTTCACCGGTGGTATCGGTGAGAACGCCGCGATGGTACGTGAGCTGACCCTGGACAAACTGGGCCTGCTGGGCTTTGAAATCGACCACGAACGCAACCTGGCTGCCCGCTTCGGTAAATCAGGCAACATCACCAAAGACGGCAGCCGCCTGGCACTGGTGATCCCGACCAACGAAGAATTGGTCATCGCGCAAGACGCTTCCCGTCTGACCGCTTAATGCTCTTCACACCGTCAGCCAAGGCTGGCGGTGTTGTTTTGAGCCTGTCATCTTTGTCTGCGCCCCCGTTGCAGGCAGAAAACCGTGAAGAGGACTATTCTGTGTCACGTACAATTATGTTGATCCCCACAGGCACCAGCGTCGGTCTGACCAGCGTCAGCCTGGGTGTCATCCGCTCCATGGAGCAAAAAGGCGTTCGCCTGAGCGTGTTCAAACCTATTGCCCAGCCACGTACCGGCGGCGATACCCTCGACCAGACCACCACCATCATTCGCAGCAACTCGACCATTCCGGCGGCCGAACCTCTGCGTATGAGCTACGTTGAGAGCCTGTTGAGTTCCAACCAGCAAGACGTGCTGATGGAAGAGATCGTGGCGCGTTACCACGAAAACACCAAAGATGCGGAAGTGGTGCTGATCGAAGGCCTGGTGCCTACCCGTAAGCATCAGTTCGCCAACTCGCTGAACTACGAGATCGCCAAAACGCTGAACGCAGAGATCGTCTTTGTGCTGGCACTGGGTAACGATTCTCCAGCCCAGTTGACCGAGCGTATCGAACTGGCTCGCTCCAGCTTCGGCGGCAGCAAGAACAAAAACATTACCGGCGTGATCATCAACAAGCTGAACGCACCGGTGGACGATCAGGGCCGTACTCGCCCAGACCTGTCCGAAATCTTTGACGATTCCACCAAGGCCAGCGTCGCCAACGTCGATCCTGCACAGCTGTTCGCCAACAGCCCGCTGCCGGTATTGGGTTGCGTACCGTGGAGCTTCGATCTGATCGCTACCCGTGCCATTGATATGGCCCGCCACCTGAAGGCGCGAGTGATCAACGAAGGCGACATCATGACCCGCCGGGTGAAATCCGTGACCTTCTGTGCGCGCAGCATTCCGCACATGCTGGAACACTTCCGCCCAGGCTCACTGCTGGTAACTTCCGCCGACCGTCCAGACGTGCTGGTTTCAGCCTGCCTGGCCGCGATGAACGGCGTAGAGATTGGTGCCATCCTGCTGACTGGCGGCTACGAGATCGATGCCTCCATCAACAAGCTGTGTGAGCGTGCCTTTGAAACCGGCCTGCCGGTATTCATGGTTGATACCAACACCTGGCAGACCTCGTTGAGCCTGCAAAGCTTCAACCTTGAAGTACCTTCAGACGACCACCAGCGTATTGAGAAAGTCCAGAACTACGTAGCCAGCCACATCAATGCCGATTGGATCGAGTCCCTGACCGCCACTTCTGAGCGTTCACGCCGCCTCTCCCCGCCGGCATTCCGTTATGAACTGACCGAACTGGCACGCAAAGCGGGCAAACGCATCGTGCTGCCGGAAGGCGACGAGCCACGTACCGTGAAAGCGGCGGCCATCTGTGCCGAACGTGGCATCGCGGACTGTGTGCTGTTGGGTAACCCGGAAGAGATCAAACGCGTTGCCGCTGCGCAGGGCGTTGAACTGGGCAAAGGCATCGAGATCGTCGATCCGGTTGCCGTGCGTGAACTCTACGTGCCGCGTCTGGTTGAGCTGCGTAAGAGCAAGGGCATGACCGAAGTGGTTGCACGTGAGCAGTTGGAAGACAACGTGGTTCTCGGCACCCTGATGCTGGAGAAAGGCGAAGTCGACGGCCTGGTTTCCGGTGCCGTTCACACGACCGCTAACACCATCCGCCCACCGTTGCAGTTGATCAAAACCGCACCGGGCAGCTCTCTGGTTTCTTCCGTGTTCTTCATGCTGCTGCCTGACCAGGTTCTGGTCTACGGTGACTGCGCGATCAACCCGGATCCAACCGCCGAGCAGCTGTCAGAAATCGCCATTCAGTCTGCCGATTCCGCTGCCGCATTCGGTATCGAGCCACGCGTTGCCATGATCTCCTACTCTACCGGTGATTCCGGCGCGGGTAGCGACGTTGAGAAAGTGCGTGAAGCAACCCGTCTGGCACAGGAAAAACGCCCGGATCTGATCATCGATGGCCCACTGCAATATGATGCAGCGATTATGGCCGACGTCGCCAAATCCAAAGCGCCTAATTCGCCAGTGGCCGGTCAGGCTACCGTGTTCATCTTCCCGGACCTGAACACCGGTAACACCACTTATAAAGCGGTACAGCGCTCTGCTGACCTGGTTTCCATCGGGCCAATGCTGCAAGGCATGCGCAAGCCGGTGAACGACCTGTCCCGTGGTGCTCTGGTTGACGATATCGTCTATACCGTAGCCCTGACGGCGATCCAGTCAGCTCAGGCTGATGCACAGGCAGCCAAAGCCTGATGCTATAGGCTTCTGTAGCCCCCGGTAATACTCAAAACGGCCTGGTGATCATCACCGGGCCGTTTTATTTTTGACGCCTCCTCACCCTAACCTTCCCGAAGGGAGGGGCCGATCGAGTGGGGCTGAAAATTCGGTGACGCAATCAGGATGAAGGAGGCATTCGAGTTTACTGAGATGGTCTTCTTTCTTCCAACGGGCAAGGGCTATCAGCTCCCTCCCCTGTGGGAGTGTACAGGGAGAGGGTTGGGGTGAGGGGCTAGCCAAGCGCCAACAGTTCATCCGCTGCCGCTACAATATGCCCTGCGGTCAGGCCGTACTCTTGCTGTAAGAACTCCTGGGTACCCACTTGCCCATAGCGCTCTTTTACTCCCACCCGCCGCATCGGCACCGGGCACTCTTCCACCAGTACTTCCGCCACTGCAGAGCCAAGCCCATTATGAATGCTGTGGTTCTCGCAGGTAACGATCCTGCCGGTTTTCGCCGCAAAGGTTTTGATGATTTCACGATCGATAGGCTTGAGCGTAAACATATCAATCACCGCCGCGCTGATACCCCGCTGCGCCAAAGTATGCGCCGCCTGCAACGCTTCGGCGACCATAATGCCATTGGCAATCAGCGTGATATCACACCCGTCACGCAGTAGATTGGCCTTGCCGATGGTAAAACCATAGCCTGCTGGATAAATGCGTGTTGCCTGCTTACGGATGGTTCTCACCCAGTAGAAACCTTGCAGCCCCACAAGTTGCTGCAAAATGGCCTGGAACATGGTGGCGTCGGTCACTTCCAGCACCACTGAGTGTGCCAGACCGCGCACAATCCCCATGTCCTCAAACGACATATGCGTCCCCCCGTTATGGCAGGCACTGACCCCGGCATCGGAAGCGATCACCTTGACGTTGTTGCGCTGATAGTCCAACGACATAAATAGCTGATCAAAACAGCGGCGGCTGGCAAACGCGGTGAAAGTGTGGACAAAAGGCACTCGACCGGTCAGTGACAAACCAGCAGCTACGCCAATCACGTTGGCCTCCATGATACCGCAGTTGATAACCCGCTCGGGGTGATCCTGATGAACGCCATCCATCGCCATCGAACTCATCAGATCGGCTTCCAGTGCAATCACCGGCGTACCGGCTTCGGCCTGTTGGCGGATCGCGCTGGCGTAGACCTTACGCATTTCGACGGCATCTTTTTCCAATGGCATTGCTACGTTAAACATAGGCGGCCTCCAGCTCGGCAATGGCCTTTTCGATTTCGCTGCGTACATCCGGCGTTAAGCGCAGATGGTGTGAGTTTTTCAGATGCTCCAGATACGCCACGCCCTGCCCCTTGATGCTATCGAGGATCACCACCAACGGCCGCTGCTCACCATTACGTTCCGGCACCACGGCATCACGGATCGCCGCGATGTCATCCCCGCGTACAGTTTGCACCTCAAAACCAAAGGCGCGGAATTTACCAGCCAGATCGAAGGGTTTGATCACCTCATCCAGCGTCCCATCCAGTTGCTGTTTGTTGTAATCAATAAACAGCGTCAGATTATGCAGGTTGTGGTGGGCGATAAACTGGAAGGCTTCCCAACATTGGCCTTCGTTCAGCTCACCATCCCCCAGAATGCAGAACACCCGGTTGCTGCGCTTGGCCAGTTGGTGTGAAAGTGCCATACCGGCAGCGATAGAAACACCCTGCCCAAGCGATCCGGTGGTAGCATCCACCCCACGGGTCAACAAACGATCCGGGTGGCTTGGCAACCGGGTGCCATTCTGGTTGAGCGTTTGCAGCTGTTCTAATGGGAAGTAACCCTTAAGCGCCAACACGCTATACAACGCCGGGCCAGCATGGCCTTTCGACAGCACAAAATAATCGCGCTCAGGCCAATCCGGGTCACCCGGGTCGATACGCATCACCTCGCCGTATAGCACCGCTAGCGTTTCAACCACCGACATACAGCCGCCGTAATGGCCAAATCCCAACCCGGTCAGCGCCTTCAGCGTTTGCAAACGGATCGCGGCGGCCAATTGAGTCAAATCGGTCACGCTATTGCTCATGAGCTTTCCTCCTTATTTCGGGCTGGAGCATCTTTGCGTTTCCCCAGATAGTTATGCGCGACCAGCAGGCCAAAAATAGCCACGATCGCCACCATGATCATTTCTTTAGTCAGGAAGCGCGCCATATTGCCCAACACGATACCCACCACGCCAAAGTCCGCGTCGGAGAAGGTGGTGTTGGCAAAACCCAGCGCTCCCAGCACCGGTAGCAACAGCACCGGCAGGAAGGTAATCAACAGACCGTTGGCAAACGCCCCCAGCATGGCTCCGCGCCTCCCGCCGGTCGCATTGCCGAACACCCCGGCGGTGGCCCCGGTGAAGAAGTGCGGCACCACCCCCGGCAGGATCAGTACCATTTTCATTTGGCCGAGCAGGAACAGGCCGACCAGGCCCCCCAGGAAACTGAACAAGAAACCAATCAATACCGCATTGGGGGCATAGGGATAAACCACCGGGCAATCCAGCGCCGGGCGGGCATTTGGCACCAGTTTTTCCGAGAAGCCGGTAAACGCCGGGACGATCTCGGCCAGGATCAGCCGCACCCCTTGCAGAATGATGAATACCCCTGCGGCAAAAGTGATCGCCTGAATAATCGAGTACACCAGGTAGTTCTGGCCGCCGCTCAATTGGCTTTCGACGTAGTCCTGGCCCGCACAGATGGCCAGGATCAGGTAGATGACGATCATGGTCATCGAGATGGAGATCGAGCTGTCACGCAGGAAGCTGAGGTTTTTCGGTAAGTTCATCTCCTCGGTGGAACGTGAGTTTTTGCCTACCTTGGTGCCGAGCCAGCCGGAAAGGACATAACCCAAGGTGCCAAAATGACCAAAGGCAATGTCGTCGTTGCCGGTGATACGGCGCATATAGCGCTGGGCGATCGCCGGGAAAAATGCCATCACCAATCCCAACGTCAGCGCACCGGTGAATACCAGCTGTATCCCCTCAAAACCGGCCACGGTAAGGATGATACCGATCATGCAGGCCATGTAGAACGTGTGATGCCCGGTCAGGAAGATGTATTTCAGACGGGTAAAGCGGGCGACGACGATGTTGGCCACCATGCCAAACGCCATGATCAGCGCGGTGGAGGCTCCGTACTTCTCTAACGCGATAGAGACAATGGCTTCGTTATTGGGAATAATCCCCTGAATATTGAACGCATGTTCAAACATGCCACCCAATGGATTCAGCGAACCGACCAATACCGTCGCCCCGCCGCCCAGTACAATAAAGCCCAGAATGGTTTTAACCGTGCCTTTGACCACGTCAGAAAAAGATTTCTTTTGTGCCAACAGACCAATCAAGGCAATCACCCCAACCAATACAGCCGGAACTTTTAATATATCAACCACAAACTTGAGCGTTTCCTGGATAAACATATCCACCTCGCCAATCGGTCAGGTTAAATAATTGAGTGAGCTTCGAAGTAAGCACGCAGCTTGGCTTCAAGTTCGTTAATATCGATAATATTGCTGATCACCACCAACTGTTCGGCAGGTACGCTGGCGCTATCGGCAATATCTTTCGCCATCACGAAGATATCTGCCGCGCCTGGCGTGGCGGAGGAGAGATCGGAGTGTTCAACTTCCGCCTCAATATTCATTTTCTTTAGCACTTTCTTGATGTTCATTTCCACCATAAAGCTGCTACCCAATCCGGATCCACAAATAGCCATGATTTTCATTGTTATTACCTGCTGATTATTGTGTGTAGAGTAACGTCACCCGAAATAAAGCGGATGCTGAGTATATAAACGCGTGGGTATAACGGTTAGGGATTAATAGTTGGCGATAATGTCCTCAATTTGCCGTTTGGTTTGTGCCTGGAAAAGTTTCGCCATGGCTTCGCTATCCGCAAATAACTCGGCCAACTGCGAAATCAATTCAATGTGGCTGCTGCCATCTGGCGCGGAAAGCATTACCACGACGAAGACCGGGTCGTTATCTTCTGAATGAAACTGCACACCCTGGTTGAGCTTCAACAGTGAAAGCCCCAGCGCTTTAGCGCCCTCTTCCGGTCTGGCATGTGGCATGGCGATACCGGGCGCCAACACAAAATAGGGCCCCAGCGCCTGATGCTGGCGAAATATGGCGGTCAGGTAGGCGTCCGTGATCGCCTCGCGTTGCAACAGCGGTTGCGCACTCAGCGTTACCGCCTCCTGCCAGTCGGCAACGTGATCACACAGTTGAATGTGGTCGGCGTTCAGCCAGTCGTTGAGCACATCTCCTCCTTATGAATTTCTCCCTTCAGCCAGCAGAATTCCCGAGCCAAGACGCTACGAAATCTGATGACCAAGGATCGTTTGATGGCACGTAGCCGTCATGGGATAGGCCGGCGACGATAAAACTTTAATCAACAGGACGAGGGTAAACCGTGACCAACATCTCAAAGATAGCGCTACCAAAAGCCTATCATTCAGATCTGTGATAGCGCTATCAAAAAGACAGAGCCTGAAATCACACGACTCAGTTTTTTGAACTCTCGCCAAAGGAACGGGGTAGAATGGGCGCGAAAGCAGGAATGTCGAACCCATTAGCTCATTTATGCGTGATGCGCGCATTTCAGTCAGGATCAGCAATGTCGATCGGTAGAAAACGACGCAGTACCGGCCGGGTCACCCTGGCCGACGTAGCCCAATTGGCAGGTGTGGGCACCATGACCGTCTCGCGGGCGCTCCGCACGCCGGAACAGGTTTCAGATAAGCTGAGAGAAAAAATTGAGGCGGCGGTCAGTGAGTTGGGTTATCTGCCCAACCTGGCGGCCAGTTCGTTAGCCTCGGCGTCTTCTTATACCATCGCCATGGTGGTGCCGAGTTTTTCCGAGTCCGGCTGTGCAGATATGTTTGCCGGGCTACAGCGGGTATTACAACCGGCGGGCTACCAGATCATGCTGGCCGAGTCACAGCATCATATTGAGCGTGAAGAAACGTTGCTGGAAACCCTGCTCTCTTACAACCTGGCTGCGGCCGTATTGTTGAGCGTGGAGCATTCAGAGAATACCCGGCAGGCATTGACCACGGCCAATATTCCGGTGGTGGAGATCGGAGCAATCCGCACCGATCCGATCGATATCAACATCGGCATCGATTACGTCGCCGCAATGTATCAGCTTACGCAAACGGTCATTAGCAGCGGGTATCAAAACGTCGGCCTGCTGTGTGCCAATCAGGAGCAGTGGATTTTCCAGCAGCATCTGCAAGGTTGGCACAAAGCGCTATTACAAAACCACATGTCTCCCCATCGGGTGATTAATGCCGCACAGCCCGCCAGTTTCAGCCTTGGTGCCCAGCAGTTGCCGGAGTTTTTGCTGGCCTGGCCGGAGATGGATGCCTTGGTGTGTGCGTCCGATGAGTTGGCCTGTGGTGCGCTATATGAATGCCAGCGGCGGCGGATCAAGGTGCCGGATCAGTTGGCCATCGTGGGATTTGGTAACAGCGAGGTCAGCCAGGTGTGCCAGCCACCGCTGACGACCATGACCGTGCCACATAAAGAGATTGGTATCCAGGCAGGTAAAGCATTGTTGGCCCGGCTGAACGATCAACCCTGGCAGCCCGAAGGTTCGATTCCGTCCACGCTGTGCCGTCGTAGCAGTTGTTAACGTTGGATAACGGGGATCCGCTGACAAGACGGCATCCCCGGTATCTCACATGACTTACCAGCTATAGTTTATCCCGACACGGTAGCGCGTCTGGCGGTTATCATTTTTGCTATCCTGCTTCACGTTGCCCACTTCGATATAAGGCTTCCAATTTTTATCCCATTTATAGGCCAGCTTGACGTTATGTTCGTAATCGGTTTTACCGTCGTCAAAAATAACCTTGTTGCTGCTCTTATAAACGTAGTTATATTCGGCAGACCAGTCCTTATAGAAGTTATAACCTAACCAGAAATCACCACGGTTGGTTTTCTCATCCCCCTCTGAACCTTTTGAAGTGGTACGCTTATATTCATAGCGATATCTGCCAGCCACATACAGTTCTTTGGTCAGGTTATACTGCGCACGCAGGTAAGGACGATAACCGTTATTATTACTGCTGGACTCTAGCGAGAACCCTGGTTGCAAGGTGAATGCATCAAATTTATGCTGATAGCTGACCACGGCTTCTGTCCCGTTACTGACCTGCTCATGGTAAGGTTTATCAGGCGTGGAATCTGAAGAATCCTGGCGCCATTTCGCCTCCAGAGAGAATCCCAGGCCATTATCGAAGCGATGGGAAACCAGCATGCGATCTTTATGGTCGCCTTTGCCGGTATCTTGCCATTCATGGCGCAAATCAAGGGACATGGCCATTGCACTAAAGTTTGCTACAGAGGCTAACACCAGAGTCAATAATTTAAATTTCATTATTACTACCCTTATCATTTAATTATAAGAAGATAGCTCCCCTGTTATCGAGGGAGGTTATAGGTTTATTTAAAGTACTTACCACTCAAAATCAGGCGAAATAATCCCGCTCATTCTGAGAATGCTGATATTTTCTTTGCTATAATTTTAAGCCCGAAGAACCCTGCTATTAATAACAAGCTAAATATGGTGTTGCTATTATTTGGTTATATCCCCACCTGAGTAGATGGGGATAGATATTATCTCATTGCACGTTTCAGAATACGGTCACCCTGGCGCTGGAAGTCGGCAGCCACTTCCTGCACCGTTTTTTTACCGTAATCAATATTCTGAATGGCATCCTGGAACAACACCACAATCTGCGGGTCGTCAAAATACGGTGAAGTGCTGATGGCATGCGGCAATGACAGCGCCAGCTTCAACCCGGAAACGGCCGGATCGCTATCCTGGATGGCACCGCTTTCGCGCAGTTGGCTGACGGCCGCCTTGCTTAACGGTACGCCACGCTCCAGCTTCAGCGCCTCAACCCCTTCCTTGCTGTTTAGCAGGAAGTTAATCAACATTGCAGCCTCTTTTGGATGCTTGCTGCTCTTGCCAATCGAGAACATTTGCGACGGCTTGAAGAATAACCCGGCGTCCGTAGCCCCTGGCAACATCGGGTATGGCCCCAGCTCCAGCTTGGCCGGTGCCTTCAGGTTGTCGGAGTATTTGTTGATGGTGGAGTTCCACATATAGGTTCCGCCCCACTCACCCGCAATCCACGGTTTCATCTCATACATATTGCTTTTGCCGAATGAGGCATAATATTTCGATGACGGCATCACGTGGCTGTCGACCATGTCTTTATACATCTGGAAGAAATCGACCCATTGCGCTTCGGTGTAAGCAAACTTTTTCTGGCCTTCATTGATAATGTCGACGTTATGCTTTTGGATCATATAGGAACGTAACAGCGCGAAGGTATCCTGATGCTCCAACACCACGGGATAATATTTATCCCCCAGCTTTTCCTTAAAGGTTTTACCCGCCGCGAGCAATTCATCCCAGTTATTCGGATATTGCACACCGGCGTCTTTCCAGGTGACGTCGTTATAATAGAAAACGCGCGCGGTTACCGAAATCGGGATGCCGTTCAGCTTGCCGTCGATGGTGGTCGTTTGCAGCTCTTTCGGGTCAAACTGGCTCAGATCCAGATACTCGCTGACCTTGTTCAGATCGTAAAACCCGGTGCCGGTTTTGGAAAAGATTGGCAGCCAGTTCCAGTTGGTCTGCATCACGTCCGGCTCGGTGCCGCCGGCAATCTGGGTAGTCAGGCGTGAAAGATGGCCGTCCCAACCGGTATATTCGGATTTGACCTTGATATCCGGGTTCTGCTTCTGGAACTCCTCAATCGCCTTCAACGTGACCTGGTGGCGGCCATTGCCTCCCCACCAGGACATACGTAAATCAACCTGCTCAGCGGCAAAGGCCTGATGAGCAAATATCGCCATAGATGAGGCTACCAGAGTACGTAAGACTATTTTTTTCATGGTTTACAACCCCTGTTAAAGAGAAATGTTCTTTTCCGTTTTCGCATCAAAAATGTGGCATTTATTCATGTCGAACCTGAAATAAACCGGACGATGCAGGCCATTTTTCAGGATCGGCTTGACGTCATCGGAAGGAATGCGGCAGGTCAGCTCAAAGTCATTCACCTTCAGGTAGACAAAGAACTCATGGCCCATATTCTCAACGCGCACCAATTCCCCTTGTGAGTGGTTGCCTTCAAACGGCGATTCTGAAATCGACACAAACTCTGGCCGCACGCCGAAGAACACGTCCTGCCCGACAAAGCTGGCCACCTTGTCCTGCTGGTGTTGATTGAGGGTCAGGGTGTAATTACCGACGGTCAGACCGATTTTGCCGTCTTGCTCCACCAGCTTGCTCGGCTTGATGTTCATTTCTGGCGCACCGATAAAACCGGCCACGAACATGTTTTTCGGGAAGTGGTACAGGTTGTCTGGCGTATCCACCTGCATGATATGGCCCAGCTTCATCACGCAGATACGGTCGCCCATGGTCATGGCTTCGGTCTGATCGTGGGTGACATATACAGTGGTTGCCGGTTTGCCACTCTTTTTCAGTTGCTTATGCAAATCGGAGATACGGATACGCATCGACGCACGCAGCTTGGCGTCCAGATTGGACAACGGCTCATCGAACAGGAACACGTCCGGCTTTTTCACAATCGCGCGGCCAACGGCCACACGCTGCGCCTGTCCACCAGAGAGTTGGCGTGGCAGACGATCCAGTAGCTCTTCCAGCTCGAGGATCTTGGCGGCTTCGTTGACCTGCTCTTCAATCTGCTCTTTAGGCAGCTTGCTCAGCTTCAAACCAAAGGCCAGGTTATCTTTGACCGTCATATGCGGATACAGCGCATAGTTCTGGAACACCATGGCAATGCCACGGGATTTAGGAGCCAGGTTATTCACCACGCGATCGCCAATGCGTACTTCGCCACCGCTAATGGTTTCCAACCCAGCCAGCATCCGCAGCGTGGTCGATTTGGCACAGCCGGAAGGGCCGACAATCACCATAAACTCGCCGTCGGCAATGGTCAGATTGATACCATGCACCGCCTTATAACCGTTGCTGTACACTTTCTGCAGATTATTAAAAATGACTTCAGCCATGATAAATCCTCAATTAACCTTTAATTCCGCTGCTGGTAACGCCCTGCACAAAGTAGCGTTGGGCCAGGAAGAACACGATGATGGACGGCAGAATAGAGATGCTTGCCATGGCCAGGATTTCATTCCACGGCGCACCTTCTGTCACGTCGATAGACATTTTCAACGCCAGCGCAATCGGATACTTATCGACGCTGTAGACGTAGATCAACGGGCCAATAAAGTCATTCATCGACCACATAAACTGGAACAGCGCGACGGAGATAATCGCCGGTTTCAGGATCGGCACCACCACATACCACAGCACCTGGAACGAGTTGCAGCCATCGATCTGGGCCGCCTCTTCCATATCCCGGGGAACGCCGCGCAGGAACTGGATCAACATAAAGACGAAGAACCCCTGCGTCGCAAATGCCAGTGGCAGATACAGCGGTAAATAGCTGTCTAACATGCCCATTTCACGGAACATGATGTATTGCGGGATCAGTAACACCGTGCTTGGCAGCAACATGGTGGTGATCAGCGTGGCAAACCAGAATTTCTTCCACGGGATCTCAAAGCGGGCAAAACCGTAGGCCACGATGGTCGAAGAGATAATGGTTAATAACACCTTGGGGATCACAAACTTGAAGGTATTAAGCATGTAATGGCCAAAGTTGTATTCCGTGCCGGTTTTCCAACCGTTGACGAAACCGTCCGAGGTCGCATTGTCTGGCCACAGGCCCAAAGTGGTGAAAATTTCCTGATTCGGTTTGAACGATGCCGAGAACATCCACACCAGCGGATAAAGCATCAACAATCCCACCAGCAGCAGTACGACGTAACGAATGGCCGCGCTGATTTTTTCCCTGCGCAAAGTACGCTGAACCTCAAGCTCAGCCATTTCCTGCGCATTGGACATGGGTAATTGGTTCTGTTGCATGTCAGCCATTTTTGCCACCCTTGTCTGCCGAGTAGAAGACCCAATACTTCGATGATTTAAAGGCGATTGAGGCGAACAGGGCCACAACCAGGAACAGGATCCACGCCAATGCGGCACCGTAACCCATATCAAAATATTTAAAGGCGGTATCGTAGATATACAGTGAGAACAGGTAGGTGTAATGGGTTGGCCCACCTCCGGTAATAACATACGGGGCCGTAAACTCCTGGAACGCCTGCGTGGTTTGCATAATAAAGTTAAAGAAAATCACCGGCGTGATCAGCGGGACCGTGACCTTCATAAACATCTGCCACTTGGAGGCACCATCAATCATGGCCGCTTCATATTGTGACTGAGGCACGTTTTGCAGCGCCGCCAGGAAAATCACCATCGCGGAACCGAACTGCCATACGCGCAGTAGCGTGACGGACATTAATGCCAGTGAAGGCTCGCCCAGCCAGTTGATCGGATCCATGCCAAAGACGCCGATAAAGCTGTTCAGCAGCCCGTCGATGGCAAACAGCGCACGCCACAGCACGGCAATCGCCACGCTGCTACCGAGAATAGAAGGAACGTAATAGGCCGTGCGGAAAAAACCGATACCGCGTAGTTTAAAATTAAGGACAAAAGCGATACCCAAGGCAAACGCCAATTTTAACGGGATGGTCAGAAACACATAGGCAAAGGTGACGCCCATCGATTTCCAAAAAAGATGGTCTTCCATCAGCATATAGCGATAGTTTTCTACCCCGTTAAACACCGGGGGGTTCATCAGATCATATTCCGTAAAGCTCAGCAAGAATGATGATACAAAGGGGAACGCCGTAAATATGATCAACCCGATTATATAGGGTGATATATAGGCTAACCCCAGCATTCTGTTTTCATTCATGGTTGTTACCCATAGCCATTTAAATAGAAAAAGAAATGAAATTAGTTAAGTAAAATTTAAGTCAGATTAAACAATAGAAATGAAAAGCCAGGCAGTCCGCCCAGATTCAGCATCCCCCCGTAGTGATAAAGCAATAAAATTTTTCAGACGATCGCTGGCCAATTTCAGCCAGCGCTCAGCGGCTAATGCTCGCATTGTCACTATGCTGTCGGGTTGCGTGTTACAGAAGGCTAAGTCCATTCTTCGGTCTCCCTGATGCCCCGGCATCTACCAATCAACAAACTGAAACACTATTTCAAATTATTATATCTGAAATTTCCTCAACGTCATTCAGCGGATGGCAAAAGTGTGACCAAAGTAGAAACGTTGTTTTGATTTTTTTGTTTAAAAATAGAAATTATCAAAACTAAGCCAACACAAAGATATAAGACACTGATAAATATGAACATTTGCTCTTGACCAATTTGTAACGCCAAGGATAGGAATTTTGATGAGATCGGTTAGTCAATTGTAGGTAGGTAACTCAGCCGATTTGGGGCAGGAGGAAAAGTATGACTGTCGTCATTGATGGTTACATTTGTGATTTCAGGCGGTTGATAGGGGGAAGGGAGCAGACGGCCTTACTACGCAATGGGCAGCAAGGCCGAACGGTAAATCAGGCGTCTTCCTCGCCAGAGTCGGCTCTGCTGTCACGCGGCAGCGGTTTACCGTAGTCCTGGCCATTATTACGCGTTAGCCATAACGATAATGCCTTCAGTGAATCGGGGGTGAACTCGTCGCAGCGGGCGGTGATCTCCTCCGGCGTCAGCCAGCTCACTTCGGCCACTTCTTCTTCTTGTAGCGCAAATGGGCCATTGGCGACGCAGCTGAACAACGCCCCCCAAATACGGCACTCGGTTTCTTCAAAGTAGAACAGACCATGCTCGGCAAACGGTACCCCGGCAATGCCCAGCTCCTCTTCCGCCTCACGGCGCGCAGAGTCCAATACGTTCTCCCCGCTTTGTACGACACCGCCTGCTGTGGCATCCATCCAGCCCGGGTAAAAATCTTTGTTATCGGTGCGCCGCTGCACCAAAATTTTCCCCATGCCGTCATGCACCACAATATAGGTCGCACGATGGCGCAGCCGTTGGGCACGCATCTGTTGACGACTGGACTGAGCAATCACTTCGTTTTGCTCGTTGACGATATCAACCCACTCGGTATCTGCAGCCTGATCCTGTTCCGCCATCCTGTAAAACCTTCTATTTTGGGCGCGATGCATGCCGCGCACTGGTTAATCAATGAGATTGCTTCAATGATTGTTATGGTGTTCCCCTGCTCTGCCAAGCCACAGCCATGGCTGTCATTTCCGAGCTACCGGGTCTATAAAATTAGTGCGTTAATGCTATCTCTGCAACAACCTTGCCGTTGTGCAATTCAACCACGCTCAAGACATCATCTGACAGTATGCCATAGCTGGCAGGAAAACCCCCTTTCGGGATACTGACCGAGCCAGGATTAAAGCAGTAGATCTCTCCCTGCCTTTGTGCCTGGGGTAGGTGCGTATGGCCATAGACCAGCACGTCTCCACCGGTTAAAGGCGGTAAAGTGTTGGGATGATAAAGGTGCCCGTGGGTTAAAAACAATCGTCTTTTCGGCAATAGCACCTGTTGGTAAGGCGCCATCATGGGGAAAGCAAGCAGCATCTGATCGACTTCACTGTCGCAATTACCGCGAACGGCAACGATCTTGTGACTAAAGTGATTCAATTGCTCGGCTACCTGCGCGGGCTGATAGTTATCCGGCAAGGCGTTACGCGGGCCGTGATTAAGCAAATCGCCCAGCAGTATCAGCCAATCGGCCTGGCTTTGGGCAAACAATTCGAGGATTTTGTCAGTGGCGGAGAGTGAACCATGCAGGTCCGAGGCGAACATCAGCTTCATAACCTTTCCTTTGCTGCGGAATAGGCAACCATTTTAACTGAGCTGAGTGATACAACAAGAGATCGATAACCAGGTGGCCGATATTCGGCCACCTGAAGAACATTAGGCGCGGGCCAGCAGTTCTTTGACAAACGCCACGATCTCCGGCTTTTTGCCGTTGGAGAACAGGCATTCCTGGAAGCGAGGGCCGCTAACCGCGGTCTTCACCAATTCCGGATCGATAGCACGCAGCGTATCAAGGTAGTTATCTTTGATCACCGCCTGCTTAACCTGATTGAGGATCCCGGCATTACGAACCTGAGGTTCTTTACGCTCCACCGGATAACCTTCACCTTTACGCCCGGTAAAGGCCTTCTCAAAGATATAGCGCACGTTCAGCTCTGCGCCCCAGCCGAAGCCTTTGGCAAACGGCAGAGACAGCGCATTACCGTTGTTGATCTGCGCGAACAGGAAGGCATCAGCAGGATCAATACAGTAACCACATACCACGCCAGGATGGATGTTCAGTGACATCAAAGCACCCTGCCCGGTACCGCAACCGGTGACCACAAAGTCGACCGCTTCGGCGTTCAGCAGAATGCTGGCCATAATCCCCAGATGGATATAGGTCAGATGGTGATCCTGCTCATCGCTCATCCCCACGTTGAACACTGCATCATGATTGCCAGCCGCAACCGCCTGCAATTGTTCGAGAACCAGCGCATTTTTACCCGCCTGGCTGTTTTCCATCATCAGTGCAATATTCATCTTCTGCTCTCCGCAAGTAAAATCAATCAGTTATTCTTTATCGAGTTAGCGAGCCAACCAACCGCCATCCACCGCAATGGTGTAGCCATTGATATAATCCGAAGCTGGGGAAGCCAGGAATACCGCCGGCCCCATCAGATCTTCTGGCAGGCCCCAACGGCCAGCCGGGATACGCTCAAGGATTTCTTCACTGCGAGCCTGATCGTCACGCAGTTGGCGAGTATTGTTCGTCGCCATATAGCCCGGAGCCAACGCGTTGACGTTGATACCGTGGCTGGCCCATTCGTTGGCCAACAGACGGGTAACGCCCATCACGGCACTCTTGGATGCAGTGTAAGATGGCACACGAATGCCCCCTTGATAAGACAGCATGGAGGCGATGTTGATGATCTTGCCGCCGGTGCCTTGGGCAATAAACTGGCGGGCCACCGCCTGCGACATGAAGAACACCGTCTTGATGTTCAGATTCATCACGTCATCCCAATCTTTTTCACTGAATTGCAGCGCATCCTGGCGGCGAATGATGCCGGCGTTATTGACCAGAATATCGATATGATCGAATTCGGCCACCGCGCGCTCCAGCAACTCTGGCAGCACTTCCAGCTTGCTCAGGTCGGCTTTCAGGCTAAGGAAACGACGGCCCAGCGCGGTCACTTTGGCAATGGTTTCTTCCGGCTCGACCACGTTAACACCAACGATATCACAGCCCGCCTGAGCCAGCCCAATCGCCATCCCTTGTCCCAACCCGGTATCGCAACCGGTTACAATCGCCACTTTACCCTGTAATGAAAAATTATCGAGAATCATGCTCTTGTCCTTAGTACTCAGGGCATCAGCGGCCCTTGTCAAAAGTGGGGATAGCGTTGCAATCCCGCCAGTGTCCGCAGCTTGCTGCCATACAGGGGGAGCGATGTTGCCCGCCCCTGTCATCATGATGGCGCAAGTCTAACGCTTATCGCTGACGCAATCAATAAAATTGAAACAATGTTTTATTTTAAATGAAAGTAATTTTTGGTTATGTGACATGCGCCGTTTTAACAAGGTCAAAAACGGCGCAACAGCAGCCGGTCCATTACATATGTTGGGACGCAGTTCACATGCTGCGCCCCTAAGGCGTTTTATTTCCCTGCTGACAGCATAAAGGCATTGTTGTCGGCGATATTCCCCACCACCGCATCGGCATATTCTCCCGGCTTGCTGCGTAGCGAAACGTTACCACTGAATGTGCCCTGCTTATCCTGGGTGGTATAAGGGCCCGGGCGGAAAATGTAGTTGAACCGCTGGTTATCAATCGCCGTGTTGTTGGTCACTTGCAGTGCGCCAGGATTGAAGTTGTCGGTAAACCCATCCATACCGTTTTCCATCGCCAGGCTATTGGTCACCTGGTGGGCCACTGGCAGCCCTTCGCCCCCCAGTTTGAAACCATTATTGACGTTGCGCAGCGCGACGCTGTTTTCAATGATCACCCGCCCGTTGGGGCCATCCTCGATCTTGTTAAACAGGTCAAAGCCGTCATCCACGTTGTCATGCGAGAAGCAGGCAACCAGCCGGTTCCCTTCACCCACGCGCATTTTGACAGCAAAGCCATCCGCATTGATCAGACCAGGATCCTTGTTGGCGTACGATTCCGCGTGAGTGATCAGGTTATGGCTGGCCCACAAAGGGCGATCCGCTTTGGCCGGGGAAGAAATGACAATCCCGGTATCATCCGCATGGTGTGCTACCACTCGGTCAAGGTGGTTATGGCTACCCGCAATATGCAGGCTTTTTTCCGTTACCGTGATGCCCTGAATATCCCAATAGCTGGCTTCCAGCTCCATCCCGCGCAGTACCACGCCTTCCCCAACCGGCCGCAGTTTTTTGGCATGCATGGCTGTGCCACTGGCCGCAGCAGGGATGACCGCCAAAGGGTAATCCCCCGCAGCCAGCCAAAGTGTGCCACCTGGCGTTAACGATTGTACTGCGGTGGCAAAATCCAGCGGATGCTGCTGGCTGCCATCATTTTCAGCTTTGCCCTGTGGTGAAACATACAGGTTGGCGGCATCGGCATAATGCACTTTACGCACCATCAGCTTATCGCTCTGGGCGCTGCCTTTTGGTCCAGTGAAACTGTAATCCAGCGCAGTTTCCGCCTTCTTCAGCACAACCTTCACCGCCAGCATCTCTCCGGCCTGCACCTTACGCTCTGCGGCAATGACCACGCCGTCCTGGCTCAGCGACAGAGTGCCACTCTCATTGCTTCGTAATTGGAAGACGTAATCGTCCGTGGCGGATAGTGGTGCAGAGCCGATTTCGACCTGCAGCGGCATCGCTTTCACCACAAACTCTTGCGCCGCCGGAAGCTGGCTTTCACTCAGCGTCAGGCTGGCCTGATTGACGGTAATGCGCGCGTTACGTGAAGCAAAGAAGCCCACGTAGTAACCTTCAGGATCCAGCTTGGTGACGCGGTGCGGATCGTTGGCCGTTTTACTGACCCAGTTGTCACTGCCCAGCGGGGCGTAGGCTGCGGTAAATCCCTGATCCGTCCGGGCCAGACGTAGCCGGAAGCTTGGCGTTTTCTGCAAATCCACCTCTGGCTGATAGCCTTCACGTTTGATCTCGACGCCTGCATTGCCCCAGGAATTGAGCACGCCGTTGCGGGATATCATCGTCATTTTGACCCGCTGATGATCTTTCTTATCCTGCGTCATGATGGCATTCATCACCATGTTGGACGCCGCCGGAAACTCCTCATAACCCTGCTGGACCTTCTCCAGTCTTGGTTTGCCGAGGATATCGCGGATCAACAACCCCGCCCCTTCCTGCCCGGCTGGCAGCGCCGTGTTTTCGGGGCCAAACTGATCGACCGTCACCTCCGCCTCCAGAACCACATTGGCAGTGGCCGGAATGCGCGTGTAATAGAAGGTCAAGCCATCGTGGCTATTGCCGATTTTGCCGCCCCGGCTTTCGACGTGGAACGGTGTTTTCAGCGGCCCGACCGGCATCGGTTTGCCATCAGCCATCGTCACCTGATTGGTACCCACCTTGTCCGGCAACACGTTGGTGGCAAAATTGACATCCGTGGACTGGCCGAAAGCAATGGCCTGCCACACCAGTTGATTAGCCGCAGGCAGCGGCGCGGCGGCACCGTTATGACATACGCTGGCCAGAGCAACTAATAACGACAGAGGTACGATCTTCATTTCCCTTTCCTTGTTTTTAATATGTAGGGATCCCCCCGCCGCGCTGGCGAGAAGATCCCATCACTGGTTTTTTGGGGAGATCAGGCCCAATCAGGCCGGTTTATACACAGGGGTAGCGACTTCGGGAGTGATATTCATCTTCTGGCAGATCTTGCTGTTGCCCCAGCATTGCTCGTAAGGCAGTCCTACCAGGTTTTCGATCACCAGACGGACTTCGGGTTTAATGTCGCCGATCTTGCCACCGGCCTTGATGCGGGCGACTTCGTATAACACTACCTGGTGGGTCTGGCGGTTAAGCTTCATCTGGCTGCTGAACACAATCGCCATCAGCGCCAACAAGATCACACCGGCAAAGAACACCCAGGAGATCGCGGTGATCGCGGTTTCGGGCTGAGTGTGAGACTTCGACTGGAAGCCGTAGTAACTGAGAATAGCCCCCATGGTGAAAACGATAATCGAGCGCATGATCTTGCCGGAGAAGGTCATCGCACCGGCATAGATCCCTTCACGGCGGCGACCGGTAAAGACTTCATCCACGTCAGCCAGGAAGGTGTACACCGTCCAGGGAATGTAATACACCCCACCGGTGCCCAGACCGAATATCACGGTGATACCGATGATGGCCGCAGTAGCAATATGCGCAGGCAAATTAAAGAAATGCAGCAGGGAGTAACAACAGACCGCAAACATCACAATACCAAGCGCCCAGCTGTAAGGTTTACTGAAGCCTTTCTTCACACACAGGCCAATAAAGATGGCCGTGGAGATCAGCTGCAAAATGGCATTCAGGCTGTTCAAGCCAGCCAGAATGGCGGGATCGTATTGCAGCACGAAGATCACGAAATAGGTAAATACCGAGGCGAATAACCATTCCGCGCCAAAGCCGAACAGATACATGCCCAGATGCTTGCGAAATACCCGCAGGTAGAAGGTCGATTGCATATCACGTGCTAACGAAACCAGGGTCTTAAGCAGCGATGCCTTATGCTTGACCACCGCCACCGCTTCATCCTTGCGCTCCCAGGAGAATAGATACAACACGGTGATGGCAATAAACAGGATCACGCCATAAGTGATACCGGTATACAGAAAAGGCTGTGCCGATTCTTTACCGTAGAGCAGAATAAATTGCCCTGGAATAAACGCCGCCAGGAAGTTGGCCATCTTGCCAAAAATCGCTTTATAGCCAGTCAGCTTGGAGCGCACGGCAAAATCATCGGTCATTTCGGTAGCCAACGTTTCGTAAGGCACCATCACCGAGGTATAGATCAACTCGAAAATCACGTAGGTGGCGAGGTAGTACCAAAAACCGAAGCCCTCAACCCACAGCAGCGGGTAAAAGACCATCAGTGGCGCGCCAATCAGCAGGAAGAAGCGCCGCCGTCCAAAACGCTTACCGAGCCAGGTGTTGCCAAAGTTATCGGTCAGATAACCCATTACCGGATTACTGATAGCATCGATGACACTCGCTACCGAGAAGATAAAGGACGCTTCCAGCAGCGTCAAACCACAAAACGTGGTGTAAAAATAGAGCAGCCAGGCACCGCTGATCGCCAGCGCACCGCTGCCCAGCAGGTTACCCCCACCATAAGCCAGCTGATGCCCTAACCTGACCGTTCTTCCCTTACCCAGAGCGTTAATACCATTAGTTGTCATCGTTTCTTCTCGCAAACAAAAATAATGAACCACAATTTCATTTTTACAGGAATAACGTTTTATACTTTTAGGTGAGTTATGATGTTGTGATGAAAGTCACATAAAAAATAAGGAGATCTTTTTAAACCGACTTAAAAAAGCGGGAAGCCTCTGGCCGCCAAGGATTACTGTGATCGCGAGCATGCAACGGCGTCATGCAGGTTGGCTATGAGCAAAACCGCTATCTGATATCAATCGTGCAAACAGCAACGATTTATGCGATACAGCTCTCATAAATCACCCGTTCGGGTTGGCCTTATTCGTCACTTTGATATCATTTTTCTAAATTTATGAAACGATGTTTTGTTTTTGTTAAAGGATCGTCTGAACAGCGGCGGTTTATCGATAAGGTCAAGGGAGGCCATCGTGGCTAAAGGTTCAATCCACAAGTTCAATTTCCATCGTACGACCGATGCCGGTACTGGCGCACAAATCACCCGCCTGACGCCGCCTGAGGTACTGTGCCACCGCAACTACTTCTACCAGAAGTGTTTCACCAACAACGGCAGCAAGCTGTTGTTTGCCGGCGAATTTGACGGTAACCGCAACTACTACCTGCTGGATCTGCAACTGCAGCAAGCGGTGCAGCTGACCGAAGGCCCTGGCGATAACACCTTCGGCGGCTTTTTATCGCCGGACGATCGCTTCCTGTATTACGTGAAAAATGAGCGTGAGCTGCGTCGGGTCGAGCTGAGCAACTGTAATGAACAAACCGTTTATCGCGTGCCTGAAGAGTGGGTTGGCTACGGCACCTGGGTGGCTAATAGTGAATGTACCAGCCTGGTGGGCATCGAAATCGATCGCCAGGATTGGCAACCCCTGACCGACTGGAAAATTTTCCACAGCTTCTTCACCAAAAACCCGCATTGCCGCCTGTTGCGTGTCGATCTGGCCAGCGGTGAATCACGCGTGATCTATGAGGACCGTCTCTGGTTGGGCCACCCAATCTATCGCCCACATCATAGTGACTGCGTCGCCTTCTGCCATGAAGGGCCGCACGATCTGGTCGATGCCCGCATGTGGCTGATCAACGAAGACGGCAGCAATATGCGTAAGGTAAAAGATCACGCCCCAGGCGAGAGTTGCACGCACGAATTCTGGGTGCCGGACGGCTCGGCCCTGATGTACGTCTCTTATATGAAAGGTCAGCAACAGCGCAATATCTGCCGCTACGATCCGCAAACCGGCCAGGATGAGGTGGTAATGAGTATGCCTGCCTGTTCCCACCTGATGAGCAACTACGATGGCAGCCTGCTGGTGGGCGACGGCTCGGCTACCCCGGTTGATATCAAGGATGCACAGGGCTACACCATTGAGAACGATCCGTGGCTTTACGTATTCGATGCCAAGCAACAGCGGCAGGCTCGCCTGGCCGCACATAACAGTTCATGGCGCGTGCTGAATGGTGACCGCCAGGTTACGCATCCGCACCCCTCCTTTACCCCGGATAACCGGCAAGTGCTGTTCACCTCCGATTTTGAGGGTGAGCCCGCTCTGTATCTGGCCCGCTTGCCAGAAGATCTTTTTGCTTGATAGCACAGCTTCACTGAGGAATAACCATGTTTATCTACAAACAGGATTGCGCGCTGGAAGATTTGGGGAATGGCGTTACACGCCGTATTCTCGCTCATGGTGGCACCATGATGGCGGTAGAGGTCAACTTTACCCAAGGCGCTGTCGGCCCGTTGCACAGCCACCCGCACGAGCAACTGACCTATGTGCTTTCCGGCCGCTTCAGCTTCACCATTGATGGCGTCACCCAGGAAGTGGCTGCCGGAGATACCTTGTACAAAAAGCCCGATGTAGTACACGGCTGTGTGTGCCTGGAGGCCGGAACCTTACTGGATACTTTCACCCCTCAGCGTGAAGATTTCCTGAGCTAATCCCCAGTGCCCCCGGTCATTATCGGGGGCAATATAGATCAATAATCCAGCGGCAATTCCCTTCAGCCAAAACGGCTTATCCCACCGGCTATTATTCAGTTTTTCCTGGTTTTGGGCGGCAATATGCCAGCAGAAAACCACTCCCTGACGGGAAATATGAACAATCCCTATTTTCCATAATAGAAGCTGAACATATACCCCAAACGAATATATAAGATTATTCTCAGTCATTCATTAGCCAGTGATGATGCATGAACTTATCTTTTGATTTCATTGAAATAATTGGTAACTTATCGATAAAATCAATTGTTTTTATCCAATCGATCTATTTTATTGATCATTAAAATCAACTCTGCTATCCTATGCAATATAATTTATCAATATAAATCAATAGAATGAGTTAAGTTAATGGCTTACTGCGAGTCTGTAGCCTGTTGCCCACATTGTGATATTTCTATCACCTACGTAGGGAAAGTCCCTCCCTACACTGAGGGGGCGAGCTGCTGCTGCACATGCGGTAAAAACGCATTCTGATTGTCAAAAAATCGGCACCAAACCGTGCACGTAATCGTGCAGATTGCGGCCCATTCGCCAAAGCGTGCGCCAGATAGGATTATTACTGATTAGGATGATCATCTATGCCTGATATTCATTTCTACACGGTGGGTAATGACCGCTATTACGCCGCTGGTTTGCACGCGCTGCTCAGGCACGGTGAAACGTTGGCCCACGATAAAATAGCGCTGCATGAATTGCCTTTTGAAAAAGAGACATTCGAGAGCCACACGCTGCCAGAGCTGAAAAATAACGCCTGTGACTTTCTTATTTTGGATTGCAGCTGCGGCTTTATTAATTACTACGGTGCCTGTTCCGCGCTCTATAGCGCCCTGGAACAGGGCACGTTGAATGCCAGGATCATTCTGCTGTATGAAAACAGCCTGTGCCTGACCAACCCGGATATGTACAACCATTTTATCACTCTGGATAAAAATGCCCGCGTAGAGGAAATCTTGCTTTCGATGTTCCCGCTCACTACGATGCCGGATGAACTTGATACCGAGGCAACGGAAACAACGAGCCACCAGTATCTGACCACCAGAGAGCTGATCATCATTAACGAAATCTACAGCGGTGCTCTGCCTTGTGAGATAGCCAAAAAGCTCAAGCTCAGGTTAAAAACCATTAACTGCTATAAAAACCGGGCGATGAAAAAGATCAGCAGCAAAAGGCCTCAATATTTGCATCCTTGAGGCTGTGACAGGCTAGACGGGGCAGCATGCAACTGCCCCTAGGCCAGGAGCCGGTTAAAACGCCTTAATTCTTCCTACCCCCTCTCCATCTACACTCCGCACACCAAAGCCTGGATCCAACATCATGCGATCGTATAAGCTGTAACAGTACCCTCAGCACTCTCAGAGAAAGCCGTTGTGGCGTTTGTTTGATCAAACCCCACTGGCACCATCAGGGTGCGCCATAGCCTCAAACATACCAACCGATCCATGCTCATCTTATCTTGCTGTTTTATAAGGAGTATTATCATATGATTGATCTGTATTACGCACCGACTCCAAACGGGCACAAAATTACCCTGTTTCTGGAGGAGGTTGGTTTACCTTATCGTATCCATCGCGTAAATATCAGTGCTGGCGATCAATTCACCCCAGCGTTTTTGGCCATTTCCCCTAACAACAAAATCCCCGCTATCGTCGACCAACAACCCGTGGACGGCGGTGCCCCGATCAGCGTATTTGAATCGGGCGAGATCCTGTTCTATCTGGCAGAGAAAACCGGCAAACTGCTCAGCAAAGGGGTACGCGAAAGGGCTGCGACACTGCAATGGCTATTCTGGCAGGTGGCCGGATTCGGGCCGATGCTTGGTCAAAACCATCACTTCAATCACTATGCTCCGCAACCCGTCCCCTACGCGATAGAACGCTACCAGCAGGAAACCAAGCGCCTGTATGGCGTGCTGGAAACCGAATTGCAGCGGCACCCTTATCTGGGTGGTGACAACTACAGCATTGCCGATATTGCCACCTATCCCTGGGTCGTATCTCACCCGCGCCAGCGCATCGATCTGGAAGATTATCCGGCGGTGCGTAACTGGTTTGAACGCATTCGCAACCGTCCGGCAACGGAACGTGCCTACCAACTGGCAGAGCAAGCCTGATGCAAGCCAGCCCCTCTCGGTGTACGGAGAGGGGATAACTCTCGAAAACCGATGTGATCTCCCCCGCGTTGCTCTCTTTAAGCGTCTGGCTACATTATCTTTTCTTCACTTTCCGTGTATTCTGAGTACAAACAATCAGACCTCCGGAGAATCTCTGATGCCATGCCAGCAACCCGATGCCATTATCCGTATTAAAAACCTGCGGTTACGCACCTTCATCGGTATCAAGGAAGAAGAAATCAACAACCGTCAGGACGTTCTGATCAACGTGGCGATCCACTACCCGGCGGACAAGGCGCGTAACAGCGAAGACATCGACGACGCCCTCAACTATCGCACCATCACCAAGGCGATCATTCGTCATATCGAAGACAACCGCTTCGCGCTGCTGGAAAAATTAACCCAGGATGTGCTCGACATAGTGAAACAACATCCATGGGTGACCTATGCTGAAGTAGAGATAGATAAACTGCTGGCCCTACGTTATGCCGACTCGGTTTCCATGACCATGAGTTACCAACGGGAAAGCGCTTAGCACTCACCCCTACCAGGGAGGCCGAACATGAAGATCCTGATTACCGGCGCAACTGGGTTGATCGGCAGTAGCCTGACCAGGCAACTGTTGCACCTTTCGCATGAACTCACCCTGTTGACGCGCGACGTCGCCAAGGCACGGGATAAGTTTGGCGATCGGCTCAGCTACTTGCCTTCGCTCGATGAGCTTCACGCTCTGGACGGTTTTGATGCCGTGATCAACCTGGCGGGTGAGCCGATTGCTGACAAGCGCTGGAGCAAGGCGCAGAAAGAGCTACTGTGCCGCAGCCGTTGGGACTTGACCGAACGCCTGGCCACGCTGATTGCGGCTAGCCAGACGCCGCCTTCGGTGCTGATTTCCGGATCGGCGGTCGGTTATTACGGCGATCAAGGTCAGGCGGTAGTGACGGAAGACGAAACCCCGCACGATGAATTTACCCACCAGCTGTGTCAACGCTGGGAGGCGCTGGCCCTGCGGGCGCAAAGTAGCTATACGCGAGTCTGCCTGTTGCGTACCGGCGTCGTCCTGTCGCCCAAAGGTGGAGCGCTGGCGAAGATGCTGCCGCCATTCCGCCTGGGTTTAGGCGGGCCGATCGGCAATGGCCGTCAGTACCTGCCCTGGATCCATATTGACGATATGGTCAATGCCATCATCTTCCTGCTGGATAATCCCCCGCTGCGTGGCCCCTTCAATATGGTGGCCCCTTATCCGGTGCATAATGAACAGTTCACCGCCACCCTGTCCAAGGTGCTGGATCGCCCCGCGTTTATACGGGCACCCGCCTTTGCCATGAAGTTGTTGATGGGGGAAGCGGCGGTGTTGGTGCTGGGTGGGCAGCGGGCAGTGCCGAGGAGGTTGGAAGAAGCGGGGTTTGTTTTCCGTTTCTTTGAGCTGGAACAGGCGTTGGATGATGTGATCAATCAGCAGGCTTAGCCCTCACCCCTACTCGTTTGCAAGTAATAAGGTCAACTCAACAGGTACGTCACCGAACTTGCAAACCCACTCGATCGGTTCCCTCTCCTTTTGGGAGAGGGTTAGGGTGAGGGGCAAAATATCTACTTCAGCGCACCAGAAAGGAACTGCTGTAAACGCGTGCTTTTGGGGTTGCCGAAGACTTCCGCTGGCGGCCCCTGCTCTTCAATCAGCCCCTGATGCAGGAAAATGACGTGGCTGGAAACATGGCGCGCAAATTCCATCTCATGCGTCACCACCACCATGGTTTTCCCCTCTTCTGCCAGCTTCTGCATAATGCGCAGCACTTCGCCCACCAGTTCAGGATCCAGCGCCGACGTTGGCTCATCAAACAGCAAGACTTCCGGCTCCATCGCCAACGCCCGGGCAATAGAAACCCGCTGCTGTTGCCCACCGGAGAGATGCACCGGGTATTTAATCTGCGCGCGCGCGTCAATACCAACCTTATCCAGATAGCGTACCGCTCGTTCGCGCGCCTCGGCCTTGCTCAACCCTAATACCTGGATGGGCGCTTCCATCACGTTTTCCAGCACCGTCATGTGGCTCCACAGGTTGAAATGCTGGAACACCATGGTCAGGCGGGTACGCAACAATTGCAGCTGTTTCTTGTCGAAGACTCTTAGCTGGCCGTCCTTGTCCCGCACCATGCGAATATTTTCATTATTCAGGCTGATAGCGCCTTCGCTGGGTTTTTCCAGGAAGTTGATGCAACGCAGAAAGGTACTTTTACCGGAGCCGGAAGAACCGATAATGCTAATCACATCGCCCGCATTGGCCGCCAGGGATACCCCTTTCAGCACTTCATGGTCACCATAACGCTTGTGCAGTTCGGTGACGGCTAATTTTTGGTCAGGCATAGTGAATTCCCCGTCATTCATCGATGAGTTACGTGCGCCATCCAGCGTTTTTCCGCCCTGCGGAACAGGCTGATCAACGTATAAGAGATGATGAGATACAACACGGCCGCAATGCCAAAGGCATAAAACGGCTGGTAGGTTGCCGCGTTGATATCGCGGGCAACTTTCAACAGGTCCGGCACCGTGGCGGTAAAGGCCAGCGCGGTAGAGTGCAGCATCAGAATGACCTCGTTGCTGTACATCGGCAATGCCGAGCGCAGCGCCGAAGGCAAAATAATGCAGCGATACAGCTTAAAGCTGGAAAACCCATAGGCCCTGGCCGCCTCAATTTCCCCATGAGGTACCGCACGAATCGCCCCGGCGAAGATTTCCGTGGTATAGGCACAGGTATTCAGCGTTAATGCCAAAATGGTGCAGTTTAATCCGCTGCGGAAAAACGCGTTGAGCAGTTCGGTACCCCGCACGATCTCCAGACTGTACATGCCGGAATAAAATACCAACAGTTGTACGTACAGCGGCGTACCGCGAAAAACGTAGGTATACAACCACACCGGGTAGCGCACCCAACGGATGGAAGAAACCCGTGCCACCGCCATCGGGATGGCCAGCAGGCCGCCCATCACCACCGATGAGATCAGCAACCACAGCGTCACCGCCACGCCGGTATAGCGATAACCATCGGTCCACAGCAGTTGCTGCCAGTACTGATGCAGGATATCGATCATAGTTCGGCCCTTTTGACACCCAGTGAATAACGCCGCTCAAGCCACAGCAATACGCCGTTGGAAAGGGTGGTGAAAAGCAGATACACCAGGCCTGCGACAATGGCATAAAAGAAAGGCTGATAGGTGCCCTTGCCGGCCAGTTGCGTGGCTTTTACCAGATCGTTGAGACCAAGAATGGAGACCAAGGCCGTCGCCTTGAGGATCACCTGCCAGTTATTACCGATGCCGGGTAATGCAAAACGCATCATGGCCGGAAACAGAATACGGCGGAAAATCTGCCCGTTGCTAAAACCGAAGGCGGTCGCCGCCTCGATCTGACCACGTGGCACAGCCAGATAGGCCCCCCTGAAGGTCTCGGTAAAATAGGCTCCGTAGATAAAGCCCAGGGTAATGATGCCCGCCCCCAGCGGATCGATATCTATCTGTGAGAAACCAATAGACTCCGTCACGGTGTTGAGGGCAATTTGCAGACCGTAGAAGATCAACAGCATCAACACCAGATCCGGCACGCCACGGATCAAGGTGGTATAGGCACCAAAGATCGTGGCAATAACAGGGTTTTGTGAAAGTTTACCGCCAGCGCCGATCAAACCAATCACCACTGCCAGCAATACGGAACTGAGGGCCAGCTCCAGCGTCACCAGAGCCCCCTCAAATATCAGTTGGGAGTAACCTTGTAGCATTTACGTCACCCTGTCGTCATTGAGCACGTCGCGACACTCCAGCCAGAACAGGCCCGGAAAACCGGGCCTGTTACCATCGCAGAGTACAAGACAGGTATTAGCCGCCGTAAACGTCAAAGTCGAAGTATTTTTTCGCAAACTTGTCGTAGGTGCCGTCTTTGCGCATTTCGGCAAAGGCTTTATCCAGCGCCGCCTTCAGCTCGGTTTCATCCTTACGTAAGCCCATGCCGGTGCCCACGCCAAAGAACTTATCGTCTTTTACCGACTCACCGGCAAACGCGTATTCCTTGCCCGGGGGCTGCTTCAGGAAGCCTTCACTTGCCGCCACTTCATCTTGAAACGCGGCGTCAATACGCCCGGAAGCCAGATCCGCATACACCAGATCCTGATTCTGGTAAGGCACCACGGTCACGCCTTTTGGCTGCCAATTGGCAATCGCATAGGCTTCCTGGGTGGTCCCCTGCAATACGCCGATGCTTTTGCCCTTCAACGCATCGACAGTTGGCAGGATCTTGGAGCCTTTTGGCGCGATCAGGCGTGAGTTGGCCGCAAACAGCTTGTCGGTAAAGGCAATTTCCTGCTGACGTTTTTCAGTAATGGACAGAGAGGAGATGATAGCGTCGATTTTCTTCGCTTTCAGGGAGGGGATCAGCGCGTCAAAATCGCTTTCCACAAAGGTACATTTGGTGTTTATGCGTTTGCACAGTTCGGTAGCCAGATCGATATCGAACCCAACCAGTTGACCCTGCGCATTTTTCGACTCAAAAGGCGCATAGGTAGGATCGGTACCAATTTTCAGCGTGGAAGGTAATGCGGCAAATGCACTGCCAGCCGCGCTCAAAGCCAAGATCAAAGGGAGAACCAAAGCATGCTTTTTCATAAGTACCCTCAAATGGATATTTTTGCCGATGCCACTACGGGCATTACTTTCATCACACACAGGATCTGCAGTAATCATGCCACTTTGTCGTTATCAAGCGTGGGGAACGGCCACGCTCTGTTCAAAGCACTTCCCAGAGACAATGAACGACAAAATGAACGGCAAACTCGGGCTTCGCCATGGAAAACCAGCAAGATTCGGATACAGAGTGCATGGTGAAGCGGGATCATTATGATGCATCAATCGCACTAAATCAGTGCGATGTTGCACAAATGTATAAATTTGAGGGTAAAATAGTTAATTAACGCCTTGCCAACGCGTGAAGAGATCGTGCGGCAGTTCGATATCAAACTGGTCGATCACCCGATTTACGGTTTGATCGATAATATCGTCAACGGTTTGCGGACGATGATAGAAGGCCGGGACCGGCGGCATAATCACCGCCCCCAGTTCCGCTGCCTGCGTCATCAGCCGCAGATGGCCCAGATGCAGCGGCGTTTCACGTACGCAGAGCACCAATGGCCGGCGCTCCTTGAGCACCACATCGGCAGCGCGAGTCAGCAACCCGTCGCTATAGCTGTTGACGATGCCAGATAAGGTTTTGATTGAGCACGGTAAAATTACCATTCCCATAGTTTTGAAAGAGCCGGAAGAAATGCTGGCAGCAATATCGCGCGCATCGTACACCACATCGGCCAAAGCCTGAACGTCGCGCAGGCTTAGCGTGGTTTCCAACGCCAATGTCTGGCGTGCAGCATTGCTCATTACCAGGTGAGTTTCCACCTCTTCCACGTCACGCAGCACCTGCAATAAGCGCGCGCCGTAGATAGCGCCGCTGGCGCCGGAAATACCGATAATGAGTCTTTTCATCAAACTGGCCTCTGCCGGGAATATCCCGTAAGGATAGCCGAATCGGGGTAGGCTTTGCAGCAACCTTCGCAGATTAACCGCCGGAAAAAGACAGTGCACCGTAACTAACGCTACGGTGCACCGTTTTGGTGACACAGGGCAGGCGAGTTAGCCCTCGTTGTGCATTTCCAGATTTTCTGCTTCGGTCTGGCCGCGCAACGCTTTGGCATCGTCATTACGCAGCGTTTCCAGATATTCCAGATAGCTCTGGTCAACATCCTTGGTCACGTAGATACCGTTAAATACCGAGCATTCGAACTGGACGATGTCCGGGTTCTCTTCGCGCACGGCGGCAATCAGATCTTCCAGATCCTGGAAAATCAGGCCGTCTGCCCCGATAATCTGGCGGATTTCGTCCACTTCACGTCCATGGGCAATCAGCTCCGTCGCGCTCGGCATATCGATACCGTAAACGTTAGGGAAGCGGATCTCCGGGGCGGCAGAAGCCAGATAAACCCGTTTGGCCCCGGCATCACGCGCCATCTCCACGATCTGCTCCGAAGTGGTACCACGGACGATGGAGTCATCCACCAGCAACACGTTCTTGTCACGGAACTCGGCACGGTTGGCGTTCAGCTTGCGGCGTACCGATTTACGGCGCGCCTGCTGGCCCGGCATGATAAAGGTGCGGCCAACATAGCGGTTCTTGACGAAGCCCTGGCGATACGGCTTATCCAGAATGCGGGCAATCTCCAGCGCGATATCGCAAGAGGTTTCCGGGATCGGGATCACCACGTCGATATCCAGATCTTCCCATTCGCGCGCAATCTTCTCACCTAACTTCTGCCCCATACGCACGCGGGCGCTGTAGACGGAGATTTTGTCCATAAAGGAATCAGGACGGGCAAAATAGACATATTCGAACAGGCAGGGATTGGTTTTTGGGTTCTCGGCGCACTGGCGAGTGAACAGTTGGCCTTTTTCGGTGATATACACCGCTTCACCCGGCGCCACATCGCGCAGGAAGTCGAAGCCCAAGGTATCCAACGCCACACTCTCAGAGGCCACCATGTACTCACAGCGGCCATCTTCCAGCTCACGTTTGCCGATCACCAGCGGGCGAATGCCGTTAGGATCGCGGAACGCCACCAGACCGTGGCCGATAATCATGGCTACGCAGGCATAAGCGCCACGCAGTTGCTGATGCATCGCGGCAACGGCGGTAAAAATGTTGTCGGACTCCAGAGGATAATGCGGGAAACGGTCTAGCTCGGTGGCCAGCACGTTCAGCAGGATCTCGGAATCGGAAGTGGTGTTGACATGACGACGGCCACGTTCAAACAGCTGTTGGCGCAGTTCGTGGGCATTGGTCAGGTTGCCGTTGTGTGCCAGCGTAATGCCGAACGGCGAGTTGACATAAAAAGGTTGAGCTTCTGAAGCGCTGGAGCTGCCAGCCGTTGGGTAACGCACATGACCGATGCCCATATTGCCCTGCAAACGCAGCATATGGCGGGCTTCAAATACATCCTTCACCAGACCATTGGCCTTGCGCAGGCGGAACCCATTATGGGCATCAATAGTGACGATGCCAGCGGCATCCTGTCCACGATGCTGAAGCACCATCAATGCATCATAAATCGACTGGTTTACCGGCATAAAACCGGCGATACCGACAATACCGCACATGTTGTCTTTTCCTCTAAGCCGCTACCGCCCCGGTAATTGGGTTGGTAAGAAACTCGACGTGCTTTGCAGATAGTCAAAGAACCATCTGATGATGTAACTGAACTGGGGGACCAGCTGTGACTGTTTCCAGTCCGCACTTTGCGACAGGCTGGTAAAGGTATCCAGGAAGAACAGTATCGCCGCGACGATCAACACGCCGCGCAGTGCGCCGAAACACACGCCCAGCACCCGATCGGTGCCCGATAACCCGGTTTTCTCTACCAGTGACCCAATCACATAGTTAACGATAGCGCCCACAATCAACGTTGCGATAAACAAAATGGCAATCGCAATGCCGTTACGTACCAGCTCATCTTCAAAACGGGTGAAGTAGGCTGCAAGGTATGGGTAGAAATGGCTGGCGACAAAGAACGCACATCCCCATGTCACAAGTGACAATGCTTCGCGAACAAAACCTCGGATCAGGCTCACCAGAGCCGAAAATCCAATCAACGCTATAATGACGTAATCAATCCAGACCATGAACTATTCCAATGATGAATCGCCCCTGCATCCAATCGCGGCGAATTCTAACAGAAAAAGAAAACGTTTGCGTAGCGGATTTCCCACCACGTAACAAATAAAAAACGGCGATGCAAAAATTGCTAATCGCCGCACCTACATAGGATCTTTGGCCTGCGTAGGCACATTTTTAGTAGTGATTTGCCAATGACTCCTCCTTGAGCGCGTTAAGGGCATTCACTTCAGCGATCGGCCCCTCACCCTAACCCTCTCCCACAGGGAGAGGGGATCGTCCGAGTCACTATTGCCGGTTGTGATGCCATTTCTTTTCCCTCCTGATATTTAGGGAAAAACTACCGGCTTATACCCTATGGATTTCAAGTTGCAGCTAGGCGACAAGCTATCTCATCCCCAGGAGCTTACTTTTGGGTAAGTGACTGGGGTGAGATAGCGCAGGTAACAACGCTGCAGCTTGAAAGACGACGGGTATAATTAACGTGCGCTATACGCCTTCACCTGCCCGCTTAAACCACTGATGCCATTCAACTCCGGCAGTGACGCCTGTAGCTTCTGCTTCGAGGCATCCGGGCCAACGTAGATACGGGTGATCTCACCCTGTACCGGCGTGGATGGCACGGTATACGCCCGATGCCCAGACAAACGCAACGAAGCGACGATCTCATTGACCTTGGCGGCATTCTTCAACGCCCCCAACTGCACCACGTAAGCCTGACCCGCCGGTGCCTTTTCCTCAACCGCTGGCTTGGTTTCCGGCTTCGGCTCTGGTTTCACTTCCGGCTTTGGCTCTACCCTTGGCGGCGGTGACACCGGCTTGGGTTTCACTTCCACGGGCTTCACTTCCACCGGTTTGGTTTCTACTGGCTTAGGCTTAACTTGCTGAACCGGCTTGGTTTCGATTGGCGGCGGAGCAACCACCGCAGGCTGCTGCCGCGGTTGAGTAGTTTGATTAGCCGCCTGCTGGGCGGAAGCCTCGGCGGCGGCCTGCTGTTGCTCAACCAAAGCACCCGCCCCCTCCGGCGGCACTGACGGTAGCGCCTGATTGGCCGGCGGGATCACATCGATTTCATGCGCATCGCCCGGTTTAGGTACCAGCGGGATCGCCGCAAACTCATCCTCATAATGCTTCTTTTTGCCGTCAAGCAACCCCGGCAGGATAATCACCCCCAGGGCAACCAAAATCACGGTACCAACCAGTCGATTCTGAAATTTACTTGCCACTCACACTCCCCGCCTCTCGTCTAACGCCGCCATCACATGTGCCACGGTGTGGAACGAACCACAGACGATCACAATATCCTGAATATCCGCGTCCTGCATAGCCTGACGCCAGGCAGTTTCGACATCGGCAAACTGGCGTGGTTCCGTCAAATACTGCGCCAGCAGCTCAACGCTGGCCCCGCGCGGGCCTTCCAGCGGCGCACAGTACCACTCATCCACCTGTTCGCTCAGGCAGGCCAACGTACTGGCAATGTCTTTGTCCGACAGCATCCCCACCACGGCGCGTACCACACCGCCATTGCGTGGCAGCTTCGCCAACCGCCCGGCCAGATAGGCCGCCGCATGCGGGTTATGGGCAACGTCGAGGATCAGCTGCGGGTTATGCTGCACAGTCTGAAAACGCCCTGGCAAAGCCGCCTGCTGTAAACCGGCAAAAATCGCTTTCTCATCGATTTCCAGCGCTGAGTAATGCAGCGCAGCCAATGCCGTTGCCGCATTCGCCAAGGGGACGTTAGGCATAGGCAGATCGGTCAGGCGTGTGCCATCCCCTTCCCATTGCCAGCGTTCGCCCTGTTCGCTGAATGACCAGGCTTCATCACGACGATACAGCTGCGCGCTGAGATCTTGCGCTACCTGCCGAATGCTGTGTGGCATATCCGGCTCACCGACCACGGCAGGCTTGCCGCCACGAAAAATCCCCGCCTTCTCGCGGCCGATGCTTTCACGATCGTGGCCTAGCCAGTCGGTGTGGTCCAGCGCGATGCTGGTGACCACGGCAACGCTTGGCTCGACGATATTGGTCGCGTCCAGACGCCCACCCAGCCCCACTTCCAGGATCACCACGTCGAGCTTGGCCTGTTTAAACAATTGTAGCGCCGACAGGGTGCCAAATTCGAAATAGGTCAGCGAGGTTGCGCCCCGGCCAGCCTCAATCGCGGCAAAGGAGCGGCTGTGTTCGGCCTCGCTCAGTTCTTCGCCCTGAATGCGCACCCGTTCGGTGTAATGCACCAGATGTGGTGAGCTGTAGACCCCGACCCGCAGTCCGGCCGCCAGCAAAATGGCCTCTAACGTGCGGCAGGTGGTGCCCTTGCCGTTAGTCCCGGCAACGGTAAATACCGTAGGGGCAGGAGTGAGAAGGTCGAGGTGCGCCGCAACGTGTTGTACACGCTCCAGGCCGAGTTCGATCGCCTGGCTGTGCAGACGTTCCAGATAGTAAAGCCACGAGCTCAATGGCGACGTGGCTTGGGGAATTTGGTGGTTTTGCATGAGTCCCATCACTGACTTTGGGTTCATAAATCCGTAAGACACAGCGCCCTGACGGCGTCAAAAGCGATGTTCTTCGTTTCCCGCCGCAACTTAGCCACAAAGTGGCGGCGGAACCCGGCATGGGCTTGTACCTATGCCGGGTCTCTGTCTTTTCCTCAGGCGTCGGCCTGATTTTCCTGAGCGATGACCGGCGCGCTCTCATCGAAATGAGGCTGCGGCTGGTTGGTCAGCTTGGACAGAATGCTGGCCAGGGTCTGACGCATCACCGGGCGGCGCACGATCATGTCGATAGCGCCCTTTTCAATCAGGAACTCACTGCGCTGGAAGCCCGGCGGCAGTTTTTCGCGTACGGTTTGTTCGATAACCCGTGGCCCGGCAAAGCCGATCAGCGCTTTTGGCTCGGCAATGTTGATATCGCCCAGCATCGCCAGGCTGGCAGACACGCCACCCATGGTCGGATCGGTCAGCACCGAAATGTATGGCAGACCACGCTCTTGCAGCTTGGCCAACGCGGCGCTGGTTTTTGCCATCTGCATCAGCGACATCAGCGCTTCCTGCATACGCGCACCGCCACTGGCTGAGAAACACACCAGCGGGCAGTTATCTTCCAACGCCTGCTCAACCGCACGCACAAAGCGCGCGCCGACCACGGAAGACATCGACCCCCCGATAAAGGCGAATTCGAAGGAAGCGGCGACGATCGGCATGCCATACAGCGTGCCCTTCATCACCACCAGCGCGTCTTTCTCGCCGGTGGCTTTCTGTGCGGCAACCAGACGATCCTTGTATTTTTTGGAATCCTTGAACTTCAGAACGTCTTTCGGCTCCAGCTCGCTGCCCAGTTCCACTTCACTGCCTTCGTCCAGCAGGGTATGCAGACGCATACGGGCTGACATACGCATGTGGTGGTCGCACTTGGGGCACACCTCAAGATTACGCTCCAGTTCGGCGCGGTAAAGGACCTGACCACAGCTATCGCATTTGGTCCAGACCCCTTCAGGAATGCTCACCTTACGGGTTTGCGTAACATTGCTTTTATTGAGAATTCGTTCAATCCAGCTCATCGATGACCTTTCTGTTTGAACCTGGCAGACACACGTCCGCTGTTCATGCTTTAACAATCCCCCCGAAAACACACCCAAAACATGCCGAGTACAGCGCAGCGGGTGCGCTACCAGAGCATTGGCTTCAGGGCCGTTCGCGGGAACAGACCATAAATGTCGCTCATTAAACCATATCGGCCCGACACTGTGGATAAAAAACTGGTCGAACCGACGGGTTAAGCGGTGTTTTTACTGTTTTTGTTGGCGGGCAGCCGCGCGTTTATGGCGCCAGATTTCAATCACGCCGGGCAAAATGGATACCAGGATGATGCCCACAATCAACAACTTCAAGTTTTCCTGCACGATCGGCAAGTCGCCAAACAGGTAGCCAGCATAAGTGAACAGCAGCACCCAAAGTAGCGCACCAATCACGTTATAGGCAGCAAAATGGCGATAGGACATATGCCCCATACCGGCGACGAACGGCGCAAAGGTACGCACGATCGGCACAAATCGCGCCAGAATAATCGTTTTTCCGCCGTGTTTCTCGTAAAACTGGTGGGTTTTATCCAGGTAGCTACGACGAAAAATTTTCGAATCCGGGTTGCTGAACAGCTTTTCGCCGAACAGCCGTCCAATAGTGTAGTTGACGGCATCGCCGATCACCGCCGCAATCACCATCAACGCCACCATGGTATGCACATTGAGATCGTTGGAAGGCAGCGCGGCCAGCGCACCAGCGACAAACAGCAGAGAATCCCCTGGCAGGAACGGCGTGACCACCAGCCCGGTTTCACAAAACAGGATCAGGAACAGAATAGCGTAAACCCACATACCGTATTGTGCGACCAGTTCTGCCAGGTGCACGTCAATATGCAAAATAAAATCAATCAGAAACTTGATAATGTCCATAAACTCTCTCAATTGACCGGGTGTCTCTCCCACCCGGCGTTTGCGCCCCAAAATAACGCATTAATCTGCCATGCGGCCAGTTAATCGTCGGCTAAAAACAGCGGCCCCATCGGTGGCCGGGGTAATGCGAACGACTCTGGATAATCAACCGCGACCAGATACAGGCCTTCGGCCCGTGCGGTAGCGGCCGCCAGGCTGCGATCTTTCAGCGCCAACAGCTCGCCCATCCAGTTCTCATCCTGATTGCCACAGCCAATCTCCATCAGGCTGCCTACAATATTGCGCACCATGTGATGAACAAAAGCGTTGGCCTTTATATCTACCACGATATATTCGCCATAGCGCGTAACCTTAACGTGTTTTACGTTTCGCCACGGCGTGCGCGACTGGCATTGCACCGCCCGGAAGGAGGTAAAGTCGTTTTCCCCCAAGATGGCCTGCGCCGCACGATGCATGCGATCGGCATCCAGCGGATGATAAAAGTGCGTCACCCCCTGTTGTAAAATCGCCGGGCGATAGCGGTGGTTATAAATAATGTAGCGATAACGCCGCGCGGTGGCGCTGAAACGAGCATGAAAATCGCTGCCGACTTCTTTCACCCAGCGTACTGCGATATCCGGCGGCAAATGGCTATTCACCCCCATCGTCCAGGCGGCATCTTTGCGCAGTGCGGCGGTTTCGAAATGCACCACCTGCCCGGTGGCGTGTACCCCGGCATCGGTTCGCCCGGCACAAAATACGCCGATCGGCGCGTCCGCCACCTTGCTCAACGCTTTTTCCAGGCAGGCCTGAACGCTGGTGACCTCTTGCTGACGCTGCCAGCCGTAATAACGGCTGCCGTCATACTCAATCCCCAGCGCAATTTTCAGCATTGGCTGGGTTGGCAACTCCACCTCGGACATCAGTACATCTGCTCCTGCAACAGCCGCTCAGCGGTTTCGATCGCCATCAACGCGCCGCCAAAGCGCACGTTATCGGCCACCGACCAGAATTGCAGCATCTCGGGGATGCCGTAATCGTTGCGCAGGCAACCAATGCTCAGCATATCGCTACCGGAGGCTTCGGTAACCTGAGTCGGGTAGTCATCTTCTTCGCTCAGTTGAATGTCTTCAGCCTGCTCCAGCTCGTGGCGAGCTTCTTCTGCGGCTATCGGGCGCAATGCTTCCAGATGCACCACTTGCGCATGACCATAGAAGACCGGTGATTGAACACAGCTTACCGAGATCGGCAGCCCTTCATCCTGCAACACCTTACGCACCTGATCGACGATCAGACGCTCTTCACGCACGCTGCCCTGCTCATCGGTCATCAATGGCAGCAGGTTAAACGCCAACTGCTTGGCGAACACGCCCGGCTCGGCAGGAATGCCGTTCAGCAAACGCGCACTCTGGCCAGCCAGGTCGTCCACGGCAACTTTACCGCGTGCCGAAACCGACATCAGCGTGGTGACGTGCAGGCGGGACAGCCCGGCCTGTTCGGTCAACGGCTTAATCGCCGTCAACAATTGGCTTACCATGCTGTCGGCCACCGCCACGATATTACGGTTGCGATAATCCGCCAGTACCTGCGGGTTAACGCCAGGCACCACCAACGGGACATCCGGCTCCAGGGCAAAATAGCCGCTGGTATCGATCACCAGGCAGCCCATATTGCCAGCATCATCCGCATAACGGGCAGAGGCTTCGCTACCGGCAACAAAAAACGCCAGCTGCGCCTGCGACCAGTCGAATTCTTCTACGTTTTCGACCAACAGAGACTTGCCGTTGAAGCGCACCGTCGCACCGGCGCTACGTTCGCTGGCTAAAGGAAAGAGTTCACCCACCGGGAACTGGCGTTCCTGTAGCAATTCCAGCAACGCTTCACCTACTGCGCCAGTGGCACCGAGCAGAGCGATATTCCAGCCGTCAGACATTGGGTTTCTCCAGAGTATTTGATTCAAATGCAATCGGGCGGTGCATTTACCGCCCGATAAACGTTAACGCTTATTGCTTAAGGCAACCTTACGCTGTTAGCGAACGCCGAAGCCCAGTTTATGCAACAATTCGGCACTGGCGCTGTCATCACACTGCACCAGCAGTGAAGACCACTCCCGGCGTTCCTGATAATGCTTGCGCAGGCGATCAAACTCACCCGGCAGCCCGGCAACTTGCCGCAGCGGCGCATCATCGCGGCGCACATCATACACCAAGTGCATCAATCGTTTTAACTTGGCTTCATCCAGCGGGCCATTGAGGCGAATTTCGCTGAACTCTGGCACCGGCAACAGCGAGGCCAGGTCGATATGTTGTGGCCGCCCCAGATGTTGGGCAAAGGCTTCAAACACCTGCGTGGTGCCGCGTGCCTTTCCTTCCAGCGTGTAACCGGCGATATGGGCAGTCCCGATATCCACCCGATCCAGCAATGGCACGCTGAGATCCGGTTCCGGCTCCCACACGTCCAGTACCGTACTCAGCCTTTTCCCACGCTCCAACACATTCAGCAACGCGGCGTTATGCACCACGGCACCACGACAGGCGTTGATCAGAATGCAATCGTCCGGCAAAGCATCCAGCAGATCCGCGTTGGCCAGATGCAATGATTTATACGGGCCGGTTTTGTTCAACGGGGTATGGAACGTCAGTACATCCGCCTCTGCCACCAGCTTTTCCAATGGCCAGAATTCACCGCCGTCGCCACGATCGGCGCGCGGTGGATCGCACAGTAGCGTACGTATGCCCAAAGCTTGCAAACGAGCATCCAGACGAGAGCCAACATTACCGACCCCGACAATCCCCACGGTTTTATCACGTAAAGCGAAGCCATCGCGTTCCGCCAGCAGCATTAACGACGAAAGCACATACTCCACTACCGCAATGGCATTACAGCCAGGTGCGGCCGAGAAACCAATCCCCGCCTGCTGCAACCATGCTTCGTCCACATGGTCGGTCCCCGCCGTAGCGGTGCCCACAAAGCCTACCTTGGTGCCAGACAACAGTTCCTGATTCACTTTGGTCACCGAGCGCACCATCAAGGCATCGGCTTCGGCCAGCGCATCGGTTGGGATCGGGCGACCTGGGACAGCCTGCACATCCCCCAAACGGCTAAACAGATCCACCGCATAGGGCATATTTTCATCAACCAATATCTTCACGTAATTCTCCAGGAATATACCCGTCGCCTTTCAAGCTGCAGCGTTGTTACCTGCACTTACTCACCCCAGTCACTTACGAAAAGTAAGCACCTGAGGATGTGTAAGCTTGTCGCCTAGCTGCAACTTGAAATTCATAGGGTATAGGTAAGCAGTAGCTACAAAATAGTGTGCCACCGAATGGCTTGGAAACCCAAGCGAGTTATGCCCGGTGAAATAGCGATTTTTTCTTCTAAGCTTTATGGAGTTCTTTCCGATAGATCATCACGCAGGGAGGCGATCTTTGGCGTTAGCTACCGACTGACGGATAAAAACCAATCGAACATCAAAGGCGTTAACCATGAAAAAAGTGACACTTGTTCTGGCGATCGTTGCAACACTCACCACCGTAGGTACCACTCAGGCAGAGGAGATGACGACACAAGCCGTCGCCACCTGGCCTGCAATAGCGGTGAAAGACACCGTCAGCCAATTGGTCGTTACGCCGATTGGCAGCCTGTATTTCCACTATGCCGAAGGCAGTAAACGCTTCAACAGCCCGCAAGGTCTGTTCGACGTGGCTCTCGCAGGCGAAGGAAGCGCGGTTAAACTGACCGCCAAACTGGTTTCCAATACCCTGACTCAGTTGGACACCACCGGTTCAACCCTGGAAGTGGGGGTTAAACACCACGGCGCGGCAATAACAAAAACCGCCGAAACGACCCTGATTGATACCTCTGCCGGGATATCCGGCGGTAATCTGAAGAAACTTGCCCACGCCACCCCGCAGTCTGGCCGCGTTAGTGCGCAAGACCACTTCGACTTCAGCATCATTGGTGCGACGGCTGATGGCACCACGCCGGTGACCGACTTCAGCACCTTGCCAGCAGGTACCTGGAGTGGCGATGTCAACGTGCGCTTCGACGTCGTCTGGGCCAGTTGATAGCCCGACAGCGTGGTTATGCCCGGCGGAAGCGTTCCGGCGTGGTGCCAGCGATCTGCTGGAACATCACAATAAACGCGGATGCCGAGCTGTAACCTACATCAAGCGCTACCTCCTGAACGGTTTTCCCCTGTTCGAGCAGTGACAGCGCATGTAAAAAGCGCAGGCGCTGCCGCCACTCGCTAAACGACATCCCCAACTCCTGCTGGCAGCGGCGCGACAGCGTACGTTCGGTGGTATAAACCTTGCTGGCCCACACCGCCAAAGAGGTGTTGTCCGATGGGCAGCGTTCCAACGCCTGTAGCACCGGGCCGAGGAATTTATCTTGCGTGGTCGGCAGATAGGTTTGCTGAACCGGGGAAATACGCAGTTGGTCAATCAACACCCGGCACAGGCGCAGATCTTCTTCGCTCGTCGGCTCCAGCATCTTGCGCAGCAGGCAGTCCTCAACAATGGCGCTGAACACCGGCGAGACGTTGATTAAGCACGCCTCCTCCGGCAAGCCCACGCACAACGACTTGGCGATATTGATGGTGCGAAACAGTACCGGCTTGCGGTTATGGCTGGAATGCTCCATCCCCGGTGGCAGCCAGACGGCAAACTCCGGCGGGGCCAAAAAGCGTTGTCCGGCGATATTCAGTGCGATCACCCCGGTTTTGACACAAATCAACTGCCCCCAAGTGTGGCTGTGCGGTGAATATTCGGTATCCGCATTGGTTTCCTCACAGCGGAAAAATAGGGTGCGCGGTGCAGCGACGTCTGCGGTAGGGTAATTACGAGTTTCAGCCATGGTGATGTTGTCTTGATTTCGCGAAATACTGTCTGGTTTTAACTATATATTATAAATCAGACACGGGTAGACTAGCCAGCATGTTATATCCCCGTCGTCTTTCAAGCTGCAGCGTTGTTACCTGCACTTACCCACCCCAGTCACTTACCCAAAAGTAAGCTCCTGGGGATGAGTAAGCTTGTCGCCTAGCCGCAGCTTGAAATTCATAGGGCATAGGTTGTTGAGAATAATTATCATGAACGTGATTTTTCCCCTGCTGGCAGTGCTGATCTGGTCGATTAACGCCGTGGTCAGCAAAGTGTCGGCAACCGCCATCGACCCGGCGGCTATCTCCTTCTATCGCTGGGCATTAGCGCTGATCGTGCTTACCCCCTTCGTGCTGCCTGGCGCGATCCGCAATTGGCCAGCCATACGCGCCAACTGGTGGAAATTGCTGATCCTCGGTCTGTTGGGGATGGTGCTCTACCAGAGCCTGGCCTATTACGCCGCACACAGCGTCAGCGCGCTGTTTATGGGTATTCTCAATTCCCTGATCCCACTGCTGACGGTGTTAATCGGTATTTTTGTGCTGCGCGTCGCCCCCACCGTGGGTATCGCACTGGGCAGCATCCTGTCGCTGGGCGGGCTGGTGTGGTTGGTGAGCGCAGGTCAGCCGGGGTTGCTGCTGCAACACGGCATCGGCAAAGGTGAACTGATGATGTTTGGCGCTTCAGCCTCCTACGCCCTGTACGGCGTATTGACCAAGCGCTGGGCGATCCCACTGCCCAACTGGCAGTCGCTATATGTGCAGATCGTATTTGGCGTGCTACTGCTGTTGCCGAACTTCCTGATGGCGCATGATGTGCAATTGAATAGCCAGAACATCCCGCTGGTGCTGTTTGCTGGTATCCCGGCCTCGATTGCCGCGCCGTTCCTGTGGATCCAGGGGGTGATGCGCCTGGGAGCCAACAAGGCGTCGATCTTTATGAATCTGGCACCGGTGTTTACCGCCATTATCGCGGTGCTGTTCCTGCACGAGCATTTGCAGAGCTACCATCTGATTGGCGGCGGCGTCGCGCTGTTGGGAGTGATTTTGTCACAGCGCTTGCGCACGCCGTTGGGGCGTAGAAAAAGCGCCGAGAGCCTGTAACGAAAGCGGGCGGGAGTTAACCCGCCCAGCTTATTGCTAACGTATCCCCTCCATCGCCTGCTCCAGAGCAGTAATATCATCACTGGCCAGCAATGGCTGGATGCTGGCAAACGCCTCGGCGGGCAGATCGTATATATGCAATGCGAGCAAACGTGCGATCGTCTCCGGGGCAAACCGCCGCTTAATCATCCGGGCCGGATTACCGCCCACGATCGCGTAGGGTTCGACATCCGCAGTTACCACGCTACCGGCAGCAACTATCGCCCCTTCGCCAATCGTCACGCCAGGCATCAGCATCGCCCGCATCCCGATCCAGCAGCCGTCGCCAAGGCTGGTATCACCTTTAGACAAATAAGACGCCTGGATGGTTTCCATAAACGGATACAGGCTTAGCCAATCAATACGATGGGTATGATTCCCGCCCATCAGGATCACCGCTTCGGCACCGATACAGACATAATCGCCGATGTGCAACCTGTCTAGCGGCCCCAGCGGTTCCCACTGTTGGCTGACCGTATCGCCGTGCAAATAACGCACCACGGAACGTTCAAAACCGTTATCCCAGCAATGACTGTAATAACTGTGGGTTCCTTTAACCAGAATATTGGGGTTGGTCACCGTCTGGTGGAGTAATTCGGTTTTTGACCAGTGTTTTTCAGACATGGCATCTTCTCTTGATAAACTATAAGAGCCACGGAACATGATGTCGGTGGCAGTGTCTTCTGTTCAAAAAACACTGCCTGATTAAGCGATGATCGCCCGTTTTAATCTTGGATTGAGAGTCATTTTCTGCACCTTGTTTTTGCGCTGCCAATGGTAACAGACCGAAGCTAAAAGCCAAGCCTACTTCGCTTTTCTCAGCATCAACACCCCGCCCATCACCAGCGCGCTGCCCAACAGCTGCAATTGGTTCATGTTTTCCCCCAACAGGAAATAGGCAATCACCGCGGTGAACACCAATTCCAGCGACAGGATCAGGTTGGCTACCGCCAACGGCAGGGTTTTCAGGCTGATATTGTACAGGCCAAAGCCCAGCAGCGTTGGCCCGGCGGCCAGCGTAACCAGCAGCAACCAGCCGCTCCATTGAATGCCCTGCGCCCCCTGCGAAAGGAACCACAAATCGCCGGCCATGCCCTGAAAAGCGGCCATGGGGAAAAACGTCAACAATGTATTGAACACCCACTGATAGACGGCGGAAAAACCAAACACGTAGAGAATAGTGTTCCACACCGGGTAACGCCGCTCGCTGGCGATGCGTCCGCCGAGGGTATACAAGGTGTAGCCGATACCGGACAACATGCCGACCATCAGCCCCAACAAATCAAAACGAGTGTTGCCCATGCTGTCGCCATTACTGACCAGGAAGCAGCCACCCAGGCTGACCACGATCACCAGCAGCTCACGCAGGCTGAGGCGTTCGTTGTACAGCATCCACCCCAGAAATACGGTAAAACCGACCGAGCAATAGGTCAGAATGGTGGCCACCGAGGCACCATTGAGCGCCACCGACAGCGTCCATAAGCTGTTAAACAGCGCCAATAGCAAACCGTAGCCCGCGTAGAACGGTACCTGCTCAAAACGCAGTTGTGCCCATTGTGGTTTGCACAACAGCAATAGCGGCAATAACACCAGAGCCACCAAGGCTGCACGCCAAAAGGCCAGCACAAACGTCGGCAGATGGTAATACTCGGTCAACGCACGGATGATGATGGCGGTGAAAGCCAGCAGCATGGCGCTGATAATGGCGATCGCATAGCCCTGATTGGCTCCCCGCAGGAGTCCACCACTGACCACAACCGGTTCTGCTACAACACCCGACGGTAACGACATAACACCCTCTAAATTCCAGCGCTTGATTATCTGGCGAAGAGTTTAACGCGGCCAGATTTTGCCACCATAGCCACTTTACTGCGATGTTATGCAGGCCACTTTTCTCTTTGTTAAGCCTTGTTACACTGGGATATAGTGAAAATGAAGCTTACCGACCGGGCCAATTTATGCACATTCCACTGGATCGTCAGCAGGACATCCCGCTGTATCTACAAATCGAAGAAGCGCTGCGCCGCGCCATTCTTGGCGGCACCTTTGCCGATGGCGATAAACTGCCGTCAACGCGCAGTCTGGCTGCCGAGCTTTCGGTCAGCCGCCTGACGGTGGAAAGTGCCTACGCCGAACTGACGGCCAAGGGATTGTTGCAACAACGGCGTGGCAGCGGTGCTTATGTCCGGCACCTGCAACCTGCCCCACTGCGGCAACGGCCAGCATCCAGCGAGCTATTTCCTGCCGATCGCTTCACCACCACCACTTCACGGCTGGACGGTTATCCCGATATTCCTTTGCCGGAACACATCATCAACTTTGCCGCGGGCGTCGGCAGCCCCAAAGTGTTCCCACTAGAGGCATTTCGCAAGATCCTGCTGTCGATCCTCAGCCGTCATGCGGAAGAGGCCTTCAGCTACGGCGACTACTGTGGTTACTATCCATTGCGCGACACGCTGGGCCGGATCCTCACGGCGCAAGGTATCCCCACCCGTGCCGAGCAGGTACTGATCACCAACGGCTCACAACATGCCATCAGCCTGATTTTCCAGACGCTATTACGCCCTGGCGATACGGTGATTGTCGAAGAGCCAACCTACGCCGAAGCGCTGGGATTGCTACGCCTGCATCAAATCAACATTGTTGCGGTACCCAGCGATCGCCACGGTATGTGCGTTGAGCAACTGCCGGAGCTGATCGCCCGGCATCAGCCGAAAATGATCTACACCATCCCCAATTTCAATAACCCTACCGGGCGCTGTATGAGCGAAGCCCGCCGCCGCCGTTTACTGACGTTGGCCCAACAGGCCGGGATCGTGATCCTGGAGGACGATTTTGTCGGGGATCTGCGTTACAACGGCAAAAGCCTGCCATCACTGCGCTCCATGGCTCCCGCGGGCACGGTGATCTACGTCAGTACCTTTTCCAAGATGCTGCTGCCCAGCATGCGTATTGGTTATCTGGTGGCGGACAGTGAGCACTATCTGCAGTTTTCCCGGCTCAAGCACGTCGACAGCTTTACCAGCTCCAACCTGATCCAGCGCGCACTGGACGCCTTTGTCACCGTCGGTAGCTACGACAAACAGCTGCGCCGGGCGGGAAGAATGTACCGCCAGCATCGTGATGCCATGGTGGCGGCGTTAAGCGAGCATCTGCCGCCGGGCTGTCGGTTTGAAATCCCTGAGGGTGGGTTGTTCATCTGGCTGCAATTGCCACCAACCGCCAGCACCACACAGTTGATGCCAATCGCCTGGCAACAGGGCGTCACCTTTGCCCGTGGCGAATGCTTTTATGTCAAGGAACAGCACGGCGCACATGGACTGCGGTTAAACTTTGCCGCCAATACGCCAGAGTTGATTACCGAAGGGATTGCCCGGCTTTGCCAGGCGATCGTTGCGGTGACGGGGAATTAAATGTTGGTCAGCCAGCCCCTCACCCCAGCCCTCTCCCGCGGTAAAATCGAGGCCCCCATAAATACCGTGTTGGGGAGAGGGAGCAAGTCCAGAGCTGCGGTCAGGTGCAGGAGTTAAACTGTAGCCAATTCGGTCCCCTCTCCCTGTGGGAGAGGGTTAGGGTGAGGGGCCTAACTGATATGCCCCGCCCACCAGAGCCGCAATTTCATGCCCCAATAGCTGGTCCAGCCGGTGGTGCTTTGTACCACCTGGCCTTGAGAAATGACGACGATGGTCGGCGTTACGCCAATCTGCCACTGCGCCGACAGCTTGCCTTGTTCGTCATTCACCACCGGCAGTTGCAGCTTCTTGGCCGCCAGCCACTGCTCCACCTGCTGGTCATTGCCCGAACGCAGCGCCACGGTCATCACGTTACCGCCGTTCGCCACCAGTTTGGCCACGTAAGGCGTGGTAAAGCGGCAAACCCCGCACCAACTGGCCCAGAAATAAACCAGCAAGGGTTGATCCTGGCTGAGCTGCGCCAACGATACCGGCTCTCCGTCCAGTGTTTCCAGCATTTGCTGGTCAAAGGCTAGCGGTGCTTGCGGGGCTCGCCACCAATCCATAGCGAACATCACGCCCAGTACCAGCAACAGCAAGATCAGCAGTTCGCGCGTCCAGCGCCGCAACCTAGCCATGGTTGACCTTCGCCAACTGCTCCTTCACTACCGCTTCCAGATCTTCATAAGACACCGCGCCCGGCAACATCTGATCGCCTATCAGGGTGGCCGGCGTTCCCTGTACGCCAAACTGCTCCGCCAGCTGCATATTGGTGCGCAGCGTAGTCATGCTCTGCTCGGTGGGCGCAACCTGCTTGACCCCGGTTTTATCCTGGGCAGCAGCGATGCTGGCATTGTCATGGGTGCCTTTTTTAGCCATCAGGCGTTGATGCAACGGCCAGAACTGCTCAGGGTGCTGTTCCCAGGCGGTGAGGGCCACACGGGCCGACGCAATCGAGCTTTCCCCTTTGAACGGCAACAACTTCACTACCAGCGCCACGTCAGGGTATTGCTTGACGATCTTCTCCAACTGCGGATCAAACTGCTTACAGTACGGGCAGTTGTAATCGGTGAATGCTACCAGCGTCAGCTTGGCATTCTTGGCGCCTAACCTTGGGCTGGCCGGATCGTCGAACAGGATCTTGCTGTTTTGTTTAATCGCTTGGCCGATTTGCTGCTCGCTGGTTTGTTGCTGCCAGGCGTTGGCCGCCTCCGCCAGAATATCCGGATTAGAGACCAATGTTTCACGGATCAGCTGTTTAATCCGCACTTCCTGCTCAGGGGTGAAAGGGGCCGCAGCCCAGGCCGGGGTGATAATCAACAGCAATAACAGCAGTAACTTGTTCATTTTTATTTTCCTTTGGCGTTAGACAGGGCATGCAGTACGGCTTCACGAGTGAGTAGCGGAGACAACACTTCGCCGTCTGGCGTGCCAGGGCCATAAATTTGGTTAAAGGGTACGGCAACGCTGCCGCGCTGTTGCAGGAAGGCCGAGATGGTTTCCGACGGACGGCTCCAATCGCCGCGCAACGCCACCACATCCTCGGCACTGAGGGCTTTTTGCACCTCATCACGCAGCAGTACGTTGTATTTATTGGCCTTGCAGGTCACGCACCAATCGGCAGTGACATCAACAAAAACGCGTTTGTTGGCGGCCAGCGCCTGCACGATCGCCTGCTCAGAAAGCGGTTGCCAGGCAATATTGTCGTGTAGCGGCTGCCGCCAGTGGTTGGCCGTCAGCGAGCCCACCAGCAACTCCAAACCACCGATCACCAGCACGCTGGCCGTTGCGATCCCCGCTGAACGGGCACCCAACTGCTGCCACACCGCCAATAACAAGCCAACCAGCAAGACGGCTCCGGCGATCAGCGTCGGCGTCAAGCCGATATGGTTGGTCATCAGGCTAAGCAGCCAGAGCGAAGACACCAGCATCAGCAGGCCCAGCGCCAGCCGCATCCCGTTCATCCAACGGCCCGGGCGCGGCAGACGCAACGCCAATGCAGGCCAGGCGGCAATCAGCAGCCAAGGCAAACTCATGCCAATCCCCAGCGCGACAAACATGCCCCAGAGCACCGGCAACGGGGCCGCTAACGCAAAGGCCACCGCCGTTCCCAGGAAAGGGGCCGAGCAAGGCGTAGCCAGCAGCGTGGCAAACGCTCCCTGCCAGAAATGGCCGCTCAATCCGCGCCCACCTTGGGTAGCCAGCTTGGTATTCAATGAGGAAGAGAGTTGCAGATGGAACAAGCCGAACAGGTTGGCACTGAACAACAGCGTCACCAGCACCATAAAGCCGATAAACCACGGGTTTTGGAATTGGATCCCCCAGCCCAGCGCGTGATTGCTCAGACGCAACAACGTCATCAGCAGGGCCAGCGCCATGAAGGACACTACGATCCCCAGGGAAGAAGCCAGGAATTGCCAACGTACGCTGCGCCGATCGCGCTGTTCGACCTGCAAGATAGAACCCAGCTTCATCCCCAGCACCGGTAGCACACAAGGCATCAGGTTAAGAATGAAACCGCCGGCCAGTGCCATCAGCACCGCCTGCCACAACGGGAAAGCAGCCGTAGAGGACAGCGCAAGCGGCCCGCCAATGGTCACAGTAACCTCCTGAGCGATACCTCCGTCGCTGATAACCAGCCGCAGTGGTTTACCGCGTAGATCTGGAACTGCATCCCCCCAACCATCGCTTACTGGGACTCGCGCTTGCAGGCTCTCTCCAGCACTGCTGACCGCTGGTTTACCCAGATCGGCCCCCGATAACGTATCAAAGAACAGTTCAGGCTGTTGCCAGCCCGCTTTACGTTGTGCGCTAATCTGTAACTCACCGTTGCGATAACCGGCTTGCAGGCTGTCCACCAGCCCGCTGGCAATCGGCACCTGCCCCATCGCCTGAGCGAAGTCGTGATTGAACTGCGGATCATGCGGCGTGGTGAGATCCAGTTTGAACGGATAGTCGGTCAAGATGCAGACGTTGCTACAGGTGGATAAGGTGAGCGTCCCTGCCAATTGTTGCGGCGCAGTCCCCTTTAACACGATGGGTAGCGTTACCCGCTGCTGATAGCCTTGCGTAGAGATCCCTGCCACGTCAAAGCGCTGCGGCGTTGGCCAGAACCAGGTCGCCGGTGGCGGGTTGCCCTGCCAGGTGATGGCTGGCGCAATGCCCCCTTCCCCTGGTGAGCGCCAGTAGGTTTTCCACCCTTTATCCAGCTCAACGGCGAGCAGCACGCGGGTTTCGTCCCCTTTGCTGGTGTCGGCACGCAGCCTGATTTTCGCATGATCGTTCTGCAGGCTTTGCAGCCAGCCGCTATCCGCCGCCTGTGAAGCGGGTAGCCATAGTACTAACAGGCAAGTCAACGCCAGCCTGATGAAATTCAACATAGTTGTTCTCCAAAAAAGAAATTAGTCACTCGGTTTGACGAGGGATTAACTCATTCTCGGAACACGCATAATCGTAGATGTACCCTGAGGGTGGTGGGGGAAATAACGCGTAAAGGAGGCAGAGGCAGGCGTGGAGCGACGATCGGTGCCAACAGGATCAGCAGCATCCCCAGGCCAAACAGCACGTTTTCGAACATCACCGGCGGAGAGGCCAGCAGCGATTTGGCACTCAGTTCACAGGGGGTAGAAGTAGTCGCTTCTTCATCGACTCCGGCAGAAGATTGGCTAATGCTGACAGCAGGTAAGCCAAGGGCCAACTGCAAGGTATGCAGACCCGCCATGCGCTGGGTGAGGCACGTCAGTACCACCAGGCAAGCCAGGTATAGAAACCATTTTGCAATCCGCTGTCGATTAATCATCACGCCCTCAATGCCGTATCTGCGCCTATCTTAGCGGCGCAAATGGGATAAGCAACGATTGGCCTGTAAAGAAATGTCTGGCGGGCGGTATTGATGGCGTGAAATTACAGGTATCATAAGCGATTGAGCCTGTGCTTTTCGCCGGGTATGCCGACTTTATACACTGCGAAGGACTGGTGATATGCAACCGTTAAGTGGACCTGGCGCGCCTGGCGCAGCCGATCACCCTCCGACCCCAGGCAAAGCCCCCTCTGCCGACGATCAACCGCTCTCCCCGGCCCAACGTACCCAGTTGGAAAAACTGATCGTCAAGATCATGGCACTCAGCCCGGCCAAATCCGCCGAGATCTGGGTCACGCTGCGTCATGAACTAGGTGCGGATAACCACAGCGAACTGTTGGCACGCCATTTCCAGCCGGCAGAGCTGCTGCTGCAAAACCGCCTTGGCGTAGCCCAACAGAACCATGCCAGCCGCCAACTGCTGCAACAGCTCACCGAACTGTTGCCACAGGGCAATAACCGCCAGGCGGTCAGCGATTTTATCCGCCAGCAGTTCGGCCACACGGTGTTAAGCCAGTTGAGCCACCAGCAGTTGCAGCAAGTCTTGAACCTGTTGCAAACCGGCGCACTGACTATCCCTCATCCGCAGCAAACGGCCACCAGTGACCGTCCGCTGCTGCCTGCGGAGCATCAGCACTTGCAGTTGCAGGTAACCAAGCTCAGCGCAGCGACCGGCGAGACACCGGCCAAGCTCTGGCAGGCACTGTTCGATCTGGTCGGGGTAAAAATCAACGATCCGCTGCCGGCACGCCACTTCCAACTGCTCAGTCAGTTTATGCAGGTGAAATTGGCACTCAGCCCACAGACGGCACCGACACTGCAAAACCTGCTGGCGGTATTGAAACAGCCGGCAGACCAGCAGGAACAGCAGCAGCTCAACGACTATTGCCAGAACCGCTTTAACGGCAGCTTCACTACGCCGTTGACCCATGCGCAGTTGAACGACGTGATCCAGCAGCTGTTTGCCCGCCGTCTGGAGAAGGCTGGCCACGCTCCCTCGTTGCAAAGCGACGTGCAACAGCCGCAACCATTGCTTAACCCGCTCATCGCCGCCCTGCCGCAGCCTTTACAGTCGATATTCAGCAAGCCTTTGGCGTTGGTTGTCGGCGTTATCGTAGTAGCCTTGATACTGTGGGCGCTGTTCTAGCAGCCGCACTCCGGCGTTTTATCCCGCCCCTGCAACGTTCCCAGCTCAGCACCGATGGCCACCGGATGGCCATCGCGTAGCCAGAAATCCAACCCGCCAATCAGTTCTTTGACCCGAAAACCGAGCTTGGCCAACTTGTAGGCTCCCTGCGTGGAACCGTTACAGCCAATCCCATCGCAATAGGTGACATAGACTTTGTCACGATCGAGGGTTGAGGTACTGCTTTCATCCATCAAGCGATGGGGGAAACTCACCGCGCCAGGAATATGTCCGGCGGCGTATATTGCACTTGCGCGAGTATCGATCACCACAATTTCGCTGACGCCGTTGCGTAAATCCTCGGCAACATCCGCCGAGTCGGTGTAAAAGCTGAGCTTGGCCGCCAGATAATCCTGGCTTTGTGCCACCGTTGCCGGGGGAAAGGCCAATACCAATGAAGATACGCTCATAGTTTAATTCCAGTGCATGAAGGGTGATGACAATAGTGCCCGATTTTGGTCTTATCATTGATACCCATTTTACCCGATTGGTAAGACCGATTATGTCTCAGGTACTGTTGACGCTGTTTCAACAAGCGGAGAACGCGACGGGCACGCTGCGTGAACGAGTGTGCAATACGTTACGTAAGGCGATCCATGGCGGCACCTTAAGCGCGGGCCAACGGCTGCCTTCCTCACGGGTTCTGGCGGCCGATCTGGGTGTTTCGCGGGTTACCGCCGAGGCCGCCTACTCACAACTGGAAGCCGAGGGCTATCTGCAACGCCGAGTGGGCCAAGGCACCTATGTTGCCATCCAGATAACCAAACCGGCGGCAATACGCAAACCCAGCGGGCAGCTACGGCTTTCCCAGCGCGGTTTGGCGATCGTGCAAACCGGGGGCTGCCGCGATCCACAGCAGCCACTGCCTGTTTGCCGCCGGTTCGCCGGATCTGCGCGCCTTCCCGCTGAAGCTCTGGCAGCAGCTCACCGCCCAACGATTGCGACTCCAGGGGGAGAAACTGCTGCGCTATGGCGATCCGCAAGGCTACCTGCCACTGCGTGAAGCCATTGCCGGTTACGTTGGCCAGACCCGTGGCGTGAGCTGCGATGCGGAACAGGTGATCGTACTGACCAGCTCCCAACAGGCATTACAGCTGATCGCGACCTTGCTGATCGATAATGGGGATGCAGTGTGGCTTGAGGAGCCGGGTTACAACGGGGCCAGGAACGCTTTTACCAGCGCGGGTGCTAACCTGGTGCCAGTGACGGTGGATGAGCACGGGCTGCGGCCAGACGACTCATTGCCGCCCCCTCGCCTGATCTACCTGACGCCTTCACATCAGTATCCCACTGGCGTAGCGCTCAGCCTTGAACGGCGGTTGGCTCTGTTGGAGCAGGCACGGCGGTCGCACAGCTGGATTATTGAAGATGACTACGACAGCGAGTTTCACTATGACGGCCAGCCGATGCCTGCCATGCAGGGTCTGGATCGTCACGGCACGGTGCTGTATGTCGGCACCTTCTCCAAAGCGTTGTTCCCTTCGCTACGCTTGGCCTATCTGATCGTGCCCCCTGCGTTGGTCGCGGCGTTTACCACCGCGCGGTCGGTGTATGACGGCCATTGCGCTCAGTTGGCGCAGGCGGTAACGGCAGAGTTTATTCTGCAAGGGCATTTTGCCGCCCACATCCGCTACATGCGCCAACTCTATCGCAGCCGTCGCGATTGGCTGCTGACACAGCTGGCGCAGCACCTGGGGCATTTTGCCACACCACAGTACGCAGGCGGCGGGCTACAGCTCGGCGTCTGGCTACCCCCAGGGCAAGAGGCAGAACTGACCCGACAGGCACAGCAGTCAGGCGTCATTACCCCCGGCCTATCCCTGCAATATCAGAATGCAACTGCCAGACGCGACGGCTGGTTATTGGGCTTCTCGGCACTGACGCCAGGGGAGATAACCCTGGCGCTGGAACGGCTGAGCCGAATTAACGCAGGAGTAACCAGCCGACCAGCGTAGCCCAGGCCAGGAATGGTAGCGAATAGAAATGGAACCGCAGCCAGATCTGGCGTTCCCCTGCCATTCTCAGGGCGATCAGGTTCGCCATTGATCCAATCGCCAGACCAAACCCTCCGGCGTTTACCGCATAAGCGACCAAGGCGCTGGAAGGGACATAGTTCAGCAACAAAATGGTCGCCGGTACGTTACTGATCACTTGAGATAAAGCAATCCCCAAGGCATATACGCTACCGTCCGCCAACGAGGCAATCTGGTAAAACAGCGGCTGTAACGACTGCAATTGGGTCAGCAGACCAATGTTGATAAACATGGCGATAAAAACAAAGATCAGGCTCCAGTCAATCTGCAGCAGTACCTGCCGGGCCAGCAGCAAAAAACCGGCAAAGACCAGCAGCATCCCATACAGCGGAAAATCAAGATCCAGGCAGATCAGAAAAGCCACGTACAGCACGACACAGCCCAGCAACAGACGCATTTGATAAGGATAGGGCTGCGTATTTGGAGCCTTGATAATTTTCTGTGCCGGGAAACTGAACCAGGTGACCACCAGCAGGCTCAGCATCATCACGGCACCAAACGGTGCCATACGGCCAATAAACTCCATAAAGGTCAGCGAAGACTTGCTCCACAGTAAAATGTTCTGTGGATTGCCGATCGGCGTCAGCAACGACCCGGCATTCACCGCCAGCGCCTGGAAGATGATCAGGCGACTTACCGGCAATGAGGAGAGCTTTTTCAGCGTGATGGTCAGCGGGATAACGATAAACAGCGCCACATCGTTGGTGAGAAACGACGACAGCAGCGCAGCGGCAAACACCAGAAACAGCGCCAGCGAACGTTCACTGTGCAGGGTGTTAACGATCTGACGACCAATGAAATCGAAATAACCACTGACTTCAACGCCTTTGGTCAACAGCATCAGCCCCAGCAAGGTCATGATGGTGCGCCAATCGACAAAACCGGATAGTGCCCTCAGCGGCTGTGGCCCAATGGCATACAGCAGCATCCCCATTAACAGCAATGCATGCAGAAAACGATCGTGCAGAAATGGCCGCAACAAACTGGTCACCGCATTTGAACTCATGTATTTACTCTTATTTTCCAAGCGAGGACTGGAAAGTGACGTTAGCCGAACCTCTTGAATTACGCCAGTAAAAACGCACGTTGCCCTTTCCATTTGGCCGATTTTGCTTTATACCCGTCCTCTTTCCCTGCTTTTAGGATTTTCTATGGCCACTTTCATTGCCAAAAGGCTGCTGTTTAGCGCGGCAATTATGCTGCTAGCCGCCTGTAACGATGCCAACACCCGCCCCCAGATCGACATCGAAGGCAAAACCATGGGGACGTTCTACAGCGTGAAGGTCAGCGGCACTATCACCGAGAGCAAGCAACAATTACAGCAGGAGATCGATGCGCTGCTGGAACAGGCCAACGACGACATTTCAACCTACCGCCCAGATTCGGTGTTATCCCGCTTTAACCAGAACACCAGCGCCGAGCCGCAGCCTATTCCCCGTGGAATGGCCGATATCATTCTCACGGCTCAGCGCATTGGCCGCGATACCGGGGGCGCGATGGATATTACCGTCGGCCCTTTGGTTAACCTGTGGGGTTTCGGCCCGGATAAGCGAGTCGTTAAGGTTCCCAGCCAACAACAGATCGACGAGGCACGCAAGCATATTGGTTTGCAGCATCTGAAGTTGCTCAGTGACAATCGGGGTGAATGGCTGCAAAAAGATCTGCCGGGTATGTATGTCGATCTCTCTACCTTGGGCGAAGGCTACGGAGTGGATCAGTTGGTGCAGTTAATGGCGCGTAAAGGCATCACCAACTATCTGGTTTCGGTGGGCGGGGCCGTTTCATCACGCGGCGTGAATGGCCAAAACCAGCCTTGGCGGGTCGCTATCCAAAAGCCAACCGATCGGGAAAACGCAGTACAGGCGTTGGTGGATTTACAAGGCTACGGCATCAGCACGGCGGGGAGTTACCGTAACTACTTCGAGCAGGACGGCCAGCGCTATTCCCATGTGATCGATCCCGTTACCGGACGGCCGATTACCCATAAGCTGGTGTCCGCCACGGTGATCGCCCCTACGGCGCTGGAAGCCGATGGCTGGGATACCGGGTTGATGGTGCTGGGTACGGAAAAAGCGCTCAAGCTCGCCGAAGAGAAAGGATTGGCGGTGTATCTGATCACTAAAACCGATGATGGCTTCAGCGCGGTGATGACGCCACAGTTTAAGGCGTTTTTGGTCAAGTAGGGCCGCAACGTCAGATTTAATCTGACGCCAAATCCTGCTCAGCCTGACGGTAATACTCGATCTTGATATGTAAAGCCTGCGCAGATTGGCGCAGGCTTTCAATTTCGTCCATAACATCTGCCAGATGTTCCTCCAGAATCTGGCTGCGCTCCGCCAGTGTTGAGCTTCCAGCGCTGCGTAATTTTGCAAAACTCTTCATCCTGACAATTGGCATACGCGTCGTTCGCAACCGTATCAGAAATTCGATCCAGGCCATATCCGATTTCGCATAGCGTCTCTGGCCACCGGCAGCCCTCCCCACGGGAGCGATCAAACCGATACGTTCGTAATAGCGCAAAGTGTGAACCGTCAGACCAGTACGTTTAGTGACTTCATTAATACTCAGATGGGATTTCATAAGGTACTCCTAAGCAAGGCGACTGTCCCTGTTAGCCTTTCATTTCGATAGCCCGTACCTAACGTAGGCGTTGATTGCCAGGTCAACTCATAGCCGGGGTTTGACGCCTCGTTTATCAAACACCTCTCTGGCAGCACCGATCCCATTCAAGGCACTCGGAAAGCCAGCATAAACGGCCATTTGATTGATAATTTCAACAATCTCATCCGGCTTGCAGCCCACGTTCAGCGCTCCCTCAATATGAACCTTAAGTTGCGGTTGTGCATTACCCAGCGCCGTCAGAGCCGAAATAGTGGCTAGTTCTCTGGTACAAAGGGAAACGCCAGATCTTGAGAATACATCTCCATAACTGAAATCAATAATCCAGTCACCCAGTTCTGGCGAAATATCTCTGAGCGACTCAACAACCCTCTTGCCTTCCTCCCCCGTTATTTTTGCCAGGGTTTCTTCACCTAAGGAACGCCTGCTCTCAGGTTCGGTTGACCATGCGAATGCCGCAAAAATCAATCCAGAAAATATTAATCCTTTATAAAATAGAGTATTTTTCATTATCATTGCTCTTCTCCTTCCTCATTGTTATATGAAGTGTGCAGCCAAGAAAATATCTGCACACCTCTATCTCAGAGGTAGGCTACAGGTTAGAGCGCGCTCTAAGTCAAGCAAGATAGCAATCGTATTGAAGAGTGTTATTCCGCCGCCACACCTTGCTTTTCATCCTTACGGTGCAACAGCGAATAGACCGCCGGGATCACTAACATCGACAGCAATGGCGCACTGACCATACCGCCAATCATCGGTGCGGCAATCCGCTGCATCACCTCCGAACCGGCACCACCGCCCCACATGATCGGCAGTAAACCGGCCATAATGGTCGCGACCGTCATCACCTTAGGCCTGACACGCAATACCGCGCCTTCGCTTATCGCCGCCATCAGTTGCTGGTGGCTCAACGGTTGGCCCGGTTGACGGTATTTCGCCAGCGCCTGATTCAGATACAGCACCATAATGACGCCAAACTCGGCCGCCACCCCGGCAAGGGCAATAAAGCCCACCGCCCCTGCCACCGACAGATTGTAATCGAGCAGATACAGCAGCCAGACCCCGCCTATCAACGCAAACGGCAGCGTCGCCATGATCAGCAACGCGTCACTCACGCTGTTGAAAGTGACGAACAACAGCACGAAGATGATTGCCAACGTCACCGGCAGCACAATCTTCAACTGGGCGCTGGCGCGTTCCAGATACTCAAACTGCCCGGACCAACTGAGCGAAACGCCGGCAGGCAACTTCACCTGCTGTGCCACTACCTGTTGCATCTCCTCCACCGCCGATTTCAAGTCGCGCCCGCGCAGATCGACATAGATCCAATCGGAAAGCCGCGCATTCTCGCTTTTCAACATCGGTGGCCCTTCGCTGATGCGAATATCCGCCAGCTCTGCTAACGGCACCTGCCCCCCTGCCGCCGTCACCACCGGCAGTTCACGCAGCTTTTGCAGCGAATCGCGGATCTCCCTTGGGTAACGAACATTGATCGGGTAACGCGCCCGCCCCTCAATGGTTTCGGCAACGTTTTCCCCGCCCACCAGCGTGGCGACCACTGATTGCAACTCTTTCACCGATACGCCATAACGCGCCGCACGTTGGCGATCGATATCGATATCCACATAGCGCCCACCAGCAAGACGTTCCGCCAGCGCGGAAGTTACACCCGGAACCCGCTTCACTACCTGCTCGATCTGGCTGGCCGCCTGCTCGATATCGGCAATATTGCTGCCGTTGACCTTGATGCCCACCGGGCTTTTGATGCCGGTCGCCAGCATATCCAGACGGTTGCGGATCGGTGGCACCCAGACGTTGGCAATGCCTGGCACTTTGACCACGCTGTCCAGTTCCGCCACCAGCTTGTCCATCGTCATGCCTGGCCGCCACTGGTCGCGCGGTTTAAAGCGAATGGTGGTTTCCAGCATGGTCAACGGTGCCGGATCGGTCGCCGTTTCCGCCCGTCCAGCCTTACCAAACACCGTGTCCACTTCCGGCACGGTTTTGATCAACCGATCGGTCAGCTGCAGCAGCCGTGCCGCTTCGCGGGCCGAAATCCCCGGTAAAGTCGAAGGCATATACAGCAGATCTCCTTCGTCCAACGGTGGCATAAACTCACTGCCCAAACGGCTGAGTGGGAACAAAGTCAGCACCAACAGCAAGGCAGAAATCCCCAGGGTTGTTTTCGGGCGTGCCAGCACCGCTGCCAGCAACGGCTGATACATGCGGATCAGCCAGCGGTTGATCGGGTTGGCATGTTCGTCCGGAATACGGCCACGGATAAAGTAGCCCATCAACACCGGCACCAGCGTGATGCCCAGCCCGGCGGAGACCGCCATGGCATAGGTTTTGGTAAACGCCAGCGGCGCAAACATCCGCCCTTCCTGTGCCTGTAGCGAAAACACCGGGATAAACGACAAGGTAATGATTAATAGGCTACAGAACAGCGCCGGCCCAACCTCAACCGCCGCCTGCTCTGAAATATGCCAGTAATCTTTCGAGGTCGGCTGTTGGCCGGGATGGCGTTGCCGCCACTGCTCCAATACCTTGTGCATGTTTTCGATCATCACGATCGCTGCATCCACCATCGCGCCGATGGCAATGGCTATGCCCCCCAGTGACATGATGTTGGCGTTAACGCCCTGATAGTGCATCACCACAAAGGCTCCGAGGATCCCCAGCGGCAGAGTCACCATCGCCACCAGCGCCGAACGGAAGTGGGACAGGAACAAGGCACACACCACCGCGACCACCAGGAACTCTTCCAGCAACTTGAATGACAGCGTATCAATCGCGTGCTCGATCAGTTGCGATCGATCGTAAACCGGCACGATCTCCACGCCCGGCGGCAGGGTGTGCTGGAGCTGTTGCAGTTTGGCCTTCAACGCATTGATGGTTTCCAAGGCATTCTTGCCGTAGCGCATCACCACAATGCCCCCCGCCACTTCGCCTTCACCGTTGAGTTCCGCCACACCGCGGCGAATTTCCGGCCCTTCACGCAGTTCCGCCACCTGTGACAACAGGATCGGTACCCCGTCACGCGCGGTGATCACCACGTTATTAAAGTCGGCGAGCTTTTTCAGGTAGCCGGAGGTACGCACCATATACTCCGCCTCCCCCATTTCCAGCAGCGCACCGCCGCCTTCCTGGTTGGCATCCTGAATGGCACTCACCACCTGCTGATGGGTAATATTCAGCGCCCGCATACTTTGCGGGTTTAATATCACCTGATATTGCCGCACCATGCCGCCAACGCTGGCCACTTCCGCCACGTTGGGGACGGTTTTCAACTCAAACTTCAGCGTCCAGTCCTGCAAGGCACGCAGATCCGCCAGGCTGTGCTTGCCGGTGCGATCCACCAATGCGTACTCATACACCCAGCCGACGCCGGTCGCGTCCGGCCCCAGCGCCACCTTCACCTGCGGCGGCAACGAGGACTGCACCTGGCTGAGTGACTCCAGCACCCGCGAGCGCGCCCAGTAAGGATCGGTACCGTCTTCAAACAGAATGTAGACGTAGGCATCGCCGAACATCGAGAAGCCCCGCACCGTGCTGGCCCCTGGTACCGTCAGCATGGTGGTGGTCAGCGGGTAAGTGACCTGATCTTCGATCACCTGTGGCGCTTTGCCCGGATAGGTCGCCCGGACGATCACCTGAACGTCGGAGAGATCGGGCAGCGCATCCAGCGGCGCCTTCTGCAATGCCCAGACGCCCCACCCGGCCAGCAATACCGAAGCCAGTAATACCAACAGCCGGTTGCGTATCGACCAGCGGATCACGGAGGCGATCATTGCTGGCCCCCTTGCGGCATGATCTGGCTGATGTGCGAGCCGTTTTCATCCACGCTAAAGTGGAACATCACCTTGCTGCCGATATTAATCCCGGCAGGCAGCCCACCCGCTGGCAGAGTAAAGTCCATGGTCATCGCGGGCCATTGCAACTCTGCGACCGGCTCGTGCGACAGCGTGACGGTAGCGCCATCCACCGCCTCGACCACGCCCACCGTCTGGTATTGCTTGACTCCCTCCTGCGCGGCCATCTGTGGCAAGGCGCTGCGCATGCTGGCTTCGGAATCAATCAGGAATTGGCCTGAAGTCACCACCTGTTGCCCGGTTTGCAAGCCCTGTTTGATTTCTACCCAGCCGTCCTGTGCCAGCCCGGCGACCACCTCAACCGGGGTAAAATGACCGTTGCCTTCCGCCACCAGCACCCGGTTACGATCGCCGTTGCCGATCAAGGCTTCCTGCGGGATAGCCAGCACCGGCTTGGCCCCGACGTTTTGCGCCAGTTGTACCTGCAAATACATGCCAGGCTTCAGGCGTTGTTGGGGATTTTTCAGCACGATACGCGCTTTAAAGGTGCGGGTCAGCGGATCGACGTTAGGTAACAGTTCGCTGACCTCGCCGGTAAAGCGTTCTCCTGGCCAACTGGCGGAGCTAGCGGCCACGGCATCGCCAACCTGCAACAGCCCGGCCTGCGCTTGCGGGTAGTCAATGACCATCCACACCGGGTCAAGGCTGGCCAATTCAAACAGGCCCTGGGTTGCGGTGACCTGCATCCCCTCCCGCGCATCCAGCTTGTTGATAAAACCGCTCTCCGGTGCGCTAACGGTAATGCGGGTCTGTGGTTGGCCGCTGCGTTCAACCTGCCGAATGATCGCTTCCGGCATAAACTGCAACGCCAGACGCTGGCGGGCTGCCGAAGTCAGTGCGCTATCTCCCAGCTTGCGGATCGCCAGATATTCCTGCTGCGCGGCGCTCCAGTCCGGGATCCACAGCTGAGCCAGTGCCTCGCCTTTCTTTACCTGCTGCTGGCTGGCTCGCACATAGAGTTTCTCCACCAGCCCATTGGCCCGCGCGGCAATCACCTGCACACTACGTTCATCGGTAGCGACGCTGCCATAGGCATCCAACTGCAAATTCAGTTCACGCAGTTGTGCTGCCGCTGTACGAACCCCCAGATTCTGCTGCTGACGGGCGCTGATGGTAACCCCACCATCCTCCTGCTGCTCATCGGCATAGCGTGGCACCAGTTCCATATCCATAAACGGCGATTTCCCCGGCTTATCAAACCGCTGGCCGGGCACCATCGGATCGTACCAATACAGTACCTGCCGTTCAGCGCCGCCGCTGGCAGGCTGGGGTGCGGCCTTTTCCCCGGCAAACCAGTAACCGCCCATGGCACCGCCCAATAAGGCGGCTAACAGCGTCAGGCTAAAACGCATTTTCATTACAGTGCCTCCTGCACGGTGAGATAACGGATGGCGGCCCACAGCTGCGCCAGTTCACGCGCGGCCTTACCGGCACTAAGACGGCTATCGAGCAAGGCCCGACGCGCCTCCAATACTGAGGAGAGATCGCTTTTGCCACTGCGGTATTGCGCCAGTTGCAAGGCCACACGCTGCTGTTGCAAAGGGATCGCTTGTTGCTCCTGACGCTGCCATTGCGCCTGCGCAGCCTGATATTGCGCCAGCAGGGTATCCAGTTGGGCCTGATGATCGCGGATCAATAACGTCAGTTGATCGTTGGCTTCCATCGAACGGGAAACGTCGGCGGCATAGTCCTTGTCCTGGCGCTGAGAGCGGAACAGGGGCAAATCGACGGTAAACATCACGCCCGCCATATCCTCATAGCCATCGGCCCGTTTGCCATACGACACCTCTATGCCCACGTCTGGAATGGCTGCCACCTCTGACTGCGCCGATCTCGCCTTGGCCACATCGGCCTCACGGCTGGCCTGCACCACCTCCGGATGCTGTTTGATCGCTTGCCGCAGCAGATCGCTCTCGGCAGGCAGGCGTTCGAAACGCGGCAACGGGCCACCGATCCCTGCAACCTGCTGCCCGGTCAACTGGGTCAAACGTGCCTGAGCGATGGTGACGTCTCGCTGCGCCTCGCTGAGCCGATCCTGCATCGCCAACAGCGTTAAACGTGCATCAATGACGTTAGCGGCAGGCAAACTGCCGCTGGCAACCCCGGCATGTTGGGCAGCAATTTGCCGCTCACTTTCTTTCAGTAACGCCGTGGCGTCTTTCAGCGTCTGCTGGCTCAACGCCAGTTCCAACCAGGCCTGTGCCGTCTGCTGCTGCAAACGGGCGCGGATAGTCGCACTGCTGGCTTCGGTTTTATTGGCTTCGGCACGCAGAGTGTCGGCCTTGCGTTGCCGCTTGGTGCTGCTGACGTAATCCTGCATGATGCCAACCCGCTCCATGGTCATCCCTTCACGGGTCAGACGCCGGGCGTTACCGCCTTGTACCGGCACGTTTTCGATACCGAATTTCAGCTTGGGATCGGGCAATTCCATCGCCGAATCCGCCATATTTTGCAACGCATTGACCTGGTGCTGATTGGCCGAAAGCTCGGCTGAATAGCGTTCTGCCGCTAGCAACGACTGTTCCAGCGTCAGGTCCGCCGCCTGCGCACTCGCCGTCCAACAGGCGAGCAGCAGCCAGCTCACCCGCAATGGGTGAGAAAGTAATCTGGACATGGTGCCCCCGTTAGTCTTGGCTGGCGCGGATGGCGGTCAGTTGATAACCACCGTCAACCTGACGGAAGCTGAACTCCACCGCAGTTCCGGCAGCCAAGGCCGGCAGTGGCGGTTGGGGTTGCAGGAAATTCATGGTCATTGGCGGCCAGTTCAAAGCCGGAATAGCGGGATGGGCGAGCGACACTTTCTGTTCACCCCAGGCCTTAACGGTTCCCTTGGAGTGATAGACAGCCGCGTCTTGGGTGGCATGTTGGTGATGCTGCATCTCCTCGGCGGAGACGAAAGAAGAGAACAACAGGGAAATGAAAATAGCAGTAATCAGGTTACGCATAACGATAGCTCCATAAATTAGACAAACAACAATTCAAGTCGCCGTGCTGGACGGCAAAGCGATGGGTTTGGCTATTCACGGAAGCGGCAGAAGACGATCTCTGCCGGTGGGCCTGCTATCGGAGGGGTTTGCCAATCGAGGCGTGAGAGCTGAGCCTGGGGCTGCGGATCGGCAACCAACAGCTCACTGCTGGCGGGTAATACCGCCGCCAAGGCCAAGTTCCCGTGATCTTGCTGTGCCGAATCTGGCACGCAGTGCTTTTCACACAGTGGCCCTTCGGCCTGCATCATCTTATCGGCCTGCAGATCGGCGGCCTGCATATGCATCGTATGTTGCGTGGCAGGCGCGGCGCTGGTGAGTTGCAGATTGCAGTTATGGTTGGCGATCGCCAATTGACTGTTGAGCAGTAACCAGCAGACGGCCAATAGCCATACGCCGGCCCGCTTCTTGGCGAAGCGCAGACGATGCATAGATATTGAGATGGACGCCAAAGCCGACATGCAACAATTCCACAGTGAGAAACTGCGTCGAGTATATCGGCAGAAAACCGTGACAGGAACGGAATTTACATCCGCTGACAAAGCGGCCCAAGAACCTTCCTGTAAACGGAAAATTCTTTGATTTTAGTCAATTAGCCTCAGCGAAAAACAAAAAAATCGGGCACCGATTACGGTGCCCGATTGATAATACTATCACGCTCTAACGCTTACTTTTGCAGCTTACGCATTACCAGCGTGGCGTTGGTGCCGCCGAAACCGAAGCTGTTGGACATGACCGTGGTCAGCTCACGTTTGGTTGGTTCGGTGACGATATTCATGCCTGCCGCCTTCTCATCGAGGTTCTCGATGTTGATGCTTGGCGCGATGAAACCGTGCTCGACCATCAGCAGGCTATAAATCGCTTCCTGCACGCCCGCAGCACCCAGTGAGTGGCCGGTCATGGCTTTGGTAGAAGAGATCGCCGGGGTGTTATCGCCAAATACTTCACGAATAGCACCCAGTTCTTTCACGTCGCCCACTGGCGTAGAAGTGCCGTGTACGTTCATGTAGTCGATTGGGGTGTCTACGCCCTGCATCGCCATCTTCATGCAGCGCACCGCGCCTTCACCTGATGGAGCCACCATATCGGCACCGTCGGAAGTAGCACCGTAGCCGATGATTTCCGCATAGATATGTGCGCCACGAGCCAGAGCGTGCTCCAGTTCTTCAACCACGACCATGCCACCGCCGCCTGCGATAACGAAACCGTCACGCGCTGCGTCATAGGTACGGGAGGCTTTTTCTGGCGTGTCGTTGTAGCTGGTAGACAGTGCGCCCATGGCATCGAACTCGCAGGCCATTTCCCAGCACAGCTCTTCGCCGCCGCCAGCAAATACCACGTCCTGCTTGCCCAGTTGGATCAGCTCGACCGCGTGGCCGATACAGTGTGCAGACGTTGCGCAGGCAGAACTGATGGAGTAGTTCACACCGCGAATTTTGAATGGCGTTGCCAGGCAGGCAGACACGCCGGAAGCCATCGCCTTGGTCACCATGTAAGGGCCAACGCCGCGCAGGCCTTTGGCACGCATACCGTCAGAGCCGGCAACCTGGTTACGCGGTGAACCACCACCGGAACCGACCACCAGACCGGTGCGATCGTTGGAAACCTGATCGGCTGCCAGGCCGGAATCCTGAATCGCTTGCTCCATGGAAAGATAGGCATAAACCGACGCGTCGCTCATAAAGCGCATCACTTTACGGTCGATCAGACCGGTCGTGTCCAGTTTAACATCGCCCCATACGTGACTACGCATGCCGGAATCTTTCAGCTCCTGAGAGAAGGTGATCCCAGAGCGGCCTTCCTGCAGACTTGCCAGGACCTCCTGCTGGTTGTTACCAATGCTGGAGACAATTCCCAGGCCAGTAATCACTGCACGTTTCATTCGGTACCTCTTCCACAATTTTACATTCGGGATTTTGCATCGCACTTTAGCGTACAGATGTACGCCGAACAAGTCCGATCAGAACAATTTTGCATTATCTTTATCCAGTTTGCACCTCGGGGCTACCGCCGTTAAAATCGCCCTACCCCTTGAATTACGAGCAACCGACCGTGAGCAACGCCCCCATCCAAACCGCAGCGCTAAGCTGGAATGAACAGGGTACACCTGTTTCGAAACAGTTTGATGACGTCTATTTTTCCAACCAGGATGGGCTGGAGGAAACCCGTTATGTCTTTTTGGGGGCCAACCGGTTACCGCAACGTTTCAGCGATCACCCACGTCCCCTGTTTATTGTGGCAGAAACCGGCTTCGGCACCGGGCTGAATTTTTTGACCTTGTGGCAGGCCTTTGCCCGCTTTCGGCAGGCGACACCGGCGGCAAGTGTGCAGCGCCTGCATTTTATCAGCTTTGAGAAATACCCGTTGCAGTTGGCCGATCTGACGGCGGCCCATGCCCAATGGCCAGAACTGGCTCCCTTTGCCGAGGAGTTGCGCACCCAATGGCCTTTGCCGCTGCCGGGATGCCATCGCCTGCTGCTTGCCGAAGGGCAGATCACGCTCGATTTATGGTTCGGTGACGTTAATACCCTGCTGCCACAGTTTGATGCCAGCATGAACGACCAAATTGACGCCTGGTTCCTGGATGGTTTTGCACCGTCCAAAAACCCCGATATGTGGAGTGAGCCGCTATTTGCCACTATGGCGCGATTTGCCCGCCCAGGCGGCACTTTTGCCACCTTCACTGCCGCAGGCTTTGTCCGCCGAGGGTTACAGCAGGCCGGGTTTGAGGTCACCAGATGCAAAGGCTTTGGCCAGAAACGTGAGATGCTCACCGGCCAGCTCCCCGCCGACACCCCGGCAAGCGTCAATCCAGCCCCGTGGTTCCTGCGCCCCGCAGCAAAAAATACTGACGATATCGCCATCATTGGCGGTGGCGTTGCCAGCGCGCTCACCGCGTTGGCCTTATTACGCCGTGGGGCCAAGGTCACGCTGTATTGCGCTGATGCACAACCAGCCGAGGGTGCATCGGGCAATCGCCAGGGAGCACTGTATCCCTTGCTGAATGGTCGGGGCGACGCGCTGGAAAACTTCTTTAGCGCCGCCTTCCCCTTTGCCCGCCGCCAATACGATGCTCTGTTGCAACAACAGGTCGAATTCGATCACCAATGGTGCGGCGTCAGCCAATTGGCCTATGACGAGAAAAGCGCCGGCAAGATCGCCAAAATCCTGGCCGTTGCCTGGCCGGATATCCTGGCACAACCGGCCGATCGCGCAACACTGACTGCCATGTGTGGGATCGATACGGGGTTTGGTGGCATTCACTATTCACTCGGCGGTTGGCTGTGCCCCGCAGACCTGACGCGCTCCGCCATTGCCCTGGCCGAGCGATACGGGCTGGTTTGTCACTATAACCATACGCTCTCGGATCTGAGCCACAACGCCGAAAACTGGCAGCTGCATTTTGCCGAAGCTGAAATCCGCCAACACGCGACTGTGATCCTGGCTAACGGGCACCAGCTTTCTGCTTTGGCACCTGGCGCAGCATTGCCTGCGTATGCGGTGCGTGGCCAGGTTTCCCATATTCCCACTACACCAACGTTAAGTGAGCTAAAGCAGGTGCTGTGTTACGACGGCTATCTGACGCCAGTGAATCCCAACAACCAACAGCACTGCATTGGTGCCAGCTACCAGCGCGGCGAATCAGGCACGCAATACAGCCAGGCAGAGCAGGAGGAGAACCGCGAGCGTTTACTGCGTTGTTTACCAGAACAGAGCTGGCCGCAACAGGTGGATGTCAGTGGGCAACAGGCTCGCTGTGGCGTGCGTAGCGCTGCGCGGGACCATATGCCAATGGTTGGCGCAGTACCGGACTATCAAGCCACCCTGGCCCTGTACGGCGACCTACAGCGGCAACGCCAGCGCGGTGAAGAGATTGCCCCCGCACCGATGTACCCAGGATTGTTTATGATAGGGGCACTAGGCTCACGCGGCTTATGCTCGGCACCGCTGGCCGCAGAAATTCTGGCTGCGCAGCTATTTGGCGAACCCTTACCTGGGGATAGCAAGATGCTGGCAGCGTTGAACCCCAACCGCATGTGGGTCAGAAAGCTGCTGAAAGGAGGCGCCCCATCCCCTCACCCCAACCCTCTCCCACAGGGCGAGGGAGCTGATCGGTGTCGTGGGTAAGTCTGTGCGGCTTCGGAAAGTGAGGGGAATATCAGCAAGCTCGATCGCTCCCCTCGCCCTGTGGGAGAGGGAGCTGATCGGTGTCGTGAGTGAGTCTGTGCGGCTTCGGAAAGTGAGGGGAATATCAGCTGATCGGCGTTGTGGGTAAGTCTGTGCGGCTTCGGAAAGTGCCGGAATATCAGCGAGCTCGATCGATTCCCTCTCCCTATGGGAGAGGGTTAGGGTGAGGGCCAGGTTTATTCGGTGGGCAACGCGGTCTGATACAGTTTTTCCCACATGCCCAGCACCAGCACCTGATCCGGAGGGGAAAGTTCCCCTGCCTTGATGGCCTTGTCCAGGCTGCTCTCAACCCGGACCTTGAGTTGCTCGGCACTGTGTTCGTCGTGTTCTTCCATTTCTGCCACCGCCAGGGTCAGATGACCGCGCAGGTAGCCACCGGCAAACAGTTCATCATCGCTGGCGTGCTCTACCATGTCATCAATCAGCGCCAGAATGCGCGCTTCAAATTCTGCGATCATCAAATTTCCTCGTTAAAATACAGGTTCTGGCCTCAGAGATCTTCCGGGTAGGGAAAATGCTCGGCCGCCAGCGGAGGCGTATTGTAAAACGATTGCAGCGCCTGAATAAAGCGCGCAGGTCGTGTGGGTATTCCCCGCTCCAGCAATTCCAGCACCCGGGTGCGAACCTTACGCTGGAAACCGATGCGATCCGGCTCGCAGTCCCCGCTGAGATTGTCGCAGCTGACGTTGAACGGGAAACCGGCCGCGACGCAGAACATCCACTCCAGCGCCTGCGGATTGATCTCGACCACTTCAAATTCACTTTGCGTCTGAGCATCGCGCCCGTCCGGGCAATACCAGTAACCGAAGTCCACCAGCTTGCGGCGTTCGGCACCGGCGATGCACCAGTGGGAAATTTCATGCATGCCGCTGGCATAGTAGCCGTGTGCAAAGACGATGCGGTGATAGGGCAACTCATCATCGGCGGGCAGATAGATGGGTTCATCGTCGCCTTTGACCAGGCGGGTATTGAATTCATCGCTAAAGCACTGATTAAAAATTTCAATCAGTTGCGGATACTGGTGTGTGTCTGACATAAAAAACTCGAATAACCACAAAATTAAGGTGGCAATTATACCCGATATCGTTGAGCTTGCCGCGCTTTTGAGATGTTAAAAATGCAACGCCAACCACTGCTGGATTTCCGCGCCATGATTGTCGTACAGCAGTTTGCAGCTCATGATCAAGGAAACCACCACGATCATCGGCCGGATCAGCTTCTGGCCCTTGGTCAGCACCATGTGCGCCCCAAGGCGGGCACCGAACACCTGCCCCACCAACATTACCAACCCAAGGCTCCAAATCACTTTACCACCGATGATAAACAGCACCAGGCTGCCCAGATTGGAGGTAAAGTTCAGCACCTTGGCATGGGCGGTCGCCTTCGCCAGGTTAAAACCACACAGCGTCACATAGGCCAGGGCATAAAACGAACCGGCACCCGGGCCGAAGAAACCGTCGTAGAACCCGACGCAACCCCCGGCAACCAGGCCAAAGGGTAAAGCCGACAACCGGCGTTGGCGATCGCTTTCCCCCAGCCGTGGCGTCAGCAGGAAATAGACACCGATGCCAATCACCAACAGAGGCAGCATTTGGCGCAGGATATCGGCCCGCATATGCTGTACCAGGATCGCCCCGATCACCGAGCCCACCAGCGTCAGGAAGATGGTCAGCTTCTGGGTATTGAGATCGACGGCCCGACGGCGGACAAAATACAGGCTGGCGGAAAACGATCCGCCAACCGACTGCAATTTATTGGTCGCCAGCGCCTGCGTGGGGGGAACCCCCACGGCCAGCAGAGCCGGTACGGTCAGCAACCCACCACCACCCGCGATCGAATCGATAAACCCGGCGAACATTGCTACCAAAAACAGTATCCCGAGCAATTCGGGACCTAACACCAGCCCATCCATAAGTCGTCTGCCTGCAAGAGTGGAGCCATACCAGAGACCAATTGCTAGCAGATTTGCCTAGTTGGTTGGCACTCACGGATCTATCGGTTTTTCTTTGCCGCACACAGTACGCTTTAAACCGGCAAAAATAAACGCCCTGCCCACCCGTGGCCGGCTATGCATTTTACGCATTGACGCTAAGAAATCGGCATTTTTCTTTTAACTTCAGATTGATAGCTTGGAGGTATGGAACCCGTAGCCCGAATTGAAGAGAGCAAAATACGATGGAACACACCATTGGCATATTAGGCGGCATGGGCCCGGCCGCCACCGCCGATATGCTCAGCAAATTTGTCCATTTCCGCCATGCCCATCGAGATCAGCAACACATCCCGGTGATTGCCTGCTCGATCCCGGATATTCCCGATCGCAGTGCCTGTCTGTTGGCTGGAGGCCCTTCCCCTTATGACTATCTGGAGCGCTACCTGCATCTGCTGGAACACGCCGGAGCCGAATGCATCGTTATCCCCTGCAATACTGCACATTTCTGGTATGAGCGTCTGCATGCCGCCGCCAGCGCCGAGATGATCAGCATCCTGGATGCCACAATGAGTGAATTGCCACTCACCAGCAGAGCGGTAGGGCTGTTGGCAACGGATGCCACGCTGGCCACTGGCCTCTATCAGCAAAAGATTGAGCAACGGGGCTTGACCTTACTGGCCCCATCGGGAGCACGGCAACAAGCCGTGATGCAGGCGATTTATGCGTTAAAAGGCGGGGATGAAGCAAGGGCACAGACGCTGTTGTTCCCACAGATTGCGCACCTGATCGCAGCCGGGGCCGATACCTTGATTATGGGTTGTACCGAAATTCCCCTGGTGATTGGCAACCAGACCGCACGGTTTGACTGCCATTTTATCGACTCCACCGCCGCACTGGTCAGGGCAGCCATCCGCTGGTATGAAGGCAAGCAAGGGGAGCTCACCCCGCCAGCTGTTTGCCTGGCCACGTCAACCGTTGGCTGATGCAGTTTCGCATTCGAAGACCTGGCGCAAATCACGCCAGAAGCGTTCGGCGGTCTGGCTCATGCGGGTGTCCATCCGGTAGGCATAAGCATAAATCGGGATCACCAACTCGTTATCATCCAGGCAGATCAACCGCCCTTGTTCCAACTCCTGAGTGATTGCATAGGCCGGCAGCCAGGCCACGCCGGAGCCATCCAGCGCAACCTGCTTTAACAGCTCACTCATCGAAGAAACAAACACCGTGGAGAAGCTCAGGCTGGTCGATTTGGCCAACGCCCGATTGACCAGTCGCCCCATATAGGATGCCTGGCTGTAATTAAGCAGCGGGAAATCGGACTGTTGCAGGGAATAACGCGCCTGCCCTTGTGCATCACAGGCACACACAGGAAACAACGAGGACTCGAACAGCCGGATATGGGCAAAAGGCAATTGCAGCAGGTTTTCATCATGGTAGGACAGGATAAAATCACTCTGCCCTTCGCGCAATTTGTGAACTGCGCTATCGACATCAATCGCCTCAACCGCATAGGTAAAATGATCCGGCATCTGGCGCACCAGCGCAGGCAGCAACCCCAGAGACAACGAATGTGCGGCCGCTATCTTGATTTTATGCTGGATAAAATCGCTGCCGCCGCGCAGTTCGGTCAGATTACTTTCCAGCTGCTGCAACAGATTCCTGACCTGCGAGTGGAACACCTTGCCCTGCTCAGTCAGTTGCAACGGAGAGACAGCCCGGTTGAACAGCTTGACGCCCGCAGCCTGTTCCAACGCAATGATGCGACGGCTAAAGGCCGGTTGCGACACGTTACGCCGCACCGCCGCCTGCGAAAAGTTGCGGCACTCCTCTAGTGTCAGAAAGTCATATAGCCATTTGGTTTCTATATTTTGCACAATATGCATGGCGGATCCCGTTACCGCATCATCAGTGTGGTTATTCTACCTAGACAGGTAAAATAACCACCATCCTATCTGCACAACGATCCGCTATCTCCCAACCAGGAAAGCTATTCGAAGGTCCCCTTCACACAGGCTTTGCCGCCAACCACCATACAACGCCCACCGGCATAAACGCGTTCGAGGGTCAATTCAGGGGTCAACACGATAAAATCGGCATCTCTGCCAACGGCAATTTCCCCTTTATCCGACAGGCCGAGGAAAGCCGCCACGCTGCAGGTAAATGGCTCCAATGCCGCCGCCAGCGAATAGTCATAATGCTGTACCAGCGCTACCAGGGTTGCCAACAGGCTGGCAAATCCGGCGACGCCAATGCCGCTCAGATTACCTTTAGCATCAAACACTGGCTGGCTACCGTTACCGTCTGAACTGACCGTCAACTGCGACATTGGTACCCCTGCCTTGCGGGCCATATCGATGGCCTGAGCGGGGGCAATAGGTTGCGTAATGCCGCTGGTGATATCGATATGGCCGCCCTGACGCGCAAAAGCCAATGCCGCCTCAAATAACGCTTCGCTGCGGTTAACGTGAGTGGGCAACAGTTTGCCAATCGGCACGTCGCCGTTTTCCAGGATCCGGTACAGCGGTTCCAGCAGCTTATTACTGCTGCCCATATGGAACACGCTGATGCCCGCTTTGCCGCCCAGTAGCCCACCCACGCGGGCCTGCGCCGCCATATTGGCCAGAGTATGTTCATCGGGGGCCGATGAACGGTGATCTGATACGGCACATTTCACTCCGATCACCCGGTCGATCAAGGCAACGTCACGTTCAACGCTGCCGGTAATAGTGGGTGAAGGCAGCCGATAGGCACCGGTCAGCATATAGGCGGTGATCCCTTCTTCGTTCAAGGCCCGGGTCTTGGCCAGCAGGCTTTCCGGGTGCCGGGTTACCGCGTCGGTGCCTAGCAGCCCAATCGCGGTAGTAATGCCGGCTTCCACCAGACGTGAAAGAGCGACCTCTGGCGTCCGCGTTGTTGGCCCGGCTTCGCCACCGCCGCCAATCAGGTGTATATGCTGATCGATCAGACCCGGGCAAAGCAGTTGGCCATGTAGCTCGATCACTTCACAATCCGGCACAACATCGCTGGCGATATCAGGCGCGATGGCAATGATCTTCCCTCTGGCAATCAATACATCCTGAACGCCCAGATCTGCCGGGGCATAAAGGTGCGCTCCGCGCAAAAGCTTAAATTCCGCTGCTGAAAAATTCATCGTCAAATCCTTAGCTAACCAACAATTGCATCACCCAGATCGACAGCAATGCGTTCAGGATGCAGACCCCAATGATATGGGGATAATATTTGGCATTCACTTCCGCCGTACCCAGGCAACGACCGACGTTTTGTACCGGGTTCCCCATCAGATAGATAGCGGGCAACAGGACGGTAACATCATGGCCACTTAGCGTTCCCGCCGTCGCCAGGCTGGCTGCTACCCCAACCGCGCCCCCCATGCTCATCAACGAAGCCAACAGCACCGTGGCGGCAACACCAGGCAAACCCCAGACGGCCATCACCGGTTCACAAACCCGACCCACCAGATCCAACAGACCGGTGATCTTGAGCGCCTGAATAATCACAAACGCCATCACCACGTTAGGCAACAGGTTGGTAGTGGCAATGGTGAATCCGCGCCGCGCACCGTCAATAAACAGATCCATGACATTTTTTCTGACTTGAGTTGCCATGATTAATGCTCCTTATTAACAGCGCGGCGTTCAGAAACGGAAATAAATACCCGCAGGAAATTCGCTCCGACAAACTTGAATAACAGAATCACCACCAAAGGTAAGATCACCGAAGTTCCGAGAAAAGCGAATACCGCCACTCCGGAGGAAAAATAGTTGGTAATAATAGCGCTACCGCTGGTTTGATAAGCGGCGAACACTACCTTTTCCCCTTCGGTTATTTTCCCTTCCTGGCCCAGTTCTTTGGTCATCCCTGCCGCTGCATCGGTATTTTGCAGGTTGGCGATCAGCGCCAGCGAGCAGATACCAGGGATGCCCAGCAGGGGGCGCAGGATCGGCGTCATCAACTGTTGTGCCGCTCGCAGGCCGCCCAGGCCGTCGGTTATCGCGATGATCCCCAATGACAGGATCACCGAGGGCGTCAGTTCCAGAGCAAACAGAAAGCCATCTTTGGCCCCGGTACCGCCGGTACCCCGAAACGTCAGGTTAGCCTGACCGGCAACGCTATTCCCATGGCCAAAAGAACCGTTTAATACGGTAAAATCAAATACCCGCCACCAACCTTCGCTGCCGGCAAATATGCCAGAGAAAAACAATATCGTCAGAAAAAAGGAGAGATAGCCCGTCCAGGTGACCTTGGGTTCACCCACCGTTTCCGCTAATGCAGTATCCTGCTGCGCCATAGTTATTATCCCGTCTTAAAAAGTTTTTATCATGGTGCAGAAAATAGCTTTCTGCCCAGGCGTAGTTATTATTCGAAGTAACATCACCTGCTCTGCCAGCAAGTTTTTTGACCATAGCACGGGGGTGATTAGCGGGAAAAATGCAAGAATGTCATTCGCTATGCGTTTTATGCATAACTGTAGAGATGCTTAATTATGGGTGGATTAAAACAATAACGCCTCATTAAGAGGCGTTGATCACACGGCAATATTGCTGAATGGATGTTCAAGCGGGGCACCGTATGCTGCGCCCATCAAGTCAGGATCCTCAGCGGTTGGCGAAGTGGCTATCCAGCAGCGCCTGGCAGGTTGGCGGCAGCGGAGGCGGCTCCTTCTTCACCGGGTTGGCGTTCGGCTGATGCGGTTTGAACCAGCTGGCCAACTCGGCACCACAACCGTCACCTACCGGCGGTGCGTCCTGATCCAGACACTCCAGACTGCCCGCCGGGCAACGCAAGCGTACGTGCATGTGCGCACGATGGCCGAACCAGGGGCGAACCTTATGCAACCAGCCGCGATCGGCACCCGCGTCCTGACATAGACGCTGTTTGATCGCCGGGTTAACAAAGATCCGCGTTACTTCGCTGTCCTGCGCCGCCATCTTGATCAAGGATTCGATCTGCGGTTGCCACTGGCGATCCACCACCTGTTTACCGTCGCCAGACACCAGATCGATCGGCTGCGGCTTCAGGAGTTGCTGCGCGCTCCAACGTTGACGCGGCAGCTGCAACCAGATGTCCACGTCCAGGCCGGATTGATGGCTGGCATGGCCGCTGCTGAAGCGTCCACCGGCTGGCATCGCCATATCGCCGATCAACACCGTGCCCAGCGCTTTCTGGTTGGCCTGACTGCTCAAACGTTGAATAAACGCCAGCAAATCGGGATGACCAAAGTAGCGCCGTTGGTCGGTGCGCATCACCTGATAGTCCGGTGAGTTAAGCGGCAACGGGTGCGCTCCAATGATACAACCGTTGGCGAAACCGCCGACAGCTTGCGCAGTTCCGCTAACCGGGTGGTCGATCTTTTGCCACGGCGTGAGCGCCAAGGCGGAGCTGGAAGCGATCAACGCCACCACGCCGAACATCCATTTTTTCATCGCTATTCCCTTACCAGCGTGGCACATCGGAAATCACATCACCGTTTTGCGCACGCTGGCGCAGCAGATGATCCATCAGCACGATCGCCATCATCGCTTCGGCGATCGGTACCGCGCGGATCCCGACGCACGGATCGTGACGGCCACGGGTGACCATTTCCACCGCTTCACCCTGACGGTTGATCGTGCGGCCCGGCACCATGATGCTGGAAGTCGGCTTCAGCGCCAGATGCGCAATCACCGGCTGACCGCTGCTGATGCCACCAAGAATGCCGCCAGCGTGGTTGCTCTGGAAGCCCTCAGGGGTAATTTCATCGCGGTTTTCACTGCCACGCTTGGTCACCACGGCAAAGCCGTCGCCGATTTCCACGCCTTTGACCGCATTGATGCTCATCAGCGCATGGGCCAGATCGGCATCCAGACGGTCAAATACCGGTTCACCCAAGCCTACCGGGACGTTTTCCGCCACTACGGTCACTTTGGCACCAATGGAGTCGCCCTCTTTCTTCAGCGCGCGCATCAGTTCGTCCAGCGCTTCCAGCTTGTCCGGATCCGGGCAGAAGAACGGGTTCTGTTCCACCTGATCCCAATCTTTCAGCTCGCAGTTCACATCACCGATCTGTGCCAGATAGCCGCGCACCTGTACGCCAAACTTCTGGGCCAGATATTTTTTGGCAATAGCACCGGCGGCAACACGCATCGCGGTTTCACGCGCCGAAGAACGGCCACCACCACGATAATCACGCACGCCGTATTTCTGTTCGTAGGTGTAATCGGCATGACCTGGGCGGAACACATCCTTGATCGCGCCGTAATCTTGCGAACGCTGATCGGTGTTTTCGATCATCAGGCCGATGCTGGTGCCGGTAGTCACACCTTCAAACACCCCAGAAAGGATCCGCACCTGATCCGGCTCACGGCGCTGAGTGGTATAGCGCGAAGTGCCGGGGCGGCGACGATCGAGATCGTGCTGCAAATCGGCTTCTGTCAGCGGAATGCCCGGCGGCACACCGTCTACGATACATCCCAGCGCCACACCGTGAGATTCACCAAATGTGGTGACGCGGAAAAACTGCCCAATACTGTTCCCTGCCATCACGGCTCCTTACCGTTGGTTGTCATCCCGTTCGGCGTGCAAACGGGGCATACAGGCCCGCCAAGGCGGGCCCAGCTTGTTGGTTAGCTGCGATAGAGGCTGAAGTGATCTTTGCAATCAATCAGCTGCTGTTTGGTCAGCATGAATACGCCGTCCCCGCCGTTATCAAACTCCAGCCAGGTGAACGGAATATCCGGATATTGTTCCATCAGATGTACCATGCTGTTGCCCACTTCACAAATCAGCACGCCGTCATCGCTCAGGAAGTCTGGCGCACAGGCCAGAATGCGGCGCACCAGCTTGAGGCCGTCGCTGCCTGCTGCCAGGCCCAGCTCCGGCTCGAAGCGGAACTCTTGCGGCAGGTCGGACATATCTTCCGCATCAACATAAGGCGGGTTGGTGACGATCAGATCGTATTGGATCGCCGGCACATCGCGGAACAGATCGGAGCGGATCGGGATCACCTGATGTTCCACGCCGTGCGCCTGGATATTGCGCTCGGTGACGGCCAGCACGTCGGTAGAGATATCTACCGCGTCCACTTCTGCTTCCGGGAAAGCGTAGCCGCAGGCGATAGCGATACAGCCGCTGCCGGTACACATATCCAGGATATGGCGTGGCGGGTGTGGGATCAGCGCGCTGAAGCGATCGTTGATCAGCTCACCAATCGGTGAACGCGGCACCAGCACGCGCTCATCGACATAGAATTCCATATCGCAGAACCAGGCTTTATTGGTCAGGTAGGCGACCGGGATGCGCTCGTTGACACGGCGGATCACTCGCTCAACGATGCGGTGACGCTCGCTGGAGGTCAAACGCGCGGTGCGCATATCTTCAGGAATATCCAACGGCAGGAACAGGCTGGGCAAAACCAATTGCACGGCTTCGTCCCACGGATTATCGGTTCCGTGGCCATAGTAGATATCGGCGGCGTTAAAACGGCTTACGGCCCAGCGCAGCATATCCTGAATGGTGTGCAGCTCATTCACTGCTTCTTCGACGAAAATTTTGTCCAATTTGCCCTCCGGCAGGCACGATGATTCATGATTTAGCCCTGTAGTTTGCCATGAAGCCTGCGACAAATCAGCAGCTATACCATTCTCGATGCCATTCAGTACCAGTTTTGCGTCGACAGACGCCTTCGAGCAGGTAAACTAGCGCGATAAATGACAGGCGATGAGAGAATAATGAAGAATAAGCACCCTCTGAGCAAAGATGAACTGTTGCTCTTTAGAGAGTCGGTAGCCGGTGCAAAGAAGCTGCCGCAGGACACCATCGTCCACCCAAAACCTAAAATGAAAACCAGGCAGATTGCGCCACAGCGTCTGTTGCAAGAGCAGGTGGATGCCAGCTTTTACTTTTCCGATGAGTTTCAGCCACAGCTGGATGATGAAGGCCCGACGCGCTATGTGCGCCCTGGCTATAGCCATTACGAGTTGAAGAAGCTGCGACGCGGGGATTATGTGCCGGATCTGTTCCTGGATTTGCACGGTTTGACACAGATGCAGGCCAAGCAGGAATTAGGGGCGATGATCGCCGCCTGCAAGCGTGAACACGTGCATTGTGCCTGCGTGATGCACGGCCACGGTAAACACATCCTCAAGCAGCAAACGCCGTTGTGGTTGGCTCAACACCCAGACGTGCTGGCGTTTCACCAGGCCCCTAAAGAATGGGGTGGCAGCGCGGCGGTTTTGCTGTTGGTGGAGTTGCCGGAGTAGAAATGACAAAGGGCGATGATCAACATCGCCCTTTTGCTGTAGCAAGGTTTTTTCAGACCTTGGCCATCACCTGTGACGGGCTGACCTGCCATTCAAACTTGCCGTTACTGCCATCTTCGGCCAGATCGACATTAGCAATGGCCGAGGTAGCAAACATGGGCGGGCATTCCCCAGGGCACAGTTCAGCCACCAGATAACCTACCAGCGGTAGATGGGAAACCACCAACACCGCACCGACACCTTCTTTCGCCAGCGCCTGCAGATAGCAGCTCACCAGCCCGGCATCGCCCCCCGGAGTCAACTCCGGCAGTACTTCTTCGCCTTCAGGTAGCGTTAACGCTTCGCGTACCGTTGCCAGCGTCTGCTCGGCCCGCAAATAGGGGCTGACCAGCACTCGTTCAATATCCACAGACTTGGTGTTCAACCAGGCCGCCATCTGACGTGACTCATCACGGCCACAAACAGTAAGAGGTCTTACCGAATCGCTGGCTGCATCGAGTGCCGCCTCTCCGTGACGCATAATCAAAACTTGCATATTGCACCGCTGTTGTTGACAAAATAACGCTATACAGAAACGCCGAGCGTGCTGTATCGCCGAGTTGTACTCAAGAGCACAGGCCAGCTTCAAACGATAACGCGCCGTCTCTCTATGGCGGCCGGGCATTTTGCCTGAAAGTTGGCGTAAAGAAAACGCTGTTTTTTTACCACGTTTACGCCCTTACCCCCATTCATCGCTGACATAACAACCAATTCAACGGGTTAAAATTTGACCTGGTTGCTATGAAATTTTTGGTAGCGTTGAGTTGTCACTTGCCAAAACGCTACGTTACCCCTCCCCAATCTCCCTGTACAGCCTCCGGGATTGCCCTAATTGCAAGGAGTGATAGCGATCACAGTGCGGCCCTGATCAAACTGTAGCGCAAACCGGGCCGTCATGCTGGTTAACTGCCTTGCGGATAGAAGCGTTCGCCTTGTTCGGCCATGCGCTGCAAGCGTTCGCAAGGAGCAAAATAGTCACCATATTGCTGTTGCAGATAGCGCAGGGTTTTCACCACCTTCTCCGCGCCCAGCTCGTCCATATAGCGGAACGGGCCACCAAGGAACGGCGGGAAACCAATGCCAAATACCGCGCCGATATCGCCATCGCGTGCGCTGCGGATCACGCCTTCATCCAGGCAGCGCGCCGCCTCGTTGAGCATCATCGTTACACAGCGTTGGGCGATCACCGGATGTTGAATATGCGCCTTGGCGGTGATCCCCAATAGCGGATAAATGCTGCTGTCCGCGCTCTTGCGTTTCTGGCGTGTTTTGCTGCCCTCGGCCGGATACAGATAGAAACCACGTCCATTCTTACGCCCTTTGCGGCCATCTTTCAGCACCGCGTCGAACGCCGCCGGAGCGGCGAAACGTGGACCCAGCTCTGCCGTCAGGATCGGGATAATCTTGGTGCCGACGTCGATACCCACTTCATCCAGCAGCATGATGGGCCCCACCGGGAAACCGAAATCGACCAGGGCTTTGTCCACCGATTCGATCGGCTCGCCTGCCAGCAGGCAGCGCGCCGCCTCATTAATATAAGGAGCGAGAATGCGGTTGACGTAAAAGCCAGCACGATCGGCGACCACGATCGCCGTTTTCCCCTGTTTATGGGCCAACGCCACGGTGGTAGCGATGGTTTGTTCGCTGGTGGTGGCATGCGGGATCACCTCGACCAGCGGCATTTTGTCCACCGGACTGAAGTAGTGCAGACCAATAACCTGCTGCGGCCTGGCCGCTTGCGCTGCGATCTGGCCGATCGGCAATGATGAGGTATTGGAAGCAAATACGGTATGCGGCGCAGCATATTGTTCAATATCGGCCACCATTTGCTGCTTGAGGGCGATATCTTCAAATACCGCTTCCACCACGATGTCGACCCGCTCAAAACCGCTGTAATCGGTGCTGCCGGAAATCAACATCATCTGTTTCTGCCGTTCTGCCGGGCGCATGCGTTTGCTGCGTACCCGCTTGCCCAGCAGATCCCAGGTGTACTTCAACGCGTGGTTGATCCCTTGATCGTTCACGTCTTTGATACGCACCGGCAGCCCGCCACGTGTCGCGGTGACGCAGGCGATACCGCCGCCCATCAAACCACCACCAAGCACACCAACACGCTGAATGTCATGGGGCTGAGCATCCCCACCACGCTCTTTTTTCAGCGCCGTGGAGGCAAAGAACAGGCTGCGTAAAGCGGCAGACTGAGATGACATAGCCAGCTCACCGAAGGCACGAGCCTCCGCTTCATAGCCGCTGGCACTGCCCTGATCCAGACCGGTGCGCACCACCTGAATAATGCGTTCCGCTGCCGGGTAGTTGCCGTGGGTTTTCTCCAGGGTCTTCTTGCGTACGATGCTGAACAGCAGGCTTCGGCCCAACGGACCATTGAGCAGGCGTTCCTGCCACGGTAACGCACGGCGCGACTTCCAGCCCTGTTTTACCCGCTCAATAGCGGTTTGCAGCAGAATGGATTGCGGCACGGCCTCATCCACCAGGCCCATACGGAGCGCCTGGCGAGCACGAATGTGCCTGCCCGTCAGCATCATATCCAGCGCTTTGCTGGCCCCAATCAGGCGGGGTAAACGCTGGGTACCGCCAGAGCCAGGCAACAAGCCTAGCTGTACCTCCGGCAGGCCGAGCGCCGTCTTATCATCCAGCGAACAGACTCGGCTATGACAGGCCAAAGCCAACTCCAGCCCGCCGCCAAGGCAAGCGCCGTGGATGGCAGCCACCACCGGCACCGGAAACGCGGCAATCTGTGCCAAAGTGCTCTGCCCTTTCTTCGCCAGCGTCTGTGCCTCTTGCGCCGTATGACACGCGGCGATCATGGTGATATCTGCACCGGCAATAAACGAGTCCGGCTTACCGGACAAGATCACCAAGCCTTCCAGAGTGGCGAGTTGTTGTGCCTTGAGCAGCACGTCGTTGATCTGCTCGACAAACTCCGCCTTCAGCGTATTCACCTTTTCGCCCGGCACATCAATGGTGATCACGCCAATATTGTCCGGACGTAAGGTCAGATGAAAGGCCGAAGGCCTGGCACGCTGTTCGTGCAATGCGTTCTCGAAACTCATTGGTCTACCTCCACGATCATCGCCGCCCCTAAGCCACCCGCCGCACAGGCAGTAGCCAGCCCCAACCCACCACCACGCCGTTTAAGCTCGTGCAGCGTCTGAGTGATCATGCGCGCGCCGGTCGCGGCGAACGGATGACCATAGGCGATAGAGCCACCCAACACGTTGAATTTTTCCATATCGACCTCGCCGATCGCCTGCTCACGCCCCAGCTTCTGTTGGGCAAACTCGGTGCTGGCAAACATTTTCAGGTTGGCCAGCGTTTGTGCGGCAAAGGCCTCATGCATATCGATCAGGGCCAAATCGGCCAGGGTGATACCAGCACGTTCCAGCGCCAACGGCGTGGCATAGGAAGGGCCGAGCAACATATCTTCCCAGACGTCAATGGCGGCAAAGGCAAAGCTACGCAGGTAACCCAGCGGCTCCAGACCCAGTTCTTTCGCACGGGACTCGCTCATCATCAGCACCGCAGCAGCACCATCGGTCAACGGCGTGCTGTTGGCGGCCGTAACGGTGCCGTGGCGGCGATCGAATGCCGGTTTCAAGCGAGCGTAAGACTCCAGGCTGGAATCTTTGCGGACGTTGTTATCCTCGGCCAGCGGCGTTTTATACGGCGGCACATAGGCGGTCATCACTTCATCGCGCAACAGCCCCTGCTCCCAGGCCTTGGCGGCCAACTGATGGGAGCGATGCGCCAGGGCATCCTGCTGCTCGCGCGTAATGCCATGGGTTTTCGCCATTTGCTCGGCGGTATCTCCCATACGCAGGCCGGTCGAGTATTCCGCCACGGCAGGCGGCACTGGCATCAGATCGCGGAACTTGAGCTTGCTGAATAATTTCAGGCGTTGTGACAACGTGCGAGCCTTATTGACGTCCACCAGCGTACGAGCCAGCGCCTTGCTGACGCCGATCGGCAACACGGAAGACGAGTCAGCGCCTCCGGCAATACCGACGCTGATGCTGCCAGCCATGATGCTTTCCGCCACGTTGGCAATCGCCTGGAAGCTGGTGGCACAGGCACGCGAAACGCTGTAGGCATCGGTATGCACGCTCATGCCGGTACCAAGCACGATTTCCCGGGCAATATTGGGCGCCTCCGGCATTTGCACCACCTGGCCGAACACCAGTTGCTCGATCAAGGCAGGATCGATGCCACTACGCGCCAGCAGCTCGCTGACCGCAAACTTGCCAAGATCGACCGCAGGGATGCCGTGATAAGCGGTCGCCTGCTTGGCGAAAGGGGTACGCAGCCCTTGAACAATGGCGATACGGTCGCCGAGACGGGTAACCAGCGGCAATGCCTTACTCATAAACACTCCTGAAGAGAGGCCGTCAATACAACGGACGAAAAGAGGTCTGACCTGATGAGGTCATTGTTAACCAAATGTTTACATTTGGCAAACCAGCAGAAGTGAAAACTGAGAGCAGGAGCAACTTTTGGTGAGGGGTAAAACGGGGCTGATACCAGCAGGGGCGTGTAGCTTGCCCCTGATGGCGAAGGGCGCAGTAAATAAGGCGCCCTTACACGGTCTGACGGGGATTAACGCAGGCCGAGTTGGAAGATCATGGTTTCAGCCTGGCAGGAGAAGGTGAAATCCACATCCAATTGCACGCCGCCGTCAACCGGTTTAATGCTACTGCTGATGTCACAAGGATCGGACTCTACGCCGCGCGCCTTTTCAGTCAGTGCTGCCAGGGTTTGCTCTGCATCCTGTTGATTGGCAAACACTCGGCTGTAGGAAGCGGTGCAATCGGTGTTATCCATCACGGTTCCGACATCGACACAGCAGCAGGCCGCAGTTTCCTGAGCGTTACACTTATTGATTGCATCTGACATAATTGAAATCTCCTCACGGGCCGCCATTACGCTCGCCCAAATAGCCATTTATGATCTGGCGCAAATAAACAAAATTCTGTGTTTATTTTACGCCTCGGGCTTGCCAATCACTAGCCTTACTTTTTGTAAGCATTTTAAGTGACGGAAATCACATAAATAAATCCCCTGTTGGTAAAAAAACATAAGAGTTTTGTTACTCGCTGGTCAATTTTTGTTATGTGGATCTCTTTTCTGATATCAATTTGGAAATATTTCAAAAACAAACTTGCAACATCTTAACAGGTCGGACCTATAATTCAGCCACTGGTCTGATTTGTCAGATTGATAACGGACCCTACAATCGCGCGCTCCATGTTACTTTGTGTAACATTGTTTAAATAATAAACACATAAAATGAGGTTTTGGTCATGAGCCAGAAAAACCTATTCACTAAATCAGCTCTCGCAGCTGCAGTGGCAATTATTTCTTCAAACGTGTATGCCGCAGGATTCCAGCTGAACGAGTTTTCGGCAGTTGGTTTAGGGCGAGCCTATTCTGGTGAAGGCGCAATCGCGGATACCGCCGCATCAGGGAGCCGTAACCCGGCAACCATGATGATGTTTGACCGCCCCTCTTTCTCAACAGGTGTGGTCTTTATCGATCCTGATGTAGACATTTCAGGCACTTCCCCTTCAGGCCAGAGCCTGGATGCAAAGAATATCGCGCCCACCGCCTGGGTGCCGGACCTGCACTATATCCAACCGCTGAACGAACAGTGGGCCGTCGGTGGATCCGTCACCAGCAACTATGGCTTGGCGACCGAATTCAATGACAGTTACACCGCGGGCCCTTATGCCGGGAAAACCGATCTCACCACCATCAACCTGAACCTTAGTACCGCTTACCGTCTGAACCGCCATTTCAGCTTTGGATTGGGCTTTAATGCGGTCAACGCGGATGCCAAACTTGAGCGTTATGCCGGTGAAAGTGGCAAACGTCTGGGACTGCCAGCCGATACACAAATCTCCAAACTGGATGGCAACGAATGGGGTTACGGTTGGAATGCCGGTATTCTGTACGAAGTGGATGATAACAACCGCTACGGTTTCACTTATCGTTCAAAAGTAAAAATCAAGTTTGATGGCGATTACAGCAGTCAGCTGCCTTCAGCCCTGAACCCAGCGCAGCCCGTTACCGGTTTGCCATGGGGCACCAACGGCAACACCATCCCGGGTTCTCTGGATCTCAACTTGCCAGAAATGTGGGAAATCTCGGGTTATAACAAAGTGGACCCACAGTGGGCGATCCACTACAGCATGACTTATACCAGCTGGAGCCAGTTCCAGGAGTTGAAAGCTACGGGTAACAACGGCCAAGTACTGTTCCAGAAGGATGAAGGCTTCCGTGATGCTTACCGCATCGCGCTGGGTACCACTTACTACTACGACGATAACTGGACCTTCCGTGGTGGTATCGCCTTTGATGATAGCCCGGTTCCGGCACAAAACCGCTCCATCTCAATCCCGGATCAGGACCGTACATGGGTGAGCGCCGGGGCAAGCTATGCCTTCAACAAAGATGCTTCTGTTGACGTGGGTATTTCGTACATGCACGGACAAAGGGTCACCATCAACGAAGGGCCATACACCTTCCGCTCTGAAGGTAAAGCCTGGCTGTACGGTGCTGGCTTCAACTACCGTTTCTAATCTGTTTTCCTCTACAGAAAAGCAAAAAGCGGCGGGATTATCCCGCCGCTTTTTTTCTTACCGGGCGCAACATACAGCGCTCCGGTCATGCATCGCTACCCATTCAAGACAAGCTTACCGTGGTGATTGTTGGCTCGTTTGACGGTTCGTACGACAGCACTTTCTGTTCCACACTCTCTTGCTGTAACACCGGTGCGACAGGCTGCGCCTGCGGCAATGCTGCGGTCAGTGCCTGCAACGAACCGCCTGAGATACCGATTTCCTGTAACAGGGAATCGATCACCGGGGCATGCGTACGGTAAGCCAGAGCGGCAGACATCGCCTGCTCGGCCAGATTACCTCCACCGACCGACGCCGTCGAAGCCCCTGCTGCACCGCCAGAACGGTTTAATCCATCCACCTGCATGATCTTGATGCCTTCGATGGCCTTCATTGGCTCAACAGACTTCTCAATAATCGCCGGCAGCGCCTGCAACAGCGCCAGTTTGAACTTCAGGCTGGTCTGATCGTTGGAGAGCATGTTGACCGCTTCGTTCAACGCGCGCTGGGCTTCCGCCTCGGCCAGGCCTTTCTTGCGTGCGGCTTCGGCCAGTTCGATGATGGCGGCGGCTTGCAGCTCGGCGGCTTCTTTTTCCGCACGGGCTTTCAGCGTTAACTGCATCGCCTCGGTTTCCGCTCCCTGGCGGGCTTCGATCAGCGCAACCTGCTTGGCACGATCGGCTTCGGCTGTCTGGCGCGTGGTTTCCACGTTTTGCTCAGCCTTCACCGCTTCCGTCAAGGCGTCATTGGCGCGCGCCTGTGCCTGAGACTGCTGCTCAGACTTGGCGGCAATGGCGATAGCCTTATCCTGTTCGGCGATTTCCGTCACTTTGGTCTGCTCGATGGCGGCCATTTCAGTGACCTTGCTCTGCTCGATCTCTTTGACGCGGATTTCACGGTCTGCCTCTACCTTACGAGTACGTACCGCCTGCTCACGCTCGATTTCCGCTTCCTGGATCTGCCGCTCGGCGGAAATACGGCTCTGTTCGGCCTCGCGGCGACGTTCCGCTTCAAACGTGGCAATACGGGAGCTTTGCTCAGCGGTGCGGGTTTTTACCTGCTGCTCCTGCTCTAGCGACATAAAGGATTCTTGCTGCTCGATCTCCAGCTTGCGTGACAACGCATCGCGGTTTTTCTCGCGCACAGCGACTTCCACGTCTTGCTCTACTTCGTTACGTTCGCGACGGCGACGTTCGGTTTCCTGCGTCAGCTTGGTCAGACCTTCGGCGTCGAAGGCGTTGTTAGGATCGAAATACTCTTTCGACGTCTGGTTAAAGTTGGTCAGCGACACGCTTTCCAGCTCCAGGCCGTTTTTCGCCAGATCTTCCGACACCGTACTCTGCACACCCTGCACGAAGTTTTCGCGCGTATCTTGCAGGTCTTGCATGGTCATCTGCGCCGCGGTGGAACGCAGGGCGTCAACGAACTTGTCTTCGACCAACTGACGCAGATCTTCTGGCGACTGGGTGCGCTGGCCCAAGGTCTGTGCTGCGGTAGAGATCCCTTCAATGGTTGGCTGCACGCGAACGAAAAATGCCACCACCACATCCACACGCATTCTGTCCTTGGTGATCAGGCTGTCGTGCATGGCACGGCTGACTTCCAGCTTCAGGGTCTTCATGTTGATGGCAATAATCTCATGAAACACCGGCAGGGAGATGGCACCGCCGCTCAGCACCACCTTGAGGCCACCCAAGCCGGTACGCACCAAAGATTGTTCCGCAGAAGCACGCCGATACAGGCGCGAGAAAATCAGCCCGATGATCAGCAGGACAACGAAAATGCCACCTGCAATCGAACCCCAAAACGTAAGACCATCATTAATCATCACAAAGGTTACCTCTCCATCAAGGTGGTTAAAATAATTCCGTTAAAAACCGCTTGCTACAATAGGTCCGGCCAAGGGTTGGCACTGCCGCTGAATCGGGATCCGGAGATGCGGGCCGTGACCAGCACTTTAGCCCCACGGGCAAAGGCAACGTCGGCCTCGTCCGGCTCAATCAAAATGTAATGGGTACGCCCATGCTGATCGGTCAACCGGGCTTCTGCCGGGGAGCCAGCGGTAGCCGTTGCGCCGGTCATCACCGCCAGGCGGCCAACAAAGCTATCCGTGGAAACCGCGCTGCTTTCGTCGCGCGGCAAGTAACGGGCAATACCACGCCCGCACCAACGTACGCAGAACAGCGCGGCGATCAAGGCAACCATCACCGCCAGCCACACCGGTAGCTCACCGCCTGCCAGCCACTGCACTATCAGGCCACTCAGGGAAAACCCGCCAAGGAGCAGCACCAGGATGACCAACAGCGGCAAACGCCCGATATGCAACCAGCTCAGAGCATGAGCGAAGACGTTCTCGCCCAGGGTAATATCTGGATGGGAGTCTAAAGCCGCATCAAAATGGCTGGAAAGGGAAGCACCGAGAAACACCGCCAGCGTTTCCAGCACGCCGATAAACAGCAGCAGGAGCAGAGCGATCAAGAAGGGGGCATTGCCTGAAGATAGTATGTCCATAATGGCGTTCTCCGTGCGCATCACAGCGTAAATGTCGCGGCGGCAGAGAACTGGCAGGAAAGAGTCGCGGTAAAAAAGTGATGATGCAATCCGCTATAAACGCTCCCTGTTTCACACAAACTGGCTCTCTGGCCGCAGGCTCTTCCTTCAAGTGACAGGAAGCTGAGTCCTGTCACAGATTTTAACATTTACGGCTCTGTTCGCCCAGATAATCCGTAGTTCTGAGTACTGATATCCCCCGAACGATCTCCCTCACCCCAAGGAGAGGGAGGTGGCACGGTGATGTCATCAAGTTCAGAGATCAGTTTGTTGGTGATGCGATGTCGCTGTCGGGGCCAGTGTCAAATCGTGGCACAAACGATCCCCTCTCCCTGTGGGAGAGGGTTAGGGTGAGGGGCAGAAGCTAATGGGAAACCGCTGCCCAAAGCAGGCCTTAGTTGGCGTCAATCTCGTCCAGATCGCCCTGAATTGCCTTGGCATTCGGGTTTTCCTGCGGCTTGAGCACCCCGCCCTGTGCCAGGAAGTCATGGCGCTGGAAGTAGGCGTCACGCATCATCATGTAAGGATCGGAGGAGTTGCGCAGCAACCCATCGGAATCCAACAGTTGCGCACGGGTTTCGATCCCTTCCACTACCCATTTACCCGCCGACATCCAGAAGGTGAGGTAACTCAGCACCGGATAAACGCTGTCCGCCCAGTCACCGCCGTCTTCACGAATGGTGAAGCTGCCGTAGACCGGTAAGTGAACATACGGGCCGTAACCGACGCCGTAGTTGCCCAAGGTGCCACCGAAGCGACGTGGTTCTTCACGCGCCAGTTTCGGGTTGGCCATACTGGCCACGTCGATCAACCCGCCCATCCCCAACAGGGTGTTCAGGAAGAAGCGGTTGAAGTGGATCATGCCCTGATAGGGGTTACCGCGCAGAAATTCGTTCACCATGCTGGCTGGCTCTTCCAGGTTGGAAGTAAAGTTGCTCAAGCCATTACGCGCAGGCGACGGGACGTAATCGCGCCATGCTACCGCGACCGGGCGCAGCACGTAGGGATCCATCACGTTATAGTTGAAGTTAAACATCGCCCGGTTAAACCCTTCAAGAGGATCGGAACGCCCTTGCTGATCGTCACCAGGCGAACTGGCACACCCCACCAATAACACCGTTGCAAAAGCCAGCCCAGTCAGGCGAAAGTTCATATATTTCTCCATGAAAACCCTTGGATTCTTTTTATCAGGGAACCTGTTTATCTATCTGAACGCTGACCTGCTCCTTGCCGCTATAGGCTTGCAGCGCACTATCGCCAAACCAGTCGCCCGGCTGTGGCGTTGCCAAACCATCCTGTGAAAGCCTGACGTGCACCTTCACCTTCTGCTGAGCCGAAAGCAGGCGCTCAGGCATCATGGCGTTGCTGTCATCCAATGTGAATGCCAGCGGGAAACGGCTAAGAGGCAATTGCTTGACCGCCACCGGCACCGGGTTAGTCCCATCGGTAACCGAAACGATCAGCGTTCCTTGTTGTGGTAATGCTTTTGCCGCCTCTGGCGACAGCGTGACATTGACGGAGAGTTTAACAGTTTCTACGCCCACCTGAACTTTTGCTTGCTCAATGCTGCGCTTTATCACTTCGACACGCTGGTCGTCGGCAGGCAACAGTTTCAGCATCACCTGCCAGGCACCGATCGCCTGTTGGTAATCGCCCTGCTCAAAGGAGTTAAACGCCAACAGGCTCAACACCCGTATGTTGGTGTGATCCTCTGCCACCATGGTGCGCAGCATCGCGGTCGCCTGCTTGTTGTCTTCCGGATCGCCAGAGCGGGTCAGCACTTCGGCATAGCCGAGGCGAACTTCCATATTGCTCGGATCCAGGCTGTAAGCATGGGCAAAAGCCTGCGTCGCCGTCGTCGCGTTATTCAACGCCATACCGACACGGCCAAGCATCATCCAGTCATTCAGATTGCGGTCATCTTGTTGCAGTGAGGTACGTAACCCCAAGCCAAGACGAGCGATCTCTTCCATGCTGAGCGGCTCGGCACGTTCATTGGCCACCCGCGCGCGTAGCTCCGGCATCTGGGATTCTACCTGATGCCAAGCCATAACCTGAGCCAATCCGCCGGTTTTCAGATAAAAGCCAACCGATACCACGATAAGCACCGCGACGCCAGGCACTAAAGCCCAACGATTGATCGGCCGTACAGGCTGCTCATCCGCTTGCCCGGGGATATCGTTCAGCAGGTTCTGTTGCAGCTCTTTGACCAGTTCAGGGCGTTCGGCAACCACCCCTTGATCTTCATCCTGCGCCAGTTCGTCAAGACGATCCTCGTAAAACGCCTTGTTGAGCGTATCGCGGCTGGCCGCCGTGTTTTCTTTGCCTTCGCGCATCGCTGGCACCACCAGTAATGCGGCGGCACCGACCAACAACACTATAATTATCAGCCAAAAAGCCATTAGGGTTTCTTCCTGTCAGTCTCTTTCAACAACGCCGCAAGACGCTGCTGCTCCTGCTCGGAGAATTCCTGGTTGACTGCGCTCGCCCGACGATGACGGGTGCGCAATATCACTACCGCCCCACCAATCAGCACAAACAGCAGCGGCCCGACCCACAAGATCAAGGTTGCTGGGGTCACCGGGGGTTCATAGGTCACAAAGTTGCCGTAGCGCGCCACCATATAGTCGATGACCTGCTGCTTATCCTGCCCCTGCATCATCAGCTCATACACCTTGGTGCGCATATCCGCCGCGATGATGGCGTTAGAATCGGCAATGCTGTTGTTCTGGCATTTCGGGCAGCGCAGCTGTTCGGTCAACTCACGGTATTGCTGTTCCTGCTCTACCGAATTGAACTTGTAGGTATCGATGGCTGCGGCGGCACTGAAGCTGAGCAATGCCGCCACCAGTAAGGTTATCAGCCTCATGCGTCGCCCCCGTATTTACGGTATAGCGGCAGCACTTCCTGCTGCCAGACACGCTCGTTCATGTCCCCGGCGTGGCGGTAGCGGATAATACCTTCACCATCGATCAGGAAGGTTTCCGGTGCGCCATAAACACCCAGATCCAGCCCCAGCATGCCGTCGCCATCGTACAGGCTCAGCGCATAAGGGTTACCTAACTGGTTGAGCCAAACCACCGCCTTCTGACGATCGTCTTTATAGTTAAGGCCTACTACCCGGATGCCCTTGGCCGCCAGCGTATTGAGATACTCATGCTCTGCCCGACAGGTTGGACACCAGGTCGCCCAGACATTGAGCAGGATCGGTTTGCCCGTGCGCAGCACCGCCTGATCGAAGGTTTTACCTGGGTGCTCCAGGGACTCCAGCTTGAAGGTCGGCACCGGTTTACCGATCAGTGCAGACTCCAGCATGGTGGGATCTTCGCCACCGGCGTTACGCGTCAGCTGCACCAACAGGGCCACCACCAACAACAGGAACAGGATTAACGGGATAAATAACAGTTTGCGGTTCATGCCTGCTCCCCTTGTTTGGCTTCACGTTTGAGTTTTTTACTCATGCGATAGCGCGGATCGAGAATACACAGTACGCCGCCGAGCGCCATAAACACCCCGCCGAACCAGATCCAGCGGACAAAAGGCTTGTAATAAAGCCGCACGGCCCAGGAACCATCATCCAGCTCTTCACCCAACGCGGCATACAGATCGCGCGTCAGGCCACCGTCAATAGCCGCTTCCGTCATCATGCTGCGCGCCACGCTGTAATAACGTTTTTCCGCATGTAATGTGGCTTCGGCCTTGCCATTACGGGTGACATCGATAATCCCGACGCCGCCGGTATAGTTTGGCCCACGAATGTCGTGAACATCGCGGAAAACAAAGCGATAGTCATGAATTTCTACGCTATCACCGGCCTTCATGCGCACATCACGTTCTACGCTGTAGTTCTGGCTGAACGCGATACCGATCACCGTAACCGCGACACCCAGATGGCCCAATACCATGCCCCAGTGGCTGCGGGAAAGATGCTTCAGCCCCTGCCAGAAACCGTGGCGATGGGTAGCCCGCTCATGCAGCTCCATCAGGGTCAACAGGATCACCCAGATGGCCATAATCAGCCCGACTACCGTCATGCCGGCGATGCTGTCTTGCAGCAACCAAGGCAACAGGATCGACAGTACCAGCGTGATCACCAGCGCCACACCCAGGCGACGCCAGAGCTTGGTGGGTTCATCACGACGCCAGCGCACCAACGGCCCGATGCCCAACAGCAGCGCCAGCGGTGCCATCAGCCAGGTAAACATGGTATTGAAGAACGGCTCGCCGATGGAAATGCTGCCCAGCCCCAACTGTTTATGCACCAGCGGCAACAACGTCCCCAACAATACCACCAGCGTGGCGGCAATCAGCAGGACGTTATTGCCCAGCAGGAAGGTCTCCCGCGAGAAGGTTTCATGCTGCACCCGGCTACGCACTTGCCCGCCCTTCACGGCGTACAGCAACAGCGAGCCGCCAATCACGATCACCAGATAGGCGAGGATAAACATCCCGCGCGCCGGATCGGAGGCAAAGGAGTGAACGGAAACCAACACGCCGGAGCGTACCAGGAAGGTCCCCAACAGGCATAAGGAGAAAGCAGTGATCGCCAGCAGCACCGTCCAGGCTTTGAACGTGCCACGCTTTTCGGTAACCGCCAGCGAGTGCATCAAGGCCGTACCGGCCAGCCAAGGCATAAAGGAGGCGTTTTCGACCGGATCCCAGAACCACCAGCCGCCCCAGCCCAGCTCATAGTAAGCCCACGCCGACCCCAGCACGATGCCCATGGTCAGGAAGACCCAGGCCGCCGTGGTCCACGGACGCGACCAACGCGCCCAGGCGGTATCGAGCCGCCCGGCCATCAGTGAGGCGATGGCGAAGGCAAAGGCTACCGAGAAACCCACATAGCCCATATACAGCAACGGCGGGTGGAAGATCAGCCCGATGTCTTGCAACAGCGGGTTAAGATCGCCACCGTCGATCGGGAAACTTGGCAAGGTACGGGTAAACGGGTTGGAGGTCATAATGATAAACAGCAAGAACCCGGCGGTGATCATCCCCATCACCGACAACACACGCGCCACGGCATCCTGCGGCATTGCACGGCTACACATGGCAACCGCCAGTGACCAGCAGCTCAGCAACAGCACCCACAGCAGCAGGGAACCTTCGTGCGCGCCCCACGTCGCCGCAATGCGGTAATACACCGGTAGCTTGGTATTGGAGTTGGCGGCCACATAGGAGACCGTAAAGTCATTGGTAATAAATGCATACACCAGGCAGGCAAATGCCAGGGCGATCGCGGCAAACATGCCGTAGGTCAACGGGCGGGCGACCGCCATCATGCGCCTATCCTGGCGCGCCGCTCCCCATTGTGGATAAAGGCTCAGCAGCAACGAAATCGCCAACGCCAGGCACAGCAGAAAACTCCCGAGTTCCGGCATCATGACTTGTTGCCCCCGTCCGGTGAATCGCTATAGGTAGCGGCCGGGTTTTTATGATTTTCTTTCATGGCATCCGCGACTTCTGGTGGCGTGTATTTTTCATCGTGTTTGGCCAGCACTTCACGCGCATTGACCACGTTACCTTCCCCCAGCACGCCCTGTGCCACTACGCCCTGCCCCTCACGGAACAGATCCGGCAAGATACCGTTGTAGGTGACTTCGATGGCTCCGTGGGCGTCATACACCTTGAAGCTCACCTGCAGGCTTTGCTGATCGCGTTTGACCGAGCCCGGCATGACCATGCCGCCAATGCGCAACCGTTGCCCCACCTCCGGCTTTTCATGCTTTTCGCCCTTGCCTTGCAGGATCTCGCTCGGGGTATAGAACAGGTCAATATTGGAGCGCAGGGCATACAACATCAGCGTAGCGGTCAATGCGACACCAATCAGTACGACAATGGCCAGATAGAGGCGGCTTTTACGACGTGGATTCACTGTGATTTCTCCCGCGAGTTAGCAGACTGCGGTATGGCCGCTGTTTTCTTTAGCTGTTGTGACTGACGGATACGCCGTTCCCGCGACTCTTGGCGGCTAACCTCGGCCAGTAGCTGCTTGCGTTGCCATAGTGTGTGAAGCAGCAGCCCGAGCAGGGGAAGCAGGGTTGCGGCTACGGCCAGCCAAACGTAAAACGCGTAACCGCCCATGGCGAAAAACGCCTGCCAGGAACTGAATGCGGTATTCATGACTGACGCTCCTTGTTAACCAATTCGGCGACCCAAGGGCGCTGACGTTCCTGGATCAGTATCAGGTTGCGCAGGCGCATCAAGGTCAGCGTAATAAAGAACAGCAGGTAACCGAAGATGGCCCAACACAGCGGGTAACGCATGCTTGGCGCAATGCTCTGCTGCATATTGGTTGAGCCCTGGTGAAGGGTGTTCCACCATTCGACCGAGAAGTGGATAATCGGAATGTTGATCACCCCCACCAGCACCAGAATACCGGCGGCTCGCCCGGCCAGACGGCGATCGTCAAAGGCGTTATACAGCGCAATAATGCCCATATAAAGGAACAGCAATACCAGCTCGGAGGTCAGGCGCGCGTCCCACACCCACCAGGTGCCCCACATCGGTTTGCCCCAGGCGGAGCCGGTAACCAGCGCAATAAAGGTGAACACCGCCCCCACCGGAGCCATGGCCGCCACGACGGTATCGGACATTTTCATCTGCCAGACCAGGCCGATAAACGCCGCTATCGCCATTGAGCCATAAATGCCCATCGACCAGATGGCCGCCGGCACATGAATGTACATGATACGGAAGCTATCACCCTGTTGATAATCTTTGGGCGCGAAGCCAAAGCCCCACACCCAGCCGACCAGCAGACAGATGGCGCCCGCTATCCCCAACCAGGGGACAAAGCGGCCACAGACATGGTACAGCCGTTCCGGCCTGGCAAATTGATGTAACCATTTCCACATTGTCGTCATTGCTCACGGTAATAAATCATTCGGTTGCCGCCCCCTTCTGGCAGAGCGGCGAAAGTCTTGCGCGCGGAAAAGGCTCTTACAGGCATTCATCCGCGATTAAAAATCCAGCTAGTGTATGCTTACACGCAAGGCAGCTGCGGTGGCAAACGGTGCCAGTGTAATGCTGCCCGCCAACATCGCGCCCAGGATGGCCAGATAGCCGTCGATCGGCATCCCCATCGAGGCGGCATCGATCGCCGCAGTCGCAAATATCAGTACCGGGATATACAACGGCAGCACCAGCAAACTCAGCAGCACGCCGCCCTTACGTAACCCCACCGTCAATGCCACCCCGATAGCGCCAATCAGGCTCAGCGTTGGAGTGCCCAGCAATAGGGTCAGCGCCATCGACAACCAGGTATTCACATCCAGCGACAGCAACAGCGCCACCAGTGGTGACAGGATCAACAGCGGCAATCCGGTCACTACCCAGTGAGCACACACTTTGCCTAACACCGTCATTGGCAGCTGCGTTGGCAATAAGAGGAGCTGTTCCAACGAACCATCGAGGTAGTCATCACGGAACAATCGCTCCAGCGAAAGCAACGAGGCTAACAGCGCCGCGACCCAGATAATCCCCGGCGCAATGCGCGCCAGCAATTGCGGTTCTGGCCCTACGCCCAACGGAAACAGCGTGATCACGATCAGGAAGAACCACAGCGGGTTAACGATCTCGGAACCTTTCCGAAAGGCAATTTTCAGTTCCCGCCGCAGTATGATGAAGAACATCAGGCGATCTCCGCGCTAGTCTGTGTCAGGCGGATTTTCCTTACCGCCTGCTGGGTACCGGTTAAATCCTGATGCGTGGTCAGCAGCACCATGCCGCCCTGTTGCGCATGTTGGCCGAACAGCGCGGTCAGTTCCATCACGCCTTGCTTGTCTATGGCCGTCAAAGGTTCATCCAGGATCCACAGCGGGCTGTTGCTGAGCCAGAGCCGTGCCAGCGCTACCCGCCGCTGTTGCCCGGCGGAAAGCTGCGCCACCGGCAAATCCTCATAGCCAACCAGACCCACATTCTCCAGCGCCTGCCAGATGGCCTGACGATCGGATGACTGCTTAACGGCCTGGTAAAACTGCAAATTCTCAAACGGGGTCAGCATGGACTTAATCCCCGGCTGATGCCCGAGAAACAGTAAATCCAGATGATATTGCTCACGGCGATGGCGCGTATTTTCACCCCGCCACAGCACTTCACCCGCGTCTGGCTGCGCCAGCCCGGCCAAAATGCGCAGCAGGCTGGTTTTGCCTGCCCCATTCGGGCCTTCCACCTGAATAATGTCCCCCGGGTTCACCGAAAAGCTCAACCTGTCAAACAGAGTACGTTCATCTCGTACACAACTAAGATTTCTGGCTTCCAGCATGGAGGACTCATATTTTTCTTTGGGATACCGAATCATAGCATAAGCCACTGTGCGCTCGAAGCCCGCAGCCTAGCTTGAATGTACTCCATTAGGGGTAATATTGCGCATCAGATCAAAATTGCGTAGAAAAAATCAGCAGTGTTAAAATTTGGTTACTTTTTACTGATTTTTCTGTCGCACTTTCTATCGGCCCATCAGCAACTACGCTTAGTTATCAGCCGAAAGGAGAATGACCATTGAGCGAACCCACCCACAGCGATAAAAACAGCGTTAAGGTCGAAAGCGAAGAGCACGATCGGGGCAAATCCACCATCGAGGTCGATGAGGAAAAGCTGCCCTCCCGCGCCGCCGCCGTGCATGAGCAAATCCGCATGGAAGGGGAAAAAGAGCTGGAACGTGATTGGCTGGCGCTGTTGTTGTCGGCCCTGGCGGCGGGTTTGTCGATGGGAGCCTCCCTGGCGGCGAAAGGGATATTCCATGCCCGATTGCCGGACGACCCGAGCCGGTTTTTCATTGAGAATATCGGCTATACCTTCGGCTTTATCATCGTCATCATGGCTCGCCAGCAGTTGTTTACGGAAAACACCGTCACGGCGGTGTTACCTATCATGCATAAACCGACGCCGAAGAACTTCGCCATTCTGTTCCGCCTTTGGGGAATAGTGCTGTCTGGCAATCTGCTCGGCACCGGTCTGGCCGCACTGGCGTTTATCTATATGCCCATTTTTGATGAGAATACCCGCGCCGCCTTCACCAGCCTGTCTGAAGAAATCATGCATAACACGCCCGGCGAGATGTTTGCCAACGGCATCCTTGCGGGCTGGATCATCGCTACCATGGTGTGGATGTTCCCGTCTGCCGGGGCTGCCAAAATCTGGGTGATCGTGCTGATGACCTATCTGGTCGCGATTTGCGATCTTACCCATATCGTGGTTGGCTCCGTCGAGATCCTGTATCTGGTGTTCAGCGGTGCTCTTCCCTGGCAGGAGTTTTTCTACCCGTTCGCCATCCCGACGTTGGCTGGCAACATCATCGGCGGCAGCTTTATCTTCGCCCTGATCAGCCATGCGCAGATCCGCAATGATATGAGTGACAAGACCAAGGCCGAACGCCTGAAGGCACAGCAGAAGGAAAAGCCTGAGGACAAAACGGAACATTAGTATTGCCGACGTCACCGGCGATTCGCCGTTTGATAAGGTGGGTGCGAAATTGTATTATAAACAACGAATAACATTCTTACCCGGCGAAAGGTGTTAGATGTTCGACTTAAAACTCAGAGAAGTTAGCAACGGCTTATCGACCAAAGAGCGTGGCGTAGCCGACTATATTATTGCGAACAAACCCTCGCTGAAAAACATGAGTATCCAGACGCTGGCAAAAGCCAACAACGTCAGCACCACCACCATTCTCCGCCTCTGCCATAAGCTGGGGTATCAAGGATTCAGCGATCTAAAAATCGATTTGATCACCGCGTCAGGCTCTTCCAGACCCGATAATGTGTTGCAGGAAGATATTAACCTGGATGACTCAATAGAAACGGTGAATGGCAAAATTCAGCAGATAGAAAAATCTTCTATTGATGAAACGCACGCCATGATGAATACCGAGCAGTTGGCCAAAGCCAATAAACTTATCAGAAACAGTAACAAAGTGGTGATCTACGGTGCGGGCAGCAGCGGGTTGGTAGGCAAAGAGCTCGAATACCAGCTGATCAAGATAAAGAAAGACGTGAGCTGCCACCTGGACTACAGCATTCAATTCAGCATCGTCAATACGCTGGATCAGCACGATCTGCTGATCATTATCTCTCACTCCGGTGAAAATCAGGACGGCGTCAAGCTGCTCACCCTGGCGCAACAACTGGGTGTTCCCTCTATCGCCATCACCAAGATGGGCCAAAGCCGCATCTCCGGCCTGGCCGACGTGCTGCTGCATACCATCTCCACGGAAAGCGTTTCCCGCCTGATCCCTATCCGCTCCAAGATGTCGCAGCTTTCGGTGATCAACATGTTGGTGACTAATCTGTTCATCCAGCAATATGACGAGCGCCTGCTAAAACAAATCCAAACCCGCGCAGAACGTTTTTACAACCAAAACAACAAGCCTTAACCCTACTGCGCCCGATTGCTATCCACTTCCCGCTAACTATCCCACCACCGCCTCACGCCACAGCCAGCCTGATCACCAAAGGGTGATCGCCTTCTCAGAACGCAGAAAATCCCCTGTTCACGGTGTCCATTTCAGTTTAAAGGTAATAGTATTACTAAAAATTAAAACACAAAAAGTAACAATGTTACTTAACGAGTTAACCAGGAGAGACGATGCAGACTGAAATCCCTGTCATATTAGTGAGTCATGGCCCCTTTGCCCAAGGCGCGCTGACCTGTGCCGAAATGCTGATCGGCAAACAAGACAACGTTGCGGTGGTTTCTATTCAGGAAGATACCAATATCAATGATGCGCGCGTCACGCTGTTTGATACCTATCAATCGATTAACCAGGGCAACGGAGTGGTGATCCTGGTGGATATGATGGGTGGCTCACCGTGTAATTTATCCTGTGAGCTGTTACTGACCCACCAAGACGTGTTGTTATTCTGCGGTTTTAATATTCCCACCCTGCTTGAGGTTTTCAGCAATCGCGATTTGCCATTAAGTGAGATTGGGAAAGTTATCGAGGACGTTTTCCCACATAGCTGCTTTAACGTTGGTACGGCGCTACAGGCCGAACGGGAACAATCAACCGAACTTTAAGGAAAAATACCATGCCAATTAATTTAGCCAGAATTGATGACCGTCTGATCCACGGCCAGGTGATCACCACATGGGTTAAAAACCATGATATTGAACAGATCCTGATTATTAATGACAAGGTTGCCGGCGATAGCGTGCAGCAATCCGTGATCAGCATGTCGGCACCGCCGGAATTAAAGGTTCAGGTGTTTGGCGTGCAGAAATTTATCGAGGTACTGAAAAAGGCAGAAATTAAAAGACGCACCATGCTGTTGTTCACCAACAGCGTCGATGTCAACACGCTGGTCGAGGGCGGGCTGAAAATCGACAAGCTGAACGTGGGCGGTATGAGAATGCAAGAAGGCCGAAAGAGCCTGTCACGGGCCGTGGCGGTCACACCAGAAGAAGAACAGGCATTCAGGTCACTGCTGGCGAGCAATATTGCGGTGGAAATACAAATGGTGCCGAAAGATCCCATTGTAGAGCTGAAAACATTAATCGATTGATTGGGTAACCTTTTACACAATCGCTGGGGGATACAACCATGTTAATTGAAGCAATCCTGGTGGCCATTTGGGCAGGCATCTGCTCAATGGATGACGTCGGGCCACAAATGCTGCGGCGGCCACTGTTAACCGGTACGGTAGCGGGCATTATTATGGGGGACATGGTTCAGGGGCTGGCGATCAGCGCCACGCTTGAACTGATGTGGATGGGTATCGGTAACGTAGGCGCTTACTCTGCCCCCGATATCATTGCGGGCTCGATCATCGGCGTCGCTTTAGGTATCGCCTCCAAAGGCGGGATTGCGGCAGGTATCGCACTCGCCGTTCCGGTCTCCATTCTTTGCCAACAGTTGCTGATCGTCTGGCGCTCTTTCGCCAGCTTCTTGAACGTCTGGGCCGAAAAATCAATTCAATCAGGTGATTATAAAGCCCTGGTCAAGGTCCACTATTTCTCGACGCCGCTGTGGTTCCTGATCCGCGCCGTTCCCTGCTTCCTGGCCATTTACTTTGGCGGTGACCTGGTCAGCAAAGTTCTGGAGGCGATACCGGCCAGCATTTTAACCGGGATGGGCGTCGCGTCTAAAATGATCCCCGCCATCGGCGTGTGTATCTTGTTGCTGATGCTGTTAAAAGGCCGGATGTGGTTCTTCTTCCTGCTGGGCTTTATTCTGACCACCTATTTAAAACTACCGATTATCCCGATTACCTTTATTGCCCTGGCCTTTGCCGTGCTTTATGACATGGCATACACCAACGGCATGAATACTCCAGCCCCAGAACAAAACAAAGCCACCGCCACGGACACCGAAGAAGAGTATGACCTATGAACCAGACAATTTCATATAATGGTGTTAGCCCAACCACTCAGGATAAAAAGCTGACCAAGGCCGATTTAAACCGTATTTTCTGGAATATTCAGACCATGTCGTTCTCATATAACTATGAGAAGCTGCAAACCATTGGTTTTGCACACTGCATGATCCCGGTGCTCGACAAACTCTACGCCGATGCCGATAAAGAAACCCGCGTACGGGCCATGAAACGGCACCTGGAGTTTTACAACTCACAGATTAACACCGGCGCACTGATTCTGGGCGTCACCGCCGCGCTGGAAGAAAAAACCACCGAAGAAGAGAAAGAAGCGGTGGTTTCGGTAAAAGCAGGTTTGATGGGACCCTTGGCCGGTTTGGGCGATAGCCTGTTAAAATTCACCTGGTTACCGATCTGTGGCAGCATCGGTGCCGCCTTTGCCCTACAGGGCAATATCATCGGCCCGATACTGATGTTTATCCTGTTTAACCTGGTCAATATCGGCTCGAAATATTTCTTCATCCATTACGGTTATAACAAGGGCGTTGATTTAATCGAGCAGTCCAAAAACTCCAACATCATCCAACGTATTTCGAACGTCGCCAACGTGGTCGGGGTGATGGTGCTAGGCTCGCTGATAGCCACCACCGTCAAGATATCGACCCCCTTGGTGATCGCCGTTGGCGAACAGTCAATAAAAGTGCAGGAGATGTTTGATAAGGTAGCGCCTAATCTGCTGACTTTGCTGTTTTCCCTGGGCATATTCTTCCTGGTCAAACGGTTTAAAGGAAAATATACGGTATCACTCATCATTGCCATGATGGTATTCGGCGTCATTTGCTCAATGTTTGGCATTTTAAGTTAAAGGGAGTAGTAATGAATTCGCAGACTCAGTTATCCGTCAACAGAAAAAACAACAACCAACTCGAGATAAGCTTTAATTTAACTGCACAGCCCGTATCGCTATATTGGACCAAAGAAAATGATGTCAACAGCCAGGAGCGCTACTTGATTACGGCCAATGCGACCAGCCCCTACCTGTTGGACGATCCGTTAAAAGCCAAACAGCGCGTTTATTTTATTATCGAGCAAGGAGGCCAATCTTATCTTGGTGCTGAAAGAACTCTACCTATTGAGGGTTTAAACAACTTCCGGGATTTTGGCGGCTACGCGGGTGCCGGTGGCAAACGGGTAAAATGGGGTATGCTGTACCGCTCGAACCACTTGCACCGCCTCAGCCCGCAGGCCGTGACGTACATCGAATCGCTGCATATTCAAACCATCATTGATTACCGCAGTGCCAACGAAATAGCCAAAAGCCCCAACGACTTTGTGGGTGAGAGAAGAACCTGCCACCTGGATGCGGCGGCACAAACCGCAGAGCTGGCGGCACAGTTTTCCGCCGAACCCAGTAACGAAGATCGCATGCTGATCGAAAGCGTTATACGCGATATCCCCGCAGAGCTGATCAATGGGCAAGGTGAACAGGTTTTAGAGCAATATCGCAACTTCGTGACCAGCGAAAAATCTAAAACCGCGTTTAAAGCCATGATTGAGGTGTTGCTGGATAAAGACAATAGCCCGCATATTCAGCACTGCCGTGGTGGCAAAGACCGCACTGGCTATGGAGCTTTACTGGTTTTATCTATGCTCGGGGTCGCAGAAGAGGACATCATTGCCGATTACATGTTAACCCAGGCCAACCGGCTGGAGCGTAACGAGGTAAAAATGGCCGCCTATCGCCAAATAACCGACGACCAGAAGGTACTGGATTACCTGCATACGCTGATTGATACGCGCGAGTCGTTTATTGTTGAGGTGTTCAACACCATGAAACAGCACTCTGGTAGCGTAGCGGATTACATCAAGCAGGAGTTAGGTTTTGGCGAGGCTGACTTTATTCGGATGCAGAAAAACTTTTTAATTTAACCCCTTAAAAACCGATAAATCCTTCCTACCACGCGGCAGCTGTGGGGCATTGCTACACGCTTCGTTCCTGCCGCTCGCCCCTCGCCAATCGCTCAACGCTTACCTCCAATACAGGCTGATGGGCGCTCAGCTGGAAAAAATGGGCTAAAAACTGCGAAAACCGATGATATTTCAGACAATCAGGCCAATAACCCCTTAAACCCTGGCGCAAAAATAGGTATACTGCGCCCGCTGTGTCCCCTTAGTTAAATGGATATAACGAGCCCCTCCTAAGGGCTAGTTGCAGGTTCGATTCCTGCAGGGGACACCATTTCACAGTACGTCCTCTTCCATAGCTCCCGTAGAACCTGTTCAAATCCAGTCACTGCCTAACATTGCGGCTCGCTACAGTCCGTTGATAGCACACCATCACGGGTAAATAACGGGTAAAAAATTTCGGCGACCCTTTTTTATCCACACCGGCTGTGAATCAGGTTTGGGCTTCAAGAATTAACGGTGTCGTGGCTTAAATAGCCCCCTCAACCTGAAAATAAATCACTTTGCCATGAAATTGTAGCAAACCAAGAATAAACCCCGGGGTGTTTCTTATTTTACTGGCAATTTTTCTTATATTTGAATTCATCCTTAAATAAAGCAGCGAGTTTCTCCCTAGCGACTTACGCCGTTCCCCCTTATCAAGCCTCGGCTGCGCGCTACCCAGAAGGCTCGAGATGAAGATGTTCCGGATACCGATCTTGTCACGCCTGATGATTTGATGCGGTAAACAACGTTGCATGGAGTTTATCCGTACTCCGCCATCACCGCATCGATAAAACGGCGCAGTTTCTGCGTAGGATAACGATTAGGCGAATACAGCAAATACATTTCGCGCGCAGGTGCCTGGTAATCGGCTAAAACCTGTATCAACTGGCCGGAGGCGATATAGCTACCGAGCACCACTTCCGCCCCCAAAATAATGCCACCGCCGCCAAGCGCAGCGGACAGCAGCGCTGTCGCATTATTTGACTGCAAACGGCTGTTCACCTCGGCGGCATGCTGCTTCCCCCCTTTGGTGAAAGTCCACTCCTTCTCTGACGAACGAGACCAGTAGGTATATCCGAGACATTGGTGATCGATCAGCTCTTCGGGCCTGACAGGAGTTCCAAATTCAGCCAAGTACCTCGGGGATGCGCAAGCAATTAATTGATAAGGTTTGAGTTTACGGGCGATCAAGGCCGAATCCGCCAACGGCCCAATGCGGATGACCGCCTCAAACCCTTCATCGACAAGGTCTACATAGCGATCGCTCAACGTCAATTCAACCTGCACATCCGGATAACGCCGCATGTAATCAACCACTAAAGGTGACATACCGTATGCACCAAATGTGACGGGTGCATTGACCCGTAACACTCCGCGCGGCATGGCGGTCATCTCCTGGGCAACCGCCTCAGCCTCATCCGCTGCGGCGAGCACCACTTTGCAGCGCTCATAAAACATCCGCCCAACTTCTGTCAGGTTTTGCCGCCGGGTTGTGCGGTTTAGCAACCGCGTCCCCAGATGCTCCTCCAGCATGCTGATATGTTTACCCACCATCTGTGGTGAAAGGTTCAACACCTCACTCGCGGCAGCAAAAGAACCGCAGTCCGTCACCTTAACAAACACCAACATGCATTTTAGCCGATCCATGATCCCCTACTTTTACTTTCTAGTGACGCAACTTTCCTTCTATTTATCACGTAAAGATAAGGAATTACAGTAGCCGGACCTAATCAAGGAGTTTACCTCATGAAAATTGGCATCATCGGCGCAGGCCTTATCGCACGTTCACTCGCGGAACATGCATTAGCTAACGGGCATCAGGTCATGCTCAGTAATTCACGCGGACCGGAAACATTGTACAGCCTGAAAGTGGCTCTCGCGTGTGAAACAGGTACGGTGCAGCAGGCCGTGGAATTTGGCGATATCGTCGTGATTGCCATCACGTTCAAACACTATGCGACGGTTCCTGCTGAAGCTCTGCGCGGTAAAATCGTGATCGATACCAATAACTACTATCCCGAACGCGACGGTCATTTTGACGAGCTGGATCAACAGCTCACCACCACCAGCGAAATGCTCGCCCGTCATCTGTACGCATCTCACGTTGTAAAAGCATTTAACTCCATACGCGTCATCGATCTGGATAAAGATGGCCGCCCACAAGGCGATGAGCATCGCCGCGCCCTGCCGATTGCCGGGGACAATGAAAATGCCAAAAGGCAGGTCAGTGAGTTGATCGATCAGTTTGGTTTCGACGTGGTTGATGCTGGTGTACTGAAAGAAGGCTGGCGATTTCAGCGCGGGTCGCCCCTGTATTGCGAATGGTTCAGCCTGCCACAACTGAAAAAAGCGTTGACGGATTTGACTCGATAACAGCAAGGCACTGACAGACCTGGGGAAATCTCGTCATAGTAATGGGCTGGACCTCCAGGTCTGATCATCCATGCAACAGCCACCAGGTTCATGTTGTCAGAAGGAAACAGTGTGCTGACAAAGGGAAGGTAAATATACAATATTATCAGTATGATGCGTCAATCTGGCACAACCCCGCAGGTTAAGGGTATAATCCTGTACATTATTTCACTGATTTCAGAAACCAACATGACAAAACTCACCTTACAAGAGCAACTGCTTAAAGCTGGATTGGTAAACAGTAAAAAACTGGCGAAAGTGGAAAGAACGGCTAAAAAATCGCGAGTTCAGGCTCGTGAGGCCAGAGAAGCGGTAGAAGAAAACAAAAAAGCCCAGGTTGAGCGTGATAAACAGCTCAATGAGCAGCAAAAACAGGCCGCCTTGGCTAAAGAATATAAAGCTCAGGTAAAACAGCTGATTGAAATGAACAGAATTGTTATTTCACATGGCGATATTGGTTATAACTTTACCGATAATAACTTAATTAAAAAAATCTATGTCGATAAAGCGACCCAGGCTCAGTTGATTAGTGGCCGTCTTGCCATTGCTCGTCTGATCACCGATAAAAATCCTGATGGCGAATACGCGATTATACCCGCGGTCGTGGCTGATAAAATTGCGCAGCGTGATGCGAGCAGTATTGTATTAAATGCCGAGCTGAGCAAAGAAGCTAAAGATGAAGAAGATCCGTACGCCGACTTTGTCGTGCCTGATGATTTGATGTGGTAAGCAATACTCAAAAATGAGTCGCTGCTCTTGCGTGGCTCCCTTGCCCTGATCCAGGGCAAGTACCAAACAACTCCCCGTACTTTCACCGGCATCCAGACCATACGGATCGCTAAATATCGCCTCACCCTCAGTGAAAACACATATTCACCGGCGTGATCTTCCCGTTTGTTCAGAACAATACGCTAAATGACCTCGCCAACTGGATTCACCTTCCTTTTAAATCCCTACTATCTATAGTGATTCTCAACGCCTAAGGCCAATTTTCTAGGAGAATCAGTATGACCAGCACGCAAACGGAACTCCCTCATCGGCTTCAACAGCTCAAAAATGCCTATCTGCAAGCAAAACCCTCTATCGTTATCCACCGCGCGCTGGCCTACACCGAGGTCGCCAGGGATTTCCCTCATCTTCCCAAAGATCTACAGCGAGCAAAAGGCTTTCGCCGAGCTTGTGAAACGGCCCCGATACTGATTCAGGATCATGAACTTATCGTAGGGCATCCCTGTGGCAAAGCCCGTGCTGGAGCCTTTTCTCCCGATACGGCATGGCAATGGGTGCGTGATGAACTCGATACTATCACGACCCGCGAGCAGGATCCGTACTTCATCAGCGATGAGGATAAACGGACCATGCGCGAGCAGATTTTCCCATTCTGGGACGGTAAATCCGTTGCTGAAGCCTGTGAAAAACAGCTCAGAGAGGCTGGGATCTGGGAGTTTGGTGCAGAAGCTTGCGTGAGCGACCTCACCTACCACGTCTTCAGCGGCGGTGGCGATGCCAGCCCAGGTTACGACATCATTCTGTTTAAAAAAGGGATATTGGGCATTAAAGCCGAGGCTGAAAGCCGTCTGGCGGCCATTTCATTCGGTGAGAGCGATGAACAATCCATCTCTTTCTATCAGGCGGCAATTGAATGCTGTGAAGGGATCCTGACTTACGCTAGCCGTATCTCAAACCATGCCCGTACTCTGGCAAGCCAAGAGCAGGATCCGCAAAGAAAGGCTGAATTGGCAGCAATTGCCGATATCAACGCACGGGTTCCGGCGCACCCTCCTCAAACGTTCCATGAGGCACTCCAGGCGATCTGGACGATCCAGTCACTCTTTCTGCTGGAAGAGAATCAATGCAGTACCTCACTTGGCCGCCTTGATCAGTATGCCTTGCCTTGCTATTTAGCCGATAAAGAGTCCGGAAGGCTGAGCGAACAACAAGCTTTAGAGCTGATGGGCAGCTTTATTATCAAATGCTCTGAAATGATCTGGTATACGCCCGAAGCCACCGCCACCTATTTTGCTGGCTATATGCCGTTTCTGAACCTGTGCGTAGGGGGGGTGAAGCGTGATGGAGGAGATGGCACCAACGATCTCGCCTATTTGATCATGGACACCGTCGCAAAGATAAAAATGTATCAACCTTCGCTGGCATGCCGTATCCATAATCAATCACCGCAGCCCTATCTGGAAAAAATACTGGATATCATCAAAGCCGGAGCCGGAATGCCCGCCTGCCACTTCGATGATGCGCATATCAAAATGATGCTGCGGAAGGGATTTAACTTCGATGATGCGCGTGATTACTGCCTGATGGGCTGCGTCGAACCACAGAAGTCCGGGCGCATTCATCAATGGACGGCCGGTGGTTTTACCCAATGGCCTATCGCAATCGAGCTGGCACTGCATCGTGGTGTGTTGCCATCCTATGGCAGCATGCAGGGCATAGATACCGGCCCATTAGAAGATTTCAGCGACTATGAGAAATTTGCCGCTGCAGTGAAGCACCAACTGACTAAAATCATCACCACGACGGCCGCAGGCTCCGTGATTATTCAAAAAACCGTGCGTGACCTTGCCCCAACGCCTTATATGTCGCTTTTTGTCGACGGCTGTATGCAAAGCGGCAAAGACGTGCTCGCCGGTGGCGCAGTGCTTTATGACGGGCCGGGGACCATTTTTGCCGGGCTGGCGACCTACGCAGATAGCATGGCAGCCATCAAAAAGCTCGTTTACCAACAGCGGAAATATACGCTCACCGAGCTCAGGCAGGCGCTGGATGCAGATTGGCTGGGCTATGAATCGTTACGCACCGACTGTCTGGCCGCGCCTAAATACGGCAATGACGACAACTACGCCGATCACATTGCGGCGGATATCGTTGATTTTACCGAGAGGACGATGAACCAGTATCCGTCCCTGTATGCCAGGCATATTCACGGTACGCTTTCCCAATCGTTCAATACCCCACTGGGTGGCATGATCGGTGCCACACCTGACGGACGCGCCGCCTATGCTCCCCTTTCTGATGCCATGAGCCCATCCCAAGGTGCAGATCACCAAGGCCCCACGGCCATCATCAAGTCGGTATCGAAAATCAACGTAGAAGCGATGAGCCTCGGCATGGCACATAACTTCAAACTCAGCAGTGGAGCACTGGATACGCCAGAGGGCCGCGCAGGATGGATCACGCTGCTACGTACGGCATCCATTCTGGGGAACGCGCAGATGCAGTTTAACTGCGTGGACAGAGAGACATTGCTGGATGCGCAACAATACCCGGAAAAGCATCGCGACCTGATTGTCCGTGTCGCCGGCTACAGCGCCTTCTTTGTTGAGCTGTGTCAGGATGTACAAAATGAGATTATCAGCAGGACAACATTGCAGTAAGGAACTTTAGACTTGAGACGGGCGCTGCGTGCGGCTAATCGGCGCAGCATTTCCCCGTTGAACATATGTAAATGAAATACTCCATAGATTCCGACATCACTATATATAATTAGCGCATTACCTCTTTCACGTTTAGACAATATATTATGCAAGATAATGCGCTGAGAAAATCGATATCGATTAGATAGCTCAGCCGAAAATTTATTTTGTGTAATAAAACTATTGTTATTTTATTCTTTTAATAGATATCCCCGAGTTTGGGCCTGGGGGGACCCCTAACGCACTCTCCACTCCAGGATTCGAACGCAAATCATTGAGAATTTCTTGAGGAATAAAATACTTTCCAATGATTGCTTCTGACTCTAAACGTGGATTGACAGACGCCCTAGCGCGATACGCTTCAACACGCTCCCCACCTTCAGAAATTACAGCTGCGCATAACCCCCTAGCATACAGTCGATTGAACTCACCTTCAGCTATAGTTTGTGCGGCTGTAATAGGTACTCGCGCCTGCATTAACTCCGTACTTTTAGGTTTCCTTTTCTGGTAAAATTGAGCAAGAATCCCTCTAGCTTTAATCTCATTTTCTAGCCAGACATCATCATATTGAACAGCTTCTTCCAATAATAAAGGCCATGCAGCTTTTCCATGTTCAGACAAGAAATTACTACAATGAAAATTATCATTTACCTTATCAAACACAACCTCTTCTGCCATACACTGCCTAGTTTTCTCATTCAAGTCCATGAAATTAAGCGCCATTTTCTCCTCCATAAAAACATGCCATCACTCTAGTTATTATTAACACACGCCATGATACCTCACCGTGATCAACTTCATATTTTGGGCATATGTAGAATTAATTATTTATCAAACAAATAACTAAGCAGTAATAATTCACTATGACTTTATTGCAATGTAATTCGTTTCAAATAAAATAATAAGCATAAGATAAATAAAAAGCAGGAACTCCCCCCCCAAAGAAAAATAACAGATAGCATCGGACACAGAGCCTTCCTTCTTGTGAAGAGCAATATTTACATTAGATAAACATTCTGAACACTTCTTAAAAACAGCAAATTATGAAGTGTAAAACCAAAATATCAGTAAAAAATAGCCTTTTTCTCTTATAGTAAACCAGAAATTAGCATGTATAATTTACTACAAATTTTATTCCGCCAGTTCAACCAACATTTGTATTTCAAAAAAACATTGACAAACACTCTGTTTAACCATACGATTTCTATGCCATTGAGGCACTCTTTTCCTGCTTGATATCCCATAGAATGCTTGCTTTGCACTTGGGGTGTAAAGGCTATCAATAGTACATTGAGAAAAGATGGAGTAAAGGCCATGTTACGTGAAAAAGTTGTGCTGGTTCGCCAGTACGATCGTTTCCGCAACGGGCAGTGGGAGACAGTGTGCCAGCACCTGCGCTCCCTGCCTCGTAGCTAATTCTGAGCTGCCTCAATGGTAACCCTATCTTAGGTTTCAGTAGCATCCTCTTTATCTATGCCTAACATTTTATTGAAGTGTTGCTCATCGTTAGTTTTCTTAAAAATACTTTCGAACATTTCTAAATATTTACTCACCGAAACCTGCCCAACATTGCTTATATTCACCGAATCGAAGTGTGAGCCTCTATTTATGTATCGATAAAAGGTTTTATAATTTATATCTTTCTCCAAGCTAGCTAATTTATCAAGTTCCTCGCTAAGTTTCTCCATTTTACATGAAAATGAGAAGTAGTATTCCAATATTTTCCTCATCACATTTGGTAATACTACTGAATTAACCCTCCCATTCTTGACGTCTTTCAAAATCATCCAAAGTGATTCATATTCATTCTTTATATCATCATATCCAATAGGTAGTATATTGCTGTATCTATCTTTTACTATTCTGTAAAGTTGATACTTCCTGTAAAACTTTTCTTTTTTTATATTACTAAGTTTTATTAATTCCTGGAAGAAGAAAAGATTATGTGTGAGAATAATCAACTTACTGTCCTTAAGTTTGTTTATTATACGATATTGGATGAGTGATGATATTTCATAGATGTAATCATGAGACAAACTAGAGATTGGATCATCTATAACAATTAGTTTCTCTTTGGTTGAGTCTACCTCATTATCTAAACGACCATCGCATAACTCAAGGAAATATAAGAAAGTAATCAATGTTTTTTCCCCTTCGCTAAGAGTTTTATATACATTACTTACTGAATCATCACTTCGACATATTTGAAATAAATTTCCTTTCGGAGTTTTCTTTATCTTGAAGTGAGATATCCCGAGAGAATTCAACGTGCTATTGATTTTATTAATTGTATCATCTATATTGGATACCTGTTTTCTCAAGTATTCTGTTTGTGTATTAATCTCATGAATTTTATCTTGAATTGATTTTTTCTGAATAATTAACTTTTCACACTCCACATTCAACTCATTGACTTCAGAGTTTTTCTCTTCAATAAGATAATTGAAAGTATTTCGCAATGACTTCCATGTGTCATTTTCAAGTTCTTTCATACTATTATCATAATCCTCAACTTTACTATTTATGATACTAATTTCATTATTGTATTTTTTTATACTACTTATGAGGATATCCAAACTCGAATTGTCGATAACCGGTTCAATATTTAACGATGGCTTTTCTATTTTTCCTTGTATGCTTTTTAAGTTAGAGTCAAATATAACATTTGCTTGCTCAAGAACTTTCAATAGTTCCTCTGCATTGGAGATATAACTACAGGAAGCAATGCTTGACTTAATTAACCTATTAAATTCATTTACCATGATATTATATTCTGACAATAATCCTTTTAATTTTTCTATTGTATCATTGTATGTCTCATCGAATATGTTTTTTATTTCATTATGAAACTCATCGTTAATTGTATTTTCTTGGCAAAATGGACATTGTCTATCGACTAAATATGGCAACCCCGCCCTTACCCAATCTGTATTTCCTAACCGTTCAATTAATAATGCCAAATAACTATTCCCTGATGATATCAACGATGTGGATAGTAATTCAAGCTGGCTCTTTGTAAATAAAGGAGGGTCTGACATTATTAAAATAGGATATTTTACATTCTTATTATCTTTCAACTTTATGTAATCACATATGATATCAGAAAATGCAATATCCTTCGCTTCTTCTTGTTGATTTAAACGTTGAAAGAAACTTGCTTTTCGCAAATACCCCGTTAATAATCCTGCTAGCCCACCATTCCGTTCTCTAATTTTTGATGATTTATTCCATATTTTTTCTTGGCAAGAGTCTGTGATTTTTTTTATCATTTTTATTTTACTTTCAATGTCTATATCTAGACTGGCAACCTCTTCCTTTAGTTTATAAACGTTTTCTTCATTAGTATTTATAGAATCCATAATACCTTTATTTTCTTGACTTAACGTAAAAACACCCGGTTGTTCGGGCTTATTATAAAATGAATCCTCAACAAATTGGCTGTTATAAACTATGTACCTATACTTGTCGCTATCACTAAACGAACACTGGGCATATGATTCATCGTCAGGATTGTAAAAATATCCAGATATAGTGGATTTACCGGATCCATTTTGACCATAGAATAAATTTGTTTTTTTAATTAAATTGATCTCAACAAAATCCTCACAACTATAACTCTTTACTGCTTTTATCTTTAAGACAGTCATACCCCCTCCTTCTATTACATTATTATTTCACGCTTGTTTTACTCAATTGAAACACATTATATTAAATATCATGCATTTCAGCTTGAGGTATATATGATACTACCATTGTTTTTATAGGATAAATTTTCAATCCCCTCTTAAAACTACCATTCCATATATCATTATGATTTTCATGAAATAATTTAAAGGATCCACCTGTAAATGAAAGCCGAGAGAGTAGCAATGGATAATAGCTATTCCACATATTTCTTATCTCAAGCAAGGTTTTATTTTGATGATACGGAGCTGTACATCTATATTTATGCTGCATGGAACGTACTCTTTTGAGTATTATTCCCTGCTCATAAAAATATTGAATATAATGCAGATATAAACCGATTAATAAGTGACATAGCGGATAATTAGAAATAAACGCATTGAGATTTAACCTAAATTTAACAAATTCTGACTCACGAAGATGATTAGCTCGCTCATTATAACAACTTACTATCTCTATCCACATCTTCCTTGCCTACTTTAACGCCTCAAGTTCCAAAGTCTAGATTTGATTGGTATTTTAAATAATACTCACTAGCATACTTAGTACCCTAAGATAGAACCCGACAGGCAGCCTTTCCGAGCGCCATTTGTAAATCAATATTAATACCTTTTTTTTTCATACTAATCAACCCTCGAGCACTTTCATAAAAGGAACTATTCTTTCCAAAAATATTTTCTGATGAGCCGGATTCAGCGGAGTGGGAAACCAAACGTCTCCCCCTAAATGGTTCACAAAAGAACAAACTTCATTTACCAACATAAGAGAATATCTACAGCCGATGTATCAACCATAACGCTGCTCCCAATTCTTAGCTATCTCCCCATGTGACCCACATCGCACTTCCCGATCTGCGTGATAAAAATCCAGCAAATGTGCGTTTTATCCTGTAACCCTCTGCCGTTATCCACCGACATACTCAGGTTGAGTTTTTTAACCACACCAGCAAATCGCAACCCTCCAGAGGCCATCATGACTAAAAAATTTATTGCCCTATGCGCATGCCCAATGGGGCTGGCTCACACCTTTATGGCGGCTGAAGCCTTGTCGGATGCCGCAAAAGCGGCAGGCTACGACGAAATTAAAATCGAAACCCAGGGGGCGGACGGTATCCAGAACCGCCTGACCGCCAAGGATATTGCCGAGGCTGACGTCATCATTCATGCCATCGCCATCACCCCAGAGGATAACGAGCGGTTCGAAGGCCGTGATGTGTATGAGATTTCGCTGCAGGATGCCATTAAAGATGCCGACGGCACCCTGAGCGAAATTGAAGCAATGATCCGCTCCGGGCAGTAATAAAAATAACCGCGTCGGTACAGCAATAAGGTGGATTTATGGCCATTAAAAAACGTAGCGCAGTGACCACTTCGGCGGCCCCAACGTCCTCTGGGTCAACTGCCGCCGCTCCCGAACCCAGTTTCTGGAGCGAGCTTCCTCAGCACATCATGTCTGGGATCTCGCGCATGATCCCTACGCTGATCATGGGTGGGGTGATCCTCGCGATTTCGCAGCTGATTGCCTACGTCTGGCTGGAACTGCCGCCGGATATGGGGATTCTGGATGCGATGAACTCCGGGAAGGTCACGGGTTTTCATTTGTCATTACTGAAGTTTGCCTATCTGTCTGAATCATTCGGTGGCCTGCTGTTCAGCTTTGCCATCCCGATGTTTGCAGCTTTTGTCGCCAACTCGATCGGCGGCAAGCTGGCCTTCCCTGCCGGGTTTATTGGCGGCCTGGTCGCCACCCAGCCAACCCTGTTGCTGGCGCTGGATGCCAATACCCTGCAATGGGTCACCACCAAGCCCGTGCCGTCCACCTTTATTGGCGCATTGATTATCTCGATTGCCGCCGGTTATCTGGTGAAATGGCTTAACAAGAAAGTCCAGTTGCCTTCCTACCTGCTGGCGTTTAAAACGACGTTTCTGCTGCCAATCTTGTCCGCCATGTTTGTCATGCTGGCCATGTACTACGTGATCACCCCGCTGGGCGGCTGGATTAACGCTGGAATGCGCACCTTGCTGTTGGCCGCTGGCAATGCCGGTACCATGGCGTATGCGGTAGGGATTTCTGCGGCCACCGCCATCGACCTTGGAGGCCCGATTAACAAAGCTGCCGGCTTTATCGCCTTAAGCTTTACCACCGACCACGTCTTGCCGATCACCTCCCGTGCGGTGGCGATTGTCATTCCGCCTATCGGGCTGGGTCTGGCAACCATGATCGACCGCCGGTTGACCGGTAAACGCCTGTTCAGCAGCCAGCTCTATCCGCAAGGTAAGACGGCCATGTTCCTGGCATTTATGGGGATCAGCGAAGGGGCCATTCCTTTCCTGTTGGAAAACCCGCTAGCCACGCTGCCTGCTTATATGGTGGGGGCTATCGTCGGTTCCAGCACCGCCGTCGCGCTGGGGGCGGTACAGTGGTTCCCGGAATCCGCGATCTGGGCCTGGCCGCTGGTGACTAATCTCGGAGCCTACATGTTCGGTATTCTGGTCGGCGCGATCGTGACCGCATTGATCACCCTACTGATCCGTAATTCGATGTATGCCCGTGGCAAACTGACCATCGATGCTATCTAAGGTTACCGCTGGCGGTGCCCGCCGGGTACTGCCAGCCTGAAGGACAAACATGATGAGCCCACTATCGGCAATACGCAGCCTACTGGCCAGCCAGCAATTAGACGCCGTGCTGATTAGCTCACGGCAAAACAAGTTCTGTCATACCGGCCTGCTAAGTTCCTCGGGTTATGTGCTGATCACCGCACGTTCCCAACACATTATCGTTGATTTCCGTTATTACGCCGAGCTGGCGGCCAAGACCACGCACTATCAGCTACATTGCAGCGATGCGGCCCATTCTCCCTGGCAGATTATCAATCAGATCGTGGCCGCCGAAGGGTTGCAACGGATCGGCTTCGAAGGCAATCACCTGAGCTATGACGAAAGCCAACGCCTCGCCAGCCAACTCGCAGGGTCGTTGCAGTCCACCAATCTTGATGGCTTGCGCCGGATTAAAACGCCGCAGGAAATTGCTACCATCAGGCAGGCCTGCCGCATTGCCGATAACGCCTGTGAACATATTCGCCAGTTTATTCAACCTGGCATGACCGAGCAGCAGGTTGCCGCCGAACTGGAGTGGTTTATGCGCCAGCAAGGGGCAGAAAAACCCTCGTTCGACACCATCATTGCCAGCGGTGTGCGCGGTGCCATGCCGCATGGCAAAGCCTCCGACAAAGTGATTAACGCCGGTGAACTGGTTACGCTGGATTTTGGCGCGCAGTATCAGGGCTATTGCTCGGATATGACCCGTACGTTTTTAGTCGCTGCGGCCGCAACGCCCCATCCGCTGTATGACATCTACCAGATTGTGTTGCAGGCCCAGTTGGCTGCGATTGCCGCAATCCGCCCAGGCGTGCCTTGCCAGGTGGTGGATGCCGCCGCCCGCGAGGTGATCAAGGCCCACGGCTACGGTGAACAGTTCGGCCACAATACCGGCCACGCCATCGGCATCGATGTCCATGAAAACCCACGTTTCTCCCCTAGCGATACCACCCTGTTGCAGCCTGGTATGTTACTGACGGTAGAACCGGGAATTTACCTGCCCAATCTGGGTGGTGTGCGCATCGAGGACGTCGTGCTGGTCACCGAGAGCGGCTGTGAAGTGTTGTATCAAATGCCGAAAACCTGGCTGACCACCGGTGAGGACCTGCCCCGTGAACATTGAGTTACTGAAACAGTTATCCGAAGCCGATGCGATTGCGGCCTCGGAGCAAGAAGTCCGCCAGATCCTGCTTGAGCATGCACGGCGCTATCAGCTAAAGGTGGAGTTCGACCGCCTGGGATCGGTGCTGATCCGCCTGAACGAATCAACCGGCCCCAAGGTGATGCTCTGCGCCCATATGGATGAAGTGGGCTTTATGGTGCGTAATATCACCAAGGAAGGGGCCGTAGAGGTCATTCCTATCGGCAATGTAAGGCAGCTCGCCCGCTTTATGCAGCCGGTGCGTATCACCACGGCGGATGGTCGCAAGCAGCATGGTTTGCTGGATGCCGATCTGTCCGGCAGCGAGGCGCAAAATATGCGGGTCGATATTGGTGCCAGCAGCGCGCAGGAAGTTGCCGATGCCGGAGTGCGCATTGGTGACCGGGTGACCTTTGCTACCTCGTTTCAAAAGCTGGCGGGCGAGTCGCGGGTCATGGGCAAAGCGTTCGACGATCGTATCGGCTGTTGGTTATTGATCGAGTTGATGCACGCCTTGCAGCAGCAACCTTTGGCCTGTGAAGTCTGGTTGGTTGCCTCCTCAAGTGAAGAAGTGGGGATGCGCGGCGGTAAAACCGCTGCCCAGCGCATTAACCCGGATCTGGCGCTGGTGCTGGATACCGCCAACTGGTCGAAGAATTTTGACTTCAGCGCCGCCAATCATCGGCAAATCGGCCAAGGGCCGATGCTGGTGATGTATGACAAAAGCCTGCTGCCCTCCCCCCGGCTACTCGGCTTGATTCAGGATACGGCGGCCGAGCAACGCATCCCGCTGCAAAGCGATATGTTCAGCAACGGCGGCACCGACGGCGGCACCATCCATTTAACCGGCCAGGGCGTGCCAACCGCCGTGATCGGCGTGCCGACCCGTCATGGCCACTGCGCGGCATCGATAGCGGATATGAACGATCTGTACCATGCCCGGCAGTTGTTGCTGGCCCTGGTTGGCCGTATCGATAGTGATATTTTTCAGCAACTCACTGACTTTTCTTGCTGAATGCGTGTGTAATAAGGGAGATGAACCATGCTCAAGATAGACTTTCTCTGCCCGTTGCCGAATGGCCTGCATGCCCGCCCCGCCTATGAGTTGAAGGAGCAGTGCAACCCGTTCGACAGTGAGATTATCTTTATTAACCACCGCTTGCAGCAGCAGGCCGATGCCAAAAGCTCCCTGGCGCTGATCGGCACCGGGACGCTATTTAACGATCGGTGCAGTTTGCAGATCCAGGGCAACGATGAGGAAAAAGCCTTTCGTTTGCTCGATAGCTATATTCGCCACCGTTTTGCCGACAGCGACAGCGAGCCGGAAATCCCGACGCTGGTGAACAACACACAGCCGTTACCGCCGTCTCTGGCCCGCTTTAATCCACAGTTGATTACTGGCCGTGGCCTGGCTGCGGGAATTGGCCATGGGACACTGCTGATCGGCGGTCACTCCAACCTGGATATTTACCGCACGCAGCCCGCTACCGTGCAGGATAAAGTACTGTTAGAGCACAGCGTGGTGACACTGGCAGAACAGCTTAATGCCCGGCTCGCCAGTCTGGAAGGCCAGAGTAAAACCATCATCAACGCGCATCTCTCCCTGATCCAGGACAAAGAGTTCACCCGCAATATTCTCCAGCATATGGAACAGCTCAAATGTAGCCTGGCAGAAGCGGCGATTGAAAATATGGAGCAGGTCTGCGGCAAACTGGCGCTGTCGGCCAGTGAGTATCTGCGCGAGCGTGTCTCGGATATTCAGGATATCACCGGGCAATTATTACAGGTGGCCTATCCCCAGGTGCGGGTGACCGGAGCCATTCATTTACAGCGACCAACCATTATTGCTGCCGATGACCTGACCCCCAGCCAGTTTTTGAGCCTCGATAAAACCTTGCTGGGCGGCCTGATCCTGGCAAAAACCGGGCGGACTTCACACACCCTGATCCTGGCCAGGGCTTACAACATCCCAGTATTAACCGCGATAGAAATTGAGGCGCTCAGATCGTTCGACGGGCAGGAAGTCTTTATCGATGGCGATCGTGGTATCGTCGTCACAGAACCGAATGATGGAGTCCGAGGTTACTTCCAAACCGCGCTACAGCTGGAGGAAAAACAGCAGAAACGGCTGTTGGATCAGGCTGGCAGACCGGCACAAACCAAAGACGGACATCTGCTGGGGATTGGTGCCAATATCGGTACCGCCCATGAAGCCCCCGCCGCCTTCAGCTATGGCGCACAATGTATCGGGCTGTTTCGTACCGAAATGTTGTTTATGGATCGTGACCAGGCGCCCGACGAGCAAGAGCAGTTTGAGGCCTATCAGCAGGTGCTGATGAACGCGGGCGATCGTCCGGTGATTTTCCGCACCATGGATATCGGCGGCGACAAGCGCATCAGCTACCTGAATATACCGCAGGAAGAAAACCCGTATCTGGGCTATCGCGCGGTACGGATATATCCCGAGTTTGCCAACCTGCTGCGTGTGCAGCTGCGGGCCATTCTGCGCGCCGCCACCTATGGCTATGCACGGTTGATGATCCCAATGGTGCACTCGCTGGATGAAATCATTTGGCTGAAACAGCAGATTGCCGCTGCCAGTGACTCGCTGAAACAGGAAGGATTGCGCCATGTCGAGCGCATCGAGCTGGGCATTATGGTAGAAGTGCCGTCGGTCTGTTTCATCATCGATCACTTCTGTGATGAAGTGGATTTCTTCAGTATCGGCTCCAACGATATGACGCAGTATCTGTATGCGGTGGACCGCAATAACCAGCAGGTCGCCCACCTCTATAATCCGATCACCCCGCCGTTCCTGCGGATGCTGAAGCAAGTTATCGACACCGCACATCTGCGTGAGCGCTGGGTGGGGCTATGCGGCGAACTGGGAGGCGAAACGCGCTATCTGCCTCTGCTGCTTGGCCTTGGGCTAGATGAGATCAGCATGAGCGGTGGCCGCATTCCGGCGGTCAAAGAGTTGCTGGGGCAACTGCCGTTGGCGACCTGCCAAGCGCTGGCGTTGCAAGCCTGCGAGTGCCGGAATACGGCCGAAATTGAGGCGTTACTGGATGCGCTGGTGCTACCTGCGGAGCAAAAAGCGCTGCTGGCGATCGAAAACATCATCATCCCGGCGGAGTTTGCCAATAAGGAACAGGTGATCCAGTACCTGTGTGGCAACCTGTATATCAATGGGCGCACCGATCATCCTCAGGAACTGGAAGACGATATCTGGCAACGCGAGGATATTGTGACCACCGGCGTCGGCTTTGGCTTTGCCATCCCGCACACCAAGTCATCCCAGGTGAAGCATTCCAGCATCAGCATTGCGCGGCTGGCGCAGCCGATTGACTGGCAATCGGAAATGGGCGAAGTCGATTTTGTGATTATGCTGACATTAGGCGCGCAAGATGGCGTCAGCCATGTGAAAGTATTCTCACAGTTAGCCCGCAAGCTGGTGAAGAAGGACTTCCGCGCGGCGATGCGCGAAGCGTCCTGTGCGGAAGGCGTGCTGGCACTGTTGCAAAACGAGTTAGAATTTTAACTCGCTGCGCCGAATAGTGTTACAGGAGAGAGTCATGCAGAACGCCGACACGCCGTAAACCCATCCATGGGGGCTCGCAATCGCGCGTCCTGCGCTCAACGGTCGGCTAACCTGCAATGACTCTCCCCTGTCTCAGACTTTAGATGTAGCGGTATTAAACGCATTATTCTGGCCGCTCAATGAATACCGCGATGTCAGGTTTATAAAAACCGGTCGCGGTATTCGCTGGGTGTCATGCCAAACTGCTGTTTGAACTGGCGGCAAAAGTAGTCGCTATCGCGGAAACCGCAGCGCTGCGCAATCTCATTGATATGCAGATGATATTTTTGCAGGATCATCTTCGCCTTCCCCAGCCGCACCCAGCGTAAATAACTGACGAAATTCATCGTTCCCTCTTCACGAAATATCCGCGACAAATGATTGGGGGATATTTTAAACAGCGCGGTGATACGGTCGCGAGTGATATCGTTAGCGTAGTTCTCCTGAATATACATGCAGATACTTTTGTATAAAAACTGGCTACGCGTGACCTTATCCGCCAACGGCGTGGCGATTTGCGCACGGCAAACGAACAGCAGGCTTAAAATCAGATGGCGGCCAATCTGCGGCTCATGGGCCCTGGCAGACAGATAGTGGAGCGCCTGGATAATGTGCTCCAGTTCACCGGCATTCTGTTGTGGCACCTCAACCTGACGCAAGCGCTGGGGGCCCGCCTTGGCCACTCGATGATCAATCAGTTGAAAGCCTAGCCAAGCAGGAGCAAACAGAATACTTAACAGCAGAACATCTTTACCCCAGCAAGGCTGATGCCAGCTGTAAGCCGGTAGCCAAAGGGTATCGCCGTGTTCCAGCGTAACGGGCCGCTCGCCCTCCCCCCAGATTGGATACTCCCCCCTGAGCACCACCAGCAGGCGAGGGAAAGCTATCGTGGCCTCTCCCTGCGGAGCCGGAGCGGTCTGGCAACCAAAATGACTAGATTTGATTTCTTGCGCATTGAGCACCAGCCCACTCAATAACTCTAAAAAAAAGCGCTGTTCTTCTGAGGGCATAATGTTCCTTCGCGCTGGATCCAAGATTAGCCTGCGTAAACTTGCAATTGGGTCAGTTTATCACCCGCCGCAACCCAATACCAAAACGATCAAACTTATTCCAGTCATCAGAGGATGGCAATATGACAGCATAAACGAGTTAAAATGATTAGGCCTTTATTTATTGCTTAGTCGTTGTATGAAAAACCACACAACAGCAATGACGTGTCGATATTATAACAATAATTTAACCTCCATATTGACCACCTGGTCATATCATCTTCGGAGGTATTTATTATGTCTACTACCAACAAACTGAAATATCCCATTATTCTCGTTCATGGTTTCAGTGGCTTTGACAAGATTGCCGGGATCTATCCTTATTTTTATGGTATCGAGCACGCGCTGGAAAAAGCCGGTGCGACGGTATTCACCGCATCAATTTCTGCTGAAAATGCTAATGAAGTGCGTGGTGAACAATTACTGCAATTTGTGCAACGAGTGATCCTGCTAACCGGAGCAGAAAAAGTTAACCTGATTGGCCACAGCCAAGGTTCGCTGGCCTGTCGCTATGCCGCGGCAAAGCATCCAGAGTGGGTAGCCTCTGTTACCTCGGTGTGTGGGGTAAACTTCGGCTCTGAAATTGCCGACCTGGTTCGTTTAGCCGTGAAACCTGGCTCTCTGCCTGAAGCGTTGGCTGGCACAGTGATGGATGCGGTTGGTTCATTTCTCTCCCTTATTACCGGCCACCCCTGTTTACCGCAAGACAGTGTCGCGGCACTGGATGCACTTACCAGCGAAGGCGTAGCCAAATTCAATGCCAAATACCCGCAGGGTTTACCTGACACATGGGGTGGCGAAGGTAAAGAATTTGACAACGGCGTCTATTATTACTCCTGGGGCGGGATCATTAAATACAACCCGCTTGATCAGGGTCTCAATAACCTTGACCCATTGCATGCAGCGCTAGTGGCTCTGTCACTTCTGTTCGCCAAGGAACACTGGCAGAATGATGGATTGGTCGGGCGCTATTGTATGCACCTGGGTAAAGTTATCCGTTCCGATTATTCCATGGACCATATGGATGCCATTAATCAAACCGCGGGTATTGTCACGCCCGATGCAGACCCGATTAAACTGTTTGTTGACCACGTTGCACGTTTGAAATCGAAAGGGTTATAAAGGAGACCTGCGTTTTGCCGTTCAAAAATCAGCGTTCGGTGGGTTTGGGTCACGATAAAGTACGAGTTGGTTGGAAAGGCCCCGAATCCGGGGCCTTAGGGGAGCGTTAAGCTGACTGGGTCTGTTTCTTATAGATCGAACGATAGTGATTCAGCCGTTCAAAGAAGTTTTCACTCTGCTCCCGCGACATATTACCCGCCACGTCATTGGCATTCACTTCACGCCCCTGAAACTCCAGGAATGCCACCGTAGATGCGAGAAAATCCATATTGCTGGTGTTCTTGGCATAGACATAGCACTTTTCTAAAGTTTCCATGATCTCCTCCTCAACATTTACAGTGAAGTTGATGTGCCACAAGCAAGATGACGATCGCTCATTAAATGCGCTTCATATCTAAGAATACTCTCAACGAGTAAAAAAAATACCCCATACGTGCGCTATGAACAAAAAACGAACATAGATCACAGAAATATCTCGTTACGTTTATTGCAACAACGGCAAACTGTCGCTCTCCAAACCTGAGCAGAACTCTATTTTGTGTTCGCGCACTATGGTGCAGCGCACAAAAAACAAGCGGGAAACGCCAGAAATTAAAGAGCGTACCTGGTTGCTGCGGATCACCAGCAGATACTCATCTGCCCGACATTCGGCTTTACGCTGCTCGACATAAGACAACATGTCCTGATTCAGGCTGGGACTGGGAACGCCTGATTGTGTGGAGGTCGACATAAACACCTTGCAAGTCCCCGCTTTGCCGAGGAAGACCTCCTGCCTGGCCAGCGAATTGGTGGTATACATGGTGGTGCCAATTCCCAGGACAAAGACGAACCCGGCAATTGCCCCGATCAGTCCCCAACCTAGACGTTTCTTGTTGGATGGCGCTGGAACATCCGTGCTTACTGGCAGATAGGGTTCATCGTCGGTCTCCGTATCTATAGCCCTATCCCCATCACTCCCGGCCACCGCTTCCACATCCAGATCGCCCTGAGCTTGCACATACGCTTCCTCGCCCATCTCCAGCGAAGGGACAAGCGGAGTATAATGTCCATCCTCTTCCTGGCGGGATTCGACCAGGATCTCCCGGCGCAGCATAAACCCCAGCCTTGGCACGGTGACAATCACCTCATCATCGATCCCCATCACCTTAAACACCCGACGTAGTTTGCTTACGCACTGATTAAGGTTGTTATTGCTGGAAATCATGCCGTAATCGTCCCATACCTTTTTAAAAATCACTTCACGCTCAACAGGCCTGCCGTAGTGAGCGATCAGTAATAGCAACAGACGTTTGGCAGGATTGGCAATAGGTGTGGGTTCGTCGGAAAAGTCGCTTGGCCCCAGTGTTCCGCTGTCATCATCAAACAGCACACGGTCGTTAAATCTAAATTTCATGGTAATCCCGACTATTGTTAGGCTTATGGGGTAATTCTGGCAGGAATTCCTAATAAATCATTAGCCAGAGAGCAAAAAACCCTAGTTCGATGACCGTCCGTTCGACACCTTTCCGCGCCCCAAACTCTGGCATTGTTGCCGCCAACCGGTCACAATGCGCCTCACTCCCCTCCAAGCAGGAAATATGATGCCTTGCCACTATCCCGCCCATTACGCCTTCGATAGCGAAAGCGATGCCTGGCAAATTAACTTTCGCGATTTCCCCGAACAGCAGGCCGCCTGCTATAAACGTGAGGACGTCGAACTGGAGGCCCAGGAAAGTTTGCTGACGGCGATCGCCATGCACATGGAGGAAGGCCTTCCAGTACCTGCGGCCTCCCCGTTGCAGGCTGGTGACATCGCCCTGCATTTGCCAGTGCTGGTGAAATTAAAGCTGGAACTGCATAACCGGATGTTGAGCAGCAATACCTCCAAGGCGCTACTGGCTCGCCAAATGGGACTCAATGGCGCACAGATCGATCGGTTGCTGGATGTCGCTTATGCCTCGAAAGTTGAGGCCCTTGAGCAAGCCCTGTTTCTGCTGGGCTACGAAGTGCATACCACGGTAGCGACGATCCGCCAAGCGTCAGAATAAATAGTTTGCCCGGAGAGTAAATTTTTACCGTTTTGCGCCGATAGGGTTATTACCTTACTACCGATTGCAAAAGTGAAGGCTAAAAATGGAACTCAATCGTCGTCATATCTGGGCCGCTATCCTGCTTTCTTGCCTGGTGTTCTGGGCTATCCTGATTGCCAGCGTCAGCGCCGTGGCCTGATCCATCGCTTAAAAAATAACAACAACAAAAAGCCCGAGTCATCGGGCTGATAAAGCCGTCCTTATCTATTCGGCAGGGTAAAAAACCGCTAAAAAGTGTGATCAAAAACACAGTATTGATATGGACAGGATTTTGGGAGTACATTAGCGCCGATCCTGTTGTGATTCCTGGTTAACCTCAAGGAACTTGAATCACAACGACCGGTAAATCGTCGCTCAGGACGTGGCTCTTTCTGCTTGAAGAACCCGCCACCAGCCGTTGATTTACCACAAAATACTCAGACAACAATCGGGATCGTTGGCTTGCGAGGACTCCACAAGGAGTTGTTCCGTGAAATATTTGCTGATGGGCGTTTCATTCATGCTGGTTGCATGGGTAGGCACCTTCATGCTGATGGTTGCTTAACCGCAATCTCGCCAGGTACAGAGATAAAGGGGCGCAGAAGCGCCCCTTTGTTGTTTCTACATTACGGGCTATTTGCCGGGCATCATCCGGCGCAAGGTGTCATCACCACGGACATAGTGATGGTAAATCGCGGCCAGGGCATGGACACCAACAATAAAATACCCCGTCGTTGCCAAGGTTTCGTGCACCATTTTCAGCGTGCGGCGTATCCCCGCATCGGGCGTAACCCACTGCGGCACCTGCCAACCCAGCAGCATCCACTGTTTGCCACCGTAGGACAGCGTCAGGAAGCCTAATATCGGCAGCGATAGAAACAGCAGATACAGCAGCCAATGAAAAATCTTCGCCCCTAACGCCTGCCATTCCTGTAAGGCCGGCGTGATTGGCGGCGTAACATGGCGCTGGCGCAGCCCAAGACGGATAAACATCAGCACAAACACCGACAGGCCAAAGTTAAAGTGCAGATCCTTCACCAACGCCACGCTGTCATCCGGCACCGAGTCCTTCAGCAGCATGGCACTGTAGGTCAGGATCACCATCACCAACGTCAGCCAGTGCAGGATGATCTGTGATTTCGCAAAGCGAGCGGCCATAGAGACTCCCAATAAATAAGACGGTAATCGCTGTCCCCCCCCGCGAAATTACTTGGTTGCAGATGGCGTAGTTTTAGCGGGCTTGATCAGCCCATCGGCACGGAACATCGCCTTGATACCCCGCACCGCCTGGCGGATACGATCCTGATTTTCAATCAAGGCAAAACGCACATGGGTATCGCCGTAATCACCAAAACCGATCCCCGGGGATACGCATACTTTTGCTTCCGCCAACAAACGCTTGGCGAACTCCAACGAGCCCAGATGCGCGTAGGGCTCAGGAATTTTCGCCCACACGTACATCGAGGCTTTCGGGTTCTCTACCATCCAGCCCGCCTCATGCAGCCCTTTCACCAGCACGTTACGGCGCTGGCGATACTGCTCGGCAATGTCCAGCACGCACTGCTGGTCACCTTCCAATGCGGCGATCGCGGCTACCTGGAGAGGCGTAAAGGTACCGTAATCGTGGTAGCTCTTGATCCGAGCCAATGCGTTAACCAATTCAGGGTTACCCACCATAAAGCCAATACGCCAACCGGCCATATTGTAGCTTTTCGACAGGGTGAAAAATTCGACCGCAATGTCTTTGGCGCCCGGTACCTGCATAATCGAAGGCGCTTTCCAGCCGTCGTACACGATATCGGCATAGGCCAGATCGTGGATCACCAGCACGTCGTACTGTTTCGCCAACGCCACTACCCGCTCAAAGAAATCCAGCTCTACGCACTGCGCGGTCGGGTTGGACGGGAAGCCCAGGATCATCATTTTTGGCCGTGGAATGGTTTCACGAATGGCGCGCTCCAGCTCACCAAAGAAATCCACGCCGTCCACCAGCGGCACGGAACGCACCTGCGCACCGGCGATCACCGCACCATAAATGTGGATCGGGTAACTTGGGTTCGGCACCAGCACCGTATCCCCATGATCGAGAGTTGCCAACATCAGGTGCGCCAAGCCCTCTTTCGAGCCGATGGTGACAATGGCTTCGCTTTCCGGATCGATATCGACCTGATAGCGTTCCTGATACCAGTGCGAAATAGCCCGGCGTAAACGCGGAATACCGCGTGAGGTCGAGTAGCCATGCGTATCGTCACGCTGGGCTACGGTACAGAGTTTCTCTACGATATGCGGCGGCGTCGGGCCGTCCGGGTTACCCATGCTGAAATCGATAATATCTTCACCGCGACGGCGTGCGGCCATCTTCAGTTCGGAGGTGATATTAAAAACATAAGGGGGCAGGCGTTCGATGCGCGTAAAACGGCGCGGGTTGTTATCAGACATAGCTACCTCGAAGAGACGTTAGCGCCCGGACCATCCGAGCGACGCTGGCCACAGAATGGCCGAACATCGAACATAACTCAGCCTTATCGGGCTGTCGAGTCCCCCCGATAACATTTTTTTTACCGATTGGCCGCCGCGAACTCCGCAGCCAGCAGCCCCAGTTGCCAATCATTACACCACCGGCCCCCCATGCGGAAATTATCACGCAACGTCCCTTCCAACTGGAAACCACTGCTCTCCAGCAGGCCCCGTGAAGCCAGATTCCCTTCCGTCACCATGGCATACATTTTGTGAAACCCGCAGGCATTGAAGGCAAAATCCAACACCACCCGCAGCGACTCTTTGCCATACCCTTTCCTTTGCCCTTCCGGCAGACTGCCAAAGCCCACTTCGGCCTGCTGGCAAGGCGACCATTCGGGACGAAACCCGGTCATGCCCACCGCTTGGCCAGTGCTTTTTTCCCTCATCACCAGGCACAACCAGCGGTCACAATGCTTATCCCATGGGAGCAAACGCGCTTCGAAACGCTCGCGGATCTCATGTTCCGGCAACGGGTCGGCAATGTAGCGGATCACCTGCGGATCCTGGAACAGGCGCAGGAATAACGGCCAGTCATCCGCCGTTAGCGACGTCAGCAGCAAGCGAGGTGTTTCCAATTTCATCAGCTAAATCTCCGAAAAACGAAAAAGAGGAAGTTACGAATGAAAGATATCCCTTTATTTTCCCCTATTAAATCCAGATAATCATTAACGAGATTACAACAAAACAGCAACTCTATAACGCTACCCTACTCACCACCATCCTCGCCCAACGGCGGGCACAGGAGAACACCATGGCTTCATTACGCATCGATGATATTCCTGCCGCAATAAAACGCGTCAAGCAGCAGTTACGCCAAGCCCTGCCCAACTATCGCGAAGTCTTCCTGGCGCTGGAAGACAATATTCGCCAACAGGTAGAGCAAATCCGTCAGGAGCTGGCCAACGGCCAGGATCCGGTGCCGCAGGTGGATGCCGAAGATATTCTGCAACAACGCGTCAGCGAGCAACAAAAATCGCTGATTAAACAGCGCGGCGTATGTGCGATCCGAGGCGTATTCCCACGCAGCAAGGCCGAGGCCTGGAACCAGGAGATCGGCAATTATCTCGAACGTAACAACTTCGTCGAACGCCTGAAAAATGCCGCCGAAGATAATTACTTTGGCAAACTGGCTGCCAGCAAGCCGCAGATTTACGGCATTTACTGGTCGAAACCTCAGGTCGAGGCGCGTCAGGATCAGCGTATGCACGCTGTGCAGGTGTTCCTCAACAGCCTGTGGGCAACCGAGAGCAACGGCAAGCAGCACTTTGATCCGACGCGCGTCGCTACCTATGCCGACCGGACCCGCCGCCGCCCGCCAAACTCCTCTTCGTTGGGCCTTTCCCCCCATGTTGACAGCGGCACCATCGAACGCTGGCTGGACGAGAATTTCCGCTATGTCTATCGCCACGTCTTCTCCGGCAACTGGCAGCAATACGATCCCTTTGCCGCCGATGGCCGCACCGACGTGCGCGAGATCGCCTCACCGGCGGTGTGCTCCATGTTCCGCACCTTCCAGGGCTGGACAGCGCTGACGCCGCAACGTACCCACGCCGGCACGCTGAATGTGGTGCCGATCGCCAACGCCATGGCCTACATCCTGCTGCGCGCCCTGCAAGACGATGTGGCGGATGACGATCTGTGCGGGGCCGCCCCTGGCCGGGCGCTGTCGATCTCGGAACAATGGCATCCCCTTTTATTAAGTGGGTTATCCCCTATTCCCGATCTGGAGCCAGGTGATACGGTATTCTGGCACTGTGACGTGATCCATTCGGTAGAGAACGAGCATAACGGCGAGTTCGACAGCAACGTGATGTACATCGCCGCCGCACCGGGTTGCGACAAGAACGATGCCTATCTGCAACGACAGTTGCCAAGCTTCCTGTCGGGTAAAAGCCCGGTGGATTTTGCTGCGGATGATTTCGAAGTGGATTTCATTGGCCGCGCCACCGTTGAGCTGCTGACGCCGCTCGGCAAGGAGCAACTGGGTATCAAATAGTACTGATAACCGCGGTGTGCTCCGGCCACCGCGGTCATTGCCGGGCTGTGATATACTCTGTGCTCCCGTTGATCGCAGTGAGCCGCCGTTGTGCACCCTGTTTTTGAAATGTTGTTAGCGGTCTTCGATCGCGCCGCCCTGATGTTGATCTGCCTGTTTTTCCTCACCCGCACCCGGCTGTTTCGCCAGCTGTTGCAAAAGGAAGATCATACTCCGCTGGAACTGGCAGCAGTCACGGCCATCTTCTCGCTGTTCGCCCTGTTCAGCACCTATTCTGGCATCAACGTCGAAGGCTCCCTGGTTAACGTACGGGTGATCGCCATCATGGCCGGTGGCATTCTGTTTGGCCCCTGGGTCGGCATCATCACCGGCATTATCGCCGGATTGCACCGCTATCTGATCGATATCGACGGTATTACCTCGGTTCCCTGCCTGATCACCAGCATCATTGCCGGGATTAGCGCCGGTTATATCAACCTGAAAGTGAAGAAAAGCCAGCGTTGGCGCGCCGGGATCCTCGGGGGTATGCTGTGCGAGTCGCTCACCATGCTGCTGATCGTTGCCTGGGCCAAACCCACCGAACTCGGGCTGGATATCGTGTCTAAAATTGCCCTGCCGATGATCCTCGGCACGGTGTGTATCGGCCTGATCGTGCTGCTGGTGCAAAGCGTCGAAGATGAAAAAGAGGTGATTGCGGCACGCCAAGCCAAGTTGGCGCTGGATATCGCCCGCAAAACGCTGCCCTATTTCCGTAATATCAACGGTGAATCGCTCACCACCATCTGCGAAATCATCCGCCATGATATCAATGCCGACGCGGTCGCCATTACCGATACTCATCATGTTTTGGCTTACGTTGGAGTTGGAGCCGAGCACTATCCACTCGGGCGGGCGGGGCTGAGCCGCGTTACGCTGGAAAGCATCCAACACGGCAAAATCATCATCAAAAACAACCTCGAGAACCAGACCGCACCGCAGATCCATTCCCAACTGGTGATCCCGCTGTGGGAAAAGGGCGAGGTGACCGGGGCGCTGAAGATTTACTACTGCCATGCCCATCAGATCACCAATACGCTGAAGGTGATGGCCGTTGGCCTGTCGCAGATTATCTCCACCCAGATGGAAGTTTCGCGCATCGAGCATCTGCGCCAAATGGCGGATAAGGCCGAAATGCGCGCGCTACAAAGCAAAATCAACCCACACTTCCTGTTTAATGCGCTCAACGCCATTTCGTCGTCCATCCGACTAAATCAGGATACCGCCCGCCAGTTGATCATCAACCTGTCGCGTTATTTGCGCTATAACCTGGAACTGAACGACGAGCTGATCGATATCCGTAAAGAACTGCATCAGATCCAGGACTATATCGCCATCGAACAGGCCCGTTTCGGCAGCAAACTGACGGTGATTTATGACATCGACGACGATATCGCCGTGCGTATTCCCAGCCTGCTGATCCAGCCGCTGGTGGAAAATGCTATCGTGCACGGCATTCAACCCTGCAAAGGCAAGGGCGTGGTGGTGATCGCGGTGAAAGATCGGGGCGATCGGGTCAAGATTTCGGTGAAAGATACCGGCCACGGCATCGATCCGCTGGTGATCGAACGCGTGGCACGCAATGAAATGCCAGGCCACAACATCGGCCTGCTCAACGTGCATCATCGGGTTTCACTGCTGTACGGCGAGGGGCTGCGCATCCGTCGGCTGGAGCCGGGCACGGAAATCGCCTTCTATGTCACCAAAAATGGCAATAAACTGCATGCGGAAAACAGCCCATTACCTGTCGGGGAAAAGTCATGAAAGCCATTATTGTGGAAGATGAGTTTCTCGCCCAGCAAGAGCTGACTTATCTGATCAACAAACACAGCAATATCACCATCGAAGCCACCTTTGAAGATGGCCTGGACGTGCTGAAATACCTGCAGAACCATCAGGTCGACGCCATTTTCCTCGATATCAATATTCCGTCGTTAGACGGCGTATTGCTGGCGCAGAACATCAGCAAGTTTGCCCACCGCCCGTCGATCGTGTTTATCACCGCCTATAAAGAACATGCGGTGGAGGCCTTTGAGATCGAGGCGTTCGACTACATCCTCAAGCCGTATCATGAAGCCCGCATCATCACCATGCTGCAAAAGCTGGAGGCATTGCATAACCGGCCAGCGCAGTCGCAGGAGCCTAGCGCACCGGCGAATCGTACCAGCCACAGCATTAACCTGATCAAAGACGAACGCATCATCGTCACGGATATCAACGACATCTATTATGCCGCCGCCGATGAGAAGGTCACGCGGGTGTATACCCGGCGCGAAGAGTTTGTGATGCCGATGAATATCACCGAGTTTTACCAGCGGCTGCCGGAGGAGTTTTTCTTCCGCTGCCACCGTTCGTATTGCGTCAACCTGTCCAAGATCCGGGAAATCGTGCCGTGGTTCAACAACACCTATATTCTGCGGCTGAGCGATCTGGACTTTGAAGTCCCAGTCAGCCGCAGCAAGGTAAAAGCGTTTCGCCAGCTGATGCGGTTATAGTTACCAACGTGGGCCTCTAGGGCCGTGATCCCGTTGATAATAGCGTGGCGGCGGTGGTGGCGGCATGCGGTGATAACGTGGGCCATCACGCCATTCACGACGTGGGGGGCCGTAGTACACCGCCCTTGGTGGCGGGCCGTAATATCCGCGCGGGCCATAATGCTCGTGCCACCAGCGCGGTTCACGCCAACGGCCACCATCCCAGTAATGACCCCGGTCATCACGATCGCCGATATGCAGCGACATTCCAGGCACGTTGATGCCGATAGACACCTCCGCATGGCTCACCGCCGGCAGCGACAGCGGCAACAACGCAACCAATAACAACAGCACTTTTTTCATCAGGTCTCTCCCAGAGAATGGAACGGATCCATTTAACCGTCACAGTAGTTCCGCACCGGTACGTTCTCTATAGGACGAAAGCCCAATTACGCCTTTCAGGCATATCCTTCACAATTACCACACAGTTGCCACGCCGAGCTGGCCCTATTTCTGACATAACCTTGATGTAGATCACGCCCGTCAGGCCGCATTCGAGCAGCTTTTTAGCCCTTATTCGGCAACTCATGCGGCGATAATGGCATTTCATTCCTCGCCAGCGGCAGTTCATTCCCGATCCGCCATTGGCTACTCCTGCCCCCTTTATACTAGGCCCATACCGCAGGGCTCTGGTTGCCTTGCTAATTTTGCCAACGGGCAATGCCAATACAGGAAGGAGACCGGCCATGAACAGCAAACCGGCAAATCGCAGCTTAATCGTTCTCGGCACCATCATCTGTCAGATGGGCCTCGGTACTATCTATACCTGGAGCCTGTTCAACCAGCCGCTGGTGGACAAGTTCCACTGGGGACTTGGCGATGTCGCTACCACCTTCTCGATCACCAGCTTCTTCCTGGCCTTCGCCACGCTGTTCGCCGGTAAGCTGCAAGAGCGTTTCGGTATTCGCAATCTGACGCTGTTCTCCGGCGTGCTGGTCGGCCTGGGTTTAATTGCCAGCGCCCACGTACAATCGCTGGACATGATTTATCTGCTGGCGGGCGTGGTGGTCGGTTTTGCGGTAGGTATCGCTTATATCTCGACCCTGTCCAACCTGATCAAATGGTTCCCTGACAACAAGGGGCTGATTTCCGGCATCTCCGTCGGGGCATTTGGTAGCGGTAGCCTGTTGTTCAAATACGTTAACGCTGCGCTGATTAGCGGTGCCGGTGTCTCTGCCGCCTTCTTCTACTGGGGCGTGATCGTGATGGCGCTGATTGTGCTGGGTTCCCTGCTGCTGAAAGAGCCTGCACAGGTTAACCAAACTGCCAACCACCACGTGCTGAGCAACGATTACACCGTGCGCCAGATGCTGGCCAGCAAAGAGGCCTACCTGCTGTTCGTGATTTTCTTCGCGGCCTGTATGAGCGGTCTGTATCTGATCGGCATTGTGAAAGACATGGGCGTACAACTGGCCGGGATGGATTTGGCCACCGCCGCCAACACCGTTTCCGCCGTGGCGATCTTCAATACCGCAGGCCGCATCATTCTGGGTACCCTGTCGGATAAAGTGGGCCGTATGCGTGTTATCAGCTTCACCATGCTGGTCACCATTCTGGCGATTGCCGCACTGAGCTTCCTGACGCTGAGCCATACGCTGTTCTTTATCTGCGTCGGCGCGGTTGCCTTCTGCTTCGGTGGTAACATTACCGTGTTCCCGGCGATTGTCGGTGACTTCTTCGGTCTGAAAAACCACAGCAAAAACTACGGCATCATTTATCAGGGCTTTGGTCTGGGCGCGTTGGCCGGGTCGTTTGTTGCCAACCATTTCGGCGGCTTCCACGCGACCTTTATGGTGATGGGGACGCTGTCGGTGATTTCACTGTTGATTACATTGTTTATCAAGGCACCGAAAGCGGTTGAACAGGAAGAAGAGTCTCACGCAGAACCGGTATTTGCCAAAGCAAACGGCTAATATCCCCCTCACCCTAACCCTCTCCCACTGGGAGAGGGGGCCGTTCGAGAGGGTCTGAAACAGTAGTGATTTTCCGAGATTGCCTCTTTACCTTCACCTGAGCAGGGGCAATTACAGATGCATCCCCAGCGTCTGACGCAGATGGGCACCCGCCCCCAACAACCCCGGTTGGGCATGAGTGATCATAAACACCGGAATTTCACGCACGTAGTCTTTAAAACGGCCTTTATCTTCAAAGGCGGCACGGAACCCGGAAGCCTTGAAGAACTCCATAAAGCGCGGCACGATGCCCCCGGCAATGTACACGCCGCCAAACGTCCCCAGATTCAACGCCAGGTTGCCGCCAAAGCGGCCCATAATCACGCAGAACAAGGACAAGGCTCGGCGGCAATCGGTACAGCTATCCGCCAGCGCACGCTCGGTAATGTCTTTGGGCGCATACTTCTCTGGCAGGCGCTTGTCCGCCTTGACGATGGCACGGTACAGATTCACCAGCCCAGGGCCAGACAACACTCGCTCCGCAGAGACGTGGCCTACCTCGCCGCGCAGCACTTCCAGGATGATGTCCTCTTCTTCACTGTTCGGCGCAAAGTCTACATGGCCACCCTCGCCCGGCAAGCTTACCCAGCGGCGGTTGACGTGCACCAAGTGCGCCACCCCAAGGCCGGTTCCCGCACCGTAAACGGCTATCGGTTTATCTTTTTGCGCTTTACCACCGCCAAACTGCAAAACGTCGTCTTCAGACAACATCGGGATCGCCATCGACACCGCGGTAAAATCGTTAATCACTTCCAGATGTTTTAAGCCCAGGCTCTGTTTCATCGCTTTGATGGAGAAGGCCCAGGTGTGGTTGGTCATGGCGACCCAATCCTCCGTGACCGGGCAGGCGATGGCGATGCAGGCATCCTCGACTTCGATCTGTAGCTCGGCCAGGTATTGGCGGATCACCGCTTCCAGGCTAGTGAACTCCAGACCAGAATAGGTTTTCGCCTGGGCGATCTCGCCCGTCTCGACAGTGCACAGCGCCAGGCGGGCATTGGTACCGCCAACATCACCTACGAGGGCATAGGTCATCGGTGTTTCTCCATAAAATGAATAATGCGAAATTGCCTACACTGTAAAATCACGCCGCCCAAACAACAATCAGCATTCTGCGGCCCACTGCTCAATAGCGATCCAGATCACAAAAATCGTTTCAGCCAGCACACTTTTCACCGATTTATACCGGCGGTTACAGATTGGCGCAAAAAACGTGAGATAAAACCACTGGCGTGTAACCGGGCATTAGCGAAATCGCTGCGTTGGCGCTATATACTATGCAAACCATTTCTTCCGGTGCCTGGCGATCCTGCTGGCGCTACTCTTTATTTTCCCTGTCAATCAGGGACGCTACGACAAGGGATCCTGCATGCTGCATCCGCGCGCCAATGCTATGTTGGCTTTCGCCCTGCCCGCGATCGTTATCGGTTCAGCCTCCAGCCTGATACTTATCCTGCTGATGGAAAGTGCCAACGTATTGCAGGATCTGCTGTGGACTCGCCTTCCTGACCTGCTCAATATCGATAGCCACTCTCCCTGGTGGACCATCGGTATGCTGACACTCACCGGCATCGCCGTTGGGCTGATCGTACGCTACGTGCCGGGCCACGCCGGCCCAGATCCGGCCACCGAGTCGATGATTGGCAAGCCTTTGCCGCTGGCCGCCGTTCCTGGGCTGGCGTTAGCCTTGATGGTCGGTCTGGCGGGCGGCGTCAGTTTGGGGCCAGAGAATCCGATCACCGCCATCAATATCGCCTTGGTGGTCGCACTGGGTGCCAGGCTGTTACCCAAGGTGCCGAGAATGGATTGGATCATTCTTGCCGCCGCCGGCACCATTGGTGCGATGTTTGGCACACCGGTTGCTGCCGCCCTGATTTTCTCGCAAATGCTGGGAGGAAATAACGAGGTTCCGCTGTGGGATCGGCTGTTCGCACCGCTGATGGCCGCCGCTGCCGGGGCCGTCACCACCGATATGTTCTTTACCCCGGATTTTACCTTGCAGCTCGACCCTTACACGGTAACCCGGCTGCGCGATATCTTCAGCGGCTCGATCGTGGCGTTGATCGCCATTGCCCTCGGAATGGTGGCAGTCTGGTGCTTCCCGCGTATTCACCGGATGTTCCATTCGCTGAAAAATCCGGTATTGATGCTCGGGCTAGGTGGCCTGCTGCTAGGCATTCTTGGGGTGATTGGGGGTAACATTACCTTGTTCAAAGGGTTGGATGAGATGAAACTGTTGGTGGTCGGCGATAGTTTCACCACCAGCCAACTGCTGGTGATCACGCTGACCAAGCTGGCGGCGCTGGTGGTGGCAGCGGCGTGCGGATTCCGTGGCGGGCGTATTTTCCCGGCGGTATTTATCGGTGTCGCCCTGGGGTTGATGCTACATCAGCATGTACCGGCGGTGCCGGCAGCCATCACCGTTTCCTGCGCCATTATGGGGTTGGTATTGGTGGTCACTCGTGACGGTTGGCTAAGCCTGTTTATGGCCGTAGCTGTGGTGCCGGAACTGCACCTGCTACCGGTGCTGTGTATCGTGATGTTGCCCGCCTGGCTGGTGCTGGCGGGCAAGCCTTTGATGCTGGTAGTCAAATACCAGCCTCCGCACGAGGATTAAGCTAACGCATACGCAGCTGCTGCGTGCGCATGAATGGCCGTGGTGTCGAATACCGGCACTGCGGCATCTTGTGCGCTCACCAACAGGCCGATCTCGGTGCAGCCAAAGATGATCCCCTCAGCGCCCTGCTGTACCAGCTTGGCAATGATCCGGCGGTATTCGGCGCGGGAGGCATCCACGATCTTGCCCAGGCACAGCTCTTCATAAATGATGCGGTGGACAATTTCGCGATCGGCGGCATCCGGGGTAACCACTTCGATAGCAAAATTATCCTGCAAACGCCCACGGTAAAAATCCTGCTCCATGGTAAAACGCGTGCCGAGCAAACCGATGCGGCGGATATTTTGTTGTTGTACCTGCAATGCCGTGGCATCGGCAATGTGGATCAGCGGCAGGCCACTGGCTTGCTCTACCGCATCCGCCACCTTATGCATGGTATTGGTACAAATCACGATGGCCTCGGCACCGGCAGCACGCAGCGAAGCAGCGGCCTCTGCCAGCAAACGACCGGCACCTTCCCAATCCCCTTGGTGCTGCAAGCGTTCCACCTCATGAAAATCCACGCTATAGAGCACGATTTTGGCCGAATGCAGGCCGCCCAGGCGCTGTTTCACCTGCTCGTTGATCATTCGGTAGTAGGGGATGGTGGATTCCCAACTCATGCCGCCCAATAATCCCAACACTTTCATCCGGTTCTCCTTGGCTGTGACGATCTATCACCCAGACATTACCCGAGAACGCCCTGACTGACGACGCAATTATTTACTGCGCGAGCTGCTGGCCTGAGCCTGACGCGGTGCAAACCAACGCTGGCGCAGGGTATCGTAGGCCCAGTTATACGCCATGGTATAGGGCAGGAAGAACAGGAAGAAACCGATCTCCAACACAAAGGCCTGCCACAGCGAAATATTGAGCATCCACGCCGCGATCGGCAGGCCAATCAGCACGAACCCGGCTTCAAAACCAAAGGCGTGACCAATACGCACTTTCAGCGTTTTAGCCACGCGACTCACCGGCCACAGCCGATCAAAGATCGAGTTATAGACGATGTTCCACAGCATGGCGACGGTAGATAACATGATTGCCAGCGTTCCGACCTGCGCCATGGAGCGGTTAATCAGCCACGATCCTATAGGGGCACAGATCATCACGGCGATAGCTTCGAACCCCACGGCGTGAACGATACGCTCAGCCAACGACTTGTTTTGCAATTGCATACTTCACCTGCTTTATGTTCATTAGTGAAAAAGTCAGGTGATTATCATCGTTTTTTTGCGTAGATTAAAAATAGGATCCATCGATAAAGTAGATATATCATGCGCTATTCCCCAGAAGCTCTGCTGGCCTTTGTTGAGGCCGCCGCGTTAGGCTCGTTTTCTGCCGCAGCACGTAAGCTGCGCAAAAGCCAGTCCACTATCAGTACCGCGATTGCCAACCTGGAGGCCGATCTTGGGTTGACGCTGTTCGATCGGCAGGCCCGCCAACCGGTATTGACGGAGGCTGGTCGCAAGGTGCTGGGCCACGTGCAGGAAATTCTCGCGGCCAGCGAGCGCCTGGATGCGCTGAGCATCCGCTTGGGGGACAATATCGAGCCGCGGCTGACCATCGTGTTTTCCGATACCTATCAGCCTAACCATCACGACAACCTGCTGAAACATTTCGAGCGGCGTTATCAGGATATCGAGCTGGAATGCATGATCGCCGAAGGGGAGGATGTGCTGGATCTGCTGCAGACTGGCCGTGCTCACCTGGGCATGCTGGAGGTACAAGCCACATATCCCCCAGAGATCGCCGTTGCCAGGCTGCCGGAACAGACCGAAATGGGATTGTTTGTTGCCCATGATCATCCGCTGACCGCTATACCGGTGCTCACTCAGGCACAGCTTGCCAGCAGCCGCCAACTTTACTTAAACACCTATACCAGCAATAACGCGCTCAAACCGCTCGGACGAGCGTGGTCGGCTCCCAGCTACCTGATGCTGTTGGAGATGGCGGAACAGGGAGCGGGTTGGGCAATACTGCCGCATTGGCTGGTCAAGCAGTACGGCCATCAACGTCTGACAGAACTGAAAATGCGTGGCTGGCCACAAACCATCTCGGTCGATGCCGTATGGTCCAAGCTAACCCCGCCGGGACCGGCGGGGCTGTGGTTATTGGATCGCCTGTTGGAAAACGCCGCCGATCAAGCCGCCGCATTACGCGACTGAATGGCCCGTGATACGCTATCGAGCAGTTCAGGAATATCCATTTTCGGCAGCACTACCTCGATAAATGCCAGTTGCTCGCTGCCGCCAACCTCCCCCAGCGCCGCACGCAGTTGCTCAGGCTCGGTTACCCGCAGGCATTTCACCTGTTGATCGAGCGATAATGCCTGCGGTAGCCGCGTCCAGTTCCACTGTGCGATATCGTTATAACGTTGTTCAGGCCCGTGGATGGCCCGTTCTACGCTATATCCGTCATTATTCAGCAGGAAGATCACCGGCTTTTGCCCATCGCGCAGCATGCTGCCCAACTCCTGCACGGTAAGCTGGGCGGCTCCATCGCCAATCAGTAATACCACCCGGCGATGCGGTTCGGCAGTCTGGGCCCCAAACGCCGCCGGTAAGGTATAACCAATCGATCCCCACAACGACTGCACGATAAACCGGCACCCCTGTGGCAGCGTCAGCGACGCCGCACCAAAGCAGGCGGTGCCCTGCTCCGCAATCAGGATATCCCCCGGCTGCAAGAAGTCCTGAATCTGCTGCCAGAAAGCATGCTGATCCAGATTGTTGGCATCGGGAGCCGGCAGCGATGGCCGTTTGAACGCCGGTAATTGCCACTTATCGGCTAACGATAATGTCAGTTGGTGTAAGGCCTTCACCGCATCGCGCATCGGGATCTGGCTGAAAACCTGCTGGCCCACCCGTGCCTCGAACGGCTGAATATCGATACATTTATCCACGGGCAGGTTATGACTAAAACCGGCGGTGATAGTATCGGTGAAACGTACCCCGACGTTAATCACCACGTCGGCACCTTCAATCTGCTGCTTGATCTGCGGATCGCTGGCGGCGGCGGCATAGGTCCCGGTGAAGTAGGCATGGCTTTCATCCAACACGCTTTTGCCTAACAGCAGCGTGGAGTGGGGAATATTGACCTCATTCATCCAGTGTTCCAGCACCGGTTCGGCACCAAAACGCTCGGCCAGGAAATCTGCCAATAGCGAAACCCGCTGTGCGGACTGCAATTTTTGCCGCGCGGCGGCGATAAAGGCCTGTAGGGAAACGTCAGAGAGGTTGGGCTGACGCAATACCAAAGGTGCCGGGCGCGAAGTCAACGGCGCTTCGGCAACGTCACTTGGCAACAGCAGGTACACCGGGCGGCGCTCGTACAATGCAGTCGTCAATAGGCGATCGATTTCCGCTTCGGCATTGCTGGCCGTCAGGCTGGCCTGCGCGATGGTGACCTCTTTCGCCATGCGGGCGAAATGTCCGAAGTCGCCATCCCCTAAAGAATGATGCAGTAAATCCCCGGCACGTTGAGCGCGCAAAGCCGGAGCGCCAACAATGTGGATCACCGGCAGGTATTCGGCATAGCTGCCAGCAATCCCGTTTACCGCACTTAGCTCACCCACGCCAAACGTGGTCAGTAATGCCGCAGCCGGTTTGCAGCGCGCATAGCCATCGGCAGCATAGGCGGCGTTAAGCTCGTTGGCACAGCCTACCCAGGTTATCTGTTGATGATCGATGACGTGATCGAGAAATTGCAGGTTGTAATCGCCTGGGACGCCGAAAAAATGTCGAATGCCAATCTGGGCTAGCCGATCGAGAAGGTAATCTGCCACCGTATAGTTCTTGCTCATGATGATCACCTATGCAACGGTAGAATTGTTAGCATTAAGTATTAGAGATGTTGGAAAAATTTCGAATTTTATCGGCAAGAGAGATTGGAAACCCCGCTTTACATCTGCGCACCAACGGCAGGCAGTAGAGGAAAATCATCAGCAGCTTGAATAAAATGACTGACAATTTGCGTGATCGGGCACTCTGACAGACCAAGTGGAAACGCATACACTGAATGTTATTTCCCGCCGTCGATGAGGATGTTATGGTTTATCAAGCTGAGCCTGCCCGCTACCAGAATATGGAATATCGCCGCTGCGGCCGCAGTGGGCTGCAACTTCCGGCCGTGTCACTCGGTCTGTGGCACAACTTTGGCGATAGCACGCTGTATGACAATGCGCGCAGCCTGGTGCATCGCGCCTTCGATCTTGGCATTACCCACTTCGACCTGGCCAATAACTATGGGCCACCGCCGGGTTCCGCCGAGGAGAATTTTGGCCGCATTTTGCATCAGGATCTCCAGCCTTATCGCGATGAGCTGATCATCTCTTCCAAGGCGGGCTACACCATGTGGCCTGGCCCATATGGTGACTGGGGGTCGAAGAAATACCTGGTCGCCAGCCTGAACCAAAGCCTGCAACGCATGCGGCTCGACTATGTGGATGTTTTCTACCATCACCGCCCCGATCCGGATACGCCGCTGGAAGAAACCATGGGGGCGCTGGATTTGTTAGTCCGCCAAGGGAAAGCGCTGTATGTCGGGTTATCGAATTACCCGGCCGAGCGAGCGCGCCAGGCCTTTGCCATCTTGCAACAGCTCGGCACCCCTTGCGTGATCCACCAGCCAAAATACTCGATGTTTGAACGCTGGGTAGAGCCCGAGTTGCTGGATACGCTGGAAGAGCATGGCGTAGGCTCCATCGCCTTCTCACCGCTGGCCGGCGGCATGTTGACCGACCGCTATCTGCAAGGCATTCCGCCAGATTCCCGCGCTGCCAGCGGCAGCCGTTCGCTCACCCCAGAGCAGATTACCGAAGCGAAACTGCAGAAGGTTCGCCTGCTGAACGCGCTGGCAGAACAGCGCGGACAGAAACTCTCGCAGATGGCATTGGCCTGGGTATTGCGTAACGATCGCATTACTTCCGTATTGATCGGTGCCAGCAAAGTCAGCCAGATCGAAGATGCGGTGGGCATGTTGGCCAACCGTAAGTTCAATGCAGAAGAGATCGCCAAGATTGAGCAGGTCCTGATGTAATCGCTTACAGACCGCCGGTGGCTGGCCGGCGTTTTTTTGACCTGACGCTTCAGATAACTCCCAATCCCCCTTGCTCTCCACGGCTTTCAGAATTCCCCCAAAGGCGTGAACGCCCCACGGCGCTACTATCCCCAGATAATTACCTCATGGATTTGACGCATGGCGTTAAACAACGAGGAATAACCATAATTTAGCGTGGCCAGAACCTATACCGATGAACGTGCTTCATTATCGGTACCCGGCCAAGGAGTCCTGCATGTTTAAACCTCTGATTACCACAGCCCTGCTGGCGGTGCTTTTTATGCCCATAGCCCATGCCAGCAGCGTTAATATCGATTTGCTGCCAGGTGTTTCGTTGCAGATTGGTGACCAGGATAAACGTGGAAATTACTGGGACGGTTACGACTGGCGCGACCGTGACTGGTGGTATGGCCATCAGGGGCGTGATTTAGGAGAGCGCAGCCGCCGGGGTTACTATTGGGATGGCTATCGCTGGCGTGACCGTGATTACTGGCACAAAAATTATTACTACCATGACGGGCGCTATCGCAAGGCCGATAAATACTATTACAAACAGTATAAAAAACAGCATCATAAAAACAAACATCATCACAAGCATCACCATCACGATCATGATGATTGACCCCTCACCCCACTCCCTCTCCCACCGGGAGAGGGAGCTGTCCGGAGTTTTTGATTGACCCGTGCGCCACTCCGGAACTCGGGTTATATAAGAAGAAAGGTGAGGTATTACGCGAGAAAATCAGCAAGCTCGATCGGTCCCCTCTCCCACAGGGCTGAGTGAGGGGTAACGCAATCAAAACAGGCTGCTGACCAGCAGATAGCCATTTAGCCCAACGACCACCAGCACAATCAGTTTGCCAACATTCTGGATCAGGCGGCTGTTGACCATCTCCCCCATCAGTTCACGGTTGCCGGTAAACGCCAGCAGCGGCACCAACGCCAGAGCAATACCAAAGCTCAACAGCACCTGGCTCAGCACCAGAATACGTGTGGCATCCATCCCCAGCATGATGACAATAAACGACGGCATCATAGTGATCACCCGCCGTACCCAGATGGGAATATAGAAGCGGACAAACCCTTGCATCACCACCTGCCCTGCCAAGGTACCCACCACGGTAGAAGAGAGGCCCGCAGCCACCAGACTCAGGCCAAAGATGGTAGCCGCCGCATTACCTAGTAACGGTTGCAACGTCAGATAGGCTTGGTCGAGATCGGTAATACCGCTGTGGCCGTTGAAATGAAACGCCGCCGCGGCGGTGGCCATCATCGCCAGGTTAACAAAACCGGCAATGGTCATGGCGATCGCGACGTCCAGCTTGGTGGCCGAATAACGTGCGGCTTTGGAGTCTTTACCCCCGGTCTGCGTCAGCGAGGAGTGCAGATAGATCACATGTGGCATGATGGTTGCCCCCAACACCCCCGCAGCGAGAAACACCGCATCACCATTCGGTAAATCCGGGATCGCCATCCCTCTGAGCAAGCCGCTCAGCTGCGGCTGAGAAAAGACCAGTTCCACAATATAGGCCATCGCCACAAACAGCAGCAGGCCGCCAATCACCAATTCCAGTGGCTTCTCACCGCGCTTTTGCAGCATCAGGATCAGGAAGGTGGCAATACCGGTGAGGACCGCGCCTTCCAGCAGCGTAACGCCCAGCAGCAGTTTGAAACCAATCGCCGCACCGATAAACTCGGCCAGATCGGTGGCCATTGCGATAATCTCCGCCTGTACCCAATAGGCCCAGACAGCCGGGCGCGGGAAGCGATCGCGGATATGTTCGGCGAGGTTTTTGCCGGTAGCAATACCGAGTTTGGCAGACAGCAGCTGGATCAGCATCGCCATGACGTTGGCCCACACCACCACCCACAGCAGCGTGTAGCCGAAAGAAGCGCCGGCTTGAATATTAGTGGCAAAGTTACCGGGGTCGATATAGCCGATGGCCGCGATAAACGCAGGCCCCATCAAAGAAAGTTTGATCTTCCTGGACGGGCGGCTGGAGGTAGAATTGTTAACCGCGCGACTGTTCAGCATAGCGAAAACCCTTACTAATTTTAAGCTCACCTTCATCTTTACTTAAATGATAATGATTATCAAGTGCATTTGCAGCGATAATGGTTATCTCTGCGATAGCCAAAAACGAAGGTTTTATCGAACAGATCGCATGAAATCCTGGCGTTTCCATCTACTCTAGATCACAAGGCGCAGAGCAGATCACGCTTGATAATAAAATTAGCACAAAAATGCCACGAATACGCATTTTTATTAACATCTTGATCTTTGGTGCTTTGCCGTCATAGTTTAGGACTATCTCCACTATGACTTTCCATATTTGCAATGAATGTCTCGTTTTTAAACTTGGCGTTACATAAAATGACAACCGAAATTCAGCCTGCCTCAAATTTGGAGCAAACATGTCCCATATTGCGCACTTTGCGTTAGCGTTAGTGGTGGTTGCGATCCTGGCCCTGTTAGTATGCCGCGATCGTAAAAGCATCCGCATCCGCTATGTTATTCAGTTGTTGGTTATTGAAGTGTTACTGGCCTACTTCTTCCTGAACTCGGAAGCCGGGTTAGGCTTTGTAAAAGGCTTTGCAGCAATGTTCGACAAGTTGCTCGGGTTTGCGGGGCAAGGGACTGATTTTGTGTTCGGCGGAATGGGTGACAAGGGTCTGGCCTTCTTCTTCCTGAAGGTCCTGTGCCCAATCGTGTTCATCTCTGCCCTGATCGGTATTCTGCAATACATCAAAGTGCTGCCGTTTATCATCCGCATCATCGGGACCGTGCTGTCTAAAGTGAACGGTATGGGCAAACTGGAATCCTTCAACGCCGTCAGTTCGTTGATCCTGGGCCAGTCTGAGAACTTCATTGCCTACAAAGATGTGCTGGGCAAGATGTCTGAAAAACGCATGTACACCATGGCCGCTACCGCGATGTCGACAGTTTCCATGTCCATCGTTGGCGCATACATGACCATGCTGGATGCCAAATATGTGGTGGCGGCGCTGGTACTGAACATGTTCAGCACCTTTATCGTCCTGTCACTGGTCAACCCTTACGACACCAGTAAAGAAGAAGAGCTGCACCTCGGCAATCTGCACGAAGGCCAAAGCTTCTTTGAAATGCTGGGCGAATACATTCTGGCCGGCTTCAAGGTGGCGATTATCGTTGCCGCGATGCTGATTGGCTTTATCGCTCTGATTGCCGCGCTTAACGGCCTGTTCAGCGCCGTCCTCGGCCTGAGCTTCCAGGATCTGCTGGGCTACTTCTTCTATCCGTTTGCCTGGATCCTTGGCGTGCCTAAGCACGAAGCGTTGCAGGTTGGCAGCATCATGGCGACCAAACTGGTTTCCAACGAGTTTGTGGCCATGATGGAACTGCAGAAAATCGGTGCTGAGCTGTCTCCACGCAGCATGGGTATTCTGTCCGTGTTCCTGGTGTCCTTCGCCAACTTCTCTTCTATCGGTATCGTTGCTGGTGCGATTAAAGGGTTGAACGAGCATCAGGGCAACGTGGTTTCACGCTTCGGCCTGAAGCTGGTTTACGGCTCTACCCTGGTCAGCCTGCTGTCAGCAGCCATCGCAGGCCTGGTTCTGGGCTAACAGCTTGAGGATCGACAGGTTTTAGTCTTAAGACGCCCGATGAAGTTTATCGGGCGTTTTTTATTGGCGGCCCCGTCGTCCTTGCCCGCATAGCCCCCATAAAAACACTGGAATTTCATTGGTATATGCTGTGTAATGGCATTGCCCGATTGCCGTTGATGATCCTGGACTTGCTGAGATAAAAATGGATACATTGCATAAACCTACCGAGCGCGTGTTGTTGATATTGGAAACTCTGGCAAACGATGAGGGAATGACACTCTCCGCCTTGGCATCTAGAACCGGTATTTCCAAAGGGACAATATTCCCCATTCTCAAATCGCTCCTCTCACGCAAGTATATTAATCATAACGAAAAAACCGGACTGTATACGCTCGGTATCTCCTGTGCAGTCCTGGCCAGTGCCACTTTTGAAAAAGAGTATTGGCTCAGGATGATCAACGCCGAAATGCGCAACGTCGTGAGCGCCTGCAATGAAGTTTGCCAGATGGGCGTGCTGGATGGGGCCCATGTGCTTTATATCGATAAAATCCAGGGCGAGCAGACCGTGCAACTGGTCTCCAAAATAGGTACCCGACTGCCAGCCATTTTTTCCGCGCTGGGCAAGGCGATGCTGTCCCAAAGCACGGATGAAGAGATTATGGCGCTGTATCCGCATGGGTTTACCCCTGTCACGTCACGCAGCGTGCCAAACGCTCAGAAATTACGTGAGCAGCTCAATGATGTCGTTATCAAAGGCTATGCCATGGACGACAGGGAAATTAACCAAGACACGGTATGTTTTGCCGTCCCGCTGCAGCAAAGAGGGCGGATGTTAGCGGCGATCAGCGTTTCTCTGCCTTACTTTAGAGCCACTCAGGAAAAGAATGAGCAAGTTTTAGCGTCCCTGATGCTGGCACGGCAAAAAATAGAAAACACCCTGGATAAATTACCCGAGATAAGCAATTTCTGAGTTACCCCCGAGCATTCCCGCCGCAAAAAGCGTCATGAAACTTGTGATGCTGCACACAATATACGCATTTAATCATCGATAAATACCCGGATACTGGGTTTAAAAACTGCATATCCAACTGATATTTAATAAAAAAAACCACAAACCAGGGTTAATTGACATCTTTTTAATCACATGCTTTTCTATGTCAAATTCGTAAATAAGAACAACGTTTGTATATACGAACAACAAGGAGACCTATGAAAAGCAGTTACCTTACCCCAGTAGTGACGGTATTTGACGATCGCGGGCGGCTCGATCCTGAGCAAAACCAGCGTCTGTACGATTACATCAAGGGTTATGTCACCGGATTTGTGGTGATGGGCAGCACCGGCGAATTTTTCTCGCTGGATATGAAGCTCTCCAAGCAGCTCATTCAGTTGGCAGCGGAATTTGATCGTGGCAGCATGAAGGCCTATGCCGGTGCGAGCAGAATGGCGATTGCCGAATCTGTCGAACTTGCCAACTACGCTCAGGAGAATGGCCTGGACGGCGTCATGATCATCAGCCCCTATTACTTCCGGCTTTCTGATGAGAGTATTTACGCCTATTACAGTGAGATAGCCCGTCAGACAACGGCCAAGATCTTCATTTATAATTTCCCCGATCGAACAGGATACTCGATAACGCCCGAGGTTTGCCTGAGATTAGCCGACCGTTATCCTAATATTGTGGGCCTGAAGGATACGATCCCAGATACCGCACACACCGCTCAGGTGATCGGTAAAATCAAGTCCAGGATCCCCCATTTCGAGGTCTATGCCGGCTATGACAATAACTTTGCCCACAACGTGTTATCAGGGGGTGACGGCTGCATTGGCGGGCTTTCCAATATCTGCCCAGAGGTTTTCCAGGCATGGATGGCCGCGTTTGACCGCAACGATCTCGCAGCGGTCGCCACGTATCAAAGAAAAGTCGATGGCTTGATGGATATTTATAACGTCAACGACCCCTTCATTCCCACCTTCAAGAAAACGCTGCAACTGCGTGGCGTGATTGATTCGGTATATTGCACTCCCCCATTCAATGAGCTGCAAGATACACAGACGGAAGAGATTTTAAAAATATTTTCCCGCGCCGATATTAATCTACCACGTTAATTCCATTACGGAGGATTTATGAATACGCTTGCTGCTTATGATAATCCTGAACTGAACTCTGCGATAAAAAAGTCGTGGAAACGCTTAGTGCCATTAATGTTTATTCTGTACTTTATCGCCTTTCTTGATCGGGTCAACGTGGGGTTTGCCAAAGAGGCGATGCAGGTTGATATCGGTCTGTCAAACTCTGCATTTGCTCTTGGGGCTGGCATTTTCTTTGCGGCCTATGCCCTGTTTGGCATTCCCGCCAACCTGATCCTGAATAAAATTGGCGCGCAAAAATGGTTAAGCATCACCACGGTATTCTGGGGCGTGCTGTCTGCGCTGACGGGCCTGGTGCAAACTGAAACACAGTTTATCGTTTTGCGTTTTTTATTGGGGCTGGGGGAAGCGGGTTTCTATCCCGGCATTCTATTACTGGCTTCCATTTATTTTCCTAACAAGGTCAGAGCTTCGGTCGTCGGTATCTTTGTGCTTGGCGTTCCCCTCGCCCTCACGCTTGGTTCCCCCCTTTCTGGCGCCTTATTGGAAATGCACGGTTTCCTGGGAAAACCGGGTTGGTTCTGGATGTTCTTTATTGAGGGGCTACCGGCCGTATTCATGGGGATTTTTGCCTGGTTTTATCTGGATGACTCACCGGCAAAAGCGCGCTTCCTCAGCGCCAGCGAAAAGAAAGCCCTGATAGATCAATTGACTCTGGAGCAACAGCAAACCGAAACCAGCAGCGTAACAACGGCGCTGAAAAGCATCAAAGTTTGGCATCTGGCGCTGATCTACGGCACGATCCAAATCAGTGTCTATGGCTTGATGTTCTTCTTGCCTTCACAAGTGGCAACGCTGATGGGATCGACCTTAGGGTTTAAGGAGTCGCTGGTGGCAGCTATTCCCTGGGCCTGTTCAGCCGTAGGCGTTTATTACATTCCGCGCCTGTCAGACAAAATGCCTACCCGACGGGTCAGTATTTCCGTCAGCTGTATGGTGGCTGCAGCCATTGGCTTGGCGGTGTCCGCCTATGCCGGGCCCGTCCTGGCGATAGCCGCGTTGTCTCTGTCAGCCATTGGTTTTCTTTCGGTCCAACCTATTTTCTGGACCTTCCCACCGCAGATCGTCTCGGGTTCAGCATTGGCTGCCTGTATCGGTTTCTGTACCACCATGGGGGCCTTCTGTAGCTTCCTGGCGCCATTGATCCGCGTCGAAGTGGATAAATGGTTTAACAGCGATACCGCTGGGCTGTTGGCATTGTCGTTAATCACGGTGTGTTGCGCATTATTGATCGCCGCTCTGGCCAAAAGAAAAAACGTAGAGGCGGTTGCGCTGCAACATCATTAATCCCTGCTTAAGCGGTCACAAAATAATAAAGGATCATCGTATGCAGACCATCTTGAAAATTGACCCTACAGATAATCTTATTGTTGCCCTGAAAGATTTAAAGAAGGACCAACGGGTCACCTGGGATCAGCAAGAATATATTTTAAACAGCGATGTTAAAGCCAAGCATAAATTTGCCACTCAGGACGTCGCAGTAGGGGACATTGTTTCCCTGTATGGTGTGCCGGTCGGTAAAGCCACCAGGCCAATCGCCAAAGGGGATGCCGTTACCACCGACAATATCAGCCATTATGCGGCGCCGGTCACTCTGGAAGATGAGACGACATACCACTTCGAAAACCCGGATATTTCGGCCTGGCAGAACCTTACGTTTCGCGGCATCGTGCGTGACGATGGCCGGGTTGGCACGGCGAATTATTGGCTGGTGCTGCCGTTGGTATTTTGTCAAAACCGCAACGTGCAAAAAGTCACGGATGCCATGAATGAAGCATTAGGCTACAGCAATAATAACCTCAAGAACTTTGCCCATCAGATTGCTTCCGGTAGCGGTAATTCCCCGGAGGTTTCACGGCCCTTCCCCCATTTGGACGGGGTCCGCTGTATTACCGTGACCTCCGGTTGCGGCGGCGCTACCTCAGACAGTATGACCATGTGTGAGGTATTGGCTGCCTATGCGGATCACCCTAATGTGATGGGAGTGACCGTATTTGCATTGGGCTGTGAAAAGGCACGGATTGTCGATTTTCAGCAGGCACTAAAGCAGCGCAATCCGGCGTTCGACAAACCGGTTATCTACTTCAAGCAGCAGGAGTGGAGCAGCGAAGAGAAAATGATGCAGGATGCGTTAACCTCGACCTACCACCTCATCCGGGACGCGCCAATCGTGGAACGGGTGGATGTTCCGCTCTCCAGACTGAAGATCGGGGTTAAATGCGGAGCTTCCGACGGTTTTTCAGGGATCAGCGCCAACCCGGCCATGGGGGTGGTATCTGACCGGCTGATTGCCCTTGGCGGAGCTTCAGGGTTAGCTGAGTTCCCGGAACTGTGCGGTGCCGAAGGCGATATTGTCAGACGCTGCGTCAGCCTGCCGTTGAAAGAGAAGTTTCTTGCATTGATGCAACGTTACGAGGCCGTGGCCAACTTCTTTGATACGTCGATTGCGGACAACCCCAGCCCTGGCAATATTGCCGATGGTTTGATCACGGATGCAATTAAATCTGCGGGTGCAGCCAAGAAAGGAGGCCGGGCACCGATCACTGCGGTATGTGATTATGCCGAGCCCATGCCGGATACCGGGCTTTCACTGGTCTGTACTCCCGGGAACGATGTCGATGCAGTTACCGGGCTAGTGGCCGCAGGCTGTAACGTCGTGATCTTCTCTACCGGACTGGGAACGCCGACCGGTAACCCGATCGTGCCGGTATTAAAAATTTCGACCAATTCAGCGATTGCAGCAAGGATGCCTGACGTCATTGATTATGACTGCGGCGGCGTGATTGAAGGTCAGCCACTGTCCTCGATTGCCGATGGCCTGTTTACCAAAGTTATCGAAACCGCCAGTGGGAGTTACCAGGTGAAGGCCGATCGGTTGGAACAGTATGATTTTATGCTGTGGAAACGTTCATTGGATCTCTAGCCAAGAGAGGGTGAACAGCAAAAAGCCGACCCTAAGGTCGGCTTTTCAAATGGTGGTGGAGCTAGACGGGATCGAACCGTCGACCTCTTGCATGCCATGCAAGCGCTCTCCCAGCTGAGCTATAGCCCCACAAAAGTGGTACGCGTTAACCGTGCGTTACGGTATTCCCCCAACCTTCCTGAGATAAAAGGTTGGTGGAGCTAGACGGGATCGAACCGTCGACCTCTTGCATGCCATGCAAGCGCTCTCCCAGCTGAGCTATAGCCCCAATCCACAAACACAAAATCCTGTGAACGGGGCGCATAATATGAAACCCCAGAAACCCTGTCAACGGCTAAATTGAATTCCTCGATCAAGCGCTGAAAAAGCCGCCAAATCAGCGCGTTTAATGCTAAAAAACCGCCGCTTTGGGCAGAAAATAAACCAGCTATAAAAAAGCCCCGCGAATCGCTTCGCAGGGCTTTATCGGTTTATTTAACCGTTAGGGGTCAAGCTTGGGCTTCACGCTCGGCAATATAGGCCAACGCCTGGTCAATACGTTTGAGGGAACGAGCCTGGCCGATAGCATGTACGGTAACGTCCATACCCGGCGACTGACCAGCGCCAGTGACCGCGACACGCAATGGCATCCCTACCTTGCCCATACCTACGCCCAACTCGTCTGCGGTGCCCTGAATGGCATCGTGTACGTTTTCTGGCGTCCAGTTGGTAATGGCGGCCAGTTTAGCGCGTACGGCCTCCAACGGCTGGCGTGCGACCGGGCGCAGGTGTTTCTTCGCCGCATCGGCGTCAAACTCGCTGAAGTCCTGATAGAAGTAATGGCAGGATTCCGCCATTTCCTTCAGCGTTTTACAACGCTCGCCCAGCAGCTTGACCAGATCTTTCAGCTCTGGGCCGTTACGGGTTTCAATCCCCTGCTGCTCAACGTGCCATGCCAGATATACTGCTACTTCTTCCGCTGGCATGTGGTTGATATAGTGATGGTTTAACCATTGCAGCTTTTCGGTGTTGAAGGCACTGGCAGATTTATTGATCGCATCCAGGGTGAAGAACTCTTTCATCTCATCAATAGAGAAGATTTCCTGATCGCCATGGGACCAACCCAGACGCACCAGATAGTTCAGCAACGCCTGCGGCAGATAGCCGTCATCACGATATTGCATTACGCCAACGGCACCGTGGCGTTTAGACAGTTTTTTACCGTCATCACCCAGGATCATCGATACGTGAGCATATTCTGGCACCGGTGCACCCAGCGCTTTCAGGATATTGATCTGACGTGGCGTGTTGTTGATGTGGTCTTCGCCACGGATCACGTGGGTGATTTCCATGTCCCAGTCATCGATCACGACACAGAAGTTATAGGTTGGTGCACCGTCGGTACGGCGAATGATCAGATCGTCCAGTTCCTGATTGCTGAATTCGATCGGGCCACGGATTTTATCGTCGAAAATGACCGAGCCTTCCTGCGGGTTACGGAAACGTACCACGTGTGGCTCGTCGGCCGTATGGCTGCACTGGCTATCGCGGCAATGGCCGTCATAGCGTGGCTTCTCGCCATTTTCCATTTGCTTCTCGCGCAGCGCTTCCAGGCGTTCTTTCGAGCAATAGCATTTATAGGCCGTTCCCTGTTGCAGCATGTCATCAATCACCGCGTTGTAGCGATCGAAACGCTTGGTCTGGAAGTACGGGCCCTCATCCCAATCCAGGTTTAACCAGTTCATGCCATCCATAATTGCGTCGATAGCCTCCTGGGTGGAACGTTCGAGATCGGTATCTTCGATACGCAACACAAACTCACCACCGGAATGGCGGCTGAACAACCAGGAATAGAGCGCAGTACGGGCGCCGCCGACGTGTAGATAGCCGGTTGGGCTTGGGGCGAAACGGGTTTTGATTTTCATTGGGTTCACTGCCTTATTACGCAACGCGTGTCAGCGGAGTGCCGACGATTGCTCGGAATTTAAAATAGTGGGCGACATTCTACCACTCCATGCTAATTCCTCAACGCCGACACGCGAATGGCCTGTGGGCTTTGCGGCCCGTTCCGCATGATAATGTGCAAAGAATGGTCATGGCCGACGATAAATATCGCATCCTGTCTAAATTTGCGGCGAACGATTGAAATCATTTTAAAAACCGTTGACTCACTTTCAACTATCCCTATAATGCGACTCCAACAAGACTGGGTGATTAGCTCAGTTGGTAGAGCATCTCCTTTACACGGAGGGGGTCGGCGGTTCGAGCCCGTCATCACCCACCATCTTGTTAACGCAGTAAGAAATGAGAACGAATGAGGGTGATTAGCTCAGTTGGTAGAGCATCTCCTTTACACGGAGGGGGTCGGCGGTTCGAGCCCGTCATCACCCACCATCATTCTCTCGTTTAGCAGTACCTGGAAGTCCTGAAGTGGGTGATTAGCTCAGTTGGTAGAGCATCTCCTTTACACGGAGGGGGTCGGCGGTTCGAGCCCGTCATCACCCACCATTTCAGCTTCAACAAGCAGTACACCACTTTGTGGGTCGTTAGCTCAGTTGGTAGAGCAGTTGACTTTTAATCAATTGGTCGCAGGTTCGAATCCTGCACGACCCACCACCATTCAGAAAAAGGCGCCTTTTGGCGCCTTTTTCGCATATATAACTCCCCACCATCGTACTGTCTCCCCTACCACATACGCAACGAAGGGTCGTGTGGGTGAGAACCTGCGTTCAGGTTCGAGTCTCGCTTGCGAGACAACGGCGGCGGCCGGTCATCCTGCACGACCCACCGTACGGGTGCCTGATGCACGCACCTTCGTCTTTTGACCTACCTATTCAAGCCAAGGTGATATCTCCCTCACCCTAACCCTCTCCCCAAGGAGAGGGAACAGTCCGTGCCAAAGATTAACTTCTGAGCCTAATATCAGCATCGGTCCCCAAAAACAAAAAGGGAGCCCAACTTGGCTCCCTGCGGTTTCAAAACATCGGCAACAACTCAAGCCGCCAGCGTCGCCCCACCATCAATCACAATATCCTGCATCGTGATATGGCTAGCCCGGTCGGATGCCAGGAACAGGATCGCATCGGCAATCTCCTGCGGCTGGGCAATCTTGCCTAACGGGATACCCAACTTAAACTGTTCGGGGAAACCTTTGATCATATTGCTTTCGCCGTGTTCGTCCTGCCACATGCCACGCAGCATCGGCGTATTTGTCGAACCAGGAGAAACCAGGTTACTGCGCACGCCGTAAGGTGCCATCTCCAGCCCGACAGTTTGACACAGGCTGCGCATAGCGGCCTTGGAGGCACAGTAAGCCGCCATGCCAACGCGTGGTACATGGGCCGCGTTAGAGGCGATGCTAACGATAGCCCCCTGCTGCTGGCGGCGGAAAACCGGCAAGGTATGGCGGAACAGGTTAAATGCCCCACCGGCGTTCACCGCCATGCAGGCCATCCAATCCGCATTGCTGGTTTCATCGGTCAGCCCCATGCGCAATACGCCAGCCCCATTGACCAACACGTCCAACCGCTCATGCTCCGCCAACAAACGTTGGCAAACGCTATCTACCGCATCAGCATCAGTAATATCCAGCACTTCGGTGCGGAACGGGTAGTCCAGATCGCTGAAATGCAGATCGAAACCGATCACTTCGGCTCCGTGCTGGGCAAATGCCAGCGCGGTTTGATAACCAATCCCCGCCCCGGCACCGGTTACCCAAACGCGTTTGCCGCTAAATTCCAGTTCGCCAGCCATCATGCTCTCCTTTCAGAAAGCAGCGCCCACCAGCTATCGATGGTCGGTGATTTGGCCAATGCGATAAAATCGATATCTTCACGAATTTTACGCCAGCGGGTGGCCAACTCCATGATACGCACCGAATCCAGACCGTAATCGATCAGGTTTTCGTCATTACCAATGTCTTCGCTATCTTCATCGAGCAGCGGGATAATTTGCTGGCGCAGCACGTCAATGCTGGCAATGCCAGGCAGCAGATCGGCAGTCGTCACCACGCGGCCACAACGCCCGGCGGTATAGCGCAGCGCCATCAGATGTTCCTCGCGGGAGAAATCCGCCAGACCATCGGCTACCATAAACGGTTTGATATTACGCATAAAGGCATCAATTGCCGTGGTCATACAGCCGATATGTGCGTACACGCCACAGATAATCAGTTGATCGCGTCCGCTTTCCTGCAAGATCTCTTGCAGTGGAGAGCGATGGAAGGCGCTATAACGCCATTTCACCAACACCGTATCGTCCGCATCTGGTGCCAGTGCGCTGACCACCGCCTGCTGTTCAGGGTGCTTATTCAGCCCCGGCCCCCACATATCATTGAGCAAGGCACGGTCTTCATCACTTTGCTGATTAGGCTGCGCGGTATAAAACACCGGGATGCCCTGTTGTTTGCAGTAGCGGCGCAGAGCCGCGATGTTCTCAACGACCTGTTTGATCAGCGGGCTGTCTTCACCCCAGAAATTGAGGAAATATTGCTGCATGTCGTGGATCAACAGTGCCGCGCGCTGTGGTTCGAAGGCCCAGCTCACCTTGTTAACCGGCAGTTCACTCGACGCTGGCAACGCATAATCGTTAAGTTTAGGGATCGCCATGACTTATTCTCCTGTGGCCTGAGCCAGTTGTTGTGCTTCCAGACGTTCACGCAGCAGTTTTTTATCGACTTTGCCGACCGGGGTTAGCGGCAGTGACTCAACCTGAATAAAGCGGTCGGGCAATTTAAATTCGGCCACGCCCTGCTCACGCAGGTGGCGGCGCAGTACCACGGGTTTGACGGCCTCGTGCGCGATCACGAAGGCGCAGCTTTTTTCACCCATCAGCGCATCCGGCATCGACACCAGGGCGGCGTTAATCACCGCAGGGTGGCGCAGCAGCAGGTTTTCAATCTCTTCTGCGGCAATCTTTTCACCACCGCGGTTGATTTGGTCTTTCTGCCGTCCTTGCACCTGGACATAGCCGTCCGCCGTCAGGCTGATCAGATCGCCAGAACAGTAGAAACCGTGCTCGTCAAAAGCTTCGGCATTGTGCTCCGGGCTTTGGTAATAGCCACGGAAGGTGTAGGGCCCGCGCGTCATCAGGCGGCCAGTCTCTCCCACCGGTAGCGGGTTGCCCTGCTCATCAGCCACCCATAACTCGTCGTCCGGACACATTGGCGTGCCTTGGGTAGTGAGAACGTGTTGATCGTCATCATCCAGCAGCGTGTAGTTCACCAGCCCTTCGGCCATGCCGAACACCTGCTGCAACTGGCAACCGATCTCATTGCGTATCCGAGCTGCCAGGGTTTCCCCCAGTTTGGCTCCACCAACCTGCAACAGCGTCAGGCTGGCCAACGGTTGATTGCTGCCCCACTCTTCAATCGCCTGTAGCCACAGGGTAACGGCTGGCGGCACCAGCGCGGTGACCGTGATCTGATGTTGTTCAATCAGCTTGAAGCATTGAGCCGCGGCAGGATCGCTGGCAAACACCACCAACCCGGCACCATAGAACACCCCTAACACTCCCGGAGAACTCATCGGATAGTTGTGAGCCACCGGCAAGGCACACAGGTAGCGGGTAGCGCTGTCAAAGCGGCAAATCTCCACGCTGCGGCGAATGCTGTAGTAATAATCGTTATGGGTGCGCGGGATCAGCTTCGGCGTCCCGGTGCTGCCACCGGATAACTGGAAAAATGCCACTTGGTCGGCAGCCGTTGGTGCCGGTTCAAAAGCACCCAGTTCCTCTTCCAGCCAGGCGGCCAACGCTTGTTCACCTTCGGCCTGATTACGCAGCCCGACCACTCGCAGCGAGGAATGCTGTTCCCTGAAGGTATCCAGGAACTGATCCTGCACGAACAGGGCATGATCGCGATCGGCAATCAACAGCGCAGGCTTGATTTGGCTGGCATAGGCGTTCAGTTCGCTGCGCTGATGGCTGAACAAGGCGTTCACCGGCACCACACCAATTTTCAGCAGGGCAAAGAACACCACATAGAATTCAACCACGTTGCCAAGCTGTACCAGCGCGGTATCGCCGGATTGCAGCCCACGCCGTAACAGGGCGGCGGCCAGACGATCGGAAAGCTGCTCCATCTGGCGGTAACTTAAGCTGCGCTGCGCGTCAATCATGGCAATAGCGTCATTGTCTGCCTGACGAGACAAGATGTCGGTCAATGGCCGATCGATCCAATAGCCACGTTCGCGGTAACGGCGCGCGAGCGCTTCCGGCCAGGGGGTAAAAGCAATAGTCATGGGGAACTCTCTATCCTTGATTGAGGCCAAACGCACGCAGAATGGTGCTGAGTTTGGTGCCGGTTTCGTGCCATTCGGACTGCGGTGAGGAATCTTGTACGATGCCCGCACCAGCAAACAGGCGTACCTGATTACCCTTGACGGTACCGCAACGGATGGTAACGACCCACTCCCCGTTGCCTTCGGCATCACACCAGCCAACGATGCCGCCAAACAGCTGGCGATCAAATGGCTCAAGCTGTTCGATAAGATCCCGCGCTGCCAACGTTGGGGTACCGCACAATGCCGGCGTTGGGTGCAGCAGGCAGGCCAGCGACAGGGCATTTTCTGCCCGTTCGGCCACTTCTCCGTCGATTGGCGTCGAAAGATGCCATAACGTGGTGGTACTCAGCAGTTCGGGGATCGCAGGAATATGCAAATGACTGCAACGCCCAGCCAACACCTGACGCATGCCTTCGGTCACAATCTGATGTTCATAGCGATCTTTGCCGGAAAGCAGCAACTGCTCGCTGACTGCTCTATCCTGCTGTGGATCACTTTCGCGTCGTGCTGAACCTGCCAGCGGATTGGAATGGAACTGGTCGCCAAATTTACGCAGCAGCAGCTCCGGGCTGGCTCCCACCAGCGCCCCCTCTTCCAACGGCACGTGGAAATGAAAACCGTGAGGATTCTGGGCAATGATGCGCGTCATCAACGCTGCGTGGTCCACCGGCTTGCTGGTTTCAATATCCAACAGGCGAGCGAGCACCACCTTATCCAATTGATCGCCGGCCGTGGCCTGTACGGCATCGCTGACCATCTGCATAAACTGCGGCTGCGCTGGCAATTCAGTTTGGTGAACTATCTCGGGGATCGCTCCTGTCGCAGGTGCCAGATTGGCCAGCAGGGTTTCACGATCGAACCATTGCGTCTGTTGCGGGATAAACAGTGCCGAGGGTTGACGAGTATCGAACGGGATCGCGCCGCACAACAGCGGATCCTTGATGCCAGCCTTGCGGGCCTGCGTAAAGGCCTGCTGTATCGCCTGCTGAAATTGGCCTTGCAGATCATCGCCATCAACCGCTGGCAAAGTGATGCGGGCAAAGCATCCCTGGGTGCTCAGACTGCGAAAAGGCGAGGTAAAAAAGAAACCTGAAGTGGGTGATACGGTGGCGGACTGTGCCAGATCTACACCCTGTTGCAGGTCCTTTTGCGCAGCGCCCTTAACGGCTACGTCCATAGGTACTTCCTCTCGTTTCATCAATAATAACCAATATAATAATGATTATCATTTGTATTGCATCGCGATAAAGTACCTGCCAGAACTGAGCATGTCAATAAACGTAAGCTCTTCTGCTAAGCCACATTAAGGGGTAAACTTGCTGGCTTTAGACCAGTGAATAATTATCATTCAGATTAAAAGGATCTCATTGATGTCAATTTCCCTGCGGCTCAGCCTGGCGCTGTTTGGCCTGCTGACGCTGAGCGTGGCCCAAGCCGGGAGCCAAGCCTGGCCACGCAGTATCGAAACCTCGCACGGCGTTATTACCCTTAATCAACCACCGCAGCGTATCGTCTCCACCAGCGTGACGGTTACCGGTACACTCTTGGCGATCGACGCTCCGGTGATCGCCAGCGGAGCCACCAGCCCAAATAATCGCCTGTCGGATAAGCAAGGTTTTTTCCACCAGTGGGGAGAGATTGCAGCTAAACGTGGGGTGAAGCGGTTGTATATCGGTGAACCCAATGCCGAAGCAATTGCCGGTGAGGCACCGGATCTGATTATCATGTCTGCAACTGGGGCTGACTCTGCGGTGCGCCTGTACGATCAACTGTCGGCTATTGCTCCAGTGCTGGTCGTCAACTACGACGATAAAAGCTGGCAGGAACTGGCCGAAATACTCGGCGTCGCTACCGGCCATGAAGCGCAGGCGGAGAAGATCGTCAGCGAGTTTGATCGGCGGGAAAAAACGCTCAAGCAACAGATGACATTGCCACCACAGCCCATTACGGCACTGGTGTTTCGCGGCGATGGCAAGAACGCCAACCTGTGGACCGCCGAGTCGTCTCAGGGGCAACTGCTGCAACAGCTAGGCTTTACGCTGGCTACCTTACCGCCAAAACTCAACGCCAGCACCAGCCAAGGTGCGCGCAAAGATATTATTCAGCTCGGTGGTGAAAACCTGGCGGAAGGCCTGAATGGCCAGACGCTGTTGCTATTCGCCAACGATGAAAGCGACGCACAGCGGCTGATGAGCAACAGTTTCCTGGCTCATCTGCCTGCGGTGGAGAACAAGCGGGTTTATCCCCTGGGGAACGACACTTTCCGCCTGGATTATTACAGCGCCAGCAACTTGCTGACGCGTCTGGAACAGCTGTTTATTTCCCCGTAGCTTCGGCGGCGGGTTGGAGTTTTTCACTCTGCCCGCCCATGCTCACGTTGCGCAGGCTCCGCATGGCAAACGCCAGCACCACGGCCAGCAGCGCTGCACCAAAGCCGAAGCTGGTCGAACTCATCGCTGGCAGCATAAACGCCCCCATCGCGCCAAGCAGCAAGGCACCAAGCGCATCCCCCACCACATTCTGCGCGGTCCACAGGCCATTAATCCGGCCCAGAAACGCATCCGGCGTCAGGTTCTGTATCAAGCCATATTGCAGCAGGGAGTTCAGCGCGCTGAGGTAGCCAAACACGACCAGGCATAGCAGCGCCATGCTGTACCAAGGCATTAGCCCAAACAGCCCAATGGCGGCGAAAGCCGCTATCGCCGTTATCAACATCATCCAGCCCGGCCGTGCTACCTGAGCGACCCTGCCACTGGTAAATGCACCAATCGCCGCACCTAATGGCACCGCCGCATACATGATCCCCAGGCTCTGGGTGGTGACCTGCCACATGCCCGAGATGGCCGGATATAACACGCGAACCGCGCTGGCCATGGTCATCAGCGCGCCAATCAGCGCCACCATGCCAATCACTTTGTTCTGGAACAGGAAGGTGAAGCCACCGATCAACGCCCGCAACGGATGCTCACGCGGCTGAGGCGGCGGCGGTAACTGCGGCAGTTTGAGGAGCGGTATCAAGGTAATCAGAGTACCCAAGGCTGCCAGCGCATAGTTCCAACTGATACCGGCCCCGGCAATCACCAAACCACCAATAGCCGGTGACAGGATCGAGCCAAAGCGCACGGTCAGCATGCTGATGGCACCGGCCTGCACGATATTCTCACGGCCAACGATGGCTGGTGTCGCGGCCAGCAAGGCCGTTACCCCCACAGCACCAAAAAATCCGTCCCACACCGCTAGCAGATAAATGGCCGTCAACGACGGCGCAGGCAACGCAGCATTGAGGCACAGCCCCAGAAAACCCACGCCACAGGTTGAACGGGCGAACAGGATCAAACGACGGCGTTCATAGCGGTCAGCCAACACACCGCCCATCAGCAAACCGGCAAACATGCCGCTACCCGCCAGGGTCACCGCCAGCCCGACCAACAGGGTTGAACCGGTTAACGCCTGGATCTGCACCGGAATGGCGATCGCCATCAGGCCCAATGCCAGGATCGAAATAAACCGGGCGCAGAATACGGCACGAAACGCGGGGTTGGTCTTGAGCAGGCCAAAATCGAGCAAAATAGAGGGTTTATTCATTTTGTTATCACCACAACTTATATCCTTGATCTTCCACAAACAACGGCTTGATATTCGGGAAGTACAGCGCTAGTGCTGGTCAGGCTGCCATGCTACCATAGATAAATACAATCAATAATGATAATAGATATCATTTATGTTCAGTTGAAAACGGACTGTCATGTTTCGGCCTACACCTAATTGTTCTTCTCCACTCCCCGATCACAGGGGCAAGCTGTTTCTGGGTTTATCCCGCTCCTTCTGGCAGCGCCTGTTTGGCCTGCTGTGCGCTTTTGCCGTGCTGTTGGTAATGATGATGCTCAGCCTGTCGCTAGGGGCTAAATCCATTCCTTTCGCCAACGTGATGGCCGCACTGAGTGGCCAATGCAGTGGCGCTGACTGCGTGATCATTACCGAAGCCCGCCTGCCACGTACGCTGATCGGCGTCTTGGCCGGCATCGCACTAGGGCTGGCTGGCGCGCTGATGCAAACCCTCACCCGCAACCCGCTGGCGGACCCTGGCATTTTAGGGGTTAACTCCGGTGCCGGTTTCGCCGTGGTGTTGGGCATCACCTTCTTTGGCGCGGCCACCGTCAGCCAGTATCTGTGGTTTGCCTTTGCCGGTGCGCTGTTTGCCTCACTCTTGGTGGCGCTGGTGGGGGCATTGGGTGGCAGCCGCGTTAATCCTGTCCGCCTGACGCTGGCCGGGGTGGCACTGGCGGCCGTGCTGGAAGGGATGAGCACCGGCATTGCCCTGCTCAACCCTTTGGTGTTCGATCAACTGCGTTTCTGGCAGGCTGGCTCACTCGATATTCAGAGTATGGCCGTGGTGCGCACCGTGGCATGGCCCATCCTGCTCGGCACCCTGATCACCCTGTGGCTGAGCAAAGCGCTGAACAGTTTGAGCATGGGGAGTGAGCTTGCAGCGGCGCTCGGCACCGGGATTATCCGCACCCAGTTGCTCGGCCTGTTAGCGATTACGCTGCTGTGTGGCGGCGCTACCGCCGCCGTTGGCCCAATCGCCTTTGTCGGGCTGATGATGCCCCATATTGCCCGCCGCCTGGCGGGTTCCGAATTAAGCTGGATGCTGCCCTGGACGCTGGTTTTGACTCCGATCCTGATGCTGAGTGCCGATTTACTGGGGCGTTTTCTGGTGGCTGGCGAACTGCGAGTCTCCATCGTACTGTCCCTGATCGGCGCGCCGATGTTGATTATGCTGGTACGCCAGCGCCGTATGTTCCGGCGGGGGGGATAAGATGAGCCTGTTGGTTTCCCGCCAGATCCTCAACAAAAAACCACTGCGGCTGGCTCGTCCGTTGGCAACTGCCCTGCTGTTGTTATTCGCCTGCCTGGCGCTGGCGGTCTATGCCCTCGGTTCTGGTACCTTGCAACTCAGCGCTGCACAGGTGATAGATGCGCTGCGCGGCGAAGGCCCAGCCAACTTTGCGGTGATCGTCACCCAGTGGCGTTTACCTCGCGTCGCCATGGCCTTGCTGCTAGGTGCGGCGCTTGGCCTCAGCGGTGCGATTTTCCAGTCACTACTGCGTAACCCACTCGGCAGCCCAGACGTGATCGGCTTCAATACCGGTGCCTATAGTGGCGTGCTGGTCGCCATTGTGCTGTTTAACGGCGGGGTTATCGGCATAACCTCTGGAGCGTTGGCCGGTGGCCTGTTAACCGCCGGGGTGGTTTATCTGCTGGCCTGGAGTCATGGGGTCGAAACCTTCCGCCTGATCATTGTCGGGATTGCCGTTCGCGCCTTGTTGATGGCGGTCAATACCTGGATGATCGTCAGCGCCTCGCTGGAAGCGTCGATGGCCGCAGGATTGTGGAACGCCGGCTCCCTCAACGGTATCACCTGGGCAAAAAGCCTGCCGGTGCTGGCGGTGCTGCTGCTGGCGTTACTGCTATTGCTGACCTTGACGCGGCGTATGCGAATGCTGGAAATGGGTGATGATACCGCCTGCGCACTCGGCGTAGGTGTTGAACGTTCCCGTCTACTGCTGCTACTGACGGGCGTGGTGCTAACCGCTGCCGCCACCGCCGTGGCTGGCCCGATTTCCTTTATTGCCCTGGTTGCCCCGCAGATTGCCCGCCGCCTGTGCGCCAACCAGAACGTCCTGCTGCTCACCGCGCTGACCGGTGCCTTATTATTGCTGGCGGCCGATGTGGCAGCGCAGCGCCTGTTTATGCCTTATCAGTTGCCGGTCGGCGTGTTGACCGTCAGCATTGGTGGCATCTATCTGATTTGGTTATTAATCCGCGAGTCACGAAACAAATGAATGCTGAAACCTCGTTAACCGCACCGCTGCGTGCCGAAAACCTGACGCTGAGCTACGACAAGAAAATCGTCGCGCGCGATCTTTCAGTGTCGATTCCTCAGGGCGAACTGACGGTGATTATCGGGCCGAACGCCTGTGGTAAATCCACTCTGCTGCGCACCCTCAGCCGTTTGATGCAACCCCAGGCCGGTTCGGTGTGGCTGAATGGCCGACAAATCAGGGAATATCCCACCAAGGAGGTGGCGCGCCAGTTGGGCCTGTTACCACAAAGCTCGATAGCCCCAGGCGATATTACGGTGTTCGATCTGGTTGCCCGTGGCCGCTACCCTCATCAGAGTCTGTTCAGCCGCTGGCAGGAAGAAGATCAGCAAGCCGTGGAGCAGGCCATGCGCTCTACCGGCGTCGCCCAGTTGGCCGACCAAGCGGTCGATACCCTTTCCGGCGGGCAACGCCAGCGGGTGTGGATTGCAATGGTGTTGGCCCAGCAAACTCCGCTGCTGCTGTTGGATGAACCGACCACCTGGCTGGATATCACCCACCAAATCGATCTGCTGGAGCTGCTGCGCCAACTGAACCGGGAGAATAATTACACGCTGGTAGTGGTGCTGCACGATCTCAACCACGCCTGCCGCTATGCCACCCATCTGATCGCGATGCGTGACGGCAAAGTGGTGGCCGAGGGCGCGCCAAAAGATATTGTCACGCCGGAACTGATCGAAGAGGTTTACGGACTGAAGTGCGTGATCATCAACGATCCGGTTTCACATACGCCGCTGGTGGTACCGCTGGGGAAAGAGTAAATCGGCCTCCGCTAACGGAGGCCATGCCATTACAACGCCCGCAGTACCCGGTTCAACAGTGGACCGAGCACCTTGAACGACGCCGGTGAAACGATATCCACATGCGCACAGTCCAGTTCAAACACCTGCAACGCATCAACATACTCCGCCCAGGTCTGCTGCACGTCCATACCTGCCTGCAAGGTGCGCTTAGCGACAAACAGCGTCGCCTGCCCCTGGAATTGCGCCGTGTGGGTGCGTGACAGCAGCCTGACCGAATCCGCGTAGTTGGCTTCGATATTGTCAAACATCGCCACCCGCGTCTCGCCCAGTGCCGGATCGAGCGTATCTGCCGATACCGCCAGGAACTGCTCGCGCTCACGCTGCACCTCTTTGAGCACGTTGTCGTCCAGCATCACGTCCCAGTTCTGGGTTTCTGGCGGATAAGTATCCAGCAAGCCCAGGAAAGCGACCTCCTCACCCCGCGCCTGCAAGCGGGCCGCAATACCCTGAGCCAGCGTCCCTCCCAGCGAATAGCCGATAAAGTGATACGGGCCATGCGGCTGTACCTGCAATACCGTGGCCAGATGCGCGTCGCAGACCTGATCCATATCCTCACCCAACGCTAACGGGCCATCTGGCCGAGGGGACTGAATGCCCACCAGCGACCAATGCTGATCGATATATCGCGGCAGCACACTGAACTGCCATGAGAAACCAGAAGCCGGGTGCAGGCAGAACAACGTCGGGCCTTCGGTGACGCGCAGCGGTAACACGCTGTCGAAGCCACATTGGTCGGCCTCTTCCTGCGTGCGCTCTTCTGCCAGCAATTCAGCCAGTTGCTCCACTTTGGAAGCCACCATCACCTGCCCGACCGAGACCGCTTTACCCAGCTCGCACCGCAACTCCGCCGCCAGACGCATCGCCAGCAACGAATGCCCGCCCAAGGCAAAGAAGTCATCATCGGCAAACACCTGTTCGCGCTGAAGCAAACGGGCAAAAACGGCCGCGATCTCACTTTCCAGACCCGGCTCTGGCTCACGCCCGGACTTGCTTGCTCCGGTTTTTGGTTGAGGTAAGGCTTTGCGATCGAGTTTACCGTTAGCGCTCAGCGGCAATTCGGCCATTTCAACCAGCGCGATCGGCACCATATGCGGCGGCAAGCGATCGGCTAATGCGGCCCGCAAGGCTTCGCTGTCCAGTTGCACATCAGGCTGAGGAACCAGATAGCCCACCAATTGCCGAGCGTCTCCGCCCATCGCATCGACGACCGTGCCCTCCAGAACCAAGGCATGGGCCACCGCCTGACGCACGCCAGGTAGTGACAGCAAGGCGTGGTCGATCTCACTGAGTTCAATCCGTTGGCCGCGAATTTTCAGCTGATCGTCGCTACGCCCCAGATATTCTACCGCGCCGTCTGGTAGCCAGCGGGCAACATCACCGGTGCGATACATGCGGCCACCGTCACCCTGCGGATCGGCCACAAAACGGCTGGCGGTCAGATCCGGCCTGGCCAGATAGCCATGCGCCAGCTGTACACCGGTCAGATAAAGATCGCCCGCAACTCCCGGCGGCACGGGCCGTAGGCGTGCATCCAGAATACGTAAACCGGTATTCCACACCGGTAAACCGATAGGAACGTTGGCGCCCGTGACTGCGGCAAGGGCATCACCAAAGGCTGGATGCCAGGTCACATCCACTGCCGCCTCGGTCGGGCCATACAGATTATGCAATGGAACCTGAGTGCGGCTCTGCCACAGGCGGCACAGCTCTGCCGGTAACGCTTCACCGCTACAGAACACCTGACGCAATGGTTGGCAATGGGCGATGGCGGTTGCGCTATCCAGTGCGCCGACGAAAGCCGCCAACATCGAGGGAACAAAGTGCATGGTCGTAACTTTATGCCGATCGATTAGCGTTTGCAGCTGCTGAGGATCGCGATGCGCCTCCGGTGGAGCCATCACTAACTGTGCGCCCACCATCAACGGCCAGAAGAATTCCCACACCGAAACGTCAAAGCTGCACGGCGTTTTTTGCAGCACCACATCATCTGCCGCCAGCGGGTACTGATGCTGCATCCACTGTAAACGGTTAACGATGGCCTGATGGCCAACCAGCACGCCTTTTGGCCGCCCGGTCGAACCGGAAGTAAAGATGATATAGGCCGGATGATGCGGCGTTGGGCCTTGAATAGCGCCCGATGCAGTTGCATCGGCGACCAACGGCGCATCGTATAACAGCACTTCGCCCTGCCCCACAAAGCGTGCTTGTTGTGAAGCGTCGGTGATGATCAAGCGTGGTGCCGCGTCCTCCAGCATCATGCTGAGGCGTTCATCTGGATAGCCGGTATCCAATGGCAAATAGGCGGCCCCCGCCTCAACAATCGCCATCAACGCCAGCGACAGAAAGACCGAGCGCGGCAATGCCACCGCCACGATGTCGCCCGGTTGCACCCCCTGCGCCACCAAACGCTGGGCGAGCGCGATCGTCTGTTCGCGAGTTTCGCGATAGTTGAACCGATAGTGTTCATCCGCCAGCGCCGGGGCATGTGGAGTTTTATCTGCTTGCTCGGCTAACAGACCGCTAAGGGTCTGCGCTGGCACCGGGTACGCAGTGTCGCTTACCTTGGCCAACAGAGCGTGATCTTTTTCACTCAGCAAATCGGCTTCGCTCACCGGCAATGCCGCTTGGGCCGCAAACTGCCGTAGCAACAGCGGTAAACGCTGTAAGTGTTCCGTCAGTTCGGCCAGTTGATAACGCTCGGCATTGGCTAACAGCTCAATCTTCAGCGTACCGGCCTCGTCGATAAACAAGGCGATTTCCAGATCGCGCACCGGGCCTGAAGCCAGATCGTGAGTGATCCCCTCGATGCCGGCAAAATCGAGCTGGTAATCGAACATTTTAAAGTTGAAAACGGTGCCATACAGCGGTTGGCTATCGCCAATCCGCCCCAGATCGCGCTGTACCTGCTCGGCATCATAGCGCTGATGGCGACGGGCAAACTTCAATTCCCGGCTGATTTGCGCGGCGATATCAGCCAACGTTGCCTGCGGCGCAACGTGCATCTCCACCGGCAGCACGTTAATGACCGGCCCGGTGGCACAAAGAGCGGCCGACCCCATGCGGCGCATAAAGATAAACCCGGCGCTGTAGCGGGTTTGGCCCGTCAGGCGAGCGACCCACACGGCCACCAGCGCCATTGCCATATCGGCAGCGCTGAGTTGTTGTTGCTGGCCTGCGCTGACTAGCGGCGCAAAATCCTGCGCGGCACAGAACTGCGCCAAGCGGTGAATACGCGTAGAGGGTGCCTGCCCGGCCAACGGCTGCGGGCACAGGGTGGCAGGCGTAGGCAACTGCCGTGCTTTGTTTAACCAAAACTCGGCGTCACGCTGGTAGCCCGGGGACTGCTGGTACTGTTGATATTCCGCGACCACGTCGCTGAACGGCGTAAACGGTGTAGGTTCCGGCTGCTGGTGTTGGCAAAGGCGGGTGTAGATATTGGCGATACGGCGAGCGATGGCGGTAAAGCTAAAGCCATCAACCACCAAATGGTGGTAACGCTGATACCAGAACCAGCGATCGTCGGCCAGACGCATCAAGATATGGCGATAGAGCGGCTTGCCGCTGCTCACACGTAATTCGGCACCCAGATCGATCTGCATCAGCGCATGTGCCGCCGCTTCAGTATCCGCTGAGTCGCTTAAATCAACCCATTCCGCCGCCGCAAGCGGCATTGTGGCGTCGTAATACTGCATCGGCACGCCATCACGCTCAATGAAACGCAACCGTAAGGTGTCCACTTCGGCCAAGCCTACAGCGATCGCCTGTAACAGGACGTCTTTCTCCAGCGGGCCGTTCAGTTCGATATAATGGGCGACCGCATAGGCATTACCGTACGGCGAAATTTGATCGGCAACCCAAATACCGGGCTGCGCCGCCACCAATGGCAACTCAACGGTAGCAACCTGTTGCCCGGTGGATAAAATAGAGGTTTCTGACACGACGTTTGCTCCAGTTGTCGATATTTGCTTCGGCGATCCCATCAAGCCTGAGGCTGTACTGCGGGCCGCATATCCTGCCAATGTTGCTCCAGCCATTGGATACAGTGCTCACGGGAGTCTGGGCCGAAGACGCTGACCCAGCCTGTCGGGATGGCGCTGAAATCCGGCCACAGGCTGTAAAGCCGCTGGTCATTACGCAGGACATAGCAAATTTGCTGCTCATCATCGAACGGGTTCAAGGTTTCCATTACTTGCTCCTTAAGCGTGAAGAGGGTCGGCCGAGGGGTTAAGTTCAGCAAGGCGGTTGGCCTTATCCGCCCAGTGCGCCAGCAAGCCATCCATCAGGCCGCCGCGCCAGCACAAGGCATCATGCCCTCCCTCTACCAGCCGATATTGCACCTGATGTCCGGTGGCGCTTAACAAGGCCGCCATCTGGTCGTTAACCCGGTGGACCAGTTTTTCATGCGCTCCGGCTTCTAAAAATACCTTCAGCTTGCCACGAGCACCCAATTGCCGTTCTTCTACCTGGCGGATCAGCCAGCAGGCATCCTCAGGCACGCTCGGCAATTGCAACATATCGCGGCGAGGCCACCAGAAAGAGCCCGATTGGCTGATGGTGGCACCAAAATATTCCGGCCAACGCAGGCCCGCGTAGAGCGAGCCCAGGCCACCAAAACTTTGCCCGGCGACCACGGTGCTGGCAGCCGCACGGCTGTGCGGTGCCCAGTCGGCCAGTTGCGGTAACAGCTCTTCCTGCAATGCCAGCCAGAATTCGTCGTTACAGGTCAGTTCCCGCGCACGGTGTTGCTGGTCGATCACATCGATCAGCAGGTAGACCGCTTCTGGCAATTGGCCAGCACGTGTCAGCTGCATCAGTGGATCCCAAACCGGCATCTGCTGTGCCCAGAATTGGCCATCGAGCAAAATAGCCAATGGCCGCTCCGCCGGATGACTTTCACCGGTGGTGTAAACCCAGACGTGGCGGGAAGTGCCCAATCGTTGGCTATGCCAGGTGTGCCGTTGCAGTTTGGCAGGGGGAGCAGGCGTGCAGCGCCCGCTGGTCACTGCATAGTTGTCGAAATCTTGCCAGGCTGGCTGCTGGGGAGCCTGCGGCATATGCAGGCCAGAGAGATAATGCCCCCCCACGCCGGGCCAGGCGCGGTAAGGATTAAGCAGATCGTGAGTTGCGCTGGCAAACACCTGTTGCCACCAATGGCGGGTGGAATGCATGTTGGCATGGGTATTGCCCCCCTGCGGTTCGAACGGACGATCCACCATGCTGGGGATAAAACAGTAGCTGCCGCGCCAGTCGCCTTGCAGCTCGGTTTGCCAATACCAGACATCCGATCCGGTTAACCGCTGCAAACTCTGCGGGGGTGACGATTGATGATGATCGGTGAGGCAGTTGATATGGATCCAGACACGCCGATAAGCCGAGGTCAATTCGCCTCCCTGAGGGTCGCGCCATAAGAACGTCACCTTCCATCTGCCATTATCCAGCGGCTCCACCAAAGGGGTGCCACGCCGAGCGATGTCCAGCCACCAACCGTGGCTCCCTGCATGCTTGCTCGCCAATAACGTACTGCTTGCTGGTTGTTGTTCAGTTTTCAAAACGCCCACTCATTGTGTTGTTGGCAAGGCACGCCGTGCGACTCACCGGTTCCCAAATGCCAAACGGCACAAGGAATACTATTGATAATTATTTGCATTTGCAATAGTGTATACAGGCTCTGAATAGAGCCGGCATTCTTCAACAGGGATGGGTGCCGCATTATTGAACAGCGTCTTGTGGTCAGCCTGCCTGGCTCATAGGCTCCGTTGCAATTTTCGACTACACAATAAAACTACAACAAACCGTTCTGTACCGGCTTTCACACAGCACCGCGTAAGGAAGGTTGTTAGGTAGGAACCTAAAATGAATCGGAAAATATCTCGTTATTCTTTAGCCACACTCATCGGGTTAGGATTGGGCACGTCTGCATTTTCCGTTACGGTCAATGCCGAGCAAACGGCCACCGCCTCAGACAGCGCCGCGCTGCCTGAGAAAAGTAAACAAGAAGCCGCCGCTGAAGATGTCATTGTAGTCACCGCTGCCAAACAAAACCTTCAGGCTCCCGGCGTTTCCACCATCACCGCCGAAGAAATCAAACGACGCCCTCCCGCTCGTGATATCAATGAGTTGATCCGCACCATGCCGGGGGTAAACCTGACCGGTAACTCCACCAGCGGCCAGCGCGGCAACAACCGCCAGATCGATATCCGCGGTATGGGGCCAGAAAATACCTTGATCCTGATCGACGGCAAACCAGCCAGCAGCCGCAACTCGGTGCGCCAGGGTTGGCGTGGCGAACGTGATACCCGTGGCGATACTGCCTGGGTACCACCGGATATGATCGAGCGTATCGAAGTGCTGCGCGGCCCCGCGGCTGCCCGCTATGGTAACGGCGCAGCAGGCGGCGTAGTCAACATCATTACCAAGAAGACCACCCAGGAACTGCACGGCACCCTGAACGGTTATTTCAACGTGCCGCAGCACAAAGATGAAGGCTCGACCAAGCGCACCGATTTCAGCCTCTCTGGCCCGTTAAGCGATCAGTTGAGCTTCCGCCTGTTCGGTGGCTATAGCAAAACGCAGGCCGACGCCTGGGATATTAACCAGGGTCATCAGTCCGAGCGTACTGGCACCTATGCCAATACCCTGCCAGCAGGTCGTGAAGGGGTTGTCGACAAGAATATCGACGCCCTGTTGCACTGGGAATTTGCCCATCTGCAATCGTTGGAATTCCAATATGCCTATGGCCGTCAGGGCAACCTGTACGCCGGGGATACGCAAAACACCAATACCAATGCGTTGGTACAAAGTAATTACGGTAAAGAGACCAACCGTATGTACCGCGAAACCTATGCGGTCAATTATCGTGGTGCATGGGACAGCGGCGTAAGCACCACCAACTACATCCAGTTTGAGCGTACCCGCAATACCCGTTTAGCCGAAGGCCTGGCCGGGGGTACCGAAGGGATCTTCTCCAGCGACAGCTACAACACCACCCGCCTGGACGATTTCCTGGCGCACAGTGAAGTCAGCATTCCGTTCGATATGTGGGTGCCACAAACCGCAACGCTGGGTACCGAGTGGAACCAGCAGAAGATGAAGGATCCCTCTTCAACCACCCAGTCGTTGACCGGCACCAATACCGGTGGCGCCATTCCTGGTACCGATAGCACCAACCGCAGTCCGTATTCCTCCGCAGATATCTTCTCGCTGTTTGCCGAAGACAATATCGAGCTGACCGATACCACGATGCTGACTCCAGGCATGCGCTATGATCACCACTCCGAAGCCGGTAACAACTGGAGCCCAGCGCTTAACCTGTCACAGGAATTGGGCGATCTGTTTACCTTGAAAATGGGCATCGCTCGTGCCTACAAGGCACCCAACCTGTTCCAGAGCAACGGCAATTACATTCTCTACAGTAAAGGCCAAGGCTGTGCCGCCAGCGCGACGGGCACGGGATGCTATCTGGTGGGTAACGACGATCTGAAGGCCGAGAACAGCATCAACAAAGAGATCGGGCTGGAATTCCACTATGAAGGTTGGCTGGCCGGTATTACCTACTTCCGTAACGATTATCGTAACAAGATCGAGGCTGGCTACTCGCCAACGGCTTCTACCGCCAGCAAAACCGATATCTATCGCTGGGAGAACGTGCCTAAAGCGGTGATCCAGGGCCTGGAAGGGACGTTGAACGTGCCGGTTAGCGAAACGGTAGCCTGGAACAACAACGCCACCTACATGATTGAGAACGAGAATAAAACCACCGGTGATTACCTGTCGATTATTCCCAAGTTCACCATCAACTCAACCCTGAGCTGGCAGGCTACGCAGGATCTGTCGTTGCAAACCACCGCCACCTGGTACGGCCGTCAGAAGCCGAAGAAGTACAACTACCGTGGGGAACCAACCACTGGCCCGGAAACCCGTGAGGTTAGCCCTTACGCGATCTTTGGCCTGAGCGGCACCTATGCGTTGACTAAAAATATCAGCGTGACGACGGGGATCGACAACATGTTCGACAAACGCCAGTTCCGTTCCGGTAACTCACAAAACGTCGGTAACCCGATCACCGGGGCCGTTAATATCTACGGCGCAGGGGCTGCAACCTATAACGAACCGGGCCGGACTTACTTTATGAGTCTGAACACCCAGTTCTGATGATGCTGTTTACCTGACCAAGTGGGGTTCGTCAGTCATCTCAGCGCGGCGCATTTGCCGCGCTTTTTTTTTGCCATTTTCGCTATCACGCTACCGCGGGTTTCGGGTTACAGTAGCGGCGACAAAGGAGAACCCATGGATCCACGGCAACAAATTATTGATTGGTTACGCCAAGACAGCGAACGTATGCAGGCATTGTGTGCCGCCCGGCGGCTTGGCCTGCACGACTGGTGCCTGGGGGCGGGTTTTGTACGTAATCTGGTGTGGGACCGGCTGCATGGCTTTACGACCAGCACGCCGCTCAACGATATCGATGTGATCCATTTCGATCCGCGCCATTATGACGCCGAGCGCGACCAGATGCTGGAGTCACGCCTGCTGGAATGGCTGCCACAGCCTTGGTCGGTAAAAAATCAGGCGCGTATGCACCTGCGCAGCAACCGTGCCCCCTATCGCAACAGCGAAGATGCCATCAGCTACTGGACGGAGATCGAAACTGCCGTGGGTGCCAGATTGCAGGCCGACGACAGCATCCAACTGGTCGCCCCTTTTGGCCTACAGGCGCTGTTCAACCATACCATCACCTTCAACCCCAAGAGCAACAACCTGGCCGCATTCGAACAGCGCGTAGCGGAAAAGCGCTGGCTTGAGCACTGGCCAAAGCTAAAGCAGGGCTAAAGGTAAAGTTTCACCCTCCTCTGCCGATACTTCCTGCAGGATACCTGGGAGAAATTTATGTCGGTTAATATTACGATGATTGTGCCTTTCAAGAACCCTATTGTCGGGGTCAGCGAAGTTTTCACCGCGACCGGCAAAGGTGGTGCAGCACTGATGGCGGCACCAGTTAACAATGCCCCAGAGGGGAGCAAGGCCAAGAAATCCGATAACGACGCACCGGTGGCCCCGAAAGATAGCAGCGCGGCCTCGCGTATTTCAGCGCTGTTTAAACAGATCCAGAATTTGCAGCAAAAGCTCGTCGAGCTGCAAAACTCGGATGGCGATGCGAAACAGATCGAACAGCAAAAACAGCTGATCATGAGCCAGATCCAAATGCTCCAGGCCGAGATCGCGCGCATCCAGAAACAAGAAATGGAAAAACAGCAGGAAGAACAGATGGCCAAGGCCATGCAAGGCGATGGCGTCAACCGCCCGACGGCCGCCAACGCCGTGGACGTTTATATCTAGACGATAAAGGGCGTAACATGACGTTACGCCCCCTCGATTCAGCTTTTCTTCAAGGGTTTGATCAGGTGATCCAGCCCTTCAATTTTAATCGCCAACGTCATTTCCATCAGCATCCCCAGCTTGCCATTGGGAAATTCGCCCTTGCGGGCAAACCACAGCAGATACTCTTCCGGCAGGTCGATTAACGCCCGGCCCTGGTATTTGCCAAAGGGCATGAGGGTATTGGCGATTTCAATCAGGTTTTCCTTTTCCATCAACCCCCCAGCAGGCGGATCATCTCCGCTTCGTCGATAACCTCGATCCCCAGTTCCTGCGCCTTGACCAGCTTGGAACCGGCAGCCTCACCGGCGATCACCAGATCGGTTTTCTTGGATACGCTGCCGCTGACCTTGGCCCCCAGTGCGGTCAGCCGATCTTTGGCTTCGTCGCGGGAAAGCTGGCTGAGAGAACCGGTCAGCACCACGGTTTTACCGGCAAACGGGCTGTCGATCTCTTCCGCCACCACCACTACCGGCGCAGGCCAGTTAATGCCGATTTCCGGGCTGGTCAGTTCGTTAATCACCTGTTGGTTATGCGCTTCAGCAAAGAAGTTCACCACGTGGCTAGCCACAACTCCGCCAACATCCGGCACCTGCTTTAATGCCTCCAGATCGGCCTCTCGCAGCTTCTCCAGCGAGCCAAAGTGCGCCGCCAGTCCGGCTGCTGTCGCCTCCCCCACCTCACGGATACCCAACGCATACAGGAAGCGCGCAAACGTGGTCTGTTTGGCGGTGTTTAACGCATTGACCAGATTCTGCGCCGATTTAGGCCCCATGCGATCCAACCCGGTGAGAATGCCAGCGGAAAGGCGGAACAGATCGGCCGGCGTTTTGACATATTCTTTATCGACCAGCTGTTCGATGATTTTATCGCCCATGCCGTCCACGTCCATCGCACGGCGGGAGACAAAGTGTTTCAACGCCTCTTTACGTTGGGCACCGCAGATCAGGCCACCGGTACAGCGTGCGATGGCTTCGCCCTCCACCCGCTCCACATCGGAACCACATACTGGGCAATGCAGCGGGAACACCACTTCACGCGCGTCCTGTGGACGGCGATCTTCGATCACCCCGACCACTTTCGGGATCACATCCCCGGCACGGCGCACGATCACCGTGTCGCCGATACGCAACCCAAGGCGATCTATTTCGTCGGCGTTATGCAGCGTAGCATTGCTGACAATCACCCCGGCCACCAACACCGGCTCCAGGCGTGCTACCGGCGTAATAGCCCCGGTACGGCCAACCTGGAATTCCACTTCCCGCACTACAGTGATTTGCTCCTGGGCCGGGAACTTGAATGCCGTGGCCCAGCGCGGTGCGCGAGCGACAAAACCCAGAGATTCTTGCAGATCGATATCGTCGATCTTCACCACCACGCCATCGATATCAAAACCAAGATTGATACGGTCTTGTTCTACCTGACGATAAAATGCCAGCACCTCATCGCTACCGGTACAAAGCTTGACGCGATCGCTCACCGGCAAGCCCCAGGCTTTAAACTGCATCAGGCGTTGCCAATGGCTGCGCGGCAGTTCGCCCCCTTCCAGCAGGCCAACGCCGTAGCAGAAGAAGGTCAGTGGCCGCTTGGCGGTGATACGCGGATCGAGCTGACGCAGCGAGCCCGCCGCCGCATTACGCGGGTTAGCGAAGATTTTGCCATCTTTGCGACGCGCCTCTTCATTCATCTGCTCAAAACCGGCGTGCGGCATAAACACTTCACCACGGACTTCTACACGACGCGGAATGTTGTCACCGGTCAGACGCAGCGGGATTGCGCGGATAGTGCGCACATTCGAGGTGATATTCTCACCGGTGGTACCATCGCCACGCGTGGCAGCACGCACCAGTTCTCCGTCTTCATACAGCAGACTGACGGCCAACCCATCCAACTTAAGCTCACAGCAGAAGGTCAGCGGCTCGCTGCTTTTCAGGCGATCCTGCACACGCTTGTAAAACGCCAGATAGCTCTCTTCATCAAATACGTTATCCAGCGACAGCATCGGCACTTCATGGCGCACCTGATCAAACGCCGCCAAGGGAGCAGCCCCGACACGCTGGGTGGGCGAATCGGCGGTGATCAGCTCAGGATGGGCCTCTTCCAGCTTGCGCAGTTCACCCATCAGGCGATCGTACTCCGCATCCGGGATTTCCGGCGCATCGAGCACGTGATACTGATATTCATGATGGCGCAATGCGCTGCGCAGTTGATTGATTGTTTCGTTAATCGAGGCCATGGCTCACCATCAAAGATAAAAAACCCCCGGCTGGCGGGGGTTCTGGATTACGGGTTATGCAGTGCGCAGGCAACCGGTCAGGCGTTGTTTTCCAACACTTCGCGGATGCGCGCTTTATAGGTTTCCAGCTTTTGCGGGGTCATCATACGGCGCTCATCATCCAGCACCACGCCACCCACATCGTCGGCAATTCGTTGCGCCGATTGCAGCATCAGCTTGAAGTTCTGATTGGCATCGCCGTAAGACGGTACCATCATAAACATCGATACGCCCGGCGTAGAGAAGTCTGACATCATTTCCGGATCGAATGACCCAGGCTTGACCATGTTGGCCAGGCTGAACAGCACCGGGCCACTGCCTGCCGGGCTGATATGGCGATGGAAGATCCCCATTTCACCAAATTGGAAGCCCGCCTGCAGCACGCTTTGCAGCAGCACTTCACCGCCGATCACGCCACCTTGATGAGCAGCAACGTGCAGCACCAATACGGTTTCCTGCAATTTTGCCGGTTTAAGCGGTTCCGGCGCAGGCTGCGGCTCACGCACGGGTTCTGCGTGATGGAAGGCAGGCTCTGGCGCTTGGGCAGCAGGCATATCGTCAACGCGCGGCTCACGACGCACAACAGGCTGCTGCGGCTCTTCGTCTTCGTCCTGGGCGTAGTTATCCAACAGGATGTCGTCGTAGTCCGGCCGCTGGGAAAGCGGCGCGGGCTGGGCTGGCCGAGACGCTGGCTGTGCTGCAGGAACGGGCCTTGGTGCAATCACCGGCTCTTCGCGTGCGACATCGATATGACCCATTGAAGGTTCATCCTCAGGCTCGGTACGAGTGGCACGGATACGCACCTCCCCCACGCCTTCGGCTGGTTCATCAACGGGAGTAGGTTCACGCTCGTTTTTCGAACGTTTAGCTGGGCGATCGCGAAAAAGGGACGAGCGTTCCTTACGGCTGGTCCAAAGACCATGTAATAACAACGCTATTATGGCGATCGCGCCAACAACGATTAATATCAGACGCAAATCCTGCATCATTGCTATCTCTGTTGTTCCAAGACATTGCCACCGCGGCAAACATTCACTCTTTAACTCTATTTGCCCGCAGGCACAAGTGCAAGTCCGTGCTGAACTTTATGCCAATAAAGATGATTATTCGGCATTTTTTTGCTGTTTTTTCAGCCAATATGGCTCTAGCCAGTGGAAAATCAACCCTATATGATAGCGTTGCCTGTTCAGCCAAAGAGAAAATCCTAAGATATGTCCCATGTTCCTCCCCCTATCGGCTCCACCAACGGCTTCCATTATTTTGCCCAAGGATGGCGCCTGATTTCGCGCCCGGGGATTAAACGCTATGTCGTTTTGCCCTTGCTGGTTAACGTGCTGCTGATGGGTTCTGCCTTCTGGTGGCTGTTCAGCCAACTGGGTGACTGGATCCCCAGCATGATGAGCCATGTACCAAGCTGGCTCCAGTGGCTAAGTTATTTACTCTGGCCGATAGCAGTCATTTCCGTGCTATTGGTGTTCAGCTATCTGTTCAGCACCATTACCAACCTGATCGCCGCGCCGTTCTGTGGGCTACTGGCAGAACAGCTCGAGGGCAGCCTGACCGGCAAGCCGCTGCCGGATACCGGTATGCTGGGCGTAGTCAAAGATCTGCCACGTATCATGTCCCGAGAATGGCGCAAGCTGATGTATTACCTGCCGCGCGCGCTGGGCCTGCTGCTGCTCTACTTCATACCGGGCGTCGGCCAAACGCTGGCACCGGTGCTGTGGTTCCTGTTCAGCGCCTGGATGTTGGCCATTCAATACTGCGATTATCCGTTTGATAACCACAAGGTCAGCTTTGCCGATATGCGTCTGGCATTGCGCCAGCACAAAACCGATAACCTGCAGTTTGGCGCCCTGGTCAGCCTGTTCACCATGATCCCGATCCTCAATCTGGTGATCCTGCCGGTCGCGGTATGCGGTGCCACGGCGATGTGGGTGGACCGTTATCGTTCACAATTTGTGCGCCACTAATGACCGGGCGCAGCATGCAGCGCCCCTACGTAGCCAGCTTCACGAGGTTTGTCAGTGGTCTCCAGGGCGCTTTGGCGCCCTTGTTATTGTGCTTAAAACTTATTCTCTAATAACATATCGATATACCAAATCTTTACTTCCCTGCCGAGACCGTTAGCGTATGCTTTCGATGTTCCCTACATTTCATACAGTTAAAGGACGGACCATGAGCAAGATTTACCAAGACAACTCATTAACAATCGGCCATACGCCGCTGGTTCGTCTGAACCGTATCGGCAACGGACGCATTCTCGCCAAGGTGGAGTCTCGCAACCCGAGCTTCAGCGTCAAGTGCCGCATCGGTGCCAATATGATTTGGGATGCCGAAAAACGTGGCATTCTGAGCGCCGGCAAAGAGCTGGTAGAGCCAACCAGCGGTAACACCGGTATCGCTCTGGCGTTTGTCGCCGCAGCGCGTGGCTACAAACTCACGCTGACCATGCCGGAAACCATGAGCATCGAACGTCGTAAACTGCTCAAGGCGCTGGGTGCCAATCTGGTGCTGACCGAAGGTGCCAAGGGGATGAAAGGCGCTATCGCCAAGGCCGAAGAGATTGTGGCTACCGATCCAAACCGCTACATCCTGCTGCAACAGTTCAGCAACCCGGCCAACCCGGAAATCCACGAGCAAACCACCGGCCCGGAAATCTGGGAAGATACCGATGGTGAAGTCGATGTATTTATCGCGGGCGTGGGTACCGGCGGTACGCTGACCGGCGTCAGCCGCTTTATCAAGAACACCAAGGGCAAGGCCATCACCAGCGTGGCGGTTGAACCGACCGACTCACCGGTCATCAGCCAGGCACTGGCAGGCCAGGAAATCAAACCAGGCCCGCACAAAATTCAGGGCATCGGTGCCGGCTTCATTCCAGGCAACCTGGATCTCAGTCTGGTTGACCGCGTTGCGCAGATCACCAACGATGAAGCCATCAGCATGGCACGCCGCCTGATGGAAGAAGAAGGCATCCTGGCCGGGATCTCTTCCGGTGCTGCCGTTGCGGCCGCCGTCAAACTTTCACAAGAAGCCGACTTTACCGACAAGACAATTGTGGTTATTCTGCCTTCTTCAGGTGAGCGCTACTTGAGCACCGCTTTGTTTGCCGATCTGTTCACCGAACAGGAACTGCAGCAATAGCGCAAACAGTGCACAAAAAGCTAAAAAAGCACCTATTCAGGTGCTTTTTTTGTGGACTGGATCAAAGTTTACACCACTCAATGATTGATTTTCGCCGCTGGCTTTAGTATTTAACCGGTCAATTATTTCGATGCGCAAAATTAATCACCTTCCTGCCATTGTTTGAGCTGAATCGATTTACTCATTTGTCGCTCAAGCGAAAAACACGGCATAATGGGAAGCTGATTGAAACTACGCCAGATGCTCGGATTTTTTGATCTGAAATGCTTAAAGCGTCGTTTTATGTTGCATCAACGCTCGCCCCTGTACCATAGTCAGGCGCTAACCAGACAAGCTAAAATCACGCCGTTAGGCTAAACTTTAGCTCCACAACCTTAAATCCGATAAGTTGGGGAAACATCAATGTTCCAGCAAGAAGTGACTATCACCGCTCCGAATGGTCTGCACACTCGCCCTGCCGCTCAGTTCGTAAAAGAAGCCAAAGGCTTCACGTCTGACATCACCGTGACCTCCAACGGCAAGAGCGCTAGCGCCAAAAGCCTGTTCAAGCTGCAAACTCTGGGCCTGACCCAAGGAACAGTAGTCACCATCGAAGCCGTTGGTGAAGACGAGCAGAAAGCCGTTGAGCACTTGGTAAAACTGATGGCAGAGCTTGAGTAATCGGCCCGTCTTTTTAGTTAACACCAGTCAAGAGTAAGGTAGGGTTATGATTTCAGGCATTTTAGTATCACCGGGTATCGCTTTTGGTAAGGCTCTCTTGCTGAAGGAAGATGAGATTGTCATCAACCGGAAAAAAATCTCTGCCGACCAGGTAGAGCAGGAAATCTCACGTTTTCTGGCAGGCCGCGCCAAGGCGTCTGCACAGCTGGAAGTGATCAAGACCAAGGCAGGTGAAACCTTCGGCGAAGAGAAAGAAGCGATCTTCGAAGGCCACATCATGCTGTTGGAAGACGAAGAGCTTGAGCAGGAAATCATAGCCCTCATCAAAGACGATCTGGCGTCTGCCGATGCGGCAGCCTACACCGTGATCGAAGGCCAGGCGAAAGCACTGGAAGAATTAGATGACGAATACCTGAAAGAGCGCGCGGCCGACGTGCGTGATATCGGTAAGCGTCTGCTGCAAAACATTCTGGGCCTGGCCATCGTCGATCTGACCGCCATCCAGGATGAGGTGATCCTGGTCGCCAAAGACCTGACACCGTCAGAAACCGCACAGTTGAACCTGGACAAAGTGCTGGGCTTCATCACCGATCTGGGTGGCCGTACTTCCCACACCTCGATCATGGCGCGCTCCCTGGAACTGCCGGCTATCGTAGGCACCAGCGACGTGACTACCCAGGTAAAAAATGACGATTACCTGATCCTCGATGCGGTCAACAACAAGATTTACGTTAACCCGACGGCCGAGGTGATTGAACAGCTGAAAGCGGTTCATACCCAATACGTCACCGAGAAAAACGATCTGGCCAAGCTGAAAGACCTGCCGGCGATCACGCTGGACGGGCATCAGGTTGAAGTCTGTGCCAACATCGGTACCGTGCGCGACGTCGCCGGTGCAGAGCGCAATGGCGCCGAAGGTGTCGGCCTGTATCGTACCGAATTCCTGTTTATGGACCGCGACTCACTGCCAACCGAAGACGAGCAGTTCTCGGCTTACAAGGCTGTTGCGGAAGCTATGGGCTCACAGGCAGTGATCGTCCGTACCATGGACATCGGCGGCGATAAAGACCTGCCGTACATGAACCTGCCGAAAGAAGAGAACCCGTTCCTGGGCTGGCGCGCGATCCGTATCGCGATGGACCGCCGGGAAATCCTGCACGCTCAGCTGCGCGCCATCCTGCGTGCCTCCGCCTTCGGCAAACTGCGTATCATGTTCCCGATGATCATCTCGGTGGAAGAAGTGCGCGATCTGAAAGGCGAGCTGGAAACGCTGAAAGCGCAGCTGCGTGAAGAAGGCAAAGCCTTTGACGAATCCATTGAAGTGGGCGTGATGGTGGAAACACCGGCCGCGGCAGTGATTGCTCGCCACCTGGCGAAAGAAGTCGACTTCTTTAGTATTGGGACAAACGATTTAACCCAGTATACTCTGGCAGTAGATCGCGGCAACGAGCTGATTTCTCATCTCTATAACCCGATGTCCCCATCAGTGCTTGGCCTGATCAAACAGGTTATTGATGCATCTCACGCTGAAGGCAAGTGGACCGGTATGTGCGGCGAGCTGGCTGGCGATGAGCGTGCTACACTGTTGCTTTTGGGCATGGGGCTGGATGAGTTCAGCATGAGTGCGATTGCAATCCCGCGCATCAAGAAAATTATTCGTAATACCAATTTCGAAGATGTGAAGGCATTGGCAGCGCAGGCCTTGGAACAACCAACGGCACAGGATTTGATGAATTGCGTCAATAAGTTCATCGAAGAAAAAACGCTCTGCTAAAATTCCACGACACTGGAACGCCGCCCAATTTAATGCTTAGGAGAAGATCATGGGTTTGTTCGATAAACTGAAATCTCTGGTTTCTGATGACAAGAAAGACATGGGCACTATCGAGATCGTCGCTCCACTTTCTGGCGAAATCGTCAATATCGAAGATGTACCGGACGTCGTTTTTGCCGAGAAAATCGTCGGCGACGGCATTGCTATCAAACCCGCTGGCAACAAAATGGTTGCCCCGGTTGACGGCACCATCGGTAAAATTTTCGAAACCAACCATGCGTTCTCTATCGAATCTGATAGCGGCATTGAGCTGTTTGTCCACTTCGGTATCGACACCGTTGAACTGAAAGGCGAAGGCTTCAAACGCATCGCGGAAGAAGGCCAGCGCGTCAAGAAAGGCGATGTGATTATCGAGTTCAATCTGGCCCTGCTGGAAGAGAAAGCCAAGTCTACCCTGACTCCGGTGGTGATCTCCAACATGGACGAGATCAAAGAGCTGATCAAACTGTCCGGCAGCGTCACCGTTGGCGAGACTCCGATCATCCGCATCAAGAAGTAATCGCGGTTCGATCGTAAAAACGGCGCCTCTATCGGCGCCGTTTTTTTATCGACTGACAACCTGAAGGTTACTGCGCTACCAGCGGCTCGGCTTTCAGCTCTTCCCGCTGTTGCTGTCTTTCACGCTCCAGCTCCAATACGCCACGGTGCGACAGATAGCAGAACAGGATGCAGCAGACAACGCCGCCCATCAGCAGATAAAAGCCGCCGTGCCATCCCATCTGATCGACCATCACACCAAACAGGCTGGTGCCCAACGTCGCGCCAAAGATATAGCTCATAAAGCCACGCAGGCCGACGGCGGAACCAACAGCAAAGCTGGGAACGATCTCCATCGTCTGTACTGAAGCCAGGAACTGAGGCACGTAGATCAGACAACCGACGATGGCGGCAAAGATGGTGACCATCAGCAGCGAGTCACTCTTCCAGTAACCGATCAGACAGATGAAAATCATCACCATGCAGATCATCGCCAGCGGCATGCGGCGTCCTTTGAACAGCTTATCCGACAACCACCCAGCCAACAGTGTGGAAGGGATCGCCGCCCATTCGAAGAACAGAAACGCGATGCTCATCTGCTCTTTCGAGAAATGCTTTTCGGTGAGCAGGTAGATAGGTAACCAGCTGATCATGCCAAAGCGCACCATGTAGACAAATACGTCCACCAGCGATACATACCAGGCATTTTTATTACGCAACACATAGGTGCAGAAAATCTGGAAAGCGCTCATGTTCTCCGGCGCCTGCTCCTGCACACCCGGTTTCACCTTGATGGTTTCTTCCGGCATCATCTGCTCTAAAGCCGGCAGGCCTTCATTGCGCGGGGAACCTTTACCCAACCATAGCACCACCAGCGCAAACAGCACCGCGACCCCGGCAGGGACGATATAACTGGCACTTTGCCAATGCTCACTGCCTAACACCGCAAAAGCTACGCCGACGATGGGAGCTACAACCCCACCACCGATATTGTGGGAAATATTCCAAAATGCGCCCACACGCCCCCGCTCACGGCGCGGGAACCAGTTGGCGATGGTAATGAACGACGGGCCAACCCCCATTCCCTGGAACAGGCCGTTGAACACCACCAATGCGGCGAAGACCCAGAAAGCGGTACTGAACCCTAACCCGACGTTGACGATGGCACAAAGCACCAGGCCGCAGGCCATAAACACCTTGGGATTGGCCTTATCGGCCAGGCTGCTCATGACGCCTTTGCTGATGCCGTAGGCAATCAACATACAGCTGCTCAACATGCCGATCTGCGTCGCACTCAGGTCCAGATGCTCTTTCAGGTAGGGCGTTGAGAGTGTGAAGTTGTTGCGCACAATGTAATAGGCCAGATAACCCAAAAAGACGCTCAGTAACGCCTGCATACGATAACGCTGGTAGGTTGCCTGCACCTGTTCTGACGGCACACGCTTCGCCGCCGCGCCAGGTTTTAATAATGAAAACATGTTTTTCCCCTGTGAGGTTTTCCGTACTGGATCGATATTTGATATTTATTAATAACGCTCGCAACGAATGGTGTAATTAATCCATTAATAAGACAACCCCGATAATATGTGTCAAAATTGACTCAAACCCAGATCAAATAAGCTCATTTTTGACCCATCAATTAATTAACCAAAATCCTCTCCCGTTGTCAGAACGCCACAGCGCTGGGGCTACACGCCCAACGCTCCCATGAGTGATGATGTTTTTGAAGGCGTTAACAGTATTGAGCGGCTTTCGATGGTAATATTCTGACTTCATCAACGTTATAACCCCGGCCAAGGCTCATTGGTTGGCGACAAATACTTTTTGTCCCAAATGTTTTGTGGGTTATTTTTATCGTTATGCTGATTTTATGAATAAGATCACAAACGATGAGGTCGAGGGAGAGTTTTATTATGCGTATCACGCTCATTTTTACGGCAATGGCCTGCTTGCTGTTATCCACTGCTGCCTGCGCTACCAGAAATGAACTGGTGATGGCCACCACCTTCTCACCAGAGGCGACCGCCTACATCATCAGCCGCTGGCAAGGTCAGCCCCAGTCGGTGGTGATCCGCACGCTGAACCGTACCAGTTCCTCTCTCGAACAGTTGCTCGACAGCACTGGCAGTGACAACGTCGATCTGGTGTTGACCTCTTCCCCCATGCTGCTCCAGCACCTGCAACAGCATCAGCGCCTGGCCAACTATGAGGGTGCCCCAGAGCACTCACAGCGGCTGGTGCCTGAACCGATCCGTCATACCGCCGTGGCGGTGGCTATTTCGGGTTTTGGCCTGCTGATTAACCGCACCAATCTGACAGAAAAGCGGCTCCCATTACCCACCAACTGGGACGATCTGACCGATGCCCGCTACCAGGGCGCTTTGCTGATGAGCAGCCCTTCCCGCTCGGATACCAGCCATCTGATGGTCGAGTCGCTGTTGCAACAGCGGGGATGGCAATCGGGTTGGCAGACGATGCTGTCGGCGGCCGGTAATTTGATTACCATCTCCTCACGCAGCTTCGGCGTGGCGGACAAAGTCAAAAGCGGCCTGGGCTCCGTTGGGCCAATTATCGACAACTACGCCAATCTGCTGCTCGACGATCCGCATCTGGGCTTCCACTATTTCCCACAGGCAGCGGCCTCACCAACCTACATTGCCGTGACCAGCAACAGCCATTACCCCGCCGAGGCGAGGCGCTTTATTCAGTTTCTGCTCAGCCCGCAAGGGCAGCGGGTCCTGGCCGATACCAGTACGGGAAAATACCCGGTGGTTCCGCTGCCGGCCGACAACCCACGTTTCACACAGCAGCAGAAACTGTTACAGCAGCCACCGCTGAATTACCCCCTGATCCTGCAACGTCAGCGCCTGGTGCAAAAGCTGTTTGATACGGCCATCAGTTTCCGCCTGTCCCAGCTCAAGGACGCCTGGAAAGCGTTGCATGGCACAGAGAGCCGTCTCAAACGGCCTTTGCCGGAGATCCGCGCGTTGCTGACCGCCATTCCGGTTACCCAGGCCCAGAGCGAAGATCCGCTGTACCTTAAACAATTTACGTTGCGTAGCGAGAGCGAACAGCAGGTGATGGAATGGCAGCTGTTCTTTCAGCAACAGCAGAGAAAGGCCATCAAGGCATTGGAAGAGTTGAAATGAGCCGTTTTTTGCCACGCTTTTTCAAACGCCTGACCCTCAGCGCCTGCCTGCGGGGAGCATTTCTCACCGGCGCGTTGTTGACGCTGATCGTCAGCGGCGTCAGCCTGTACTCCTGGCATGAGCAAAGTTCACAGATTCGCTATGCGCTGGATGATTACTTTCCGCGTATCCAATCCTCGTTTGTGATCGAAAGCAATCTGAATACGCTGGTCGATCAACTGAACGAATTTTTGCAGGCTGCCAATACCAATGCCCGCCTGCAATTGAGAAATCAGATCGTCAGCCACTTGCAGCAAATCGAGCAGGCCAGCATGCAGTTGGATAACCCCGAGCGCCAGCAAATCCAGGCGACGCTGGCAGAGAGCCGCCAATTGCTGAGCCGATTGGACAATGCCCTGTACAACATGTTTATCGCCGGGGAAAAGGTCAATGAGATCGCCGCACGCATCAGTTGGTTACATGATGATTTCACTACCGAACTGAATTCACTGGTACAGGATTTCAGTTGGCAGCAGGGAGCATTGCTCGATCAGATGGAGACCAGTTCTGCTCAGGCGCTTCCCCGCTTGCAGGCCAGCTTGCGCGAGGTGCAGAGCGAGCAGCAGCAGGTCTATGCTCTGGCACGCATCGAGAACCAAATCGCCGATGCCCTGCGCGATCGTCTCAGCGAGCTGCAATCCGGCGGGGAAGAACACACCTCGGTCGCTGAGCATGTGCGTTATCTCGCCTATCTGCAAAAAACGGCGAATGAAAATATGCAGGGATTACAGGCCCATCCCAGTACCATTACGCTGCGGCAAACTATCGACGAGCTGCTGGAAACCGGCATTGCCGAAAACAGCATGCCTGCGGCGATGAAGGACTATCTCCAGGCTCGGCAGGCGCTGACGCAAGCCACCCAGGCCAAGGAAGCCACGCTTGCCCGCTTCCGCACGCAATTGGAAGCGCAACTGAACAACAGCCACCGCCAGATGCAAACCTTTAACCACCGCCTTGAGCAGATCATCCGCGTCAGCGGCAGGTTAATTGTCATCGCTACCCTGCTGGCGATGTTATTGGTGTATTTGCTCAATCACTACTTTATCCGCTCCCGTCTGGTCAAACGCTTTACCCTGCTCAACCAGGTGGTGGTGCGTATCGGCCTTGGGGAAACCAATGCAGCGATCCCGGTTTACGGTGGCGATGAACTGGGCCGTATCGCACGCCTGCTGCGGCGCACCTTGGGCCAGTTGAATCAACAAAAGTCCCGGCTGGAGCAGGAAATCACCGAACGTAAGGGTATTGAGCAGCATTTGCGTGCGACGCAGGACGAGCTGGTGCAGGCCGCCAAACTGGCCGTGGTGGGACAGACCATGACCACCTTGGCCCATGAGATCAACCAGCCGCTCAATGCCCTGTCGATGTACCTGTTTACCGCGCGACATGCAGTCGATAAACAGCAGCCCGAGGCGGCTACCCTAGCCCTGACCAAAGCCGAAGGCCTGATTGGCCGTATGGATGCCATTATCCGCATGCTGCGTCAATTCACCCGGCGAACCGAGCAGGATAGCCCTTCTCAGCCGGTCGATTTGCGCCAGTCATTACTTGTCGCCTGGGAGTTACTGGCTTTACGCCACCAACCATTGCAGGGAGAGTTGCGGCTAGCGGAAGGTGCCCCATACGTACTTGGTGACGAGGTACGCATTCAGCAGGTGTTGGTCAATCTGATGAGCAACGCGCTGGATGCCTGCCAGGAGCGGCCGCAATTACAGGTTAGCTGGCAGCGCTGCGCAACGGGATGGCAGATCATGCTGTGGGATAACGGGCCAGGCTGGCCGTTAGCGCGGGCTGAATCGTTACTCAAACCGTTCACCACCAGCAAATCGGTGGGCTTGGGGATTGGCCTGTCGATTTCGCTTTCGCTGATGCAGCAAATGGGGGGCAGTCTGCATCTGGCCTCAACGTTGACGCAGAACGCCTGCGTCGTTTTACAGTTTCAACCGGTGGATTGAACCATGCTAAACCCACAAGCGCATATTTTATTAATCGACGACGATGCCGATGTCCTGGATGCCTATACCATGATGCTCAACCAGGCGGGCTACCAGGTTCAGGCTTGTAATAATCCGCTGATGGCACAGGAAATGCTCGGTAACGAGTGGCCAGGGATCGTGATCAGTGATGTCTGCATGCCCGGCTGTTCAGGCATCGAACTTATGGCGCTACTGCTCGCTCACGATGCTTGTTTGCCGGTGTTGTTGATCACCGGCCATGGCGATGTGCCGATGGCGGTTGATGCGGTGAAAAAAGGAGCCTGGGACTTTCTGCAAAAACCGGTCAACCCGACCCGGCTACTCGAACTGGTCGGCTCCGCGCTGGCGCAGAGGCGCTCATACATTGCCCGCCGTCATTGGCAACAGGAACAGTTGCAGACCCATCTGATTGGCCGCAGTGAATGGATAAAGCAGCTACGGGTGCGTTTGCAGCAGGTGGCCGAAACCGATTTGGCGGTTTATCTGCAAGGCGAGTTGGGGGTTGGCAGGACTTTGGCCGCCCGCAACTTGCACCGTATGAGCCAGCGCAGCGAGCAACCGTTGATCGTGGGAGAGTTAACGCCGGGGGGAGAGGCACCGTTAGACCACTGGATAGAGCAAGCCAGCGGCGGGACGCTGGTTTTACGTCACCTTGAACACCTGTCTATTGCCCAGCAGGCGCGGTTGATCCAGCTGCAGGGACAAGATCCACAGCCCTTCCGGCTGATCGGTATTGGAGCCTCACCACTGGTGGAATTGGCCGCCGGGCATACTCTCCTGCCCGATTTCTATTACTGCTTCGCCATGACCCAAATCGCCTGTCTGCCGCTTACCCAGCGCCCTGACGATATAGAACCGCTTTTCAGACACTATCTGCAACAGGCCTGCCTGCGCCTTAACCATCCGTTGCCAGAGCTGCCGGCCGAGCTGATTAAACGCCTGGTAAAAAGGGTATGGCCCAATAACGTACGCGAGCTGGCTAATGCCGCCGAGCTGTTTGCCGTCGGGGTGATGCCACTGGCAGAGACCGCCAATCCGCTGCTACACGGGTCCGATCCCGCGCCGCTGGATCAACGCATCGAAGATTATGAGCGGCAGATCATTACCGAGGCGCTGAACCTGCATCAGGGGAGGATTAACGAGGTGTCCGAGTACTTGCAGATCCCGCGCAAGAAGCTCTATCTGCGGATGAAAAAGTACGAGCTGGATAAACAGCATTACCGTTGAGTACCCCCTCACCCTAGCCCTCACCCATAGGGCGAGGGGACCGATCGAGCGTGTTTGAAACAGTCGAGGCTCACCTTGGCTAGAGGTGATCGAGTTTGCTTAGGTGATCTCTTTACTTCCAAAAGTGCAGGGCTATCAGCTCCCTCTCCCTGTGGGAGAGGGTTGGGGTGAGGGGCTGAACAGCCATCGAGAACTCAGGTCCAGCGCGGTACCCGCAGCGTGATCACCAGACCACCCTGCTCGCCATTATGCGCCTCAACCTGCCCACCATGGGCCAGCACCACTTTACGGGCGATCGCCAGGCCCAGGCCGTAGCCCTTGCCAGACATCGCCGATTTCACCCGGACAAAGGGATCAAAGATGCTGGAAAGCTTCGACTCCTCTACGCCCGGCCCTTGATCGCTGACCTGGATCTGGAACGACTGGTCGATGCGCGTCAGCGCCACCGTAACCCGCTGGCCGTGGCTGGAAAAACGCAGGGCATTGCGCACAATGTTCTCCACCGCCCGACGCATCAATTCTGCATTGCCTTTCACGGTGTACTCCACATCGGAGCTGGCCTGCAAAACGATCTCTACCCCGGGAATTTGCGCCTCGTAGCGCGCATCATTGACCACCGCCTCCACCAGCCCATAAAGATCGAAATACTCTTCATTGTCCGGCAAGCTGTTGTTCTCGGTGCGCGACAGCGCCAGCAGTTCGCCGATCATCTTGTCCAACCGCCCGGCTTCGTGCTCAATCCGCTGTAACGAGTTCTCCACGTTGCTCGGATTTTGCCGCCCCAGGCCGATAGCCAACTGCAAGCGGGCCAGCGGCGAGCGCAACTCATGGGAGACATCATGCAGCAATTGCTCGCGAGCGCTGACCAACACCTCCAGCCGCTCTGCCATGCTATCAAAGTCACGTGCTACCTCGGAAAGTTCGTCATGCCGCCGCCGCATCGCCGGGAACAGCCGTACCGCCAGATCGCCCTGCGCCACCCGCTCAAAACCGGCACGCAGTTGGCGCATCGGGCGCGTCAGGTTCCAGGCCAACATGGCGCTGAACAACAACCCCCCCAGCCCACCGACCCATACCATGGGTTCTGGAATGTTCAGCAACCGCCAACGCTTGGCTGGCCGATACTCGGCCCGCAGCCCTTCCACATCGTAGCTCAGCAGATAGCCCTGGTTGTCCGCCCCTTTGACCCATTCCACTATCTTGGTTGGTCGTTCCGCTGCTTTGCTTTGCTCCGGCTCCTCAGCCGGAGGTTGGGCCGCTGGCGTAACGCTAAAGAAGCGCCGCTCAACTTCGGGCCAGTCTTCAACCATCGCGTTCAAGGCAGGCATCCCGCCGCTGTGTAACACCGAAGCCGCAGAGGTCAGTTGCAGATTGACAATGCGCCGGGCCATGCTGTTTTCCGGCGATTCATGGCGATTACCATAGAACGCGAACGTCACCCACAGCGCCTGGGTCATAATGATAAACGTCAGCCAGAAACCGAGCAGTATTTTCCAGAACAGTCTTCCGCGCATCGGCATTACCTGATGCGGTAACCGATACTGCGCACGGTTTCAATGCTCAGTCGGTTATTCGTTAGCGCGCCCAGCTTCTGGCGGATATTGCTGATATGCACGTCCACGCTGCGATCGTAAGCCTCGCGCGGTCGCCCCAGCCCTTTCTCTGACAGTTCATCCTTCGAGACCACTCGTTCAGGCGAACGCAGCAGCAGCTCCAGCAAATTGAACTCCGAGGCGGTGAGATCGAACGCCTTTCCTTGCCATGCGCTGCTGCGGGTGGACGGGTTGAGCGTCAATTCGTTAAAGCTCAGAACAGAAACCTTATCCACCGCTTCCGGCTGCTCTTCAAACCGGCGCAGCACCGCGCGCAGGCGAGCTACCAGTTCACGCGGGTAACAAGGTTTGGGCACATAGTCATCCGCCCCCATCTCAAGACCGATCACCCGGTCGATATTGTCGCCCTTGGCCGTCAGCATAATGATCGGCAAGCGGCTCTTTTTGCGTACCTCGCGCAGCACGTCAATGCCGCTCATGTCCGGCAACATGATATCGAGGATCATCGCGGTATAATCGCCAGAAAGCGCCCCATCCACCCCGGCCTTGCCGGTCAGCACCAGAGACGCGTTGAATCCTTCAGCCGTCAGGTATTCGCTCAGCATGGTGCCAAGTTCCAGATCGTCATCGACCAATAAAATTTTCATGCTCACTCCTTCGCTGATTTACCGCCATTTTCGCGTCTATTGCCCCGCAACGCAGCCGGTTTTACCTAATCCTTACAATATGCGAACGCTGGCAGAAAATCGAATTGGAGACACTGGGAAGAGGGTCGGATAAAAGGCGAGAAGGGTATTAGAAAATCGGTAGTGGAGTGAATATGCCGCTACCGATGATCGCTCGGCTATGAAAATACGCCGGTAGACAGATAGCGGTCACCGCGATCGCAAATAATGGCGACAATGACGCTACCAGGATTGGCCGCAGCGATGCGCAACGCACCGGCTACGGCTCCGCCGGAGCTGACGCCACAGAAGATACCTTCCCGCTGTGCCAACAGGCGCATGGTCTGTTCCGCTTCACTCTGTGCCATATCCAGCACCTGATCCACCAGCTCAGGGCGAAAAATGCCCGGCAGATAGGCCGGTGACCAACGGCGGATCCCCGGAATGCTGCTGCCTTCAGCGGGCTGTAATCCGATGATCTTCACCTGCGAACTTTGGCTTTTCAGATAGCCACCAACGCCGGTAATGGTGCCGGTGGTACCCATGCTGGAAACGAAATGGCTGATGCGGCCTGTGGTCTGTTGCCAGATTTCCGGCCCGGTGGTGGTGAAATGTGCGTAGGGATTATCCAGATTGTTGAACTGATCCAACACCTTGCCCTGCCCCTGCTGCTGCATCTCCAGCGCCAGATCACGCGCCCCTTCCATCCCCTGTTCGCGGCTGACCAGGATCAGTTCGGCACCATAGGCACGCATCGCCGCCTGGCGTTCCATGCTCATGTTTTCCGGCATCAGCAGCTTCAGCGTGTAGCCTTTCATCGCACAAATCATCGCCAGCGCGATACCGGTATTGCCGCTGGTAGCCTCGATCAGCGTGTCGCCCGGCTGGATTTCACCGCGCAGTTCCGCCTGCTGGATCATCCCCAACGCGGCACGATCCTTGACCGAACCCGCCGGATTGTTTCCCTCCAGCTTGACCCAGATTTCACTGTCCAGCCCCTCGGCCAGTCTTTGTAGTTTTACTAGCGGTGTATTACCGATGCATTGTTCCAGCGTGGTCACAATCATTGCCTGCATATCATGTAAAAAGGCAACCCAAAGGTTGCCTTAAAATGGGAGTAATGGGTTAGAAACTATCAGGCGCTTTTCGCTAACGCAACCGGTTGTAACAATTGTTCACCGGCGTAGAGGCGCGCATTCAGGCTGCCAACGTAGTAACGGTCACCGCGAACCGGTGTAACATGACTTTCCGACATAATTACGCTAATGGGTTCCTGATGCCAACCAATCGGCTGTACGGTCAACTGCCAGAAATGACCACGCGGGCTGACTTCCAGTACCTGTACCGGCAATGGGCAGCGGGTGCTGCAATCGGTGCCGATCTCCATTTCCCACGGGCGCAGGAACAGATCGACACTGCCCTGGTGCATGGGCTGGAACGACAGCGGCCATTGGTGAGCGCCCACAAACAGCTGGGAACCGCGGATTTCGCCGTTCAGGCGGTTCACTTCGCCCATAAACTCCAGCACGAAACGGGTAGCCGGCTCGCGCATGATCTCGGTCGGTGACCCTACCTGTTCGATATTTCCCTGGCTCATCACCACGATACGGTCGGCGACTTCCATCGCTTCTTCCTGATCGTGGGTGACGAACACGCTGGTGAACTTCAGTTCTTCGTGCAGTTGACGCAACCAGCGGCGCAGTTCTTTACGCACCTGAGCATCCAGCGCACCAAAGGGCTCATCCAGTAACAGGATTTGGGGCTCGACCGCTAACGCTCGCGCCAAAGCCACACGCTGCTTCTGGCCACCGGAAAGCTGTGACGGATAGCGGTTAGCCAGGTGGCCCAACTGCACCATCTCCAGCAACTGTGTGACTTTCTGTTTGATCGCTGCCGCATTCGGACGTTCACGGCGTGGCAACACGCTCAGGCCAAAGGCGATATTGTCGAATACCGTCATATGGCGGAACAGCGCATAGTGCTGGAACACGAAACCGACACGGCGGTCACGCGCATGCACGCGGCTGACATCGGTGCCGTGGAAGCCCAGCTTACCGCTGCTCTGGCTTTCCAGCCCGGCGATAATACGCAGCAAGGTAGTCTTGCCCGAGCCTGACGGACCTAACAGCGCCACCATCTCACCGGAGGGAATATCGAGCGAGATATCGTTCAATACCTTGGTACGACCAAAAGACTTGTTGATACCACTAATCTCAATGCTCATGATTTTCCTCCCGCTCAAGACGCGCATCCTGACGCGCCAGGCGCCATTGCAGTCCGCTTTTCAAAAATAGGGTGACGATCGCCATCAGGGTCAGCAGTGCCGCTGCGGTAAATGCCCCGGCGGTGTTGTAATCCTGATGCAGTAATTCCACTTGCAGTGGCAAGGTATAGGTTTCGCCACGGATAGAGCCAGACACCACCGAAACCGCACCAAACTCGCCAATCGCGCGGGCATTGGTCAGCACCACGCCGTACAGCAATGCCCAGCGGATGTTTGGCAAGGTGACACGGCGGAACATCTGCCAGCCGGAAGCGCCTAACAGCACTGCAGCTTCGTCTTCCTGGCTGCCCTGGCTCATCATCAGCGGCACCAGTTCACGCACCACAAATGGGCAGGTGACGAATATGGTTACCAACACCATGCCCGGCCAGGCGAACATCAGTTGAATGTCGTGGGCATCCAACCAGCCGCCGATCGGGCCGTTGGTGCCGTAAAACAATAGATACAGCAGCCCCGCTACTACCGGCGACACCGCAAACGGCATATCGAACAGCGTCAGCAGCAGTTGGCGGCCTGGGAAGGTAAAGCGCGTGACCAGCCAGGCCAGCAAAGTACCGAATACCAGATTGACCGGCACGGTGATCAACGCCACCAGCACCGTCAGCCAGATGGCGTGCAGCATGTCCGGATCCGACAGGTTATGCCACACCGCGCCCACACCGGAGGAGAATGCCTCGATAAAGATCATCACCATCGGCACGACCAGCAGCAGGATGGAGAACAGCGCGCCAATGGCGATCAGCGTCCACTTACCCCAATTCACGTGTGGGCGCGCTGCGCCGTTCAGAGCGGTAACATCAGCCATCAGTGACCTCCAATACGGCGGCCAAAGCGGCTCTGCAAGGTGTTAATCGCAAACAGCAGCAGCAGCGATGCCGCCAGGATCACTGAGGCAATCGCACTGGCTGCCGGATAATCGAATTCCTGTAAGCGGACAAAAATCATCAAGGACGTCACTTCGGTTTTCCAGGCGATATTGCCGGCGATAAAAATCACCGCGCCAAATTCCCCCAGGCTGCGGGTAAACGACAGCGCCGTACCCGCCAACAGCGCGGGTGCCACTTCTGGCAAAACCACGCGGCGGAAGCTCTGCCAGCGGGTCGCCCCGAGCGTTTCGGCGGCCTCTTCATATTCCGGCCCCAACTCTTCCAATACCGGTTGCACCGTACGCACGACGAAAGGAATGCTGGTAAAGGCCATCGCTACCGCGATCCCCAACCAGGTGAATGAAACCTTGATATCAAAATGCGCCAGCCATTGGCCGTACCAGCCGGTGGTCGAAAACAGCCCCGCCAGCGTCAGACCGGCCACCGCCGTAGGCAGCGCAAACGGCAAATCCATCAGGCCATCCAGCAAGGAGCGGCCAGGAAACTCGTAACGCGTGAGGATCCAGGCCATCAACATGCCGAATACCGCGTTGAAAATACTGGCAACCCCTGCCGCCAACAGCGTCACTTTATAAGCGGCCACCACCTGTGGGTTGCTGATCACTTCCCAATACTGTGCCAGGCTCATCTGCGCCAGCTGCATCACCAGCGCGCTGAGCGGCAACAGCAAAATCAGGCAGGTGAAAAGCAGGCTGCTTCCCAGACTGAGAGTGAACCCAGGCAGAACCCGCTTGCTGGCCATCGAAAACATTACTTATGCCCTGCCGCTAACAGTTGATCCAATTCACCACCGGTTGCAAAGTGGGCAGTCATTACCTGCGGCCAGCCGCCGAACTGATCTTCCACGCTGAACAGTTTTGTCTCTGGGAACTGGCCTTTGGCCGCCGCCATCACCTGCGCGTCATTAACGCGATAATAGAAGCTGGTGATCAGTTTCTGCGCCGCCGGGCTGTAGAGATAGTTCAGGTACTCTTTGGCCACCTGCTCGGTGCCATTTTTCTCGACGTTTTTGTCAACCCAGGCTACCGGGAACTCCGCCAGAATATCGACCGGCGGGACGATCACTTGATACTTGTCTTCACCGTACTGTTTGCGGATGTTGTTCACTTCTGACTCAAAGCTGATCAGCACATCGCCCAGGCCACGTTCGACGAAGGTCGTCGTTGCACCGCGACCACCGGTATCGAACACCACCACGTTTTTCAGGAAGCGGGTCATGAACTCACGGGTCTTGGCCTGATCGTTGCCGTCTGCCTGGCTGGCAGCGCCCCAGGCGGCCAGATAAGTGTAACGGCCGTTACCAGAGGTTTTCGGATTCGGGAATACCAGTTTCACGTCATCACGCACCAGATCGCTCCAGGTGCGGATCCCTTTCGGGTTGTCCTTGCGCACCAGGAAGGCCATGGTGGAGTAGAATGGAGAGCTGTTGTTCGGCAGGCGTTGCTGCCAATCTGCCGGGATCAACTGGCCACGATCGTGCAGGATTTGCACGTCGCTGACCTGGTTATAGGTGACCACGTCGGCACGCAGGCCCTGCAAAATCGCCAGCGCCTGTTTGGAAGAACCGGCGTGGGACTGCTTGATGGTCAGTTTGTCGTTTGGATGCTGCTGATCCCACTGCTTTTCAAAGCCAGGGTTGAGCGCAGAAAACAGTTCGCGGGAGACGTCATAAGAGCTGTTGAGCAATTCTGCCGCCGAGACCGTGCCACTGGCTAACAATGCCGCCACCAGCCAACCTTGCAACAGCGTATTTTTTACCCGGGAATGTTTCATTCTGCACCTTATCACTGAGTCTTGCCGCCGGGCTTACGCCCTGATTATGACCAGTGTATTTATAACTTGATGCAGACCTGTAACGCTTTTATATACCGTTTAGTGATTTTCAAGCATCAAACGCTATAAGGCAGGAGGGGAGCGGTTCACCGCAGAGGAAGGGGAAACCGGAACCAGCGGAACTGGCCCCGGGCGAGGCATCAAAGCGACATCAAACGCGTCAGCGAAGGTGCAAAGTAGTAACTGCCGGTCACCGCACGGCTGAAACGCAGCATCGCATCATGCTTGCCGTCCAGCTCACCAAACATGCTTAACAGCTGCTGTTCGATGTTATGCAGACGGGCACAATAGGCGATGAAATACAGGCCATGTTTGCCGCTGGCGGTGCCATAAGGCAGGCTCTGGCGCAAAATCTTCAGCCCTTTGCCGTCTTCTTTCAGATCGACACGGCTGACGTGCGAGGTATCAGGCCGTTGCTCCGGCGGCAGCTCTTCGCTGTCGTGCTTGGTGCGGCCAATGATCTGCTCTTGCTGCTCGGTAGTGAAACGCTGCCACTGGCGCAGGTTGTGCTCGTAACGCTGTACCAGCACGTAGCTGCCGCCTTCGTCTTCTTCGCCTGCGCCAATCACCGCCACTTCTGGGCGCTGTTCGCCCTGCGGGTTTTCGGTGCCGTCGATAAAGCCGCTCAGATCGCGCTCTTCTACCCAGCGGAAACCATGAGTTTCTTCTTCAATGCGAATGGTATTGCCAAACGTGGCCAGAGCGGCCTGCGCCAAAGTGAAGTTGACGTCATGACGCAGCGATTGAATATGGATCAGCATATCGCGTTGGGTGGCCGGTGCCAGCCCTTTGCCCAGCGGTGCGAAAGGCTTCAGCTCTTTGGCACCCTGACCGTTGGAAAGGTCATGCCAAACGTCGGAACCAAAAGCAATCACCGCCCCTAAATGCGCATCTGGAAACTGTTGCTGCAACTCGCCGAGCACCTGACAAAACTGTTTGCAACCCTGGCGCAGATCGACGAATTCGCCCTGCACCATCGCTTCCATAAAAATGCCAAAACGGCAGTGTTCCAGCAGGATGCCGCTCTGAACCTGTGTCATGTTGTTGTCCTCAAGACCTGAATCGGGTAACAGGTTTCCCTGTTATAAACGCGCAATAGCATAACGTATCGCAGGCTGATTGCCTTGCCCGAACGCAAAGAAAATAGGGTTTTAGCTCCGGGATGTACAGGCACACCGGCTGGTGCGCCTGCAATGAGAATTATTGCGTTTTGGCATGCCAGATGATTTTGCTCACCGTCCAGCTTTGCAGGGTATCATCCGGTGGGATCAGATCTTGCGGGCCAGCCCATTTGCCACTGAAGATATAGCTGACATTACGGCTTTGCTCCGCCACGCACTCGACCTTGCCGGCGTCCTCGCCCTCCGCTGGTCGACAGGCACCGTAGGCCTTTGTGAACAGTTCGCTAAACGGCGTGCCCAGTTTGCTGCCCCATTCGGTGGCGATCTTGGCGTCCATTACGTCAACACGCTGCACGTGGCCTTTGGGCTCCCCGGTGATCACCAGCTTTACATCATCGCCATCCAACGCCTGGAAGTAGGAAACTATCTGGCCCTGATTGGTCGCCATCCCACCACGCATGCGGTAGTTGTTATTCAGGCCCTGACCAATCGCCGCCTCTGTCATGGGGGTACCGGCCCCCACATCACCGACGCCTTTAGCGCTGACCTGTACGCTGCCGCCAAACCAGTTGAACGGCGACAGGCTGGACCAGGAGAAATTCGACATGGCCGAACAGCCGGTCAACAACAGCGGTAGCCCTAACAGCAGTGGGCGAATATTCATTCATAGCTCCTTAACATCAAACACATCGGCGATGTTGCAGCCTCTCATAACCGCTGAGGCTGCGCCATCAATTGCCAGATTGGAGTGCGTAAATTGGGAAAAGTGCCGCAGTTTTTAACAATTAACCAGCCTCATCCTGCGGGATAAAACAGGCTCGCAAACGCCGATTCACTAACAGATACCCCATCGCCAGCACATCCAGCAGCGCCAGCAACAGATCCAGCGGAGGCTCATTACTGTCTTGCTGCCACAGGCTGTAAAGCGAACCAAGCAGCGCCGCTGCCAGCGAAATCACCAGCACCCAACGCCAACAGCGCCACAGACGGGGCCAGTGCTGGCGGCGACCGCCAATCAGAAAAGCCAACGCCGCCGGTAATCCCAGCAGCATACCGTACCAAAAACGCTGGCTATCCGGGTAAAACAGTTGCAACAGGCCGCTGCCCTGATCGCGGGAGGTTCCCGCCATCACAAACAATAGCCAGGTGCGAGCCTGCAAGATCAGTACGCCCCAAAACCACAGCGGCAACCGTAGCATACCGTGCTGATCGTAATCGTCCGGTGAAAACCGGTGTGTTGACGCCTTCAAACGCTGTTCCTTGCCGATGTTATGATTACCCTTGCAAATGGCGGCAACGATCCCCAATTTCAATATCCAGCTTAAGAAGCTCTTAAGATCCTTATGGTTTAATCAGGCTATCTCCCGCTGACGGGAAATCATTCAGACCACTGATAAGGAAGACTCAGATGAAAAAGATCGCTTTACTCACCCTCATCGCATTATGCAGCGCCCCCGTTCTGGCTCAACAAGGCGGGTTCCTGGATCCTAACGCGCAGCAAACCCAAACCACAACGCAAGGCGGCTTTTCCGGCCCAAGCGCCGCGTTGACCACGGTAGATAAGGTCAAGTCGCTGAGCGATGATACCTGGGTGATGTTGCAGGGCAACATCGAACAGCGTGTCGGTGATGATACCTACACCTTCCGCGACGCCACCGGTACGCTGACAGTCGAGATCGACAGAAAGCGCTGGAATGGCCAGACCATCACCCCGAAAGACAAAGTACAGTTGGAAGGGAAAGTGGATAAAGACTGGAGCAACGTGGAAGTGGATGTGAAAAACATCAAGAAACTGCCTTAATTCTCCCCCTCACCCCAACCCTCTCCCACAGGGAGAGGGAGCTGATTCGGAGCCATGGTCAGGTAGCGTGGCTAAACTGTAACTCAGTGCAAAATGGGGCTGATTCGGAGCCGTGGTCAGGCAATCTTCTCTAACGAATAACGAACTCGATCGGTCCCCTCTCTCTGCGGGTGAGGGGACATTAAACACAACAATCTAATACTCCTGATCCTCGATCAGCCGTTTGCCGAGGCTGGTAATCGCCTGGATCTCGTAGCCGAGCTTTTCATACATCTCAATCACGGTGTCGTTGTCTTCACGCACCATCAGCTGGATTTTCGGGCAACCGCGCGCAATCAACTTTTTCTCCAGCCGATTAATCAACGCATTGGCAATGCCCCGCCCGCGAAAGTCCGGGTGAACGCCCAAATAATAGGCCGAACCACGGTGGCCGTCGTAGCCACCCATCACCGAGCCAACCACTTCTCCGCCCACTTCCGCCACCAAAAACAGCTCCGGATCGTGATTCAGTTTGCGTTCAATATCCATCTCGGGATCGTTCCATGGCCGCAACAGGTCGCATCGCTCCCACAGGGTGATGACCTCTTCAAAGTCGTCTTGCCGAAATACGCGAATTTCCATTAATGTTCGCCGCTGTTAATTAACACGTTTATCTACTAATTGCGTGATTATTCACTGTTAACCTCCGTGTTTCAAGCCACAGGGCGCTGGCTGCGGGTGATAACTTGCATTACAGCGGATAATCTTAAATTGATACTAGTTGGCTTACGCCAACCTGCCAACATCGCCGTGCACAGGCCAGGTAATAAATGGCAATAGTTATCAAGTCGATTAATCAGGATCAATACGCTATAACGTCGCGAAATAGTTTGATCGAGTTGGAGCCGCGCGTGATGAAGAAACAGAGCAAACCCTACCTCAATTTTACCCCCCTCACCGCTGCACCGACCCGCCGCCAACTGCTGCTCTCCGGCCTGGCTTTGGCCTTGCTCGGTGGCAAAACCGCCCCTACCCAAGCCAATATGCTGCAACCCAAACCGCACAGCAAACCGCAGCCCAAGGCTACGGGGAGCAAAAGAGTAGTGATGATCGATCCCGGCCATGGCGGTATCGACTCCGGCGCTGTCGGCCATGAAGGCTCGCAGGAAAAGCACGTGGTGCTGGAAATTGCCAACCATGTGCGGCGCTTTTTGCATGAGCACGAGCATGTGGAAGCCCGTCTGACCCGCGAGGAAGACGAGTTTATCCCGCTGTTCCAACGCGTGGAGATCGCCCACCAGCATCAGGCCGATCTGTTTATCTCGATCCATGCCGATGGCTTTACCAGCCCGGATGCCGCCGGTGCCTCGGTATTTGCCCTGTCCAATCGCGGAGCCAGCAGCGCGATGGCGCGCTATCTCTCCAATAAGGAAAACGCCGCCGATGACGTCGCGGGGGGCAAATACAAAGATCAGGACAACTATCTACAGCAGGTACTATTCGATCTGGTGCAGACCGACACCATCAATAACAGCCTGACCCTGGGCCGCCACGTGCTTGGGCAGATCCGGCCCGTCCATCGCCTGCACAGCGAAAGCACCGAACAGGCGGCGTTTGCCGTATTGAAGTCCCCTTCCATTCCTTCGGTGCTGGTAGAAACGTCCTTTATCACCAACCCTGGTGAGGAACGCCTGTTGGGAACCACCGCCTTTCGCGAAAAAATTGCGCGCGCCATTGCCGACGGCGTGATCAAGTTTTTCCAATATTACGACGTACACCAACGCAAGACGCGCTAGGCCTGCAAAATTAGGGGCGAAAAGGTATACTTGCCGCCCTGTTCAGTTACCCGTTGCGAATATCCCGTATGAGTTTACCCACCGTTGCCGCAGTAAAATCCTTCCTGCTGGCGTTGCAAGACCACATTTGTGCGCAGTTGGCCCAGGCCGATGGCGGAGCCAGTTTTAACGAGGATCGCTGGACGCGCGAGGAAGGCGGCGGTGGCCGCAGCCGGGTGCTGACCAACGGCGCGGTATTCGAACAGGCCGGGGTAAACTTTTCCCACGTTTCCGGCGCCGCACTGCCCGCCTCTGCCACCGCACATCGTCCTGAACTGGTCGGGCGCAGCTTCCAGGCAATGGGCGTGTCGCTGGTGATCCATCCGCTCAGCCCTTACGTTCCCACCAGCCACGCCAACGTGCGTTTCTTTATCGCGGAAAAGCCGGGTGAAGAGCCGGTATGGTGGTTTGGCGGCGGCTTCGACCTAACGCCATTTTATGGCTTTGAGGAAGATGCCATTCACTGGCACCGCACCGCACAACAGCTCTGCGCTCCCTTTGGCGACGACGTCTACCCGAAATACAAAAAGTGGTGCGACGACTATTTCTTCATCAAACACCGCAACGAAGCTCGTGGCATCGGCGGCCTGTTCTTTGACGATCTCAATACTCCGGATTTCGACAGCTGTTTCGCGTTTACCCAAGCGGTTGGTGAAGGTTTCCTGGCAGCCTATCTGCCGATCGTGGAAAAGCGTAAGGCACTGCCTTGGGGCGACCATCAACGCCAGTTTCAGCTGTATCGCCGTGGCCGCTATGTCGAATTTAATCTGGTGTGGGATCGCGGTACGCTGTTCGGCCTGCAAACCGGGGGGCGCACCGAATCGATCCTGATGTCGATGCCGCCATTGGTCCGTTGGGAATATAACTTCCAGCCCGCAACCGACAGCCCGGAGGCCGCGCTCTACCGTGACTTCCTGCCGGTGCGCGACTGGCTACAGGAGCAACCATAATGCAGATTTGGGTCGATGCCGACGCCTGTCCGAACGTGATCAAAGAAGTGCTGTTCCGTGCCGCCGACCGCGCAGCGATGCCGGTCACCCTGGTGGCAAATCAGCCACTGCGCACGCCGCCGTCCAAATTTATCCGCACCTTGCAGGTTGCCGCGGGCTTTGACGTGGCAGATAACGAGATCGTGCGCCGCTGTGAGAAAGGCGATCTGGTGATCACCGCCGATATTCCGCTGGCCGCCGAAGTGATAGAAAAAGGCGCTATAGCCCTGAATCCGCGTGGCGAGCGTTATACACCAGACACCATCCGTGAACGCCTGAACATGCGTGACTTTATGGATACTCTGCGCTCCAGCGGGATCCAGACCGGAGGGCCGAATACTCTCAACCAGCGCGATCGCCAGCAGTTCGCCAATGAGTTGGACAAGTGGCTACAACAGGCTAAACGGGCCAATTAGTATGGGGAGACACCCCTCACCCCAACCCTCTCCCCAAAAAAGGAGAGGGGGCTGGTAAGGTGTTGTCATCAGGTACAGGAGCCTAATTGCGGCTCAGGATTAGGGGCATCAACCTAGAAACGCACCTCGCCGCCAAACAGATAGGTCCGTCCGCGTGCGGTGTTGGCCGCAGTGGCATCGTCCCCCTGGATCGGCAACATATTCAGCTTGTTAAGCGCATCGGAATAGCTTTTGTCCATCACGTTCTGCACGCTGAACTTCAGCAATACGTTGCGGTTGATCTGATAGGTGCTGTACAGGTCGATCACGGTGGGAATATTCGGCATCTCCTGTTTCATCAACTGTCCGGTTTGCTCACTCGTTTCATAGTCAGGAGAAAGGCGGCGCGCCTTGCCGGTATATTTGATGATGCTACCTACGGTCAACGTTTCATCAAAGAAACGCAGCCCGCTATCCAGCGTGAAATACATGTCCGGCAATTCGTTGATATCTCCCGCGCCAAAGTAGCTACTGGCGATAGAAGTCGGCTGGTCGGTGTGCTGTTTGCTGAATGAGGCGCGGGCAAAGCCACGGCCAGCATCATAATTGGCTTCCAGCTCAACCCCATGAGTGCGCACCGGCGTCAGCGAGTTGACGTAGATATACATGTTATCCGAAAATTCCTCGCTTTCATCGCTCCAGTCATTCTGCAAGTTCTCCCCCAGGCTGCACTTACGGCCATTGCGGCACACCATGTACGACTCACTGAAGATATAGTTTTTGATTTTACTGGTGTAGACCACCGCCTTAAAGCGCAGGGTATCCTGCTTGAACAACAGATCGTTACCGCTGAGGTTAAAGCCCGCCTGCCAGGTTTCTGACCGCTCCCCCTTCAGGAATGGGTTCATCGAAGCGCCGCCGGAGTTGGAGTAGAACACTTCCTGAATATTCGGTGCACGCATGGATTTACTGTAGCTGGCAAAGGGTTGCAGCCAAGGCGTAACCTGTGCGGATAGCATCACCGAAGGATTAAATCCGTGTTCCTTCAGATCGATGTTGGCGCCACCCTGCGGAAAACACTGCACCCGCAAATCACAGGCCGGTTTATAGCCGCTGAGCTTGTTGTTGGCATAGTTCAGATTGAGATCGAGCTGGTAGATATCCCGATTGAGTTGCAAACCGGTATACAGGCTGGCGATACGCTGATCGCCCGACGGCGCAAAGGTGTTGTTCTCGATCGCCTCATGCGCCGTCTGCGGATCCTCAATCTGCGACTCGACGTGCTTTTCGTACTGGTTGCGCATCAGCTTGCCGCCGTAGGTCAACGCCACGTCGGTCTGCCACAGGTTGAAGCGGCTGGTATTATTGATATCCAGCGCGTCGGAGCGGTTTTCCGCATTGGTATTAAAGAAAGTGAACAGCGAGTCGCTGTCATATTTCTGATTACCTTTGCTATGGCTGGCAGTAATATTCACATCCACCAGTTCGGAGAATGGCGCGTAGTGATACTTGATATAAAAGTCGTTGCTGTCGATATCGCGGCGCGAGAATTTATTCTGGTAAGTACGGGCAGATAATTCAATGCTGTTATATTCGTTGGGCTTGATATCAACCTTGAACAGCTGCGACTTGGGGTTTTGCTTCATAAACTCGTCGTAGCCAAAATCCTCACTGCTCACGCCGTCGCCGTTATTAAAGTTGGAATAGATGGAACTGCCGCTAATGGCCGCCATTACGCCCAGACTACCGGTATCGCTGAACGCGGTCCCTTTTGCCCCGACGGCGATCATCCCGCTGCGGCCAATGCCGTTGCTCCCCACAGAAAACTTGGTGCGCACCCCAAATGGATTATCGGCAAACACCACGTCATCCACGCCAATAGTGCGGAAGTTGGCGCTACCGGCCAACGCATTTACCCCAGACGCACCGCTGTTTTCCCCCCGAGCCACGTCAACGCCAACAATAAAGTTCGGGTCAATCAGCACCCCGGATTGGTTATTGGTTGAGCCGTGTGACATAACGCCGGAGGTTGAGGTGCCAAAATAGCTCTGGGTAACGCCATCAACCATGGTATTGACCCGGCCAAAGCCGCTCATGCCACGGATATTGACGCTAACCGCCCCCTGGCTGGGATCGATTTGGGTAAAGGTACCGGGCATACTGCGCAAGATATTATCTATCGACTGGAGATTTTTACTCTCGTCACGCGAACTGAATGCACCCGGTTTTTCCAATGCCTCCTGCTCGCTGTTATTCGCCGCCGCCGAAACGTTCAGCGGGCTGAATGTCGCTTGGCCTTTATCATCTGCGGCCAGCAATGGGCCAGCCAAAACCATACCGGTGCTGACGGCACCAATAAACAGTTTGATTTTCATAGTTCCCCTAAAGTATTGCTATCAAAGTCAGAAATGATCAGTGCTCAGCAAAAAATACCGTCATAAAAACGGCGAAAACTTATTGTTGTTATTTTCCATGCGGCAATTAAGCCGCATGGCCAAACGGGTTATTGCTGCGTTTTTTCATCCATCGCCAAAATAAAGCTGTATTCCAGAGCGCTATTTTCCAACCGGCTTAAACGCCCCGATTTTCCGCCGTGGCCTGCGGACATATCCGTAGACAGCAGCAGCACCGCATCCCCCTGCTGGAATTGGCGCAGTTTCGCCACCCATTTGGCGGGTTCCCAATACTGCACCTGCGAATCGTAAAGCCCGCTGGTGACCAACAGATTCGGGTAATGCTGCGCTCGCACGTTATCGTACGGGCTGTAGGATTTGATCAGCGCGTAGGGCTGTGGCTGGTTGGGGTTGCCCCACTCTTCGTATTCACCGACGGTCAGAGGAATGCTGTCATCTAACATGGTGGTCAGCACATCAACAAAAGGCACCTGTGCCACCACCGCGTTATACAGTTGAGGAGCCTGATTGATCACCGCCCCCACCAGTAAACCACCGGCGCTGCCTCCCATGGCGTAAATACGCCCCGGTTGCCCGTAATGCTGGTCGATCAGCGCCTGGGTGGCATCGATAAAGTCGTTGAAGGTGTTTGGCTTGTTCGCCAACTTACCCTGTTGATACCAGCTTTGCCCAAGCTCACCGCCGCCGCGCACGTGGATCAGCGCATAGACAAAACCGCGATCCAACAGGCTGATGCGGTTGGCGCTGAACGCCGGGTCCATGCTCATGCCGTAGGCGCCGTAGCCGTAAACCATCAGCGGACTTTTACCAGGTTTGAATTTGGTACGGTTATAGACCAGCGAGACCGGCACCTTGACCCCGTCACGGGCGGTGATCCACAAACGTTCACTGTGATACAGGCTGGGCTCAACGCCCTTCACTTCCTGCTGTTTCAGCAATTGCCTGGTGCCGCTATTCAGATCCCATTCATAGGTGCTGGTTGGCGTGGTCATGGCCGAGTAGCCATAACGCAGACGGTCACTTTGCGGATCCGGGTTAAAGCCAAGCCAGGCCATATAGCTGGCATCATCAAACGGAATGCTGCGTTGCTCGCCCCCTTGCCAGGCAATCTGACGCAGATGCACCAGCCCTTCACTGCGTTCTTTCACCACCAGCCAGTCACGAAACAGGGCAAAGCTTTCCAGCTCGCTGTTTTCCTGTGGGGCGATCAGTGGCCGCCAAGGCTGGCTAGCGGACGCCGTCTGGTACAAACCGAAATGCGCGCTTTGATGGTTGGAACGCAGATAAAACTCACCGCGATAATGGTCGAGGTAATATTCGCGCCCGGTCTGGCGCGCGGCAAAGAGTTGCACCGCACTTTGCGGCTGGTTGGCGTCGATCAGGCGCACTTCGGAAGTGGTATTGCCGCTGATGGTGACGATCACGTAATCCCGCGAAGAGGAGCGATCCAGGCTCAGGTAAAATGCCCGATCGTTTTCCTGATATACCAGCTTATCGTCGGCGACAGGCGTACCCAATTGATGACGATATACCTGATAGGGTGACAGGGTTTGGGGATGATTGCGTATATAGAACAAGCTGCTGCCATCGTTGGCCCACACCATATTCCCGGAAGTGTTTTCAATCACCTCTTTAGCCCAATCGCCACTGGCCAGATCGCGCAGGGATATGTTGTATTGCCTGCGGCCCTGGGTATCTTCTGCCACGGCCAGGCGGCGGTTATCTTCACTGACCGCCAACCCGCCCACCCGATAATATTCCTGCCCATGAGCGCGCTGATTGGCATCCAGCAACGTCTGCCAGGCAGAGTCACCCGTCAACGCCTGCCGTTGGTAGACGGCAAACTCTTTACCCGCATCGATGCGTTCCTGGTAGCGGTAGCCGTTGAGCTGGTAGGGAACCGAGCGGTCTTCCGGACTCATGCGGCCAAGCATCTCCTGATACAACCGATCGCGTAGCGCCTGATACGGCTGCATCACCTGCTCGGTATAACGATTTTCGGCTGTCAGATAGGCCAACACCTTATTATTCTGGCGCTGGTCATCGCGCAGCCAATAATAATTATCGATGCGGGTTTCACCCTGGGTGGTTAATTTATGCGGAATAATGTCAGCCTGGGGCGGGCTTATCACCGCCGCGTTGGCAGTACTTAATAACCCCATAAAAATCAGTAGATAAGCATTAGAATGCCTACGGTAACGAGCCAATTGAACACGCAATGTCATAACCCCTCACGATAATTTGAGCGTAGCAAGCCCCTCTCCTGTTGCGCACAACGAGAGATAAAGCCTGATGGGTAAACTCTTTTTGGTTGGCCTACAACAACGCCAGATTAAAATCCACCGCCATAGTCACGGCAACCTTGCCTTGGCGCAGCATCTCCGCCGGTGGCGTAGGTAACGGCTGCGCACGCATAATCACCGCCAGCGCTTCACGATCCAATGATGCGGTGGCAGAGGGCGTTTTAAGTATGACATCGGCTACTCGCCCCTGGGCATCCACCACAAAACTCACCACCGGCGCTCCCGAGCGCTGACGCCGTTTGGCATCTGCCGGATAGCGCTTCACACGGTTGAGTAACCCTTTGACCTGGCTTTCCCAGGAAAGCTTGGCCTGCGCCTGCGCGGTGGAATCACTGTTTAACGGGGCGGCTACCCGCTGCGCCAGCTGTAGTGCCTTGGGAGCCGACGAGCTGGCTGCCGCAGCGTGCGTGACGTCTTGTTCTTCCTCCATCGGAGTCGGCGGCTTTGGCGGCGCTTTACGCCGCTGCTTATGCGCATTCTTGTTGCGTTCGGCCACCACAATTTTTGCCGCTTCAGCACGCGCCAGCTCTGGCATTTCCGGCTCTTGCTGCTGTTGCACAGGCTGTGCCGCCGAACTCTGTGCCTGTTGCTGCAACCCCAACGGCAACGGCTCTGGCTGGCTTGGCGCTTCGATCTGCGCCGCCCAACTGAGCATGATTGCCGGTGGCGGCATCAGCACCGGCGGCAGCGACGTTTGCGGCCAGTAAAACAGCGACACCAGCGCCAGGTGAGCGCCTAGTGCATACAATAAACCACGCCCCCAGCGCGGCTGCGGCAGAGCAACAACCTGAGGGCAATAAGGCTGACTAAACATAGGGACAGTAGATTACCTAATTGCGAATGATTGCAGATCACATTTGCTAATGATAATCATTTGTAAATGTTAATGACAGATCTTTTCGCAATCCTGACGTAATCATTTTGCGGTTGGCGTAACCCACAGGTAATCCGCCATTGAGCGATCGATGGCGACCCCCTGCTCAGCCAGCATCAACACCGTAAATTGGGCTTCGGGCTGTATGTCCTGGATGTGCAAGGGTACACCGACCGTTCTGGAAGCGTGATAACCGCCCACCATCAGTAATGCCGGGGTTGGCGCAGCCAGTAAACTTTCGGCCATACGACGATCGCGCTGTTGCTGAATGGCAAGCATCGCGTGCAACTGCACCTCATCAATTTTGCCGTCATGGGAGTCACGGATGGTGGCGGCTAACGCCTGCTGGACTTCTGGCTGCACGGAGAGCTGACCTTTGGGGAATTCAGGCCGTTGATAAAACGCCATGATCTCATTGCGATCGAGATTGGCAGACAGCAAAGGATAAGGGGCGCGCATGACCGCCATCACCACATCGCCGTACAGCGGCCATTGCCAACTGGCTTGCCAGACAATCAGTTCTGCGACGCGGCTATCACGTACCGTCGGATCGGTTTGCAGCCACTGCTTCACTTCATCCACCTTGGCCTGTTGGCCAGGCGTGATCATTTCCATCAGGACACTGCCCTGCGGCCGCTGCTGCGCTAACTGCTCCACCAGCCACAGTTCGATCTGGTGATGGCAAAAGTTGTCATGCTTTTCACCCACGATCACCCGAGGTTGAACCGCCAGACGCGTCAGTAACTGTTGCGGCGTCAATACTTCACCGCTGCGCAAATCAACAATCTTACCCAATGTGGCAATGTCGCTTTTCGGCGAAGAGCCGGGCCCTTGACTGCAGGCCGTAAGAACCAGTGTGGCTAACAATATCAGAAACTTCATTGTCGTTTTTCCTTACACAAAAGTGGCGACATTATAGATAATAATTATCATTTGCATATAGGAATTAGCAGCACCTGGCGGCAGCGAGCACCTATTTCTCGTTATCTTGTTTTGAGTTACGTTGATTTCGTTGAATAGAGCGGGTATAACTTACGGCCATGTAGACGTCCATATGGATAGATTGTTATGCAACCTGCTGCCGCTGAAGGGCAATTCAAACGCACCATGAAAGCCCGGCATTTGGTGATGCTGTCGCTGGGGGGCGTGATCGGGACCGGTCTGTTTTTCAACACCGGTTACATCATCTCCACAACCGGCGCGCTGGGAACCCTGTTGGCCTATATCATTGGCGCTCTGGTGGTCTATCTGGTGATGCTGTGTCTGGGTGAACTTGCCGTCGCCATGCCGGAAACCGGCGCATTTCACGTCTACGCGGCACGCTATCTTGGCCCGGCAACCGGCTATACCGTCGCCTGGCTGTACTGGCTGACCTGGACCGTCGCGCTGGGTTCCAGCCTCACCGCCGCCGGTTTCTGTATGCAATACTGGTTTGCGCAATCACCGGTCTGGCTGTGGTGCCTGATTTTTTGTGCTGCTATTTTTCTGCTCAACGTCGTGACCACCCGTTTCTTCGCCGAAAGTGAATTCTGGTTCTCGCTAATCAAGGTGATCACCATCCTGGCGTTTATCGTGCTGGGCGGCGCGGCCATGTTTGGCCTGATCCCGATGAAAGATGGCACGCCAGCGCCGTTCCTGAGTAATCTGACCTCATCAGGTTGGCTACCCAATGGCACGTTACCGATCCTGATGACCATGGTAGCGGTTAATTTCGCGTTCTCCGGGACCGAGCTGATCGGCATTGCGGCGGGCGAAACCGAAAATCCGGAAAAAGTGGTGCCCTGGGCCATCCGTACCACGGTGATCCGCCTGATGGTGTTCTTTATCGGCACGGTATTTATTCTGGCAGCGCTGATCCCCATGGAGCAGGCCGGGATCGTCAAAAGCCCGTTTGTCCTGGTCTTCGAACGCATCGGTGTCCCTTATGCCGCCGATATTTTTAACTTCGTGATCCTGACCGCCATTCTTTCGGCCGCCAATTCCGGGCTGTATGCTTCGGGGCGCATGCTGTGGTCGCTGGCCAATCAGCGTACTCTGCCCGCCTATTTTTCACGGGTGAATGCGCGCGGTATTCCAATGAATGCTCTGACGTTCAGCATGCTCGGCGGCGTGCTGGCGCTGTTGACCAGCGTGATCGCGCCCGATACGGTATTTGTGGCACTGTCTGCCATCTCCGGCTTTGCGGTCGTGGCCGTCTGGCTGAGCATCTGTGCCGCCCACTACGTTTTTCGCCGCCGTTACCTACGCAGCGGTCAGCCGATAGACGGGCTGAAATACCGCGCGCCGGGCTACCCACTGACGCCAATTGTCGGTTTTGCGCTATGTCTATTGGCCTGTATTGGTCTGGCATTCGACCCTGAGCAACGTGTGGCGCTGTATTGCGGCCTGCCGTTTGTGGCGATCTGTTATCTGACCTATTACCTGACCCGACGCACCGGGCAGAAAAACCTACTGAATACCGGAGAAGAACATGTCGGTTAACAACCCTCTGGCCGCCTTGCTGGCCGATAACCGCACGTTAGTGTTGGACGGGGCAATGGCCACCGAACTGGAGGCCCGAGGTTGCGATCTCACCGATCCGCTATGGTCGGCAAAAGTGCTGATTGAAAACCCGGAGCTGATTTATCAGGTGCATCTGGATTACTTCAATGCGGGAGCGCAATGCGCCATTACCGCCAGCTATCAGGCCACGCCCCAAGGGTTTGCACGCCGGGGCCTGGATGAGTCGCAATCGCTGGCACTGATCGCCCAAAGCGTCCACCTGGCACAACTTGCCCGTACCGATTATCTGGCCCAGCATCCACAACAATTGCCTTTGCTGGTTGCCGGTTCGGTCGGCCCATATGGCGCTTATCTGGCGGACGGCTCTGAATATCGTGGCGACTACCAACTGCCGCCAGCAGAGATGATCGCGTTCCATCGTCCGCGCATCACCGCCCTGGCCAACGCCGGAGTGGATTTGCTGGCCTGTGAAACGCTGCCGTCGTTCGCCGAATTACAGGCACTGCTGGCGCTGTTAGAGGAGTTCCCTGCGTTGGGTGGCTGGTTCTCTTTCACCCTGCGTGATAGTCAGCATCTTAGCGACGGCACGCCCTTGGCCGTGGTCATGGCTGAACTAAACGGTAATCCGCAGGTTCTGGCGGTCGGCGTTAATTGTATCGCGTTGGAAAACGTCACTCCGGCGTTGCAACAGCTTGCTGCACTGAGTGATAAACCGTTACTGGTTTACCCTAACTCCGGTGAACACTACGATGCGGTGAGTAAAACCTGGCATAGCTGCGTTCACCAACAGCATCAGTTGGTGAATCAGCTAGCCGACTGGCAGCATGCCGGTGCCCGCTTGATTGGCGGCTGCTGTCGCACCACCCCTGCCGATATTCAAGCCATTGCCGAGCGCTGCAACGCATAAAAAAACCCCCAGAGGCCAACGCCGCAGGGGGTCACGTTCACGCCATCACAGCGGTTGCGTCTGCGCTTCCACTACCGCCAACGCCACCATGTTAACGATGCGGCGTACCGAGGCGATCGGCGTCAGGATATGTACCGGCTTGGATACGCCCATCAATACCGGCCCGACCGTCACACCTTCAGATGAAGAGACGCGCAACAGGTTGTAGCTGATACGCGCCGCTTCCATGCTTGGCATGATCAGGATATTGGCCGAGCCTTTCAGTGGGCTGTCCGGCATCAAATCCTGACGGATGCTTTCCACCAGCGCAGCGTCACCATGCATCTCACCGTCGATCTCCAATTCTGGTGCCATCTGGTTGACCAGTTCCAGCGTTTTACGCATTTTGCTCGCCGATGCGCAGTTGGAAGAGCCAAAGCTGGAATGGGACAACAGCGCCACCTTCGGTTCAATCCCGAAGCGCCGTACCGTATCCGCTGCCATCAGGGTGATTTCTGCCAGTTGTTCCGGCGTCGGATCGTCATTGACATAGGTATCGGCGATAAAGGTGTTGCCGCTTGGCAGCAGCAAGGCATTCATGGCCCCAGCCACGTGTACCCCCTCACGGAAGCCGAACACTTTCTCCACCACGTCATAATGCTCATGGTAGCTGCCGATGGTGCCACAAATCATGGCATCGGCCTCCCCACGGTGTAGCATGATGGCGGCGATCAGCGTTGGGTTGCCGATCACGGCACGGCGAGCCTGCTCCTGCGACACGCCACGGCGCTTCATGATCTGGTAATACTCCCCCCAGTATTCATTAAAGCGCGGATCGGACTGGTTGTTCACCACTTCAAAGTCTTTGCCCGGTGTGAGTTGCAGGCCAAGTTTCTTCAAGCGCATTTCAATCACACTCGGACGCCCCACCAGGATCGGATAAGCCAGCCCCTGCGAGACCATCTCTTGAGTGGCATGCAGTACGCGTTCTTCTTCCCCTTCGGCCATCACGACACGTTTCACTTCTTTTTTCGCCTGGGAGAAGATCGGCTTCATAAACAGGTTGGTTTTGTAGACGAACTCGGTCAGTTTCTCTACATAGGCGTCAAAGTCTTCTATCGGACGCATCGCCACGCCGGAATCCATGGCGGCCTTGGCCACCGCTGGCGCAATCTTGACGATCAGGCGCGGGTCGAACGGTTTTGGAATGATATATTCCGGGCCAAAGGAGAGATCCTGATCGCCATACGCCGAAGCGACTACGTCGCTCTGCTCTGCCAACGCCAAATCGGCAATGGCGTGCACACAGGCCAGCTTCATCTCTTCGTTGATGGTGGTGGCCCCGACATCCAGCGCACCACGGAAGATGAACGGGAAGCACAATACGTTGTTCACCTGGTTTGGATAGTCAGAGCGGCCGGTACAGATAATCGCGTCTGGGCGCACCGCTTTCGCCAACGGCGGCAGAATTTCCGGTTCCGGGTTAGCCAGCGCCATGATCAACGGATCCCGGGCCATGGTTTTCACCATGTCTTGCGTCAAGACGCCAGGGCCAGAGCACCCCAGGAAAATATCGGCATTGGGAATGGCGTCTCCCAGCGTACGCTGGCCGTTATCCACAATGGCATACGCCGCTTTGGTTTCTTCCATCTTGGCGTCGCGGCCTTGATAAATCACGCCCTTGGAATCACAAACGGTGATGTTCTGTTTGCTCAGGCCCAGCGCCACCAGCAGGTTCAAACAGGCAATGGAAGCTGCACCTGCACCTGAGACCACCAGACGTACGTCGGAGATGTTTTTCTTCACCACCCGCAGGCCGTTCAGTACCGCTGCGGTAGTAATAATCGCCGTGCCGTGTTGATCGTCATGGAATACCGGGATCTTCATGCGCTCGCGCAGCTTCTTCTCAATATAGAAGCACTCGGGCGCTTTGATATCTTCCAGGTTGATGCCGCCAAAGGTCGGTTCCAGCGCGGCGATCACGTCAATCAGCTTGTCAGGATCGAGTTCATCGACTTCGATATCGAACACGTCAATACCGGAAAACTTCTTAAACAGAACCCCTTTGCCTTCCATTACCGGCTTACCGGCTAACGCGCCGATATTCCCCAGCCCCAGTACCGCGGTACCGTTGGAGATCACCGCGACCAGGTTACCTTTGGCGGTATATTTATAAGCGGCCAGCGGATCGGCGGCAATTTCCAGACAGGGAGCGGCCACGCCCGGCGAATAAGCCAAGGCCAGATCGCGCTGGGTGGCTAGCGGTTTGGTCGGCGATACCTGGATCTTCCCTGGGACAGGAAACTGATGGAAATCAAGGGCACTCTGTTTGAGCTGTTCGTCCATTATGGGTTCCTTTGCTTTCTTCTTTTATGATGAGGTAAGGCAATAACGCTGAACTAGTATAGTGAGAGAATCGTCACAAACTTTGAAGCGTGCCATAACCTTGGGCGAAACTTGTAAATAAAAGTTAAAAGCAAGTTAAACGAACAGAAAAGCAGCGGTTTTTAGTGCACCAGGGGTGACCACTGACCGTTCAAGCCGGATAATCTTTGAACGGCAATTGGAAATGCGGACCATCTTTCAGCGTTTTCCATTCGCCCCCCCACTCGACGTTGATACCACATTCCAGCCCCGCACGCCGCACCGCCGACGCAATCTGGGCATAGTAATCCCATTCCCATGACACTGTCCCCGAAGGCATGGCCACGACGTCGACCGCATGCCCGGTAAGATGGCGACTTCTCAACGTCTGGCTTTTCCCCTCACGTAGCAAATCCCGCTGCCGGGCCATAGAGCGCAACCCTTCGGTAATGGAGAACGGCACCAGCGAAAAACGCCGCGCCAGACGCATCACCCGTACCAGATCGGGATGTACCCCAAGCAGGTTGGTTTCGCTGCGTGCGTTAAATTTAATTTCCGACTTTTCACTTATCATTTTTAAATCCTGTTTTTTTGCCAATAATTCTTTTAATTAACTCACCAAGGTAATCCGCACCGAGGAAACCAATTAATACGCTGATGGTATTCGCCCATGCCAACTCCAACCCCATCAGCGATAACAGGTCACGCACGGTTAATGCCAATAAGGCACAAATGCCGGCATTTAATAACCGGTGGCGCAATGGCATATTCAGATACGCGCCCTTCAATAACGCCATGCTGCCGGCTAACAGGGCATTGAATACCGGTTGCAGATATTCACAGACTCGCTGAATGATTACGCCAACGGCGTCTGGCTCAAAGCTAGACATAGCTCCTCCTGTTTTTTAGTCACACGCCCTTGCGCGGCCTTTTTGAACGCTCAATAAAAGTGAGTCGCGTGAGCCCAGATGAATATCTGGGGGAATAAAGGAATAACGCGTTCCATTTAATTAACGAGGTAAAAAAGCCACCGTTACTGATTAGCGCGGCCATCCCATAAGCATAATTATACCGGCGACCACGGGGCTGTCGTTTGCTTTGCGTTGTTCGAGCGCTCAACGGACAAGGGAGGGAAATCGTCGTAAATCTGTTCAACCCGTCGCTTTCCTCCAGACTCAGGATCACGTGGCATACGTCCTAATCGCTATTATCCATCGCAACAATCAGAAAAAGCGCATTTCATTCACTGACTAAATGGTGCAGTGTGTTTCCCTATTAATGTAAATCGTTCTTATTTATCTTTACCCTATGGATTTCAAGTTGCAGCTAGGCGGCCAGTTCACTCATCCCCAGGAGCTTACTTTAGTAAGTGACTGGGGTGAGTGAATGCAGCCAACAACGCTGCGGCTAGAAAGACGACGGGTAAACAAGGAGCTATAAATGAACCAATTGGACGCACTCAAACAGTTGACCGTGGTGGTTGCCGACAGCGGTGATATCGAATCAATCCGCCAGTTCGAACCGCAAGATGCCACCACCAACCCTTCGTTGATCCTCAAGGCCGCGGCGCTACCGCAGTATAAATCACTGATCACCGAAGCGTTGGACTACGCCCGCCAGCAAGGCGGCAGCAAAGAAACCCAGTTGATTAATGCCAGTGACCGATTGGCGGTGAATATCGGGGTAGAAATTCTAAAAAGCGTGCCGGGCCGCATCTCCACCGAGGTGGATGCTCGCCTGTCCTTCGATCGAGGTATGTGCGTGGCTAAAGCGCGCAAGCTGATTGGCATGTATCAAAGCCAGGGGATCGATAAATCCCGCATTCTGATCAAGCTGGCCGCCACCTGGGAAGGGATCCAGGCAGCCGAAGAGCTGGAAAAAGAAGGTATCAACACCAACCTGACGCTGCTGTTCTCCTTTGCTCAGGCTCGCGCCTGTGCCGAAGCTGGCGTGTTCCTGATTTCACCGTTCGTTGGCCGTATCTACGATTGGTATCAGGCCAGACAACCGATGACCAATTATGATGCCGAGCAGGATCCGGGCGTGAAGTCCGTCCGTGCCATTTATGAATACTACAAACAGCACCGCTATCAGACCGTGATCATGGGTGCCAGCTTCCGCAAGGTTGAGCAGATCCTGGCGTTGGCCGGCTGTGACCGTTTGACCATTGCGCCTAACCTGCTGGAAGAGTTGAAGCAGAGCAATCAGCCTATCGAACGTAAACTGACGCCATCGGTTGAAGGGTTCCACCAGCCCGCGCCACTGGCCGAAGCCGAGTTCCGCTGGCTGCACAACCAGGATGCCATGGCGGTTGAGAAGTTGGCCGAAGGCATCCGCCTGTTCGCCGTAGACCAGCAGAAGCTGGAAGATATGCTGGTAGCGCAGCTGTAGTACTTTGAAAACAGGTGAGATAATCCCCCTCACCCTAACCCTCTCCCACAGGGAGAGGGAACTGTACGTGCCACAACTTATCCCCGTACCTACCTACGACTCCGAACTCGCTCCCTCTCCCCTACACTGTGTTCATTAGAGCCAGGACTACATTGGGAGAGGGTCGGGGTGAGGGGCCAGACAACGAATAAAACAAGACTACTCTCACCTACAAACAAGAAGGAAAGTGCTGCTTTAACAGGGTCATCATATTTCGCTTACGACGAAACTCGGTCGCTAATTGGGCCACTGCCTGGTTGAAATCACTCAATGAATGCTGATTGTCCTTGAGCCGAGCCTGTAGCTGCAATAACAGCGTTGTCGCCCTTTCATAGCTAGCGCTGTTGATCAAGTCTTCCACAATCCGCAGATACAGTGCCAGCACTTCAGCCGGTTGATCCTCAGTCAGCAAATCGGCCAGCCGCAGTATTTGTTCCTGCGACCCACCCCCTGTCTTGATGCAATCTTTAGCTTTTTCGATCTGCTGATGTTCAAAATAAAACTCTAACAGTTGCCCTCGCAAATGCGGATTTCCGAGCAATACCTGTTCCACTTTAGCTAGTAGTTCAGGCTCTGGTTTTCCAAGTTCTTCATGTACCGCAAGCAGCTCTCGATATTGTTCAGAGTAAGGTTGTTGTTCAAATAATCTCCACGCCATTTTCCATGCCGAAGTGTGTTCACCGAGCGCGACCCTTATCCGTAATTCTTGCTGGCAACAGAGGGCTTGGACATGGCCGTCGGTGGTCGCTTTTTTCGCCCTCAGTAACCAATCTTCTGCTTCAAGCTCTTCCTGATGGGCAAGGCAAATTCTACTGAGAGCCAGAAAGTCATGCCAATCATGGGCCAACAGCGATCGCAAGCGCAGCTCTTCACGCCAGTTACCACTTTGCTGGGCTGCTTTCACCAACGGTTTGGCATAGCATTCCATATGCCAAGAGGGCTCCGAAGGTTGATCTGCACTCTGGAGCTCCGTTGCCAACTTTTCGAATGCATCGTGACATAATTCCAGCAGGTGGGTTTGCACCTCACCGGTCGCAACAAAGTGCTCACCAACCGTCGGAAAGACCTCGTATTCGTTGCAGTCCAAATGATCAAACAGCCACCGTGCTTTCTTTACTGCGGGCCAGTCGAGTTTGTCAAAAATCTGCGACATTTGACCAAAAAGCTGTTCCTGGATAGCGGTTACGCGCTCGCCAGAGTCATCGATAAACTCCAGCACTTCGTCCAGCCGTTGTACCACATGCCAACTCAGCAACCACTGATCGTCGATGGATAGCCGCTCCATCGCTAGCCAGACGTCACCTAGCTGCAGCTCTGCGGTAAAGAAATATTGCGCCGCTTCATTCCAATCCCAGGCTTTACGCTTCGGCAACGCCTTATTCACCATCTTCTTGAGCTGTTTTAGCGAGGAAGGTTCGAGTGCTAGCGTGGCCTTGAATAGCCACTCACGCATCACGTTTTTGTCGCTCCGCAGCAATTGCAGCAGCAACGTGATGAGTTCATCGGGATGCTTTTGCAGAAGATAACGACGCAGTAGCTGCTCATCGCCGCTATCCTGCGGCAGGTCGGTACTCTGGCTAAGCCGTAAGGCAACGGCAACCGCATGTTTGCAAACCGCCCAAGAATTGGCAGCCGGGCAAGTACAGCGGCATTGCAGTTCGGCACCCGCAGCGATCATAACGAAATAGGGATAGTTGCGACTCCCCATGACATCGGCGGTCACCCCATTATCCCGGATCTTGACGTTGCTGATGCAATTTGATGCCGCCAGTTGCTCCCCTCTCTTCAAAAGCCCTGGGTCAACGGATGCCAGCAATTCAGCCATAGCCGCCAAGGGCGGAACGATGGCAATTTCGCTAATTGATTTCATCAGGTGTCCTTTTCCTGCCTCTAATTATCAGAACTACTCCATCACCCGATGGATCTGTAGATACTGCAACAGCATGATGGTTTTACCATCCTTGAGACGACCGTCAGCGATCATCGCAATGGCCTCACCAAACGGCAGTTCCACCACTTCAATATCTTCATCCTCAATGCCGCCACCGCTGGTTTGCCGCTCATCATCCTGATACTCGGCAATAAAGAAGTGGAGGATTTCCGTGACGCCACCCGGCGACATATAAGCCTCAAAAATCTTTTGCACCTGCGAAACCTGAAAACCGGTTTCCTCAACCGCTTCTCGGCGGGCGCATTGCTCAGGCTGATCGTCATCCAGCAACCCGGCACAGGCTTCCAGCAACATGCCCGTAGTATTGCCGTTGACGTAGGTTGGCATGCGGAACTGGTTGGTCAGCACCACGGTGCCCTTGGCGCGGTTATACAGCAGAATGGTCGCCCCGTTGCCGCGATCGTAGACCTCGCGAACCTGTTCGATGGTGCCACCATTTTTACGTTTCAAATCAAAAGTGTACTTATTCAATACGTACCAGTTATCTGACAACAGCTGCTTTCTGATATTTTCAATTTTTGACGACATATTCCCTTCTTGCGTGAGCCAATTCACTCTAACCTTTGGCCACTAGCAAAGCGCAGCCGCGGCGGATTTGCAACAAAAAAACCCCGCAGGCCTTGCGGCGCTGCGGGGTTTTCATCAACCAGAATCAGAAACCGGTAGGCACACCGTGCATGTCTGGCAGTTTATGTGCAATCCCTTTATGGCAATCGATACAGGTTTTGCCTTCGGTAATCGCTTTGTCATGCATCTTGGCCGCCACGGTTTTCTGCGCGGTGAAGTCCATATACTCGAAGTTGTGACAGTTACGACACTCCTGCGAGTTATTGGCCTTCATACGCGCCCACTCGTTGCTGGCCATCGCCAAGCGATGTTCTTCGAACTTTTGCGGCGTGTCGATAATGCCAAATATCTTGGCATACAGCTCTTTACTAGCCTTCATCTTACGCAGCATCTTCGGGCCCCACTCGTGCGGGACGTGGCAATCCGGACAGGTGGCACGCACGCCGCTGCGGTTGTTGTAGTGCACCGTCTCCATATACTCTTCGTAGACGTTTTCACGCATTTCGTGGCAGCTGATACAGAATTTTTCGGTGTTGGCCGCTTCCATACCGGTGTTGAAACCGCCCCAGAAAACGATCCCGGCTACAAAGCCCAACAGCAGCAAAGTCCCCAGGGCCAACCTGCTCGGCCTGCGCCACCAGCGCCATAACCGGCGGATCGGCCCGGCCTTTTTCTCGGATGTTGTGGTATTACGTTCGGCCATAGCTCCCCCGCTTAGTGCCCAAAGCCCTGCATTGGCTTGAAATCATTACCGACGATTGGTGCCGCATCGGTTTGTGGTACGTGGCATTGCAGACAGAAATAACGGCGTGGAGCGACTTCCCCCAGTACCTTGCCATCGCTGTCCATAAAGTGTGTCGGGCTGATGCGCGGTGCCCCGGTGGTGCGGTAGTGCTCCACGCCGTGGCACTGCAAGCAGCGGTTAGTGTTTTTGCTAATCTGGTAGCCGTCGACGCTATGCGGGATCATCGGCGGCTGATTGACATAGTTTAGTGCCATCTTTTCCTGCTGCTTGGGCATTTTTATCTGCCCTTCAGCGGTGCCGGAAACCTCTGGCGATTGCTTGAGATCGACATCGCTGGCGGCAAACGCGGCACTGGCAACTACCAGTGTTAACAGCGCGCCCCACAGGGAAAGCTGCTTTTTCAGGACATTGCTGGTCATTTTTTGGCTCCCGAATAATGAAATTTGCTCTTAATTTCGAATACGTTTTCTGCACAAACGTCGATACAACGTCCGCAGGCAATACAGGCATCACTGGCAACCTGCGGTGTGCCTTTTTTGACTAATAATGGCTCACGCAGGATCTGCGGTTCCGGGCAAACATGAAAACAATCCATGCAGCGGGTACAGTTATCACGGTTCTCCGCGCTGATCTGCACCACGCCTTGGCTACCAATGGCGCCATACAGCGCCCCCATTGGGCAAAGATGGCCACACCAGCCATGTTCGACCACCAGCAGATCGAACAGAAACAGCGCCACAATCAACCAGATGCCAGCACCAAATGCGGCACCCAGCCCTTTCAGCCAGGCTAATGTGCCTTCCCCGCTGCTGCCGTGGATCAACCCGCGCCCCATCAAGGCCACCGGATTAATCCATTCCCAAATCAGCGTGCCACTCACGGCACTGCCAACCAGGACGACGAGCAAGATGCCGTAGCGCAGGGAGCGAGGCAGGCTGGCCGATTGACGCAGGCCTAACTTGCGCCGCAGCCAGGCCGCCAGGTCGGTCACCGGGTTGACCGGGCAAACCCAGCCGCAAAACACCCGATTACCGATCAGGCCGTAGATCAGCACCACCACCGCCCCAACCCACACCAGCCAGGCTGGCCAATGCCCAGCCAACAGGCTTTGCAGCATCATCAACGGATCCGTTAACGGCACCGTCTCTGCCAATAGGCTGGCGCTGTAGTTACCGCGCAGGATCCAGATGCCCCACAGCGGGCCGGAGAGAAACATCAGCAAGATCAACAGTTGACTGCAACGCCGCAGGATCAGGAAGCGATTGCTGCGCAACCAGCCATGACGCAAACGGGCATCACGCCCGGCTTGAGCGACTGGATTAGCCATCATTCACCTCCCTTTACGCCGCGTGCCGGCAATGTGAGTCCTTCCGGCACCAGTGATTGCCCTGCGCGCTGCTTTTCCTGCCAGCCCCAGCGATAGTGTTCACCCAACTGACCGCGCGCCAGTTCCATCGGTAACACCTTGATCGCCGCCTGCTCCAGCACGCAAGCCTGCTCACACTTGCCACAGCCGGTGCAATCCTGGCTGTGTACCGTTGGCAGGAACATGGCGTGCTTGCCGGTGCGTACGTTATGTTGCAGCTCCAGCGTGATGGCCTTGTCGATCTGCGGGCAAACCCGGTAGCACACATCGCAACGCAGCCCTTGCCAGTTCAGACAGTTTTCATGGTCCAGCAACACCGCCAGCCCCATCCGCGCCTGATCGATATCCGTCAGCTTCGGATCCAGCGCACCGCTCGGGCAGGCCACCACGCACGGGATGTCTTCACACATCTCGCAAGGGATGTCCCGCGCCACAAAGTACGGCGTTCCCGCCGCCTTCGGTGACAACAGCGTCGCCAGTTTCAGCGTCTGGTACGGGCAGGCTTGCACACACTGGCCACAGCGAATGCAGGCGCTATCAAACGCCCCTTCGGCCAGGGCACCCGGTGGCCGCAGCGTCAGGCCATCGCGCGCCTGAGATTGCTTTTGTTGCAACCCCAGCAGCACGCCAATCCCTGCCAATCCGGCCACACTGCGCGCGGCATCCCGTAGGAAACGCCGCCGGGCTGGTGTTTTATCTCGTTGCTGGCTCATTCCGTTGGCCTTAAACCTTCTCCAGTTTCACCGCACACTTCTTGTAGTCGGTCTCTTTGGACAGCGGATCGGTGGCATCCAGCGTCAGGTTGTTGACCAGTTGTGCGGCATCAAAGAATGGCATATACACCAGACCTTTCGGCGGGCGGTTACGGCCACGGGTTTCGACGATGCTGACCACTTCACCACGGCGTGACAGTACCTTCACCTTGTCACCACGGCGCAGATTGCGGCTCTTGGCGTCCAGCGGATGGATAAACAGCACCGCTTCCGGGAAGGCTCTGTGCAACTCTGGCACCCGGCGAGTCATCGACCCGGTATGCCAATGCTCCAGTACACGGCCGGTTGACAACCACAGATCGTATTCCTGATCCGGGCTTTCCGCCGCAGGCTCGAACGGCAGTGCGAAGATCACCGCTTTACCGTCTGGCTTGCCATAGAAGCGCACGCTTTCACCGGCTTTCACATAAGGATCGGTCCCTTCGCGGTAACGCCACAGGGTTTCTTTGCCATCCACCACCGGCCAGCGCAGACCGCGCGCCTGATGGTACATATCAAAGGCGGCCAGATCGTGGCCATGGCCACGGCCAAAACCGGCATATTCTTCAAACAGCCCTTTCTGGATGTAGTAACCGAATTCGCGTGACTCGTCGTTCAACTGTTCGGCAGGGATCTCTTCCAGCTTGTATTTGTTCACTTCACCGTTGGCGAACAGGACGTCGTACAGCGTCTTACCACGGTATTCCGGCTTCTGGTTGATCAGCTCGGCAGGCCACACTTCTTCCACCTTGAAGCGTTTGGCAAATTGCACCAACTGCCACAGGTCGGATTTAGCCTCACCCGGTGCTTTCACCTGCTGATGCCAGAACTGGGTACGGCGCTCGGCATTACCGTAAGCCCCTTCTTTCTCCACCCACATGGCGGTAGGCAGGATCAGGTCGGCGGCCAACGCGCTCACCGTTGGGTACGGATCGGAGACCACGATAAAGTTGCGCGGATCGCGCCAGCCCGGCATACGTTCTTCATTGATGTTCGGCCCGGCCTGCATGTTGTTGTTACACATCACCCAGTAGGCATTCAGCTTGCCGTCTTTCAACGCACGGTCTTGTGCGACCGCGTGCAGACCGACTTTTTCCGGGATGGTGCCGGCTGGCAGCTGCCATTTCTGTTCGGCAATCTGGCGGTGCTTCTCGTTGGTTACCACCATGTCGGCTGGCAGACGGTGGGAGAATGTCCCCACTTCACGCGCGGTACCACAGGCGGAAGGCTGACCCGTCAGCGAGAATGGCCCACAGCCTGGCTTGGAGATTTTGCCGGTCAGCAGGTGCAGGTTGTAGCACAGGTTATTAGCCCAGACGCCGCGAGTATGCTGGTTGAAGCCCATGGTCCAGTAAGACACGACCTTCACATTCGGGTCGGCATACAGCTTAGCCAGCGCTTCCAGTTGGTCTTTCGGCACGCCGCTCATTTCGGCGGTCTTTTCCAGCGTGTATTCCGCCACAAAAGCCTTGTAATCCTCGAAGCTCATCGGCTCGGAAGCATCGCTACCCGGGTTTTTCGCTGCTTTTTCCAACGGGTGAGTTGGACGCAGGCCGTAACCGATATCGGTCGCCCCTTTGCGGATATTGACGTGCTGCTTGAGGAAATCCTGGTCAACCGCATTGTTCTGAATAATATAGTTGGCGATGTAGTTCATGATCGCCAGATCGGTCTGCGGAGTGAACACCATGCCGTTATCCGCCAGCTCGAAGCTGCGGTGTTCGAAGGTGGAAAGTACCGAGACGTTGACCTTGTCATTACCCAGGCGGCGGTTGGTAATGCGCGACCACAGGATCGGGTGCATTTCCGCCATATTGGAGCCCCACAGCACGAAGGCGTCGGCCTGCTCGATATCATCGTAGCAGCCCATCGGTTCGTCCATGCCGAAGGTGCGCATAAAGCCGACCACCGCAGACGCCATACAGTGGCGCGCGTTCGGATCGAGGTTGTTGGAGCGCAGGCCCGCCTTGAACAGTTTGGAGGCCGCATAGCCTTCCCATACCGTCCACTGGCCGGAGCCGAACATGCCAACCGATTCTGGCCCTTTCTCTTTCAGTGCCCCTTTGAACTTTTCTTCCATAATGTCGAAGGCTTGCTCCCAACCGATCGGGGTAAACTCACCTTCTTTATCGTACTGCCCGTTCTTCATACGCAGCATTGGCTGTGTCAGACGATCCTTGCCGTACATGATCTTGGGCAGGAAGTAGCCTTTAATACAGTTCAGACCCCGGTTAACCGGAGCATCCGGATCGCCCTGCGAAGCCACGACGCGGCCATTTTGGGTACCGACCAGAACGCCACACCCGGTGCCGCAGAAACGGCAAGGTGCTTTGTCCCATTTGATTTCGTCACCGCCACCGACCACGGCTTGGGCGACCGTTGGGATCGTCAGCCCGGCAGCTGCGGCAGCAGCCGCTGCGGCGTTCGCTTTCATGAAGTCTCGACGACTGAGTTTCATGGCATTACCTCACCTTGCTCATCCTGCTGGTGATAAACCAGCGACACTGCCAACACGCCTTCCAGATTGCGCGTCGACTCAATTTTTTCCAGCAACGCTTGAGAGCTTGCTGCTTGCATAACGACGACCAACTTGCCCTGCTGCTGGTCCTGTGTCGGAATTTCTGTATCCGGGATTGCCAGCAGCGTCTCAATCAGCGCCGGGAATTTTTCTGGCCGAGCCTGCACCATCAACCCGCTTACGTGCCATTCACTGTTCATTATTTTCACTCCGGGTTATTGCAATCGCCGAGGTCGGGCAGCTGGTAACACAGGCACCGCAACCATTGCACGCCGCCGCCTCGAGCGCCGGTTGGGCTATGCCGCCCAACCGTGGCCGAAAACGGATTGCCTGCGTTTCACAACTGTCCTGACAGCTGCGACATTCAACCCCCTGCATCGCCAGGCAAACGGCCGAAAAGGACGCGGCTTGTTGCCAGGGTTGGTGCTGTGGAGGGTAAAACAGTGGGGCTTCGCAGGCATCTGCGCATTGTCGGCAAAAGGTACATTCCGCGCGTTGGAAATCGATTTCGGGATAACCGCCGCTGCCGCTGATCAACACGCCGGTTTCGCAGGCGTTGACGCAAGCCTGGCATCGGGTGCAACCCGCAAGGAACAGAGGGGCTTCACGCGACCACGGGGGACGGATCGCATCAGTTTGATGACGCCATTGTCCGCTGAGCAATCTGCGTCGCGACAATTCGGCCATTCGGGTTATCCTTCAAAGTTGGCAACACGCGCGCGTGTAAAAATTATAGTGTGATTTTATTATTTTTTTTGTCTCGAACCACGGGTTCGGGGCAAGGATAAAATAGGCCTATTGGAGGGAGTAGATAATCACCCTTTAGGGGTAAAAGTGGGTATTACTTGCGCCAGATCAATCGCTGATGGCCGATATAGTGCATTTTGCCAGCGGGAGCACACACAATCGTTATTTAGTTGATTATATAGCGAAGTTTTATTTAGCCAGGGATCACCCGTTTGGTAAAAATCGCAATGCTTTTTGCCAGCAAAAGTTATAATTTGGCGGCGCATAACACCCGGCGACCCCGGTCGGCCAATCACCAGAAGGACGCTTAATTGCTCGTAAAACGCTCAGTGACAGCTAGCCTGGCGAAGGCGCTGATAGGTATCGTGATCCTTTCCGTGTTGTCTACCGGCTTGGCTCTAACCACCGTGGCCGGTAGCCTACGGGACGCCGAGGCGGTCAATATCGCGGGATCGTTACGCATGCAGAGTTACCGCCTGGCCTATGAGCTCGCGAACGGTTCCAGTAAATTGCAACAGCATCTGATGCAGTATCAGCAGTCGTTGATGGCACCTGCCCTGATGGAACTCGATCGATTTTACGTGCCTGAAGATGTGCGGCAGAAATACCTGGCGCTGCGCCGGGCCTGGCTGACGCTGGAAAAGCAGATCCTGGCCGGGCACCCGGAAAACTATCAGGCCAACGTGGCCAGCTACGTCAATCAGATCGACCACTTTGTCTTGGCGTTGCAGCGCTATTCCGAACAAAAGCTGGCCATTGTCGCCGCAATCAGCGTGATGGGCTACATCGCCATTATTGCCCTGGTGCTGTTCTGCATCCGCTTTATGCGCCGCCAGGTGGTCACCCCGCTCAAACGCCTGGTGGATGCCAGCCTGCGGATGCAGCAGCGTGATTTTCATTATCCACCGCTCGACGTCTCACTGCCCAACGAACTGGGCGTGCTCTCGCAAACCTTCACCACCATGTCTGGCGAGCTGGCCAAGCTCTATCAATCGCTGGAACAAAAAGTGCAGGAAAAGACCGAACGCCTGCAACAGGCCAACCGCACGCTGGAAGTGCTCTACAGCTGCTCCCAGGCGTTAAGCGTGGGGCAGTTGGATCAGCGGGCGTTCGAGAAGGTCTTGAGCATCATCAAGCTCAGCGAACAATTACATTGCATCCGGCTCAATGTGGAGGACAGTCTCAGTCAATGGCAGGTCAGCAGTGGTGAACCCGTGGCGGAACTGGCCTGGCATTCGCAGGCGATTATGCAAGACAATAAACCGCTGGGCAGCCTGAGCTGGCAACATGAACACCAGCCGCCTCATCCGCACCTGATGCAAAGCGTGACCAATATGCTCAGCCGCGGGGTTTACTTTAATCGGGCGCAAAAGCAGCATATGCAGTTTCTGCTGATGGAAGAACGTTCTACCATCGCCCGCGAGTTGCATGATTCACTGGCCCAGGCGCTGACGTTTTTGCGCATCCAGTTAACCCTGCTCAAACGCACCCTGACAGGCCATTCATCGCAGGCGGATGAGATCATTGATGATTTTGATCGGGCACTGGCAGATGCTTACCGCCAATTGCGCGAACTGCTGGCCACCTTCCGCCTGAGCATTCAGGATGCCGATCTGAACGCCGCGTTGCAGCAGGTATTAGAACCATTAAAACTGCTGACCAGCGCGCGGATTCAGTTACACTGTCGGCTAGCCTCACAGGCGTTGAATGCCCAGCAACAGGTTCATGCGCTACAAATCGTGCGTGAAGCCGTGCTTAATGCCATCAAACACGCCGATGCACAGGAAATTGTGATCCATTGCGAAGTCTCCCCCAACGGAGACAACGAGATCATCATTAGCGACGACGGCTGCGGCATCGACAGCCTGGACGAACCCGAAGGCCATTACGGGCTAACCATTATGAGCGAACGCGCAACGCGCCTGAACGGTACGTTACAAATCAGGCGTGGCCATGCCGGGGGCACGGAAGTCTGTCTGACCTTTCCGCCATAAGGGCCAATAGCATTGCACGGCGGCCATTCGAGCCGAACGACAATGCTAATTACGACTATATTTTATGAGTCAGCTTTACTGCCTGCATTACGCAGTAGCTTTACTCGCTACAGGGAGCATGTTTTATTGTGATTAGAAATTTCCGAGTAATGATCGTGGACGATCACCCGCTGATGCGGCGTGGCATCAAACAGCTGCTGGGGCTGGATGCGACGTTCACCGTGGTGGCGGAAGCCAGCAGCGGTGCCGAGGCGATCGCCCTGGCCGCGCAGTTCACGCCAGACGTGATCCTGCTCGATCTGAATATGAAGGGGCTTTCCGGGCTGGATACGCTGAAAGCCCTGCGCGATGAAGGCGTTGATGCACGTATCATCGTGCTGACCGTTTCCGACTCCCGCAGCGACGTCTATGCGCTGATCGATGCCGGTGCCGATGGCTATCTGCTGAAAGACAGCGAGCCAGAACAGTTGCTGGAGCATATTCGTCAGGCCGCCGAGGGCCAGAACGTGATTAGCGACGCGGTGGCGGACTACCTTTCATCACGCAGCGAGCAGCACGATCCCTTTGCCGATCTTACCGAGCGTGAGCTGGACGTGTTGCAGGAAGTGGCGCGCGGCATGTCGAACAAGCAGGTCGCGGCGCAGTTGCATATTTCTGAAGAGACGGTGAAAGTGCACATCCGCAATATGCTGCGCAAGCTCAACGTGCGTTCGCGCGTAGCGGCAACCGTGATGTATCTGGAATCGAAAAGCCAGTAATGCTTCCCCGGCACGCCGGGGAACATTCAATCAATGGCCGCCAGCAGCATCTCGTGATGCTGATTAATCCAGCTTTGACTTAGCGGACCCCAATTGACCAACTGGTAATAGCCAGCGTTATTACGCACCCCTTGCTGAACAAACTGCAACTCCAGGCCCAGGCCGGGCAGCGCTTTCAGTACGTCCTGCAAGGTACGCCGCGGCCAACCTGTCAGTTCCATCAAACGTGGAACGTTAGGGTGTTCATGAGTGCTGATGAGCCAACACAGGTAAAGACGACGAGCAAAAACCGGGTTAATTTCCATGCTAAACTCCTGCTGCGGAAAACGTCCTGATTATTCCACCATAACGCAATAAAATCGCCATAATGACGCGTTGCGTTGCGCTGCAATATGTAACTGTAGATTTCTACTACTGTTATTTACATTATCTCCTTTTTTTCTCCACGCTTTATCTTCGCTTGACGAGTAAAGTGCAGTAGCACCTTTGGGTACAACGAAATCCTGCGACAGCCCGGCCACCAGTAAGCGCCAGGCATAAGCATAACTGATGCTGTCAAAAATAGAACAAGCCACAACGAGGTTCATGCTGCATGGCCAATTTTTTTATTGATCGCCCGATTTTTGCCTGGGTGCTGGCAATTATTCTTTGCCTGACGGGGACATTGGCGATTTTTTCTCTGCCTGTCGAACAATATCCGAACCTTGCTCCGCCGAACGTGCGTATCAGCGCCACCTATCCGGGCGCATCGGCACAAACGCTGGAAAATACCGTTACCCAGATTATCGAACAGAACATGACCGGTCTCGACAACATGATGTACATGTCGTCTCAGAGCACCAATACCGGTCAGGCCTCGGTAACGCTGACCTTCGAGGCGGGTACCAATCCTAATGAAGCCATGCAACAGGTTCAGAACCAGCTGCAAGCCGCCATCAAACGGTTGCCACAGGCGGTACAGCAGCAAGGCGTGACGGTGTCAAAATCGGGGGATACCACGCTGATGATGGTGGCTTTTGTTTCTACCGATGGCAGCATGGATAAGCAGGACATCGCGGACTACATCGTCTCCAACCTGCAAGATCCGCTCAGCCGTATCAACGGCGTAGGCAGCATGGACGTTTACGGTTCGCAATACGCCATGCGTATCTGGCTGGATCCGAACAAACTCACCAGCTACCAGCTCACGACTCAGGACGTGGTCAATGCCATCAGCTCGCAAAACGCCCAGGTAGCGGTGGGCCAGCTAGGCGGCTCCCCCTCCGTGGATCAGCAGGCGTTAAACGCCACCATCAACGCCCAATCCCAGTTGCAAACGCCGGAGCAGTTTCGCCAAATCACGCTGCGCGTCAATCAGGACGGTTCGCTGGTGACGTTGGGTGACGTTGCCACGGTGGAGCTAGGCGGGGAAAACTATAACTACCTTAGTCGTTATAACGGCCTGCAGGCCGCCGGGATGAACATCAAACTGGCCTCCGGCGCCAACGAATTGCAAACCGATAAACTGGTCAAAGCCAAGATCGAGGAGCTTTCGCAATATTTCCCCCATGGGCTGGAAGCCAAGATCGCCTATGAGACAACGCCGTTCGTGCAGGCATCTATCCATGACGTAGTAAAAACCCTGCTGGAAGCCATCGTGTTGGTGTTTTTAGTCATGTACCTGTTCTTGCAAAACTTCCGCGCCACGCTGATCCCCACCATCGCCGTACCGGTTGTGCTGTTGGGTACCTTCGCCATCCTTTCAGCCTTCGGCTACAGCATTAACACCTTGACCATGTTTGCCATGGTGCTGGCGATCGGCCTATTGGTGGACGACGCCATCGTGGTGGTGGAGAACGTAGAACGGGTGATGAGCGAAGAAGGTCTCTCACCCAGGGACGCCACCCGTAAATCCATGGGCCAGATCCAGGGCGCATTGGTGGGGATCGCCATGGTGCTGTCTGCGGTATTTATCCCCATGGCCTTCTTCGGTGGCACTACCGGGGCCATTTATCGCCAGTTCTCGATCACCATTGTTTCCGCCATGGTGCTTTCCGTGCTGGTGGCGATGATCCTCACCCCGGCCCTATGTGCCACTATTCTCCAGCCGATCGCCAAGGGGCATCATCACGGTAAGCGCGGTTTCTTTGGCTGGTTTAACCGCATGTTCAACCGCAATACCGAGCGCTATGAACGTGGGGTGGCGCGCGTGCTGCATCACAGCGCCCGCTACATGGTGATTTACCTGTTGCTGCTGGCCGGTATGGCACTCCTGTTTATCAAGCTGCCAACTTCGTTCCTGCCGCAGGAAGACCGCGGCGTATTCACCGTACAGGTGCAGTTGCCAGCAGGCTCTACCCTGCAACAAACCACCAAAGTAGTGGAAAAGGTCGAGCGCTACTTCCTGACTGAAGAGAAAAACGATGTGCTGTCTGTGTTCTCAACCATCGGTGCCGGGCCTGGCGGCAATGGTCAGAACGTCGCACGCCTGTTCTTGCGTTTGAAAGACTGGGATCTACGCACTTCAGGAGCCAATAGTTCGTTCGATATCATCGATCGTGCGACCAAGGCCTTTAGCAATATCAACGAAGCGCGTGTTATCGCCAGCAGTCCGCCTGCGATCACGGGATTGGGAAACTCTTCCGGCTTCGATATGCAGTTGGAAGACCACGCCGGGCTGGGGCACGCCAAACTGATGGCTGCCCGCGATCAACTTCTGCAACTGGCGGGGCAAAATCCGCAGTTGTCACGCGTGCGGCATAACGGCCTGGATGACAGCCCACAATTGCAGATCGATATCGATCAGCACAAGGCGCAGGCGCTGGGCGTGTCAATCGACGATATCAACAACACCCTATCCACCGCCTGGGGCTCCACCTACGTCAACGACTTTTTAGACCGTGGACGAGTGAAAAAAGTGTACGTCCAGGCTGGCGCGCCCTTCCGTATGCTGCCAGAGGACATTAACAAGTGGTATGTCCGTAACAACAGCGGCGGTATGGTGCCCTTCTCCGCCTTCGCTACCTCCCATTGGGAATATGGTTCACCGCGCCTGGAACGCTACAACGGTAGCTCTACAGTAGAAATCGTCGGTGAAGCTGCCTCGGGAGTCAGTACCGGCACCGCAATGGATGAAATGGAAAAACTCGTCAGCCAGTTGCCTACCGGTTTCGGCCTGGAATGGACCGCGATGTCCTACCAGGAGCGCCTGTCCGGTTCCCAGGCACCGGCGCTGTATGCCATCTCGCTGTTGGTGGTATTCCTGTGTCTGGCAGCCCTGTATGAAAGCTGGTCGATCCCGTTCTCGGTCATGTTGGTGGTGCCGCTGGGGGTGATCGGTGCCGTCACCGCCACCTGGCTGCGAGGGCTGGAAAACGACGTGTACTTCCAGGTCGGCCTATTGACGATTATCGGGCTGTCGGCCAAGAACGCCATCCTGATCGTGGAGTTTGCCAACGAGCTGAACCACAAAGGCAAGGATCTGATGGCAGCAACGCTGGAAGCTTCGCGCTTGCGCTTGCGCCCTATCCTGATGACCTCATTGGCCTTTATCTTCGGCGTGCTGCCAATGGCAATCAGCTCCGGCGCGGGCTCAGGTAGCCAGCATGCGGTAGGTACCGGAGTGATGGGCGGTATGATTTCAGCCACAGTGCTGGCGATTTTCTTTGTGCCGTTGTTCTTCGTATTGGTACGCCGCCGCTTCCCTGGCAAGGTGAGCAAAACCACTGAATGACAGGCGTAAAAAAAGCAGCTTCGGGAAACCGAGGCTGCTTTGCTAAAGACTTAATATTGTTACCCTAGGTGCTTTAAATAAAAACAAATCAAATAGCCTTATTCAAGCTTCAAACCCTATATGGCGTTAGTTACCTAACATCTCATCAATAAAGTCTTTCCAGTTTTTTAACTCACGATCAACCATGATACTTAACAACCTCCGTTATTGGACGCAGGGATTCTACGCCGGTTTTTTGACCAAGTGAAGCCTTTTGGGAACGATGCCGACGAGAGAAAGCGGGGGATAGCGCACATTTTCAAATTAATCAGAAATCTACCTGGTTTTGATATTTCTTGTCGGATCAATTTTCACGTAGTAGCGTGCTGATGGGGTTCTAAAACATCGTTGAAAGGGAACATCATGTCTTCGACCATCACCATCGAGCAACTGAAAAAGCAGGGCCGCTACCAGGAAGCCAGCGAACTCGCCCAGCAAATGCTGCAACAGGTACCGCTGGATGCCACGCTGCATTACCAGCTGGCCTGCCTTTACGATGTGCAAGGCTTTGAGCAGCAGGCCATTCCCTGCTATCTCGCTGCCTTACAGTACGACCTGCCTGCACCATTGCGCCAGGAGGCCTGGTTGGGCCTGGGCAGCACCTATCGCGCGTTGGGAGAATACCAGAAATCACTCGCCGCTTTCGATGATGGGTTAAACGAGTTCCCACAGGCTAAAGAGATCACGCTGTTTCGCGCCATGACGCTCTACAATCTGGGTGAAACCAAACAGGCGGTGGCCGATCTGCTGATCCTGTTGGCGGAGACTTCTGCACATACCGAGATCAGCAGCTACCAGCGTGCTATCCAGCAGTATGCCGCAGATTTGGATCGTATTGGTTGAGGAGAGAATGATGGAGATCATCACCGATTTACGTCGTTGTCATATCGATTGGCAGCAACTGGGCCAATTGCTGGCCGCTGCCGGGCTAGGCGAGCGCGATCCGCAGGTCTTACAGAAGGTGTATCAAAACAGCCAGTTCTGCTACTGGGGCTTTATTGAGGGGGAGTTGATGGCTACCGCTCACGCCATTAGTGATATGACCTCGGTAGCTTATCTGGCCGATGTCGCCATCCATCCGCGCTTTCAGGGGCAAGGTTATGGTCAGCAGTTGATGGATCGCGTCATGCAAGATCTGGCCCCATTAGGTAAAGTGTTTATTTACTCGGTGCCGGACAAATTGGCATTTTATAAGCGATATGGCTTCCACGATCTGACTACCGGCATGGTATATGCCGATGGGAACGCGCTGGAACGGTTACAGAACAGCGGATATGTGCGTTGAGTATCAATTGGCTAGCGATCTTTAAGGTAAAATAACGCAGATTTAATGTAGAGCCTCAACGGCGTAAGGTAATATGCAGGAATTATTACCATAAGGATCATCAAGACTATAATTCCGAAACCAAAAAATCCGTCTTTGAGAACTGTTCCAGTCGTAAAAATAATTAATATCACCGCTAAAATAAGACCTGCCCTAATCGTCCTTTTACCGATATCTCTGACTGAATACATAATATCAAGGTCAAAAGTTTTGGCATTTTCTGTTATTTTGCGGATCTCACGTTTGGTGAAGCCAGACTCCAATAGCAACCCGTTCACTCTTTTGATCTTTTTCATTAGCCAACCTCATAACACCAGATGCTATCGCCACTGAAAAGGTGTTGCAAGCCTCAAAACCCACAGCCGTCTGGATCTAAGCCCCGTTTTCCCGCATTATCTCTATATAGACGAGCGGTACCCTCACTCATCGTTCCGTACAGATTTTGACGATTAAAAGGTAGCTTTTACGCCATGACAGACAAACCGCAGCACGCCTCGCTGACCATGTTCGGCATCAAAAATTGTGACACCATCAAAAAAGCACGCCGCTGGCTGGAAGAACAGGGAGTGGCCTACCAATTTCACGACTACCGCGCAGACGGGTTGGACGAACAGCTGTTGCGTGATTTTGTCGCACGCCTGGGTTGGCAGCCATTGTTGAACACTCGTGGCACCACCTGGCGTAAACTGGATGAAGCCCAGCGCAATGCCTGCGACAACGCCGATGCCGCCATCGCCCTGATGCTGGAGCAACCGGCGATGATCAAGCGCCCCCTGCTGGATGATGGTAAAGGCCATGCCCTGCTAGGTTTCAGCAGCGAAAGCTATCAGCAATTTATTACCGAGGTTAATTCATGATCTGCCCTGTTATCGAGCTGGCACAACAGCTTATCAAACGCCCTTCTCTCAGCCCGCATGATGAAGGCTGCCAGGAGCTGATGATTGCCCGCCTGCAAGCGATCGGTTTTACCGTCGAACCCATGAACTTTGGCGATACGCAAAACTTCTGGGCCTGGCGCGGCCAGGGCAGCACGCTGGCATTTGCTGGCCACACCGATGTGGTGCCTACCGGTGACGAAAAAAATTGGGATAACCCACCGTTTGAACCGGTGATCCGCGACGGCATGCTTTATGGTCGTGGAGCCGCCGATATGAAAGGCTCCCTGGCTGCCATGCTGGTGGCTGCCGAACGTTTCGTTGCCGCCAACCCCGATCATCAGGGCCGTCTGGCATTTCTGATCACCTCGGATGAAGAGGCCAGCGCCACTCATGGCACCGTGAAAGTGGTGGAAGCCTTGATGGCTCGCAACGAGCGCCTTGATTATTGCCTGGTCGGCGAGCCTTCAAGCACTGACCGGGTCGGCGACGTGGTAAAAAATGGCCGTCGTGGCTCGATGACCGCCAACCTGCGCATCCACGGTATCCAAGGGCATGTCGCCTATCCGCATTTGGCTGATAACCCGGTTCATCGGGCTATACCTGCCCTAAACGAATTGGTCGCGATTGAGTGGGATCAGGGCAACGAATTCTTCCCGCCAACCAGCATGCAAATTGCTAACGTGCAAGCAGGTACCGGTAGCAACAACGTGATCCCGGGCGAACTGTTCGTGCAGTTCAACTTCCGCTTCAGCACCGAGCTTACCGATACCCTGATCAAACAGCGGGTACAAGAACTGCTGGATCGCCATAAGCTGAACTACAGCATCGATTGGTGGCTGTCTGGCCAACCTTTCCTGACCGCTCGTGGCGCCTTGGTTGATGCCGTAGTCAACGCGGTGGAACACTATGCCGAACTCACTCCACAGTTGCTGACCACCGGCGGCACCTCTGATGGCCGCTTTATCGCCCAAATGGGCGCACAGGTGGTTGAGCTGGGGCCGGTCAACGCCACCATCCATAAAGTGAACGAATGCGTACATGCGGCCGATCTACAGTTACTGAGCCGTATGTATCAGCGTATCATGGAACAGTTGGTCGCATGATCAGCGCAGAAATGCTTACCGGGCGCTCAACGGAGCATCTCACCGTGCTGAGCGGCAATCATCGGTTGCAACCCGCCGCAGTGCTGGCCTTTCAGGCCATGCAGCAGGCGGCGAAAACGGCAGGCTTTGATCTGCAACCGGCCAGCACCTTTCGCGATTTTGACCGACAATTGGCGATCTGGAATGGCAAGTTCTGTGGTGAACGGCCAGTATTAGATCAGCACAGCCAGCCAATGGATATCCAGCCGCTGTCTGCCGCCGAACGTTGCGAGGCAATTCTGCGTTGGTCGGCTTTGCCGGGTGCCAGCCGCCATCACTGGGGCAGCGATCTGGATGTCTACGATCCGTCGCTACTACCTGAAGGGCAAAAGTTGCAGTTGGAGCCTTGGGAATATGAAACCGGAGGTTACTTTTATCCGCTAAATCTTTGGCTGACAACGCATATGGCCGAATTTGGTTTCTATCGCCCGTTTACCGCCGATCAAGGCGGGGTGGCGGTGGAACCCTGGCATTTAAGTTATCGTCCGCTGGCGCAGGAGGCCGAACATTTACTGACGCCTGAGCTGCTGCTAGCGGCTTGGCGAGACAAGGACGTTGCAGGTGCATCGTGGCTCGCAGGCCATCTGCCCGCGATATTCTCGCGTTTTATTCGCCCTGAAGGAAAGGTGTAAACATGCATTGGTTAGCTGATTACTGGTGGATAATCCTGGTGATATTGGCCGGCATTATCATTAGCGGGATCAAAGAATTGCGCCGTCTTGATCACCGCAAATTTCTGGCTAACAAGCCGGAATTGCCGCCCCACCGCGATAACAACGCCAAGTGGGATGACGAAGAAGACTGGCCGAAAAAGAAATAACTTCAGGGCGCACACCAGCGCCCTGCTGTTTATTTAAAGGCGATCAGATCGCCTCGTTTACCAAACATCGCCTCTTCCCAATAGCGCTGCGGCACGTAGTAATGCAAACGTTCCAGTGCAGAGTTCATCATGCCTGAGCTGATCGCATGCCCGACACCTGGCTCAATATCCAACGTCATATCTGCACCAACAGCCTGCAACCGATCCGCAGCAGCTTGGGCCTGTTCTACAGCAATAACGCCGTCCGTCTCACCGTGGATCAGGTGAATCACGCTGTCACCGAAACCGGCTTCCGGCAACTGAGCAAAACGCCCGCTGAAGGCCACCACTCGCCCGGCCAGTTTGGCTTCGGCTTTTAAGCCTTCCAGTGCCATAATCGAACCCTGCGAAAAACCAACCAGCGCGGTGCCCGCATAACCCACACCGCTGTGTTGCTGCCAGTAGCGCACGGTTTCAACAAAGGTTGGCATCACTTCGGCAATACGCTGCATGCGGTTGCCTTCAGTGATCCCCTGAACCGAGAACCATTGGCGGCCATCACCGTTACCTAAAGCAAACGGACCACCAATGCTCACCACCAAGGCCTGCGGGAAATCTTTGGCGAAGTAGCTGCCGATCTCCCCCATCGCCACCGGGTTATCCCCTACGCCATGAAACAGCAGGATCAGTTGCTCTGCCGGTGTTGCGGGGCTTTGGACAACGAAATGTGAGTGCTTCATGGGGACTCCTCAAGTTGGGTACCTACCGGGAATGCCCGGTAACTGCCCATTACTATACGCCGCAGAGAAATCAGGAAAATCGGGTTTTATTGAACAACTCTTTCCATTTATTGCAACGACTGCGCCCATTGCTGCCAGTAGCGACAGCGTTGTGCATTAAGTTGCTCCAAAGCCTGCCCGGCTTCCTGTCGCCAAAGGCGCAGCAAGGCTTTTTGGCCGCTCAGGCCAGCTTGGGTAACACACTGGGCCGTGGTTTGTTGTTGCTGCAAATGCGCGCGCAATGCCGCACAGGGTAATTCACTAGCCAGCAGTAAACGTTGCAGAGCCCCCAGACTGGCCTCTAATGGCCGATGCGCAAAGGCAAAGCCAGCCAGCTCGCGCCAGTCTTCTTCGTTTAATACGGGATCGGCATCCTCGGCGAACTCCAGCAACAGATCGCTACGTTGCCGCAACCAGCGCCAATCGCGCGCCAGGTGCTTATGCGCCGCATGGCACAGGTCCTCACCTTGCTCGCTGATGGCTAGCAACGCCATTGCGGTATAACAGCCGCTACTGGCCTCCGGTTTGTTGCCGATCCGCACCAAGGTAAAACCACAGGACTGCCAAAACCGCCATAACGGTTCGGTATAACCGAAACTGACGGAAAGAAAGTCCAGCCCCTGTGCGCTACGTTTCTGTTGCTCGATCAACTGGCTGGCAATCCCTTGTTGACGTAGCTCCGGCAATACGGCGATACGGGTAATACGGCGGGAACACAACGTAGGTGCCCACCATTGGCCACTATGCGCCGCCAGAGATTGCGCCACCAGATTGCCACGCGGCCTTCGGCGGCCCGCCCAAACCTCGTGAGCCAGCTCAGCCTCCAGGCCGCCCTCATCTACCAGCCATAACGCCCCAACGACTTCATCCCCCAAGGTTGCCGCACTGAAATGCATTCCCGGCGCATCCATCAGGCGGCGCAAATCCAGCGGTGAAGTACGATAGTGTGCGCTACAGAGCAAGGCATAGAAACGCCGTAACCGTTGCGCATCGCCGCACAGTTCAGACTGTTCGATTGAGCCGATCGTTGGAGGTTGTCTAACTGCAGACCATACCGGCTCTTCGTTAAACAACAAGGCATGATCGATGACACGCTCCAGAGCATCGCCCTCAGCCCAACGCATGGGCTGCTGCAAACTTAGCGGCTGCCAATGCGCTAAACCGGCGCAAAACTTCAGCAAAAAGCCGCGCCCAGTACCTTCGTAGCCCTGCACCGTAGTAGTAAGCAAAACAAGTGGGAAGTAACTCATCAGCTGCTGCAACAACGGGCCAGGGATCGCTGCGGCCTCATCCACCAGCAGCCAACCAACCCCACTTGCCCCATGTTCAATACAATGTTGCAGCAAAGCGTCTGGTGCCCAAAACTGTGCTCGTCCTGCGGCCCACTCGCTGGCAACGTCGGTCGCAGTACGGCTCGGGCCGGTGATCCAACAGGTTAGCGGGGTGCTTGCCATCAGCATACCCGCCACCGTGGATTTCCCCCGGCCACGTGCGGCGGTTAATACCCAGATACCTGAGTCTGCTGCCAGCAACCGGCCTAAAATGGCCTGCTGTTCTGCCGTTGGGTTGCCGTCTGGCTCCTGCCACATCTGACGCTCCTGCAAGGGAGCTAGACACAGAGGTGTACCTTGCCGCCAGATTGACACTTCGCTATCAGCCAGCAGTTGCTGTTGCAGATGGTGGATAAAGTAGGGAGTAGCGATAGGCTGCGGGCAATCGCTCCAACGTAGGCTGTCACCATCGGGTTGCTGCGCCCAGCGTTGCCAGGAGGGTACTAACAGCAGCAACCAGCTTCCCGCACGTAACGCGCCGCAGAGCTGAGCCAATGCTTCGACGTCCAAGCCTGCTGTCGCGTCAAACACCGCGTGTAACCGCTCTTGCCCCAACAAAGTTTTGACCGCGCCACTCGCCAACGCATCGATTTCAGCGGGCGCGTCATTACCGACCCAAGGCCAGTCACCCGGCAATTGGGTCACCAGTTGTTGTGCCTGAGCTCGGCACCATTGCGGCTCACCGCTGAGCACCAACAGCCGCCGAATACCCTGCCGCTGCATGTGTTGCTGCATTGTTTGTAACATTAATATAAAACCTGAAAACAGAGTGCCGAGCTCTATACCCGTCGTCTTTCAAGCTGCAGCGTTGTTATCTGCACTATCTAACCCCAGTCACTTACTAAAAAGTAAGCTCCTGGGGATTAGATAGCTGGCCGCCTAGCTGCAACTTGAAATCCATAGGGCATTCAGCACCGGCACTGAGTCATATCAACGGGAGGCGAAGGTGTTGCAGGTATTAGGATCGCCGCTGTCGAAACCTTGTTTGAACCAGGTATAACGCTGCTGCGAGGTGCCATGGGTAAAGCTGTCCGGTACCACTCGCCCCTGGCTTTGCTGCTGCAAACGGTCATCGCCGATCGCCTGTGCGGCATTCAGTGCGGCCTGGAGATCGCCCGCTTCCAGCATCTGCTGTTTCTCGGCGTAGTGGCCCCAAACGCCCGCAAAACAGTCGGCTTGTAGCTCCATTTTCACCGACAGGCGGTTAACCTCGGCCTGGCTGGCCCCTTGCTGCATCTGACGAACCTTGCGCTCGATCCCCAACAGATTCTGCACGTGGTGGCCCACCTCATGCGCAACCACATAGGCCTGGGCAAAGTCGCCGCCCGCGCCCAGCTTGGTTTTCATATCCTGATAGAACGAGAGGTCGATATAGACCGTATCATCCGCCGGGCAGTAGAACGGCCCCATTACCGATTGGCCAGTGCCGCAGCCGGTACGCGTTGCTCCCCGGTACATTACTAATTTAGGGTCCTGGTAGTTTTTCCCCATCTGCTTGAAGATCCCCTGCCAGTTATCTTCGGTGGATGCCAGCACCACCGAGGTAAATTTGGCCAGTTGATCGTCCTGCGGGCTGATGCTGGCACTTTGCTGCTGAGTTTGTGGCGAGACATCTCCGCCGTTCAACAGGGGAGTCAGATCGATGCCGTAGTAGCCAGCAACCAGCACCACCACCAGAATAATCAGGCCGCCTTTGCCGCCCACCGGTGCACGAAACCCGCCACCGCCGCCCAGACCGGAAGACTGCCCACGGCGATCCTCGACATTGTCACTCTCACGACGCCCTTGCCAACGCATAAATAAACTCCAAATGTGATCGGAAAACTTGCTCTGGTTACTATTATAAGGCGTTGGCGGCGGAGGGAATGCAGTAATTTTCTGGAAAGTGGTGAATGAGGAGCGAGAGAGGATTATTTTGCTGATTTAGACCCTCACCCAAAAGGAATAATACCAGTCAGAATGCACAATAATGTGTTCCGTGATGCCCCTCTCCCTGAGGGAGAGGGGACTGAACGTGCCACAATCTGGCTACCGTTCCTGGCTTTCAAAGTGGAGGAGCACGTCACCTTACACGAATTAGTCCAGCTTCACACCGATACGGCGAGCGACTTCCTCGTAGGCTTCGATCAGGCCACCCAGGCTCTGCCGGAAGCGGTCTTTGTCCATCTTGGCCAGGGTATTTTTGTCCCACAGGCGGCTACCGTCCGGTGAGAACTCGTCACCCAGCACCACTTCGCCGTTGAACAACCCGAACTCCAGCTTGAAGTCGACCAGGATCAGGCCCGCATCGTCAAACAGCTTGCTCAACACGTCGTTCGCCATGTAGCTCAGCTCACGCATCCGCGCCAAATGCTCTTTGCTCACCCAGCCGAAGGTTTCACAATAGGATTCGTTCACCATTGGGTCGTGCATGGCGTCATTCTTCAGGAACAGATCAAACAGCGGAGGATTCAGCGGCAGGCCTTCTTCAATGCCCAGGCGCTTGACCAAAGAACCTGCGGCACGGTTACGGATCACACACTCAACCGGTACCATCTCCAGCTTTTTCACCAGCACTTCGTTATCTGACAGCAGGCGCTCCATCTGCGTTGGGATACCCGCCTCCTCCAGTTTGCTCATAATGAAATGGTTAAACTTGTTGTTCACCATCCCTTTACGATCGAACTGCTCAATGCGCTGACCATCCAGTGCTGACGTATCGTTACGGAATTCCAACACCAGCAGATCCGGGTTTTCGGTGGTGTAGACGGTTTTTGCCTTGCCGCGATACAGTTCAGCTAGCTTTTGCATCTTAACTTACTCCAATGAGGTGGTACCTTCCGGCTGCCAGGCAGCCTACCGGGCACAAAATTGACCTGATAAGTTCTTTGGTTTGCTGATAACTATTGTGCCAAATCTGCGACGCAAACGATACCGTATCAGCAAAACAAAAAGGGGCCATAGCCCCTCAGACCGCTGACATACTCCTCTGAGGTTAAAAGCCCCCTTTTCGGGGCTGATAAAGACCAAGGATGCTGCCTTTGAACTTCGCCAAACAGTCGAAAAGGGGCCGTAGCCCCTGGATGTAATTATTTAACGCTGGTTTTACTGAAAGCCGTCTGGAGCACCCCGACCAGGGCATCGTTCTGCGACTGGGTCAACGGTTTACCTTTGGAATCGATGAATTGCAAACTGGTACGGTTATTCAAATCACCGACCTGCAGTTTGTAATCACCCTCTTTCAGTTCAGGATCTTTGGCACCCAAGGCATCCCAATCGCTGGTGCTCAGGGATTTATAGGTAACGGCAACGGTACCCTGCGGACGGCTGCGGTCACCCACTTTCATCCCCATTTTCTCCAGTGCCGGTGGCAAACGATCCCACACAATCGTGTACGGCGCGCGCACGATCAGCGTCGGCAAGCCGGTGTCATCCGCACCGCTCTGCACATCCAACACGCCTACACGGTTGGCGGACTGGCTGCTCGATAAGGTGTCCTGCTTATCCAGGCCTTCAACGATGGTGTTCATCATCATCGTGTTATAGCGCTGAATTTGAGAAGGATCGGTCACCTTATCGGTTTGCCCTTGCTGGCGCAGTTCGAGGGTTTTCACCACCAGCGCCTGCTGGTAGCCTTGCTGCTGTACCGTGATCTGATAGCGGCCTTCGTACTGGTTATCTTCATCCAGACGGCTCCACTTCACCCAGTCGGTCGTCAGCGTTTGGCTGGCATCCGTACGTGAGGCGATCGGAATGTTTTTCGTCTGCAACAGGCTGGCGACGCGTGACCACAGGTTTTGGTTCTGCGGGCTGCTTTCCAGCAGCAATGTACCACTGTCACCCGCGTATTGAGCACGGGAACCACTCAACAGAGCCAGCGGCTGTGCCGGTGGACGAATATCCAGTTGCTTGCCAACCGCGCCTTTTTGCGCACTTGCCGGAACTTCATAATTACCAGTTTGCACCGGCAGGATCAGGCCAGACGGCGCGCTCATCGGTTTGAGCGGTGCGGCGTCAAGATAGGCCTCATCGCCACTGACCTGGCGTTTGTAGCGCTGATCGGTAGAACAAGCCGCCAGCGTCATCACCAGCGCTAATCCCACGACCGTTGCTAGCGTCGACTTTTGCAATGAATAAGCCATCAAATTTCCCTAAAAGTTACAGCAAACCGGCGCTTTTCAACGCACGCTCCACGACAGGACGGGCAGCGTCGGTCAACGGCGTCATAGGCAGACGCATCGTATCGGTTGCCATCAATCCCAATGCCTTACAGGCCCATTTCACCGGGATTGGGTTTGCTTCTACGAACAAATCCTGATGCAAAGGCATCAAGCGCTGATTCAAACGGCGGCCTTCGGCAAAGTTGCCTTGCGCCGCCAGGCGGCAAAGTTCAGCCATTTCACGGGCTGCCACGTTAGCCGTCACGGAAATCACCCCTTTGCCACCCAGTTGCATGAAGTCCAGACCGCTGGCGTCATCGCCGCTCAGCAAAATGAAGTCTTCATCATCAACCAGCACTTGGATCTGACTAACACGACTTAAGTTCCCTGTTGCCTCTTTAACGGCAACAATATTCTTAATTTTGGCCAAACGAGCGATCGTTGGCGGCAGCATGTCACAACCGGTGCGCGAAGGCACGTTATAGAGGATCTGCGGCAGATCGGTGCTCTCGGCAATGGCTTTGAAATGCTGATACAGACCTTCCTGGGTCGGCCTGTTGTAGTAAGGCGTAACCGACAGGCAACCCACGACACCGGTATTGCCGAAACGCTGCGTCAGCGAGATAGCCTCACTGGTGGCGTTGGCACCCGTGCCAGCGATTACCGGAATACGGCCTGCGGCCAGTTCCAGCGTCTGCAAGACCACGTCCACATGTTCGTCATGGGCCAGCGTGGCGGACTCACCGGTAGTCCCAACGGAAACGATCGCCGCGGTCCCACTGGCTACATGATAATCAATCAGTTTTTTTAGGCTCGCACGATCGACAGCACCTTTGGTGTCCATCGGCGTAACCAGTGCAACAATACTTCCCGTAAACATTGGCCGTCCCCTTCGCAAACAAGTCACCCATGGTACTTTTGTCACCTATTCAAAAGCAAGCAAACAACGTGTGCTAAGCGCTTGGCAGGCGGTTTTTTTTGTGTTTACCATGGTAACCCCATTCAGTACGACAGGAAGCTGCATTTTGCCTAAGCCTGATGAACACTATCTGGTGATCACCGCACTGGGCGCCGATCGCCCCGGTATCGTCAACGCCATCACCCGCCACGTCAGTAGCTGCGGGTGCAATATCGAAGATAGCCGTCTGGCCATGCTGGGTGAAGAGTTCACCTTTATCATGCTGCTTTCAGGTAGCTGGAACGCGATAACCCTGATCGAATCCACTTTGCCGCAAAAAGGCGCCGAGCTGGATTTGCTGATCGTGATGAAACGCACAAACTCGCAAGAAAGACCGCCAATGCCAGCTACAGTGTGGGTACAGGTTGAGGTAAAAGACTCCCCGCATATCATCGAGCGGTTTACCGGCCTGTTTGATTCGAGCCAGATGAACATTGCCGAGCTGGTGTCGCGGACTCAACCCGCCCAGGGCGAGCGCCCTTCCCAGCTCTATATCCAGATCACCGCTCACAGTTCCGGTGGCCAGGATGCGACAAATATCGAACAAGCCTTTTATCGCCTATGTACAGAATTGAATGCGCAAGGCAGTATTAGCGTGGTGAACTATCCACAGCATGATGAGAAAGATGGAGAGTAGTGATGAGCCCATTGAAAGCCGGTGATACAGCGCCGAAATTTAGTTTACTCGACCAGGATGGCGAGGAAATTAACTTGGCCGACTTCCAGGGACAACGAGTACTGGTTTACTTTTATCCCAAAGCCATGACGCCAGGTTGTACCGTACAAGCCTGCGGGTTACGGGACAATATGGACGAATTGAAGAAAGCGGGCGTCGAAGTGCTGGGTATCAGCACCGATAAACCCGAAAAGCTCTCGCGTTTTGTTGAGAAAGAACTGCTCAATTTCACTCTGCTATCCGACGAAGATCATCAGGTAGCTCAGCAGTTTGGCGTTTGGGGCGAGAAAACCTTCATGGGCAAAACCTATGACGGTATTCACCGTATCAGCTTCCTGATCGGCACCGACGGCAAGGTTGAGAAAGTGTTTGATGATTTCAAGACCACCAATCACCACGAAATCGTTCTGAACTACCTGCAGCAGTAAAATGGTAAAGCGCAGCAACTGATGCTGCGCTTTATTTTCCCGCCTTATTTCACCTCGTCGCCCACATCAACCAGCATGTCATCCGGCCAGGCGTGGATCACGGCTTTCACCAGCGTCGCCAACGGGATGGCAAAGAATACGCCCCAGAAGCCCCACAGGCCGCCGAAGATAATCACCGAAAGAATGATCACCAGCGGATGCAGGTTGACCGCCTCGGAGAACAGGATCGGCACCAGCAGGTTACCATCCAGGCCTTGCACCACCAGATAAGCGATAATCAGCGTCCAGAAGTCAGCACCAATGCCCCACTGGAACATCGCCACCACCACCACCGGGATCGTCACCAGCACCGCGCCGATGTAAGGGATCAGCACCGAAAGGCCGACCAACACCGCCAACAGCAGGGAATAGCGCATATCCAGAATGAAGAACACCAGATAGGTCGCGACCCCAACGATCACCATTTCCAGCACCTTGCCGCGAATATAGTTGGTGATCTGCTGGTTCATTTCGACCCACACCTGCCCTGCCAGCCCACGGTTACGCGGCAGCACACGGCGCACCGCATTGATCATCTGCTCTTTGTCCTTCAGCAGGAAGAACGCCATCAAAGGGACCAGGATCAGATAGATAGCCAGCGTCAGCAGCCCGACCAGTGAGGCAAGCGAAAATTTCACCACCGATTCGCCCATCCCCGACAGTCGCTCACGCAGGTTCTGCGCCATCATATCGATGATGCCCGCATCCACCAGCTCCGGATAGCGTTTCGGCAAGGTCGCCGCATAGTTGTAGAACTGATTAAGCATGCCCGGTAAATCGGTCATCAGGTTAATGCCCTGCTGCCAGGCAGTTGGCGCGACCACGAACACCAGCAACATGGCAATACCGCCAAACACAATCAGCATCAGGCTCGCCGCCCAGGTACGCGAACACCCTAGTCGCTGAAGGCGCGCGGTTGGCCACTCCAGCAGATAGGCAAGCACCAGCGCCACCAGCAAGGGGGTCAAGATACCGTGAAAAAAATAGAGGATGCAGAACCCGGCCACCAGGATCACCAACAGCGCGATTGCTTGCGGATCGGTGAAACGACGTCGGTACCACTGTAATAACATCTCCAACATCAGAGATTGCTCCTTATTCCATCAATGGGGGTGAGGCTCGCCAATCCCTGTGCGGCCGAGCAGGTTTGACATGATTTTTAAATAATTTTAGCCCGGTTATCACCGTGCAAACGTTTCAATGTGGGCTGCGGCTGGCTATGATGTGATAGCGTTATGCCGCTCAGGCGCACGATCCCCTGAAATGCATTTTTGTGAGCCAACGCACTTTCGCGCTGATTGTACTGGAGAGTCTGGCACGGAAGAAGAACTCTTATCTGATGCTGACGTCTTAGTTGATGACTTTATTGAGGGATTGCCAGACTATGACCATCCGGTTGACCAAAACAGCGCTAACAGTCCTGTTGCTCGGCTCGCTTTGCACCTCTGCGTTGGCGCCGGTAAACGCCCAGACGCAAGACCAACTGCCGGATATGGGCACCTCCGCAGGGGGAACGTTGAGCATCGGCCAGGAACTGACCATGGGCGATTTTTACGTGCGACAGTTGCGCGCTAGCGCCCCGTTAATTAACGATCCGTTATTGACCCAATATATCAACCAGTTGGGTAACCGGCTGGTAGCCAGCGCCTATTCGGTCCGCACCCCGTTCCACTTCTTTTTAGTGCGTAACGACGAGATCAACGCCTTTGCTTTCTTCGGCGGCAACGTGGTGCTGCACTCGGCCCTGTTCCGTGAAACCGACAACGAAAGCCAGCTGGCCTCGGTCCTGGCGCACGAAATCTCGCACGTTACCCAGCGCCATCTGGCTCGTGCCATGGAAGATCAGCAACGCAACGCGCCGCTGACCTGGGTGGGCGCACTAGGCTCGATCCTGCTGGCGATGGCTAACCCAACCATGGGTATGGCCGCGCTGAGCGGTACGCTGGCAGGTACACAGCAGGGGATGATCAGCTTCACCCAGGCGAATGAACAAGAGGCCGATCGTATCGGTATTCAGGTTTTACAGCGGGCAGGGTTCGATCCGGAAGCCATGCCTGACTTCCTGCAAAAGCTGGCCGATCAGTCTCGCTACGCCTCCAAACCGCCGGAAATGCTGCTGACGCACCCCTTGCCGGATAGCCGCCTTTCAGACGCCCGCAACCGCGCCAACCAAATGCCACGTCATCTGGTGCAATCCAGCCAGGACTATCTGCTGGCCAGGGTACGCGCGCTGGGCATGTACAGTTCGGAAGGCTACGGCCTGACCGAAGACGTACTGGATACCTACAGCAAAGGCAACATACGCGAACAGATGGCCGCCAAATATGGCCGGGCGATCCTGTTCTACGAAGCCAAAAAATACGATCAGGCCCGTAATCTCATCCAGCCAATATTGGCGCAGGAGCCGAAAAACGTCTGGATGCTGGATCTGATGACCGACATCGACCTGGGTCAAAATAAAGCGGCCCAGGCGATTGCCCGCCTTGAGGCTGCCAATGCGGCGCAAAGCAATAACCCGGTGCTGTTACTCAACCTGGCTAACGCCTATGTTGAAGGCGGCCAACCCGCCAAGGCGTCAAAAATCCTCAACCGCTACACGTTTGCCCATCCGGACGATCCAAACGGCTGGGATCTGCTGGCTCAAGCCAGTGCCGCCCAAGGGTTACGCGATGAAGAACTCTCTGCCCGGGCTGAAAGCATGGCGCTGGCAGGCCGCCTGGATCAGGCTATCGGTTTGCTCAGCAACGCCAGTTCATTGCAAAAGCTCGGTAGCCTGAAACAGGCTCGCTACGACGCACGTATCGATCAATTACGCCAATTGCAGAAAACCTTCAGCAAGTTCCAACGCAGCTGATGAACAAGGAAACAGAAAAATGAACAACGTCACCATTTATCACAACCCGCGCTGCTCGAAGAGCCGCGAGACGCTGGCGCTGCTGGAACAGCATGGCGTCGCGCCACAAGTGGTGTTGTATCTGGATACGCCGCCTTCCGTCACTGAGCTGAAAAAACTGCTGCAACAGCTCGGTTTCACTTCAGCCCGTGAATTGATGCGTAACAAAGAAGAGCTCTACAAGGAGCTGAAACTGGCGGATGAAACCCTGAGCGAAGAGCAACTGCTGCAAGCGATGGTGGCCAACCCGAAACTGATCGAACGCCCAATCGTGGTCAAAGGCGGCAAAGCCCGCATTGGCAGACCACCGGAGCAGGTGTTGGAGATCTTGTGATCCCTTGACGGCAAGCCGGGCGTTGATCCGCCCGGCGGCTGAATTTACAACGGGGTATGTGCTGTTTCCCGCGCGGCGAGCAACGCCCACAAGGTAATCAACAGAGCCACTGCGACATAGGCCGAAATCGCCAGCGTGCTGTCAAAAGAAGTAAATAGCGAAGCAATAATCAGCGGCGCAAAGCCTCCCCCGACGATCCCCGCCAAAGTATAAGCCAGCGAAGAACCCGCATAGCGCACCCTGGTCGGGAACTGTTCGGTGATAAAAGCCGCCTGCGGGCCGAACATCGCCGCATGGATCAGCAGGCCAACCACCACGGCGGTACAAATCAACACCGGCTGGCTGCTATCAAGCAACACAAAGAAAGCAAATGCCCAGACGATCCCCGCCAGCGCCCCGCCAATATACACGGGCCGGCGGCCAAAGCGATCGGATAAGGCGCCAAACATCGGCACGGTGATCGCATTGCCGATCGCCCCCAGCATGGTGGCCGTCAGCGCCAGTGGCCGCGGCAGGTTAAGTACCGTAGTCACATAAGTCAGGGTAAATACCACCACCAAGGCGTACAACACGTCAGAGCCAATACGTGAACCACCGGCGATCAATAACGAGCGTGGGTGTTGGGTGAAAACCTCGCGGATCGGGGATTGGGTAACATCCTTCGACGCTTCCAACTGCAGAAACGCCGGAGTTTCCCCCACTCCACGACGCAGCCACAGACCAAAGATCACCAACACCAGGCTCAGCAGGAACGGAATACGCCATCCCCATTGTTGGAAGTCGTCTGCCGACATGGCCATGGTCACCAGTGTGATCAGCCCGGTACCAATCAGCGAACCGCAAGAGGGGCCTACCTGTGCAAACGAGGCGTTACGTCCGCGCTGATGCGGTTTTCCATGTTCCATCGACAACAGCACGGCTCCGGCCCATTCGCCACCCAACGCAATGCCCTGGATAAAACGTAGTGCCACCAACAGCAGCGGGCTCCAAATCCCCCAGCTCGCGTAGCCGGGCAATAGCCCCATCAACGTGGTCGTCACCCCCATGATCACCAGCGTAGCAACCAGCACAAACCGCCTTCCCAACACGTCACCAAGATGCCCGAAGACGATGCCGCCGATAGGCCGCGAAACATAGCCGACCGCGTAAGTGGAAAACGCCAGAATGGTGCCGACCAGTGGATCGAATGACGGGAAGAACACATGGTTGAAAATCAGCGCCGCCATGATGTTGTAAACGGTGAAGTCATACCATTCCAGCGCGGTGCCTATTGAACTGGCTGCCGCCAGCCGGCCGGTTTTAGGCGGAGCTGCGGCGTGTTCCTGCACCGATAAATCTACAATCGGTGTCTCAGTAGTCGATGAATTCATGATGCCAGCTCCTGTGAAGTCAGTTGCCAGCCAAGTGCGTAATGCACCACCTCGTCAGCTGGGATTTTCAACGTGTGGCAAGCCACTCCACTCAATTGCAGCCCTGCCTCTGCGCTGCTGCTTTCAATCAATAACATCGGCAGCAACTGGCGATTTTCCCGTGACTCTTTCGGTAACGGCGAACTGAGCTCGGCATCCGGCACCAACAGGCTGCTACGGACGAAACCGGGCAGTTCGGCAAGCTGTGCTCCCAGGTGAGTAATGTGATCTTTCAGGATGCCCAGATCGGCGGGTTCCAGAGTGATAATGCTCAGATGGCTACCGCTGCCCTGTCCGGTGACGGCTTCAACCGTACAGACCCGGCGCATGGGATCGCGCATCTTGTCCAGGCTGGCAACCGACCACGGCGTCTGTTGGCTAAAAGCGTTGCGATAAGCCTGTGAGGTAAAGCTGGCCAGAGAAGCGGTTTTATACAGCCCAAGATATTTTCGCCCTCCCTGCAAAGCCTGGTAACGCGTGCCCGAAAGAAAACCGGGGACCCGCACCCGCTCTTCGACATGTTCGCGGTCATACCACTGATTGAAATCCGCCTCATCCTGCGCGGCGACATCCGTTGCGACAAACAGCATTCCGTTCGGGGAACTGGTCATAGGTAATCTCCTGGTAATATCAGTAAGGCAAGGCCGTACCCTGCAAAAAAATCACGCGCTGGCAAGGCAGCGCTCGATCGCCAACGCCCAACCCAGCAACGCCTGATCGTGCATGGGTAACCCGGCCACCATCAGACCTACGGGGGCTTCCCCTGGCCGTTGGCAGGGTAGTGATAACGCGCAGCCATCAAGAAAGTTGATCACGGAAGGATTACGTAGCGCTGCACCGTTGGCGTGGAAGTAGGCTTCATCGTCCTCTGCCAGTTCGGCAATGGTTGGCGCAAGCTGTGGCGCGGTTGGCATCAACAATGCGTCAAAGCCTTGTACCCTGGCTGTCACCCGCTGCTGCCAACTGGCACGTAACTGCCGTAGCTGCTGCAGATCGCCCTCACCCAGCGGCTGACCACGACGAATTCGTGACAACACTCGCGGGTCATAATCATCAGCATGTTCGGCAATCAACGACCGGTGCCAATGCCAGGACTCAAGTGCGGTAAACCCACCGGCAGCGTTGATTTGCGCCAATTCGGCGAATTCGCTACAGGGGATAGCTTCAATCTGCGCACCTGACTGTGCCAAACGCTGCAGACTGTGTTGGAACGCCGTGGCAACCTCTTCGTCCAACCCATCCAACACCAGCGTTTGCGGTACGGCAAAGCGCGCCTGCGCCAAAGATTGTGGCTCTGGTTGCAAGGCTTGTTCGGCAATGGCGGCATCCAGAGCAATACAACTGGCAACGTCGTGAGCGATCACCCCGATAGAGTCCAGCGAAGGTGACAGCGGCAACAGTCCAGTGCTGGCAATCCGCCTAGCGGTAGGTTTATAACCCGTCAAACCACAGAAAGCCGCCGGGATACGCACCGAACCACCGGTGTCACTGCCAACGGCACCGCAGCACATACCATCGGCCACCGCGACCGCTGCACCGGAAGATGAACCACCCGGTATACGTCGGGCGGCGCGATCCCAAGGGTTAGCCGGAGTGCCAAAGTGCGGATTGATGCCCAACCCGGAGTAGGCAAACTCGGTCATGTTGGTTTTACCGATCACCACGGCTCCAGCCTGCAACAGGCGCTCCACAATCGCAGCGTGCTTTTTGGCTACCGCAGCACCAGCCAACACCCGCGAACCGGCTGTAGTCACCTGCCCACTCACGTCAAACAGGTCTTTGATCGATACCGGTACCCCATCCAAAGCAGACAACGGTTTACCTGCCGCACGACGTTGGTCAGCCTCCTGTGCCTGCTGTTGTGCCCAATCGGCATAAACCTGGGTAAAGGTCCGTTTTCCTTCGCCTTGCGGATCGGCGATCTGCGCCAAGGCAGCGGCGATCAACTGCCTGGAGGTAAATTCCCCATTGGCCAACCCGGCTGCGGCCTGCACAAGCGTTAACTTTGCCATCACGCCACCACCGGCAGCTCGATGCTGCGATAACTATGGGCAATGGTGCGGCCCAACACTTCATCCACCAGTTCCATACGGAATTCGGCTGCGGGCCGGATCCCGCCAATTGCCGCTACCGTGCCACAGGTCATTGCCAAACCGTCACTCGGCAGCAGGGGGAGCGCCATGCCACTTTCAGGCAACTGCTGGCCAGCCAAATAACGTTCGAGTAAATCACCTGGGGTGCGCAGACTGGCAAGCGTCCCCTGCTGGTAAAGCTGAAACTCACCGTTTTCCTTGATCCATGAACGCAGGATCAAGCTGTCCCAGTGATCGCTCACTTCGCGTAACGGCCACGCGGCGCGCGCCACCGGTTTAACGCAGATCTGCTTGGACAGTGCTACGCTGTGTACTTCCAGCTGACGATCGGTATGGTCCGACGCCAGCGAAACATACAATTCACCGCCATGGCTGAAGATCAGCGGTTCCACTTCGCCGGAGGTCGCCTCGCCGATCACTTCGATGCAATCGCTTTGGCTGAGTTGGTTAACCGCCACACGGTAAAACAGCGGGACGCTGCTGGGCTGGGGAACGCCCAGCTCGGCCAGTTCCTGAATATGATGTTGAATTGCCTTATAATCACGGCCAGTCCAGCCAGCGATGACCAGATGATCGATTTCGGCATCCAACGTCTTGGCAATACAGGTTTCTGGTAAAGTAAAGGTCAGCCTCATGGCAATTGTGTCCCTTTGGTTAAAATGGTGTGAAATTTCACTATATCTTCAGTTACCAACTAAGCGACTGCCATGTGACGTTTTTGTGTACCATGTCTAAAAATTTCTTCTTGCAGGAGTAGCATGTGAAGACCATTGACGCAGAGGATCGGGGGTTCCCGGTAGCAGAGGAAGCTGGCTTGTCACTCAATGAAGTGGCCTACCGCCGCTTCAAGCAGGCCTTGGTGACGCTGAGTTACAAACCGGGTGAGTACCTCAATACCGCGCAGGTAATGAGTGAGCTGGATATGGGCAGAACGCCGATCAATCAGGCGATCCACCGTTTGGCGAATGAGGGCTTGTTGCAGGTGATCCCGCGCAAAGGGGTGATGGTCTCGCCGCTGTCGATAGACGATGCGCTAGAGCTGATTGATGTCCGCCTGGCCAATGAAATGCTGTGTATGCGGCTGGCCAGTGCCAAGATCACCCCGCCACAGGTGGCCGCGCTGAACGCGCTCAACCAGCAGATCGAAGCCGCCAGCCAGGATCGTGACCGGGTGCGGATGATGACGCTGGATCATCAGTTCCATCAAGAGCTGGCGCAGATCGCTGGCAATAACATGCTGACGGATATTCTGAGCGTACTGCACGCCAGAGCTCAACGTTTCTGGGCCAGCACGCTGTCGCGGGAAGGGCATATGCAGGAAGTTATCGACGAGCATCGGGCGATTATCAGCGCGTTGGCCGCACAGGACAGCGACGCCGCAGCAAGTGCAGCACAAGCGCATATCCTGTCATTTCGCAGTGCGCTGTTGCACGAAGGCTGAAAAATCCACGGGTGGGGAATGGGGAATAGTGGCTAGCTACAGCCCCAGAATTTCCTTCACAAACGGAATGGTCAGTTTGCGTTGTGCGGTGATCGACGCGCGATCGAGCTGATCCAACGTCATAAACAACGTGCGCATTTCACGATCCAGACGTTTGAGCAGAAAGCGGCCCACGTCTTCCGGCAGTTCAAAGCCACGCAGTTTGCCGCGCAGTTGCAACGCTTGCAGCTTCTCTTCGTCCGACAGCGGCTGTAGCTTGTAAATCTGCCCCCAATCCAGGCGCGAAGCCAGATCCGGCAAGTGCAGATTCAACTGGCGTGGCGGACGGTCGCCAGTGATAAACAGGCGGGTGCGGCCCGTTTCCAGAATGCGGTTATAGAGATTGAAAATCGCCATCTCCCACTCTTCATCACCGGCAATGCACTCGATGTTATCGATGCAGACCAGCGCCAGCTGTTCCATGCCGTCCAACACTTCAGGCACAAAATAGGCGCGTTTATCCAGCGGGACATAGCCCACCGCTTCGCCACGCTGTGAGAGTTCGGCACAGGCTGCATGCAGCAAATGGCTGCGTCCCCCGCCTTCGCGTGACCAGAAATAGATGTAGCTACCATGCTCCTGACGGACTGCGGATTGGATCGCGGCTAATAAGGATGGGTTCTCACCCGGATAAAAACTGGCAAAAGTTTCATCATCGGGTAGATAAAGTGGCAGTGAAAGCTGTGCCGGCGTATTCAGAAAAGCACCTCAACCAAAACTGGCAGGAAAACGCGCCCAGTCTAACACAGAAAACGGCCACTGTTGAACTGCCATGAGAACAACGCGATACGCTGGTCAAATTTGGCTTGTACGGCAAAGTTGCTCTAAGATGAATCTCGCAATCTCAAGATAACCGTAAGGAGCTAGACCGTGAAATCGTGGAATAAAGTGCTATTGGCCTCAATGGTAGGTTTACTGCTGGTGGGCTGCGATGATGCCAAGGTCGATTCCCATCTGGATAAGGCCAAAGACAGTGCCGAACAGATGAAAGACGCGGCGGAAAAGAAAGCAGATCAACTGACTGACGATGCCAAAGCCAAAGCGGAGCAAATCAAGCAGGCCGCCTCGGCTCAGACGGATCAGCTCAAAGATCAGGCCTCTGCCATTAAGGATGACGCCGCTAAACAGGCGGATGCGCTCACTGCTGAGGCCAAAGCCAAGGCCGCAGCGATCAAACAGGATGCGGATAAACAGAGCCAGCAACTGATCGATCAGGCCAAGAACATCAAAGCCGATGCAATCAACGGTGCCAACGATCTGGCGCAGCAGGCCAAGGCCAAGACCGAAGAGCTCAAGAATAGCATGGACGATAAAACTCAACAGGCAGACGGCAAAACAGAACAGCCAGCCCAACCGGCCAATTAATAACGCTTCGCACTACCGCTATTCCCTCCTTTCCTGAAGGGGGGAATATCACCCTGCGACATCCTTCCTGAGCGCTCCCAAAAAACTGCTGATACCGCTGCATAAATGATACCTGGCCAGGCTCACTGATTGCATTTGGTCAGAAATTTATCGCACTGCATCTAAATGTGAACATTAATCTCTCATTAAGATTTTTCTTGTTAACGCAGTGCTATTGATCTCAGCTCAATAGCGCATTCAAAAACAAGTAATTAAACGAAAAAACAACACAATCCTTACAGCGACCGCATGCCGTTTATAGCTACCTCATCTAATTGAGATCAAAAGATAAACTTTGAGTTTTATCCCGCTGGAATTTTCTTAGTATGGGTCCGGCAAACGGGGAGCCAGCTCATGATGTAGCAAAGTACCCTCTGGTAAACCAAGGATCAAAACGGGCATAAATCTGCCAAAATCACTGGCTAGAGATAAGAATTAACTCAGTTGCATACCGGAGCATATCTAATTGAATTAATTAAATTTAAAGCATTTCAGCAGTCAGTTACGCTATAAAATGTAATTTTTAAACTGTTTATGCTGATCAAGAAATCCTGATCAACCCTGGTGCAGAACTTAGCCAATCATCGTTATATGGATTTTTATTATGAAATTTTGTACTTTTCTAGTTAAAAGCTCTATTTAGTTACGTTTTAGCAACAATAAGATCGGGGTATCAGGCGTATTGTTTTATATGCCTATAACCCTAGAATTGTCTTACCAACGGATAGGACACCTTGCCTAATAACAGGAGTTTTAGGATATGGATAGGAAAAAACTATTTGGTTTCTGGGTTGAACCAGACCTGCAAATCGATGTTCAGCATAACAGGATTGTTCGCCTCAGTGCGGATAAACCTAGTGCCAACTTCTCCTGTGCAATTGTCTCTTTAAAAGAAGTGACGATGGCAATACTGACCTATTTACTCAAACACGCCAGCAACAAGTTCGTCAGCCGCCAGGAATTGCTGATCGAAGTGATTGGTAAAATGAACTATTCATCTTCCAACCAATTCCTGTGGCAAGAACTTAAAGAGCTCAAGTTAAAACTGGCATTATTAGGTATCCCCGAAGACATAATCATCACGTCAAGAAGCAAAGGCATCAGTATTTCAAGTGTCGATATAAAGCCTCTTTACTATTAAAACATGACCTGAAAAAGTAGATTCTGCCAACAACCCGATTGTCCCCTTGCAGTAAAAAGCATTAAACCGAATTAATGTTAATCCTGGTTCGTATTGTGTTCACTGCTAGAGTTGCATCTTTGAGGAAGAAATGAAGTATATGCCAACAATTAATATTTATGGGGTTGATTCATTTTTTAAACATGGCATAGAGAGCATCTTGGCCGATATTCAATTACGCATACCTTTCGAGCAAAAGCAGGTGATACCTCAAATCGACATATGGATAATAAGCCAGAAGTGCCTGACCGATGTGCTGCCTTTTGTTAACCGCCCGACCCCCAGGGTACCTAGCATCGTTTTTTGCTCAGAGCGCTGTCAGCGTTTGTTACAAGGTACCCCTATCGACTGGACCGTTTGCCTGTTTGGCCTGGACATATCGATCGCCAGATTTAAAAAAGAACTACCAAAGAAAATAGCGATACTATTGTTAACGGGCCGCTTTGATATACACAGAAACCCGCAACTCCATTTATCCACTATGGAAATTGAGACAGTACGACATTTATCGATGGGCTATAGCCCACACCGGGTTGCGCAGTTAACTCATAAAAGCGTTAAAACGATCAGCACCCATAAGCGCAATTCGATGAAACGGCTAGGCGTGTCCAGTAATCAAGAGTTAATGATGAAAGTAAAAATCCTCGGACTGCACTAAAAATAGGGTGCCGATCGTTTTTAAGTTTTATCGCTCGTTAATGCCACTGCATTAACGAGCGGCAGATTTGAACGTAGTTTTACGTTTAAAAAAGCAGACGCAACGAATAAATCAGCTGATGACTTTCGCTGCAATCTACTTACACACCAAGTATTACCATGATGGTAACAATACTCGATCTATAAAGGACGTTTTAAAGATGAAAAAAACAATTGTTAGTCTTTCTCTGCTGGCTGCACTGGGTTTGGCTACTTCTGTACAGGCTGCTTCAACCGGCACCATTACTTTTAATGGCCTGCTGACTGACAGCACCTGTGACGTAGACATCGAAGGTCAAGGCGCTGATGCCACCATCATTCTGCCTACCGTAAGCGTAACCGAACTGACCAGCGCAGGTGACACCACTGGTCGTGCATCTTTCAAGATGAACATCTCCAAATGTGTGATCGGTACTGCGGGTGGCCACTCTAAGGTTTCTGCATTCTTCCAACCGGGTAATACGGTAGACCTGAGCACTGGGCGTCTGAAAAACGTGGGCGGTAGCGCCACCCAGGTTGATCTGCAGTTACTGGATGTTTCCGGCAACTATAAAGTTATCGATATCGGTAGCACCAACCAGGTCAACGATATGACTTATATCGATATCGATCAGGCTAACGGCACCGCGCTGTTGCCGTACGCCGTTCAATATTACGCCAAGGGTCAAACCACGCCAGGTACCGTAACCAGCAGCGTAGTATATAACCTGCAATACAAATAATTATTTGATTTATCAGGGAGGGCAACCTCCCTGTTCATTGTTCAAGGATAGCGTATTTATGTTCACCAAATCATTCCCGTTAACACTCTGGGCCGTCTTGTGCTTCTTATTGATTTCCCCGCTGCCTGGTTCAGCCAGTATTGTGGTCAACGGGACCCGTGTGGTTTATCCAGGGAATGACAAGGAAGTGACCGTTAAATTATCTAATGTCGGTCAGGCTCCTATGTTGGTACAAAGCTGGATTGATACCGGCGACTCTGACGCCAAGCCAGAAAAGATCCGCGTGCCCTTTATTCTGACGCCGCCCATTAACCGCATCGATCCCAATAAAAGCCAGACGCTGCGACTGAGTTATACCGCATCTCCTACGCTACCTGAAAATAAAGAATCCGTGTATTGGTTGAACGTATTGGAAATTCCGCCGGTGAAAGACAATATTTCTCCCAATCGCCTACAGGTCGCCTTTCGTACCCGTATAAAGATCTTCTACCGCCCAGCGGCTATTGCCGACAGCACCAAAGCGGCCGAAGCCGCCAATAAGTTGGTCTGGTCCTTTAGCAACGGGAAACTTCAGGCAGCCAATGCCTCACCCTATTACGTTTCATTGGTCTCGGTGGTGGTGCATCAAGGAAGCAATACGCTCTCTGCAGAGGGCGAAATGGTGCCTCCTGGCGGAGTTCAGCATTTCACACTGAAAGACGCACGCACTTTACCTGCGGGAACCGCAATCTCTTACGAATACGTCAACGACTGGGGGGCGGTTAAAACAGTGAAGGCTGTTCTTTAATCCGTCGTTTTCTCTGGGATAAATATAAACAGGGTTGTTTATTTATATGCGTCATCCTTTCCATTACTCTCTGTTGGCTACCATGGTAATGTTGGCCGTGATGCCTGCGGCCCAGGCCACAGAAGATACGCCAGCGATATTGCGCAATGATGCTCCTACGGGAACAGGTGTGCGTTTCGACCCGATATTTCTAAGCTCGTCTGAGGCAGACGCGGTTGATTTATCCCGCTTTGAACACGGCGCGGCCGCTTCACCGGGCATCTACCCGGCCGATATCTTTGTTAATGGCGAATTGGCGACGCACGAAAAGGTGTTGTTTGTCGAACAGGCGGATAAACAGGTCTTGCCTTGCCTGTCGCCGGCCATCCTGAAAAAAATCAATTTTAACTACGGCCAATTGCCAGCCCCTTTTGCCGAAGCACTTCGCAGCGAACAACGTTGCTATCCGCTCACACAGCTGATCCCACAGGCGCAGGTTGCATTCGACTCCGGGTTGCAACGCCTGGATATCAGCATCCCTCAGGCAATGATGCAAAACAGTGCGCGCGGCTACGTCAGCCCGGAACTGTGGGATAAAGGCATTCCCGCATTGTTGTTAGGATATAACACCAGCGTCTATACCACGCACTCACGCGGGGAAAGCAGCAATTCCGTTTATGCCGGGATTAATGCTGGCATCAACATCGGTGCCTGGTACTTCCGCCACGACGGCAACTACAACTGGCAGGAGAAAATCGGCGGGCAATATCAGTCGATCAATAACTATGTGGAACGGGATATCCCGGCCATCCTGGGCCGTGTGCGCCTAGGGGAAACCAGTACTAAAGGGCAGGTGTTTGATACCTTGCCATTCCGCGGGATCGAACTGGTCAACGATGACCGCATGCTGGCCCCTTCCCTGCGTGGATATGCCCCCAACATTCGCGGGATCGCGCGGACCAATGCTCGGGTCACCGTGCGGCAGAACAGTCTGGTGATTTATGAAACCACAGTATCGCCAGGTGCCTTCGTGATCGACGACCTGTACCCGACCGGCTTTGGCGGCAATCTGGACGTTACGGTGAAGGAAGCAGACGGCAGCGTGCAGAACTTCCAGGTTCCTTATGCGTCGGTCGCCCAGCTGCTTCGCCCTGGAACTCACCACTATGACGTGGTGGCAGGTAAACTCAATGATATCTCACTGTCTTCAAACCCTACGCTGGTACAGGCCACTTACCAGCGCGGGCTGACTAATACCTTGACCGGTTATGGCGGCCTGCAAGCAAGTAATGATTATTATGCGTTGCAATTAGGGGCAGCATTGAGCACCACAATCGGTGCCTTCTCCGCCGACGTCAGCCAGGCACGAGTACACCTGGAAAGCACCAAAGAGCGGATGAACAGTGGGCAGAGCTTCCAGCTGAGCTACAGCAAGTTCCTGCCAGCCACCAACAGCAACCTGACCATCGCGGCCTATCGCTATTCAACCTCCGGCTATTACGACTATATGACTGCCATGCGGGCGATCGATGCCGAGCAGCACGGCCAGTCGGCCGACAATATCTGGCGACCTCGTAACCGCTTTAATATCACCATGAATCAGGGGTTACCCGCCGGGTGGGGGCAAATGTATGTCACCGGCTATACCCAGGATTACTGGAATCAGGGTAATACCGACCTTCAATATCAGTTGGGCTACAGCAATGAGTATCGCGATATCAGTTATAGCCTGAGTGCCGGGCGCGTACGCGGTATGCATGGCGAGATGGAAACCAACTGGCTGCTGAACCTCAGCATGCCATTAGGACGTAAAGAAAATGCCAATCTGCCATCGCTGACCGCCAGCCTGAATCACAGCACCACGGGGCAAAGTGGCCAGCAGGTCGGCATTTCTGGCAGCGCAGGGGAAGACTACCAATATAACTATGGTGCCAGCGCGATGCATTATAACCAGGGCGGTGGGAGCAGCATGGCGCTCAACGCTGGCTACCGCTCGGCTTACACCCATATGACAGCCACTTACGGTGCGGGTAAAAATTACCAGAATGCGTCTGCTGGGCTGAGTGGCACGATGATCGCCTGGCCGCAAGGTGTCGTCATGACACCTTATACCGGCGATACCTTCGCCGTGGTTGAAGCCAAAGGGGCGACCGGTGCCAAAGTGGGCGGCTATTCCGGAGTGCGCATCGATCCATGGGGACACGCTGCCGTGCCTTATCTGAACCCGTACGAGATGAATGAAATCACCATAGATCCGAAAGGCATGCCATATGAGGTCGAGCTAGAAAACACCAGTGACAAAGTTGCCCCCCACGCTGGTGCAGTAAGCAAAGTGACGTTCAAAACCCAACAAGGAACACCGTTATTGATCATGGCTCAACGAGCTAATGGCGAGGCAGTGCCGTTCGGGGCCGAAGTGTTCGACAGCTTGAAAAACAATATCGGCAGTGTTGGGCAGATGGGGCAAATCTATGCTCGGGTAGAGAAGCAACGGGACCAACTCACTGTCAAATGGGGCGAACAGCAGGGCCAATACTGCCAGTTGAATTATATTTTACCGCCTAAACCGAAAGGCTCGACCATTAAAAACATTATCCGCTTTGATTCAATCTGCCGGGAGGAGTAATAATGAACAGATTTACCAACGGGTGGCTTGAAAGCATTCGGACCACTTTGATTAAGCGAAGCTTACACGCCTTATTTGTCGTGCTAGTTGCCTACAGCTCAGCGGGTTTGGCACTAACCTGTAAGATAAATGTGCCAGTCAGAACCGATGCGTTCCCATTACAGGGCGGTAATATCACCGTGGGCAACGAACTCCCACTCGGCACCATCATTTATCGACAGAATATTACTTCAACCAAGGATTATGCCAAAGCGCCCCATGGCCTTTGTGATGGCACCGGCCCGCATACGGACAGACAATATATTTACCTCACTAAAATGCCACAGTCGCTTTCCAGCTGGCAAGGCGGAACTTATTCCGGGAAAATTTACAATACCAATATCCCGGGCGTTGGCGTGGTGATTGCCAGAGGCAACACGGGCCTGAATGCCTCCGCCTTTCAATGGTATAGTGAAACCCGAGCCAGCATTGGAGATATACAGGTTTGGACCACCATCACGATGCTACTGATAAAAACCGGTAATATCACACCAGGCACGTTGAATGGCAGCTCCTTACCCACCGCTACCATCCGTAACGATTACACCGTTGCCAACGGCAGTAGCGTACTTTTTTCATGGAAGCCTTACACCGTGAATTTTAGTGGCAGCTTAAGGATCATCTCTCAAACCTGTAGCGTACCGGATTATTCTGTCGATCTCGGCTCATGGGATATCTTTGACATGATGGCAAAAGGCTCCAGCGAATGGCGTGATGCCTCAATCAAGATGACCAACTGCCCAAGGTTCTACGGTTATATCGATAATGCCTTTAATACGGTGCATTTAACCGGTGCAATTTCGGGACTCAAATATACCGGTAATGCTATTGGGCTGAAACTTTCTGCGTTATATGGCAACATCAACGCGGCAAATGGCATTATAAAACTAGAGCCATCGATCAATACTGCCAACGGTGTAGGCATACAGCTTGCTTCAGGAAATAAGACTACCAACACCCTGTTCAACCTCAGCAATGAGCAACGGCTCAGCGTGAGCAATAATGCCAACACCAGCCTTACTATTCCTTTGGTTGCTAGATATATCAAGACAGAAAACAAGGTAACTCAGGGAAAAGCTGACAGCAAAGTTGTATTTACAATAAATTATTATTAGCAAGCTACCCATATCCACCAACTAAATACGACTGATAATCACCACCTTTAATGCCGCCAGTATGGCGGCATTTTTATGTTGCAAATTGACATCAATCAACCCATCTACAAATAAAAAACAATAACATCGATTAGGAACTTTCATTTATTGTGTTTTTATTTATTTGGAGATTGTAATGTCTAATAACTACTTAATAGATAATAAAATTATTTATGATGGTCACAGTAGAGAAATCTCCAAGATTGATGACCCGGCAAGAAAGATAAAGCTCTCTAAGGCTGGTGCGCAATGCTTACAGATCCTTATTGAAGCTAAGCACAAAGTGGTCTCGCAAGATAACCTCTCTGAGTATATTTGGGGCGTAAAAGGTATTATTGTTGGTTCAAATACACTTTATCAACACATTTACATATTAAGGAAATGCTTAAGCGAACTCGGGGCAGATAAGGCCATGATCAGAACCATCCCTCGTTTAGGGATAAATATCCCAGAAATATTTACTATTGACCTGCTGGATAACATCCCAGAACATCATGAATGTAATCGCGATGTGACTCCCCTACCCAATTGCTCAACAATACACTTAACAGCGAATTTTCCAGCTAAAAACGGCAATCCAACGCTTACCTTTAACAAGGTAATTTATTATATATCTTTCATCCTCAGTTTAACTGCGCTGCTTCTCTACCTCTACCGATTTCATAGCCCATACAGCGGGAAGTATTCTTATTTAGGCCAATATCAGAACTGTGTAATTTATCGATATCCTGACAGCCTTAAATTATCAGATGTAAAATCAAAAGTCATCAATCTAGGGATGAAGTGCGATAGTCCAAAGAAACAGTTTCTCTATTACTCCGGGAATAAAAAAAGCAGAATGGAGTCCATTATTCTATGCGATAACAGAATTATTTGGAATACAAAAAACAAGTGCAAATCATTTCATTGGAGCGGTTATGAACAATAAAGAAATATCTCTACTGCCTATCTTGATTTGTATAACAGCCTTAATAACCCTGTGTATAGTCATGTTAAAAGATAGCAATAGCGGTCTATCCTGCGAAGCGGAAACTTATTATAAGTGGCACTTTCCTGCGCCTGGAAAAACGGTCAACCGGTACATAGCCATCCATTTAGAAAAAATCAATAATGCAGGGGAGGGAAAGGGTCGAATTTCATTTACGTCAATTATTTACTATGAAAAAAAAACCTATTATCTCAGGCGCGATATCCTTGTGAACTATCAAGTCAGCAATGATAAATTGTATTTCTTTAAAACGCTTTATATTAATAAAGACCCTAGAGACAGCATTTCTGAGGAGATGGAAAAAAAGCTGGTTCCTGAGATATTGTATAAAGTCGGCAACCTATCAAGTTTCACCATACTTAAGGCGGGCAATGGGTATTTCTTCTCTCTTACCGATACCCCGCTGTTCTATTGTAATCGACTCTGATAGCGAGTTACAGCCCTGTTTTACAGCGCCAGCGACTCCGCGTAGAGAGTGCTGGCGTTCCCTATATTTTACTTATGATCAAGGCGCTCTTCCGGCACGTCGATCACTTCTTCCTCTTTGCGGTACAGGCTAATCAGTTTGAACAGCAGGCTCAGGCCGATCCCGACGATGGTCGCCAGCGCCATCCCTTTCAATTCCGCCGCGCCGATATGCACTTTCGCACCGCTAACGCCGATAATCAGGATCACCGAGGTCAGGATCAGGTTTTGTGCCTTGTTATAATCCACCTTGGATTCGATCAATACGCGAATACCCGAAGCGCCAATCACACCGTACAGCAGCAGGGAAACGCCACCCATCACCGGCACCGGTACCACCTGGATCGCCGCCGCCAGCTTGCCGACGCAGGAAAGCAGAATGGCCAGAATAGCCGCCCCGCCGATCACCCAGGTACTGTAAACCTTGGTGATGGCCATAACGCCGATGTTTTCACCATAGGTCGTGTTAGGCGTGGAGCCGAAGAAGCCGGAAATCACGGTCGAGATCCCGTTGGCAAACATTGAGCGGTGCAGGCCCGGATCGCGCAGCAGGTCTTTTTTAACGATGTTCGCCGTGACCACCAGATGGCCAACGTGCTCGGCAATCACCACCAATGCCGCAGGCAGAATAGTGAAGATGGCAAACCACTCAAAGCGTGGCGTGTAGAATGTCGGCAAGGCAAACCAGTGCGCATCACGGATTGGCGTCAGATCGACTACGCCCATAAAGAACGACAGCGCATAACCCACCAATACGCCAATCAGGATCGGGATAATCGCCAGGAAACCACGGAACAGCACCGAACCCAAGACGGTTACCCCCAGCGTGACCAGCGAAATGGTGATGGTGGTGCTATCCGCGGAGGTGCCTTCCGCCGGTAAAAGCCCGGCCATATTAGCCGCCACACCTGCCAGCTCCAAACCGATGACGGCAACGATTGCGCCCATCGCCGCAGGCGGGAACATCACGTCCAGCCAGCCGGTACCGGCCTTCTTGACGATCAACGCCACCAGACAGAACAACACCCCGCACATGATAAACCCACCCAATGCGACCTCATACCCCAGCGGTAACAGCAGCAACACCGGTGAAATAAACGCAAAACTGGACCCCAGATAGGCTGGTATCTTGCCCTTACAGATAAACAGATACAGCAATGTCCCCACGCCGTTGAACAGCAGCACCGTTGCCGGATTGATCTTGAACAGGATGGGGACCAGCACGGTGGCCCCAAACATGGCAAACAAATGCTGGAAGCTGAGCGGGATGGTCTGGAGCAGCGGCGGGCGTTCACTAACGCCGATGGCGCGACGGGTCATGGAGTGTTTTTCCTCTGAGTTAGTATCAGTTGTGTTGGTTTAACTATGAATGCTCTATGGATTTCAAGTTACAGCTAGGCGGCAAGGGCGTTAATCCCCAGGAGCTTATTTATAATAAGTGACTGGGGTTAGCGCCCGCAGACAACAACGCTGTAGCTTGAAAGACGACGAGCATTAAAAAGCCGACTCTCTGGTCGGCTTATTTATTATTTGGTACCAAATATCTTGTCGCCTGCATCACCCAGGCCAGGCACGATGTACCCTTTGTCATTCAGACACTGGTCGATCGAGGCGGTATACAGCTCAACATCCGGATGCGCTTTCTCCAGCGCGGCGATCCCTTCAGGAGCAGCAACCAGCACCAGCACCTTGATGCTGCTGCAACCGGCCTTCTTCAACAGGTCGATGGTGGCGATCATCGAACCACCGGTAGCCAGCATTGGGTCAACTACCAGCGCCATACGCTCGTCGATGTTGGAAACCAGTTTCTGGAAGTACGGTACCGGCTCCAGGGTTTCTTCGTCGCGATAAACCCCAACCACGCTGATACGAGCGCTTGGGACATGCTCCAGCACCCCTTCCATCATGCCCAGACCGGCACGCAGGATTGGCACTACGGTAATTTTTTTCCCTTTAATCTGCTCAACTTCAACCGGCCCACACCAGCCTTCGATGGTGACTTTCTCTGTCACTAGATCGGCTGTCGCTTCATAGGTCAGCAAACTACCCACTTCAGAAGCCAGCTCACGAAAGCGTTTGGTGCTGATATCGTGTTCACGCATCAGGCCAAGCTTGTGTTTCACCAGCGGGTGTTTCACCTCAACGATCTTCATCATTTTTCTCCTATTAAGGTGGTTGCGGCCAAAAAAATCGCCGGATTATACCGCCTTTTGCGCTTCGCGCCACTACCAATAGCCGGATCGAGATCAACAAAAGATTGATCAACAGTATAGAAGACGAAAAGTTCGAGCGGGCTCACATGGTTCTCGCAAACGTTTGCTTGCGCTGTTAGAATTGCCGCGCCTGGTTCCGGCACCACCGCCGGAAGCACCGTTCTCAAACCGCAAACCGTCGTGGGGATCGCGCAGTGACCGACAAAACCTCTCTCAGCTATAAAGACGCAGGTGTCGATATCGATGCTGGCAACGCATTGGTAGACCGCATCAAAGGTGTAGTGAAACAGACCCGCCGCCCGGAAGTGATGGGTGGGCTGGGCGGTTTTGGCGCCCTGTGCGCGTTGCCGCAGAAATACCGCGAGCCGATACTGGTTTCCGGCACCGATGGCGTGGGCACCAAGCTGCGTCTGGCGATGGATTTGAAACGCCATGACACCATCGGTATCGATCTGGTGGCGATGTGTGTTAACGATCTGGTGGTTCAGGGCGCAGAGCCGCTGTTCTTCCTGGATTACTTTGCTACCGGCAAGCTGGATGTGGATACCGCCTCCAGCGTGATCACCGGGATCGCCGAAGGCTGTAAGCAATCCGGCTGTGCGTTAGTCGGTGGTGAAACCGCCGAAATGCCTGGCATGTACCACGGTGAAGACTACGACGTCGCCGGTTTCTGTGTGGGCGTGGTTGAGAAATCCGAAATCATCGACGGCAGCAAAGTTCAGTCTGGCGACGCACTGATCGCTCTGGGCGCTTCAGGCCCACACTCCAACGGTTATTCGTTGGTACGCAAGATCCTGGAAGTGAGCAAGACCGATCCTGCTACCACTGACCTGGATGGCAAGCCGTTGGCGGACCACCTGCTCGAGCCAACCAGGATTTACGTTAAATCCGTGCTGGAATTGATTGAGAAAGTGGACGTGCACGCTATTGCTCACCTGACCGGTGGCGGCTTCTGGGAAAACATCCCACGCGTACTGCCAGAAGGCATGCAGGCGGTGATTGACGAATCAAGCTGGCAATGGCCTGCCGTATTTGGTTGGTTGCAGCAGGCAGGCAACGTGAGCAGCCATGAAATGTACCGCACCTTTAACTGTGGTGTTGGTATGGTGATCGCGCTGCCGCAAGAATCGGTAGAAAAAGCCATCGCAATATTAACTGCCGCAGGTGAAAAAGCCTGGCAGATTGGTAAACTGACCGCTTCTTCTGACGAACAACAAGTGGTCATTCAGTGATGAAAAAGATTGTGGTGTTGGTCTCCGGCCAGGGGAGTAATCTCCAGGCGCTGATCGATGCCTGCCAACAGGGCCGGATCGCCGCCACTCTCGTGGCGGTAATCAGCAATAACGCACAGGCTTACGGCTTGCAGCGTGCCGAGGAAGCTGGCATTGCCGCTCAGGCGCTGGATGCCAAAGCCTTTGCCGATCGTGAAGCCTTTGACGCTGCGCTGGCGCAGGCCATCGACCAGTATCAGCCCGATTTGGTGGTGTTGGCCGGTTATATGCGTATTCTCAGCAACGCGTTTGTGCAGCACTATGCCGGACGCCTGTTGAATATCCACCCTTCCCTGCTGCCGAAATATCCAGGGCTGCATACCCATCGTCAGGCTATCGACAACGGCGACGCCGAGCATGGTACTTCGGTGCACTTCGTGACGGAGCAGCTCGACGGTGGCCCGGTGATCCTGCAAGCCAAGGTGCCAATCTTCCCCGGTGACGAGGAAGACGAGGTGATTGAGCGGGTGCAGACCCAGGAACACACCATTTACCCCCTGGTAGTGAGCTGGTTTATCGAAGGGCGATTGGCGATGCGTGACAACGCTGCCTGGTTGGATGGTGTACGCTTGCCAGCACAAGGTTATGCAGCCGACTAACCTGCAACTAGCTGCAATCTAAACGGTACCCTTCGCGGTGCCGTTTTTTTTCGCCTTGCATCAGCGGCTGGGGTTATACTTTGGCCAGATTAATGACATTGAGGAGACGGTATGTCGAGCACCACCAACGTCAGGCTGCGCCCGCTGGAGCGGGAAGATCTGGCGTTTGTTCACCAGATGGATAACAACGCCAGCGTAATGCGCTACTGGTTCGAAGAGCCTTATGAAGCCTTTGTTGAGCTTTCCGACCTGTACGATAAACACATTCACGACCAGAGCGAGCGGCGCTTTATCATCGAGCATGAAGGGGCCAAGGTCGGGCTGGTTGAACTGGTAGAGATCGACCATATTCACCGCCGCGCCGAATTCCAGATCATCATCGACCCCGCGCATCAGGGCAAAGGCTATGCCAGCACCGCTGCCAAGCTGGCGATGGACTATGGCTTCTCCGTGCTTAACCTCTATAAGCTGTATCTGATCGTCGACAAAGAGAACCCGAAGGCGATCCATATTTACAGCAAGCTGGGCTTTGAAGTGGAAGGTGAGCTGATTGACGAATTCTTCGTTAGCGGCGCATACCGCACCGTGCTGCGCATGTGTATCTTCCAGCCGCAGTATCTGGCGAAGTTCAAGACGGCTCTGGCTAGCGATAAGCCTCTGGTTAAATAACCGCAAACCGGGGAGATAGGCTTCTCCCCGAAAACCACAATTACCTGGCGCCCAGATAATCCCATTTACCCACTTCCACGCCCTGATTACGCAGGATGTTGTAAGCGGTAGTCAGATGGAAATAAAAGTTGGGAATGGCGAAAGTCAGCAGGAAATCTTGTGCGGTGAAGTGGAAATCACGCGTCTTGCTTTTAATCTCAATGTTGCGGCCATCGGCCTCGGCAAAATCGGCCGCCTGGAAACCCTGCACATAGGCAATCGTTTTCTCAATGCGCTGGTAAAGATCGGCAAAGCTGGCTTCGTTATCCGGCATAGAGGGCACTTCCTGCCCGGCCAATCGGGCCACGGCACCTTTGGCAGCATCGCTGGTAATCTGTACCTGCCGCAGCAGAGCGAACATATCCGGTGCCAGTCGCGCTTCTAACAGCACGCTTTCCGCCTGCTGCTTCTCTTGCAAGAACTGTTCACCTTTTTTCAGCAACGCTGACAGGATCTGCAAACCACGGACAAACTGCGATGGACAATGGGCATAAATCGACAAAGACATACAACCTCCAGGTGTGAGTGACCAGCCATCTTACGCCGGTTGTCAGGTTAATGTCGTTGAGTTGTTTGACAGGTTGTGTCGGCTTGCGCTAATCCATGCAAAAAATCCATTCATTGCCGATTGCCATACAGTTAATGGTTTGTTTACGCCGATTAAGATGATCCTTGTTCGGCCAACGGAGTGGTGAATTAACTCGCATAATTAGGTATCATCCCTGCCACTAGGGATAGCCCTACAGGAACCGTCATGCTGGTTGCCGGCAGAGAACCTCTGGCATCTCGCGCTTTCGCCTGGAATGGACTTCAAACGGCCTGAAAACATGCGTAATTACAATTTATTATGGTGTGTATGGGGATTATGGGCTTTGTCCATCGTTCTCTGGCTGACAGGGATCAGCTTCACCGGGATCGACTTAAAACGCGCGCTGCTGGCCGCCTTGATCTTGGCGCTGCTGGCAACGCTGGCGTTTATCTACAAAATTACAAGGATGAATAAAATGTTGTCATTCAATAAAAAAAATAAATCGGCTGCGGCGGAAAAAGCGCAGGAGTTGATCGATCAGCCTGCACCGCAAGCCTCTGCCCACGCCGAACCGACCCCATCAAGCGATGTCCTTGACGCGATCAAGCCCATCCGCGCCAAGAAAGACACCTTTATCTCCAATGGTGCGCTGTTCACCGGCGTGATCGAAGGCGACGGCAATATCATTGTCGAAGGCCGGGTTGAGGGAAATATCATTTGCAGCCATATGGTGCGTATTGAAACCAGCGGCTATGTCAAAGGTGAGATCCGCGCCCAGCAGATCATGATTAATGGCCCGGTTGAAGGCCGTTGCTTCGCCAATTCACTGTGCATCCAGCCTAAAGGCAGCATGCACGGGGATATCTTCGCCGACGAAATCTCCATCGAGAAAGGTGGCCTGTTTATTGGCCAGTCACAACTGATGCAAAAAACGGCCCCTCAGGCCCAACCCGCTCAGGCAAAAGTGACCGCGTTGAAGAAGGTAGAACCTGAGCAGCAGGCCGCACAGCCGAGCCAGCAAGCCAATTAAGCCGCTCGCCCGTCAACCATAGCGGCCAGTAATATAATCCTCTGTACGGCGTTGGCGTGGCGAAGTAAAAATCGCATCGGTATCATTATATTCCACCAGCGTCCCCTGGTGGATAAACGCCGTGTAGTCGGAAACCCGCGCCGCCTGCTGCATATTATGGGTGACCAGCACCACGCTGTAGCGCTGTTTCAGCACCGAAATCAACTCCTCGATGGTCAAGGTGGAGATCGGATCCAGTGCAGAGGTCGGTTCGTCGAGCAGCAACACTTCTGGCTCCACCGCGATGGCCCGGGCAATCACCAACCGCTGCTGTTGGCCGCTGGAAAGGCGAAACGCATTTTCCCGTAGCCGATCTTTCACCTCATGCCACAGCGCAGCGGCTCGCAAAGATCGCTCCACGGCTTCATCCAGAATGCGCCTGTCACGAACGCCCTGTAAACGCAGGCCGTAAACCACGTTTTCATAGATCGATTTCGGGAACGGGTTGGGTCGCTGGAACACCATCCCCACCCTCCGCCGTAAAGCGGCCACGTCAATCTGCGGGCCGGAAATGTTTTCACCGTTAAGCTGTAACTCGCCGTCGATCCGGCAGCGATCTACCAGATCGTTCATTCGGTTAAAGCAGCGCAACAGCGTAGATTTGCCGCAGCCAGACGGGCCAATCAGCGCCGTCACCCGATGTTTGGGAATGCGCAGGGAAATATTGTGCAGCACCTGCTTGTCACCATAAAACAGATTGAGGCCATTGACCGCCAGCGCGGTATCCTCATCGGCCAGATGCTGGACATCCAACCGGGGTAAACTACCCGGCGTTATCAGACTCATTTGGCACTCCCTAAAAGATCCCATCGTGTTACTGCGACCATGCTTTATACCTCTCCCTTAACGAATGCCGGATAGCCATTGCCGTCAGGTTCAGCCCAACGACGATCAGCACCAACAGGAATGCCGTGGCAAACACCAGCGGCCGAGCCGCTTCTACGCTGGGACTCTGGAACGCCATATCGTAGATCTGGAAGCTCAGGTGCATGAATTTACGCTCCAGGTGCAGATATGGGAAAATATCGTCCACCGGCAGTACCGGGACGGACTTCACCACGCCGACCAGCATCAGCGGTGCCGTTTCCCCCGCCGCTCTCGCCACGGCCAGGATCAGCCCGGTCATCATGGCCGGCGCCGCCATCGGCAAGACGATGCGCCAGAGCGTTTCTGCCCTGGTAGCCCCCAGCGCCAACGAGCCCTGACGCAGCGAAACGGGAATACGCGACAGCCCTTCTTCGGTAGCGACAATCACCACCGGTAAGGTCAGCAAGGCCAAGGTCAATGCGGCCCACAGCACGCCCGGTGTTCCGAAGGTCGGATTGGGCAAGGAATCGGCGTAAAACATCCGGTCAAGCGAGCCCCCTACCATATAAACGAAGAACCCCAAACCGAATACGCCGTAGACGATCGACGGTACCCCCGCCAGATTCACCACGGAGATACGGATCAGCCGTGTCAGCAGATTATTGCCAGCATACTCGTGCAGATAGACGGCAGCGATCACGCCAAACGGCATCACCACGATTGACATCAGGATCACCATCAGCACCGTGCCAAAGATCGCCGGGAACACGCCCCCTTCGGTATTGGCTTCCCGCGGGCTGTCGGTCAGGAATTTTTGGATCTGCTTGGCCCAGTGTGCCAGCTTCTGCCCGCTGCTCATATCATTGGGATACCAGGCATCACGCACCTGGCTCAGGGCAATGGTGTGCACCTGCCCGTGCATGTCACGCAGCAGCAAGGCATCACGCTGGCGATCGCGCTCTAACCCTTGCAACTTGCCAGCCAGAAGGTGGTATTGGCGCTGCAACTCCAGCCGTTCGGCACGGATAGAGGCTTGCCAACGCGCATCCAGCTTGTTCTCCCGCAGCAGGCTCTTTTCATGCAGGCGCAGGTCTTCAAACTGTTCGTTAATCCGTGCCATATCGCGGAACTGAATATCGCGCGCCTGCCGGGTCAACGCCGCGATCTGCGGCAAGCGCTGCTGCAACGCCTGGCTCAGATCGCTACCGGTCAACGGTTGGCCATCTTCCAGCAAACCTGCCAGGTAGCCATAAGCGGTGCCATTACTGTTACGCTCCAGCACCAATAAATCGCGTGGGGTGGTCATGTTACTGACATCGCTGGCCAGTAAGGTTCGGAAATCCTGCCCTTCGCTTTCCCGGTTACCCACTTTGATCAGATAGCGGATAAAGCTTTGCGCGTCCCCCGGAGGCAATGCGACACCGGCGTCTTGCAGCTGCTGGCGCGAGATTGTCTGCCGTTGATACAGTTCGCCCACTACCGTCACCGGGCCTGCGGCCGTCTGGTTCAGTTCGAACTGATAAACCGGGCTGGGCCAGAAATAACGCGTCCCCTGCCCGGCCAACAGCAACATAATGCCGATCAGTGCCAGCAGGCTGATGGCCACCGATGCCGCCGTCAGCCAAATCCACGGGGAGCCGCTTTTTAACCAGCCTCTCATGGTGTCTCCTGGTTCAGCGTATAGCGCTTACGCAGGCGTAAACGCACCGCCTCCGCCAGCGTGTTAAACACAAAGGTAAAGATAAACAGCACCAGCGCGGTCAGGAACAGCACCCGATAATGGCTGCTGCCCGTGACGGCCTCCGGCATTTCAATCGCGATATTGGCCGCCATGGCACGCAAGCCCTGGAACAGGCTGCCGTCGATCAGCGGCGTATTGCCGGTGGCCATCAGCACGATCATGGTTTCCCCCACTGCGCGGCCAAACCCAATCATCAACGCCGAGAAGATACCGGCACTGGCGGAAGGTAACACCACACGCAATACGGTTTGCCACTGGGTGGCCCCCAGGGCCAATGAACCCCGGCTAAGCGAGGCGGGAACGCTGAACAGCGCATCTTCTGCCAGCGAAAAGATAATCGGTACCAGTGCAAAGCCCATCGCCACACCCACCACCAGCGTATTACGCTGATCGAAGTCCTCACCCAACCAGAAATGCAGCGGCTCACCAAACAGCTTCAGCTCCAGCCATGGCCCAACGGCAAGCGCCAGCCAAACGGTCAGCACCACCACCGGTAACAGCAGCAGCAAATCCCAACCTGGCGACCAGGGCCGCGCCGTAAATCGATTGACCAGCCAACTGCATAACAGCACGGCACCAGCCAACAGGAACGGCAAGGCCAGCACGGCCAGCAGATAACGTTCGATCATCGGTGCCAGCCAGATCCCGGCCACCAGCCCAATCACCACCGTTGGCAACGCGCCCATCACCTCGACCGCCGGTTTCACTACCCGCCGTAACCCCGCCGACATAAAGCAGGCGGTATAAATCGCCCCGGCCAGCGCCAGCGGAATGGCGAATAACATGGAATAAGCGGCCGCTTTGAAGGTGCCGAAGATCACCGGCATCAGGCTGAATTTGGCCTGGTAGCTATCTTCACCCGAGGTGGATTGCCACACATAGGCCGGTTCAGGGTAGTTCTCGTACCATAGCCGCTGCCATAGCGAACGCCAGGTTACGTCTGGATAGAGATTATCCACCGCGTAATGCTGCCAGCCTTGGGCGGTTTCCAGCAATAGCCCGTCGCCACGCGGGGCAAATGCCATTTGCTGCACGTTGGCAGGCAGTTGGTCCTTCAGCAACGGTTTGGACTGGATGCTGGAGAACAAGGCGAACTCCCCCTGCGGCTGCAAGGTGGCGAAGACCCGCCGATACGGCTCGGCCACCAGCAGTTCTTGCGAGGTTGTCTGATGGATAAATTGCTGGATCGGTGTCAACCGATAGCGCTGGTTTTTCTCCACGTCAAACCATTCACGCAGGCTGCCGTCGCTGGACTGGATTAGCAATGCGCTTCCCCCAGGTAACGCCGTCAGGCGATAGGGAGGATGTTCCCCAAGGGTGCGTGTCTCACGCAACTGCGGCTGTTTCCCTTCAATCTGATAGCGAGCCAGTTGGTTGCCGGTTAACAGATAAAGCTGGCGACCATCCGGCGTTAGCAGCAGTTGTTGAGGGGCCGCGGCCAAAGGGATTTCCGTTGGTTGGCCCTGAAGCGTTGGGTTGAAACGCCCAAACAGCAGCCGGTTGTCGTCCGTTACCGCTGCCAGCAGGAAATTCCCCTGGCGGACTTGCGCCAGACTTAGCAATGCCAGCGCATGCCCATGGGGATCAAACGCCAAGGGTTCTTGCCCCAGCGGGAAACGCCACTGCGGTTCGCCCCCCCCCATCGGTGCAAAATCGGCCTGGGTAACCATCAGCCTGCCATCCGCCTGCGCCAGCACAAACAGATCGCGCTCCCCAACCGCCTGCGCAAATGATGTGGGTTGACCCAATAGCGTTTGCGGTGCCGGGTTAGGGTCCGATGACTGCAACGAATAAAAACGCCCTTCCCCTTGGCGATCGATGCGATAGCCAATACGCTGCTGCACATCCATCCCGATCGCCAGCGCCGGGGCAGTGTGGGCCATCGGCAACGTGCGTGAAGCACCTAGCGATGCCGGTTTGAACAGCGGCAATACCGAAAGTAAGAGATAGACAAAGATCAGCATCAGCGTCATCAATACCAGCAGCCCGCTGACCGTCACGGCCCCCTGCACGCCACGATCAACGCGCGCGCGCAGGCGATCCCGGGGATGTTGGTTAAGGGTTGTCTGTGCCATTTGCCTGTCGTCGGTTCCGTTGCCGGGCTTGTGCCCCAAAGATAACCGGGCATCTTATGTCAGTTTTGTGACGTTTGCATGACAAAGTTGCCGGGCGAGGTGCAAGATGAAGAGCAAATTGCAGCGGGCATCGCGGCGGGATAACTCCGCAGTTATGTTGGACATTGTTGTCAATCTCTCGCAATAATGTCGCAGGACACTAAAGCGGTATTCGGCATCAAGTCCGATCCTTTTCTAAAATCGAACTGGAGTAGCAATGGGTCAGGAAAAGCTCTACATCGACAAAGAATTAAGCTGGTTATCCTTTAATGAACGCGTATTGCAGGAAGCCGCAGATAAGAGCAATCCCCTGATTGAGCGCATGCGATTTCTGGGCATTTACTCCAATAACCTGGATGAATTCTATAAGGTCCGCTTTGCCGATCTGAAACGACGCATCCTGATCAGCGAAGAACAGGGTTCGGGTGGTGCTTCGCGTCATTTGCTGAAAAAAATTCAGGCCAAGGTGCTGAAGACCGATCAGGAGTTCGACGGCCTGTACAACGATCTGTTGTTGGAAATGGCGCGCAACCAGATCTTCCTGATCAACGAACGCCAGGTGTCGGAAAACCAGCAAATCTGGTTGCGGCAGTACTTCAAGCAGCACCTGCGCCAGCACATCACGCCGATCCTGATCAATCACGACACCAATCTGGTGCAGTTCCTGAAGGACGATTACACCTATCTGGCGGTGGAGATCATTCGCGGTACGCGCATCGATTATGCGTTACTGGAGATCCCTTCCGACAAGGTGCCCCGTTTCGTCAACCTGCCGCCGGAAGCGCCACGCCGCCGCAAACCGATGATCCTGCTGGATAACATCCTGCGCTATTGCCTGGACGACATCTTCAAGGGCTTCTTCGATTACGACGCGCTCAACGCCTATTCGATGAAAATGACGCGCGATGCGGAATACGATCTGGTGACCGAAATGGAATCCAGCCTGTTGGAACTGATGTCGTCGAGCCTGAAACAGCGCCTGACCGCCGAACCGGTGCGCTTTGTATATCAGCGCGATATGCCCAATGAGATGGTGGAACTGCTGCGCAACAAGCTGGGGATCTCCAACTACGACTCGGTGATCGCCGGTGGCCGCTACCACAATTTTAAAGATTTCATCAGCTTCCCCAACGTCGGCAAGGCTAATCTGGTCAATCGGCCGTTACCACGCCTGCGGCATATCTGGTTCGATAAATTCCGCAACGGCTTCGACGCCATCCGCGAAAAAGACGTGCTGCTGTACTATCCGTATCACACCTTTGAACACGTGCTGGAACTGCTGCGCCAAGCGTCGTTCGACCCGAGCGTGCTGGCGATCAAAATCAATATCTATCGGGTAGCCAAAGACTCGCGCATCATCGAATCGATGATCCATGCGGCGCATAACGGCAAGAAAGTCACCGTGGTCGTGGAGTTGCAGGCACGCTTCGACGAAGAGGCCAACATCCATTGGGCCAAACGCCTGACCGAGGCCGGAGTGCACGTCATTTTCTCTGCACCAGGGCTGAAAATCCACGCCAAACTATTCCTGATCTCACGCCGTGAAGGCGAAGATATTGTGCGCTATGCTCATATTGGTACCGGCAACTTTAACGAAAAAACCGCCCGTATCTACACCGACTACTCGCTGCTGACCGCCGATTCGCGTATCACTAACGAAGTACGCCGGGTATTCAATTTTATTGAAAATCCGTACCGGCCGGTCTCCTTCGACAACCTGATGGTTTCGCCGCAGAACTCCCGCCGTATGCTGTACGATCTGATCGATCGTGAGATTGCCAACGCCCTGGCCGGTGAAAACGCCGCGATTATGTTGAAAATAAATAATCTGGTGGATAAAGGGCTGGTAGATCGGTTATATACCGCTGCCGCTGCCGGCGTGAAAATCCGTCTGTTGGTGCGCGGCATGTGTTCGCTGATCCCCAACCTGCCGGGCATTAGCGACAATATTCAGGTTATCAGCATCGTCGACCGTTATCTGGAACACGATCGGGTATACGTATTCGAAAACAAAGGTGACAAACGGGTTTACCTCTCGTCCGCCGACTGGATGACCCGCAATATAGATTACCGTATCGAAGTGGCCGTCTCGCTGCTGGATCCGGCGCTCAAGCAGCGCGTTCTGGACATTCTGGAGCTGCTGTTCAGCGATACGGTCAAGGCCCGCTATATCGATAAAGAACTGAGCAACCAGTATGTACCGCGCGGTAATCGCCGTAAGGTCCGTGCGCAGGTGGCCATTTATGAGTATTTAAAAGCTCTGGAACAACCGGAAAACTAGGCCAGCAACTATGCCGCTAAAAAGCACCGCCACCAATAACAAGCCACAGGAAATCGCTGCCATCGATCTTGGCTCGAACAGTTTCCATATGGTGATCGCCCGCGTCGTTAACGGCGCTCTACAGGTGTTAGGCCGTTTAAAACAACGGGTCCACCTTGCCGATGGATTGGACAGCAACAACGTGCTCAGTGACGAAGCCATGGAACGGGGGCTGGCCTGCCTGGCGCTGTTTGCCGAGCGGCTTCAGGGTTTCCCGGCGGATAACGTCACCATCGTGGGGACCCACACCCTGCGTCAGGCGGTGAATGCCGAAGTGTTCCTCAAGCAGGCGGAAAAAGTGATCCCCTATCCGATCGAAATCATCGCCGGGCAGGAAGAGGCCCGTCTGATTTTTATGGGGGTCGAGCATACCCAACCGGAAAAAGGCCGCAAGCTGGTGATCGACATCGGCGGCGGCTCGACCGAACTGGTCATTGGTGAGGATTTCGAACCTCTGCTGGCTGAAAGCCGCCGGATGGGCTGCGTAAGCTTTGCCCATCTGTTCTTCCCTGATGGGGAGATCAGCAAAACCAACTTTAAGCGCGCACGTTTAGCCGCCGCGCAGAAGCTGGAAACGCTGGCCTGGCAATACCGCATTCAGGGCTGGCAATATGCCTTGGGCGCGTCTGGTACCATCAAGGCCGCTCATGAAGTGCTGGTCGCAATGGGCGAAAAAGACGGGCTGATTACCCTTGAGCGGCTGGAATTGCTGGTCGAACAGGTGCTGCAGTTTAAAAACTTCAGCGCCTTGAGCCTGCCTGGGCTGTCAGAAGATCGCCAATCGGTGTTTGTGCCGGGGCTGGCGATCCTGTGCGGGGTATTTGATGCGTTGGCCATTCGCGATCTGCGCCTGTCCGACGGTGCCCTGCGCGAAGGCGTGCTGTATGAAATGGAAGGCCGCTTCCGCCACCAGGATATCCGCAGCCGCACGGCCAAAAGCCTGGCCGATCACTACAATATCGACCGCGAGCAGGCCAAGCGCGTGCTCGACACTACCGAGCTGTTATACGCCCAGTGGATGGCGCAAAATACCAAGCTGGTGCAGCCACAGCTGGAAGCCCTGTTGAAATGGGCCGCCATGTTGCATGAGGTGGGCCTGAGCATCAACCACAGCGGTATGCACCGCCACTCCGCCTATATTCTGCAAAATACCAATCTGCCGGGCTTCAATCAGGAGCAGCAGTTGCTGCTGTCGGCACTGGTGCGCTTCCAGCGTAAAGCGATCAAGCTCGAAGAGTTACCTCGCTTGAACCTGTTCAAGAAAAAGTATTATTTGCCGCTGATCCAGCTGTTACGCCTGAGCACCCTGCTCAACAATCAGCGTCAGGCCACCACCACGCCAGAGACCCTGCGTCTGGAAACCGATGATAATCACTGGACGCTACGCTTCCCAGCGGGCTATCTGACGCAGAACAACCTGGTGCAGCTCGATTTTGAACGTGAGCAGGAATACTGGAATGACGTGGTTGGCTGGAAACTGATGATAGAAGAAGAAGGTGAGCAGGACGCAGACGCTGAACCTAAGGCGTAATCCCCTCACCCCAACCCTCTCCCAAGGGAGAGGGAGCTGTAAGTCCCTGCTCTGCTGGAAGAAAGGAGGTTGTCTCAGCAAAATCGGAGCGCCGCTTCCACCACAAACACGTTAATTCAGTCCAACTCGATCGGTCCCCTCTCCCAAGGGAGAGGGAGCTGTAAGTCCCTGCTCTGCTGGAAGAAAGGAGGTTGTCTCAGCAAAATCGAAGCGCCGCTTCCACCACAAACACGTTAATTCAGTCCAACTCGATCGGTCCCCTCTCCCTTTGGGAGAGGATTAGGGTGAGGGGGCAATACTCATTCGGACTCTTCGTCGTGCGGTAACTCCAGCATCGGCACTAAAGACGCCAACAGCTGCGGTTTACCGATAAAGTAGCCCTGCATATAATCCACGCCCAGGCTTTTGAGCGCATCGCGCTGCTCGGCCGATTCCACATATTCCGCCACAATCGACAGTCGTCTCATCAACGCCACCTTACAGATGGACGAAATGATCTGATAATCCACCTTGCTGGTCAGCATCTCCTGCACAAAGCTGCCGTCGATTTTCAAAATATCCACATGCAGTTCTTTCAGGCGATCGTAGGTAGCATAGCCGGTGCCGAAATCGTCCAGGGCAATACGACAACCTAGCTGACGCAGCTCTTTCAGCGAGCTCTTGGCATATTTTACGTCCTGCACCAGATGAGACTCCGTCACCTCCAGCACCAGTTGATAAGGCTCAATCTGATGTTGGCGCAAAGCGTGGCGTATGTCTTGACACAACCCAGGACGACATAGCGACAACGGTGACAGATTCACGGCAAAGCGTGCGCTAGGCATGGCTTCGCGGTGCTGTTCCATAAACTGTAACGTTTGACGCAGTACCCACATATCCAACTGATAAGCCAAACCAAACTCATGTACCACCGGTAAAAATTCGTTGGGGGGAATGATGTTGCCTTCATCATCCAGCATACGCAGCAGGATCTCGTGGTAAGAATCGCCGCGCACCCCGACAATCGGTTGAGCCATCAGCAGAAAACCGTCGTTATCCAACGAACGCTGTACCCAATGTAACAAGGCGACCTTGCGCTTGATTTCATCCTGAACCACATGATGGTCGTTCTGCACGTTTTCAGGCCGGCCACTGGTCAGTGACATCTCCGCCAATGAGCTTAATTCCCCCAGCAACAGATGCAGGTGTTCCACTTCCGAATAAACGCCGCAGTAGCTTATCCCCAGCGGTGGGTGAATGGGCAGGCCGTTCCACACCAGACGAAACTTCTCCAGCGTGCTGTGGATCTTGGCGACCCGGGCCTCACCATCGGAGCCATTCAGGCGCAGCACCAGATCGTACCCTGGCAGGTGGTAGACATCTTCCCCTTCCTCCAGCACCGTGCGCAGGCTGCCCGCCAGCTTTTGTTTGAAGCGGATGCGCAACTGCATACCATAGTTACGGCTGAGCAAATCCAGTTCGGAAATGCGCAGGAAGCACAGCGTTGAACGCGGCATCTTGGCCAGATCGCGTTTCAATGCCCGCAGGTTCGGTAAGCCAATAACCGGATCTTTCAACGATGCATTTTGTGCCTTGGCATGATCCATCCGCTGGCGAGTATGCACCGCAGAGGTCAGCAAAATACTGAGGGTGAACGCCAGCATCATTGACGAGATCATGGTCAGGTTATGCAGCAGGCTGTCCCACTGTACATAACCCGGATAGTTAAAGAACAGCACCAGCAGGGTTGCCGCCCAGATAATGCAGTTGAACAGGTAGCCAAAACGCATGGCGCTGTACAACATGACCGGCAGCAACAGCGTCAGGCTGTAATCGGGCACCTGCATCGCGTTGGTGTCTGCCGTGTGATAGGAGAGCACGACCACCAGGGCAATCAGTACCACCAACCACAGTTGCAACTCGCTCTTTTTGACCGAGGGAGCCATCTCACGGCTGATCCGCCCCCATAATACCCAGGCAAACTTTGGGTTTTTGACGATCCGCAAGGCGAAATAGAACAACTGCATGGACGACAGGCAGCCAATCAGGATGGCCTGGAAGTTGATCAGGGCATGCAGATGATTGCCGTTACCAGAAAGCATACCGAGTTCGTCCGGCAATAAATCGAGGCCAATCGTCAACTGCAAGCCAAAAATAAACAGCACCGGGGGCATCAGCACCAGCCATATCAGACGGTGTTTACCCAGCTTCAACTCGGTGAACCCGACACACCAGCGGCGCTGCGACTGACAGCGATAGCCCCACCAGCAAATGCTCAGACAACCCACATACAGCAACGTCATGATCACATCGATTTCGGTGCTTGAACGATTGGAATAGCGGATCAGCACGGCCAAAGCAATGCCTGGCAGCGCACGCCAGTCATAAACCATCAGCAAGGAAAAGCAGACCACCAGCGGCAGATAGACCAGATAAACTTTGCCATCAGGCAGCATCAGGCGCGGCGAAAGCCAGCCAGCAAGCGGCACCAGTAGCAGGCTCAGCACAATAGGCTGCCCCCACCAACGGTCACGTAAATTATTCCAGAACTTTAAAATACCCATCAAGACACTGTATCCGCTAAGGCGTGATTCACTTCGTCGCTTAAGCGTTTTAAATCGTAGAGAAGGCAGGATCCGATCCCACCACAGAACCATTCGGGGAACAGGCTGAGACATGCGGTTCCAGCATCAAGAATGGCTGTGAATTCTATTCTCTGCGATAGCTTAAGATTTGACCACGATCAATTAATTGAGAAAAGGCCAATAAAAATCCATAAGACACTTTATGAACCGATAATAACCTATTAATACACAACAAAAAATCAGACAAAATCTATTTCCGATGGATTTTAAGAAACCGCCTAAAAGGTGACGCTCCTAAACTCCAACTAAATAACTCGCTCAAGCTCGCGGAAATAAATGGACATCTTTTGTCATCAGAGCCTAGAATTCCATTTACAATTTTAATCAATGTTAGCCGTGGCAGGCGCAACAATCATGAGAAAAACCACGACCGGGCGCATGACCAAAGTAGTGCTACTGATCAGCTTTATCATTCTAGTCGGTCGCCTGCTATATGCCGCCATTGCCGCTATCCCTCATCATCAGGAAAAAAGATCGCTGCCTGAACCGCAGACCCAAGAGGCCCGCGTGGATAATCGGTGATTATCCTGACCGACCAAGCGCTCATCACCCTGAGTCACTGGCACGCCAAAGCTTCTGACACTGCACCATCAGATTGATAAAAATCACGCCAGCCACTGCTATGCTCTATCTTTTAAAGATAGTCTAAAAGGAACCCGGTGTGCCAAGTCAGCGTTAAGGAATTCCATGTCCGCCGCAACACATAATGTCAAAAAAGTCGCTGAGTCTCGTCAGCGCATTCTGAGCCTGTTGTTAAATAACGCCCCGTTGATTGATGGCATTCTTGGCCGTTCGGGAGATGAAAAACAACTCAGCGAAGGCGAACTGCTTAATCATACCGCCGAAATCTCTCACCTGCTGCAAGATATGCACGCCGCTGACCTCGCGGACCTGCTGGAGGCCTTGCCGCAGGATGAGCGTCTGGCGCTGTGGCGGCTGGTGGATAACACCAAGCGCGGCCAGACCTTGGTAGAGGTGGCCGAACCCGTCTGGGACAGCCTGATCGAAGAGATGAGCGATAAGGACCTGCTCAAGGCGATCAAAACCCTGGATGTCGATGAACAGGCCTATCTGGCGCAATACCTGCCACGTAACCTGATGGGCCGCCTGCTGACCTCACTGGATCCGGAACAGCGTGAACAGGTTCGTGAGATGGTGCATTACGGCAAGGATACCGTCGGCTGGATGATGGATTTCGAGCTGGTCTCGGTTCGCCCGGACGTGTCTTTGGGAGCCGTGCACCGCTTTTTGCGTCAACGCAAAACCATCCCGGATGCCACCGATAAAATCTTCGTCACCGATCGTAAAAACACCCTGCTAGGCGAACTGCCGCTGACCGCGATCCTGCTTAACGATCCGCAAACCCCGGTGTTTAAGGTGATGGACAGCGATCCCACCACCTTTCAGCCGGAAGACAAAGCCGAAGCCGCGGCCAGCGCGTTCGAACGTTATGACCTGATCAGCGCCCCGGTGATCGATGCCAAAGGCAAACTGATGGGCCGATTGACCATCGAAGAGATCGTTGACGTGGTTAACGAAGAGAGCGACACCACCCTGCGCCGTATGGGGGGGTTAAGCCCGGAAGAAGACGTATTTGCTCCAGTCAGCAAAGCGGTGAAAACCCGTTGGGCCTGGCTGGCGATCAACCTGTGTACCGCGTTTGTCGCCTCCAGGGTGATTGGCCTGTTTGAACACACCATTTCACAATTGGTAGCGCTTGCCGCTTTGATGCCGATCGTTGCCGGTATCGGCGGTAATACCGGTAACCAGACCATTACCATGATCGTGCGCGCTCTGGCGCTGCATCAGATCGAAGAGGGCAACATTTCACGCCTGTTGTTCAGAGAACTGGGTGTCGCCATCATCAACGGCGTGGTCTGGGGCGGCATCATGGGGTTCGTCACCTATCTGCTGTATGGCGATCTGGCGATGGGGGGCGTGATGACGCTGGCGATGATGCTCAACCTGCTGGTCGCGGCGCTGATGGGAGTGATCATACCGATGACCATGATCAAACTGGGGCGCGACCCTGCAGTGGGCTCCAGCGTGTTGATCACCGCCCTGACCGATACCGGCGGCTTCTTTATCTTCCTGGGGCTGGCGACGATTTTCCTGCTTTAGTCCATAGGCGCAGCATGCAGCGCCTCTACGTTTGAACCTGACGGGAAATGTTTACGGTCTCAGCAACCCACCGATGTCAATTCGTAGCACGTTTGGCCCCCTCTCCCTCTGGGAGAGTTGGGTGAGAGGCTTGCGGAGATACCGAATCGAGCGCAATCGTGCACCTTGATAGCGGTTGAGTATATAATTGAATAGGTATTCCTCGCGCACTGTACTACCCTCTGATTAGTCACATGGCGGCAGGTTATTCGTAGTCTATAGCTCAGTGAAGGTTACCGATGGATCTCAGCGCAACACAGCCCCCAATCAAAGCTAAAGGTACCTTGTTCACCTACTCGTTGTTGAGCGCACTGGTGGTGTTTCTGCTGGCCTATCTGTGCCTGATGCTGTCTGCAGAATCCAGCCACTTTACCCCACTGTGGTTCCCGACTGCCGCCGTCATTATGCTGATGTTCCATCAGCCACCGCGCAATTGGCCATTGCACTTGGTCTTCAGCGGGATCGGCATGTGTCTTGCCAGTTTCATGCTGTTCGGTCTCAGTTGGTTCCCGGTCAAACTCACGCTGATTAACCTGCTGGAAGCCACCGCCTGTACCCTGCTGTTGCGGCGAATCCTGCAACCAGACGATCCGTTAAACGGCTTGGCCAGCTGGCTGAAATTTGTGTTCTGCGCCGTGATCTTCACGCCAATGCTCAGCGCACTGCTGGCAGCGACACTGGCGCCTGCCCCGGGGGAAACCTTTTGGCAGCCCTTCAGCACCTGGTTTATTTCCGAGGCGATCGGCGTATTGGCGCTGGCACCGATCGGGCTGGTTTATCGCCGCTCAATGTTAAGAACGCTGAACCTGTTCGAACTGCTGTTGGTGATGCTGGGAACACTGACCTTCAGCTATCTGGCACTGCTCAACCTGCCCTTCCCGTTTACCTTTATCATCCTGCCGTTACTGTGGGCTGCGATCAGCCTGCCTCGGCTTGAAGCCTTTATCATCTGCTTTACCACGACCCTGATGATTACCGTGATGATCTCACTCGGCCTGCTGCATTTTCAGGATCGCGGACAGTTTTTAAGCGATATAAAAATCTACCTGCCACTGATGTTGATCCTGATCCCGGCCCACGCCATGGCGATGGTGATGCATGCTTTTCGGGTGGAAAAAGGGCATATCGTGGAAAGCGAAGCGCGTTTTCGTAATGCATTGGAGTATTCGGCCATCGGCATGGCCCTGGTATCCCCCGAAGGGAAATGGTTACAGGTCAATCAGGCACTGTGCAAACTGCTGCGCTATACCCCGGAAAATCTGCGCCGCCTGACGTTCCAGGAAATCACCCATCCCGATGATTTAAATGCCGATCTGACACAGTTACAAGACCTGCTGGACGGTCATATCAGCAGCTACACCATGGAAAAACGCTATATCCGCAGTGACGGTGAAAGCGTCTGGACATTGCTGGCGGTCTCACTGGTGCGCGATCCCCAGGGCCAACCGCTGTACTTTATTTCGCAAGTAGAAGATATCAACGAGCTAAAACGTACCGAGGCAGAAAACCGCAGCCTGGTAGAACGCATAACGTTAGCCAATCAGGCTGGTGGGATCGGCGTGTGGGAATGGATGCTGGACGGGGATAAGCTCACCTGGGACAAGCGGATGTTTGAACTCTACGAACTGACGCCGGATCAAACGCCGACTCTGGCCCTGTGGAGTTCTCTGTTACTGGAGGAAGATCGCGAACGCATCGGGCGGCAAATGGCGACGCTCACCGACCGACACCGGCCATTTGTGATGGAGTTCCGTATCAAGACCCGGCTGGGGGGCGTTCGGCATATTCGCGGCCAGGGTAATACCATTCTTGATGAACACGGCGAGCCGAAGCGCATGATTGGCACCAATATCGATATGACGGAAATCAAATCGCTGGCCGAAGCGCTGCACGAAGAGAAGGAGCGCCTGCACATTACGCTGGACGCCATCGGTGAAGGGGTGATCTCAACCGACCGCGACATGCGTATCACCTTTATGAACCCGATAGCCGAACAGATGTGCGGCTGGCCGTTGCAGATGGCACTCGGGATGCCGATCAACGGCGTGGTACGGATGACCAACGGTAAGGATGGTCCAGAAGTCGAAAATCCGGTGCAGAACTGCCTGCAAGACGGCTCGCCACTGCCAGCTGACTACGCATTGGTACTGCATAGCCGCGATGGCCGCCGCTTCGACGTACAGGAGTCGGTCTCCCCGCTGAAAACCATCGAGGGCGAGGTGATGGGGGCGGTGATGGTATTGCAGGACGTCAGTGCTTCGCGCGAGTTGATGAAAAAGCTCAGCTACAACGCCTCACACGATGCGTTGACCAACCTGAAAAACCGCACCAGCTTCGAGAAACGGTTGCAAGGGGCTATTGCCAATGCGGTCGATCACCAACAACAGCATTCGCTGGTGTTTCTCGATCTCGACAGGTTCAAGGCAGTTAACGATAGCGCCGGGCACGCGGCGGGCGACGCCCTGCTCAGGGAAATTGGCCAGTTGATGCAACGCCAACTACGTAACAGCGATTGCCTGGCAAGACTCGGCGGCGACGAATTCGGCCTGATCCTGTTCGATTGTTCATTGGAACAGGCCAAGCTGCTGATGCAACAGATGATTGAACACATCGGCGAGCATCCCTTCTGCTGGGCTGGCAAGATTTATCATGTTGGTGCCAGCGCCGGTATTACGCAAATCGGTGCCACCAGCGGCAAGAGCAGCGAGCTGTTGGCCCAGGCCGATATCGCCTGTTACACCGCCAAGCACCACGGCCGCGGCCAGGTGTTTATTTATGAAGCCCGGCAAAAACAGCAGATGGAACGCCAGCATGAGCTGCTGACGCGCCAGGAAATCCTCAACATTATCGATAATCAGCAGTTGCTGCTACGCGTCAGGGCCGCCTCCCCCCCCAAAACCCCGCAAGCGGTCTGTTTTTATCAGCTAAAGCTGCATGTCAGCCCACCGGATGAACGCATACTGAGCTCTGAAGCCTTCTTCGCCGCAGCCCAACTCTACGGCCTGCTGCCAGATATCGATCGCTGGGTCGTTAGCCAGGTGCTGGAAACTCATGCGCAAGCCCTGCACCACAAGGGAACGGCTATCGCGCTGCCGTTGGCTACGGACAGCGTGCTCGATACCGATTTTCAACATTATCTGCTGGATAAGCTGGCCGCCTCCAAGCTACCGGCCAGTGCATTGTATCTGTTGGTGGATGAGACCATCGTGCTCGATCATCCAGATGACGGCGGTGCCTTTATCCGTCGTTTGCAGCAGTTGGGTTGTAAGCTGATCGTCAATGGTTTTGGCCGTAACCTGAACGCCTTCGATCGGTTAAACGGCCAGACCCTCGATTATATTCGCATCGACGAGCGCTTTATCACCGACGTGCATTGTAATCAGATGGATGAACTGATGGTGTCGATGATCCATGGCGCGGCGCATCGGATCAAGGCCCAAACCCTGGCCGGGCCAGCGCATCAACAGGCCACGCTGAGTGCATTGACCGCTATCGGCATTGATTTGGTAGACGGTGACGCTATTGCGCTGGAGCTACCGCTGAGCGATTTACTCAGCGGTGGTTATTTCGGGGTCCGCTGAAGGTGCCCAGCGATCGTTATGCCACAGATGCAAGGTGGCATAGGAACGCCAAGGCCGCCAGCGTTCGGCATAGCGCTCAATCTGGCGTGGCGTCATGCCGGGGAAACGCTGTTTGATCAGATAGTCTCCCGCCAGAAAAACGTCCGGCCATGACCAGGCCCGCATGGCGATATAGCTGGCAGTCCAACTGCCTATCCCCGGCAATGCGGTCAGATCCTTGATGCCCTGCTCGATATCCAGCACGTTATCCAGTTGCAAACGCCCCTCTGACACCCTGCGGGCAATTTCAATCAGCGCCGCCGCACGCTTCAGTTGAACGCCCAATGGACGCAGATCCTCCGGCTCCAGTTGGGCGATCCGCGCCGCTTGTGGAAACACATGGGTGATGTCGCCAAATGGCTGCTCCAGTGCCGTTCCCCAACGCTCCGCCATCCGCCCGGCAAAGGTAGCCGCCATTTTGACGCTGACCAACTGCCCCAACACCGCACGGGTGGCCTGCTCAAAGCTGCTGACGCAGCCTGGCAAGCGCAAACCGGGTGCATCCGCCGCCAGCGCGCCCAACGCTTCGCAAATACGGTCTGGTGCGGCATCCAGATCGAACAGTTGACGAACGCGCCGCAGCACTTCAGTCGTCACCCGGCTGAGTGACGGAGCAATTTCCACCCGCACCCGGTTACGCACCTCTTCCGGCTGGACGCTGACCCAACCGCAATAATCAACGCCAGCCTGATTCACCGCGATGGATCGACAATACTGCTGCCCTACCACGCTTTCCACACCGCTGACCGCACGCGCCTGCAAAAACCCCAACATGCGCGGCCAATCGTAAGGAGGCCGATACCCCAGATGAAATACCAGGCCGCTGGTGGCGGCACGCTCACTGCGGCCAGCGGTGCTGCGTAGGACCGAAGGGATCAGACGGTAGCGGGCTTTAAACAGCTCATTGAAACGCCGCAGGCTGCCAAACCCGGCAGCAAATGCCACTTCACTCAACGGCAGATCGGTATCCGCCAGCAGCCGCTTGGCCTGCAACAGGCGGTGCGACTGGGCGTAATCGATGGGAGATGCGCCGAACTGTTCGGCAAAAATACGCCGCAGATGGCGATCGGAAATCCCCAGACGAGTGGCCAGTTGTTCACAGCTGTGCTCTGAAAGATAACCCTGTTCGATCAACTGCACTGCAACCTGAGCATAGCGATTCCCCAGATCGATCAACGCCAGTCCCGGAGCCAATTCGGGGCGGCATTTCAGGCAGGGGCGAAAGCCGGCCAGTTCGGCGGCGGCGGCGCTGGGGTAAAACGTACAGTTTTCGATTTTCGGCGTACGGGCACTGCATACCGGCCGGCAATAGATCCCGGTGGAAGAAACACCGACAAAAAATCGCCCGTCAAACTTACGGTCACGCGCACTCAGCGCGCTGTACAGCGCCTGTTGTTGATTGTTCATGGCATCGCTCGGAGTCAGTTTTTTGGTCATTATGGCGCTCGATCCTGTGGCTGACGTGCGGGAATCGGACATTAACCTGTTTGACAATACTCCAATCCCATAAACCCTGCCGCTGAGATTGCCGCTAAATTTTTCGCCAGTTAGCAGCCCACTCGTTGCTCGGCAGGCCAGTCTCGGGTAAAGTCGCCCCCCTTCATCGGCATGGGGAATGAAAATGTTTATTGGCTTCGATTATGGCACTGCCAACTGTTCGGTCGCCGTTATGCGCGACACCGGCCCGGAATTACTGACGTTAGAAAACAACGAGCCGTACCTCCCTTCAATGCTGTGCGCACCGACGCGTGAGGCGGTGAGTGAGTGCCTGCATCGCCACTGGCAGGTACCTACGGGTAGCGAAGAAAACCAGCAGTTGCTGCGCCGCGCCATCACCTTCAACCGCGAAGAAGATATTCCGGTCAACGGCGATAGCGTGTTGTTCGGCCTGCAGGCGCTAGCCCACTACATCGAAGATCCGGAAGAAGTCTATTTCGTCCGCTCCCCTAAATCCTTCCTCGGGGCTAACGGCCTGAAGCCGCAACAGATTGCACTATTTGAAGATCTGGTGTGCGCCATGATGTTCCACATCAAGCGCCAGGCGGAAGGCGTGTTACAGTCCAGCATCGATCAGGCCGTGATTGGCCGCCCGATCAACTTCCAGGGTACTGGCGGTGAAGAGGCCAACCAGCAGGCGCAGGGGATCTTACACCGCGCTGCGCAGCGGGCGGGTTTCAAGGAGATCGAGTTCCAGTTCGAGCCGGTTGCCGCCGGGCTGGACTTTGAAGCGACGCTGAGCGAAGAGAAAACCGTGCTGGTAGTCGATATCGGCGGCGGAACCACCGACTGTTCGGTGCTGCTGATGGGACCACAATGGCGCGATCGCGCCGATCGCCAGCAAAGCCTGCTGGGACACAGCGGTTGCCGCGTGGGCGGTAACGATCTGGATATCATGCTGGCGTTCAAACAGCTGATGCCGCTGTTTGGCATGGGCGGCGAAACCGAGAAAGGCATCGCCATGCCTGCATTGCCTTACTGGAATGCGGTAGCGACCAACGATGTTCCAGCCCAAATCGATTTCTACAGCACCGCCAATGGCCGTATGCTGCGCGATCTGATCCGTGACGCTGCCGAACCCGAGAAGGTGAAACGTCTGCTGAAAGTGCATCAGCAGCGTTTGAGCTATCGGCTGGTGCGGGCGGCGGAAGAGAGTAAGATCGCCTTGTCCGCCCAGGAAAGCATCAGCGCCCAATTAGGCTTTGTGCAATCGGAGCTGGCCGAAACCATCAGCCAGACGCAGTTGGCCGACGCTATTGCTCAACCGTTGTTGCGCATCCAGGAACAGGTTACCGCTGCACTGGCCACCAGCCAGAGTACACCACAGGTTATTTACCTGACCGGTGGCAGCGCACGTTCACCGCTGCTGCGCACCGCCTTGCAACAGCAGTTGCCGGGGATCCCTATCGTCGGTGGCAACGATTTTGGCTCGGTCACCGCCGGGTTGGCACGCTGGGCCCAGACGCTGTTTCGTTGATTCATACAGGGGCGGTTCGCGCCCCTGACAATGGAGCATTATGGCTATCATCACTTTTGAGACACCCCGATTGCAGCTGCGCGGTTGGCAAGAAAGCGATCTGCCCGCTTTCGCCGCGCTGAATGCCGATCCCGAGGTAATGAAATACTTCCCGGCAACGCTAAGCCGTACGGAAAGCGACGCTCAAGCCAGCCGCATACGCCAATTTATGCAACAGCACGGTTGGGGGCTGTGGGCCGTTGAGGTGAAGCAGCAGGCGGCCTTTATCGGCTTTGTCGGGCTATCCGTTCCTGGTGACGATCTCCCCTGCTCACCCTGTGTGGAAATTGGCTGGCGGGTGGCGAAAGAGTATTGGGGCCAAGGCTATGCCAGTGAAGCAGCACGTGGCGCGCTTGATGTGGCTTTCACTACGCTGCAACTGCCAGAAGTGGTGTCCTTTACCGCCGAGATCAATCAGCCATCGCGCCGCGTGATGGAGCGTATCGGAATGACCTTCAGCGGTGAAACCTTCGAGCATCCCCGCTTACCACCGGGCGATCCGTTACGTACGCATGTGTTGTATCGGAAATCTCGCTACCATTTGAATTAGCAGCATTTTCCCCCTCACCCTAACCCTCTCCCACAGGGAGAGGGGACCGATCGAGTATGTTTGGAATGATAGTGATCTACTTTGGATGAGGAGCGATCGGATTTACTGATGTGAACTCTTTACTTCCAAAAGAGCAGGGGCTAACAACTCCCTCTCCCTGTGGGAGAGGGCTGGGGTGAGGGGGATCGGCTAGCCCTGTTCAGAAGAGAATTACCAGGCGCTCGCTTCATCCAACGTCTTGATATCCTCGGCAGCCAATTGCAGGTGTGTGGCACTCACCAACTCATCCAACTGGGCTAGCGAGGTGGCACTGACGATCGGCGCGGTGATACTCGGGCGGGCGATCAACCAGGCCAACGAGATCTGTGCGGGTGTGGTCTGGTGCTTCTCCGCCAGCCGATCGAGCGCAGCCAGAATGCGGAAACCGCGCGGGTTCAGATAGCGGGACACGATGGTGTCCCCGCGCTGGCTCTTACCCACATCCTGCGCGCTGCGATATTTGCCGGTAAGGAAACCGCTGGCCAACGAGAAAAAGTTGATCACCCCCAGACCATGCTGCTGCGCCACCGCTTCCAGCGCCTGCTCATAACCTTCACGGGCGTACAGATTATATTCCGGTTGCAGGGTTTCATAACGCGCCAACCCGTTCTGCTCACTGACTTTCAACGCTTCCACCAGCCGATCCGCCTGATAGTTGGAAGCCCCGATGGCGCGCACTTTCCCAGCCTTGATCAATTCATCGAACGCCGCCAGGGTTTCCGCCAGCGGAGTGTCCCGATCGTCATCATGGGACTGATAGAGATCGATATAATCGGTTTGCAAACGGCGCAATGAAGCTTCGACCGCCTGACGAATATAGCGCGGTGACAGGCCTTGCTTGCCCTCACCCATCGGTTTGCCCACCTTGGTCGCAATGATCACCTGGTCGCGCTTACCGCTTTTCTTCAGCCAGTTGCCGATCACCGTTTCCGATTCGCCGCCCTGATTGCCCGGTGCCCAGCTTGAATAGACGTCGGCAGTATCGATAAAATTCAGCTGATTGGCCACCAGCGCATCCAGCAGGCTGAAAGACGTGGCAACATCAGCCGTCCAGCCAAACACATTGCCGCCAAAGGTCAGTTGCGGCACCCGAATACCGGAACGGCCCAACTCTTGCTTGCTCATGATGTGGCTCCTGAGAGAAAGGAAAAAATTCGCTCTAAATTATTAGCGCGAAAACGATGGGAACGCTAAAACGAATCGGTTATATGTCAGAAAATGTAAAACTAAGCCTGGTTACGGCTAAATAGACATTTTCCTCCGATAAACCTGACGGTTCCTCCATATTTCCTTCATTTTTGCATCGTGACCGCTCGCTAAACTAGTATCCTGTAAGGAGAATCACTTTTGGCAATTGATTGCCCGCACGACTGTCTCTGGAGAGAATGTTCAACACCATGAATACAAAACCAAAACGCCGCTCATTGCCCTTGCGCCTGCTAACCATCGTTATCGTGGTACTCGCCGCCATTTTGCTCTGGCGTCACTTTAGCGCGCCACAGGCTACCGATGCAGCACTGGGTGCACGTCAGGCGGGTTCAGCCCCAGCCAATGCCGGTGGCAGAAGAGGTGCTCCGATGTCTCCGGTACAGGCAGCGACCGCCGTTGAGCAGAGTGTGCCGCGTTTCCTCTCGGGATTAGGTACCGCCACCGCAGCCAATACCGTGACCGTAACCAGCCGCGTCGATGGCCAATTGATGGCCATCCACTTTACCGAAGGCCAGCAGGTCAAAGCCGGTGATTTGCTGGTTGAGATCGACCCACGCCCTTACGAAGTGCAATTAACCCAGGCGCTGGGGCAGTTGGCCAAAGATCAGGCGACGCTGGCCAATGCCAAACGCGATCTGGCCCGTTATCAGCAGTTGGCAAAAACCAATCTGGTCTCGCGTCAGGAACTGGATACCCAGGAATCACTGGTACGCCAGACCGAAGGGGCGATCAAGGCCGATCAAGGAGCGGTGGACAGCGCCAGGCTGCAAATAACCTACAGCAAGATCACCGCGCCGATTGATGGCCGCGTGGGTCTGAAATTGGTTGATGTGGGCAATTACATCGCCAGTGGCAGCACCACCGGCATCGTGGTGATCACCCAAACGCATCCTATCGATGTGGTATTCACCCTGCCTGAGAGCAATATCGCCGATCTGGTCAAGGCACAGAAAACTGGCCCGGTGAGCGTCGAAGCCTGGGATCGTACCAATCAACAACTGTTAACCACCGGTGAGCTATTAAGCCTGGATAACCAGATCGATACCGCTACCGGCACCATCAAGCTAAAGGCTCGCTTTGCTAATCAGGACGATGCGTTGTTCCCAAACCAGTTCGTTAACGCCCGGCTGAAGGTCGCCACCCTGCAAAATGCGGTAGTGATCCCTACCGCTGCGCTGCAAATGGGCAACGAAGGCAACTTCGTCTGGATCCTGAACGCAGACAATAAGGTCAGTAAACATCTGGTCACTGCCGGCATCCAGGATAGCAAGCAGGTGGTCATCAGCGCCGGGATCAATGTGGGCGATCGCGTGGTCACCGACGGTATCGACCGCCTGACCGATGGCATGCAGGTTGAAGTAGTGGCGCCTCATAGCACCGCTGCCACATCGACCACGGAACCACCGAAACATCGCGGCAAGCCTCAGGGGAATTCCTGATGCAGTCGATGCCTCCTCATAGCGGCGGCGGGCCTTCCCGCCTGTTTATTCTGCGCCCGGTAGCCACCACACTGTTTATGCTGGCCATCATGTTGGCCGGGATTATCGGCTATCGTTCACTGCCGGTTTCTGCCTTGCCGGAAGTGGATTATCCTACGATCCAGATCGTCACGCTCTACCCTGGCGCCAGCCCGGATGTGGTCACCTCGGCGATCACCGCACCGCTGGAGCGCCAGTTCGGCCAGATGTCCGGCCTTAAGCAGATGGCCTCGCAAAGCTCTGGCGGTGCATCGGTGATCACCCTGCAATTCCAGCTTGAACTGCCGCTGGACGTTGCCGAGCAGGAAGTACAGGCAGCCATCAATGCCGCCACCAACCTGCTGCCCAGCGATCTGCCCTACCCGCCGATTTACAGCAAGGTTAACCCTGCCGATCCACCTATTCTGACGCTGGCCGTTACCTCAACCGCCATGCCGATGACCCAGGTAGAAGACATGGTGGAAACCCGGGTGGCGCAAAAGATTTCCCAGGTCACCGGGGTTGGTCTGGTCACCATTTCCGGTGGCCAGCGCCCGGCCGTGCGGGTGAAGCTCAATGCCACGGCGGTCGCCGCCTATGGGCTGGATAGCGAAACCATTCGCACCGCCATCAGTAACGCCAACGTCAACTCGGCCAAAGGTAGCCTGGATGGCCCGACGCGGTCGGTCACGCTGTCTGCCAACGATCAGATGAAAACCGCTGAGGATTACCGCCAGCTGATTATCGCCTATCAGAACGGCGCGGCTATCCGCCTGCAAGATATTGCCACCATTGAGCAAGGGGCAGAAAACAATCGCCTGGCCGCCTGGGCCAATAAAGACCCGGCTATCGTGCTCAATATTCAGCGCCAGCCAGGCGTCAACGTCATCACCACCGCCGACAGCATCCGCGAGATGCTGCCTGATTTGATCAAGAGCCTGCCCAAGTCGGTGGACGTCAAGGTACTGACCGACCGCACCACCACCATCCGCGCCTCGGTCAACGATGTGCAGTTTGAGCTGTTGCTGGCGATCGCCCTGGTGATCATGGTGATCTACGTCTTCCTGCGTAACGTCCCGGCGACTATTATCCCGAGTGTGGCAGTACCGCTTTCCCTGGTGGGCACCTTTGCCGCCATGTATTTCCTCGATTTCTCCATCAACAACCTGACGTTGATGGCGCTGACCATCGCCACCGGCTTTGTGGTGGATGACGCCATCGTGGTGATTGAAAACATCTCCCGCTATATCGAAAAGGGCGAAAAGCCGCTCGATGCGGCGCTGAAAGGGGCTGGAGAGATCGGCTTTACCATTATCTCGCTGACCTTCTCACTGGTGGCAGTGCTGATCCCGCTGCTGTTTATGGGCGATATCGTTGGCCGTCTGTTCCGCGAGTTTGCCGTAACGCTGGCGGTAGCGATCCTGATTTCCGCACTGGTGTCGCTGACGCTGACGCCGATGATGTGCGCCCGCATGCTCAGCCATGAGTCGCTGCGCAAGCAGAACCGTTTTTCCCGCGCCTCCGAACGTTTCTTTGACCGGGTGATCGCCCAATACGGCGTCTGGCTGAAAGTGGTGCTGAATCATCAGTGGTTAACGCTAGGCGTGGTCTTCGGCACCATGGCGCTGACCGTTTTACTGTATCTGGTGATGCCAAAAGGCTTCTTCCCGGTGCAGGATAACGGCATCATTCAGGGCACGCTGGAAGCGCCGCAAAGCGTTTCATTCAGCAATATGGCCGAACGCCAGCAACAGGTAGCAGCCGAAATCCTCAAGGATCCGGCGGTAGAGAGCCTGACGTCCTTTGTCGGTGTGGATGGCAGCAACGCCACGCTCAACAGCGGCCGTTTGCAGATCAACCTGAAACCGTTGAGCGAACGTAGCGATCGCATTCCGGCGATCATTACCCGCCTGCAACAACAGACGGCACAGTTTCCGGGTGTGAAACTGTATCTGCAACCGGTGCAGGATCTGACTATCGATACCCAGGTGAGCCGCACTCAGTACCAGTTCACCCTTCAGGCCATGTCGCTCGATGAGCTCAGCCTGTGGGTGCCGAAGCTGATGGCTGAATTACAGCAGGCACCGCAACTGAGCGAAGTGACCAGCAACTGGCAGGATCAGGGGCTGGTGGCCTTTGTCAATGTGGATAGGGACTCGGCCTCACGCCTTGGCATCACCATGAGCGATATCGACAGCGCGCTGTATAACGCCTTCGGTCAACGCCTGATCTCGACCATTTACACCCAGGCCAACCAGTATCGGGTGGTGCTGGAGCATGATGTCTCCAGCACTCCGGGGCTTACCGCGTTAAACGATATCCGCCTGACCAGTAGTAACGGCACCATCGTGCCATTAAGTACCATCGCCAAAATAGAAGAGCGCTTCGGGCCGCTGTCGATCAACCATCTCGCTCAGTTCCCGTCGGCCACGGTGTCGTTTAACGTGGCAGGTAATTACTCGCTCGGAGAAGCGGTGGAGGCGATCACTCAGGCAGAGAAAGACCTCGACATGCCTAAAGACATCACCACCCAGTTCCAGGGGGCCACGCTGGCGTTCCAGGCGGCGCTTGGCAGTACGCTATGGCTGATCCTGGCGGCGGTGGTGGCGATGTATATTGTGCTGGGCGTGTTGTATGAGAGCTTTATCCACCCGGTGACTATCCTGTCGACCCTGCCAACCGCCGGTGTCGGAGCGCTGCTGGCGCTGATGCTGTCCGGCCATGAGCTGGATGTAATCGCCATTATCGGCATCATCTTGCTGATCGGCATCGTCAAAAAGAACGCCATCATGATGATCGACTTTGCGCTGGCCGCCGAGCGTGAACAAGGCATGACGCCGTACGACGCCATCTATCAGGCCTGCCTGCTGCGTTTCCGGCCAATCCTGATGACCACGCTGGCCGCGCTGTTGGGCGCTTTACCGCTGATGCTGAGTACCGGCGTCGGGGCCGAACTACGTCGTCCACTGGGCGTCTGTATGGTCGGTGGCCTGGTGATGAGCCAGATCCTGACGCTGTTCACCACGCCGGTGATTTACCTGCTGTTTGATAAATTGGCGCGTAATACTCGCCGCCAGCCAGAACCGCAGGAGCTGCCGTGAAATTTTTCGCCCTGTTTATCTACCGGCCAGTCGCCACGACACTGCTGACGCTGGCGATCGCCATCGCCGGGGTGATTGGCTTCAAGCTGCTGCCGGTGTCGCCGTTGCCGCAGGTGGATTTCCCGGTGATCTCCATCAGTGCTTCTTTGCCCGGTGCCGATCCGGAAACCATGGCATCCTCGGTAGCGACGCCGTTGGAACGAGCGTTAGGCCGCATCGCCGGGGTCAATGAGATGACCTCGATGAGTTCGCTCGGCAGCACGCGGGTGATTTTGCAGTTCGATCTCGATCGCGATATCAACGGGGCCGCGCGTGACGTACAGGCGGCGATTAACGCCGCCCAAAGCCTGCTACCTACCGGAATGCCAAGCCGCCCCACCTACCGCAAGGTCAATCCGTCCGACGCGCCGATTATGATCCTGACGCTGACTTCGGATACCTACAGCCAGGGGCAGTTGTATGACTTCGCTTCAACGCAGCTGGCGCAGAAGATTGCCCAGACTGAAGGCGTAGGTGATGTCTCGGTCGGCGGCAGCTCCTTGCCAGCCGTGCGCGTGGAGCTTAATCCCGGTGCTCTGTTTAACCAGGGTATCTCACTGGATGCGGTGCGGCAAACCATTGCCAACGCCAACGTGCGCCGCCCGCAAGGCGCGGTTGATGACCCACAGCAGCGTTGGCAGATCCAGGCCAACGACGAACTGAAAACCGCGGCGGCGTATCAGCCGTTGGTCATCCACTACAACAATGGTGCAGCGGTGCGCCTGAGTGACGTGGCCAACGTCATCGATTCGGTGCAGGACGTACGCAACGCCGGGATGACCAACGCCAAACCGGCCATCATTCTGGCTATCAGCCGCGCCCCCGACGCCAATATCATTGAAACCGTGGATCGTATCCGCGCCGAGTTGCCCGCACTGCAAGAGAACATCCCCGCCTCGATCGAATTGAGTATCGCCCAGGATCGTTCGCCAACGATCCGTGCCTCGTTGGCTGAGGTGGAGCAGTCCCTGGTGATCGCCATCGGCCTGGTGATCCTGGTGGTGTTTATCTTCCTGCGTTCTGGCCGCGCGACGCTGATCCCGGCAGTAGCCGTGCCGGTGTCCCTGATCGGTTCGTTTGCCGCCATGTACCTGTGCGGCTTCAGCCTGAACAACCTGTCGTTAATGGCGCTGACCATCGCCACCGGTTTTGTGGTGGATGACGCCATCGTGGTGCTGGAAAACATCTCGCGCCACGTCGAGGCCGGGATGAAACCGATCAAAGCCGCCCTGCAAGGGGTGCGTGAGGTCGGCTTCACCGTGCTTTCCATGAGCGTATCGCTGGTGGCGGTGTTTATCCCCTTGCTGTTTATGGCCGGTTTGCCGGGCAGACTGTTTCGCGAGTTTGCCGTGACGCTGTCGGTCTCGATCGGGCTTTCGCTGCTGATTTCGCTGACGCTGACGCCGATGATGTGCGCCTATCTGTTACGCTACCAGCCAGCGCGTGAACAGCGACGTATCCGGGGTTTTGGCCGGTTGTTGCTGGGCTTGCAGCAGGGTTATGGCCGCTCGTTAAACTGGGTATTGGGCCATTCGCGCTGGGTGTTGGCGGTGTTCCTGGCCACCATCGCCATCAACGTCTGGCTGTATATCAGCATTCCCAAAACCTTCTTCCCCGAGCAGGATACCGGCCGCCTGATGGGCTTTATCCAGGCCGACCAGAGCATCTCTTTTCAGGCGATGAGCGTCAAACTGCAAGACTTTATGCGGATCGTCCGGGAAGACAAGGACGTGGATAACGTTACCGGCTTTACCGGCGGCTCACGCACCAACAGCGGTTCGATGTTTATCTCCCTTAAGCCGCTTTCGGAACGCACCGATGATGCCCAGAAGGTGATTGCCCGTTTGCGCGCCAAGCTGGCGAAAGAGCCGGGAGCCAGCCTGTTCCTGATGGCGGTGCAGGATATCCGCGTGGGTGGCAGGCAGGCCAACGCCAGTTACCAATACACGCTGTTGGCCGACGATTTGAGCGCACTACGCGAATGGGAGCCGAAGATCCGCACCGCACTGGCGGCGTTGCCAGAGCTGGCGGACGTCAACTCCGATCAGCAGGACAAAGGTTCGGAAATGGACCTGAGCTACGATCGCGAAACCATGTCGCGGTTGGGCATTTCGGTGAACGACGCTAACAATCTGCTCAACAACGCCTTCGGTCAGCGCCAGATTTCCACTATCTATCAGCCGCTGAACCAGTACAAAGTGGTGATGGAAGTGGCTCCGCCGTATACCCAGGACGTGAGCGCGCTGGAAAAAATGTTTGTGATTAACAGCGGTGGCCAGGCGATCCCATTGTCTTACTTTGCCCAATGGCGGCCAGCCAACGCTCCGCTGTCGGTAAACCATCAGGGCCTGTCGGCGGCCTCTACCATCTCGTTCAACCTGCCGGAAGGTGGCAGTCTGTCCGAAGCGACAGCAGCCATCGAACGCACCATGACCCAGTTGGGCGTACCTTCCACCGTGCGGGGTTCGTTTGCCGGTACCGCCCAGGTATTCCAGGAAACGCTGAAGTCACAGCTGTTCCTGATCGCGGCGGCTATCGCTACGGTGTATATCGTGCTGGGTATTCTGTATGAGAGCTATATCCATCCGCTGACCATTCTGTCCACGCTGCCTTCTGCCGGGGTAGGAGCGTTGCTGGCGCTGGAGCTGTTTGGCGCGCCCTTTAGCCTGATTGCGCTAATCGGTATTATGCTGTTGATTGGCATCGTCAAAAAGAACGCCATCATGATGGTCGACTTTGCCCTGGATGCGCAGCGCAACGGCGGGATCAGCGCCCGCGAGGCGATCTTCCAGGCCTGCCTGCTGCGTTTTCGCCCCATCATGATGACGACGTTGGCAGCCCTGTTCGGGGCATTACCGCTGGTGCTGTCGAGTGGTGACGGGGCAGAGCTGCGCCAACCGCTGGGGATCACCATCGCCGGGGGCCTGATAATGAGCCAATTGTTGACGCTGTATACCACTCCGGTGATCTATCTGTATTTCGACCGCCTGCAGATGAAGTTCCGTCGCGGCAAAAAACTGGCGCCGCTGCCGCAATAAGCGGCAGCAACATAGAGATAAAGAGCCAATGAGATGAGCATCAAACCAAGCTCCCCGCCAGGTTCGACTTCGGTACAATGGCAACTGTGGATCGTGGCGTTTGGCTTTTTTATGCAGACGCTGGATACCACCATCGTCAATACTGCGTTGCCCTCCATGGCGGTCAGCCTGGGGGAAAATCCGCTGCGCATGCAGTCGGTGATTGTCTCCTATGTGCTGACGGTGGCGGTGATGCTGCCTGCCAGCGGCTGGTTGGCGGATCGGATGGGCGTCAAACGGGTATTCTTCAGCGCTATCGTGCTGTTCACTCTCGGCTCAATCCTGTGTGCCCGTTCGGAAACATTGAACGAGCTGGTGGCCTCCCGCGTGATACAGGGCATCGGCGGCGCGATGATGGTGCCGGTTGGCAGACTGACGGTGATGAAAATCGTACCGCGTGAACAGTATATGGCAGCGATGACTTTCGTCACCCTGCCCGGCCAGATCGGCCCGCTGATGGGGCCAGCACTGGGGGGCTTTCTGGTGCAATACGCCAGTTGGCACTGGATTTTCCTGATCAACATTCCCGTCGGTATCGCTGGGGCCACCGCCACCGCGCTGCTGATGCCCAATTACACCATGCAGACCCGGCGTTTCGATATCAGCGGCTTTATCATGCTGGCGATCGGCATGGCCACGCTGACGCTGGCGCTCGACGGGCATAAAGGCATGGGGCTTTCTTCTGCCACCATCGCCGGGCTGGTCGTGATGGGTTGCGCGGCGCTGGCTGGCTACTGGTTGCACGCGCGCGGTAACAGCCGGGCGCTGTTTTCATTACGACTATTCAAGACGGAAACCTACCGCGTCGGCCTGACCGGCAGCCTGTTGGGGCGCATCGGCAGCGGTATGTTGCCGTTTATGACCCCACTGTTTCTCCAGATCGGCATGGGCTTTTCCCCGTTCCACGCCGGGTTGATGATGATCCCGATGATCATCGGCAGCATGGGCATGAAGCGCATCGTGGTGCAGGTCGTTAACCGTTATGGCTACCGTAACGTGCTGGTGGCCGCCACGCTGATGCTGGCGCTGGTCACCCTGAGTTTCCCACTGGTAGCAATGCTGGGCTGGGTGTATCTGCTGCCGGTGGTGCTGTTCTTCCAGGGGATGGTAAACTCCTTGCGTTTCTCCGCCATGAATACCCTGACGCTGAAAGATCTGCCCGATCGGCTGGCCAGCAGCGGCAACAGCCTGCTGTCGATGGTGATGCAGCTTTCCATGAGCCTGGGCGTCAGCATTGCCGGGATCCTGATCGGCAGCTTCGCTCATCATCAGATGGTCGCCGATAGCCCGGCCATCCACAGCGCCTTTATCTACAGCTACGGCTGCATGGCGCTGATTATTGCCCTACCCGCGCTGGCCTTCGCCCGGGTACCGACCGACATCGCCCCCAACCGCACGTTGACCAAAGAGCCGGGCACCGGCTCCACGAGGATGCAATGAGAATTGGCATTACCGGCAAGCTGTTTATGGCGATCCTCGCCACCTGTATGTTGGTGTTAATCACCATGCACTGGGGCGTACGCGTCAGCTTTGAACGGGGTTTTATCGACTATATCAAGCACAGCAATGAGCAACGCATCAGCATGCTCGGCGACGCGTTGGAAGATCAGTATCGCCGCCACGGCAACTGGGAGTTTCTGCGTAACAACGATCAGGTGGTGTTTCAAATCATGCGCTCGTTCGAACAGAACAGCGACAGTAGCCACAATCTACCGCCAAAAGGTTGGCGCACCCAGTTCTGGGTTGTGGATAGCCAGTATCACAAGCTGGTCGGCTCTTCAGCCCCGATCCCCAGGGAGAATGAGAGTACACGCCACCCGATTCATTTCAATAATCAGATTGTCGGCTGGGTGGTGGCTACTCCGCCGGAGAAACTGACGCGCAACGCGGATATCAACTTCGATCGCCAGCAGCGGCGCACCAGTTGGATGATTGTTGGGCTATCCACTTTGTTGGCTGCGGCAGTGACCTGGTTGATGTCGCGTGGGCTACTGGCACCGGTTAAACGCCTGGTCGGCGGCACACATCGCCTGGCGGCGGGAGATTTCAGCGCCAGGGTTGCGGTCAGCAGCCAGGATGAGCTGGGCAGACTGGCGCAGGATTTCAATCAGCTTGCCACCTCGCTGGAGAAAAACGAACAGATGCGACGGGCGTTTATGGCAGATGTTTCCCACGAGTTGCGCACCCCGCTGGCGGTACTACGCGGCGAGCTGGAGGCGCTGCAAGACGGCGTTCGCCAGCCGACGCCAGCCTCACTCAGTTCGCTACAGGCGGAGGTCTCCACCCTCACCAAGCTGGTGGACGATCTGCACCAACTTTCACTCTCCGATCTCGGCGCCCTCGCCTACCGTAAATTACCGGTAGATTGCGTACACCTGGTGCAGATCGCGGTAGCCGCCTTCCGTGAGCGTTTTCACGCCAAGCAATTGAAGATCGTCACTTACTTGCCGGAACAGATGCCGCTATTTGGCGATCCCGATCGTTTAAACCAGCTGTTCAACAACCTGTTGGAAAACAGCCTGCGCTATACCGATGCCGGTGGTAGGCTGGAGATTGGTATCGAACGCCTGCCTGGAACGGTGCGAATTTATTGGCAGGACAGTGCTCCTAGCGTGAATGACGAACAGTTGGCGCGCATCTTCGAACGCTTTTACCGCACCGAAGGATCGCGTAACCGCGCCAGCGGCGGTTCAGGGTTGGGCCTGTCCATCTGCCAGAACATTGTTGAGGCACACGGCGGCGAGATCCGTGCACAGCACTCGCCTTTCGGCGGCGTGCGCATTACAGTAGATTTCCCCACCTCTGGTGAATAACAAGGCTTCGTAATGGAAAACTCAAATCAGCCACTGCAGATCATGATTGTGGAAGATGAACCCAAGCTGGGCCAACTGTTGGTGGATTACCTGCAAGCTGCTGGCTATGCCACCCGCTGGCTGAGCAACGGCAGCGAAGTGATCCCGGCAGTCCATGAGCATCCACCAGCGCTTATTTTGCTGGATCTGATGCTACCGGGCTGCGATGGCTTAACCGTTTGCCGTGAACTGCGCCGTTTTACCGATATCCCCATCATGATGGTGACCGCTAAAATCGAGGAGATCGACCGCCTGCTGGGGCTGGAGATCGGGGCGGATGATTACATCTGCAAGCCCTATAGCCCGCGTGAAGTGGTGGCCAGGGTAAAAACCATATTGCGCCGTTGCTATCGCCCGCTGGAGCACAGCGACGATGAATCACTGCTGCATATCGATGAGCCGCGCTTTCAGGCCAGCTATCAAGGCAATATCCTGGATCTGACGCCAGCAGAGTTCCGCCTGCTGAAAACCCTGGCCTGCCAGCCGGGCAACGTATTTTCGCGCGAACAACTGCTGAACAATCTGTATGACGATTACCGGGTGGTGACCGATCGCACCATCGATAGCCATATTAAAAACCTACGCCGCAAGCTGGAACTGATCGATGGCGACAAGGCGTTTATCCGTTCTGTCTACGGGGTGGGCTACCGTTGGGAAGCGGAGCAGTGCCGGTTGGTCAATGGGCTGTGACGCTCACAGCGTCCAGTCTTCCACCTCGAGATCCGTGACCATCGTGAAAGCCCGATCGCTGGTCACTATGGTCGCCCCCCGGCTCACTGCGTGTGCAGCAATAAGCTGATCCAGGGCCCCCATCGGCTTGCCTTGCTTTTCCATCTTCGCCCGCAACGTGCCATAGCATTGCGCCGCCGCCGGATCCCAAGGGTAAATGGTCACGGCATCCAGAAACAGCGTCACCGATTGCTTTAATGCTTTATTTTGACGCTTGGCGACGCCATATAACAACTCTGCCTGAGTGATGCTGGAAATGCACACGACTGACGGCGGAACCCGGCTCATCGCAACAAGGAGCCGGGGATGTTGACGAAAAAGATGACTCACCGTGTTCGTGTCGAACATATACATTGTTAACTATTCCTCCTTAAACGGATCCCGCTCGGCAATGCCTTGCTGGCGATCTTCGGCCGTCAGGAAATCATCTGGCACCGCCACACGTTGCAGCATTGTCAGCAACGGCTGCCAAGAATCAGGTTTCATTGGCTGCGTCGACAAAATGACGTTGCCTTGTTCATCACGGCGGATATACACCTGGTCCGTATCGAATTCGAATTCCACTGGCAATCTCACCGCCTGATTTCTACCATTTTTAAAAAGCTTAGCGATTCTTTCCATGCGCACCTCCATAAACTGGCATAGGCCAAAGCATATGCCAGTTCAGCCTGGATGCCAAGGCTAAGCTGCCTATTTTTTGTTCGCATAAAGAATGCGGATATCAGTCACCCTATCCTCTCAACACAGCGAAATCACCTGATGTTGAACGTTTTATGCCAACCATGCGAACGGCTTCGCAATCCCTATGCAACTGGGTAAACCCGTCGTCCAACAGCGGGTTTACCATGCAAACCATCAGCACAAAAAGTCACCAATTTCTGTGCACTGGCGCGCAATACTTCCTTGTAGCAAAAACGCTTTTCAAGACATTAACTACACTTATCTCACTTATCGGAACCGACAGGAGCAAGACCATGGCAACCGGACATTATGAACTGACAAAATCGAGCAACGGGCAGTATCACTTCAACCTGAAAGCCAGCAACGGCGAGATCATTCTCTCCAGTGAAATGTATGCCAGCAAAGCCTCGGCGGAAAACGGGATTGCCTCCGTGCAAACCAATTCCCCACACGAGGCGCAGTTTGAAGTGAAAGTCAGCAGTAACAACAAACCCTATTTCGTGTTGAAAGCCAAAAACCATCAGGTGATTGGTACCAGCCAGATGTACAGTTCGGAAAGCGCGGCGAAAAACGGTATTCAGTCGGTGATTAAAAACGGCCCGTCCACCGACGTGCGAGACTTGAGTGCCTGATCCCATCCCGCCTACGCGCGGTGCTGACTGCCGCGCGGTTTTCTAATGATGAAGATCAATCTCCCCTAAGAATTTCCGGTTAATTGCTGATTTCTTGCCGGGCTGCCGTTACAATCCCCCGCTTTCACTGCGCCATTGAGTGGCGCGGTGCTGACCTGAAATCAGACCGAGAATCACTATGTTTACTCCAGAACTCCTTTCCCCGGCGGGAACGCTGAAAAACATGCGTTACGCCTTTGCCTATGGTGCCGATGCGGTTTACGCTGGCCAACCGCGTTACAGCCTGCGGGTACGCAACAACGAATTTAACCACGAGAACCTACAGCAGGGCATTAACGAAGCCCATGCGCTAGGCAAAAGATTCTACGTGGTGGTTAACATCGCGCCGCACAATGCCAAACTGAAAACCTTCCTGCGCGATCTGAAACCCGTGATCGACATGGGTCCAGATGCGCTGATCATGTCCGACCCCGGTTTGATCATGATGGTGCGTGAAGCCTTCCCGCAGATGGACATTCACCTCTCGGTGCAGGCCAACGCGGTCAACTGGGCAACGGTGAAGTTCTGGCAGCAAATGGGCTTGACGCGGGTGATCCTTTCCCGCGAGCTATCGCTGGATGAAGTGGCGGAAATCCGTAGCCAGGTGCCAGAGATGGAGTTGGAGATCTTCGTTCATGGCGCACTCTGCATGGCCTACTCAGGCCGCTGCCTGCTTTCCGGTTACATCAACAAACGCGATCCCAACCAGGGGACCTGCACCAATGCCTGCCGCTGGCAGTACAAGGCGGAAGAAGGTAAAGAAGACGATACCGGCAGCATCGTGCATATGCATGAGCCAATCCCGGTGCAAAATGTCGAGCCGACGCTGGGTATCGGCGCACCAACCGATAAAGTGTTTATGCTTTCCGAAGCGCAGAAGCCCGGCGAGTACATGAGCGCGTTCGAGGACGAGCACGGCACCTACATCATGAACTCCAAAGATCTGCGGGCCATCCAGCACGTGGAGCGACTCACCCAGTTGGGCGTACACTCGCTGAAGATTGAAGGCCGTACCAAGTCGTTCTATTACTGCGCCCGTACCGCACAGGTTTATCGCCGTGCCATCGACGATGCCGTTGCGGGTAAACCCTTCGACCCGAGCCTGCTGACCACTTTGGAAGGTCTGGCTCACCGTGGCTATACCGAAGGTTTCCTACGCCGCCATACGCACGACGCCCATCAGAACTACGATTACGGTTCTTCCATTTCCGAGCTGCAACAGTTTGTCGGCGAGTTTACCGGTGTGCGTCGCAACGGTTGGGCTGAAGTGGATGTCAAAAACAAGTTCCTGGTCGGTGACAGCGTAGAGATGATGACACCAGGCGGTAACGTATTGTTTACCTTGGAAAGTCTGCAAAACAAGAAGGGCGAAACGATTGATGTCGCCCCGGGCAATGGCCATATCGTTTATTTGCCAATCCCCGAGGATATCAACCTCGATTATGCGTTGCTGATCCGTAATTTACCGAAAGACACTAGCCAGGCTGGTTAAAATGTTAATCGCCACCCGTCTGGGTGGCAATTTTTGACGAAATATTAGAATCAGATCACATCAATTAGCGTACGGCTTGGTTATTATCAAGCTGCTTAAAACTAACAACGAAAATATTTGCATAGCAATACTAGGAACCACCTCCTTAGCCAGCCCAATCTCCCTTGGGTTGGCCTTTTCTTTTTTTCCCCTTTAAATTCAATTAACTGAAATTCCATTGACTCTTTTTAGGATATTTCTTGCAATGTAGCTATCGGCTAATCATTCCTGTTGCAATATATAAATTATTCTATAGCGATTAATGAACTGGTTAATACGAACGTTTATCTCTCGCCAAGAAAGATATTACTCCCATTGGGCATTGACGAAATAAATATCCTCCCGCGAACTAATTCGGTATTACCTGAATATTCTTATGGCCCACCACGGGGTTGTGGTTTATCGTTAACGGCTTGTGTTAGGGTTCAAACCATTGGGAAGCCTTACCTGGCCACCCCTTGCAAGCCGATTTGTTTTTCACCACAAGGATCAGGAATGCACCAATATTCACCAGCACTGCTTATCATCAATGGTAAAAGCTCCGGCAACGAGGAAGTTCGCGCAGCGGTAAACATGCTGCGCCATGAGGGCCAGACCCTGCATGTTCGCGTCACCTGGGAATTGGGTGATGCCGCTCGTTACGTCAAAGAGGCCAGCCAACTGAGGGTGGAAACCGTGATCGCCGGTGGCGGCGACGGCACGATCAACGAGGTCGCTGCCGCATTGGCACAGCTTCCCGCTGAGTTTCGCCCAATACTTGGCATCCTGCCGTTGGGCACCGCCAACGACTTTGCGACCGCCTGCTCGATCCCGCTACAGCCAGATTTGGCCTTGCAGTTGGCGATCAAGGGCCGGGCTGTGCCGATCGATCTGGCCAAGGTGAACGACGAACGCTATTTCGTCAACATGGCGACCGGCGGTTTCGGCACCCGCATCACCACCGAAACCCCGGAAAAACTGAAGGCGGCGCTGGGGGGCGTCTCTTATTTCATCCACGGGCTGCTGCGCCTGGATGCGTTGAAAGCCGACAGTTGCGAGATCCGTGGGCCTGATTTTCATTGGACTGGGGAAGCACTGGTGATTGGTATCGGTAACGGCAGGCAGGCCGGGGGTGGGCAAAAACTCTGCCCTGGCGCACTGATTAACGATGGTTTATTGCAGGTACGCCTGCTCACTGCCGAAGAGTTGCTGCCGACATTGGTGAGTATTCTGTTCAGCGGTGAGGAAGATTCCAACGTCGTCGATGCCTCATTGCCATGGTTGGAGATCTCCGCGCCGCATGACATCACCTTCAACCTTGATGGCGAGCCACTAAAGGGCCGCAACTTCCGCATTGAGGTGCTGCCGAATGCCATTGAGTGCCGTCTGCCGCCGAATTGTGATTTGCTGGAATAATCACGTTTCACCCCGGTGTAATTCCCCTCACCCTAACCCTCTCCCCAAGGAGTGGGGACGGTACGTGCCACAATTTGGCTCCTGCACCTGACCTCGGCTCGGAACCTGCCCCCTCTCCCAAAAACCAGTGTTCATGGGACCCCGCGCTATCTCGTTGGAGAGGGATGGGGTGAGGGGCTCATACCACTAATTGCCTCTCCTCCCTGAACATATCTACGCACCAATCCACCTCTTTTCCCTGCAACCCACAACCCGCGATCCACGAATAATTGTGATCTGCTTCGGCAATTCTCGCAAATCATACTTGTATGGTAGTTAGTTCAAGGTTAATTTCCGCCCATACGTTATCAGCCAGAACAGGATGTGGAAGTCATGAAAATTGTTAAAGCCGAGGTGTTCGTCACTTGCCCAGGGCGAAATTTCGTCACCCTGAAGATCACTACCGATAGCGGGCTGACCGGGATCGGCGATGCGACCCTGAATGGCCGCGAACTGCCAGTAGCCTCTTACCTGGAAGATCACGTCTGCCCACAGCTGATCGGTCGTGATGCTCACCAGATCGAAGACATCTGGCAGTACTTCTACAAAGGCGCCTACTGGCGTCGTGGCCCGGTGACCATGTCGGCCATCTCTGCGGTGGATACGGCGCTGTGGGATATCAAGGCCAAAGCGGCCAATATGCCGCTGTACCAACTGCTGGGCGGCGCTTCACGTACCGGCGTCATGGTGTATTGCCACACCACCGGCCACTCGATTGACGAAGTGCTGGACGATTATGCCAAGCACAAAGAAATGGGCTTCAAAGCGATCCGTGCGCAATGTGGCGTGCCAGGCATGAAAACTACCTACGGTATGGCCAAGGGCAAAGGCCTGGCGTATGAGCCAGCCACCAAAGGCAACTGGCCGGAAGAGCAGCTGTGGTCAACCGAAAAATACCTCGATTTCACCCCTAAACTGTTTGAAGCCGTGCGTGACAAATTCGGTTTCGACGAGCACCTGCTGCACGATATGCATCACCGCCTGACGCCGATCGAAGCCGCCCGCTTTGGCAAAAGCGTTGAACAATACCGCCTGTTCTGGATGGAAGATCCAACCCCGGCCGAAAACCAGGAGTGCTTCCGCCTGATCCGCCAACATACCGTGACTCCGATTGCGGTGGGTGAAGTGTTCAACAGCATCTGGGATTGCAAACAGCTGATTGAAGAACAGCTGATCGATTACATCCGCACCACCATCACCCACGCCGGGGGCATCACCGGGATGCGCCGCATCGCCGATTTCGCCTCACTGTATCAGGTTCGTACCGGCTCGCACGGCCCTTCCGATCTTTCGCCAATCTGCATGGCGGCGGCGTTGCACTTTGACCTGTGGGTACCGAACTTCGGCGTGCAGGAATATATGGGCTACTCCGAACAGATGCTGGAAGTGTTCCCACATAACTGGACGTTCGACAACGGCTATATGCATCCGGGCGAAAAACCAGGGTTAGGCATCGAGTTTGACGAGAAACTGGCTGCCAAATATCCCTACGATCCCGCCTACCTGCCGGTAGCACGCCTGGAAGACGGCACCCTGTGGAACTGGTAAACCTAGGAGTTTCTATGAAAAGCATTACTGTTCAACAGCCAGGGCAATTAGTGATTGAAGAGCGCCCGTTGCCATCGCCGCAGCCAGGCGAAGTCCGTATCCGCGTGGTGAGCGCCGGGATCTGTGGTTCCGACGTGCATATCCATCGCGGCCACAATCCGTTTGCCAAATATCCACGCGTGATCGGCCATGAATTCTTTGGCCATATCGACGCTATCGGCGAAGGCGTCGAGCCGTCACGCATTGGCGAACGCGTTGTAGGCGACCCGGTAGTCAGCTGCGGCCATTGCTACCCTTGTTCGGTCGGCAGGCCCAACGTCTGCACCGAATTACAGGTCATTGGCGTACACCGTGACGGCGGTTTCAGCGAATACGTGACACTACCGGCCAAAAATGCCCATCTTGTGCCGGACAGCATTCCCGACAACGCCGCCACGATGGTCGAGCCCTTTACCATTGCCGCCAATATGTGTAGTCAGCTGCAACCTGGCCCGTTAGATGTCGCATTGGTGTATGGCGCGGGCCCGATGGGCCTCACCTCCATTCAGGCTCTGCGCGGTGTGTACGGCGTCAAAGAAATTATTGTGGCCGACCGTATCGATGAACGTCTGGCGATGGCTACCGCCAACGGCGCGGATCGGGCGATCAATAATACCCAGCTGGATTTGGCCAGCGAACTGCAAAAGCTCGGCATCCGGCCAACGCTGATCATTGATGCGGCCTGCCATCCAGCCATTTTGCCAGAGGCTATCGGCTTGGCTTCTCCAGCCGCACGCATTGGCATTATGGGCTTCTCTGCCGACCCCTGCGTGCTCAGCCAGCAAGCCATTACCAGTAAAGAGATCTCGATTTTCAGTTCACGCCTGAACAGCAACCGCTTCCCACAGGTGATTGCCTGGATGACAGAACACAAGATCCAGCCGGAAAAGCTGATCACCCATCAGTTTGGTTATACGCAAGTGCTCGACGCGATGGAGATCTTCGAAAAGGACCAAAAACAGTGCTGTAAGGTTCTATTGAAATTCTGACCTGTTCCCTCCGGCGACAGCCCTGGTCGCTGGAGGGAAACGGGGGCTTCTGAACCTAATCTTTGCCGTACCTACAACAACAATTTGCAGAGAACAGAACAATGATGAACGCAAAAATTGACAACACTCAGCCGGAAAGAAGTACCTCGGACCTGATCAAGGCGGCCGTTTCCGGCTGGCTTGGTACCGCGCTGGAATTTATGGATTTTCAGCTTTATTCACTAGGCGCAGCGTTAGTTTTTCATGAAATATTTTTCCCGGAGCAGTCTGCCGCCATGGCATTGATTCTGGCGATGGGAACCTACGGAGCGGGATATATCGCCCGTATTGCCGGGGCCTTCTTCTTCGGGCGCATGGGGGATACCATTGGCCGCAAGCGGGTGCTGTTTATTACCATTACCATGATGGGGATTTGCACCACCTTAATCGGCGTACTGCCCACCTATGCGCAAATCGGTATTTTTGCCCCTTTACTGCTGGTGTTGCTGCGTATTATTCAAGGGCTGGGCGCCGGCGCGGAAATATCCGGTGCCGGTACCATGCTGGCAGAATATGCGCCTAAAGGTAAACGCGGCATTATCTCCTCGCTGGTTGCCATGGGCACCAACTGCGGCACGCTGTCGGCAACCGCTATCTGGGCGGTGATGTTCTTCTTCCTGTCGAAAGAAGAGCTGCTGGCCTGGGGCTGGCGCGTACCTTTCCTGGCCAGCGTGGTGGTGATGCTGTTCGCCATCTGGCTGCGTATGAACCTGAAAGAAAGCCCGGTATTTGAAAAGGTTAACGACGATAGCACCACCGCAACCCCGGCTAACGCCGTGGCCGATAATACCCATTCGCTGGCGGCAATGTTCACCAGCAAATCCTTCTGGCTGGCTACCGGGCTGCGTTTTGGTCAGGCGGGCAACTCCGGCCTGATCCAGACCTTCCTGGCCGGCTATCTGGTGCAAACCCTGCTGTTTGAGAAGGCTATCCCAACCGATGCCCTGATGATCAGCTCCGCCATCGGCTTTATTACCATTCCATTCCTGGGTTGGCTCTCCGACAAAATCGGCCGCCGGATCCCTTATATCCTGGTCAATATCTCCGCCATCATTCTGGCTTATCCGATGATCTCGATGATTGTGGATAAGAGCAATGAGGTGAGCGTGATTATGGCCTCGATCATTATCATTCATAACGTTGCGGTGCTGGGGCTGTTTGCGCTGGAAAACATCACCATGGCGGAAATGTTTGGCTCCCGTAACCGCTTCACCCGTATGGCAATCTCCAAAGAGGCCGGTGGTTTGGTGGCGGTTGGGTTTGGCCCGGTATTAGCCGGTATTTTCTGCAATATGACCGACTCCTGGTGGCCAATCGCCGTGATGATGATCGTTTACTCCGTTATCGGCTTGCTGGCCGCCATCTTGATGCCTGAGGTGAAAGATCGCGACCTGAGCCTGGCAGAGGATGCAGCAGAAACCCCAGCGTTACCGGTGGCCCAACGCGTACGCAGTCATTAATCCCTCTTCGATCACCTGCCGCAGATAACGTTCTGCGGCAATCGATCCATCACACAGTGAGTTTTAACATGGATAGCAAGCTGTTGGCGGCCAACGCCATTGTTCCACAGTACGATCGCAACCAACTGGTTCCGCGCCTGGTGCATTTGGGCTTCGGGGCTTTTCATCGTGCCCATCAGGCGGTGTATGCCGATATCCTGGCACAGGAGCACGGCAGCGACTGGGGGTATTGTGAAATCAACCTGATCGGGGGCGAACAGCAAATCGCCGATCTCAAGCAGCAGGACATGCTGTACAGCGTGGCAGAGATGTCCGCCGATGCCTGGCAATGCCGGGTGGTAGGCGTAGTGAAACAGGCGCTGCATGCGCAAGTCGACGGGCTGGATGCAGTATTCCACGCCCTGGCTCAGCCTGAAGTGGCGATTGTCTCCATGACCATCACCGAAAAAGGCTATTGCCATTCCCCTGCCACCGGTCAGTTACAGCTGGAGCATCCGCTGATTGTGCAAGACCTGGCTAATCCGCAGCGGCCACAGAGCGCCGTTGGGGTCATCGTCGAAGCCCTGGCACAGCGTAAGGCTGCCGGACAGCCAGCATTTAGCGTCATGTCCTGCGACAACATGCCGGAGAACGGCCATGTCACCCGCAATGTGATCACCGCCTACGCCAAAGCGCTCGACCCGGCATTAGCAGCCTGGATCGCAACCCAGGTCACCTTCCCTTCCACCATGGTCGACCGCATCGTACCTGCCGTAACACCCGCTACCCTGGCCCAGGTCGCGCAACAAACCGGTGTGCAGGATCCGGCAGCCGTAGCCTGCGAGCCGTTCCGCCAATGGGTGATTGAGGACAATTTTGTCGCAGGCCGCCCGGCATGGGAAAAAGCCGGGGCCGAGCTGGTCAGCGATGTCTTACCGTTTGAAGAGATGAAGCTGCGCATGCTGAACGGCAGCCACTCGTTCCTGGCCTATCTGGGTTATCTGGCCGGTTACCCACACATCAGCGACTGTATGCAGGATGAGCATTACGTCAATGCCGCTCGCCATCTGATGCTGGCAGAGCAGGCTCCAACGCTGAACACCCCAGGAACCGATCTTGAGAAATATGCCGATTCCCTGCTGGCACGCTATCGCAACACGGCGTTGAAACACCGCACCTGGCAGATCGCCATGGACGGAACGCAAAAGCTGCCGCAGCGGATGTTGGACTCGGTGCGTTGGCACTTAGCCAACGGCAGCGATTTTGACTGCCTGGCGCTGGGCGTGGCAGGTTGGATGCGTTACGTTGGCGGGAAGGATGAGCAAGGCCAACCGATCGACATCAGCGATCCATTGCGTGAGGAGATCGCCCAACGCGTTGCCAACAGTGCTGAAGGCGAACCCCGCGTGATGGCGTTACTGCAAATGACCTCGGTATTCGGACATGACCTGCCGGATAATCAGCGCTTCGTGAATGCCGTGACCAGTGCTTATCTGGCGCTGTTGGCGCGGGGAGCCAAAGCGACGGTGGCACGAGTGCTGGCGCGTTAGCAAAGCATTAAGCAACGGGTGGATTTATCCGCCCGCTTTCGCAGGGTAATCTGCTAGTATGGTGGCATTCGCTATCATCCATACTCATTGATTGTCGCCATGTCAGAATCCTACAGCCTCACGAATAACGTCCCGGTCAATCAGCAGATCTATCGTTTCCTGCGTAAGGATATCGTCGATTGCACTATCCCGCCGGGCACGCTGCTTTCCGAGAAAGAGATCTCCACCCGTTTCAGCGTCTCACGCCAGCCGGTGCGCGAAGCCTTTATCAAATTGGCGGAAGCGGGTCTGGTGCAGATCTTGCCGCAGCGCGGCACTTTCGTGATGAAAATTTCTGCCAAACGGGTAGCCGATGGGCGCTTTATCCGTCAGGCGGTGGAATGTGCCATCGTGCGGCGCGCTGCCACCAGCATCACCCCCGAGCAACTGATGACGCTGGAACATAACCTGCATCGCCAGGAACTGGCGGCACAGAATAATCAGATCCGTGAGTTTTTGGCGCTGGACGATGAATTCCACTATTTGCTGACACAAATCGCCAACTGCGCCCTGGCTTGGGAAACCATCGAAACGATTAAAGCGACGATGGATCGGGTGCGCTTCCTCAGCCTGAGTGAAGTGTCACCGCCAGAGAACCTGATCCACCAGCATTACCGTATTTTTGAGGCGCTCAAAGCCCAGGATCCGGACGCGGCGGAGCTGGCCATTCACGAGCATTTGCAGGAGATGATCTATTCGATCACCCCGATTGCCCTGCAAAACACCGACTGGTTTGAAGCCGAATAAAGCCCAATGCCATTCCCTTTTCCACCAGGAAAGGGGAAGCGCCCCACCCGCGCTAGCTCGCAAATTGTGCCTTCTAAATAGCATTTCTTCTCAATCGCATCTATTGTCTCTTCGCACCATCAGGTTTTGATTAGTATCTTTTGCCTAGCTTCAATCACCGCTTTTGACTACGCCGGTGGCCAAATACCCAGACTTACCGGTGTATGAGGAAGCTTTAACGGGAGTGAATCATGACGGATATTGCACAATTGTTAGGTAAGGAAGCGGAAGATCTTTTGCAACATCGCTGTACCACCATCCCTGCCGAAAATCTGTATCTGCCCGGTGGCGACTTTGTCGATCGGGTGATGATCGATAACAACCGCCCGAACAGCGTACTGCGCTCGATGCAAACCCTGTTGAACCATGGCCGCCTGGCGGGCACCGGTTACCTGTCGATCCTACCGGTCGATCAGGGTATCGAACACTCAGCCGGGGCCTCATTCGCCGCCAACCCACTCTACTTTGATCCGAAAAACATCGTTGAACTGGCGATCGAAGCCGGCTGTAACTGCGTGGCTTCCACTTACGGCGTGCTAGCTGCGGTCTCCCGCCGCTATGCCCATAAGATCCCGTTCCTGGTCAAACTGAACCACAACGAAACCCTGAGCTATCCAACACAATACGACCAAACCCTGTACGCCAGCGTTGAGCAGGCTTTTAATATGGGGGCGGTGGCGGTGGGTGCGACCATTTACTTCGGTTCTGAACAGTCACGCCGCCAGATTGAAGAGATCTCGATTGCCTTTGAGCGTGCTCACGAGCTGGGCATGGTGACGGTGCTATGGGCCTACCTGCGTAACCCGGCGTTCAATAAAGACGGCGTCGATTATCACTCCAGTGCGGACCTCACCGGCCAGGCCAACCACATCGCGGCCACCATCGGTGCGGATATCGTCAAACAGAAGATGGCCGAGAACAACGGCGGCTACCGGGCGGTGAAATTCGGTTACACCGACGATCGCGTCTACAGCAAGCTGACCACCGACCATCCGATCGATCTGGTGCGCTACCAGTTGGCCAACTGCTATATGGGCCGCGCCGGATTGATCAACTCGGGTGGTGCCGCCGGGGAGAACGATCTGCAAGAGTCCGTGCGCACTGCGGTGATCAACAAACGGGCCGGTGGCATGGGCCTGATCCTGGGGCGTAAAGCGTTCAAGAAATCGATGAAAGACGGCATTGCCCTGATTAATGCCGTGCAGGATACCTATCTCGACGAGAGTATCACCATCGCTTAATCGTTATTTATCAAATCATTAGTTTCAAGGCTCAGCTCTGCTGGGCCTTTTTCATGTCCCTCATCCCATCCTTTCGTCATTAATTGTTTTTCTTTCAAATTAACCTTTCACAATAAAATATTTATCTTTCAAAGTGTGATCTATTTAAAACAAAAGCCGAACCAAAGTGGTTACTGTATGACTCATGGCGACAGAGCCGCACTTCGCTCCAGGCCATGGCATCCATCACAGGAGAAAAAAATGATTGAGCTAATAACCCACGGAGCCGAATGGTTTATCGGTCTGTTCCAAAAAGGCGGGGAAGTGTTTGTCGGTATGGTAACCGGCATTTTACCGTTGTTGATCAGCCTGTTAGTTATCATGAACGCCTTGATCAAGTTTGTAGGCCAGGAACGTATTGAACGTTTGGCGCAGCGCTGTGCCGGTAACCCGGTGTCACGCTATCTGTTGCTGCCGCTGATCGGCACCTTTGTGTTCTGTAACCCCATGACCCTCAGCCTCGGGCGCTTTATGCCTGAGAAGTACAAACCGAGTTACTACGCCGCAGCCTCCTACAGCTGCCACTCGATGAACGGCCTGTTCCCACATATCAACCCCGGCGAACTGTTTGTCTACCTCGGTATCGCCAGCGGATTGACCACGCTTGGCTTGCCGCTGGGGCCTTTGGCGGTGAGCTATTTCCTGGTGGGGTTGTTCACCAACTTCTTCCGGGGCTGGATCACCGATCTCACCACCAGCGTGTTTGAACGCAAGATGGGCATCCAACTGGATCGTCAGGTTCAACTTTAATTTGTGGAGTGCAGCATGAGTGCTTATATCCGTATCGAGAAAGGTGCCAGCGGCTGGGGCGGCCCACTGCAATTACCCATCGAGCCTGGCAAAAAGATCGTCTATATCACCGCCGGTACCCGCCCGGCGATCGTCGACAAACTCAGCGAGCTGACCGGCTGGCCTGCGGTTGACGGCTTCAAGGAAGGTGAGCCGCCAGCGGAAGAGATCGGCCTGGCAATTATCGACTGTGGCGGTACCTTACGTTGTGGCATCTACCCTAAACGCCGCATCCCCACCATCAATATCCACGCGACCGGCAAGTCCGGCCCGCTGGCACAGTTTATTCTGGAAGATATCTACGTTTCTGGCGTGCGGGAAAACAACATCAGTCTGGTCGAGGTTGCCGAGAGTTCTGCCGCCCCGGAACACCAGGCTCAGCCGAAAGCCCGCGACTACGACACCAGCAAGAAAATTACCGAGCAAAGCGATGGTTTGCTGGCCAAGGTTGGCATGGGCATGGGCTCGGTGGTAGCCGTGTTCTTCCAGGCCGGGCGTGACACCATCGACACCGTGCTGAAAACCATTCTGCCGTTTATGGCCTTCGTCTCGGCGCTGATCGGCATCATCATGGCCTCTGGTCTCGGTGACTTTATCGCCCATGGCCTGACACCGCTGGCCAGCAGCCCAATTGGCTTGGTGACATTGGCGTTGATCTGCTCCTTCCCGCTGCTTTCACCATTCCTTGGCCCTGGTGCCGTTATCGCGCAGGTTATCGGCGTGTTGGTGGGCGTACAGATTGGCCTTGGTCACATCCCCCCTCAGTTGGCACTCCCGGCCCTGTTCGCCATTAATGCTCAGGCCGCCTGCGACTTTATCCCGGTAGGCCTGTCCCTGGCAGAAGCCAAACAGGATACGGTGCGGGTCGGTGTCCCTTCGGTGTTGGTCGGGCGTTTCCTTACTGGCGCACCAACGGTGCTGATTGCCTGGGCCGCCTCGGCCTTTATTTACCAATAAATTGCACGTAGGAAAACCATGAACACTATTTTCCAGACCACCATCACCCAAATTGGCGGCTGCGCCCGTGACGCCCTGTTGGACAACATGCTGATCACTTTCCGCGAAGGCGCCCCGGCAGATATTGAAGAGTATTGCTTCATCCACCAGCACGGCGATACCGCCGGGGAATTACAAACCGGTGGCGTGATGGAGCTTGGCGATCGGTGCTACCCGATCACCGCCGTCGGTGAAGTTGCCACCCAGAATCTGCGTGAGCTGGGCCATATCACAGTGCGTTTTGACGGCGAAACGCAGGCCGAATTTCCTGGCACGATCCACGTCACAGGCAGTACGCCCGCGGATATCCCGTTAGGCAGCACGTTAAAATTTATCGCATAAGGAGTAGATCATGTCTGAAGTAGCTGTAGTGATTGGCGGTGGTCAAACGCTGGGAGCTTTCCTGTGCCATGGCCTGGCTGAAGCGGGCTATCGCGTTGCGGTGGCCGATCTGAATGCCGACAACGCCAATCTGGTGGCACAGCAAATCAATCAGGAATTCGGTACCGATCGCGCCATCGGTTTCCAGGCCGATGCTACCGATGAAGCTAGCGTTATCGCGCTGGCGGGAGCGGTCGACCGGGCCTTCGGTCAGACAAACCTGTTGGTATACAGCGCCGGGATTGCCAAAGCAGCCCCCATCACCGATTTCCCACTAGGGGATTTTGACCGCTCCTTACAGGTGAATCTGGTGGGCTATTTCCTGTGCGCCCGCGAGTTCTCCCGCCTGATGATCCGCGATGGTATCGCCGGGCGCATCATTCAAATCAACTCCAAATCCGGCAAGGTCGGCAGCAAGCACAACTCCGGCTACAGCGCCGCCAAGTTCGGTGGCGTTGGGCTGACACAGTCGTTGGCACTCGATCTGGCAGATTACGGCATTACCGTACACTCGTTGATGCTCGGTAACCTGTTGAAGTCACCGATGTTCCAATCGCTACTGCCGCAATATGCGCAGAAGCTGGGCATCCAGCCGGAGGAGGTCGAGAAGTATTACACCGATAAGGTGCCGCTGAAACGCGGCTGTGACTATCAGGACGTGCTGAATACGCTGCTGTTTTATGCCAGCGATAAAGCCTCTTACTGCACTGGCCAGTCGATCAATATTACTGGCGGCCAGGTGATGTTCTGACATTTATGGGCTGAGAAATTTGACTGCCCCTCACCCCCGCCCTCTCCCAATTTATAGACCGGGATCTACACAAACACCGGTTGTGGGGAGAGGGAGCTAGCCCGAGTCACGATTAGGCGCAGGCGTTAATGGGTAGCACGGTCCCTCTAATGCATAAGCCGGACTCCACAAAAATACCGGCTTGAGGAGAAGGGGATAGCCCGAGTCACTGTTAGGCGTAGGCGTTAATGGGTAGCACGGTCGATCCCCTCTCCCTGTGGGAGAGGGTTAGGGTGAGGGGAAATTCACTAGACTCTCCCCCTTCATTTCACACAGGAGAACAACAACATGACCAGCGCATTAATCACCTTCGCCGTTATCGCCTGGCTGATGCAGATCGCCCTCGGTTGGTGGCAAATCCAACGCTTTAACCGCGCTTTCGAGCGTTTATGTCAACAAGGCACGGTAGGCGTTGGCCGCTCCGGCGGACGGTTCAAGCCCCGCGTGGTATTGGCACTGGCATTTGACGCACAACAACGAGTGTGCGGCAGCATGCTGATGCGCGGCCTGACCATTTTTGCCCAGCCTAAACAACTCAAGCAGTTACATGGCCTGCACCAACAACAACTCTGCCCAGATGTGATCTTCCCTGAGGATCGGGCATGCCAAACTGCACTATCATTAGCGATTGCACCGAAATCATGATATTTTCACATTAAAAGACATTACCTTTCATAGTGAACTATCTCACCGGGAGGAATGGTCAACTCTTGTGAACAGGGAATCGCAATGAAACCAAAGCAGCGGCAAGCCGCTATCCTCGAATACTTGCAGCGGCACGGTAAAACGGCAGTGGATGCCTTGGCAGAGCATTTTTCCACTACCGGCACCACTATCCGCAAAGACCTCACCCTGCTGGAAGAAGAAGGCGAGGTGATCCGCACCTACGGCGGCGTCGTCCTTAGCCGCGACGATGGCGACCAACCTATCGATCGTAAAACCCATATCAACACCGAAAAGAAACGGCAGATCGCCTATGCTGCCATCAAACTGATCGACGATGGGGATTCGTTGATCTTTGACGCGGGCAGCACGGTGTTGCAGATGGTACCGCATCTGGCGCAGTTCAATAACATCACCGTGATGACCAACAGCCTGACCATCGTCAACGCGCTGGTAGAACTGGATAACGATCAAACCATCCTGATGCCCGGCGGCACCTACCGTAAAAAATCGGCCTCCTTCCACGGCAGCCTGGCTGAGTCGGCGTTTCAGCAGTTCAGCTTCGATAAGCTGTTTATCGGTGCCGACGGTGTCGATCTCAATGCGGGTGTCACCACCTTTAATGAGGTGCATAATGTCAGCAAGGCGATGTGTGAAGCCGCCAGCCGCATTGTGTTGCTGGTCGATTCCTCGAAGTTTGGTCGCAAAAGCCCCAACGTGGTGTGCGATCTGAGCGTCGTGGATACCCTGATCACCGATAACGGCATCAACCCGGATTACCTGGCTGCGCTGCGCGCCAAAGGTATCAATATCATTCTGGTAGGAGACCCCATTAATGAGTAACGCCACTGCCCTGCTCAATTTTGCCCGTGAAACGCTGGAAATTGAGCTGACCGAAGCGCAACGCCTGCTGACGCGCCTGGATGACAACTTTGTCCGCGCCTGCGAACTGCTGCTTAACTGCCGTGGCAAGGCGGTGATTTCCGGTATCGGTAAATCCGGTCATATCGGCAAGAAAATTGCCGCTTCTCTGGCAAGTACCGGCACCCCCTCATTTTTCGTTCATCCGGCAGAGGCCTTACATGGCGACCTGGGGATGATCGGTGCCGATGACGTGGTGATCTTCATCTCCTATTCCGGCCGCGCCAAAGAGTTGGATCTGATCCTGCCGCTGTTGGCGGAAAGCAAGATCCCCGTCATTGCCATGACCGGCGGCAAAGAGTCGCCACTGGCGCTAGGAGCTGCCTGTACTCTGGACATTAGTGTTGAACGCGAAGCCTGCCCAATGGGCTTGGCACCGACCTCCAGCGGAGTGACTACGCTGATGATGGGAGATGCGTTGGCGATGGCATTGATGCGCCAGCGCGGTTTTAATGCCGAGGACTTCGCTCGCTCACATCCAGGCGGCAGCCTGGGCGCACGCCTGTTGAATCGCGTACACCATTTGATGCGTACCGGCGATCGCCTGCCGGTGGTGCAGGAAAGCGCCAACGTGATGGAAGCGATGCTGGAACTGAGCCGCACCGGGCTAGGCCTGGTAGCCGTATGCGATGCGCAGCAAAAAGTGGTGGGGGTATTCACCGACGGTGACCTGCGCCGCTGGTTGGTGAAGGGCAATAGCCTCAATGATGGCCTGAGCCCGGCGATCACCCGTCCTGGCTATCGCTTACCTGAACAGTGGCGTGCGGGTGAGGCTTTGGAAGCCTTGCACGAACAACACATCAGCGCCGCACCGGTAGTGGATCTCGATGGCGTGCTGGTAGGCGCTATCAACCTGCATGACCTGCATCAGGCCGGGATCGGCTGATCGACCAAAACGGCAGGGCGTGCCAAATACGCCCTGCATGCATTACTTCCAGTCTGGATTACTCTCAAACTGCTTTTTCAGCAGCGCTTTCATCGCGTCATCCGGCTTGCCCAACCATTGATATTTGGCGTATTTCTTCGGATGATCGATCGCCTGCGGCTTATTAGGCACTTCAACCCGCACGCCCCATGCCTGAGACTTGTCGGCCTTGAAAGCCACAATCATAAAGTTATTGGCGCAGTCATGCGGCTTACAGATATTACCGATCTGGTAGCTTTGGTCTTTCCAGGTGACCGTTTCGGCTGGCGTAGAAGTGCCAACCCCTTTGCGCGCCCAACCTGGCAACTGCGCCTGGCCCTTCACCATATTTTTCCAACTGGTCTGGTAGCCCGGCTGCTGGATCAGATCAGAGGTAGTGACAATCTGTTCGGCAAAACTGCCAGCGCTAAAACCAAGCAGGGCCGCAACCATGGCTCCCTGCAATATCTTTTTTCCAATCATGGCATTCTCCCTCGGTAAATCAAAAGCGTAGTTCCAAGTAGCTCAGACCACAATTAGACGGGAAAGTTGGCTGCCCATCAGACTTGAAAGCGGAGGGGAAGTTTTCTTCCGACATTTCTTCCGACATTTCTTCCGACATTTCTTCCGACATTTCTTCCGACATTGTGGCATGCCATCTGTTCAGGTCACCAATAATCTAGGGCAATACCACCGCTCTTTTTTCTAGCATGAACTCTATAAATGCAGTGTAATCGTTGGCTCACCACCAGGCATGAAAATGGTGCACCGGCCCAATACCCTGCCCCACTTCCAGGCTATCGGCCTGCTGTAAGGCTTGTTGCAGGTAGTTTTTGGCCGCAGCCACGGTATCTGCCCAATTGGGGTGGCGTGGGCGCAGTGCAGCTAACGCCGCAGACAGGGTACAGCCAGTGCCATGCGTATGTCTGGTCGCTATGCGTGGTGCGCTAAAGCGCTGCTCAAAATCAGGAGTGAATAACCAATCTGGACTTTCCCCGTCACTCAAATGGCCGCCTTTCATCAACACGGCCTGACAACCCATCGCCAACAGAGCCTGGCCCTGCTCGCGCATTTGCGATTCGTTTTCCGCCGGGGAACAGGCCAACAAGGCAGCGGCCTCTGGCAAGTTGGGCGTGATAATAGAAACCAGCGGCATTAGCTCACGGCGAATGGATTCAACCGCTTCTGGGGCCAGCAACGGATCGCCGCTCTTCGCTAGCATCACCGTGTCCAGTACTACATAGGGCAGCTTGTAATGGCGCAGACGTTCAGCAACGGCCACCACGATTTCTGCATTGGCCAACATGCCAATTTTCGCACTGTCGATACGCACGTCGCTGAGCACCGAATCCAGTTGCGCCGCAACAAACGCCGGATCGATGTGATACACCGACTGCACGCCATGGGTATTTTGCGCCACCAGCGCGGTGATCACGCTGGTACCGTATGCTCCTAATGCGGAGAAAGCCTTCAGATCGGCCTGAATACCGGCCCCGCCGCTCGGATCGGTACCGGCGATGGTTAAAGCGTTAATCCGTTTCATCGCAGATCCTCCATGCGCAGTTGGTAAAGCGCATCCAGGAAGGCTGGAGTAAAACTACCGGGGCCGGAACATTGCGCCGTTGCCCTTTCACCACACAGCGCCATCACCCGACAAGCGGTGGCAACATTATCCAACCGGTCGCCCGGTAAACTGCAAAATGCCGCCACGACGGCCGATAGCGCGCAGCCCGTCCCCACCACGCGCGTCATCAAGACATCCCCGCCGGTGACGGCCCAGTCTCTCTCACCATCGGTGATGTAATCTGTCTCACCGGTGACCGCCACAATGGCCCCACAGTTACGCGCCAAAACGCGGGCTGCGGGTAGCGCCACCAGCGAATCATCCTGGCTATCCACGCCACGGGCACTGGTTTGCAGGCCGCTCAATGCAATGATTTCCGAAGCGTTACCACGGATCGCCGCAGGCCGCAGGGTAAGCAAACGGCGGGCAAAGGCAGCGCGATACTCCAATCCCCCCACGGCAACCGGATCCAGTAACCAGGGGGTTTCCGCCAAATTGGCAGCCTCGATGGCGGCCAACATGGCTTCGGCCCGCGCGGCGTGTAAAGTACCGATATTGATCAACAGCGCATCGGCCAGGCGGCTGAACTGTGCCGCTTCTTCCGGCTCTACTACCATGGCAGGGGAAGCGCCTAGCGCCAGCAGCACGTTAGCCGTCAGTTCCTGTACCACTTCGTTGGTCAGGCAGTGGATCAATGGAGGTTGGCGTTTAAATTGGTTAAAGCAGGCCGCGGCACGAGCACCGGGTAGCACATCAGGTCGAGTAAACATATAGCTCCCAACCGGCGTTCAAGAAGGCGGGTACCGGCTGAGATACCGAGACTTCCCTACGCTGGCATTATCCAGATCAGGTAATACGGGTATTTCTCAGCCCATCATTGATGGGGCACCCCGAGTCATGAAGATTGATTCTCTATACTTTTTGCCAGCTTAGGGGAAGTTGCTTGCTCTTGCAAGCCCGCCCTTCCGGTTATCGCTTCTTCACGCTGTACCCCACCTTGTACCTCAGTTTGTACCCCATGTCTGTATAACAAAACCCCTTGATTATCTAAATTAGCTAATTTATATTATTTATCTAAACTTGATAAGTGAGATATGCAAATGACAGAAACCCAGATCTACGAGAACATTAAGCAAGCCATTAACAGCGCACCGCGAAATGGTCAAACGGTTGAAATGCACCTCCAGATGATCAAATACGCCGACCACCTGAAAAACGTCACTGCAAAAGAGTTTTGCGAGGGTGTGGGACTTAAAGCCAGTTTTGGTACCGAATTCAGCAAAATGAGGAATCTCACCGAACGGCTTAAAGCCGCTGGGCTTGATACCTCGAAGCTGTGATTAACAAGATCATCGGTATCTACGTTTAGTTAACGAGGTTAGATGGATGAGTGCGCGTGAAGCATATCGGCAGTATCGAGAAGCGGTGACTGCTTGCAAGGGCATTTTTGCCCGAGGTGGTAATGTCACTGGTGATTATGGTGAACATCTCGTAAAGCAACTTTATGGTGGTGAATTATTGCCAAACTCCCATAAAAGCGCCGATGTAAGATTAGGCGATGGCACGCTGTTGCAGGTCAAAACCAGAGTCAATAAAACCCAGTTAGGCGGAATTCGCTCCTGGGATTTCGATTACCTGATCGGTATTCAGCTTAATGACGATGCCGAAGTCATGTTGGCAGTTCGTGTCCCTGTAAATGTTTGTCGCCAAATTGCCGGATATGCCAGCCATGATAACAAATTTGTGATCCATCTTAATGGCGTGCTTCTTAAAACGCCTGGCGTAGAAAACGTCACTGAAGAGTTTCGTCAGTGTAATCCTTAAGTGTTCGTTTTTTTCTTTTCTGGATGCGAGTGGAAATGTACCAAACAGCGCGAAAGAATAAGAAAATGTAGAGCGGGGTAACCATAATCCTCCTGGTTAAAATGGTATTGGGTCGAAAACATTATAGAGTTCAGGGTGGTTAATCTTGAAGTAATCCTCGATCCCTGTTGGTAGTCGTATATTTCGATTATTTCGACTAACCCTTTCGGTAAACTGGGTGAAACTTTCCATTTCAGCCTGATGGTCAATGTTCTGAATCAAGAACTCACAAGCCGCGCTCATTCTATTCATTGGTGGTGTTGGTCTTGGTATAACATCGTCTTTTCTGTTGAACCAATCGGACACATCATCACCTCCCCTTTCCTCTACGGTAGCAGGTTCAGGTGCTGGCATTTGTGCTGGCTGGTCAGATATCACGGTAGAAACGATAATCGGTGCTGCTGGTAGTTGGTCAGGTGGTATAACGTGTGCATCTGTTATTTCAAGAGCGGTATAAATTAAAGTTCCCCCCTTCATATCTGGATGTGGATCTTTTCTTACCAGTCCCATTTTCACCAACTCTTCGATTTTATCGCCTATCGTCCCAGGGTCACTTCTAAATATTTTCCCTAATCGCCCCTGGCTTTCGTAACATTTATTCCCGCTACTCTGGAAACGTTTAAATCGGCAATATAACTCAATGTGAAGAAGTTCGAGCATTTTCCCTTCCGGGTACTCTTTCGAGTAAATGCAGTTTATGTCCTCGAAGTAGTCATAATTTTTGGTGAAAGCCTGAGATATGCGTCCATCTGAATTTGTCGCTTCGTGATCTTTCATAATCTCGGCGATTGACTTACCTGAGTTAGGTACGAGTTTTTTCTTTTTTGGCATTTGTTTTCTCTTTAGTAAGGACGGCGGTTAATAGTTCGTTTACCAATTTTGGGATCGATTTCCCTTCTGCGTTGGCACGGTGTAATAAAAATTGGAAAGTTGCAGAGTCAAAGTTGATCTTCATTGTCTAATCTTTTCTTCTGGGTTAGCTGGTCATCGGGGTGAAGTTTGGCGTTGCTCGCCATTCATCAAAGCGTCGGATCGCTTCCTCGAATATCTCCACTCTGCCGGGCTGTTCGCGCTTACGCGCTCGGACAAGTGAACTGTAGACAAGTGTTCGTGTTGTTCGGCCTGTGATCAAATCTGCGTAGATTTGATCAACGTTGAAGTAACGCATGTTATTTGCTCCTGTTTGGTTTTCTCCAGACGCAAAAAAGCCCCCGCACCAAAAACCTGGTGGAGGCTGCAATTAATGCGTATGGAATGTTGTTAGATGGGGGGGGTAAATGATAACGCTTATCACTATACTTCTCATAGTACACTAAAGGCGCACCTATTGTCAATATATTTTTCAATAACTTTGAAAAAGTCAAGTGCATTACGTGCTTTACACCAAAAATGAATGATTGCTGTCAGCTGGAATTTATGGTAGAATTTGCCACCAGAGAAGACAGCCACAAGAAACTCACAAAACAGCCTGCAACGTTCTGACGCTTTCAGGCTACCTTCGTATTCCCTACCCTCTTAAAATCGCTCTACGGGCTTCCTGTGCGCCCTCTGGCACTTATCTCACACCAACACCAAGAATCTGCACTCAGAAGATTGAACGGCAGTAAGATCGAACGGGTGTAGATGATTGGATATGTTGGCTTGGTGAACTGGAACCTTGCACGGTGAACAGTGAACCTTAGCCTCTGACTTACTGAAACCTTGCACGTAATGAAATGGAGGGTAAGAGTTGAAGTTAGTCAGCTTATCAGGTGGTCAATCAACGGGAGTTGGTTGGTCAGATGATAATTCCGCGCACAGCGCAAAGGTATTCGCCCGTGGCGAAATGATCATGTGCAACCGTTTCACGGTGGCAAAGCCATTGCATCATACAGAGGGTGTAACTTGCGTAGCGTCGAGAGCGGAACGAGGCCAGCCCACGAAGCCCGAAAGGTAGCGAAGTAAGGCTGCTTGCCAGGAGTGACAGCGACACGCGCAGCAAAAGAGAAAATGAAGAAGATCATTCTTGCGCGGCGTAGCCTGACCTAAGTCAGCGTAAAAGATAATGATCTAATAACTGATCTTATTATTAGTATTATAGTTAATCTTATTGTCGGGTATAGTGCCTGAACCCCTCCGGTTCTTTACCTGACCCTCCGCAGGTATAATACCTGACCCCCTCCGGTAAAGTGCCTGAGCCTACCATTCAGAGAGTGACCAAACGTCACTTCACCCAACGGCAGATCGTCAACCTGCTCACTGCGTACCGTTCCACCAACTGAGCAACTTTAGCGCCCTTCCGGTGTGCCTGGATAATCTCATCTCTTACACTGTGCGAATGTTGCAGCGGCTTCCTGTTACGTCTGCCGGATATGTCATGCAGCAGTACCCCATGCAGCAACGCCCAAGTTAATTCCTATCAAACAGGCATGTAACCCGGTGGTAATTGGCAGGTAAAGAAGCGCCATTGATACGGGGTAAAGTTGCCATACCCACCGAGATCGTAACAATTAAAACTATCACCTACCGTGCATAAAACCTTGCTCCGTGCGGAATTCACAGAAATAATAGTAAAATCATTATGATACTTGTGTTAAGCAAACGGCCTTGATTCGAATTTAAAATTACCCGGCTCGTTTTATCCCAGCTACTACTGAGCATCATCAGTGTCAAATGTCTTCGCAAATGGGCACTTGCCCTTTGTTATGTAGGTGAACAGGTAAATGCTGTTCTGGTATGTGCAGAGCGTCTTTCCACTCTCCGTCATTTCCTGCTGGGGATCGGTCATTGTGATCTGCCCTGCTGCCGCCAACGGTGAAAACAGTAGTCCCGATATCACCAATATTGCTTTCTTCATAAGCCTCACTCCAGTTGCTTGTTATCGTCGAATAGCTTAGCGCTCATTGTTTACACAATAGCATTGTGCCATTCAAATCGATCGATTTTACTGATTCATAAGATCGATTTTATTAATTAAGGTGGTAAGATAAAGTAATGCGATAACAGCGCCTTGTCAGTAAATCCAACAAGAAAAGGAAGACCATGAAAAAATTGATTCTCGCGGCGCTGCTCGTCCTCCCCTTCGCCTCAAGTGCAACCACATTCACCTGTAAGGCGATCCAGGAAGGGCAGATCGATTCTGGTAGCCAAAAATCCTCAGTCGAGACTCACCTTGATGTTCAGGACAAAAGCATGAAAGTGAGCATGGGTGGTAAAACCTGGCGGCTGGGTTTCATTGGAGAGAAAAGTATTGCGAAGATGTACGCCACTCCAGACGGTGGAATAGCGGTTACTTACATCGACAACGGCAGTGATCCAATTTTCGTTATGCGCCCAACTAACAACGATGGTGAAACGGCACTCTACACGCTGAGCCTGTGCTCTGAGATCTAAACAAAGGCGTGAGCAATCACGCCCAATAAGTTGACTGTCCATTCCGAATTTCCAGCCTCCCCATATTCTCGTTCTAAGCCTCTATTCCTAAACCGTTGCTATCCAGTCTCAAAACCATCTCCTTATAAGACCACACCGACGCAACGACAGAATGCGGCTTCGCTTTGTCTCAAAAGGTTGATCTTTAATTTTGGGACGGCCATAATTTTGATACTACCTTTTGAGACTTAGAGAACATCATGACTACTGTAATCGGATATGTGCGAGTTTCCACAAGCGACCAAAACGTTGAAAACCAGAAGCAGCAGATAGCCGATGCTGGTTATAGCGTTACTCGCTGGTTCAGTGATGAAGCGGTGAGTGGTGCAGTCAAAGCAAGTGAACGTCCAGGGTTTGGTGAACTACTAAGTTATGTGCGAGAAGGCGATACGCTGATCGTGATTGCTATAGACCGCCTGGGACGTAACACGGTTGATGTTCTTTCCACTGTGGAAATGTTGCAGACGAAAGGCGTGAAAGTTGTCAGCTTGCGTGAAGGGTTCGACCTGTCAACGCCCGTTGGCAAAGCGATGCTTACCATGATGGCAGGACTCGCCAGCCTTGAGAAAGACCTGATAGCAGAACGCAGAACAGCAGGTATTAAGCGTGCTCAGTCTGAAGGTAAGCATTGCGGCAGACCTATTAAAGCAACTATTGAACAGGTGCGAGAGTTGTTAGCGCAGGGTCTACCGCCAGCAGTAGTGCAACACAGGTTAGGTATCAGCAAAGCCACCTTCTACCGACTAAAGACCTTCTGATCTACATCACTGATATTTAAGGATTTTTGTTAATCAGGTAGGTGATAGGAAAAGTTAGAGCTTAGCAGTTCAAGCAACAAGATAACTTATTCTCAGTAGTAGCGACTAAGGATGCTAAATAAGTACAAGTAGTTAACTACTAAAGTTTGTCTCATTTGCGTATACCCAAAAGAGATATCTTCATAGTAATTTCCCTTGCGGATATTTGGGGGGCTTGACGGCACAAAAACGGGTACGTCAAAAATCTACACTAAATACTTTCTCCAACCGCGCCTCTATATAGGCTTCCTTGTTAGTGCTGTTGCGCATCATCGTTGTTCAGGTGTAACTTTAGGTAAACTCCTAAAACACTGAATATCAAATGATGAAACGCCTTGTCAGAAATCCTGGGAAGTTCGAAGCTCTGGAAGTATTTACAGCATTCAGTCGTGAACATGACTACAAGTTAAAATCACCAGAGGACACTGAAACGTTCCTTGAGCAGTTTGGCGAATCGCTTAAGGCTTCACAGGAAAATCAAATACTACTGCACGGTAAACGCATGGAAGCGTGTTTTGGTCAAATTGCCGCAGGGTTGCATGGGTGTCGCCTGATAAAAACTGAAGATACTGGTGACGTAATTTCTGATGATGCCGACATTTTACTTCCCGACTACAGGCTCGTCCTGAAGGATGGTAGACAGATATTCGTTGAGGTGAAAAACAGCAGCCTCCCGAACCCTACATCAACATACCTACTAAGAAAGGACTACGTTGCAAAACTTCAACGTTATAGTGAGCTAAACGGTGTCCCATTGTATTTTGCAATCTATTACCGCTGTCTCAGAATGTGGACATTGCTGCCGGTGAGTTCATTTATTGAACTGAAACAGAAGTATGAAACGACACCGATACATTCACTTGCTAATAACGAAATGGCAATGCTCGGTGACGTGACCGTGGGGACTAAGCCCCCTCTTGTCTTCGAACTGGTAGCTGACAGGACTAAAGACGCCTCTGTTGACGAAGACAATCGAGCGAATTTCATTTGCGGTGACGTGAAGATGTACTGTGGCGAAAAAGAGATTGAAGACCACGAAGAGAAGAATATTGCATTCTACCTGATGCGGTTCGGTCGTTGGGAATGTGGTGAACCTGAGGGAATTATGGACGAGAACGGGAAACTTCACTGTGTGCGCTTCACGTTTAATCCTGACACATTAGAGGATGTCGAACGCAATGGTTTTGCCATGTTTGGTAGCCTCAGCTCAATGATAACTGAAGCATTTAACGAGCATACAGTATATGAGCAAGAAGTGACCGCTATAACTCCGAAAGCTGACCCTGATGTATTCTCTGTTGAGATTCCAAAGGATTACAAAGGTAAGGCTCTGGGTTTGTGGTGTTTCATTATGCAAGCAAATCCTGATTTCAAATTAGGAGCTGGGGAGAAGATGCATTACGAGTACACGGTGGATAAATCATGACATTCACTGACTGGCTAATTCTAAGCTGGCACACCAGCTATATATCTAAAGTCATTGAATCATTACTATCAACAATTTTTTATATGAAAGTGAAGGGCGTGAAGGTTGTCAGCTTGCGAGAAGAATTTGATCTTTCAACTCCAGTGGGTAAGCGATGCTCACTATGATGGCAGGACTTGCAAGCCTGGAAAAGACCTGATCGCAGAGCGTAGAACAGCAGAAATCAAACGTGCTCAATCTGAAGGTAAACATTGCGGCAGACCTATCAAAGCAACTGTTGAACAGGTGCGAGAGTTGCTGGCGCAAGGTTTACCACCAGTTGCGGTCCAGGATTGGTTAGCGATCAGTGAAGCAACCTTCTACAGACTTAAGAAATTCGAACAACTTTCGGATATTTGAGAATTCCGAATGCCGCATTGGAGAGGTCCAAAAATTAACGTTTAACTGCTCAAATAACCACGCTACTAATCAACGGGGGATTAGGACACTCTGAATGAAGCATACACTAAACCCTGAGTATGCTTTCATATCTTCAGAATTTAAATTAATTACTATGCATCTCCTGTTTCCGTGATAACTTCAGCACCTTCCATCCTTTCAAAAAGATAAGAAATCAAACTTAAAACGTTTAAACAATCCAACTCAGAATATTGCTCAGGAACTAATTTATCCAATGGCATATGCGCAGCCGGGTTTCTAAAGGACTCAATAACCCCTTGGGAAAGTGAACGCTGTCCACTTTGAATACTCATTCCTGTTTGAGTCGAAATATCACATAATTTAATGACAGGTTTTTTAGGGGAAAAAACTAAATTAACAAGTTCTGTGCCATCAAATGTCAGGCCAGTGAGTTCACGAATAACCTCACAGTATATTTTCGTTCCTTGATCCGCTGCCATTCCATATTGTTTGTTTGTGTAGAATGTTTTTATTCTATCTTTAATTTTCTCATTTAAATATCGCCAGTGTAACAAAGGATATTCTGGCACTATTGTATGCAGCGCTTCAATAACAGGACTGTACTTCTCAAGCGCGTCTTCTTCACCAAGAAAATCTATAATTTTTGATGCTTGCTGTCTGATATCTTCAGGCATCGTACTCATCCATTGATTAGTATCTATGCCAGTTGTTACTTCAAATTCTTTTTCCTTTTTCTCTTTTCGTTTATTTCTCCATTCATTATTAACCTGGTTAATAATTGTTGAGAGATATTCACGAAGAAGAGTCATTTCCTCATTATCCCAATCAATAGACTGCCGGTTGGTTGAGATGACGTCATCATCAAGATCATCAATAAAATCAACAGATATCCATCCGGTCAAGTATTGAAAGAAATGGCTTGATGTGCTGTTTGAAAAAAACTCGGGGTTATTAACAAGTTTCCCTCTTGAAAACAGTGAAATTCCTCTTAAACCTGAATTTGGTCTTATCGGAGTCCGTGAAGTATACAAGGTACCCTTCAATTTATCTTTATAAGGGCTGTCATCTTTCACCAAAGATTCAACATCCCATTCGAACTGCTGCTCAAAACCACTATACCGACGAGCATTATTTACCGTTACAACATGACCATGTTGGTCTTTAAGATTTATATTAAAGTTTTCATCAACGATAAATATTTTTGACAAACTGTTAGCAATCGCTTCAAGATCAAACGGCGATTGTCGTTTGAGTTTGGATAATTTTATCGTCGTTCCATTTGCAGCATCTGTAGGTTCATCAGATAACTCTACAGTAGGATTATAGACGCCATCAGCATTAAGTAGTGCATTCCAATCAAGTACAAACCTATTTCTTTTTCCATCCTTAACGGTATCAATAGTTATTTCCCTGGCGAGACCAAACAGGGCTAATTTTCCTAAACCTTTTTTGCCTGTAGCATAACGTCCAAATCGTGGGGTTGGCTTATCACCATCATGTCGACGTCTATTTCTGCCTATAACTAAAAATCGCTGTTGAATATCTGTGGCACTCATCCCTGTACCATCATCTTTGATGCTAATAAATTTGTTACTCCCTACTTCCAAAAAATCGAGAGTCACGTTTCCTGAGTCAGCATCATAAGCATTTGAAATCAGTTCAGCAAGCGCTGGTGGAAGCGTAGAATACATTTTCACGCCGAGATGTTCTATCGTATGAGGATCAAACTTCATTTCGTAATCAGACATGTTTTTATTCCCTATTCTGTTTTTCCGACTTATTCAAATGCTCAATAATCTTGGTTGCATGTGCACAGATAAAGGCAGGTGGTAAGGCATTGCCGATCATCAGTGCAGCGAACTCTCTTCCCCTATCCAGCGAGAAGGCATAATTTTTTGGAAAAGTTTGAAGCGCGGCAGCTTCACGCAATGTGATAGATCTATCTTGTTCAGGATGTAAAAAACGGCCCTTTGAAGGATTGGTACACCCACCGGTAATGGTTGGAGAAACTTTATCCCATGACATTCGTCCATAAACATCTTTATATCCATCTGGATTTTTCAAATGGCAAGGTAGCCAAAACTGTTTCGGTAAATCTGCTCTCGAACCACCATTTTTAGGAATGTTTCTTATCATGGCTTTAATTTTATCGGTTCTGTTCGGAATAAAGTCATGAAGATTGTCATTACCTTCACCAGGAACATGAAAATCTGCGATTGCATCTTTTACAGTCTTTGGAGAGGCTACTTTTAAAGGCTCGTCGATATCACCAAACTTAGATGCGATAAGGATCATTCTTTTTCTGCGTTGAGGAACGCCATAACAAGCGGTATCTTTCACTTGCAATGTTTTTTCACCGATGACATACCCACGATCACGTAGCTCGGCAATGACCTTAGTAATCCTCTCATCTTTAGCCAGTGCAGGAACGTTCTCGATCATGACTGTTTTAGGTTCAAACGCCCTCACAAACCTCATTAAATCAAAAATAAGGTCATTTCTAATATCTTCAACTGAAGTACATTTGTTTCGAGTGCGATGAGATGAGAAACCTTGGCATGGAGGGCAACCCGCTAATAAATCCAACTCCCCTGGTTGAAGCTGCAACTCCTCCATAATTTTTAGAGGGTTTAACGTGCGAATATCAGCTTCATAGAGAATATGATCGGCATGGTTAATTTTGTAAGTTTTTGCTGCAACCGCTTCAAGCTCGACACCAGCGATAACTTTAAAGCCAGCATCTTTTAAACCACATGTCAACCCACCAGCACCGCAGAATAGGTCAATTGCTGTGAAATTCATTGATTAGATCCATATTTTCGTTCCTTTCTGCAATTTTGACATAGTATCAATCACATGAAAAGTAAAGAAAAAACTCTAATTGGTATCAATAGGTTAAGAACCATCATACATTTATCACTAACCCTTTGATCCAGTGGAGATAAGCTCCATCCAGAAGAGCTGACTCACAACCCGTTTCCCTGCAATCTTACTGGGTAAAGTATATTTATCACACAGTAAATGCTGTTGCACTATCAGGAACTACAGTTCGTTAACTCGTCCAACTCAAACCGTCTATCACGTAGCAAATCGTAGATAGCGGAAATATATGTAGATAGCGCTTAGTTATTCCCCCACTCTTCTCATGACCGACAGTCTGCTGAAGATGAAGAATGTTAGTAACCCAGCCAGCCATTGCAGCAGAACAGACCGAGTGACGGATCGAATGCAGTAACCGCCGTTGTCCATAATCGTCCAGATAAGGTATACCCAATTGATCTCGAACATCAGCAAACACTTTACCGATCTTCGTTATGTTCGTACCTGCCACTTCTGAAAAAATCCGCTCTTTCCACTGGCGATCAACGTAATCCATGAAACCCCATTCGATTAACTTAGGGTGGATAGCAACCTGCCTTGTAGCGTTCTCAGTTTTCCCCTGCCCTCCTTCGGCAATCAGGAAATAGTAACGCTGGCTATCTTCGTCGAATTTGATTTGTGACTTTTCCAGTTTGGCAATCTCGCCTCTTCTGGCTCCGGTATATGCCAGCAGCAATGTGATCCATTTTTGCCAGTTGTCAGGCTGCTTAAGCGCCCACCCTACAAATTTTTTCATCTCCGCTGTGCTGTATGCACCAAATCTCGCTTTCGATGGTGCAGCCACTACGCCATCAGTTGGCGACTTAGATAAAATGTCTTTGCTTTCCGTGAGGAAGGTTTTGAAGAGTGATTTATACAGCTTGAGATGCTTATGGATGGCCTCAACGCCTACCAGTTGATCCGGTGGAACATCATCGCACTCAATCAGTTGCTGAATCGACATTGAGCGGTAAGGCTGAACAACACGCTTAGGAAGGATTTCAACGATTTCCATCACCTGTTTAATGTCCTGTTTGCTAATCGCCGCTACATCAGTTTCCCCTCCCAAGACCGTTAACAGCACTTCCATATAGCGCTCATTTGCCATTGAGATCGATTTTGTCCAGTTGCGTCCCTTTTCGTCTTTGTACATCGTCCACGCATCCGAGAGAGTTAGCACTTTTTCCGGTTCGGCTGGCGGTTGAGATTCCACGATTTCAACAAGAGGAGCTATCTGCTGGTAGGCCAAAAATGGATTTTTCGCAGACTTGCGTTCCGACGCAATCAGATTAGACAAAAATGATTCGAACACGAGGAGCGGCGTAGCTAATGATTGAACAAAAGGAATGTGTGGCGTAACGCCAATCATCAAAGCAGATGCTTCACGATAGCTGTCAGTGAGGAGAGATTTCTTATAAATCTTGCCATTTGAAAGCCGGATTTGCAGGTAGTAGTTGCCGTTTCGCTGAAACGTGTATGGAAGAGTTTTGTACCCCATGAATACACCCTTTTTGTACCTCAAGTGCATTACGCACCGACAAAAAGAGAGTCAATCTCATGATAAGTAGGCCGAATTTCGGCCCCCTACGCTGGTATAATCCAGATCAGGTAATACGGGTAATTTCTCAGCCCCAAAGGGCACCCCGAGTCGACGTTTGTCATTATTGGGGTTGCAGCCAGGAAGGTCAATCACGCTATAGCATCAACAAATAAAAAGAAACGCAACGCACCACAGGTATTGTATAGTTCGCGTTTTACGCGGGATCCATGCTCATTAACTCATCCATTCGCCTTAACAAATACATTAGCGACAGCGGCATTTGCTCTCGTCGTGCTGCTGACCGCCACATCAGACTGGGCAACGTTTTCATCAACGGCAGCTTGGCCTCCGTGGGCGCTCAGGTATTTGCCGGGGATGTGGTGAAAGTTAACGGCCAGCCGATCGAACCGCGCGATGCGGACGATCTGGTGCTTATCGCGCTGAATAAGCCTGTTGGTATCATCACCAGCATGGGAAAGCACGTGCGGGATAACATCGGTGATTACGTTAATCACAGCACACGCATCTTTCCCATCGGGCGGCTGGATAAGGACTCCCAGGGGCTGATTTTCCTGACCAACAACGGCGAACTGTTCAATAAGATCCTCCGTGCCGGTAATAATCATCAAAAAGAGTACCTGGTCACCGTCAACAAACCGGTGACCGATGAGTTTATTCAGGGTATGGGCGCAGGCGTCCCCATATTGGATACGGTGACTCATCCATGCCTGGTGGAGCAAGAAGCCCCGCAGGTGTTTCGCATCACGCTGGTGCAGGGGCTTAATCGCCAAATCCGCCGCATGTGCAAATACTTTGGTTATCATGTCACCAAGCTTGAGCGCCAACGGATTATGAACATCACTCTGCAAGGGTTGCCGCTGGGCGAATGGCGGGATTTTACCGAGGATGAACGGAGCGAACTATTTAAGCTGCTTGAAAACTCCTCGTCCGAGGATGTTTCCTCTCCGCTTCAATAAGGAGCCCTGAGATAAAATGCGCTTTGTTACCCCTAAACAGGGGTGTACGGACAGCGATCCGCCCTCGTAGAAGGTAACAACTTGTTGCTGCAATTTTCTGAAAATTCACACCTTGCCACTTTGCTGCTCATTCCTTGCCGAATTGCTATCAACCTCTCAAAACAACCTTTACTTATCAGTTGATATTGTCTTCGTTCGGCACTATCTTCTCGCATCCGTGTACATGAAGCGGCTCGCTGGATGTGGTCAAATCCTCCTACCTCTCCGTCTAACCAAACGGATTAATGACTCTGGTCTTGTCAGAGTTACCACATAGCCTTTTGTAGATTTCGGTAAACATGAACTCAACGGTTAAAGATACCCTGGCAGCCCGTGACGTCACCCTAACCCCGTGGACAGGCTTTTACTTCCTGCAATCGCTGCTGATCAACTTCGCGCTCGGCTATCCCTTCAGCCTGCTTTATGCCGTGGCGTTCAGCTGTATTTTACTGCTGCTGTGGCGAACCAGCCCGCGCCTGCAAAAGGGTGTGATTATGCTGTGTAGCATCATCGCCGCCATGTATTTCCCGTTCTCTCAAGCTTATGGTTCACCCAATTTCAATACCCTGCTGGCGTTGCACTCGACTACGCTGGAAGAATCCAGCGAGATAATGACCATCTTCCCGTGGTACAGCTATCTGGTGTCGCTGTTTATTCTGGCACTTGGCATTATCGCGTTGCGCCGTAAGCCCACCCCAAAAGGTGCCTGGAACACTCTCCACAGCCTGTGTCTCACCATCAGCGTGGTGTGTTTTTTTGTCACGCCGGTGCAGAATCTGGTTTATGGCGGCGTGTTTAAAGTTGGCGATGCCGGCTATCCCGTTTTCCGCTTCGTTAAAGATGTGATCGTCAATAATCAGGAAGTCATTGATGAGCAAGCCCGTATGCAGGCGTACTCGCAAATGAAAGACTCCTGGAGCGTGCTGGCAGTGAAACCGAAATACCATATCTACGTAGTGGTCATTGGTGAAAGCGCGCGGCGAGATGCCATGGGCGCGTTTGGTGGGCACTGGGACAACACTCCCTTTGCCAGCCAGGTAAATGGCGATCTATTGCTGGATTATATTGCTGCCAGCGGCTCAACACAGAAGTCACTCGGCATAACCTTAACCCGGGTCGTCAACGGCAAACCGCAGTATCAGGATAACTTCGTCACGCTGGCCAATCGGGCCGGTTTTCAAACCTGGTGGTTCTCTAACCAGGGCCAAATTGGTGAATATGACACCGCCATCGCCAGCATTGCCAAACGAGCCGATGAAGTCCAGTTCCTGAAAAGCGGTGATTTTGAAGCGGATAAAAATACCCATGATGAAACGCTGCTCAAGATGACCGCCCAGGTTTTTGCCGCTCCGCGTACCACGGCCCCGCAGCTGATTGTCTTGCACCTGATGGGTTCACACCCACAGGCCTGCGATCGGACGCAGGGCAAATACGTGGACTTTGTGCAATCCAAAGAGACCTCTTGCTATCTCTACACCATGACGCAAACTGACAGCCTGCTCAAACAGCTCTATCAGCAGTTGCGCGACACCGGGGAAAGTTTCTCGATGGTCTATTTCTCCGATCACGGGCTGGCGTTTAAAGAGCGAGGTACCCAGGTGCAATATCTGGCGCACGATGACCAGTTTCAACAAAATTTCCAGGTCCCCTTTATGGTGCTTTCCAGCGATGACACCAAGCACCGCCTGATAAAAGCGCGCCGTTCAGCCAATGATTTCCTGACTTTTTTCGCCTCGTGGACCGGGATAAAAACCAAGGAGCTGACGCCGAAATATCAGTTCTTATCGGAGCAGAAAGCCAGCCCCGTGTATATCACCAACTTTAAACTCAAACAGGTGGACTACACTCATTTACCCTCGGATATCTTTGAAACCAAAACGCGCTGAGGTGTAACCAGGTAGCCTTTGCATCACAGGCCACTTTGTTTGTAGTATGAGGCAGTTAAATTGAAAAAAGAGCCTATTGAACGATGAAGAAACTCATTTTCCTGCCTCTGATATTCCTGACCTTGGCGCTGACGGGATGCACCAGTGACTACATTATCACCACCAAATCTGGCGATATTTTGCAGGCTCACGGCGAGCCGGATACTGACCGCGATAGCGGCATGACCAGCTATACCGGCATGAACGGTGACTATCATCTGATCAATACCAATGATATTTCAGGCATAGTCAAAAAATAACCGTTTCTGCACCAGGGTAAATGTTAAGGATCGTAGCAACACCAAACGTTAAAAGTCCGCATTCGCACTCATCAAGTGGCTGTTCTACTATAAATAGAGAGCCCACCTGATAAGCGAATTTAGATGGCAACTGCAATCACTCCAACTATGCATAAAGCTTTGCCATGGATTGCAGCTATTGCTTATTTTATGCAAGCGCTAGATACCTCCATTCTCAATACCGCGCTTCCCAAAATGGCAGCAGACCTCCATGAATCACCGTTGAATATGGAGTCTGCGGTGATTTGCTATGCTCTCAGCCTGGCCCTGTTCATTCCTGCCAGCGGGTTTCTCTCCGATAAGTTCGGTACCAGAAACGTGTTTATATTTGCCCTGACGTTCTTTTCCATCGGCTCCTTGTGCAGTGCGAGCTCACCATCGTTGTTTTGGCTGGACGTGTCCCGAGTCATTCAAGGGGTCGGGGGGGCCATGATGGTACCGGTCTCCAGGCTGACGCTGATCAAGTCGTTTGACAGAAAAGATTTTCTCAAGGCCTTGAACACATCGACGCTGTTAGGGTTGGCAGGTCCCTTTCTTGGCCCCGTGCTGGGTGGGTTCCTGGTTGAAAAATTCACTTGGCACTGGATCTTCCTGATCAACGTCCCCATAGGTATTCTGGGGATCTTCTTCAGCCTGAAATTCATGCCGAATATCCGCGGTAAATCAACAGACCTGGATGTGAAGGGACTGGTTCTGGTTTCCCTGGCTTTTATTATTACCACCTTGAGCCTCGAAATGATGAGCGATGGGGATGGCCTGCACTATCCGATATTATTGTTTATCCCGGGGGGGCTCCTGCTGTATGTCTACGTCACTCACGCCAGAAAAAACCTTAACGTTTTTCATAAAAGCTCTATCTTTCCCCTTGAGCTATTCCAGGTAAAAACCTTTAGCATCGGCCTGGCAGGCAACTTTGCCTCACGTCTAGGCGCTCAGGCCATACCTTTCCTGCTTCCGTTGATGCTACAACTGGCATTAGGGTTTTCAGCCATTCACTCTGGCTTGATGCTCATACCTCTGGCCCTGGCAGCCATGATCATGAAGGAACTGGTCACCCCAATCCTCCGTCATTATGGATATCGCAAGGTGCTGATACTGAGTACGTTCTTTGTCGGCATAGCCATAATGGCCCTAGGCCTGTTTGACCAGAACACGCCAATATATTTACTGGCGATCAACCTGTTCCTGATCGGCTTCGTCAACTCGCTGCGCTTTACCGCCATGAGTAGCATTACCCTTGCCGACCTGTACGATGAGAAGGCCAGTAGCGGCAACAGTTTAATGTCCGTTAGCCAGCAACTCGCCACAACGTTCGGCGTTGCATTCAGCGCGGTGCTCTTGAGGATATTTCAAAAACCTGATCAATTCATTCAGTTGGATCTGGTTGATTCATTCAGAGTGACTTTCGTTATTCTGGGAGTATTAACCCTGGTCTCTGGATTGATTTTCTTCCGGCTGTCGGCACAAGACGGAGCAAATCTGACCGCCAGGCATGAAAAGTAAATTACGCTACGCTTTGTAAAGAGCCGTTTGTCCGGGCCGTGCCAAAAATTCCGCGCCCACCGGAGATGTATCTTTACTCGCAGGAACCCACGGCCCGTTGATGATTATCGGCCCCGATAAAGGTTATATCCCAGTTGTTGGGCCACAGACGCAGCCAACTTTTGCCCGCGTACGCTGTTACCGACCGGATCAAGAGGGGGAGAAAACGCGGCAATCCCCATGACTCCAGGCACCACGGCCAGGATACCGCCCCCCACTCCGCTCTTGCCGGGCAGGCCTACCGTGTAGGCCCAATCGCCGGAACTACCGTACATCCCCTCCATCGTCATTTCAGCCAGAATATAGGGAGTATTAGACTCGCTCAGCACGCGTTTTTTGCTGATCGGGTTAACGCCACCAGCAGCAAGCGTAGCCCCTATGGTGGCCAGTTCAATGGTATTAAGCAGCGTTGAACATTGGCGAGTATAGACATCGCAGGCTTCCATCGGGTCGCAATACATTGCCCCAGCTGAATAAAGCAGCCAGGCGATAGCTCGATTATGGAAATTGGTGGTTTGCTCTGAATCGTTCACTTCATCGGAGAGTGCGATCTGCGCCCCCGTTAACTGCTGTTGCATAGCCAGAATACGTAACCAACGGTCTTCACGGTCACTCGCTTTCACCAGACTCACCGTTGACATTGCCCCCGCATTCACCAGCGGCGAAAGAGGTTTGCCGTTATGCAACTCCAAGGCAATTACCGAGTTAAAAGGTAAACCGGTGGGATCAGCGCCAATCTTGTCCTGCACTTCCTGTGGGCCAACGTCTTCTAGCGCCAGGGCAAGCGAACACACTTTTGAAATAGACTCCAGCGCAAAGCGAAACTCCGCATCGCCCTGAGAAATGATATCCCCGTCGACGGTCACAATCGCCAAAGCGGCTAAATGGCTTGGCACACTGGCTAAAAAAGGAATATAGCTGGCATTTTCGCCACCGCTCAAAGTGGAATACTGGGAATAGGCATCCGCTGCCACCTGCTGAAGACGCTGCACATCGATAGTCATGCTTTTAACTCCCAAACTGGGTTTGATAGGCAGAGAGCCGGTGCTCCCTTGAAAGGACCATTACGCTTTGGCAACGGGGCACTTGAGATCGAAGGCTCAAAAGCTTCACCATATCGGTTGTGTGGAGAGCGACAAAGGTTTCGTCAGCAGTCTCAACATCATCTTTGTCAGCCATCAAATGACTCCCAGACGCGTGCTAATTTAAACACTAGCCCAACCCTATAAATCCCACCAGTCTAGCGAGCAATGCCTGGCTGAATGCTCCCGCAATCAGCCAAATGCCTCCCTCCTTATTTCGCCGCCAGCTTACACAGCGTTAACGCTACGTTATAGGACGCTTCGAACGACTTGAGGGGTAAAAACTCAAACCGTGAATGGAAGTTATGTGCGCCGGTAAAGAAGTTGGGTGTTAGCAACCCTTTGGCAGACAATGCCGCACCGTCTGTGCCGCCGCGCATCGGGATCACTTTTGGCTCAATGTTTAACTCGGCCAGTGCGGCAAAAATCAAATCAATCGCCCGGCGATCGTCGGTGATGGCATTGCTGATATTGCTGTAAGTATCGCTGATGTGATACTCCACGCGGGCGGTTGGATACTGTGCGGCAATCTTATCGGCCACTTCGCCAATCTGCTGTTTACGGCGCTCAAAGTTCGCCAAATCGAAATCACGGATATTGGCCTTCAGCAGCGCTTCGCTTTGCGATGCCTGCATGCCGTTAAACCAGATATAGCCTTCGCGCCCTTCGGTATGTTCAGGAGTCTGCTGGCGATCGAAATAGCCGATGTAATCCATCGCCATCAGCAGCGGATTCACCAGCACGCCTTTGGAAGACATCGGGTGGCTGGTCACGCCGGTGAAGCGCAGTTCAGCGCTGGCGGCGTTGAAGTTTTCATACACCACTTCACCCAATTCACAGCAATCGATGGTCCAGGCAAAGTCGACGTCAAACCGCGACAAATCCAGCGCTTTGGCACCACACAGGCCAATCTCCTCGTCCGGTACAAACGCCACCACGATATCACCGTGCTGGTGCTCTGCGGTGAGGTTCTCCAGCACGGTCATTACTACCGTGACGGCCGCTTTGTTATCCGCACCCAACACGCTGGTGCCGTCGCTGAAAATGATCTCTTCCCCAGGATAGGCTTTGATTTCCGGGTGCTCAGCGGTGCGTAACCAGATATCTTGCTGCGCATTCAGGCACAAATCCTCACCGGTAAAGCGCAAGATTTGCGGATGGATGTCCGGCGATAGACCGACGTCAACGGTATCGATATGGGTGATAAAGCCGATGCGTGGCGCACCGGGTACGTTGCCTTTTTTCACTGCGGTGACGGTGGCATGTTCGTCAATGACCACATTATCCAGGCCGAGTTGGCGTAGCTCTTCCGCCAGCATTTCCGCCATTGCAAACTGGCCGGGAGTGCTGGGCAAAGTGCTGACAGCTGGGTTGCTCTGGCTGGTAACGGCCAGGTAGCGGAAGAAACGTTGGGTCAACTGCGTGGCGAGCGGTGAAGACATAATGTTGTATATGAACGCATCCCGTTTGCACGGCTTCCATGGTTGGGTTACCAGAGCAATCTTTCAGAATTCACCCTTTCGTTAGAGTTTATCTTTGCCAACTACCGCCTTTGCCGAGGCTAGCGTTGACCTCATGGTTATCATTCAATGTTGTTTGCTGACAATGTAAATTTAATGTTATTTATTAAGCGCTTTAGTACAAGCTTTATTTTTCAGTGATAGGCTCACCAACAGGAAGAGAGTGATGATAATTAAAATTACAAAGCTTGCGCTGGCCATAGCAGCGCTCTCAATAAGCTCTGGGGTAGCAGCAAAAACGTTGGTCTATTGTTCCGAAGGTTCACCAGAAAACTTTAACCCGCAACTCTACACCTCCGGGACCAGCGTGGATGCCAGCGCGGTACCGATCTATAACCGTCTGGTGGATTTCAAAGTAGGTACCACCGAGCTGCAACCTAGCCTGGCGGAAAGCTGGGACGTGAGCGAAGACGGCAAGGTGTATACCTTCCATCTGCGCCAAGGGGTGAAGTTCCAGAGCAACAAATATTTCAAGCCAACGCGCGATTTTAACGCCGACGATGTGATCTTCTCGTTCATGCGCCAGAAGGATGCCAATCATCCCTATCACAACGTGTCCAACGGCAATTACTCCAACTTCGAAAGCCTGGAGTTTGGCAAGTTAATCACCGCCATCGACAAGGTTGATGACCACACGGTGCGGTTCACGCTGGCCTATCCCGAAGCGCCGTTTGTCGCCGACTTAGGCTGGTATTTCGCCTCCATTCTCTCTGCGGAATACGCCAATAGCATGTTGAAAGCGGGCACGCCAGAACGTGTGGATATGGATCCGATTGGCACCGGGCCGTTCGAGCTGAAGCAATACCAGAAAGACTCACGCATCCTGTTTAGCGCCTTCCCAGACTACTGGCAGGGCAAGGCGAAAATCGACCGTCTGGTGTTCTCCATCACACCGGACGCGTCGATCCGTTACGCCAAGCTGGAAAAAAATGAATGCCAGGTGATGCCGTTCCCTAACCCGGCCGATCTGCCGCGCATGAAGGAAAATAAAGACATCAACCTGATGCAAAAAGCGGGTTTGAACACCGGCTTCCTGGCGTTTAACACCCAGAAAGCTCCGCTGGATAACGTCAAGGTTCGTCAGGCGCTGGCACTGGCCATCAATAAACCGGCAATCATCGAGGCAGTATTCCACGGTACCGGGATCGCGGCGAAAAATCTGCTGCCACCGGGCGTGTGGAGCGCCGACGCCGATTTGAAAGATTACGACTACGACCCGGAACAAGCCAAAGCGTTGTTGAAAGAGGCCGGCTTCGCCAACGGCATGACCATCGATCTGTGGGCAATGCCGGTTCAACGCCCGTATAACCCTAACGCCAAGCGCATGGCCGAGATGATCCAGGCAGACTGGGCGAAAGTGGGCGTCACGGCCAAAATCGTGACCTTTGAATGGGGCGAGTATTTGACCCGGGTGAAAAACGGCGAACATCAGGCCGCACTGATGGGCTGGACCACCGCAACGGGTGACCCGGACAACTTCTTTGGCCCGCTGTATAGCTGCACGTCCGCGAATGGCGGCTCCAACTCGTCAAAATGGTGTTACCAGCCGTTTGACAAACTGATCCTGGAAGCGCGTGCAGAGAGCAATCATGAGAAACGTGTGGTGCTCTACAAACAAGCCCAGCAGATGATGCACGATCAGATGCCTGCGGTGATGATTGCCCACTCAACGATTTTCGAACCGGTGCGCAAAGAGGTCACCGGGTACGAAATCGACCCGTTTGGCAAACACATTTTCTATCAGGTCGATATCAAGTAAACACTGACCCATAATCGATTTCAGGGCTTCAAACCGAGAGGGATGGAGCCTTTTTTATTTCTTCGCCAAGTCGTTAAAACCCTAGAAATCATCATAACCATTTGAATATTGTTATATTTTAATATCTTAACAATTAAACCACTATCGTCTGTGATCCAGATCCTATATTTAATCATGAGGGGCAACCTTTCTGACCCTATGCCCACAGGGAGAAGACTATCAAACCGTGACGATGGATGCGCTGGTGCTTAATCTGCATTTTCCCGCTAACTTCTTTACTCCTTAAGGCAGAACCTGACTATGGCCGAATACCAGCTAGCCACTACCTGGCGTATCAAAGCCCCGTTATCCGCGGTGTGGGAGGCGCTTTATCAACCCGATATCTGGCCAAGCTGGTGGAAAAACCTGTTACAGGTGGTTGAGATAGGTAAAGGCGACGCACTCGGCATCGGCGCGTTACATCGTTATACCTGGCAAGGCGTGCTGCCTTATCGCATCACCTTCGATATGCATGTCGTGAATATCGTGCCATTGCGATTACTCGAAGGACAAGCCAGCGGCGAAGTAGAAGGAAGGGGGCAATGGCTGTTAAGTTCCGACGGGGCTTATACTCTTGCGAGTTATACCTGGCATGTGCGAACCACGACGCGCTGGATGAACTATCTGGCCCCGTTGGCCGCACCGCTATTTCGCTGGAATCACAATGCGGTGATGCGGGCTGGAGCCAAGGGGTTGGCCCAACGATTGGGTACCAGCGTGGAAATGAGTTGATTGTCGGCTATAGTTGCAGGAAATAATCTGGAGCCGCCATGCAAATAAGACCCTTCAAAGAACCTGACCGCCCACGCCTACGCGCCCTGTATCTGGACTCGCGCCAAGCCGCCTTTACCTGGCGTGAGACGCAACATTACCGACTGGAAGATTTCGATCGCTCAACGCGAGGGGAAGAGATCTGGGTGGCAGAGCGGGATGGCAGTCTGCTGGGCTTTGTCTCGATTTACCGCGCCGATAATTTTATTCATAACCTGTACATTGATCCCCATCTACCGCCACAAGGCGTTGGTAGTGCGCTGCTACATGCCGCCGAGCAGACCTTTACCACCACCGGTTCACTCAAGTGCCTGGTAAAAAATGCCAAAGCGCTGGCCTTTTATCACAAACACGGTTGGCAGATCATTTCACCAGGCTGCGACGGTGGTGAGGAGTATTATTTGATGTATTCACCGCAGCGATAGAGTTGTTTGTCGCACATCAGTATTTCAACGTACGCAACCAAAACAGCAACGCCGCCAGGCTGACCAACCCACCCAGCCAGCAGACACCGTGCCAGCCAGCCCAGGCATAAATATGGCTACCGGCAAAGGCTCCCAGCCCACTGCCAACGGCATAAAACAACATGTAGCAACCAACCAGGCGGCTGTGGGATTGCGGATGTGCAGTGAAAATCATGCTCTGATTCAGCACATGGATCGCCTGTCCGGCCAGATCCAGCAGGATGATTCCGCCAACCAGGTAAATGATCCCCTGGCCCATCAGGCCCAAAGGTAGCCAGGCGAAAACCAGTATTAACAGGCTGACTCCACTTACCCTTTGCGCCCAGCCCCGATCGGCCAGATGCCCGGCCTTCATCGCCGCTAGCGCACCGACTGCCCCAACTAGTCCAAATACACCAATGGCCGAATGAGAAAACAGGAATGGGGGTTGGCTCAAGGGAAGCACCAACGTACTCCAGAAGATGCTGAATGCTGCGAACATCAGCAACGCCAGCATACCTCGTACCTGCAAGATCCGATCGTGGCGCAGCAGGCTCAACATGGAGCGCAGCAATTGCCAGTAGCTTAGCTTCAATTCAGAGGCAGGCTGCTTTGGCAGCATACTTGCCAGAATGGGCAGCAATATCAGTGTGATCGCCGCAGAGAAAAAGTAGACGGTACGCCAACCGCCGATATCTGCCAGTAAGCCAGAAAGCGTTCGCGCCACCAGCAAACCAATTACCACCCCACCCTGTGCGGCCCCCACCACACGCCCGCGCTCCTGTGGCGTTGCCAATGTAGCGGCAAAGGCAATCAATCCCTGCGTCATCGCAGTGCCTAATAACCCAACCAACAACATAGCTGCCAGCAACACTAAGCTGCTGCTCGATACCCCGACCATCAGCAGCGCGGCGATCAATAGGATTTGCTGCACGGCCAGCAGGCGATGGCGATTTAACCTGTCGCCTAACGGAACAACCAATAGCAACGCGCAGGCACAGCCGATCTGAGTCGCCGCGATCACCATCCCCACCCTAGCCAGGCTGATAGTAAAATCAGCCGCAATGGCATCAAGCAGCGGTTGCGCGTAATAAACATTGGCCACGCTGAAAGCACAGGCCGCTGATAGCAGCAGCACCAATGACATAGGCAAAGATTCGACAGACTTTGCGCGGATCGTTGCCAGCGGTTTATCACTCATCCTGTGCCTCGTTAAAGTAGTTTCATTATTAAACTCAATGCACTTTAGTTAAAGAAGTTTTATAATGCAACCAGAATAATGATGGAGCTGAACGATGAAACGTAAAAGCCTTGAAGATGCTCAATGCCCGGTGGCGCGCGCCTTGGATGTACTAGGGGATTGGTGGTCATTGCTGATCATCCGCGACGCCTTTGATGGCATCAGCCGATTCAGTGAGTTTCAAAAAAACCTGGGGATGGCAAAAAATATCCTTGCCACTCGCCTGCGTACGCTGGTGGCCCAGGGCATTTTGCAAGTTTGCCCAGCCGCCGATGGCAGCGCCTATCAGGAGTATGTGCTGACCGATAAAGGCCGCGAGATCTTCCCGATAATCGTTGCGCTGCGCCAATGGGGAGAAGACCATCTTTTTGCCACCGGAGAGGATTATTCACGTTTAGTGGAAGCTGACAGTGGGCAGCCAATACCCCGTATGACGCCGATCGGCCATGCCGGGCAAGAACTCAATCTAGGCAATACTCGGGTCGTAAAAGTGGATGATGAGGAATAGAAATGCTGAAAGTCATTGCTGAAGATTTTATCAAGGTTGAAGCGATAGAAATCGTGCTGCCGCTTTATCGGGAGCTGGTTGCAGCCACCAAGAAGGAACCTCGGTGTATCGCTTATGATCTGTATGTCGATCAAAAGGATGCCGGGCACTTTATCTTTATCGAAGAGTGGCCCGATCGCGCGGCGTTGGATGCGCACTGCAAGAGCGAACATTTTAAACGTCTAGTACCGCTGATTGATCAACACAAGCGTAAGGATGCCAGCTATATATTGATGGATGGCTTTTCTATGGATATAACCGGGTGAAGATAGATCAAAAAAGACTGGTCGAAATTCTTTCTCTAGGTGGGTACTTTGTGCTCGTTTATCTATGCATGCAGCTTTTCAGCAGCAGCGAATATGACTGGATGCTGGAGCCGGGAGAAAACATCTGTAACTTACCGCCAGACCCGGATGACACAAGGGACATCACCGCGCCGCTGTCTCTGTTGTTTCTGGGAGTCCCTCTGCTGATTGCTTTAATACGAGACATCATCTTTAAGGATATCTTCAAGGTGGTTCTCTACGCTTTCGGGCTGACCACGCTCATCGTTTACTGGTGGTGGTCGTTCTGGGGACAATATAGCGCCTGTGGTGGCGCAGCTTAACGCAACCGCAATAACATCAGGCTCAGAGTGCCGTTTGCCCCTCAGAGATCCCGTTCGGTTATCTGAAAATCTTCATCCCATAGCTCCAATACCCGAATACGGGAGATGAGCATTGCGTATTCCTCCGCCGATAAATCCGCCACTTTAAAAATAAATGCATGAAACCAGGGATTATTATGGCTGCTGTCGATATCAACCTGGCAACGCTGTCCCACATCGATGGCTGCGCAGACTTCGCGCAGGGCATACACCAGATCATCGCCAGCATCATCGAAATTGCCGTGGCCATAGACACCTTCAATCTGCAATAGAGAGATGCGAATTGTACGCCAATGCAATGCGCTGCATGCTGGGGAGTACTTTCTATAAGTTGCTTTCATTAGTCAGCTCCGCATATTTTCTTTACATCAAAAATGAAAGCTAGTGACTTTCAGTAGAACAGTAACAGCTCTTAATATTAACAAAAAACCCGCAATTACGCGGGTTTAGCTATCTTATTTGCCTATCAAGCCAGCACAATCAGGGCCGTACATCATTCCCACTCAATCGTTGCCGGTGGTTTCCCGCTAATATCATAAACCACACGGGAAATACCGTTGACTTCGTTAATGATGCGGTTGGAAACACGGCCGAGGAAATCGTACGGCAGGTGTGCCCAATGCGCGGTCATAAAGTCGATGGTTTCTACCGCACGCAGTGAAACCACCCAATCGTATTTACGGCCATCGCCCATCACGCCCACGGAGCGCACCGGCAAGAACACGGTGAACGCCTGGCTGACCTTGTTGTACAGATCGGCTTTGTGCAACTCTTCGATAAAGATCGCATCGGCACGGCGCAGCAGATCGCAATACTCTTTCTTCACTTCGCCCAAGACGCGCACGCCCAGACCTGGCCCTGGGAACGGGTGACGGAACAGCATGTCGTACGGCAGGCCAAGCTCCAGACCAATCTTGCGCACTTCGTCTTTGAACAGCTCTTTCAGCGGCTCAACCAGGCCCAGCTTCATCTCTTTCGGCAGGCCACCCACGTTGTGGTGCGATTTGATCACGTGCGCTTTGCCGGTAGCGGAAGCGGCGGATTCGATCACATCCGGGTAGATGGTGCCTTGTGCCAGCCACTTCACGGCGCTCTGCTTGCAAGCTTCTTCGTCAAACACTTCGACAAATACGCAGCCAATGATCTTGCGTTTGGCTTCCGGCTCATCAACGCCTGCCAGCGCGCTCAGGAAACGATTCTCTGCCGCCACGTGCACGATGTTCAGACCGAAATGGTCGCCGAACATTTCCAGCACCTGATCGGCTTCGTTCAGACGCAACAAGCCGTTATCTACGAATACGCAGGTCAGGCGCTTGCCAATGGCACGATGCAGCAGCATAGCGGTAACGGAAGAATCCACACCGCCAGACAGGCCGAGGATCACATGATCTTCACCAACCTGTTCACGAATGCGCGCAACGGCATCTTCGATGATGGTGGCAGGCGTCCACAAGGCTTCGCAACCACAGATATCCAGGACGAAACGTTCCAGAATGCGTTGGCCCTGGCGGGTGTGGGTCACTTCCGGGTGGAACTGCACGCCGTAGAAGCGTTTTTCTTCGTTGGCCATAATGGCAAACGGGCAGGTATCGGTGCTGGCAACGGTGACAAAATCCGCTGGGATCGCGGTCACTTTATCGCCGTGGCTCATCCACACGTCTAACACCGGCTTGCCTGCCGGGCTGATCGCGTCTTCGATATCACGGATCAGGGCGCTTGCCTGGGTGATTTCTACCTGCGCATAACCGAACTCACGCTCGTTTGAGCCCTGAACGTGGCCACCCAACTGCATTGCCATGGTCTGCATGCCGTAGCACACACCCAGCACAGGTACACCTGCGGTGAAGACATATTCTGGCGCACGCGGGCTGTTCAGTTCGGTGGTACTTTCCGGGCCACCGGAGAGGATGATGCCGCTTGGATTGAACTCGCGGATCTGCTCTTCGCTAACGTCCCAGGCCCACAGCTCGCAGTAAACACCAATCTCACGCACGCGGCGGGCAACCAGTTGGGTGTATTGTGAACCGAAATCCAGGATCAGGATGCGATGCTTATGAATATTTTTTGTCATGTGAGGCAAATTCCAGCAACAGAGAAAAAGAGCAAAAAGGTTATGTGGGATGAGGGTTTCCCCCATCCCTTCCCTCCCCCGCAGGAGAGAGAGTAAAGCATTAGCCCATGCGGTAGTTTGGTGATTCTTTGGTGATGGTCACGTCATGCACATGGCTTTCTTGAATACCGGCACCGCTGATGCGCACAAACTCGGCTTTGGTGCGCAATTCATCGATGGTGCCACAGCCGGTCAGGCCCATGCAGGAACGCAGGCCGCCCATTTGTTGATGAACGATCGCTTTCAGCATGCCTTTGTAAGCTACGCGGCCTTCGATACCTTCTGGCACCAGTTTATCAGCGGCGTTATCGGTCTGGAAGTAACGGTCAGAAGAGCCTTTGGACATCGCGCCCAGAGAACCCATACCACGGTAGGATTTGAACGAACGGCCCTGATACAGCTCGATTTCGCCCGGAGATTCTTCTGTACCAGCCAGCATCGAACCGACCATTACGCAGGACGCACCGGCAGCAATGGCTTTGGCGATATCACCAGAGAAACGGATACCACCGTCAGCGATAACTGGGATACCGGTGCCTTCCAGCGCTTCGACCGCATCGGCGATAGCGGTGATCTGAGGAACACCCACGCCAGTAACGATACGAGTGGTACAGATGGAACCAGGACCGATACCCACTTTTACCGCGCTCACGCCGGCTTCCATCAGGGCTTTGGCACCCGCGCCGGTAGCAACGTTACCGCCAAGAATTTGTAAATCTGGGTATTTGGCACGGGTTTCGCGGATGCGCTGTAACACGCCTTCGGAATGACCGTGTGAAGAGTCGATAAGCAGTACGTCAACACCGGCGGCAACCAGCGCATCAACGCGCTCTTCGTTACCGGCACCGGCACCCACCGCAGCGCCTACGCGCAGACGGCCATGCTCATCTTTACAGGCGTTAGGTTTACGCTCTGCTTTCTGGAAGTCCTTGACGGTGATCATGCCCAGCAGATGGAAGCTATCGTCCACCACCAGCGCTTTTTCAACGCGCTTTTCGTGCATTTTTTGCAGCACAACTTCACGCGCTTCGCCTTCCTTGACGGTAACCAGGCGCTCTTTTGGCGTCATCACCGCAGTGACGGGTTGAGTCAGGTCGGTCACGAAGCGAACGTCACGGCCGGTAATAATCCCTACCAGTTCGTTTTCTTCAGTAACTACCGGGTAACCGGCAAAACCATTACGCGCGGTTAACTCTTTCACTTCTGCCAGCGTGGTGGAAGGAGTGACGGACTGTGGGTCCGTGACCACGCCGCTTTCATGCTTTTTCACCCTGCGGACTTCTTCCGCCTGGCGCTCAATGGACATGTTTTTGTGAATGAAGCCCAGACCGCCTTCCTGCGCCAGCGCAATGGCCAGGTTGGATTCGGTTACGGTATCCATGGCTGCGGACAGCATAGGGATATTCAGGCGGATAGTTTTGGTCAGTTGGGTGCCAAGATCTGCGGTATTAGGCAGAACTGTGGAGTGGGCTGGAACCAGGAGAACGTCATCAAACGTTAGAGCTTCTTTTACAATACGTAGCATGGGCAATATCTCACCAAGGTGGATGCAGAAAAGATAAAATATTGCCGTGGCATTATACAGAGCGTAATCGGTTGCCTCCAGCACTTTCTTACAAAAACTCTTGATTACCTTTCGCCGAGCTGTAATATCGACCAATTAAGTGCTTGTTTTGAAATTTGATCTGGGTCACATGTCACTACCTACTTCACCGTCCATTTTTACCGTAAGCCGCCTCAATCAGACGGTTCGACAGCTGCTGGAAATGGAAATGGGGCAGATTTGGCTCTCTGCCGAGATCTCCAACTTCTCCCAGCCCTCTTCTGGCCACTGGTATTTCACGCTGAAAGATGACCGTGCCCAGGTGCGTTGCGCGATGTTCCGCAACAGCAACCGCCGCACCACCTTCCGTCCGCAAAATGGCCAGCAGGTTCTGGTGCGGGCCAGCATCACGCTGTATGAGCCACGTGGTGATTACCAACTGATAGCCGAAAGCATGCAGCCTGCCGGTGACGGCCTGTTGCAACAGCAATTCGAACAGTTGAAACAGCGTCTGGCGGCCGAAGGTTTGTTTGATCAACAGTTCAAACAACCGCTGCCGAGCCCAGCCAAGCGCGTTGGGGTGATCACTTCCGCCAGCGGCGCGGCGCTGCACGATATTTTGCAGGTGCTACAACGGCGTGACCCTTCGCTGCCGATCGTGATTTATCCAACCTCCGTGCAGGGCGCAGAAGCTCCGTTGCAGATCGTCCGCGCTATCGAAACCGCCAACCGGCGCGATGAGTGTGATGTGCTGATCGTCGGACGCGGCGGTGGCTCGTTAGAAGATTTATGGAGCTTTAACGACGAACGCGTCGCGAAGGCCATTTTTGCCAGCCATATTCCGATCGTCAGCGCCGTTGGCCATGAAACCGACGTCACCATAGCCGACTTTGTTGCCGACCTGCGGGCACCTACCCCTTCCGCCGCCGCAGAGTTGGTCAGCCGTAATCAGCTTGAGCTGTTACGCCAGTTACAGTCACAGCAACAGCGGCTGGAAATGGCGATGGATTATTATCTGGCACAGCGCCAGCAGCAGTTCACCCGCATCAACCATCGTCTGCAACAACAGCATCCGCACCTGCGGCTGGCACGGCAGCAAACGCTGTTGTTCAAGCTTCAACGCCGTTTGGAAGAGGGGATGCAGCAGCAGTTGCGGTTATCCTCCCGCCGCAGTGAGCGTGTACAGCAGCGCTTGACGCAGGTACAGCCGATGGGCCGTATTCACCGCTTGCAGCAGCGTATTCAGCAGCAGGAATATCGTTTGCAGCAGGGGATGGAGCGGCAGCTCAATGGCTATCGCCAGCGCTTTGGCGTGGCATGCAGTCAGTTGGAGGCCGTTAGCCCGCTGGCGACGTTGGCGCGTGGTTATAGCGTGACGCAGACGCCACAGGGTGAGTTATTGAAAACCACCAAGCAGGCACAGGTCGGGGAAATGTTGAAAACCCGCCTGCAAGATGGCTGGGTAGAAAGCGAAGTCAAAACCATCACCGTGGCGAAAAAGCCGCGTAAGAAACGCGTGGTGGAATAGCCGTTAATGGTGAAGCTGATCGATTTTTTATCCAAAGTCAGACAGATTTTCGATACAAATGTAGTACGGCTTCACGCGTAGGCAATTCACGCTTCGATTCTTCCTGAGTAACATCATAACCTTCCAAGCGCAGACTGGCAGCATAGTTTGAACGACGCGTCTGGGTACAATAGGCTAATTTGGCTTGTAAGCTGGTCTTTTTCATAGAGAACACCTTATTTAGGAACCTGGATAGCTATGTACCAATGATAACCAATTCCAAGCCAAACTTCATCCAATTTGGTAGTCCCCCAACCCTCAACAGAGGGTTGGGGGATGACATCAGTTACAGCTCATAGCTATCGCGACAAACGCCGTTCACCCACAGTTCACGAGTCTCGCCCACAGGCAGTACCACCTTCAGCGCTTGCCATGCCGGTTTGAAATGCCCCTCTTGGCTGAAGGTCAGTTCGATACGCTGATTGTCGCCCACCGCCTCCCAGCGCAGCCACAGCGCATTGTTCTGCTGCCAGCCATGACTTTCCCCGTCATCTTCAAACAGCAGGCCTGAGGACCATCCACAGCCCTTGGTAGGGAACAAGTGCAGTTCCCGGCGATCGTCTGCTGCAATATCCACATGCCCCAGTCGTTGTGACATCGGGATCCCGGCACCAGCGCGGACCAGCAGCGGCAAGCGTTCCAACGGTGCGTCCAGCACAATACTTTGCCCACCGCTGTACCATTGGCCGCTAGAGAAGCAATACCAGCCATCAACGTTGTCCGGCAGATAGACTTCGCGCTGGCGTTGTCCCTGCTCCACCACGCTGGCCACCAGCAGATCGCGGCCAATCAGGAAATCATCGGTCTCGCCGAAGGTGCGCTCATCGTGCTCGTGATCGAGGAAGGTAGGCCGCAGCATCGGTTCATCGTCATGGCTTGCCTGCCACAGCAACGTGTAGAAGTACGGCATCAGCCGATAGCGCAGGTTGATCGCCTCACGGATCATTGGCGTAGCCGCTGGGTACATCCAGGGTTCGTTAACCGTGGCATCATCATTCCACGAATGGATGGTAAAGCGCGGATGCATTACGCCGTTCTGCACCCAGCGTACCAGCAGTTCTGCATCCGGTTTATCGCCAGAGAAACCACCAACGTCATGGCCAACGTTAAATAGCCCAGACAGGCTCATGCCAACCCCCATGCGGGTGTTATAGCGCAGGGTTTGCCAACTGGTGCGGTTATCGCCGCTCCAGGTTTGCACGTAGCGCTGCATCCCGGCACAGCCGGAACGTGAGATCAGATAAGGCCGCAGGTTCGGTGCAAAACGCTGTTGAGCTTCAAGCGAGGCACGCATCATCAGCAACGGCATTACCGGGCGAATATGCTTGATGGCGATTGGCTTGCCGAAGCCGTGGCAGCGCGCCTCACCATCCCACACTTCATACTCGTTGTTGTCATTCCAGGTGGAATCAATCCCCATCTCCAACAGTTGCTCTGTCACCCCCTGTTGCCACCAGCGCACGGCTGCCGGGTTGGTGAAATCGAGATGTGAACCTTCATCATCCCAGAAGCTGGAGCGTTCCGGGCCGTCACTTTGCGAATCGCGGATAAACAGGCCAAGCTCCGCCACCTGTTGGTATTTGGGATGATCTTGCAACAGGCAGGGTTTGATATTCGCTGCCAGCTTCAACCCCGCGTCGTGGAAAGCCTGACTCAACTGCTTGGGTTGTGGCACCTTGTCGTAGTTCCAGTTGAACACGTAGCGCTTGTTATTGATCGAGGTGTAGCCGGAAGAGAGCTGGAACGAGTCGCACGGAATGGCGTGTTGGCGGCACAGCTGGATAAACTGCTGCAACTGCTGTTGAGCATCTGGCGCATCGGTGTAATGCATCGTCGAGCCGCTGTAACCCAGGCTCCACTTCGGCCCAAAGTGGGTTTTACCGGTCAACCGCACGAAGGCTTTGGTGACGTCGAGCACCTGAGGGCCAAGGAACAGATAGTAATCCAGATCGCCCGCCTCAGCCTGGTAGCGGCGATAGGCCAGGTGATAGTTGTCGATCTCATTACCCAGATCCAGCCAGCAGCTGCTCAGGTTGTCGTAGAACAGGCCAAAGCTGACCTCTTCACGGCGCGTGATGGTAAACGGGATATGTTTGTAGAGCGGATCGGTGCTGGCGGCGTTGTAACCCATCGCGTCCAGGTTGCGCATCTCAAAGCGGCGGCCGGTACGTTCCAGATCGCCCGCCTTCTCACCCAGGCCATAATAACGTTCGCCCTTATGGCGGCGCTGATAGTGCGCCACGCCATCGCCGTGCGCATTAAGCAGATAGGCACTGGTCGGGCGATCCGCAGCCATTGGCAACCATTCCCCCACCGCGTTGCAATATTCCCATTCCAGCCACAGCGGTTGATGTACCGTCACTCGCAGTTGCGGCGTTGCCACCGTCAAAGTATCGCCCTGCTGCTGAAGTTGATAACCCGGCAGGCCAAAACCGGCGACGCTGAGGCGATCGCGCCCTTCCCAAGGTACATCCTCCTGCGGGGCGATACTCCAGGTGCGATCCAGTGCCAGTTCGCCATGGCGTTTGATCAGCACGCGGAACAGATTGTTTTCCAACACATACAGACAGAACAGATGTTGCTCATCCACCAGCAATTCAACACGATCGGCGAATTGTCCCGCCAGCGTCCAGTTTTTTAACGTTTTCATAGGGATCCAACTTAAACAGTAGATGAAGGTTTTTTGCCACGCTCGGCGATCAAGCCAATCAGGAACATGGCACCGATCAGATCGAAGAAGCCCATGGCGACGAATAGCGGGTTGAAGCCAACGGTGTCGGAAACGGCACCAATCAACAGCGTAAACAGGAAACTGGCGATCCAGGCGCTGGAGCCGCGCATGCCGTTCACCGTGGCCATCTGGTTTTTATCGAAGGACTCCACCACCAGTGCGCTCAACATGCAGGAGATCACCTGATGGCCAAAGCCACCAATGGAGATCAGCGCAATCGCGATGTAGGGATCTTTGGTGATGGCAACAAACGCCAGCGACACCATCATGAAGGCTCCGGTCACCGAGCTGGCCACCACCGAGTTCACACGGGAACAGCCAAACCATTTGCGATACAGCGTAGTGAGGTAACCACTGGTGACGCTGCCGATATCTGCCGCCAGGAACGGCAGCCAGGCAAACATGGCGATCTGTTTGAGATCCATGCCGCGCTCGGTGGCCAGGTAGAGCGGAACCCAGAAGCTGAATACCGCCCAGGCAGGTTCAGCCAGAAACGCCGGGATGGCGATGCCGTAGAATTTTTTGTTTTTGCACAGGATCGCCAACGATTTAAAGAACGGCAGCTTTGGCAGTACCGGCTCATTATCTTCGTTGATCAGATCGAATTCCTTTTGGCTCAGGTTCGGGTGCTCCTGCGGCGAGTGGTAAAACACCCACCACAGCACTACCCAGACCAACGCCAGAGCACCGGAGAACAGGAATGCTCCCTGCCAGCCGAAGGACACATGGGCAATTACGATAATCGGCGGAGCCAGCATCGCCCCGATCGAGAAACCTACCCCGGCCCAGCCAGCAGCAATCGGCCGTTCTCTTTTCGGGAACCAGTCGGAAATCGCTTTGGCGTTAGCGGGCGTAGCTGCCGCTTCTGCCCCTCCCATGAAGAAGCGCAGGATCGCCAGTTGCAGCCAGGTACCCGCACCAGCATGCATCATGCACACCACGGCCCAGATGCTGGCACACACCAGGAACCCCATCTTCAGACCGATAACGTCGATCAACCAGCCGCAGATCGGTTGGAATACGGTATAGGCCAGTTGGAAAGATGCCACCACCCAGGAATATTGCTCGGTGGTCATGTTGAGGCTGGTTTTCAGCTCCGGTGCCAAAATACCCAGCGAGTTGCGGGTAATGTAGTTAACCGTAACGCCCAGCAGGAACAGGGCCAACATCCACCAGCGTAACGATTTGAATTTACGGCGGCCGCTGGCTGCTACCGTTTGATTGATTTCTACACTCATCGTGATCTCCGTGGCGACAATACGCCTATTTGGTAGGGCAACTCTGGCTAACGGAGGTTTTAACAGCGTTATTTGTGACGGCGGCCACAAATACAACGGCAATGCTGCGACAACCCTATGATTTAATGTTGTTTTACTTGTATTCCAGCCTAAGAATTGGACTGATAAATCTATAAAATTGGTGTACCAATGCAGACTAACCAGCGGGGAGCGCGAGTGAAATGGCGATTTTTGCAAAAATTTTCATAAGCTAGCTAAAATTTCGCCGTTATGGCCATATAACGCCGTATACAAAACAGATAGATGCCATGAGAATATTTTCATGGTCGAATTTGAAGGAGATCACATATTGAACGGAAAGCTGAAAATACAGGAAATTGCGCGCCAAACCGGGCTATCGATCAGCACCGTTTCACGCGTGCTGGCAGGCAAATCCAACACCAGTGCCGAGGCTCGGCAACGGGTGCTGGCCTGCGCGCAGCAAAACGGTATTTTGCAGGGGCTTTCCAACGGCAGGCTGATGTTGAACAACGTGATGGTGTTTGCCCCACAGCGCGCCTTTGATGTCCGCACCGATATCTTCTATTACAAGGTGATCCAGGGGATTGCTAGCGCATTGGCGCAACATGACGTGAGGATCCGCTACTGCGGGTTGGAGGAGCAACACAGCGACAGCATGCTGTTTTTGGAAAAGATGAGCGATCCGTTAACCGAAGCCGTGCTAATCATCGGTATTGACGACGACCATATCCATACGCTGGCCGCCGATCTGAACAAGCCCTGTATCCTGATCAACTGTACCGATCGCCAGATGCGGCTGGACAGCGTTTCCCCCGATCATCAACTGATTGGGGAATATTCCGCCAATTATCTGTTCCAGCAGGGCCACAGCCGTATCCTCAATCTGCAATGCCTGCGGCGCAACACCATGGAACTGCGGCTGGCGGGGATCAAGCAGGCCTATACGCGGCACAATGTTCTGTTCGACGATCGTCAGCATCTGGTCACCACCTCCGGTTTCGGCAGCGAAGAAGCCGAACAGGCCATCACGGCCTTTATCAACGGCGTCACTGACCGGGCACTATTGCCGACAGCGATCCTGGCTGGGGGTGACTATATGGCGGTGGGTGCCGTCAATGCGCTAAAGAAGATGCATATCGGCGTGCCGGGGAATATGTCAGTGATGAGTACGGATGGCTTTAATCTGGCGGAAATCCACGACGTGCCGCTAACCTCCGTTCACGTTCCTCGTGATGAGCTGGGTACCGAAGCCATCGCGCTGTTGCAACGCCGTATGCTGCGCCCGGATGCGCCACCAAGCAACATGCTGTTGCATGGCCGCTTAGCGGTACGGGCCTCGGTCAAACGGCTCAGCCCCAACAAGGTGACGCCAGCGGTCAGCACTCACGACCACCGGCTCTATTGAGGTCATTCGACTAATTGGTAGCTGAACTTCACCCGCTTTTTGGAGATCAGGCCATGGCCGTGCTGGCAGAGGTAATCCACGGCCCCGCAGGCTTTCAGCTCCTGCAGCGGTTGCCCGCAGTCGGGGCAGTCGGCAAGCTGGCGATATTCGCTCTGACAAGTGTCACAATGGTAGTCACCCTTCACCCAGTTCATCGGCTGGGCACAAACCGGACATAAGGCGTCCATCTTTCCTCCTAATGCTTGTAAGTTAATACTATCAGTCTCCCCTCACCCCGGCCCTCTCCCGATATAACGTCCAGGAATACCCTACGCACAGTGATGGGGAGAGGGGGCAAGCCCGGAGCTGCTGGTTGGTGCAGAGGTTAAATTGTAGCACGTTCAGTCCCCTCTCCCTGTGGGAGAGGGTTAGGGTGAGGGGCTTAACTGACAAGCATTATTCTCTTTCCTTCAGCTTCAAATCACGCCCCACGAGCGTAAGAAAGAGATCCCCAACGCGGTGGTAAAAAAAGATCCCACTGTGGTGATCGCAATAATATTGGCGGCCAACGTCGCATTGCCCCCCATGGCGCGCGTCATCACATAGCTGCCGGAAGCGGTTGGCGTCGCCGAGAACATAAAAATAATGCCGAGCGTAGCGCCTTCGAAACCGCAAAGCCAGCCCCCCAACGTCATCAGCACCGGCACCAAAAACAGTTTAGCCGACGACGATAATGCCGCGACGTTGGAAGACCGGAACATCGCCCGCAGATCGAGGCTGGCCCCGGTACACAGCAAGGCCAACGGTAATGAAAGGCCTGAGATATAGCTGCCAGTCTGCTTGAGCACCGGCGCAATACCCAGCCCGGTCTGCGCATAGGCCAGGCCACTCAGCAACCCCAGGATCAACGGGTTGGTCACGATGCTGCGGAGCAATGACAGATGTTTGATCTTCTGCCCATTGCCGCCTTGCAGGCTGCGGGTCAGCGTGATGACCGACAGCACGTTAAACAGGATCACCGTCACGGTCAGATACAACGAAGCAATCGCGACGCCTTCATCGCCGTAGGCGGTCATGGCATAAGCCAAACCGACAATCGCAGTATTCGCCCGGAATCCCCCCTGTACGAACACACCGCGCTCACGGGGTTCTTTCACCAGCCACTTGGCCGCGAACTCCAGCAGCAGGAAGGTCGCTATGGTGCCCACCGCACCGTAGATCACCAGCGCGAAATTATCACGTAGCTGCGGGTGGTTGGTGGCAATACTGAAAAACAGCAGGCAAGGCAGCGCCAGATTGAAGACCAGCTTGGTAGCCCCATCAATAAAGCGATCGTCCATCAGCCGACAGTGGCGCAGCAGGATCCCCAGCAGCATCATCAATAAGTTGGGCACGGTGACGCTAAAGGCAAAACTCCAGGTTTCCCAGGACATGAGGTTCCTTCGCTGAGTCGGTAAAAAGGAGATATTGGTAGATAATAGAACACGTTAAGCGGGATAAAAAAAGGGCGCGGTATCTATACCACGCCCAAATTTGTTATTTAGACTTCTTCAGGTGGCTCATCAAGCGCTTACGCTTGCGCATCTGGTTCGGCGTCAAGGTATTGCGCTTGCCAGCAAACGGGTTCTCACCCTCTTTGAACTGAATGCGGATCGGCGTGCCCATCACCTTCAGTGAACGGCGGAAATAGTTCATCAGGTAACGTTTGTAGGAGTCGGCCAGATCGGACACCTGGTTACCGTGGATCACCACGATAGGCGGGTTATAACCCCCGGCGTGCGCGTATTTCAGCTTCACGCGGCGGCCACGCACCAACGGCGGCTGATGATCTTCGGCAGCCATCTGCATGATCTTGGTCAGCATCGAGGTGTTAACACGACGGGTAGCACACTCGTAGGCTTCCTGGACGGATTCAAACAGGTTGCCCACGCCGCTGCCGTGCAACGCGGAGATAAAGTGCACGCGCGCGAAATCGACAAAGCCCAGGCGCAGATCGAGCATCTCTTTGACGTGATCGCGATCTTCCTCGCTCATGCCGTCCCACTTGTTGACCGCAATCACCAGTGAGCGCCCACTATTGAGGATGAAGCCCAGCAGCGACAGATCCTGATCGGAAATACCTTCACGGGCGTCGATCACCAGCAACACGACGTTGGCATCTTCGATCGCCTGCAGCGTTTTGATCACCGAGAATTTCTCGACGGTTTCGGTAACCTTGCCGCGCTTGCGCACCCCGGCGGTGTCGATCAGCACGTATTCACGCTCGTCACGCACCATCGGGATGTAAATGCTGTCGCGAGTGGTGCCTGGCATATCAAATACCACCACGCGCTCTTCGCCGAGGATTCGGTTAGTGAGCGTCGACTTACCTACGTTAGGACGGCCAACGATCGCCAGCTTGATCGGAAGATCCTGCGGGTTGAAGTCGTCTTCCGGATCTTCATATTCGCCTTCTTCCAGCTCACCGCTCTGCTCAGCCCAATAGGCGGCATTGGCTTCTTCTTCGGTCAGCTCGACTTCTTCCGGTTTGGCCGGGATGAACGGCACCAGCACGTGCTCAATCAGCTGGGTGACGCCACGACCATGGGAAGCGGCGATCGCGTAGACGTCGCCCAGGCCCAGTGAATAGAAATCCGCCGTCGCCGTGTCTGGATCCATGCCATCGGTTTTGTTGGCAACCAGGAACGTTGCCTTCTGGCGATTACGCAGGTGCTGGGCAATCCCCTGATCGGCAGGCATCAGCCCGGCACGGGCATCGACCATAAACAGCACGATATCGGCCTCTTCGATCGCCAGCAGCGACTGGCCAGCCATACGGGTTTCAACGCCGTCTTCGGTGCCATCAATACCGCCGGTATCGACGATAATAAATTCGTTACCCTCAACTTCAGCACGACCATATTTGCGGTCTCGCGTTAGCCCGGGGAAATCCGCCACCAACGCATCGCGTGTCTGTGTTAAACGGTTAAACAAGGTGGATTTACCCACATTCGGGCGCCCGACCAGCGCAACGACAGGTATCATGTTGAAGCCTCATTACTTAATAATCAATGCGTTACTATGCAGAGCAATAGACAGCAGCGGCATAGCTTAAAAATACGAAACGGCCCCTGACGTCAGGAGCCGTTATCCCGTTAATCTAACAGGCTACATAGCCTGTTATTTTGTTGGGGTTAAAACTGTTAGCGAGTGAAGGCGTAAACCTTGCCGCCACGCGCCTGGATCAGCAGCTTGTCACCGGCCACAATCGGCGCGGACAGGAAGCCGGAGCTATCCACTTTTTGCTGAGCCACAAAGCGACCATCGGTGGTATTGATCCAGTGCAGATAACCTTCGGCATCGCCGACAACCAGGTAACCGTTATACAGCGTTGGCGCGGTCAGGTTGCGGTGCAGCAAATCGCTCTGACGCCACAGGTTAACGCCACCTTCGGTATTCATCGCGACCACACGGTCATTCTGATCGACCACATAAATGCGGCCTGCATCGACGATAAAGTCGTTCACCGAACCCATATCACGTTTCCACATGATTTGACCGGAACGCAGATCCAGCGCCGCCATATTGCCATTGTAACCCAATGCATAGACCACGTTGTCAACAATCACCGGCGTAGTATCTACGTCGTTCAGGCGATCGATTTCGGTTGCACCGCTTGGCTGGGAAATACGCTGCTGCCAGATTAACTGACCCTGCTGCATCAACACGGCGCTGACGCGACCGTTGTCACCCCCAACCACTGCTGCACCAAAGGCCGTTGCCGGAGCAGACTCGCCACGCAGTGACAGTGAAGGGATATCCAGGTTGACCGTCCACTTGATGGCACCGTCAGACTCGTTCAACGCTTGCAGCTGGCCGTTGGTGGTATGGATCAGCACCAGACCCTCGGCAACCACTGGGCGGGAAATCGCTTCCCCTGCCACTTTGGTTTGCCAGGCGACTTTACCGTCTTCAGTGTTCAGCGCATAAACCACCGCTTTTTCACTGCCAACGTAGACGTTAGAACCAGACACCGTCAGACCGCCAGACAGCAGCGCAGGCAGGTTGCTGGAGAAGAAGCCGGTTCTCTCGGAGAGATCGGCTTTCCATTTTTCTTTACCGTCCGCCAAATCCATCGCTTTCACCGTACCGCGACGATCGGCAGCATACACGGTGCTGTCCTGATAAGCCGGGCGCAGGTGAGAGTAATACTCACCAATACCATCACCGACTGACGTGCTCCACGCTTTGTTCGGCGTGAACTGATTTTCAACCTTTGGCAGCGGCGACATGGTAACCACGTCTTCTTCGCCACTAAACAGCGAACAACCACTCAGCAAAGTAACGGAAACCAGTCCGACCAAGAGTGTTTTACGCAATTGCATGGGAATTCCCCTTAGCTGGACAAGTTATTCAATTTCATGCGCATTACTGCCGCAAGCGCCTGAGAAGCATTGGATTCGATGCCTTTGCTGTAAGCTTCGCGCGCGCCTTTGGTATCGCCTTTAGCCAACAGCACGTCACCGCGTACATCTTGCATCATTGCCATCCAACCTTCGCCTTTCACGCCATCCAGCGTTTTCAGCGCTTCATCCAGCTTCTTCTCTTGCATCTGAACACGCGCCAGACGCAGGTTGACCATGGCCAGCAGGTTTTCATCTTTGGCCTGGCTCTGAGCCACGATCAGTTGCTGTTCTGCCTTGGCGAAATCACCTTGCTCAGCAAAGTGTTTAGCCAGATCCAAAGCCGCAAATACGCCATAGGTATTGCTGTTTGCCTGGATAAATTTCTCTGCCGCAGCCACGTCTTCGGCTTTACCCGATGCCAAGGCAGCGCTAGCCTGTTGATAAGACTGTGAGGCAGCCATCATGCTGGAGGTCTGGTTGCTCTGCCAGTAGCGCCAACCAACCAGGGCACCAATACCGAGCACCACACCCACAACCAAAGCTTTACCGTTTTCGGCAAAAAAGTTGCGCACGGCGTCAAGCTGTTCGTTTTCAGTGGTATAGACTTCCACGGTGTCCTTCTCCTTAACCTAACATCAAAGCCAGACGCGCAGCGATTTCGCTTTGCGCCAGCGTTTCTTGTTCACCACTGCGCAGGTCTTTCACTACCACCTGCTGTGCCGCGACTTCGTTTTCACCCAGGATCAGGGCGATACGCGCGCCCCATTTATCCGCACGGGTGATCTGCTTTTTAAAGTTGCCGCCGCCATAGTTGGTCATCAATTTAATCTGTGGCGCAGCATCACGAACCTGCTCTGCCAGCAACATGGCCGCACTCTGGGTACCTTCACCGCTCGATATGACGTACACGTCGATGGTGGCCGGTGCCTTGAAGTCCGGATTAACCGCCTGAACCAGCAGCACCAAACGCTCCAGCCCCATGGCAAAACCGACGCCAGGGGTCGCCCGCCCACCCAGTTGCTCAACCAGGCCGTCGTAACGGCCGCCGGCACATACGGTGCCCTGAGCGCCCAGGCTGGTGGTTACCCACTCAAACACCGTGCGGTTGTAATAATCCAGGCCGCGCACCAGGCGCTCGTTAACGGTATAGGGAATACCGGCCTGAGCTAGAAGTGCACACAGCCCGTCGAAGTGGGCTTTAGACTCTTCATCCAGATATTCGGAAAGACGTGGCGCATCGTTGAGCAAGGTCTGCACTTCTGGATTTTTAGAATCCAGCACGCGCAGCGGGTTGCTGTACATGCGGCGCTTGCAGTCTTCGTCGAGCTTTTCCTGATGCTGTTCCAGGAAAGCCACCAGGGCGTCACGATAGTTGGCGCGAGCTTCCAGTGAACCGATGGAGTTCAATTCCAGATTGACGTGCTCAGCAATCCCCAGCGCTTTCCACCAGCGGGCGGTCAGCAGGATCAGTTCGGCGTCGATATCCGGGCCTTGCAGGCCAAATACCTCGGCCCCTAACTGATGGAACTGGCGGTAACGGCCTTTTTGCGGACGTTCGTAACGGAACATCGGGCCGATATACCACAGACGCTGCTCCTGATTGTACAGCAGACCATGTTCGATACCGGCGCGTACGCAGCCAGCCGTCCCTTCAGGGCGCAGCGTCAGGCTTTCGCCGTTACGGTCCTCGAAGGTATACATTTCTTTTTCCACGACGTCGGTCACTTCACCGATGGCGCGTTTAAATAACGGGGTCTGCTCTACAATCGGCAACCGGATTTCGCTATACCCGTAGCCGCTCAGCACCTGCTTGAGGGTGCCTTCAATGCGTTGCCACAGTGCCGTTTCTTCCGGCAGGTAATCGTTCATGCCGCGAATGGCTTGAATGTTTTTTGCCACGTGAGTTCTCTGTCCGTTTATAGAAAATGGATCCGATTATAGGGACTTTGCCACCCGCTATTCAACGCAGATGCGCAATCTAACCCTCGGATATTAATCAGCGAGCTACCGCCCGCTTTAGTTTACTCTTCCAGCAGGTTGATCGAAATACGCTTCGATTCGTCCATCATAGCGGCCTTGGCCCGGATCTTCGCTTCCAACTGGTCGATCATCTGTTCGTTATCGAAGCGGTCTTTCTGGCGCACACCGTCTTCGTAGAAACCGCTCTTCTTGTGCCCGCCGGTCACCCCTATGGTGGACACCAGCGCTTCACCCGGCCCGTTCACCACACAACCGATAATGGACACGTCCATTGGAGTGATAAGGTCTTCCAGCCGTTGTTCCAACGCATTGACGGTGCCAATGACGTCAAACTCCTGACGGGAACAGGTTGGGCAGGCAATGAAGTTGATGCCACGAGCGCGGATGCGCAGCGACTTCAGGATATCAAAGCCCACTTTTACTTCTTCGACCGGATCCGCCGCCAGCGAAATGCGCAGCGTATCGCCGATGCCTTCCGACAACAGCATGCCCAGGCCAATGGCTGATTTCACTGAGCCACTGCGTGCCCCGCCCGCCTCGGTGATACCAAGGTGTAAGGGTTGGTCAATACGGGCGGCCAACAGACGGTAGGACTGCACGGCCAGGAATACATCGGAAGCTTTTACGCTTACCTTGAACTGGTCAAAGTTGAGGCGGTCCAGAATATCCACGTGACGCATGGCGGATTCCAGCAGCGCTTCCGGCGTAGGTTCACCGTACTTTTCCTGAATATCTTTTTCCAGCGAGCCGCCGTTAACGCCGATGCGGATCGGGATGTTCTTGTCACGCGCACAGTCAACCACTGAACGAATACGTGATTCGTTACCGATGTTACCTGGGTTGATACGCAGACAGTCAACGCCGTATTCGGCAACCTGCAGCGCAATGCGGTAATCGAAATGGATATCGGCCACCAGCGGTACGTTGACCTGCTGCTTGATCAGCCGAAACGCCTCGGCGGCGTCCATGGTGGGAACGGAAACGCGGACGATATCGACCCCCACGCGCTCCAAAGCCCGGATCTGGTTAACCGTCGCTTCAACATCGGTGGTACGGGTGTTGGTCATCGATTGCACAGCAATCGGCGCTCCATCGCCAATAGGCACGTTACCGACGTAAATACGGGTGGATTTGCGGCGATTAATGGGAGCTTGGTTATGCATCAGTTACTCTCCACTGCTGCTCTTTTATTACGACAAAAGCCGCGCAATTACTGCGCGGCAACGGTCAAACGAGCAACACGGTTTGACTTGACAAACCGGCTTAAATCGACCGGTTTACCCTGGAATTGAACTTGTACCGAGGCCGGTGCACCAAGGGTCAGTTTAAACGGAGCCTTGCCAGCCAGATTCAGCCGAGAACCGCTTTTCTGGATGCCGCTAACCAGGGATTTACCCGTCGCGTCAACCACTTGCACCCAGCAATCGCCGGAAAAATCCATCACCAGCCCGTTGGCGTCAGCCTCTGGAGCACTGACAGCTGCGGCACCGGTAGGCAACTGAGCCTGGGCGGTTGGTGCGATAGCTGTCGCATCTGGGATAGTGGCCTGGCTTGGTGCTACCACCGCGGGCTGCTGAGCCGCCTGCGGATCAAGCACGGCCGGAACCTGTTGAGCCGCTGTATTATTGGCTGACGGCGCAGGGCTGCTGTCTGGATCGACCGCAGAAGCGCCGTTATCCACGTTACCGTCGGTTAACGGAACGGGTTGACCTTCGCCGTGTTGAGAAAGCTGTGCAGAAGATTGATCCGCCATCGTGGCGATCTCCTCCTGCTGCGCCTTGTGGTTTTGCCACCACCAGGCACCGGTCAAGCCGATGACCACAAACACAATCAGCCAGGTAAAGCTCATCAGCCAGCCATCACGCTTTTTACGGCGCTTGCCCAAAGAGAAGCTCTGCATCTGAGCCACTTTGGCCACTCTTACCGGTGCTTGTTTTTCCAGCATCGGCAACAGCTCTTCTTCTGGCAAATGCACCAGCTTGGCATAAGAACGGATATAACCACGCACAAACGTTGAAGCCAGATCGGCAGACATGTTGTCGTCTTCAATGTCGCGCACGGTAGACATTTTTAGGCACAGGCGTTCTGCCACGGCCTGTTGACTCAGCCCGAGTTGTTCACGAGCCTGGCGCAGGCGTTGACCTGTTGTCATAGTTACGGTTTTATCTTGGGATTCTTCAGTATTCATTAGCTAAGAACTGCTGGTACTGTTTGGATTGTGGAAAACTTCGCGCTAGCTGTTTGCCATAGCGTTGAACGCTATCCTGACGGCCTGCTAACGCGGCGAAACGAATCTGTAACCATAGACTGTCAGCACTCGCCGGCAGAACATGTTGATAACTGTCCAATAAAAGTTGCGACTGTGCGCGCTTCCCTTCTCCAAATTGCTTTTCTGCCTCCGCGAGCAGCGGAGCCCCCTTGTCCGGATCGATCTTCAGCGCCCGCGTTAATAACTTGCGAGCTTCATCATTTTGACCGGCCTTGAGGAAACAGTAACCTGCGTTTTGCAGACTGTCGGCAACCTGACCATATTCTGGCGCCAGTGCCGCAGCGCTAAACTGCTGTTGGGCCGGTACATACTGCCCTAAACTACAGAGAAACGCACCGTAATTATTCATAACGGTACCGTTACCTGGCGCAAGTTTGAGCGCTAGCTGATAACGCTGTTCAGCAGCGGCGTTATCGCCGATCTGCTGGTTATAGAGTGCCATGCCCAATTGGGTGCGATAATCCTGTGGGGCCGCATCGACCGCTTTTTGCAGATTCTGCCTGGCTGCCGGTAGATCGCCCTGGTGCAGATACTCCAGGCCCAGTTGCAACCGGGTCTGGCCTGCCGCCACCGCAGGCCCGTCGTTATCGGGTTGCGATCCGGAACAGCCTGCCAGCAAACTGGCCGCCAATAATACACCCCACAGTTTCAGCTTCATGCTTGCACTCATTTCCTTATCCGATGTTAACCGATCGCCTGGAGGATTGCTGCTCACATAACAGGCTGTTAGATAACAAAAAAATCATGCTATAGGATTCAGACCGCACGTACGCTGATAGGTTCCCCGGCCATTTTCTTTTTCAGGGTACGCTTGGTACGGTCGATCACCTCTCCCGCCAACTGCCCGCAGGCGGCATCGATGTCATCACCACGGGTTTTACGAACAATAGTCGTAAAGCCGTATTCCATCAACACCTTGGAGAAACGGTCGACGCGGCTGTTGGAGCTGCGGCCATAAGGTGCGCCTGGGAACGGGTTCCATGGGATCAGGTTGATCTTGCACGGCGTGTCCTTCAGCACTTCGGCCAGCTGGTGCGCGTCGTCGGTGCTGTCGTTGATGTGATCCAGCATCACGTACTCAACGGTGACCCGCCCCTGGTTAGCGTTGGATTTCTCCAGATAACGACGTACTGCCGCCAGGAAGGTCTCAATATTGTATTTGCGGTTGATCGGCACGATCTCGTCGCGGATCTTGTCGTTTGGCGCATGCAGCGAAATGGCCAGGGCCACATCGATCATATCGCCCAGTTTGTCCAGAGCGGGCACGACACCAGAAGTAGACAGGGTAACGCGGCGCTTGGACAGACCAAAACCAAAGTCGTCCAGCATGATTTCCATCGCTGGCACCACGTTGGTCAGGTTAAGCAGCGGCTCACCCATGCCCATCATCACCACGTTGGTGATCGGACGCTGGCCGGTAACCTTGATGGCACCGAGGATCTTGGCGGCACGCCAGACCTGACCGATGATTTCCGACACGCGCAGGTTGCGGTTAAAACCCTGCTGAGCCGTGGAACAGAATTTGCACTCCAGTGCGCAGCCCACCTGGGAAGACACGCACAGGGTGGCACGATCGCCATCTGGGATATAGACGGTTTCGACCTGTTGATCGCCTACCGTGATGGCCCATTTGATGGTGCCATCCGCGGAACGTTGCTCCATGGCAACTTCCGGCGCGCGGATCTCCGCCACGCTCTGTAATTTATTGCGCAGCACCTTGTTGATATCGGTCATCTGCTCGAAATCATCGCAGCAGTAGTGATACATCCACTTCATCACCTGATCGGCGCGGAAAGGCTTCTCACCCATTTTGGCGAAAAACTCGCGCAATTGCTGACGGTTCAAATCCAGCAGGTTGATTTTGGCCGTAGCCGGTTGTTCCGTTTGCACGGTCAGGGAATTATTTTCAGACAAGGTATGCTCAGGCGTGATGGGTTCTAACATAATGATCTCTTAGCCTCGTTGTTACACGTTATGGCTTGAAGGAGTGGGTAAGGGCGCTGCATGCTGCGCCATGTTCTCTTTGGCGAACGATTCGCCGCCGCCAGCTTTGCAAGACTAACGGGAAAAAACACGCCCCAGGCAAGATGACTCACCAGGGGCGCGGCATTGTACAAATTTTAGTAGCGGGTTTCCACGTCTGAACGGCTTTCACGGCATTTTTATTGTATCTGCCGGTAAATAGCCGGATTCAGCAGAAAACGACCACCATTAACGCGCGCAGATTTCGCTTTCGTTGAAGAAATAAGCGATTTCACGCTGGGCAGATTCTACTGCGTCTGAACCGTGTACGGCGTTGGCAGTGAAGCTGTCGGCATAGTCAGCACGCAGGGTGCCAGCCAATGCATTGTCCGGGTTGGTCGCGCCCATGATGTCACGGTTACGCTGTACGGCGTTTTCGGCTTCGAGAACCTGCACCACGATCGGGCCAGAGGTCATGAACTCAACCAGACCGTCGAAGAAAGGACGGCCTTTGTGCTCAGCGTAGAAGCCTTCGGCTTGTTCGCGAGTCAGACGCAACATTTTAGCTGCGATGATTTTGAAACCCGCGCGCTCGAAACGGGCATAGATAGCGCCGATGTCGTTGTTAGCTACTGCGTTTGGTTTAATGATGGAAAAGGTACGTTCTACGGTCATGATGGCCTCTATTATGTCTTCCAAAACAGGCCGGGCGAAAAGTGGGGTGCCGGCCTTTCAAGTGGCGCAGATTATATGTGCGCTGTTAACGCTTGCCTACGGGAAAATCAACATTTCATTAAAAAAAAATTATCTTAATCCTCGATATTCAGCGACAACGCAACACTCCCCCCGGCTGGCTTACTGAGTTTTATCGGTTGATGGGATGATATTGCGCAGCCAGCTGCCCCAGCGACGCTGGTAAAACGCCTGGGTATGGGTGATCAGATAGTGGCTCACGCCGCGCGCATTTTCTTCCACCAGGCAAAAATCGACTGGCTCATCGTTTGGCGCGGTTTCGCTGGCCACCATACCGGCTTCGCTGATCAGGGCTTCAATCTCAGCTTCATCACCATCGACTTCCAGGCCAACCAGCAGGTTCGGCTTCTCGTCTACGGCGCGGTCATGCATCAGCGCCAGGAAAGCGCGGCGTACCGGTTTACGCTGGCTGAACAGGGTTGTCAGCGCATCGACCATCGCCGCCGGATACTCTTCCGGTTGCCCCAACAGTAACTGGGTTTCGGTATCGATATAGCGCTCTGCCGGTTTCACTACGCCGCCGGTAGCCAATAGCATGGCGATCTCGGCTGGCAGGAATTCTTTGCCGTGGGTGCCTTTAGGGTTGAGAAACAGTTCGGCCCCCTGGGTGATCTCAAACAGCACGCGGGTAGGCATGGCGATAAAGGGTTGTTCATCCTCCACCGCTTTTTGCAGTGCTTCCAACGAGGTGAAGAAAGGCACCACGCTGCTGCCATCCTGCTTTTCCCAGTGCTGAATGTTCACCGGTGTCTCAGCATTCAGCGTAATTTCACCGTCGTGCGGCACCTGCTCGCTGTCACCCAGAATGTAGACCGTGGCATCCAGCAGTTCGCGGAAAAACGCCGGCCGATGTGCCGGTTCCGAGGCCGCCAGTCTCAGCAGACGCTCAAGCTCATTTTCGCCAGAAACGGCGTCCTCATCATGATGATGGTGGGAACTCATTGCCGACTCCTCCAATGTATTAAGGGCTCAGCAAGCTGAACCCTTGGGAAAATACTTTATCAATTAAACGGCCTGGCAGAACCGAGGTGTGAAGTTTTCCGGCTTCGGTGCTATTCCCCTCACCCTAACCCTCTCCCCAAGGAGAGGGAACCGTCCGTGCCACATATTAGCCTTTGTACCTGACTACAACACCGATCCAACACCCTCTCCCCAAGGAGAGGGAACCGTCTGTGCCATATAGTAACTTTTGTACCTGACCACAACACCGATCCAGCCCCTCTCCCCAAGGAGAGGGAACCGTCTGTGCCATATAGTAACTTTTGTACCTGACTACAACACCGATCCAGCACCCTCTCCCCAAGGAGAGGGAACCGTCTGTGCCATATAGTAACTTTTGTACCTGACCACAACACCGATCCAGCCCCCTCTCCCTGTGGGAGAGGGTTGGGGTGAGGGGCAGATACTGGTTACTTGGCTTTGCTCAGCAACAGGTTGGCCAGCGTACGCACGCCCAGACCGGTTGCGCCTGCTGACCATTGCTCCACCGCGCCTTTGCGATAGGTAGCAGAGCAGTCAATGTGCAGCCATCCCTTCTGGTAATTCTGCACAAAGTGCGACAGGAAGGCCGCTGCAGTGCTGGCACCGGCAGTATAAGCCGGGCCGGCAACGTTGTTCAATTCCGCAAAATTTGACGGCAGTTGGCTGCGGTGGAATTCCGCCAGCGGCAAGCGCCAGAACGGTTCGTGCTCTTCATCCGCACTGGCCAGCAGTTCTTGCGCCAATGCATCGTCAAAGCTGAACAGCGCATGGTAATCATTACCCACCGCCGTTTTAGCCGCACCGGTCAAGGTCGCGCAGTCGATGATCAACTCAGGGTTTTGCGCACTGGCATCAATCAGGCCATCGGCCAGCACCAAACGCCCTTCCGCATCGGTATTCATCACTTCAACGGTTTTGCCGTTACGGTAGCGAATAATATCGCCCAGTTTAAAGGCGTTGCCGCTTACCATGTTATCCGCACAGCACAGGTACAGTTTGACGCGCTGCTGCAAGCCGCGGGTCACCGCCAAGGCCAATGCGCCAGTGATGGTCGCCGCGCCGCCCATGTCGGACTTCATCGAGTCCATAAATGCGCTTTGCTTGAGGCTGTAGCCGCCGGTGTCGAAGGTGATGCCTTTACCCACCAGGCAGGCAAACACCGGCGCGTCCGGATTGCCCGTCGGGTTAAAGTCCAACGCCAACAGCACTGGGGAACGATCGGAACCCCGGCCAACGGTATGAATACCGGCGTAGTTTTGCTCACGCAGATCTTCACCTTTGGTAATGCGGTAGTTGACGGCGTCGCAGCCGACAGCACACATCAGATCGACTGCGCGGGTAGCCAGTTGCTCTGGCCCCAGCTCTTCCGCTGGCATATTGATAGTGTCGCGCACCCAATCGATAATCTTCAGACGTTGCTGCAACTCTTGGCTTTCCGCTTCCGGCAGTTCAGCCCACTCGACGCTGCGCTGCCCTTTCGGCCCGCGATAACCCTGCCAAAATGCCCAGCTGTTTTCCAGGTCCCAGCCTTCCCCGGCCAGTTTCACTTTCTTGATGCCCTGGCCATCGATCCTGCGTGCCGCGCGCTGGATCATGCCCAGTTTGCCGGTAGCATTCAGATGGATGGTGATGCCTTGGTCATTGGTGCTCAGCAGCGCCTTCTCACCCCAGCGCGCATCGGCCGGTTGCTGGGATAGCGTGATCTGCATGATTTCGGTTGTCATAGCCTTACTCCGGAATTCCCCTCTTCACTGTATCAAGCGAAATTCATTGGGGATTTTTTATTGTATACCCTATGGATTTCAAGTCGGCCGTTCCTGCGCATCCATGCGCTCACGGCATTCGTACATCCCTGTACAGCACAGCTAGGCAATAAAGTAACAACGCTGCAGCTTGAAAGACGACGGGTATTTCGGATACAAAATAAACGGGCTGCCCTTGGCAGCCCGTTATGCTATTTACTCTGCTTCATCTAACCAGACCAGCAGGATCGCTTCCAGTATTTTTTCATTGGAAGCCTGCGGATCGTCTGCAAACTCTTCCAGATCGCAGATCCACTGGTGCATATCGGTAAAACGCACGGTTTTCGGATCGGTATCTGGGTAGGCATCGTACAGGGCCTCGCCGATTTCGCGGCTGTCTGTCCACTTCAGTCCCATTATTCTCTCCTAGTGTTCACGCGCGTGGTTAACGGTATAACGCGGCATTTCGACGACCAGATCTTCATCGGTCACCAGTGCCTGGCAGCTCAAACGGCTTTCCGGCTCCAGCCCCCAGGCTTTGTCCAGCATGTCGTCTTCCAGCTCGCTGCTTTCGGCCAGGGAATCAAACCCTTCGCGCACGATGCAGTGGCAGGTGGTACAAGCGCAGGATTTCTCACAGGCATGTTCAATTTCAATACCGTTACGCAGTGCGACATTGAGGATGGTTTCCCCAACTTCCGCTTCCAGTACTGCCCCCTCCGGGCATAGATCTTGATGGGGCAGGAATACAATTTTCGGCATGGTTAAACCTCATCCACAGAATGGCCAGCCAGCGCACGGCGAATGGAAGCATCCATGCGGCGCGCGGCAAAATCTTGGGTTGTTGCATCGACTGTTTTTATCGCGGCCTCGATCGCAGCAGGATCGGAGCCTTGCATCACTTGCTGAAGCTCTGCCACCGCACTGTTGATGGCTTGGCTTTCTTCGTCCCTCAGCAGGGCTGCATCACTCGCCAGCGCACCTTGCAGGCTTTCCAGCACGCGGGAGGCTTCTACCCGCTGCTCTGCCAGCTTACGAGCACCGACATCGCTTTGCGCATTGGCCATGGAGTCCTTCAGCATGCCGGCAATTTCGGCATCGGACAGGCCATACGAAGGCTTCACCTGAATTGAGGCTTCGACACCTGTGGATTTCTCCATCGCCGTCACGCTCAACAGGCCATCGGCATCCACCTGGAAGGTCACACGGATATGCGCCCCACCGGCAGGCAACGGCGGCAAACCACGCAGCGTAAAGCGCGCCAGTGAACGGCAGTCTTGCACCAGTTCACGCTCGCCTTGCAGCACGTGGATCATCATCGCGCTCTGGCCGTCTTTAAAGGTGGTGAACTCCTGCGCACGCGCCACCGGAATAGTGGTATTACGAGGAATAACCTTCTCGACCAGACCGCCCATGGTTTCCAGGCCAAGCGACAGTGGGATCACATCCAGCAGCAGCATTTCGCTGTCTGGCTTGTTGCCCACCAGGATATCCGCCTGAATAGCGGCACCGATCGCCACGACTTTGTCGGGATCGATCGACGTCAGCGGGGTACGGCCAAAGAACTCGCCAACCTGCTCGCGCACCAATGGCACACGGGTAGAGCCGCCAACCATCACCACTTCCAGTACCTCTTCGGCACTGACGGCGGCATCTTTCAACGCGCGACGGCAGGCCATCAGGGTGCGTTTGACCAGTGAAGCAATCAGGGTTTCGAACTGCTCGCGGGTCACTTCACCCTGCCAGCCAGCGATATCCACCGTGGTACTCTGAGCATCGCTCAGGGCGATTTTAACCGCAATCGCCGCGTCCAGTAATTGGCGTTGCAGGCCATGATCGCTGCGATCGCTGATGCCTGCCTGCTCACGCAGCCAGTCCGCCAGCAGATGATCGAAATCATCGCCCCCCAGCGCAGAATCACCGCCGGTAGCCAGCACTTCGAACACGCCACGGCTCAGGCGTAAAATAGAAATATCAAAGGTACCACCGCCCAGATCGTAAACGGCGATCACCCCTTCCTGACCCGAATCCAATCCGTAGGCGATAGCCGCAGCGGTCGGTTCGTTCAACAGACGCAGCACATGCAGGCCAGCCAGACGCGCAGCGTCTTTGGTGCCTTGCCGTTGAGCATCGTCGAAATAGGCAGGTACGGTGATAACCACGCCATCCAGTTCACCTTCCAGCGCCGCTTTAGCGCGGGCAGCCAGTGCCTTGAGGATGTCGGCAGAAACGCCAACCGGGTTAACCAGCCCTGCGGCGGTCACGATCATCGGCAGGCCGTTATCGCTGGCCTGGAACTGGTACGGTAGGTTCGGGTAGCGTTGTTGCACGTCTGCCAACGAGCGGCCCATCATGCGTTTGACGGAGCTTACCGTATTGACCGGATCTTGTGCCGCCTGTGCACGAGCGCTCCAGCCCACCTGGTGTTCAGTGGCCTGATAATGCACTACTGAAGGCAGCAGATAGCGCCCTTCAATGTCGGCCAGCGTCTCGGCTTGACCGCTACGCACCGTAGCCACCAGCGAATTGGTGGTGCCCAGGTCGATACCGGCCGCCAGGCGGCGCTGATGCGGCGCAGCCGTGAGGCCAGGCTCACTAATTTGTAATAAGGCCATATACAAAGCTTCCACAATCAATAATGTATCCCCGTCGTCTTTCAAGCTGCAGCGTTGTTGTTTTAACGCCTAGCTGTGCTGTACAGGGATGTACGAATGCCGTGAGCGCATGGATGCGCAAGAACGGCCAACTCGAAATCCATAGGGGAGTTTTAATCAAATCCCAGCAGTTTTTCTTCGAGTTGTTCAATCTGTTGCTGGAGTTTGTCCAAAAAGCGTAGCTTGCGCACGGTATCGGCAGCCTGTGACCATTGCTGGCCATCCAGTTCCTGCTCCATCTGCGCGCTACGTTGTTTGAAAGTCTGGTTCAGACGCCTGGCGAAAGCGGCCAACGCGTTTTGCGCATCTGGTGAGCGCTCGATGGCATCAAGCTCTTCACGCAACTCCAGCTGTTCCATCAGGAATGCGGTGTCGCGCATTGTATGTTGCTCATTGCCCAAATCAAAGCCGTGCAAAGATAACATATACTCGGCACGTTTTAACGGGTGCTTCAGCGACTGGTAGGCTTCATTGATGGTCGCCGCCTGCTGTAACGCCATCAGGCGTTCACGTTCAGGTTGGAGGGCATGACGATCGGGGTGAAATTGGCGCTGCAAATCTTGATAGCGTGAGGTAAGCAAGCTGCTGTCTACGCTATAGCGGACCGGCAACCCGAATAAAGTAAAGTAATCCATAGCGTGCTCGGGGCGTTATCGTGATGATTGAGGTTCCCCCGTGGGTCACGGGGGAGCACGATGGACTGTCAGACGTTAAAGCTTTCGCCGCAGCCGCACTCGCTTGAGACGTTCGGGTTGTTGAACTTGAAGCCTTCGTTCAGACCTTCCTTGACGAAATCAAGCTCGGTGCCGTCCAGATAGACCAGGCTCTTGCCGTCAATGATCACCTTGACGCCTTTGTCTTCAAAAACGATATCATCGTCGTTCTTTTCATCAACAAATTCGAGCACATACGCCATTCCTGAACAGCCGGAAGTGCGCACGCCCAGACGCAGGCCGAGACCTTTGCCACGGTGATCCAAAAATGCCTGAACCCGCTTTGCGGCGCTGTCGCTCATGGTAATCGACATAACAACCTCTTCAATCTTAGCCCGCAAGGCGGGCTAGCTGACTCAATAATAACTACTTGGCGCTGTGCTTGCTCTTGTAGTCGGCGATCGCTGCTTTAATGGCGTCTTCGGCCAGGATCGAGCAGTGAATTTTAACCGGAGGCAACTCCAGTTCTTCGGCGATCTGGGTATTTTTGATCGCTTCGGCCTGATCAAGAGACTTGCCTTTCATCCATTCGGTCACCAGCGAGCTGGAGGCGATGGCGGAACCGCAGCCGTAGGTTTTGAAACGGGCATCTTCGATAATGCCTTCGTTGTTGACCTTGATTTGCAGCTTCATTACGTCGCCACAGGCCGGTGCCCCAACCATACCGCTACCGACGGTAGGATCTTCGTTATCAAACGACCCTACGTTACGCGGGTTTTCATAATGATCGATTACTTTTTCGCTGTAAGCCATGACGTTGCTCCTGGATCCTGAGAATTAATGATGTGCCCATTCGATGCTGTTGATATCCACGCCCTGCTTGAACATGTCCCACAGAGGAGAGAGATCGCGCAGACGGCCAATGGATTTACGCACCAACGAAATGGTGTAATCGATCTCTTCTTCCGTGGTGAAACGCCCCAGGGAGAATCGGATCGAGCTGTGCGCTAACTCATCACTCATACCCAGTGCACGCAGCACGTAGGAGGGCTCAAGGCTGGCAGAGGTACAGGCAGAACCTGAAGAAACCGCCAGATCTTTCAACGCCATGATCAGCGACTCACCTTCAACATAGTTGAAGCTGACGTTGAGAATGTTCGGTGCACCGTGCTCCAGATCGCCGTTCAGATACACTTCTTCCATATCTTTCACGCCGTTCCACAGACGATCGCGCAGAGTACGCAAACGCGCCATTTCGCTCACCATTTCTTCTTTGGCGATACGATAGGCTTCACCCATGGCAACGATCTGATGCACTGGCAGAGTACCGGAACGCATACCGCGCTCATGACCACCACCGTGGATCTGGGCTTCGATGCGGATGCGCGGCTTACGCTGCACATACAGGGCACCAATGCCTTTCGGACCATAAATCTTGTGGCCGGAGAAGGACATCAGATCCACTTTCAGCTTGCTCAGATCGATGGGCAGTTTGCCAACGCTCTGGGTGGCATCGACGTGATAAATGATGCCACGCGCCCGGCACATTTCGCCGATGGCCGCGATATCCTGCACCACGCCAATTTCGTTATTCACGTGCATGATAGAAACCAGAATGGTGTCTTCACGCATCGCGGCTTCGAGCGCCTGGAGATCGATGATCCCGTTGCTCTGCGGTGCCAGATAGGTGACTTCAAACCCTTCGCGCTCAAGTTGGCGGCAGGTATCCAGCACGGCTTTATGTTCGGTTTTGCTGGTGATGATGTGCTTGCCTTTCTTCTGATAGAAGTTGGCAGCGCCTTTGATCGCCAGGTTATCGGATTCGGTGGCCCCAGAGGTGAACACGATCTCACGCGGGTCCGCGCCAACCAGTTCAGCGATCTGGTTACGGGCGATATCAACCGCCTCTTCCGCCTGCCAGCCGAAACGGTGGGAACGGGAGGCCGGGTTACCGAAAGTGCCATCCAGCGTCAAAAACTGCATCATCTTCTCGGCAACACGCGGGTCGACAGGAGTCGTGGCCGAGTAGTCCAGATAAATCGGTAATTTCATTGCTCTTGTACTCCGTACATCACTTCCAAAAACCAATAAATTAGTCGCCAGCTGCTTATGCGCGCAGATTAACGTTGATCGTTTCTTGCAGACGACCGTTGGCCGTGCGGCGCGTATCGTTATTTTGGCGGTCAGCCACGTCCAGCACTTCCTGGTTGTTCACCAGTTCTGCCAGCGTAATATTGTTCAAGAACCCGCTGATGCGCTCGCTCAGATCGCGCCACAGCGTATGGGTCAGGCAACGATCGCCGCCCTGGCAGCCTTCTTTACCCTGGCAACGGGTGGCGTCTACCGATTCGTCAACGGCAGTGATCACTGCACCAACGGCGATGGCATTCGCGTCTTTGCCCAACAGGTAACCACCGCCCGGCCCACGTACGCTGGCCACCAGGCCGTTCTTACGCAGACGGGAAAACAGTTGTTCCAGATAAGAGAGCGAAATACCTTGGCGTTCGGAAATATCCGCCAGTGGTACCGGCCCTTCCTGGGAGTGTAATGCCACGTCGAGCATGGCAGTTACTGCATAACGGCCTTTGGATGTCAGTCTCATAGCTAATTGGTTACCTGTTGGTCAAACATGGGCCAAATTCTGACATTCCCGAGTAAATCAGTCAACTATTTAACCTACTAATTTACTCAAGTATTCGCACTTTTTGTGCGTCTGGCTTTCCGAGGTAAATAAAATACACCTTATAACCCCCGGATAAGCAATACTATCTTGCGTAACTGCGAGTGACAGCAAAAATTAATGACCTTGCTGTTTATCCTGTTTCTCGATCGACGTCAGCATGCCACGCAAGATATTCAGCTCCTGCGCTTCCGGCCGTGCGCGTGCAAACAGACGGCGTAAACGGCTCATTACCTGCCCCGGATGGGCGGCGCGGATAAAGCCGGTCTGGACCAGCGTCTGCTCCAGATGCTGATAGAAGCGTTCAATGTCGTCCACCAGAGGATACGGCGACTCTTCCACCGGCGCGGCCTCCGCCTGCTGACGATCGAGGAAGGCAACGCGCACTTCATACGCCAGGATTTGCACCGCCATAGCCAGATTCAGCGAGCTGTAATCCGGGTTGGCAGGAATGGCGACATGATAATGGCATTTCTGTAATTCGTCATTGGTTAACCCGACGCGTTCGCGGCCAAAAACCAGTGCAACCGGCCCCTGCTCGCCTTCCTGTACCGCACGTACACCGCATTCGCGCGGTTCCAGCATCGGCCAAGGTAAGGTACGTGAACGCGCGCTGGTGCCGACAACCAGGCGACAACCCGCAATGGCTTCATCAAAGGTATCGACAATGGTGGCGTTGCCAATCACATCGCTGGCCCCAGCGGCCAGGGCGATCGCCTGAGAATCAGGTTTCACCAGCGGATTGACCAGATAGAGGTTGGTTAACCCCATGGTTTTCATGGCTCGGGCGGTGGAGCCCATATTGCCAGTATGAGACGTCTCAACCAGAACAATGCGGATATTGTGCAGCATACAAACTCTGAGCGTTGCGGAAAATCGTAGCATCCTAACACAGTCGTAGGTATTTTGCCGAACACCTGCTATACTTCGCGCCGTTTCCTGTTCTTTAACATCCTGTGGAAGATACCCATGCATCCGATGCTGACTATCGCCGTGCGCGCTGCGCGCAAGGCTGGCAACCTGATTGCCAAAAATTACGAGACTCCAGACGCTGTAGAAGCGACTCAAAAAGGTTCTAACGACTTTGTCACTAACGTCGATCGCGAGGCTGAGCGTCTGATCATCGAAATCATCCGTAAATCTTACCCGAAACACACCGTCATTGGTGAAGAGTGCGGTGAGTTAACCGGTGAAGATCAGGATGTACAATGGGTGATTGATCCACTGGATGGCACTGCCAACTTCATCAAACGTTTACCTCACTTCTCTGTTTCCATCGCCGTACGCATTAAAGGCCGTACCGAAGTGGCCGTGGTTTACGATCCAATGCGCAACGAACTGTTCACCGCCACCCGTGGCCAGGGCGCACAGCTCAACGGTTACCGTCTGCGCGGTACCAACGCCAAAGATCTGGATGGCACCATCCTGGCCACCGGCTTCCCGTTCAAAGTCAAACAGCACGCACCAGCTTACATCAACATCCTGGGCAAACTGTTCACCCAATGTGCCGACTTCCGCCGTACCGGTTCCGCTGCGCTGGATCTGGCTTACGTGGCCGCTGGCCGCGTTGATGGGTTCTTTGAGATCGGCCTGAAGCCGTGGGACTTTGCTGCTGGCGAACTGCTGGTTCGTGAGTCTGGCGGTCTGGTTACCGACTTTGTTGGCGGCCACAACCACTACAGCTCTGGCAACGTGGTTGCCGGTAACCCACGCGTGGTGAAATCTCTGCTTGCCACTATGCGTGATGAACTGAGTGAAGCGCTGAAGCGTTAATCTCGGGGCGGCATCAGGCTACTGATGCCGCATCTGTTAGCGCAAACTGTGCAACCATTCACCCAGTTGCTGTTGGATATAATCCGGCGCCAGCTTCTCTTGCTCCAAACGCGTTCCTGGGTAGCTTTTAGCGATCAACGCCTCAAACAGCGCCAACTCATCCGCCGTCAGGTGTGTTGGAAGCGCCGTCATTGACGAATCCTCATCAACCATCATCTCTGAGTAATGCATTACGGTGGCATGATCCATCATCAAGGCCGTCAGCTGTGGCAACTTGGCGCGGGCATGGCTTAAAAAATGCAGCCCCCATGAATCGATATCCCCCCAATAAGCGACCTGTTTATCGACTAACCAGGGAGCGTCCAGCCAACTGACATTTTTACCGCCGCCAGACACTGCTATCGTATCGGCCAACAAGGGTAAACCCAGCCCTGACTGCACGTTTTCCACCACCAGAATGCGCGTTGCCGGTAACGGCTGCTGGCGCAATTCATCCGCCGTTAACTGAAATAATGCCAAGCCCCCCAACTTGGCCTGTGCGTTTGCGCACAACGGGCGTACCGTCAGCCAACCTTTGTGACTTTCTTTAATATCCAACCACTGCGCCAACCCCCCTTGAGCCACAATCTCCCCATCGTGCAGGCAATCGAGCATATCGCCGATCAAGCGGACATAGTGTTCCAGGAATTTGGTATCGACGCCTTGCAGAGGTAAAGCACGCAAATACTGCCCATTCCCCATGCCAGGCTTAAGCTGTGGAATTAACTGCTGTAACCGCTGAATGTCTATCAAGGGTAATGAGGCTAACAGTTCCAGATAATTAACCAACACCGGATACAGCTTGTTATCGATCGCCAATAATGGCGTCATATTGCGTACCCAGCTATCGCTGCGGGCTTGCGCCTCCTTTCCCAGATAAGCCAGCAAACTGGTGATATCCTCAAGCACCAATGCCACTGGCACCCGCTGGAGCCCCAGCGCGCGATAATTACGTTCTTCCCACTCCAGCCACTGCTGCTGAGGAAATTGCCGCCAGGCGCTGACATAGCGCTGAAAATGCGTCAGATTGGCCAATATCGCCCGGCTGGTCGGGGGTTTTAACGCAATGCGGATGGGAAAGGGGCGCACCCCCAACAGGCGAGCTTTCAAATTCCCTCGGTGTAGCCACTCACGCTTGGTGACCAAGGCATAAACCTGTTCTGGCAGCCGCCCCCAATCATCTGCCATGTTGACCAACCTCGGTCAATTCAATCCCCAGGTTCTGAGCGCGGCGTTGGCGTGCCAAATCTAACCGCCGATCGATTTCCGACCAGGTCACCTCGCAAAGGCGGCTTTCATGATTCTTGGCGTCACGTTCGGCAATCAACAACGAACGGGCAGATTCACGCGCCAGGTTGAGGTTCTTGTAGGGCGTAATGATATTGACGTGAATGTGTAACTCACGGAAGACCTGCAACACGCGCCGGCTTACTGCCTCCGCCGTATTGGAAAAGGCTTCATCCAGAAACACCGTACTGTAGACCGGCCGATCCTGGCCTTCGGGCGTCAACACATAAGCCAGACTGGCGGCCACAATAGTGCCTGCGAAAGACTCTTTCTCTCCCCCTGATTTTCCGCCTGAGGATAACAACACATCGCGCACTTCATGATTGGCCATATCACGCTCCTCAGCAAAGAATGACATTTGATAGCGCGCATCCAGCAGGCGCAGGCTTTCCTGCGTGCCCGAAGACACCGGATTACTGGCTTTCTCCAGGATCCCGACCACCAGCTTTAGCTGCTGATAACGGGACAGATGATCGTCACTGGTGGCCTGAGCGAAGACCTTATCCAACTGGCGAGTAAAATCCTGCACGTGGGGATACAGTTCGGTCTTGGTGCCTAATCTCAAATAGCTCCCCGCGCGGAATTCGGTGCGAGCCAGCACTTTATTGATGATCGCAATGCGCTCCAGAATATCGTCGCGCTCCGCATCAATCCGCTGGCGAATACGCACCAATGACTGAGTCGCATGCTTGTTTAACCGCGCCTTGAACTGCTCCACCAAGGCTGGCAGACCTTCACGTTCCAGCTGTTCAAGATGCTGCAAATACTCCGGTATGCTGTCAATCGCGGCTCCCCAACTGCCTGCGATAATCTCCCACTTGGTGCGGAAGGAGGACATGCTGCCTACCGCTTCCCTGCTCGCACTATTCTTGCGTTCGTTGGCCTTTTCCTGGGCTGTCATCAACCGCTTGCGGTGTGACTCGGCTAAAAATGCCAACTGCGAAGGTTCAGCGTCGGCCAACGTGCCAACCCGTTGCTGTAACAGCAGACGCACCTCATCTTCCATCCCTGGCTCTGCCGCTTTGCTGGCTTTATCCTGCTCACGCTGTGCGTTGTTTCTTTCGTTATCCAGCCCGCCCTGGCTGGCATTCTTGCGGTCTTTTTCTCCTCGCAAGGTGGCTAACCGTTGTTTGGCCTCATCCCAGCGCGCTTTGCTCTGGTGGAGATCGCTACCCGCAGCGACCAATTGCTCAAGCTCTTGCTCAACACGGCTAACCTTGGCTTGCCAGAACGGAACGTCGATATCGTCCCAACGATAGCGGGGCAGCTTTTGCCACAAGGTTTCCCGTTGGTTAACCTCATCCAGAGCGATACGTGCCGACTCCAGCTCTTTTTGCGTTTTGGCCAACTCACCGTGTGACGCCTTGATATCTTGCTCCAACAACGCAATACGCGTCTGGTTGGAAAAACCGAGCTGCCATGCCCGGCGATCGTCAACCTTATGCTGATCCTTTTTCTCAAAACGGCCCTTATCGCGGTGGATCAAGCCTTGCTGAGTCATGGAATAGGCGGTGGTATCCAAGGCTTCTACCGTCTCGACGCAATGCAGATCAAAATGGGCCAGATGGTGTTGCAGCCAGTTGCGGTAAGGGTGTTCACGCCAGGTTAATTTCTTCAGATAGCCATCATGATGGAACGCAGGCTGCGTTGACGCGACGGCCTCCCGCACCACCTGCACCCGAACATGTAGCCCGGTATGGCGCTGATTCAGCCAACGGGTCACCAGACGAAAGTTCGCTTCCGGCACCGCTAGTGTGGTGCGGATCCCCCCCAATGCCCGCTCAATAGCCCCTTGCCAATGCTGCTGATCCGGATCGACATCTACCAGTTCACCGATAAACAGGCAGTGTTCACGTGGCAATGCCAAGGCTGCCACCATTTCATCGCGTAAACGTTGAAAACGCAGATCGATATTAGAATCAGGCCGGGCGCGGATCCCTTCGAGTTCCTGTTCAAGCTGGCGTTGCTGCCCTTGCAAATTGGCCCACTCGGCGCTCAAAGCCCCAAAACCATCCTGGGCATCGCGTTTTTCATCGCTAAGGGTTTGCAGTTTTTCCCGGGCAATCGCCTGATTATGCAAAAAGACCCCTTCACGCAGGCTGGCTTCCAACCCCAACGCTTTCACCTCCTGCTGATACTCGGAAGATTTAACGCTGACGCCTTCCAACTGGCGCTGAGCCTGTGCCAACTCCTTCTTGATGGTTTCGATCCGATCCCCACCGGCGCTGATATAATCCGTGTGGTATTTTTCGACCTGCTCCTGAGTTTCCTGCTCATCGCGATCCAGCTGTCTGATTTCCAGCGCCAGTGCGTCCAGTTGGTTTTGTAACCCTTTGATGCGGGTCTCCCACAGCCGAAAACCGCATTCCCCCATATAAACCGGTAACGCATCAAGCTGGGCCGTCAGCCGTTTGATCTCCGCTTCGCTGTTGTGCAAGCTACGATCTAAATCAGGGAAGCGGATCAAATGATCCCGCTGATTGCGCGCATCGATCAAACGTTCGTGGATCGCCACCAGATCGGCAAACTCATCCACCACCCGGCGAGCATCATCTTTCACACCGCTGGCCTCCAGCACCAGTTCACGGATCAGTTCGGTGAGATCGTCGATTTTCTTTAAACCCAGCGCCCTTGCCAGCAATGCCGGCGCATTTTTATTTTCCATCTGCAGGCAGCGCCGGTAGGTTTCCTGATAATCGCTGAAATTATCGCCGCACGGCGTAATCGCCGGATCTTCTTTCAGCCATTGGTTCAGGCCGCGCACATTGCCGTCACCAAATCGGTCTAACAGCTCTTTTAAGGCGAGATCGCGCCGTGACACCAGATAGAGCCGGCTAATATCCGCCAACGCATTACTGTGTTTGGTCGTCCAGAATAACGCGGCCAATACGATACAAGAGCCGTCGTCGGCACGATATAGCGCTCGTAATCCGGTGAGTACTGGCCCTTCACGCTTGCTTTTAACCCGGGTTTTGGCCCCGTCATGTTCCGAACCGTAGCTGCCGCGCATATAAGACACCAGCGATCGATCGGTGCGATCGCCCTGCGCCGCAGCGATATTAAATGAGGCTTTCCCTGCGGGTAGCAGCAACGCCATCAAGCCATCGATCAGGGTCGATTTACCCGATCCGTTATCACCGGTGACCAACGTGCCCAACGGATCGATCGCTGCCGTATGCAACTGGTGAAAAGAGCCCCAGTTATACACCGACAACTCGGCTAACCTTATTTGCCCGCAGTCCGCCCCTGCCAGCGTCAATTGCTCACTCTTCGCCATCATCTGCTTCCTCTTGGTTGGCCGGAGAGGTTTCCGCGTTGAGGGCCAGTCGCTCATACTCTGCGAGCATCTTTTCCAAAAAGTCCGCATTCACCACATAACGAATGACCGGGGTAATTTCATAGCGCTCACTTTCGCCACGGATCGCCGACACAATATAGCGCTCGGCCATTTTATCTAACGCCGAATTCAGCTTCTTTCTATCCGCTTTGCTGTTATTGGTGAGTGGTAGAAAAGGCGTCAGGTGACTTTCGATGCGCTCGAGGTCGATAATCACTCGCTGCTCGCCTGCGCGTTCCCGCTCCTGATAATGCTTGCGTAACACCAACAGCAACAACGTGTCATACAGAGACAAGGTACGGCGATTAATCAGGGAAATGGTTTCCGTTTCATCGTCTTCCTCAAGGTCTTGTTGCAGGACAAAGGCCACCCCGCCCGGTTCATCCAGTAATAAACGCAGATACATGTTGGCCAGGTGAATACCGATAGCGGCCTGATGGCGACATAGCGTTTCAAACAGCTTGGGCTTTTGCGCAGCCAGAACCACGCCAACGCGCAGCAGGCTAACCAGGGTACGCCGGATTTCAGGCTCTAATGCCACGACATCAGCTTCTGGCACCTCGGGCTCAGCGGTGGTCACTTCTAGTGCCGACAAGTCCAAATCCAATCCACCTTCCGTCGGTTCTTCCACCGGCTTGGAATGGCTTTCCCGCTGTTCTTTGCTCAATTGGCTTAAACGCCGCAGACGATCCAATAAATCGCCGGATGACACCTTTTCTTCGCTCATAGCGCCAGATCCCCCAAATTCTCCGGAAACAGGGTGGCACTCAGCAGATAGCCGGGGATCACCGCATTCAACTGCACGCCTTGCTTATCCGTCACCATAATCGTTTCCTTTTCTTCAAGCTCCGTGGCCTTCACCGCTTTGGCCACGCGCAACCAGGCAACCAATTCTTCCAGCCCCATTTCCAAAGGCTGCTGTTGTGCCAAGGCGGCAAGGGTCATTGGCCCTTCTCGTTGCAAAATATCCAGCAGGCATTGCGCCACGTCGAGCATGCTTACCGTATCCAGATAGTCCAGCATATCGTCACTGGGGCTATGACCGTTGGCCTGTAACTCGGCACCGGAGGTATCCAGCTTCTCTTCGGGAGATTTCAGCAGTAAAGCATCTGGCGAGTAGAAACGAATATGCCCGGAAGGGAGGCGCACCGACGTGCTGGTTTTCATGAGATTCAGATCTTCTTTGAAGCCGATAGCCAAACGCTCCAAACGCCCCAGCAAGCGATCGACCGCTCGTTGTTCTGACAGTGCCCCACTTTCAATATAGGCACGTAAACTCTCTTCGGTTTTACGGCGGATCAGAAACACCCGCTCACTTTCACGGCTCAATTCACGCATCAGTTGCCCGAGAAACTGCTTCTGCTGGTGTGTCAGTGACTCCGCAACGGGAAGATTCAGGATCACCTGCAACTGTTCACGAAATTCCGTCGTGCGGTTTTGATCGCACAGCAGTTGGAAAAAACCTTCGAAGGCACTGCCCGCATCCGTGGCTACCAGTAGCTGTTCTTTTTCCAACACCGCCAACAACACTTCCCCCCGACTCGCCCCCTGTTCAATCATTTGGATGCGAATATCTTTATCCATGGAACGGATTTCGTCTTCGACACGGCGAAAATCCCCCGTCAGCACCGAAGCCAACTGATAGATTTCCCGTAAACGCTCACGTTGTTGAGCAGGCGACAGCTCAACGATCACACCGGCCTTGACCGCATCGATCTCACGCTGAATTTCACGCCTTTTCTGCTCGAGTACCGCCAAACGACGATCGGGATTGGGGGAAATGGAAATGACAAAATCACGTACCGCATCTTGAACGATGCGCAAGTGTGAAGCGGTGGTCGTGGTACTGCGTTGATCCAAAGAGAGGCTAAAACGTAGGGCAGTTTCACAGGCATCGGTTTTGGTCAGTTGGCCATCCAACTCACGTAACCAACCTGCCTGGATCCATTGATTCAGATAGCTGGTCGCCGGGCTTTCCGTGATCCAGATCCCCTGTAGGCGGCACTGTTCTAAAATACTGTCCAATAAAATACGCGCGCGCCCGTAGGGCACTTCATTTTCTTCGCTGAACAGATCGGCGACGAAAGCCAAAATCTGCGGTGCGTTATCCGTACGCAACAACTTCCAGGCACTATTCTCCTGATAGATCCGCCGGAGCCGGGCTTGGGATTCATAGAAACTAATGATAAACCTCCCTTTCTTTATCAGAAATCCTGAGGGATTACATTAAGTTATTTTACCTATGCCAGCTCATTGTTCAATATTTAATCCTACTATTAGCGGGCAAAAGGCCGTATCCCGCCCCCCAATTCCGGTTGAGCGCTGACATACAGCAGCATACCGGCAAACAGCAGGATAAGGCCACCGGCTAACGCCAATGCTCCCCAGGCAACCGCACTCCAGGCTGCCGGTGCTCGTTGACGGCTGATACGGATCGCCAGCTTACGGCTGTAATGCACTAATAGCGCCAGGCCAGAAATCGTCAGCGAGGTGCCCAGCGCCATGGCCAGCGCTGACAACACGCCCCAGGTAAACACGCCGATCACCTTGGAAAACAGCAACACCAGGATCGCCCCGGAGCAAGGCCGTAGCCCCATTGCCAGCACAATCGCCGTTTTGGTGCGCCAGTCATTGCCGGCTTGCAGTTCTTCATCACTCGGCAAATGCCGGTGTCCGCAGCCACAATGCTCGCTATGCACATGTCCGGCAGGCAGAGGCTGCACACTGTTAATGCGCAGCGCAGGCCGAGGCCGCATGGCTTTCACCGCCTGGAACAAACGTTTGATCGCCCGCCAGCTCAGTAAGACGCCAAGCAGGATCACCAGAATAAAGCTGCCCTTCTCCAACCAGAAACTGCTCTGGTGCAGCTGGCGGGAAGAGAGTTGCAACACCACCAGCACCAGCGTGACCAGAGCAATTGCCACCAAACCCTGCACCAATGAGGCAGCAAACGTCAGCTTCAGGCTGCTTTTCAGCCGGGCCGGGTGGGTAGCCAGATAGGTGGCGATCACCACTTTACCGTGGCCCGGCCCAAGAGCGTGCAATACGCCATAGCTCAGGCTGAACAGCATCAGCGCCACGCCCGCCTGCTGAGGTGCGGCTTTAACCTGTTGCAGCAACGCGGCCATCTCCTGATGTAACCCTTTTTGCCACACCACGCTTTGCATCAGCAGTTGCGGCCAGTAGTGCCATACCGTCTGAACCCCCACCACCAGCAGAATAAAGAACAGCAACAGCGGCCACAGGCTGAAGGCCCAATGGCGTTGAGGCTTGCTGCCCTGGCTGAGATTTACTGACATGTTAACGTGACCCGTTGAGCAAACTGTTGTCCTAACGCCATATCTTCGCCGGGCGAGTCATTCTTATCGAGAGACAGCGCATAGGCTTGCAAAGAGGAATCCGGCTTTGGTGTCACCAGGCTGAATTTGCACTGCTTGGCCATCTCTGGTGGCAGATGCAGCGCCTGTTGATCCTGATAGGTCATATCGACAAAATAGGTGGGATCGTAGGTCGAGATCTCAAAGGGGTCCCCCGCTAACGGCTGTGGCTCGGCCAGCGGCAGCACAAACTCCAGCACGGCCTTATGGCCCTGCCGGGATAGATGGTATTCAGTTGGCAGATTGAGGTATTTCACCGGTTTACCCGCGCGATAAATATCGGTGAAATAGTGCTGCCCGAGGACATTGGCCATCACTTCCGCCGCCAGTTTTTTCCAGACCTCTGAATCGCTTTTGGCGTTTTCTGCGTCATACAACAGATCTGCCGAGGTGATTTCATCCATTACCCAAACCATTTTTAAACCGGTCAGCTTCTGATCCTTAGCCACGAAGGTGGTGTTCATATCGATAAAGCTGTGTGGATGAGCCAGTACGCCCATGCTGAACATCATTAATAACCAGGCCATCAGGCCACGCAGTTTCATCATTACAGCATACTTATTTTTGTTATAATGTAACATCAATACAACCTCAACAAGCCTTAACTCGCCAAATAACTGTGATGAGAGTTATAAGCCTAAGCAAAATCAGGGCAACTCCCGCGCCACAGCAAAGCCTTTTGCTATGCTTAAGCCTAATTTAAACATGAACCGCCAGAAGGTGATATGAGCCTGGAGACTTCTTCTGCGCCTGAGTTCTCCGGTCAACAACGGCGCTGTCATTTACTGCTGATGCTGTATGCGCCAGTACCCTCGGTACATCTGGAGACGATCGGCCAAATCAACGGCGTCGACCTGTCCACCACCCGGCAAGATATTGCCGAGGTTGCCAATGAGATCCAGCATTTCCATCATCTGGCAATCGGCGGTAACCCCGACGAAGGCTACCAGATCCAGGGCAGCGCGCTCAATCAACGCTTATGCCTGCTCCATTGGTTGCGAAGAGCTTTGCGTTGTAGCCCTGAGTTTGTCGAACAACATTTCGGACCACAGTATCAACGGGCGATGCAGCTTCAACAACTGCCGGCGTTGGAATTGTGCATCAGCCAGTGTGAACAGTGCCTTAACCGCCGTTTTGAACCGCGTGACCGGCAGTTTTTGCAACACTACCTTTGTTACTGCGCCTGGGCCAGCCAGCGTCAGCAACATCCTCATTTTGATCGACGCCAGCATGAATGGCTGCAAAGCAAGCCAGAACAGCTCGCGGCGCTTGAGTTGCACCAGGCGCTGAATCAGCTGTTTGGTCAGTCCCATGACGGTAGCGAATGCGATTATCTGGTGTTGATGTTTACTCTGCTGAAAAACCACAGCTACCAGAGCAACGACTCTCCAGAAGAGCAACGCCTGATGGCGGCCATTGGGCTGGTGGTGGAGCGCTTCCAACAGATCTCCGGCATGCATTTCAGCAGCCAGGAAGGGTTAATCAGCCAGCTGTTTGCCCATTTGGCCCCAGCCATCGAGCGCTGCCGGTTTGCTATCGGGATCGACAACACGCTGCTGGAAGAGGTAGTCCGCAAATATCCCCGGTTGATGCGCACCACGCAGGAAGCATTGGCGCCGTTTGAACAAGAATATGAGATCCGTCTTTCGCGGGAAGAGGCAGGATTGGTAGCGATCAGCTTTGGTGCCTGGCTGATGCAGGGTAATGCGTTACAGGAAAAACAGATCCTGTTGCTGACTCTGGATAACCCACAACTGGAAGAAGAGGTGGAGTATCAGATCCGCGAGCTGACGCTATTGCCTTTGAATATCAAATACCAGCCGTTGCACGACTACCTGCTGTCTGGCGCACCGCAAGGCGTTACGCTGGTGATCAGCCCCTACGCCACACAGGGCCAGGAGCAGCCACCCACGCTGATTATTACCGAACTGCCCTTGGAGCGTCAGCAGCGCAAAGCGATCCGTGCGCTGCTGGAAAGCCATTAACCGTTACTTGCTCACCGCCACCGCCGGTGGGCGAATAAACAGCGCTGGCACCACCACCGCTACCATCACCCAGAACACCCCGCCCTGATAGTGCTCGAACAGGAAGCCCGCCACCACGGTCATTACGGCAATCCCGCCGCCCATCGCCAAAGCCGAATAGACCGCTTGCAAACGGATCACCTCCGCCCCCTGACGCGCCGCAATAAAGCGCATCGCCGCCAGATGGCAGACCGTGAAGGTACCGCAGTGCAGCACTTGCACCAGTAACAGCCAGCCAATCTCCGTCGTTGTTGCCATCAGGCCCCAACGCAGCAGGCCGCAGACGGCGGAAAGCAGCAGCAGGTTACGCGCATTCCAGCGGCGGAACAGGAAATTGCTGCTGGCAAAGATAACCACCTCAGCAACCACCCCCAAAGACCACAGGTAACCGATAGTCGCCGCAGAGTAACCCGCTTCCTCCCAGTAGATGGACGCAAAGCTGTAATATCCTGCATGCGCCCCTTGCAGCAGCGTCACGCATAGCAGAAAGCGCCAGACTGGTCCTTCGCTTAGCAGTTCGCGCCAGGAGCGGGTAGGCTCATTTTGCGCCCTAGCCTCACCTTGTGGCAGCACGCTCGGTTTCAGCAGCATGCCCACCAGCATCGCCAGTATGCTGATCAGCAGGCTGAACAAAATCGCGTTATGGCCCCAAACGGAGACCAGCTTGCCGGTTAACGCCGAGCCAATCACAAAGGCCAGCGATCCCCACAGCCGCACCCGGCCATAATCGAGGGTGATCTGCCGTTGCCAGGTGGCGGCCAGCGCATCGGTCAGGGGAACCAGTGGAGAGAAGAACAGGTTAAAACCGGCGATCACCAACATCAGCCAGGCCCAGCCGTTGCCGAAACAGAAGCCGACGGCAAACGCCAGGGAGAGCAGCGCCAACAGGCGCAACGCGGTGATTAAATAAGAGGGATCTTTAACGCGTGGAGCAATCAGCAGGCTACCTAGAAAACGCGCGACCAAACCAGCGCCGAGTAACAGACCGATGGTTTCTGGCGGTATTCCTTCGCCTTTTAACCAAACGCTCCAAAACGGGAGATAGATGCCATAGGAAAAGAAGTAAGTGAAATAACTCAGAGCAAGCCAACGCGTTGATTGCAGAACCATGTTCCCTCCAGGATGAGGGCAATACTTTGACAGAGCTCACACCTTGCAGCAATCTTCATTCATACCGAAAGGGCTAGAGTGCAAAGTAGTTCACAGTTTGCTTGCAAACGCCGGTTATAAACTCGGCGTAGTTACGGGTACAGTTTGGCTAATGCCGCTTTAATCTTGTCGAAAGAGGCACGTGATTGAAAAACCCGTTGACGGCTCGCTCCAACACCCGGCATTGGTATTCGACAAAATAGGTCACGTCCTGATTGTCGGTTTCAGTCTTCAGATAGGCTTCCCCGTACTGTATTGGGGCTTCTTTCAATAGCTGAGAAAGAGAAATATACAGGAACGCATCATAGCCATGCTTAAACAGATACCAGTAACATAGCGCACGTGCTACCCGGCCATTTCCATCATGGAAGGGATGCAGATAACCCAGGCCAAAATGCATCATGCACGCTTTAATTACGGGGTGCAGGTAATGTTGAGGTGCCCCCCCTGCTTCATGCCCGTAATTTATCCAGTCGATAAACAGGGCCAACATCCCCGCCAATTCCTTTGCAGCTGGGGGGGTATACACGACATCACCATCGCGCCCAGCAACCCAAACATCATCCGTGGTCCTTATTTGGCCTGGGCGATATCTGGCATCATCAATCCCCAGAGTCGCCTCACGGTGGAACTCCAAAAGCAGGGACATCGACATGGCTTCTGAGCGACTGGCCCAAGCCAACGTCATCAGCCGCCGATTGCCGAGGATCATCTTTTCGCTTTCGGTGCGTGGGGTACGATTCTCGGCCAGCATTTTTTTAGCCGCCGCTCTGATGGTGGACGCCCCCTCCAACTGACTGAGGCAATGCTCTCCTCGTTAATCAGGTCATGCAGATAGTAATCGGGAATGCTAATGCGGTTAATGAGATCGCTTAAGCCTGCTTCGGTGCAGGTTCGATCGATCAGTGAGCTGGTTTTTTGCATGGCGGGCAACAGGGTAAATAACGTCTCCGGCCCTAAAGCTTCCCCCAACGCGGGCACCGTTTTTAGCACCGCATTACGGGCAAGCTTAATCAAAGACCAGTGTGCCTTGGCCTTTTGCTGCTGATTGGTTTTCTTGAGCAGATCATCCCAATGTAGGTAACGTCCCTTATCATCCACCACCGATACCAACCGGCCACATTGTGCTGTGGCGCTTTCACTGAGCTCGCCAAACAGCACCTGCGCACATGGCAAGACGCTGTCGAATAACTCGGCTTGCTGGGGTGGTTTTTTCATTCGCTATGGATTGCTCTTTTTTGGGGCCAAATATAACAGCAATGTAATCCAGCAGCGGTGTACGGTCAATTTTCACTCGGATCTGGTGCGAAGAATAAAGAAAGGCCTCTGATGATCATCAGAGGCCTTTCTTGGAGCAACTGGCGAAGCTAGCTCAAACTAAATGCCAGATTATGCGTACACCGGGAAGCGAGCGCAGATATCCAGCACTTTCTTCTTGGTGCGCTCGATAGTGGCTTCGTCGTTCAGGTTGTCCAGCACGTCACAGATCCAGCCAGCCAGTTCACGCACTTCGGCTTCTTTAAAGCCACGGCGAGTTACTGCTGGGGTACCTAGACGGATGCCTGAAGTGACGAACGGGCTCTTCGGATCGTTCGGCACGCTGTTCTTGTTAACGGTGATATTGGCACGGCCCAATGCGGCATCAGCTTCTTTACCGGTCAGATTCTTGTCGACCAGATCCAGCAGGAACAGGTGGTTATAGGTGCCACCGGAAACCACTTTGTAACCGCGATCCAGGAACACTTTTACCATCGCTTTGGCGTTATCGGCCACTTGCTGCTGGTAGACCTTGAACTCAGGCTCCATCGCTTCTTTCAACGCCACCGCTTTACCGGCGATCACGTGCATCAGCGGGCCACCCTGGCCGCCAGGGAACACGGCTGAGTTCAGTTTCTTATACAGATCTTCATCACCACCTTTGGCCAGGATCAGGCCACCACGCGGACCAGCCAGCGTTTTATGAGTGGTGGTAGTAACCACATGGGCATGAGGAACCGGGTTCGGGTAAACGCCAGCGGCAATCAGGCCAGCCACGTGAGCCATATCCACGAACAGGTAAGCGCCGATGCTGTCGGCGATTTCACGCATTTTTGCCCAATCAACCACACCGGAGAAGGCTGAGAAGCCACCGATGATCATTTTTGGTTTGTGAGTCTGCGCCTGGTTGGCCAGATCGTTATAGTCAATCTGCCCGGATTCGTCGATACCGTAAGGCACCACGTTATACAGTTTGCCGGACAGGTTCACTGGGGAACCGTGCGTCAGGTGACCACCGTGTGCCAGGTTCATCCCCAGGATGGTGTCGCCCGGTTGCAGCAGTGCAGTGTAAACGGCAAAGTTCGCCTGGGAGCCGGAGTGCGGCTGCACGTTGGCATAATCGGCACCGAACAGCGCTTTGGCACGATCGATCGCCAATTGCTCAACGATATCAACGTATTCGCAACCGCCGTAATAACGCTTGCCCGGATAGCCTTCTGCGTATTTGTTGGTCAGTTGTGAACCCTGGGCCTGCATCACGCGCGGGCTGGTGTAGTTCTCAGACGCAATCAGCTCAATGTGCTCTTCCTGACGCACTACTTCCTGCTCCATTGCGTGCCACAGTTCGGCATCATAATCAGCAATGTTCATTTCACGCTTTAACATCCGGCATCTCCTGACTGAAATCAGCTAGCGTTCCCCTATGAATTTCATGCTACAGCTAGGCGACAAGCTATCTCATCCCCCAGGAGCTTACTTTTAGGTAAGTGACTGGGTGAGATAGTGCAGGTAACAACGCTGCAGCTTGAAAGACGACGGGGATAAATTACCCTGTTGGGCTCTGGGCAACAGTGTAAACCGTTTCGCCCTGTTGAAGATAGGTCTTGACAGAGGTTTTTACGCAAACGATTGGCATCAGACTGCGCAAGGCTTTGCTCCCTTAAAAGTCTGATTCTGGCAACGGACTTTTACTCATGGTGATAATGCGCTTTTTTCATGTTCTGTGAGGATGATCGACAGTGTCACCGTAGCTATCCACGACACCAGGCTGGCTCCCTCGCCCTAAGGGAGGGCTGGGGCGGGGAATAAGGTAATCTTGGCTGACAGGCTATGACGCAACAACCACAGGGATATTTACAAGCTCAGGAGAATTTAATAAGATGCATTTAAAATACATCTATTAGATAACCATAAAAACATCCCCAAGGAGCTTCACCATGCTGGATAGTCAAACCATCGCCACCGTCAAATCTACCATCCCTCTGCTGGCGGAAACCGGTCCTAAACTGACCGCCCACTTCTACGATCGCATGTTTGCTCATAATCCTGAATTAAAAGATATTTTCAATATGAGCAACCAGCGTAACGGCGATCAGCGCCAGGCGTTGTTTGATGCTATCTGCGCCTACGCCAGCAATCTGGAAAACCTGGCCGCCCTGCTGCCCGCGGTAGAACGCATTGCCCAGAAACATGCCAGCTTCAATATCCAGCCCGATCAATATCAGATTGTCGGCCACCATCTGTTAGCCACGCTGGACGAACTGTTCAGCCCTGGCCAGGAAGTGCTCGACGCCTGGGGGAAAGCCTACGGCGTGCTGGCCAACGTATTTATTCAGCGTGAAGGCCAGATTTACCAGGAAACCGAACAGAACACCGGTGGCTGGCGTGATTTGCGCGCCTTCCGCATCGTGAAAAAACAGCCGCAGAGTGAGGTGATTACCAGCTTTGTATTGGCACCTGTGGACGGTGGCCGCGTGGCCGATTACCAGCCGGGGCAATATCTGGCGGTGTATATTAACGATGACAGCCTGCAACATCAGGAGATCCGTCAGTATTCCCTCACCACGGCATCGAACGGGGAACATTACCGGATCGCGGTAAAACGTGAGGAGCAAGGAGCCGTTTCCAACTTCCTGCATCAGCAGGCCAAAGAGGGCGATATCATCCATCTGGCTGCCCCGCACGGTGATTTCTTCCTGCAAGTAGAACCCACTACGCCAGTAGCGCTAATTTCGGCAGGTGTCGGCCAGACCCCGATGTTGGGGATGCTTAACACTCTGCATGACAAGCAACATCCGGCGAACATTCACTGGCTGCATGCCGCAGAGAACGGTGCCGTACATGCCTTTGCTGACGAAGTGGCGGGGATTGCCGAGCGTATGCCCAATCTGAGTCGCCATGTCTGGTACCGCGAACCGAATGCCGCAGATGTGCAAGGCCGCGATTATCACAGCCAGGGTTTGATGGATTTGAGCCCGTTGCATAGCGAGTTGACTAATCCGCTGACGCATTACTACTTCTGTGGCCCGGTGCCATTTATGCAGCACGTGGGCAAGCAATTGCTGGAGATGGGGGTGGAAGCCGAACGTATCCACTACGAATGCTTCGGCCCGCATAAAGTGCTGTAAGGTTCAGGGCGTGATTTTAACTACGCCCTCAGATTGTTGATGTTGTTGGACGGGCGCTGCATGCGGCGCCCCAGGTGAGAAACCAGGTGAAACTTTGCTAGCAATCCAGGTCTTAGTTGCCCTGTAATGCTCGTGCAGTTTTCACCTGCTCCGCCGTTACCGGCGCAGCCTGATTCCCCCAACTGCCGCGCAGATAGCTCATCAGGTCGGCAGCCTTCTGGTCACTAAGCACCCAGCCATAACCCGGCATGACAATGGCCGGTGCATGTTGGGTTACTGGCGTATGAGCCCCTTCCAGCACCACGCGCAAAGCGGTCAGCGGATTATCCGCCGTCACCGCAAGGTTGCCTGCCAGAGCAGGAATGACGTTGTCGCTCCCTTCGCCTCTATTACCATGGCAAGTTGAACAATACATCGCATAGGTTTGCCCGCCAGAAGCCATAGCCGCGCTCGGTACCGCCGGAGTTGCTGCCGGTTTCGGCGCTGAACCCCCCAGGCTGTGCACATACTGCGCGATAGCCTGGAGATCGTCATCGCTGAGGTATTGTGTACTGTGCGCCACGACGTCGCTCATCGGCCCAGCCACTGCCGCGTGCTGACTACGTCCACTTTTCAGCAACGCAACCACGTCTTCCGGCTTCAATCCGCGCAGGCCCGGTGCATACCAGCCATCCAACTCTGCGCCACTCAGGAATTCCGGTGCCTGGTTATCCAACCCTTTTTCCTGCATTGCCCAACCACGCGGAGTATGACAACTGCCACAGTGACCTAGCCCCTGCACCAGATAAGCGCCGCGATTCCACTGAGCGCTTTGCCCACTGTCAGCCTGATAGGATTGATCGTCATGGAACAACGTATTCCAGACCGCCAGCGGCCAACGCATGGACAATGGCCAACTGATATCGCTTTCCCGGTTGGCCGTATCCTGCGCCAGCACTTCGTGCATCAGATAGTCATACAGCGCGCGCATATCCTGCTCGCTCATTTTGGCGTAGGAGGTATAAGGCATGGCGGGGTACAAACGATGCCCGTCTTTGGCCACGCCCTGACGCATGGCACGATCGAACTCGGCAAAGCTGTAGCTACCAATGCCGTGCTGCTTGTCCGGCGTGATATTGGTAGCATAGATATCCCCGACCGGCGTTGGGAACTTCATCCCACCCGCCAGTTCCTTGCCACCCGGAGCCGTATGGCAGGCCGTACAATCACCGGCTTTAGCCACGTATTCGCCGGCGGACATCGCGTGAGCCGAGCCACCAGCCAGCAACAGCATCAGATACAACGGACGTAAAGTCATACCCCCTCCTTGGCTGCAACCTTGCCGTAGGCCAGCTCATTGACCGCCCTCCAAGCCTGATCGATCGCCGAGTTGGCATACGGGCTCCAGTCGGAGTCGGAATTGGCGATCGCGATCTTGCCGATCGGCTGTCGCGCCGTTTCGATGATCTTTTGGGCTTCATCTTCGTCATCGAACATACCGTTGAGGAAGTAGGAATAGCCGTGTGACCAACGGTTAACGGTGATCGCCTGAATATCCCGCTGATGGTCAAATCCGGCAGCGCCTAACATGCCCTGCAATTGTTCACGGATCATCTGCTCATGCACCTCAAACGGGGTGCCCAGTAACAAGGCTCGCCCTTTGCGCGACTGTTCACGTGGGCTAAGGCCGCTGCCGGGCAATGTCGGCACATACACCATATGCAGCCCGATAGGTTGATTAGGATCGCGTGGATGCTGGTAGCCGCCCATGCTCACCGGGTAGTCCAGTTTCACCCGGCTGTAAGGGGCAGTCGGGGCATAGACTTCGTGTACCCCCAGCTTGATAAACGGCTGCCAGTTGCGGATCACCACTTTGCTGTAGACCAGCGGCGATTTCACGTTCTGCTTCAGCGCCTCCTGCTGCTCGTGGGCCATTTCCGGGATCAGGTAAGGGATCATCATGTTGTAACCGGCCATCACAACCTGACCCGCGCGAACCTTGACCATCTTCTCGCCATGGAGATAAGCCACCTCGGCTTTATCGCCCACGTTGGCCACGTGCATGCCGGTGCTGTTCAAGCGTAACTTCACCGGCGACTCAGGGCGATCCAACTGGCTGTAATCGAACTTGGCCAGGATCACGTCGTTCATATCTTTGCCGCCCGGAGCCACCGCCGGGATCAGATGGCGTACCATCAGGCGCGCCAGCGTGGCGTTGCCATCCGGGAAGTGGAACACATAGGGATCGTCGAGATCGGCCTGCGATTCTTCATCCAACGGTGGCAGGTTCATCCCATTCAGCCCTGGCAGATCGCAGATGCGGGCATCACTGCATGACGTCGCATCAATGCCGACGGCCTGAAAATCGTTGGTGGTTTGCTGGAAATAGCGGATCGCCATTTCGCTCAGCCCCACTTTCTCACGCAGGAATTCGCTATAGCTGTGCTTGTCCAACCAGGCTATCTTCTCTTCCTGGCTCAGGCCCGGCAGATAGTCTTTATCGACCACGTGCAGCGCAATCAAGGCCTGACGATCGGCCTGTGGCAACGGGAAGCCATTGATGAAAGCTTCATAGGAGCGGCCATTCAGACGGTCACGCGGAATGTCATCCGCCACCACCCGGCCCGGATCGCCACTGACCACTTTATCAACGCCAAAATTCTTGCGATCGAAGTAAACGCCACGGCTGAGATTCAGATCCGGGTAGAAGGTGGTGTCAAAGGCCTGTTCCATACCGTCGAGGCTGACGCCCAGATTTTTCAACAGCCCCATGGCAATCGGGCTGAAGTTGGAACGCGGCGACTGTAACGATTCGCTGCCCCCGTAGCCGAGGAGTGTGCCGTTCTCGCTGCTGAATTCGTTACGCTTGGCGTGGCCGCCAAAGTCATCATGGTTATCAATCAGCAAAATACGCTGCTGTTTGCCCTTCATCTGCTGCCAGAAACAGGCCGCCGCCAGGCCGCTGATCCCGGCACCGACGACCACCAGATCGAATTCTTCCTCGACCGGTACACTGCCAAAATCAAAAGCTTTACCATCACGACCCAGTTGGTGGGCGTGTTCGAATGAGCCTGGATGATTACCGCGCAGGCCAGTTAACGCAGGCGGGTAATATTGGGTTTGATGAGCGGCTAGCGGCGATGCACGCAGGATCTGCATCGGCGTAAGCCCGGCGGCGATGGTGATCGCCACTCCATTAAGAAAATCGCGACGGGTGATGGCCATAAAAGCTTCCTTCATTTTTTATTATTAATCAGGCCAGCCGAAGCCAGCCTGAAAGCCGCGTTATTGTGCGTATAAATCCTGTCAGATCAAGCAGATTAGTGTTTGAACATCACGTGGCGAATGGTGGTGTAATCCTCCAGCCCGTACATCGACATGTCTTTGCCGTAACCCGACAGTTTCTGCCCGCCGTGCGGCATTTCGCTGACCAGCATGAAGTGCGTATTCACCCAGGTACAACCGTACTGCAAACGTGCGCTCAGACGATGGGCACGGCCGACATCACGCGTCCACAGTGAGGAAGCCAGACCGTAATTGGAGGCGTTGGCCCAGGCCAGCACCTGCGCTTCGTCATCGAATTCCGTCACCGTCACGACCGGGCCAAACACTTCACGTTGCACGATCTCGTCTTCCTGCCGTGCGCCTGCCAGCAGCGTTGGCTGGAAATAGAACCCAGGGCCAGGGACTTTTTCGCCCCCGGTGACCACCTGGATATGAGGCAGCGCTTTGGCACGATCGACAAAACCGATCACCCGCTCCAGATGCTGCGCCGTAATCAACGGCCCCAGTTCGGTGCTGCTATCTTCCGGCGGGCCGATTTTCAAACTGGCTACCGCTTCGCCCAGCGCTTTCACCAACTGCGAGTAAACGCCTTTTTGTGCGTAGATCCGGCAAGCCGCGGTGCAGTCTTGCCCGGCATTGTAAAAACCGAAGGTGCGAATACCATCAACTACCTGCTGGATATCGGCATCATCGAAGACGATCACCGGCGCTTTGCCACCTAACTCCATGTGGGTGCGTTTAATGCTTGGTGCTGTATGGGCAATGATATGTTCACCGGTTGCGATGGACCCGGTAAGCGACACCATGCGGACCTTGTCATGGCCGGTCAGCACATCGCCCACGCTGGCACCACGGCCAAACAGCACGTTGAGCACGCCCGGCGGGAACACACCGGCGGCCAGTTCGGCCAGCTTGAAAGTGGTCAGCGGCGTCTGTTCAGAGGGTTTGATCACCACACAGTTGCCCGCGGCCAACGCCGGGGCCAACTTCCAGGCAGCCATCATCAACGGGTAGTTCCAGGGAGCAATCGAAACCACCACGCCCAGCGGATCGCGGCGGATCATCGAGGTGTGCCCCGCCAGATACTCACCGGCAGCCATGCCACTCAGGCAACGGCTGGCACCAGCAAAGAAGCGGAATACATCGGCTACCGCAGGGAGTTCGTCATTCAACGCGCAGTGATAGGGTTTGCCGCAGTTGAGGGATTCCAGTTTGGCGAAGGTTTCCGCGTGTTGATCAATCACATCGGCCAGCGCCAGTAAATGTTCGGCACGCTCTTTCGGGGTAGTTTGACCCCACTGTTCAAACGCCGCATCGGCGGCCTGCACGGCCTCTTCAACCTGCTGTGCGCTGGCCTCGGCCACCTGCACAATCACTTCTCCCGTCGCCGGGTTGTAGACCGGCAACTTTTCGCCCTGGCCGGTAACCAGTTGACCATTAATCAGCAGTTGGCTTTGCATAGGGTTATCCTTTGAAAATATTGGCATCAATTAAGGTGTTATTTACCGCTACCCGCGACGCTTTCTCCGCCTTTGGTCAGGTAGTACGCGCCTAAAATAGGGAACATCGTCAATACCATCACCGACAGCGCGACCACGTTGGTGATCGGCACATCACGTGGGCGGCCCAACTGGTTCAGCAACCACAGCGGCAACGTACGCTCGTGCCCGGCGGTGAAGGTGGTCACGATGATTTCGTCGAATGACAGGGCAAACGCCAGCATCCCACCCGCCAACAGTGCCGAGCCCAGATTCGGCAAGATCACGTAACGGAAGGTTTGCCAGCCATCGGCCCCCAGATCCATCGAGGCCTCGATCAGACTGTGTGAGGTACGGCGGAAACGGGCGATCACGTTGTTGAACACGATCACCACGCAGAAGGTGGCATGGCCGATCACGATCGTCATGATCCCTGGTTCAATATTCAGCGCCTTAAACGCCGCCAGCAGCGCCAGACCGGTAACGATCCCCGGCAAGGCAATAGGTAATAGCAGCAGCAATGAAATGCTGTCTTTGCCGAAGAAGTCCCGGCGATACAAAGCCGCTGCGGCCAACGTGCCGAGCACCAGCGCTATCGCCGTGGCCAGGCAGGCGATCTGCACCGAAAGCAGTACCGCATCAATAATGTCCTGCCGCCCCGCCGCCACGCTAAACCAATGCAGGGTAAAACCCCGCGGTGGGAAGCTGAATGCCGCGTCTTCAGTGTTGAAGGCGTACATGGCGATAATCACGATCGGGAAATGCAGGAAGATCAGGCCGCCCCAGGCGGCCAGCTTCAGCCCTAACGGCGCGCGCTCAGAGTGCATCGAAGGCCCCCAGACGTTTCACAATAGACAGATAAATGGCGATCAGAACGATCGGCACCAGCGTAAAGGCGGCCGCCATCGGCATATTGCCGATCGCCCCCTGTTGGGCATACACCATGCTGCCGATAAAGTAGCCCGGCGGCCCCACCAACTGCGGCACGATAAAATCGCCCAGCGTCAGCGAGAAGGTGAAGATGGAGCCGGCTGCAATACCGGGTATCGCCAGCGGCAGGATCACATAACGGAACGTCTGGGATGGGCGCGCCCCCAAATCCGCAGAGGCATGCAGTAATGAAGGCGGCAAACGTTCCAACGCAGCCTGGATCGGCAAGATCATGAACGGCAACCAGATATAGACAAACACCATAAAGCGCCCAAGACCGGAGGTAGATAGCGTATTGCCCCCCACGCCAGGAATGCTGAGGATGCTAGCCAAAACCGGTTCCAGCCCCATATGTTGCAGGAACCACTGCGCCACGCCATCTTTCGCCAGCAGCAACGTCCAGGCATAGGCTTTAACGATATAGCTGGCCCACATCGGCATCATCACGGCGATATAAAAGAACGCCTTCACTTTGCCGCTGGTGTAACGGGCCATGTAATAGGCGATCGGGAACGCCAGCACCGCACTGGCCAACGAAACCACCACCGCCATAGTCAACGTACGTACGATGATGTCGTAGTTGGCCGGGTTGAACAGCGCACTCAGGTTGGCGAAGGTCAGGTCCGGCGTCACCGTCATGGTGAAATCGTCGAAGGTATAAAAACCCTGCCACAGCAGAGTCAGCAGCGAGCCGAGATACACCGCACCAAACCATAATAGCGGCGGCACCAGCAACAGCAGCAGATACAGCGTTGGCTTGCGGTACAGGTAGGTTGAAATCGCGCGAATTTTACCGCCGGGCGCTGCCGGCTGCTCGATGCTCATGTCCATCTCACCTCTCCTCCAGCAGCGGCACCATCGCCTCTCTGGCCCAACAGGCGGTGACCGGCTGGCCGATCAGACGCTGCTGTGCCACGGCCTGCCACTGCGGATTTGACTGGCTGACCAGCAATTTCTCACCGCTGCTCAGGGCAATCTCGTAACGCGTCGCCGCCCCTTGATAATGGATATCCTGCAAGGTGCCCTGAACCTGAACTTCCCCTTGAGCCGCGCCGCTTTGATCCAGCAGGCGGATATGCTCTGGGCGGATCGAGAAGGTGGCCGATTGCCCCAGCAACCGCTCCGCCAGTTCGCTGCGTACCACGTTAGACGTGCCGACAAACTCGGCGACAAACGGCGTTCTTGGCCGCATATACAGCTCGCGCGGCGCATCCACCTGTTCGATACGGCCATTGTTAAACACCGCCACCCGGTCAGACATCGACAAGGCTTCGCTCTGATCGTGCGTGACAAAAATAAAGGTGATGCCCAGTTGGCGTTGCAGCTTCTTCAATTCCCCCTGCATCTGCTCGCGCAGTTTCAGATCCAGCGCCCCAAGTGGTTCATCCAGCAGCAGCACGCGTGGACGATTAACTAACGCACGGGCCAGTGCCACGCGCTGACGCTGACCACCGGAGAGGTGCGCTGGTTTACGTTCGGCGGCAAAACCCAGCGCCACGCTTTCCAGCGCCTGGTTGGCCCGCGCCAGACGTTCACGCTTGGCCACGCCTTTCACCATCAGGCCGTAGGCAACGTTCTCCAGCACCGACATGTGTGGGAACAGCGCATAATCCTGGAATACGGTATTCACATCGCGCTGATAAGGCGGCAGGTTGCTGGCCTCTTGTCCGTGAATGCGGATGGAGCCCGAGCTCAGTTGCTCAAAACCGGCGATCAACCGCAGGCAGGTGGTCTTACCCGAGCCGGATGGCCCAAGCATGGAGAAAAACTCGCCGTCCTGTATTTCAACAGAAACCCGATCCACGGCACGAACATCGCCGAAAATGCGCGAGACATCGATAAACTGCACAGCAATGGTCATGATGTACGCTCCAAAATGTTCCCCTCACCCCAACCCTCTCCCACAGGGAGAGGGGGCCGTCAGGCGCTCGCAGGTGAGAACAAGGGGGGTTATCTACCGCCCATGATGGCGATATAGTCCTGTGTCCAGCGGCTATAAGGAACGAACTTGCCGCCCTCGGCCTGTGGTGTTTTCCAGAAGGCAATCTTGTCGAACTGGTTGAAACCGTTGGTTTCACACCCTTTCTCACCGAGCAGGGTGCTGGCTTTACAACCTTCTGGTGCAGCCGGCAGCGAACCAAACCAGGCGGCAACGTCACCCTGTACCTTCGGTTCCAGCGACCAGTTCATCCACTGGTAGGCGCAGCTTGGGTGCTTGGCCTCGGCATGCAGCATGGTGGTATCAGCCCAGCCGGTAACGCCCTCTTTCGGGAAAACGGTAGCGATAGGCTGGCCTTCGCCTTTCAGAGCGTTAGCCTGATATGGCCAGGCGCTGGAGGCCACCACGCCTTCGTTTTTGAAATCGCTCATCTGTACCGAGGTGTCATGCCAGTAGCGGTGGATCAAGGCATGCTGGCTGCGCAGTAGCTTCAGCGCCGCCTGATACTGTTCTTCGTTCAGTTGGTAAGGGTCGGTGATGCCAAGCTGCGGTTGAGTGGCTTTCAGGAACAGTGCCGCATCGGCGATATAGATTGGGCCGTCGTAAGCCTGCACCCGGCCCTGGTTGGTTTTGCCGTCCGGCAGGTTCTGTTGCTGGAACACCACGGCCCAGCTGTCTGGCGGCGTCGGGAAGGTTTTAGTGTTATACATCAGCAGGTTTGGTCCCCACTGATACGGCGTACCGTAGGTTTTGCCCGCCACGTTGTACCAAGGGCCGTTCAGCAGACGTGGATCGATGTTCTTCCAGTTAGGGATCAAGGCGGTATTGATTGGCTGCACGCGCTTGCCGAAGATCAGGCGCAACGACGCATCGCCAGAAGCGGTCACCAGATCGTAACCCCCTTTGGCCATCAGGCTGACCATTTCATCGGAGGTCGCGGCGGTTTTCACATTCACCGCACAGCCGGTCTGTTTCTCAAACTGGGTTACCCAGTCGTAGTTCTTGTCGGACTGACCGCGTTCGATGTAACCAGGCCAGGCGATAATATCCAGGCGCCCTTCCCCTTTGCCCAGTTGCTGCGGCGTATCGGCGGCCTGAGCCATACCGCAAAGGATCGTCATACAGAGCGCGGTGACTGTGGTGATTGCGTGTATTTTTCCCATCGTAATTACCTCGGTGTTGCGTAGTTTAAAGTGCGGCAAGGAACGGTTGCCGCCGATTTTTTATCGACCGTGTGGCTAGAAGGCAGCTTTGAACTTCGCCATCACATGCCGGACAACGCTGTAATCCTGTAATGAATCGCTGGAGAGATCTTTGCCGTAACCGGAGCGCTTCAGGCCGCCGTGGGGCATTTCGCTCGCCAGCGTAAAATGGGTGTTGATCCAGGTGCTGCCATATTGCAAATGTGCCGCGATATGCAGCGCGCGATCGATATTCTGCGTCCATACCGAGGAGGCCAGACCGTATTCCGAGTCATTGGCCCAGGTCACCGCCTGCTCCAGGGTGTCGAAACGCGTTACGCTGACCACTGGGCCAAACACTTCGCGCTGGACGATTTCATCGGTTTGCAGACAGCCTGCCAATAGCGTGGGTTGGTAGTAAAAACCGGGGCCGGAGTGCGCTGCCGCACCGGTGATCAGTTCAATATGCGGTTGGCTGAGGGCGCGTTCGACAAAGCTGGCCACCCGGTCACGCTGGCGGCTGCTGATCAGCGGACCAATCTCATTATCTTCATCCCGCTTGCGGGCAAAACGCAGGCTGGCGACCGCTTCGCCCAAGGCTTCCACCAGCTTCGGGTAGATGCCGGCCTGGGCATAAATGCGGCAGGCTGCCGTACAATCCTGCCCGGCATTGTAGTAACCGAAGGTGCGGATGCTGCTGACCACCTCGTCCAGATCGGCGTCATCACAGACAATCACCGGGGCCTTACCGCCCAGTTCCAGATGGGTGCGCTTGACGCTTTTAACCGCCGCCTGCAAGATTTTTTGCCCGGTGACGATATCGCCGGTGACGGACACCAAACGCACCTGTGGATGGCCGACCAAATGACTGCCCACGCCTTCGCCACCGCCGTAAACGATATTCAACACGCCTGGCGGCAGGATTTCCTGCAATGCGGGGACTAAAGCGAAGATGGTCAATGGCGTATGTTCGGAGGGTTTGAAGACCACGGTATTACCCGCGGCCAGCGCCGGAGCAATCTTCCAGGCCGCCATCATCAGCGGGTAGTTCCACGGCGCGATGGAAGCCACCACGCCGATCGGGTCGCGGCGGATCATCGAGGTGTGGCCCTCAATATACTCACCCGCCAGTTGGCCTTGCTGGGTGCGCACGGCACCAGCGAAGAAGCGGAATACGTCAATGGCTGCGGGGAGATCGTCTTTCAATGCCTGATGGAAAGGTTTGCCACAGTTGAGCGCTTCAAGGCGTGCCAGATGCTCCGCCTGCCGCTCAATGGCATCGGCAATGCGTAGCAGAATTGCGGCACGAAAAGCTGGAGTGGTGCGTGACCAGTGGGAAAATGCCTGCTGTGCAGCGGCAACGGCGTTACCCACCTGAGCTGGCGTTGCTTCGGCAATGGAAACCAGTATTTCACCATTGGCAGGATTAACAATACTCTCCTGATGGCCTTCACCTTCGACCGACTCGCCGTTAATGAATTGCCGACAGGATAAACCTGAAACCTGCTGTAGCTCTGCCATTGCGCCGCCTTATGTGACCAAAACGTTAACTAAATGTGATAAGTTAGTTTTAATCAGACTAAGCGAGCGCACTGCGGACAACAAATTCTAAATACTGAAGGCAGCGTTCGATTAAATCGAAGGCTTGAGGCCCGTCATGTTGCTCTTACTGTTCTCCCGCGCAATCGTCAGGAATGGCGTTACCAATTCTGGTCTTGCGCTACCGCGCCGCCAGGCGAGGCCGATATCCAGCGGTTCCAGCAAATCCACCAGCTTGCGCGCTTCGATCATATTGCCCTCCAGCGACCAGGCGCGGTAAGCCATATCCGGCAGGATGGCTATGCCCATACCCGCTGCCACCAGGCTACGCACCGCTTCGGTAGAAGCCGTCTTCATGGCAATCTCGGGTTTAAGGCCCGCTCGCCCCCAAATACGGCGGGCATGCACGTCCATCTCATCGACGTTAAGCTGGATCAGCGGTTGCCCGGCCACGTCCGCCAGAGCGATGCTTTCGTGCTCCAGCAACGGATGCAGCGGTGGCAACCACAGGCGATAAGGGGAGTGCATCAGCACTTCGCTCTGTAAGGCATCACGGTCTTCAATGTTCGACAGGATTAGCACCCCAATGTCGATCTCACCGCTCACCAGCAAATGCTCGATGTAAGGCCGTTCGTCCTCAATCACCTGGATGGTCACGTTAGGGTAGGCAGACTTGAAGCGCTTGAGCAGCTCAACCAGAAAATACCCCGCCACCAGGCTGGTGACGCCGATAGTCAGTTTGCCACTCAGGCTTTCGGTGCCCAGTTGCAGACTGCGTTTGGCATTATCGACCGTCGCCAGGATCAGGTAGGACTGACGCAGGAACTGGTGGCCCTGGTGGGTCAGGTTCATTCCCTTGGCATGGCGCTCGAACAGTCGCACGCCAATGTCGGTTTCCAACTGCTGGATCGCCAGCGTCAGCGAAGACTGTGACACAAACACCGCCTGCGCCGCCGCCGAGATCGAACCGGTTTCGGCCACGGCAATAAAGTGGCGGATTTGGCGTAACGTCATCATGGTAGCAACCTCAAACAAAACAGTTGGTTTGAGTGTAGATGCTCATCATTCAGCTATCGGGAAATGTGTTAAAAACGCGATGTCGTTCGCTTTTTTCGAACGCAAAGGGAGAGGGAGTGCACAAAAACAACAAGGCGCAGCCATGCCGCGCCTTGGAAGGACCAAACCAGACTCTATCGGCGATTAAATCGCTTCTTCGTCCTGCTCGCCGGTACGGATACGAACTACGCGTGCCACGTCGAAGACAAAAATCTTACCATCGCCGATTTTACCGGTCTGCGCCGTCTGCATGATGGTTTCCACGCAGGTATCCACGATATCGTCAGCCACCACGATTTCGATCTTAACCTTTGGCAGGAAATCGACCATATACTCGGCACCACGATACAGTTCGGTATGCCCCTTTTGGCGACCAAAGCCTTTCACTTCGGTCACGGTCATACCGGTGATGCCCACTTCGGCCAGTGCTTCACGCACGTCGTCCAGTTTGAACGGTTTGATAATCGCGTCAATTTTTTTCATTTTTAGTCCTTAATTACCAATTTTTACGGCCAAAGCCGGAGGTGATCGGGTAGCGGCGGTCTTTGCCAAAGTTACGGGCGGTAATGCGCGGCCCAACGGCGGCCTGACGGCGTTTGTATTCGTTGATATCCACCAGGCGGATCACCTTGCGCACCACGGCCTCATCAAAGCCTTCGGCCACCAGATCGGCCACCGATTTATCGCGCTCGACATAACCTTCCAGAATGGCATCCAGAATGTCATACGGCGGCAGGCTGTCCTGATCGAGCTGATCCGGTGCCAGTTCGGCAGACGGTGGGCGATCGATCACCCGTTGAGGGATCACGTAGGAAACGGTATTACGGTATTCGGAAAGCTTGAACACCAGGGTTTTCGGCACATCTTTCAATACGTCGAACCCACCGGCCATATCACCATACAGCGTGCAATAACCGACAGCGACTTCGCTTTTGTTACCCGTGGTTAACACGATGCTGCCGCGTTTGTTAGACAGCGCCATCAGCACCACGCCACGGCAACGAGCCTGCAGGTTTTCTTCGGTGGTATCCCGTGCGGTATCGGCAAACATCGGCGCGAGCTGGCCCATAAAGGCGTCGAACATCGGTTCAATCGAGACGATATCAAATTCGATGCCGAGGATTTCGGCCTCTTCCTTGGCATCGGCAATGCTGATATCCGCCGTGTAGCGGAACGGCATCATCAACGCCTGCACCTTATCTTTACCCAACGCATCCACGGCAATCGCCAGAGTCAGCGCCGAGTCGATCCCACCGGACAGGCCCAGCACCGCGCCTTTGAAACCGTTCTTGGTCACATAGTCACGTACCGCCAGCACCAGCGCCTCATACACCTGCGCCAGCTGTGGTAACTCTGCTGCCGGAGCCGTCATCGGTACCACTTCCAGGCCGTTGAACTCCACGCGCGTAACCTGCTCGGAGAAGGCCGCCAGGCGATGGGTCATATTGCCAGCGGCATCAAAGACTTTTGAACAGCCGTCGAAAATCAGCTCATCCTGCCCGCCGATCTGGTTGAGATACACCAGCGGCAGAGCGGTACGTTGGCAGTGGCCCGCCATCAGCGTTTTGCGGATATACGGCTTTTCACGGTTATACGGGGAGGCGTTAATCGACAGCAGGATCTCTGCACCCGCCGCCTTCGCTGCATCGACCGGTTCTGGGAACCACAGATCTTCACAAATCAGCAGCCCAAGGCGGTAACCTTTCAGCTCTACCACGCAGGTTTTATCGCCCGCATGGAAATAGCGTTTCTCATCGAATACGCCGTAGTTCGGCAGCTGTTGCTTGAAATAACGCGCCTGCAAAGCACCGTTGGAGAACAGGGACAGCGCGTTATACAGCTTGCCCTCTTCGCGCCACGGGTGGCCGACCAGGATCGCCACATTGGCGGAGGCCTGTTGCAAACGGCTTAGCTGAGTATCGCAGCGTTGGTAGAAATCATCACGGTACAGCAGGTCTTCCGGCGGATAGCCAGACAGCGCCAGTTCGCTGAACATGACCAGATCGGCTCCCGCCTTCTGCTGCTCCTGCACGGTTTGCAACATGCGCTCGCTGTTGCCTTCAATATCGCCCACCAGCAAATTCAGCTGGGCCAACGCAATGGAAAGTGATCTGCTCATATCTCTAAGGTCTGCCATGCCACAACAAAGAAAACGGAGTGTAAATCATTCCGGCTTATTTGTTGAGAACCTGCGCATGCAGGTTCAGAAAAGAAAACATCATTCTTTGAAATCGTTGGCATCCAGTTCATGACGCGACAACAACTTATAGAACTCAGTACGGTTACGGCCCGCCATGCGCGCGGCCTGGGTGACGTTACCCTTGGTGATCTGCAACAGTTTACGTAAATAGTGTAATTCAAACTGGTTGCGCGCCTCGACAAAGGTCGGTAGCGCCGTGTTTTCGCCTTCCAGCGCCTGCTCGACCAGCGCTTCGCTGATCACCGGTGCCGTGGTCAAGGCCACGCATTGCTCGATCACGTTCACCAGTTGGCGCACGTTGCCGGGCCAGCTGGCAGTCATCAGGCGTTTCATGGCATCGGAGGAGAAGCTGCGTACGAAAGGTTTGTGGCGCAGCGCCGATGCACGCAATAGATGATTGGCCAGCAGCGGGATATCTTCGGCCCGCTCGTTGAGCGCGGGTATTTTCAGGTTAACCACGTTCAGACGGTAATAGAGATCTTCACGGAACTCGTTTTTTACCATCGCCTTGGGGAGGTCGCGGTGAGTAGCGGAAATGATGCGTACGTCGATATCCAGATCGCGATTGCTGCCCAGCGGGCGCACCTTGCGTTCTTGCAGCACACGCAGCAATTTGACCTGTAGCGAGAGCGGCATATCGCCAATCTCATCCAGGAACAGCGTGCCGCCCTCTGCCGCCTGAAATAGGCCTTCACGGCTGCTGACAGCCCCGGTGAACGCGCCCTTGGCATGGCCAAACAGCTCTGACTCCAGCAGTTGCTCCGGCAACGCACCGCAGTTGATGGCAATAAAGGCCTTCTTGGCCCGCGGGCTGGCCGCATGGATCGCCTGCGCCAGCACTTCTTTGCCGGTACCGCTCTGGCCGTTGATCAGCACGCTGACGTCCGACTGGGCGACCATCTTCGCCTGTTCCAACAGCCGCAGCATAATCGGGCTACGGGTGACAAAATCCTCACGCCAGCTGTCATCACCGGCAGGCACCGATGACAGCGACAGCGCTTCATCGATTGCCTTGTACAGCGCATCGCGATCGACCGGCTTGGTCAGGAAGCTGAACACCCCCTGCTGGGTCGCCGCCACCGCATCAGGGATCGAGCCGTGCGCGGTCAGAATAATCACCGGCATCCCCGGCTGGTATTTCTGGATTTCGGCAAACAGCGCCATGCCGTCCATTTCATCCATCCGCAGGTCGCTGATCACCAGGTCGATCTTTTCGCGGGCCAGCAGACGCAGGGCCTCTTGGCCACTTTCCGCCGTGGTAACGTGAAAACCTTCGCTGGTCAGGCGCATTCCCAACAGCTTAAGCAGGCTGGGATCGTCGTCAACCAACAGAAGGTTGGCCGGTTTGCGAGCTGTCATTGCGCTGGGGACTCCTTGTTGGCCGCGGGCGGCGTGTAGGTCTCTTCCGGCTCTACCGGCAAAGCGGTGCCCGTCTCGGTCGTCGGGGCAGGCTCGGCTGGCTCAACCGCCTTGGCTGGCGCAGCAGGCTTGCCACTGGCATCTGCTTTAGGCTGGGCCGTACTGCTTTCCGGAATTTCGCTCTGCAATTGCTTGCGTGACGAGAGCTGGCGTTCAATATCGGTCAGGTTCTCCAGTTTGCGGGAGGTGTCCTGCAACTGGGTCTGTAGATGGATCTGGTTCTGGCGCAGCAAGTCGATCTGGCTGTCTGAACTTTCCTGCAAGCGCTGATAACGCGCGCGCTCGTCAAACAGGTTAACTTGCAACGCCTGTTGCTGACGCCATAGTTGCAGCAGGGGACGCAACGAGGGCGGGAACTCGAGACGGTAGCTGTTCAAGCGATCGATGATCTGGCGACGCTCGCTCGAGGTAGGCTCAGCACTGCCCAACAAAATGCTTTGCTTGAACACGTTCTGCCAATTGCTGCCCGGCAGAGTCTTGGCCAATGCTCGAGCCTGCGTAGAACCGATACGATCGGCGCAGTCCATCGCTCTCAGCCAATAGAGTGAGTTTTCCAAGGCTTCTTTTTCGTCAAGCTGCCATAGCGTATCGCACGGCGCAATGCGGTAATCCACCACCTTGGTGTCTGGGATCGCTTCCTGTTGCTGCTGAGCCGGGCCGCTACTGACGGCGCGATCGACACAGCCGATCAGCAGAAACGGGGCAAAAAGAATGCTGCCCAAAAAAGAAAGCGAATGTTTGCCGAGCGGTGCGCGGTAAGAGACACGCGGTGAACCTTCGGTCTGCGATTGATGAGCGCGTTGAGACCCTGTGTGCATTTTTTATTCATTCTCGGCGGTTAATGGCAATTCAATACGGAAGCAGACGTCGGCATCGGCCAGTTTGACCAGTTTCAATTCGCCGCGCATACGGCGAATGCAGTCTTGCGCAATGCTCAGACCCAGTCCGCTTCCTTTAACAGCCCCTTTTCGCTGGTGACTCCCCTGGAAAAAAGGCTCAAAAATCATGGTTTGTTCCGCTTCCGGGATGGCGCTGCCGGTATTGGCGACGTCAATCTGGACCCGTTGGCCGACCTGGCGGCTGCGGATCCAAATGTTACCGGATTCCTTGCCGTAGTGCACCGCATTGGAGTAGAGATTATCCAGTACGCGCATTAATAGCGTAGGCTCTGCCCAGCAGATTTCCGCCTCAAGTTTGACTTCCGTGCGGATCATTTTGGCCCGTGCTGGCAAACTGTGGGCGGCGACCACCATATCCACCAGTTCTTCCAGCTCGACGTTTTCATGTTCCGACGGGCCATCCGCCAGCTTGCGGTTGTAATCCAGCAGTTGTTCAATCAGCAATTGCAGATGGCGGCTGCTCTGATCGAGGATCGCCACCACCTCTTTCTGATCGGAGGTGAGCGGGCCCGCCACCCCATCCGCCAACAGTTCGGTGCCTTCTCGCATACTGGCCAACGGCGTTTTCAGCTCATGGGAGATGTGGCGCAAAAACTCATGGCGTTGCGATTCCAGCCAGGCCAGACGTTCGCTCAGCCAGATAATACGCTGGGCCAAGGAGCGCAGTTCACGCGGGCCTTTAAAGGACGCCGTCATGCCAATAGGCCGCCCTTCCCCCAGGCGGTTAATCATACGCTCAACGGCCTTGACTGGCCCGATAATCATGCGGGTAAACAGCACCACCAACAGCACGCTGACCAGGAACAGCAACAGCGCCTGCCAGCCAAAGTATTGGCCGCGCTCGGCGATCGCCTGCTGCAACTGCTGACCACGGGAATAAACCACAGTGCGGGTAGCCTGAACCATTTCGGCGTTGGAACGTGAAAAAGACTCTAACAGCAGGGAAGCGTCCTTGTCCGGCCCGCTGCTCTGGCACTTGATAGTGGCAAGCTGGGTCAGCAGGGCGCGTAGCGTCTGGTAATAACGTTCGTCCGGCAGGATCGGCGCGTGAGCATCCAGCATCTGTGAATACTGCTTGCGCTGATTCTGGTACAAACGCTCCAGAGTGGGATCGACCAGCACGCAATACTGGCGGTAGCTGCGCTCCATTTCCAGCGCGACGCTGGTCATGGCCTCACTGCGCCGGGCATCCACCAGCGTCGTGCGGTTGATATCCGCCGCCTGTGCGCTGAGGTGATCCAGGCTTTGGTAAGCCTGATAAGCCAATACCAACAGCGGTAACAGTACCAGCAGGAACGCCATCACCACCAATTGGCGCAACGAGCGTGGGAATAGACGCCATCTTTTCAAAGAAATCATCTCAGTATCTCTAGTCTGCCCCGATGCTAACCGACTATCCCGGGAGAGAAAAGCCCGGCAGCGGATTAATGGCGTTCAGATAAGCAAAAACGCGTTATCCCAAAAGAGGAAACTGATGTGGTTTGAAAGCGTATCGAGGGAAATAATGGAGGCAACGCGGTTTTGATTTTGACGCTGGGGCATGATGCCCCATCGCAAGGAATATGTGGATGCCCTTACTCCTCGTCCCCAGGTGATGTAGCGCTTGGCTGGCATCTGATTGGGACGAATAGCATCCAAAAAGTATCCGGGGTTGATGAACACTTCATCACAGTTGGATACTAGGCGGTGCCTCACTCCACGTGTCGTCCGGTGCTTGATAAAGTCGCTAGCGCGTCTGTTATCGGTTTGGTTGGACGATAGGCACCATTTCTTAGGCATCATTCGGAGGCTTATGAGGCGCTGTTCCGTTCAAGACGGGGCCAATCATAAAAAGGTGAATGAGCAACTGATAGATATAATGCACCATCCGTGCCAACTTTATAAGTTATTTTATAACAAACTGTTTTATAACCAAAATTTGTTTTTATGTAGTTTACTACCCTTCACCAAAGCGACTGCCTATGGGTAATAATCCGCCTTACCGTCGTCAAATCACGACAACTTAATCCAAACGATTTAACCATCATATAAATCAATAAGTTAAATGTCACTTTTTAGAGACATGCAATATGGCCTTTGTCTCAAAAAGCCGACATTGATATTAACCCATTAAAAAATAAAGAAATAAAAAAAGGGCACCCACAAGATGCCCCAGTAAAATCTCACACCAACTTCAGGTTACATCACCCCAGTTGCTTGCGAGCGTTGCGGAACATGCGCACCCAAGGGCTATCCTCGCCCCACTCCTCTGGATGCCAGGAGTTGCTGACGGTACGGAATACACGCTCAGGATGCGGCATCATGACGGTGGCGCGGCCATTGCTGCTGGTCACCGCAGTAATGCCGTTCGGAGAACCGTTCGGGTTGGCAGGATAGGCTTCAGTCACCTGGCCGTGGTTATCGACAAAGCGCAATGCGACCAGGCCATGATGTTCCAGCGCCGCCAGATGCGCCGCATCACGCACTTCCACATGGCCTTCACCATGAGAAACCGCAATCGGCATCCGCGAACCGGCCATGCCCTGCATGAACAGCGACGGACTGCTGGCAACTTCTACCAGGCTGAAGCGCGCCTCGAAGCGATCCGACAGGTTGCGCACAAAGCGCGGCCAATGTTCCGCCCCCGGGATCAGTTCACGCAGGTTGGACATCATCTGACAACCGTTGCAAACGCCCAGCGCCAAAGTCTGTGGACGATGGAAGAAATCGGCAAACTCATCGCGTACGCGCTCGTTGAACAGAATCGATTTCGCCCAGCCTTCCCCCGCGCCCAACACATCGCCGTAGGAGAAACCACCACAGGCCACCAACGTATGGAACTCTTGCAGATCGCGGCGGCCTGCCAGCAGATCGCTCATGTGTACGTCAACCGCATCGAAACCGGCACGATGGAACGCCGCCGCCATCTCAACGTGGGAGTTAACCCCTTGTTCACGTAATACCGCCACCTTAGGACGTGCGCCCTTGGCGATATAAGGTGCCGCGATGTCGTCATCCGTTGCGAAGGTCAGTTTGACGTTCAGGCCCGGATCGCGTTCGTCCTGCTTGGCCTGATGTTCCTGATCGGCACATTCCGGGTTATCACGCAGGCGCTGCATCTGCCAGGTGGTTTCAGCCCACCAGGTACGCAGGGTGCTGCGGCTTTCGCTGTATACCGGCTTGCCAGCGCTGGTGATAACGAAACGATCGCCACTCAGCGCCTGGCCGAGATGATGCACGTTATCCGTCAGGCCATGTTGGGCAAACACTTGCTGCACGGCAGCCAACTGCGCGGCTGGCACCTGGATCACCGCACCCAGCTCTTCGTTGAACAAGGCAGCCAAAGCGTCGGAACCCAGCGCCTGAATATCCACTTCCACGCCGCAATGGCCAGCAAACGCCATCTCAGCCAAGGTAACCAACAGGCCGCCATCGGAACGGTCGTGATAGGCCAACAGCGCTCCATCCGCCACCAGTTGCTGCATCGCGTTGAAGAAACCAGCCAGTTGCTCCACGTTGCGAACATCGGCTGGCTTGTCACCCAGTTGGCGATAGACCTGTGCCAGCGCCGTGGCACCCAAGGCATTGTGGCCATTACCCAGATCGATCAGTAACAGTGCGCTATCACCCTTATCGGTACGCAGTTGCGGCGTCACGGTGTGGCGCACGTCTTCCACGCGGGCAAACGCGGTGATCACCAGCGACAGCGGTGACGTCATTTCCCGTTGTTCATTGCCTTCCTGCCAGCGGGTTTTCATCGACATTGAGTCTTTACCCACCGGAATGGTGATACCCAACGCAGGGCAAAGTTCTTCCCCTACCGCCTTCACCGCTTCATACAGACCGGCATCCTCGCCTGGGTGACCCGCTGCGGCCATCCAGTTGGCGGAAAGCTTCACTCGCTTGAGCGAACCGATTTCCACTGCGGCCAGGTTGGTCAGCGCTTCCCCAACCGCCAGGCGGCCAGAGGCGGCAAAGTCCAGCAAGGCGACGGGAGCACGCTCACCGATCGACATGGCTTCGCCGTAATAGCTGTCCAGGCTGGCGGTGGTTACCGCACAGTCGGCAACCGGGATTTGCCACGGGCCAACCATCTGATCGCGTGCAACCATGCCGGTGACGGTACGGTCGCCAATGGTGATCAGGAAGGTTTTCTCCGCGACGGCCGGCAAATGCAACACGCGCTTGACCGCATCGGCAATGGTGATACCGGCACGCTGCAACGCTTCGCCGCTCGCCTGTTGACGTTGCACGTCGCGAGTCATTTTTGGCGTTTTGCCCAGCAGCACTTCCAGCGGCATGTCGATCGGCTGATTGTCAAAATGACGATCGTTGAGCGTCAGATGCAGCTCTTCCGTCGCTTCGCCAATCACCGCAAAAGGTGCGCGCTCACGGCGGCAGATTTCCTCAAAGGTCGCCATCTGTTCAGGCGCAACCGCCATCACATAGCGCTCTTGGGATTCGTTACACCACACTTCCAGCGGGCTCATGCCCGGCTCGTCGTTGAGAATGTCACGCAGTTCGAAACGGCCGCCACGGCCACCGTCGCTAACCAGTTCTGGCATTGCGTTCGACAGGCCACCCGCTCCCACATCGTGAATAAACAGGATCGGGTTGCTCTCGCCCATCTGCCAGCAACGGTCGATCACTTCCTGACAGCGGCGCTCCATTTCCGGGTTATCACGCTGTACCGAAGCAAAATCGAGATCGGCGTCAGACTGGCCAGAAGCCATTGATGATGCGGCCCCACCGCCCAAGCCGATATTCATCGCCGGGCCACCCAGCACCACCAGTTTGGCGCCTACGGTGATTTCACCTTTTTGCACGTGATCGGCACGAATGTTACCCAGGCCGCCTGCCAGCATGATCGGCTTATGGTAGCCACGCAGCTCAACGCCGTTATGGCTGTTGACGCGCTCTTCATAGGTGCGGAAGTAACCGACCAGCGCCGGGCGACCAAATTCGTTGTTGAACGCTGCGCCGCCCAATGGGCCTTCGGTCATGATATCCAGCGCGGTGACGATGCGATCCGGCTTGCCAAAATCCTGCTCCCAAGGCTGTTCAAAGCCCGGAATACGCAGGTTGGAAACCGAGAAGCCCACCAGACCGGCTTTCGGCTTGGCGCCTCGGCCCGTGGCACCTTCGTCGCGGATCTCCCCGCCAGAACCGGTCGCCGCACCCGGCCAAGGCGAGATCGCCGTTGGATGGTTGTGCGTTTCCACCTTCATCAGGATATGCGCTTCTTCCTGATGGTAGTCATACAAACCGCTTTGCGGCTCGGCAAAGAAACGCCCAACCTGTGAGCCCTCCATCACCGCCGCGTTGTCTTTATAAGCAGAAAGCACGTAGTCCGGCGTCTGCTCAAAGGTGTTTTTGATCATTTTGAACAGCGACTTCGGCTGCTGTTCGCCGTCGATGATCCAGTCGGCATTGAAAATCTTGTGGCGGCAATGTTCGGAGTTGGCCTGAGCGAACATGTACAGCTCAATATCCGTTGGGTTGCGCCCCAACTCGCTAAAGGCAGCCAGCAGGTAATCGATCTCATCCTGTGCCAGCGCCAGCCCCAGTTTGGTGTTGGCCTGTTCCAGCGCGCTACGGCCTTGCGCCAGAATATCTACCGTCTGATACGGGGCCGGTTGATGATGAGAGAACAGTTTTTCTGCCTGTTGCAGCTCGCTGAATACCGTTTCCATCATGCGATCGTGCAGCAGGGTGGCAAGCTGTTGCCACTGGATATCGGTCAGCGTCGGCGCGGTGACATAAAATGCCAGACCACGCTCAAGACGGATCACCTGCGTCAGACCACAGTTATGGGCGATATCGGTGGCTTTGGAAGACCAGGGCGAAATGGTGCCCGGACGCGGCGTGACCAACAGCAGGCGGCCTTGCGGAGCATGTTCTGCGAGAGAAGGGCCGTACTTGAGCAGCCGTTGCAGCTTGGCCTGCTCTTCGGCACTTAACGGTGCGCTGACATCGGCAAAGTGAACGTACTCGGCATAGATATCGCCGATCGGGAGTTGGGCATCCTGGCAGCGGGACAGTAGTTTGGTAATACGAAAAGCCGACAAAGCGGGCGAACCACGCAGTATTTCCATAATCAAAGTTCTCTCGTCTTCGAAGCAACTGGGTTCAGCACTTCATTGGGCGCAACAGGGGAAAACGCGCGCCATTATAGAGAATCCGCGCCGCCGACGAAACCGTTTGCGTAGCTATTATTGATAAAAGCTTTTTTCTCGGTCGGATCCTCATAACGTATCAATAAAGTTGCGCGCTGGCGTAATGTTACGCAAAATGCCCCGGCACTGGTGATTTAACCATGAAAAAACATCTTATTCCGGTCGACATAAAGTGTGCATCTATTTGAGATAACTATTTGAAACGCCTAAAAGTAAATTACATTCTGATCGGTGTTGTGGCCTTGCTGCTGGCGCTTGCCCTGTGGCCCAATATCGCCTGGCGTGGTGGGCAGGGAGGCCAGCTCGAGGCGATCAAATCACGGGGGGAACTGCGTGTCAGCACGTTAAACTCACCGCTAACGTATTTCACTACCCCGCAGGGGCCGAGTGGTCTTGACTACGAGCTGGCCAAAAGCTTTGCCAACTACCTGGGGGTCAAGCTGGTGGTGATCCCGCACCAGAATATCAACGACCTGTTTGACGATCTGGATGATGACAATGCCGATCTGCTCGCCGCCGGGCTGATCTACAATTCGGATCGCCTCAGCCGTGCCAGTACCGGCCCGGCGTATTATTCCGTCTCCCAGCAGTTGGTTTACCGGCTGGGTACCACACGGCCAAAAACCTTTGCCGATATCAAAGGCAAACTGGCTGTGGCCTCCGGCTCGGCACACGTCAGCACCCTAAAGCAGCTCAAGCAAAGCAAATACCCCAACCTCAGTTGGGAAGCGTCAAGCGACCAGACCTCGAAAGAGCTGCTGGAACAGGTGGCCGATGGCAAGCTGGATTACACGATCGGGGATTCCGTCACTATTGCCCTGCTACAGCGTATTCACCCGCAGCTAGCCGTCGCTTTTGACATTACCGATGAAGAGCCGGTGACCTGGTACCTGAAGCGCAGCAACGACGATAGCCTATACGCAGCGCTGCTGGACTTTTATAGCCAGCGGGTCGAAGACGGTACGCTAGCGCGGTTGGAAGAGAAGTATCTGGGGCACGTGGGCAGTTTTGACTACGTCGATACCAAAACTTTCCTTTCCGCCATCGACTCGGTGTTGCCCACCTTCCGCTCGCTGTTTGAAAAGTATGCCAGCGAAATTGACTGGAAGCTGCTGGCCGCCATCGCCTACCAGGAATCCCACTGGAACCCGCAGGCGACCTCCCCTACCGGCGTCCGTGGGCTGATGATGCTGACCAGGGCCACCGCCGATGGCCTGGGCGTCACCGACAGGCTCGATCCGGAACAGAGTATTCAAGGCGGGGCGCTGTATCTGCAACGCCTGATGGATAAGGTGCCAGACACGGTGCCGGAAGATGAGCGGATCTGGTTCGCACTGGCCGCCTATAACATGGGCTGGGGCCATATGCTGGACGCGCGTAAGCTCACCAAAAGCCAGCAAGGCAATCCCGATAGTTGGGTCGATGTGAAACAGCGCCTGCCGATGCTTAGCCAGAAGCGCTACTACCCGTCACTCACCTATGGCTATGCCCGTGGCCGCGAAGCCTATAACTACGTGGAGAACATCCGCCGTTATCAGGTCAGCCTGGTGGGCTATCTGTTGGAAAAAGAGAAGAAGGCAGCCGAGGCGATGAAGCAGGCCGAACAGGCTCAGGGCTATCCAGCTGTCGATGCCGAGCTGGCGTTAGCCCTGTGATTACTGTGGGTCTTTTCCGGCCCGCTGTGCCAGCTTGAGCGCTTTTTTCTGATCGCGCCGCATGCGGAAAAAGTTGCTGAGAGTAGCGGCGCACTCTTCTGCCAATATGCCCGAGACGATTTCTACCTGATGATTCATACCCGGATGGCGCAGAATATCCACCAGCGAACCGACCGCCCCGGTTTTTTCATCGGCCGCGCCGTAAACCAGACGACGGATGCGGCTGTGTACCATCGCGCCGGCACACATCACGCAAGGCTCCAGCGTGACATACAGCGTGGCATTCAGCAGGCGGTAATTCTGCAATACCGCGCCCCCCTGCCGCAGCGCCATGATTTCAGCATGCGCGGTAGGATCGTGGCGGCCAATCGGCCGGTTCCAGCCTTCGCCAATCACCTGATTGTCCAGCACCAGCAACGCACCGACCGGCACCTCACCTTCTTCCTGCGCACGTAGAGCCAGGCTTAACGCCTGACGCATCCAATACTCATCATTATATTCATTCACCACATCAATCCTCGTGCGCATCGCGGCGGGCATTATACACAGTAGATCCTTTTACCGCAGCCACTCGGCCATGTTGCTGCAAATAAGCTTGAAAAGCCGACAACCAGCCACCATTGTCGGCTGCTTAAAACACCACCAACAAATCAATAACATCATAATTAATGATGATTAAAATTTGTTCACTTCTTATAATTTAAGATAAATGTTATAAACACCAGGAAAATCAAGCTGTAAAATTAAGCAAATTTTTCCTAGCTAAATTGTGATAGATCATATTCTCTTAAGAATTAGCGCGGTAAGGTTTACTTCACGCAAAAAGCCTTTATAAGGAGTAGGTTATGGCTGCCTCAACATTCTTTATCCCTTCCGTCAACATGATTGGTTCCGGTTGTCTGGAAGACGCGGCAAAAACCATGAAAGAGCATGGTCTGCATCACGCACTGATCGTTACCGACAAGGTTTTGAACGGCATTGGCGTCGTAGCTCAGGTGCAATCACTGTTAGCGGCCCAGAATATCGAAAGCTGCGTCTATGACGGCACTAATCCTAACCCGACCACGGAAAACGTGAAGCAGGGTCTGGCGCTGTTGCGCGAACATCACTGCGATTGTGTCGTTTCTCTGGGTGGCGGTTCACCGCATGACTGTGCGAAAGGGATTGCCCTGGTTGCCGCCAACGGTGGGGAAATCAAAGACTATGAAGGGGTGGATCGCTCCGCCAAGCCGCAACTGCCGGTAGTCGCTATCAACACCACCGCAGGCACCGCTTCGGAAATGACGCGTTTTTGTATCATCACCGACGAAGCGCGCCATATCAAAATGGCCATTGTCGACAAGCACGTTACCCCGATCCTGTCGGTCAACGATCCTCATCTGATGGCCGGTATGCCAAAAGGCCTGACCGCAGCCACCGGTATGGATGCCCTGACCCACGCTATCGAAGCCTACGTCTCCAGCGCCGCCAACCCAATTACCGATGCCTGCGCGCTGAAAGCCGCCACCATGATTGCCGAGTCGCTACGCGATGCGGTCAACGACGGGCAAAACATGCAGGCGCGTGAGAACATGGCCTATGCCCAGTTCCTGGCCGGAATGGCCTTTAATAACGCCTCATTGGGTTATGTGCATGCGATGGCGCACCAGTTGGGTGGCTTCTACAACCTGCCGCATGGCGTCTGTAACGCCGTCCTGCTGCCGCACGTGCAAGAGTTCAATGCTCAGGTTGCCGCCGGCCGTCTGAAAGATATTGCCGCTGCGATGGGGGTAAATATTGCAGGCCTTAACGATGAGCAAGGGGCTGCCGCTTGTATCGCCGCCATTCGTCAACTGGCGAAAGATGTGGGCATACCTGCCGGTTTACGCGATCTGCAAGTCAAGGAAGAAGACTTTGCGACGTTAGCCACTAACGCCCTGAACGATGCCTGTGGATTCACCAATCCAATCCAGGCCAGCCATGAGCAGATCGTGGCTATCTTTAAAGCGGCGATGTAACCGCCTGCAGGCTCCCTCTTTGCTGGGGGGAGCCTGCACTTAATCCAGTTGCTGTAACTCGCCTTCTTTACCCACCCGCCAGCGATGCTCACAAAAATAAAGCAAGGGGTTGTCCTGCTTGCTGTCGCTGTAACCACTAAACAGTTTCAATGGTGCGCCCAGACGCTGCTCCAACTGCACCACCTTTTGCGCGCCAAGACAGCGCATGGGCAAAACCCACCCGCCGTTACGGCGTTCAATACGGCTCCCGACCAGGCGTACTCGCGGCAGGAACGCAGAATCCCGATATACCTGCTCCACCAGACGCTCCGGTGAACCGGTGATCAGCCAGACCTGCGCATCCTGGGCATCCAGATATTGGCGCAGACGCATCTGCACGACCGGAAACGCAGTAACCTTACGGCGAAAATAGTCGACAAATTTCGCCTCCAGCGCTTTCAGCCGGGCCTCCGAACGGCCAAAGGTCATTGCCCACAATAACAGGCTCATGGGCCAGCGCGTTGCACGCCCACCGATCAACATGCCCAATCCGATAATGGGCAACAGCGGTACGACCAGCACCAGATTCAGCGGCAGATGCCGTAGCAAATAGCGCAGGAAACTGCCAAACATGTCTTCCTGATGCAAAGTGCCATCCAGATCGAAAAATACCACGCGCTGGGCCTGTGCAACCGGTTTGTCAGTCAAGCGTTACTCCTCAGGATCGTTGATCCATATTAAGCGGCGTCCGGTGATACACCACCACCTTACCCGATCTCACAAAATTATCACTGCGCGTTTTGCCCACTGGCGTGGCAGAATGCTGGCTGGCTCAAAGGAAAACACTTATGAGTACCCTTCTTCGCATTCGTCAGATATACCCTACGCTGGCGCAAAACGATCGCAAGCTGGCAAACTTCCTGCTGAACAACGCTGAGCAGGTCAGCCACCTCAGTTCACCAAAGCTGGCTCAGTTGGCCGGTGTCAGCCAATCAAGCGTCGTCAAATTCTCCCAGAAGCTTGGATATAAGGGCTTTCCCGCGCTGAAACAAGCGTTGAGCGAGACATTAGCCCAGCCACAGGTGGAACCCGTGGTAACCGTCCATAACCAAATCCTGAGCAGCGATCCGCTTAAGGCCGTCGGTGAAAAACTGTTGGTGGAAAAACAGGCCGCATTGCGAGCAACGCTGGATATCAATAGCGAACAACGGCTGCATACCGCCCTGGAGATGCTGCGTACGGCGCGGCGGGTGATATTGGTCGGCATTGGTGCTTCCGGGCTGGTCGCCAAAGACTTTGCCTTCAAGTTGCTGAAGATTGGCGTGATGGCGGTGGCAGAAGCCGATATGCACGTTCAGCTGGCCACGGTGCAGGCGATGAGTAAAGAGGATCTGCTGCTGGCAATTTCGTTTAGCGGTGAGCGACGTGAGATCAATCTGGTCGCCGAAGAAGCACGTATTGCTGGAGCCAGAGTGCTGGCGCTGACCAGCTTCTCCCCCAACGGCTTGCAACAGCGGGCCGATCACAGCCTATACACGATTGTGGAAGAACCCAATACCCACAGCTCAGCGATCTCTTCCAGCACGGCGCAGTTCGCCCTGACCGATCTGCTGTTTATGGCGCTGATCCAACAGGATCTTGCTCGCGATCGCCTCCGCCGTAGCGAACAGTTAGTGAAAAAGATGGTGTAAAGCGTATAATCTGCGCTCCGCGAAATGCCCCTGATACGGTTGTACGAAGCGCTGCTATAAGCATTTTCTACACATTTTGCTTCCATGCGCTAATCGTAGATATTTTTCTTTTCTGACTACATATTGACCAAGCACCATGTTAGATTATATCCATATAGGTATAATTTAACGCAGGGATGACGTGGATGAAACCACTCTACTGGGTTAGTAGTAGCAAGAAGGATCTCCAATCATTGCCCGAGGAAGTGCAGGATATTTTCGGCTACGCTCTACACTTGGCACAGATGGGTGGTAAACATTCGCAGACTAAACCCCTAAAAGGATTTGGTGGGGCTGGTGTACTAGAAGTGATAGAGGATTTTCTTGGCGATACTTATCGCGCAGTTTATACCGTTAAGTTTGCCGATAGCGTGTATGTTTTGCACGCATTCCAGAAAAAGTCTTCATCTGGAATTTCAACGCCGAAACCAGATATGGACAAGATCCGCGAACGTTTGAAAGCTGCAGAAAATCATGCCAAAGGAGCATAAGATGAGCCATGATATTGAAATCAGTACTGGCAACGTTTATGCCGATATCGGCAGAGACGACGCTGAAGAAATGCAGGTAAAGGCCCAGCTTGCCAGCATGATTGGCGATATCATCAAAAGCCACCGCCTGACACAAGAGCAAGCCGCAAAACTGCTGGGGATGACACAACCTAAGCTGTCTAATATGTTGCGCGGACAGTTTCGGGGTATCAGTGAAGCCAAGATGCTGGAGTGCCTTACGCGCCTAGGGCGTGATGTGCAAATCGTGGTGGGAAAGCCGCGCCGGACACCGGGCACACTTAAAGTGGTGTTTGCCTGATAGGTCGTTCGCACTATGCGGTATGGATGTCGGCTGGTTAACCCGGATATAAAAGTTTAAATGAGTAACTGATTGATATGGCTTTATTGATTACCAAGAAATGCATCAACTGCGATATGTGCGAGCCGGAATGCCCGAACCAGGCGATTTCGATGGGGGATGAGATTTACCAGATCGATGCCAATCGCTGCACCGAATGCGTGGGGCATTACGAAACCCCAACCTGCCAGCAGGTGTGCCCGATCGATAACACCATCATTACCGATCCGCAGCACGTCGAAAACCAGGAACAGCTGTGGGACAAGTTTGTCGTGTTACATCACTCAGATAGCCTGTAACGCCCCTCACCCTAACCCTCTCCCACAGGGAGAGGGGACTGAATGTGCCACAAATAAGCTTCAGCGCCTGACCAATCTTTTACAGTCAGAGTCACATATTGACCCCTGATCCTGACCACAACGCCGGGCTCGCTCCCACTCTTTTTTGGGATTGCGGAGAGAGGAATATCACCCCTCGATAATCACAGTGGCACAGGCATAACGACGCTCGTCAGCGAGAGAAACGTGGATCGACGTTACCCCCATCTCCTGCGCCAGTTCAGCGGCGCGTCCATGCAGGCGGATATTGGGTTTCCCCAACCCATCATTGAACACTTCGAACTGATTGAACGCCAGACCGTTGCGGATGCCGGTGCCGAATGCCTTGGCGGCCGCCTCTTTAACCGCAAAGCGTTTTGCCAGGAAGCGTACCGGCTGCTGATGCTGCTGATACACTTCCCATTCCGCCGGGCTCAGCACCCGACGAGCCAGACGATCGCCGCTGCGTTCCACCACCGCTTCGATGCGTGCCATCTCTACGATGTCAGTCCCCAAGCCCAGTACCGCCATTAGCGACGCGCTTCCCGCATCAGCAGTTTCATATCCGCCACCGCAGCCGGCAAGCCGCTCATCACCGCCTGGCCGATAATGGCATGGCCGATGTTCAGCTCATGCATCTCTGGCAGCGCAGCGATCGGCTGCACGTTATGATAGGTCAAACCGTGGCCCGCATTCACCTTCAGGCCTTTGCTGGCCGCGTAGGTCGCCGCTTTGGCAATACGCTTGAGCTCGGCCTGAATGGCCAGATCGCCCTGCGCTTCGGCATAGGCACCGGTATGGATTTCGATATAAGGTGCACCAACGGCCACCGCCGCATCGATCTGGCGATGATCGGCATCGATAAACAACGAAACCAAAATACCCGCCTGTGCCAGGCGCTCAACCGCCACCGCCATTTTGTCCTGCTGCCCGGCCACGTCCAGCCCGCCTTCGGTGGTGACTTCCTGACGCTTTTCCGGCACCAGGCAACAGAAGTGGGGTTTCATCTCAATGGCGATATCCAGCATTTCATCGGTCACGGCCATTTCCAGATTCATCCGTGTCTGGATGGTCTGACGCAGGATACGCACGTCGCGGTCGGTGATATGACGGCGATCTTCACGCAGATGAACGGTAATACCATCGGCCCCCGCCTGCTCGGCAATAAATGCCGCCTGCACCGGATCCGGGTAGTTGGTTCCACGCGCGTTACGTAACGTGGCAATATGATCGATATTGACGCCCAACAGTAAATCAACCATGACAACCCTCTACTCAAAAATTTTCAGTAGCGGCAGTTTACACGGGCTAGCAAAACGGCAAAAGCAGAAACCGCTTAGGCTTCGTCGACGGGGGTATCGGGTTGTTTGCGTACGAACTGGCGAAACAGCTCGCGGCTCTTGAGCGGCTTACCGCCGAGGTAGGGTTTTAGCGCCATGCGGGTGAAGCGCTTGGCTGCGCGCAGAGTGTCTGCATCAGGGAATTGGCGTTCATCCAGGGCGCGGAGTTCACGGCCGGTAAAACTGTAATGATCCACCACCAGGCTGGCGATAAAGCCTTTCTCCTCGCGATAGCGATAGGTCATGCCGTCATCCACCGGTTCGCCGCTGCCGGCACAATGGAGGAAATCCAAGCCGTAACCCAGGTGCCCTAACAGCGCCAGCTCAAACTGCCGCAGAGCATGCTCCGGGGAACTGTCTTCGGCAGCCAGCGCCTGTAAACATTGCAGATAATCGAAGAACAGAACCGAATAGTTGCCTTCCTGCTCCAGCACCCGTGACAACAATTCATTCACGTAAAGGCCGCTGTAAAGCATCATGCCACTAAGAGGTAAACCGAGGGAGACCGCTTCAGCGCCGCGCAGCGTTTTGACTTCGCCACGACCGCCCCAGCGTACTAACAGAGGAGTAAAGGGTTGCAAGCAACCCTTTAGATTGGATCGGCGACTACGTGCGCCTTTTGCCAACAAGCGCACCCGCCCATGGCCTTCCGTGAACAGATCCAGCATCAGGCTGGTTTCACTAAAGGGCCGTCCATGCAGGACAAAAGCGCGCTCCCAGCCATCCATAGGCGGTATTATTTCAGGTCGTCGGTATAGCCCAGGCTACGCAGCGCACGTTCATCGTCCGCCCAGCCCGATTTCACTTTCACCCACAGTTCCAGATGCACTTTGGCTTCAAACATCTGTTCCATGTCCTGGCGGGCTTCAATACCGATGGTCTTGATCTTCGACCCTTTGTTGCCAATCACCATCTTCTTCTGGCCTTCACGCTCAACCAGAATCAGACCATGAATGTCATAACCACCGCGCTCGTTCGGCACAAACTGTTCGATCTCAACCGTCACCGAGTAAGGCAGTTCCTCACCCAGGAAGCGCATCAGCTTCTCACGGATGATTTCCGACGCCATAAAGCGCTGGGAACGGTCGGTGATGTAATCGTCCGGGAAGTGGTGTTCCGCTTCCGGCAACACTTTGCGTGCGATAGCCGCGATAGTATCCACATTCATGCCTTTTTCGGCAGAGATCGGCACCACATCGAGGAAGTTCATCTGCTGGCTGAGGAATGCAATGTGCGGCAACAGTTTGGATTTGTCGGTAACGTTATCCACCTTGTTGATCGCCAACAGTACCGGGCATTTCAGGCTGCGCAGCTTGTTGACCACCATTTCATCATCGGCAGTCCAGTTCGTGCCTTCTACAACAAAGATCACCAGCTCGACGTCGCCGATTGAGCTGCTGGCAGCGCGGTTCATCAAACGGTTGATGGCGCGCTTTTCTTCGATATGCAGACCCGGGGTGTCGACGTAAATGGCCTGATAAGCGCCATCGGTATCGATACCCATAATGCGGTGACGGGTCGTCTGTGGTTTACGCGAGGTGATGGAGACTTTTTGCCCCAGCAATTGGTTGAGCAACGTGGATTTGCCCACGTTGGGACGACCTACGATCGCAATAAAACCGCAGTATTGTTTTTCTTCGCTCATTCAAGCTCCAGCTTTTTCAGCGCTTGTTCCGCTGCCGCCTGCTCGGCTTTACGGCGGCTTGAACCGGTGCCCACCACGGGCTCGCTCAAACCACTCACCTGACAGTGGATAGTAAACTCCTGATCGTGCGCCTCACCGCGAACCTGCACCACCAGATATGTTGGCAATGGCAGATGACGACCTTGTAAAAACTCCTGCAAGCGGGTTTTCGGGTCTTTCTGCTTATCACCGGGGCTGATTTCGTCCAACCGGCTACGATACCAGTCCAAAATCAGTCGCTCGACGTTTTGAATATCGCTATCCAGGAACACACCGCCAATCAGTGCCTCCACCGTATCCGCCAGGATTGACTCGCGGCGGAATCCACCACTTTTCAGCTCGCCCGGCCCAAGGCGCAAACACTCGCCCAGATCGAACTCGCGGGCCATCTCGGCCAGCGTATTGCCTCGCACCAGCGTGGCACGCATGCGGCTCATGTCTCCCTCGTCTACGCGAGGAAAACGCTGGTAGAGCGCATTGGCGATGACAAAACTAAGGATCGAATCACCCAGAAACTCGAGACGTTCATTATGTTTACTGCTGGCGCTACGGTGAGTTAACGCTTGCAGTAAGAGCTCCTGCTGTTGAAAAGTGTAGCCCAGCTTCCGCTGCAGCCTGTTTATTACGATGGGGTTCATGAGTTACCAATAGATCAAGAATGCGTCAAAAACTTGCAGCATACGGAACAGGCCTGCTTTGCCAAAAGCCAATCCAAAGCTGTTTCGTTTGCAGTGGCGCCATAAGGGGCCAACTTTTATCGCTCGAGGGGCTATTCTACAACGAGTGGAAATATAATGCTGCGTTTTTCCCGTCGTCTTTCAAGCTGCAGCGTTGTTACCTGCACTATCTAACCCCAGTCACTTACCCAAAAGTAAGCTCCTGGGGATGAGATAGCTTGTCGCCTAGCTGCAGCTCGAAATCCATAGGGAATTTCACCATATAAACTGCAGTTGGCAAAAACGTTATTAGTGAATACCACCGATACGGCTCAATCTGACGCCCGTTGGCCATTCACCTTCCTGCTTTTCAAAGCTCATCCAGATCGCCGTGGCTTTACCCACCAGATTCTTCTCAGGTACGAAACCCCAATAACGGCTGTCGGCGCTGTTATCACGGTTATCGCCCATCATGAAGTAATGGCCGGCTGGCACAACCCACTCGGCCAACTGCTGGCCCGGCTGCTGATAGTAAGCGCCAACCTGATCCTGTGCACCTGGTACGGTCAGAATACGGTGGGTCACGTTACCCAGCGTTTCCTTACGCTCAGCCAGGCGAATACCGCCCTGCGGCACGCTTTCGTTCAGTGGCGTCTGGAAGAAGCCATTGCTGGTCTCGCCCATACCGCTGCGGGTAAACATCTGGACAAAATCGCTTGGTTGCATATCGCTGTAGGTGACCGCCAATGCGGTATCGCACGCTTGGCCGCTATTACAGTTTTCTTGCACCGTCACACGCTTATTCACCGGGTCATAGGTCACGCGATCGCCCGGCAGGCCAATTACGCGTTTGATATAATCCAGTTTGGTGTCACGTGGATATTTAAATACCGCGATATCACCGCGCTTGGGATGGCCGGTTTCAATTAGCGTAGTCTGGGTGATCGGATCCTTTATGCCGTAGGCAAACTTTTCCACCAGAATGAAATCACCAATCAACAGCGTCGGCATCATCGAGCCTGAAGGGATCTGGAAGGGTTCGTAAATAAACGAACGCACCACAAACACCAACAGCAATACCGGGAACACCGAAGCCCCGGTTTCAACCCAACCCGGCTGCCTGGCCACTTTCGCCAGGGCGGCTTCGTCGACCGTACCGGCCGCCTGTGCATTGACCGCCGCGATTTTCGCCCGACGTGCCGGCGCCCATTTAAAGCGCTCAAAGCACCAGATGATCCCGGTTACCAATGTGGCTAATGCCAGGATCAAGGCAAACATATTCGCCATGCAAACTCCCTAGTTACGCGAGCTTTCGCTCTTACTTACCGTCTTTACCCACGTGCAGAATGGCCAGGAATGCTTCCTGCGGCAACTCGACGTTACCCACCTGCTTCATGCGTTTTTTACCGTCTTTCTGCTTTTGCAACAGCTTCTTCTTACGGCTGACGTCGCCGCCGTAGCACTTGGCCAGGACGTTTTTACGCAGCTGTTTCACCGTTGAACGAGCGATGATATGAGTACCGATCGCCGCCTGAATTGCAATGTCGAATTGCTGGCGTGGGATCAGCTCTTTCATTTTCTCGACCAGTTCACGGCCACGATACTGTGCGTTATCACGGTGAGTGATCAGCGCCAGCGCATCGACACGTTCGTTGTTGATCAACACGTCAACACGCACCATGTCCGAGGCCTGGAAACGCTTGAAGTTGTAATCCAGCGACGCATAACCGCGTGAGGTGGATTTCAAGCGGTCAAAGAAGTCTAGCACCACTTCGGCCATCGGGATTTCGTAGGTCAGCGCCACCTGGTTACCGTGGTAAACCATGTTGGTCTGTACGCCACGCTTCTCGATACACAGCGTGATCACGTTGCCCAGGTATTCCTGTGGCATCAGCATGTGACACTCGGCAATCGGCTCACGCAGCTCAGCGATGTTATTCAACGGCGGCAGCTTGGATGGGCTGTCGACGTAGATGGTTTCATTTCCGGTGGTTTCAACTTCGTACACTACCGTTGGTGCCGTAGTGATCAGCTCCAGATCGTATTCACGCTCCAGACGCTCCTGAATGATCTCCATGTGCAGCAGACCCAGGAAGCCACAGCGGAAGCCGAAGCCCAGCGCGGTGGAGCTTTCTGGCTCATAGAACAGGGAGGCGTCGTTCAGGCTCAGCTTGCCCAGCGCATCGCGGAAGGCTTCATAATCGTCGGAACTGATCGGGAACAGACCGGCATACACCTGTGGCTTCACTTTTTTGAAGCCTGGCAGCATTTTGTCTGCCGGCTGACGAGCCAGCGTCAAGGTATCGCCCACCGGCGCGCCGAGGATGTCTTTAATCGCGCAGACCAACCAGCCCACTTCGCCGCAGTTCAGCACATCGCGATCGACACGTTTCGGGGTGAAAATCCCCAGACGGTCGGCATTATAGGTTTGGCCGGTGCTCATGACCTTGACTTTATCGCCTTTGCGCAGGGTGCCGTTTTTCACCCGGATCAGGGAGACAACGCCGAGGTAGTTATCGAACCAGGAGTCGATGATCAGCGCCTGCAGCGGAGCATCCGCATCGCCTTCTGGCGGCGGAATATCACGCACCAGACGCTCCAGCACTTCCGGCACGCCTACGCCGGTTTTAGCCGAGCAGCGCACCGCATCCGTGGCATCAATGCCCACGATATCTTCGATTTCCTGTGCGGCGCGATCCGGATCGGCAGCAGGCAGGTCAATCTTGTTCAACACCGGCACCACTTCCAGATCCATGTCCAGCGCGGTATAGCAGTTGGCCAGAGTCTGGGCTTCTACGCCCTGCCCGGCATCCACCACCAGCAATGCGCCTTCACAGGCGGCCAGTGAACGGGAAACCTCATAGGAGAAGTCAACGTGCCCAGGGGTGTCGATAAAGTTGAGGTGGTAAACCTGGCCATCAAGGGCTTTATAATCGAGCGTCACGCTCTGCGCTTTGATGGTAATACCACGTTCACGTTCCAGATCCATAGAATCCAGCACCTGCGCGGCCATTTCACGTTCGGTCAGCCCGCCGCAGATTTGAATAATACGGTCAGACAACGTCGACTTACCGTGGTCAATGTGGGCAATGATAGAAAAATTTCTTATGTGTTTCATTTAATTAGTTTTTCTGCCTTGGTATTTCTGAATTACTCGCCTATGGAACCCGCATGGACATAAAGCGACGGTGAATGGGTCGGCTATTTTTCGCCTGAATCGCAGCATTCTACATGCCATAACCCTGAAAACCTAGCGATCGGTGCAGTGAAGGGAATCGATTATACGTAGTTTAGTGTTGCAGAGCGCCGCAGTTGATGAAAGCAGATATTAACGCAGCCTAAACCCGATAATAATTGTGGATTAATAGCGCCAATCGTCCTGCCCGGTTCGCGTTTAACCGCTGGTAATACATATTGCGTGATTACGCAATAAACCCAATCTTAATTACCTGATAAATAATATTCTTATCAATAACTTACATTTACACCACCACGCCCCCGCTTTAGGAAAAGCCCGATATACGCCTCTCGTTCCCCTCGGTTACAAGTGGCAGGAACTTTGGATAAAAACAGACTTCAGGGCACTACGACATCGGCAAGCCCACCAGAGTTCACCAGCATCTCCTCTGAACATTGATTGGAAGGTTTACCATGATCGATAAAGGGCAAATGCTGAGCCGGCACGATTTTTCCAAGGTCAACTGGGGCATTTTGGCAGCGGTAGCGCTGCTGTTCACACTGGGTGCGGCGCTGTTACTAATGCCGTTACTGAGCAACATGGAAGACCGTAACATCCTGACCTTACTGCAAACCGGCGCGGCTATCATTGTGTTAGGCGGTATTTTGCTGGCCGTGCGCCAGTACCTGCGGCCAATGCTGACCTATCGGCTGTATGAGCACGGCGTACGCGTGCTGGATCACCGCAATCATAAAGAACGGTTTATTGCGTTTGAAAAAATTGCCGACATCTACCGTTCTCACGGTAGCCGGCTGCTTGGTGGGCTGAGCGACACAATGGCGTTTCGCACCACGGAGGCAGCGTTCTGGTACAGCATCAAGAGTAATGTCTCGCACTCTCGGCAACTGATTGAAACGCTAATCCAACAACAGATCCAGCAACGTGGACCGCTGGCATTAAATGCACTTTATCAGGGGGATAAGTTGACATTTGGCTATCTCAATAGCGGCAGGGGTTGGTTTGATCCGTGGCGAGTGAAACCGACTCAAACATTACGGCTTAGCGCGACAACGCTGAGTACCGCCCAGGCGCAGGTGCAGATCGAAAAGATCCACCGGCTGGAGAAAAATACGCAGCGGGGTACCCTTCGCCTGTTCGATTTACAAGGTAACGAGCTGTTTTCGCTGTGTTACTACTCGCTGTTCAGCGCCGATCTGTTTATTGCGCTGATGGAGCATATGATCGGCAACCGCATCCCCGCCTATAACAATCCGGCGATGACGCGGCCACCCTATTAAATCGGGGATTCGGTTTCGGAGTGTAAACGCAAGGCTCCCGGCGGCAAGCCGATCTGCAGCACCATGGGTTGGTAATTGGCGTGCTCGCCAAGGCGTTTTGCCAGGCTACGTGCAATCAGGAAGGCCAGGCCGCCGCCTAAAATGGCACCGAGCGCTGCCGCAGCGTCGCTGCCCAAAAACCATTGCAACAGGCCACCACCGAGCATCATGCCAAATAGCGGAGTCAGATAGACCAGCATTGCCGAACGCAACAGGCTGCCTTCGGCAATGCCGACCTCAACGCGCTGGCCAGGTTCCAGAGGCTGGGCGATGGCTACCTGCAAGTGATGTTCACTTTCAGGCACCAGCTCGTCGAATGCACGAGCACCACAGCCGGAGCGCGCTTTGCAACTGCCACAGCCGGCTTTAGGCTCACAACGCAGCTGCGCCACGCCCTGTTGCCACGAGATCACCGTGGCCCACTCTTTCATCATTGTGGCGCTACCTTGAAAGTAATGCTGTCGGCAATGCGTTTGGCCGTTGAGGGCGGTAATTCCCCGACCACGGTAATTTCATTGCCATTACGAATTTCGGTCTGGATGGTACGGCGGCCCTGACGATAAAACTGTTGGCTGGCATTGCTGCCCGAAGGGCTGATGTTGACCGAGAAGCTGAACAAGCCATCGCTATACAGCCGCGATTCAACCGGCACCGCCACATTCGGCAACTTGCGGCGATTGCGCGCCACTTCGTTAACGCCAGCAGGCAACCAACCGGCATTCCAGGCCAGCTTGACATCTTCAGCCGCAGGTAAGGTTAATAGCGGTGGCAGATTAGCCTTGAGCAAAGGTTGCATGACGGTCTTCACCTGATCGCCCACGACGACCGAGATAACCCGATACTGCTCCAGCGTTTCACCATCGCGATCGAGCAAATCGACCCGCAGCGGCAGCTTGGTTTCCATATCCATCCACACCACGTAGCTGTAACGGGAACCGTCACGCGCCACAACGCGGTAGACGTCACAAGCCCGATCGGAAATGCGGGTGCGGCCAACGGAGATGAAATCGTAGTATTTCGCCAGATAGTTGAAATCGGCAAACACGATGGCGGGCAAGGCATCGACGATGTGATCGCCAGACAGCGTGAACGGTTCCAGACCAGGCTCAAAATAGCTGATCCCACCGCCACGTTGCAGCACTTCCCGACGCGGGCCGTCCATATGCAGCAATTGCCCGAGGGGCAGTTGGTCGATCACCGCATGGCGATAGCGTAACGACTCTATCCCCTGCTTGCTGATGCTGATGTAGGCGAGTTCATAGTTGAGTGAACGGCTGGCACTGCTCATTTGTTGCAATAACGCCCCGGACGCAGGTTCTTGCGCCGAGGCGATATTTGCATTGAGCAGGCTGCCCGTTAAAAGACAAACGGAGAACCAAATTTGCTTCATTACTGCTGTTGCATTCCTAAAGACTGAGTTCCAGGAACCTGAACCGCGGCCTGTTGTGGCCTGCTTTGTTCAAGTTGCAGCTGATCGGAGTGCAAACGGCGTTGCAACTCATAATCCTGCAGCATGGCATTGATGCGCTTACGCTGTTCCTGCACCTGCTGCTGTTGACCGCTGCCGGTGGAGAAACTGTCTGCTGGGACGCCCAGGCTAACCGGCGAAGCTGCTCCCATGATCGGCATGGTGTTAAACGCAGGGCCTTCAGCAACGCCCGATTGCACATCAGGCTGATTGTACTGTTGTACACCCACGATTACTGCCAGAGAAACACAAGCGGCCACGCCGACTTGCGTTAGCTGACTAGCCCAAGGACGCACCTTGTGCCAGAACGGCAGTTTACCCCAGGTGTGAGGTTGCGGTTGAGATTCGGGGATTGCCGAAGGAACCAGACGAGCGGGCTCTTTTTCCAATGCGGCAGCAACACGGTCTGCGATATCGAAATGCATGACTTGTCCGACATCACCCCGTAACGTGTCACGGATCAGGTGATAGCTCTGCCAACTTTGCTGAAGTGCTTTATCTTTACCCAATGAACTCAGCAGCTCATTGTCGAGCATTTCACCATCCATCAGAGCGGAAAGCTTTTCTTTCTGCATGCCTAAGTACCCTTCCAGTGTCCGCTATCGCTAACGTTGGATCAGCGGTTGAACTTTATTATCGATAGCCTCCCGAGCACGGAAAATACGTGACCGTACGGTTCCGACCGGGCAATCCATGATGGCGGCTATCTCTTCGTAGCTTAGACCATCCAACTCCCGCAGGGTAATCGCCATGCGAAGATCCTCTGGGAGTGACTCAATGGTACGGAAAACTATCTGTCTCAGTTCTTCTGACAACATTAAGTTCTCAGGGTTCGAAATTTCTTTCAGTGCACCCGCACTTTCGTAATTTTCGGCATCGTTGGCATCCACATCGCTTGATGGTGGGCGCCGTCCCTGAGCAACCAGATAATTTTTTGCTGTATTGACAGCAATACGATACAACCAGGTGTAAAAGGCGCTATCACCACGGAATGACTCCAGTGCGCGATAAGCTTTAATAAACGACTCCTGCACCACATCCGGCACGTCGCCCTGCGGTACGTAGCGCGAAACGAGACTCGCCACTTTATGCTGGTAACGAATTACCAGTAAGTTAAACGATTTCTGATCGCCCTTTTGGACCCGCTCAACCAGAACCTGATCCGTTAACTGCTCGCTCATCCGAGGTAAACTCTCCCCAAATCTGTCTCCACGCGTGAAATTGTACCGCCAGCCATACATTATTTTCCTGAGCAAGCACTCGCTTGGAGTTCATACGGAACGCTAAGTTCCATATCGCCATTGTTTTTTTGTTGATGTCACCTTGTCCGTGGCTTTTGCCCGGACAAGTAGGCTAACATGAATTTCACTCTTCTTCTGCACACATCATACGTTATGCAACCATCATCTGAACATGTTAGCGATGTACTGATTGTCGGCAGCGGTGCTGCTGGCTTGTCCCTGGCGTTGCGCTTAGCGCAACATTGCAAGGTTACTGTACTCAGCAAAGGTCCGCTCAATGAAGGCGCTACCTTTTATGCCCAAGGCGGGATTGCCGCGGTGTTTGATGAAACGGACAGCATCGCCTCACACGTTGATGACACGCTGATCGCCGGAGCCGGCCTGTGTGATAAAGACGCCGTCGAGTTTATTGCCGGCAATGCGCGCCACTGCGTGCAATGGCTGATCGATCAGGGCGTCCTGTTCGACACCGAGACCAATTCCCAGGGTGAGGAACGCTATCACCTGACGCGCGAAGGTGGCCACAGCCATCGGCGCATCCTGCACGCCGCCGACGCCACAGGCAAAGAAGTAGAGACTACCCTGGTAGCGAAAGCAAGTGCTCACCCCAATATTTGTGTGATGGAACGGCGCAATGCGGTCGACCTGATCACCTCCAACAAGATTGGCTTGCCGGGCACCAAGCGCGTAGTGGGCGCTTACGTCTGGAATCGTGAGCGCGAGCAGGTGGAAACCTATCGCGCCAAAACGGTGGTGTTAGCCACGGGCGGGGCAGCCAAGGTTTATCAATATACCACCAACCCGGATATTTCTTCGGGTGACGGCATCGCCATGGCCTGGCGGGCAGGTTGCCGGGTCGCCAACCTGGAGTTCAATCAGTTCCACCCTACCTGCCTGTTCCATCCGCAAGCACGTAATTTCCTGCTGACAGAAGCGCTGCGCGGCGAAGGTGCCCATCTGAAACGCCCGGACGGCAGCCGCTTTATGCCAGACTTCGATCCGCGTGGCGAACTGGCTCCACGCGATATCGTCGCCCGTGCCATTGACCATGAGATGAAGCGCCTGGGTGCAGACTGCATGTATCTGGACATCAGCCATAAACCGGCGGAATTCATCACGCAACACTTCCCGATGATCCACGAAAAGCTGATGACGCTGGGCTTCGACCTGACCAAGCAGCCCATCCCAATCGTTCCTGCCGCGCATTACACCTGTGGCGGCGTGATGGTCGATCAACATGGCCGCACCGATCTCGACGGGCTGTATGCCATCGGCGAGGTCAGCTACACCGGCCTGCACGGTGCCAACCGCATGGCGTCCAACTCACTGCTGGAATGCCTGGTTTATGGCTGGTCCGCCGCCGAAGATATTCTGACGCGGCTGCCTGCCATCAAACTGCCCAAACAGCTGCCACAGTGGGATGAAAGCCGGGTGGATGACTCGGATGAACGCGTGGTAATCCAGCATAACTGGCACGAATTGCGGCTATTTATGTGGGACTACGTCGGCATTGTGCGCACCACCAAACGGCTGGAGCGGGCACTGCGCCGCATCAATACGTTGCAGCAGGAGATCGACGAGTATTACGCCAACTTCCGCATCTCCAACAATCTGCTGGAACTGCGTAATCTGGTGCAGGTGGCGGAACTGATTGTGCGCAGCGCGATGGAGCGCAAGGAAAGCCGTGGGTTGCATTACACGCTGGATTATCCGGATATGCTGCCGGAGCCAAAACCCACTATCCTGCAACCCTGAAGGCTTAGTAGTTCAGATAGAAATCGGTAATCAACTGGCGGAACTCGGTGGTATAGCTGCCATCCGCCAGTTTTATTGCCAATTCAGCCTCTTGTTTCACCATCGGCTGACGAGCTAATGCCAGCATCATGCGATGTTTTGGCGTATCGGCCCGGTCACTGATATTCAGCCGCCGAGCGGTGTGCCAGCCACGTTGGTGGGCATTCACTTCAAAATCTTCGCCGATCGCATAAGGCAGCACCACGCAGAAATGTCCCTCCGCCGCGATCAGCCGTTCAGCACTATCCAGCAAGGCATCGTGAGTCAGGGTTTCGGTATAGCGGGCGTTGGTACGGGCCAGATCGCGGCAGGCAACCGAAGGCTCAAAATACGGTGGATTGCTGACGATCAGATCGTAACAATGCGCATGCTGCTGGGCAAAATGATGAATATCCTGGGCATGGACCTGAATTTTTTGCGGCCAAGGTGATTCCAGTACGTTGTCACGCGCCTGCAAGGCGGCATCGTTGTCCAGTTCGACCGCATCGATAATGACCTCGCTGGCCGTTCGCTGCGCCAACATCAGAGCGATCAGCCCGCTACCGCAGCCAATATCCAGCACTCGCTGCACGTTATCCACGGCAGCCCAGGCACCGAGCAACACCGCATCGGTCCCCACCTTCATCGCACAGCGATCGTGGGCAACAAAGAACTGCTTAAAGGTAAAACCGCCGCGACGCGGGGTCGATTTCGTTTTAATTTGATTACTCACAATGGCCACCAGCAGACAAAACTGGCGTAGCATAAGGCAATCTGATTTAGGGTAAAAGTTAAAAAGGGTGAACCCTGCGGCCATCCCGTCTATAATCGGCGCCCCAAGTAGAGGTAGATAATGACAGCAACCAATTTTTCCGAACTCGAACTCGATGAGCGCCTGATCCTCGCTTTGCGTGATAAAGGCTACGATCGCCCCACCGCTATCCAGGCCGAGGCGATCCCGCCAGCCATGGACGGGCGCGACGTATTAGGTTCGGCACCGACCGGTACGGGCAAAACCGCCGCATTCCTGCTGCCGGTTCTGCAGCACCTGCTGGATTTCCCACGTAAGAAATCGGGCCCACCGCGCGTGTTGATCCTCACCCCAACGCGTGAGCTGGCTATGCAGGTGGCCGATCAGGCACGTGAATTGGCTGCGCATACCTCGCTCGATATCGCCACCATCACCGGCGGCGTGGCCTATATGAACCACGCCGAAGTGTTCAGCGAAAACCAGGACGTGGTCGTTGCCACCACTGGCCGCCTGCTGCAATACATCAAAGAAGAAAACTTTGACTGCCGCGCGGTAGAAACGCTGATCCTGGACGAAGCCGACCGCATGCTCGATATGGGCTTTGCGCAAGACATCGAAACCATCTCGGCCGAAACCCGCTGGCGTACCCAGACGTTGCTGTTCTCCGCAACGTTGGAAGGCGAAGCCATCCGCGAGTTTGCCGAACGCATCCTGAAAGATCCGGTTGAAGTTGAAGCCGATCCGTCACGCCGCGAACGTAAAAAAATTCTGCAATGGTATTACCGCGCCGATGACGTGAAGCATAAAACCGCCCTGCTGGTGCATTTGCTGCAACAGCCGGACGTGCAGAAGTCGGTGATCTTTGTGCGTAAGCGTGAGCGCGTGCATGAGCTGGCCGCCTGGCTGCGTGAGGCGGGCATCAACACCTGCTATCTCGAAGGCGAAATGGTGCAGGCCAAGCGTAACGAAGCGGTAAAACGCATGATGGATGGCCGCGTCAACGTGCTGGTCGCCACCGACGTTGCGGCGCGCGGGCTGGATATCCTGGATATCACCCACGTGTTCAACTTCGATATGCCACGCACTGCCGACACCTATCTGCACCGTATTGGCCGTACTGGCCGTGCCGGGCGCAAAGGCACCGCAATTTCACTGGTAGAGGCGCATGACCATCTGCTGCTGGGCAAAGTGGGCCGTTACCTCAATGAGCCACTGAAAGCCCGCGTGATCGACGAGCTGCGTCCTTCCACCAAGGTGCCAAGCGAGAAGAGCAATGGTAAACCTTCGAAGAAGGTGCTGGCCAAGCGCGTTGAAGACAAGCTGAAGAACAAAGAGAAGGTCAAGGTCAAGCTGCGCCATCGCGACGCCAAGAACATCGGTAAGCGTCGTCAGCCAAAAGCCAAGCCAGAGGCATAATCACGCCCCTCACCCTAACCCTCTCCCACCGGGAGAGGGGACTGTACGTGCCACATCTAAACGACAGTATTCATCCTCGATGCTCCCTTCTACAGATTAGCTTCCGTACCTAACTGCTGCTCCGAACTAGCTCCCTCTCTCCTGAACAAGTTCCCATGAGATCCCCGGCTCATAACGTGGGAGAGGGCTGGGGTGAGGGGCGATCGAGAATGTTAACCATAGAAAAAGGGAGCCGAAGCTCCCTTTTGTTTACCTCACCTGAAATTACAGGCTTTCGGTAAAGGTACGTGCGATAACGTCACGCTGTTGTTCAGGCGTCAGTGAGTTGAAACGCACCGCATAGCCAGAAACACGAATGGTCAGCTGCGGGTATTTCTCTGGGTTCTTAACCGCATCTTCCAACGTTTCGCGACGCAGCACGTTCACGTTCAGGTGCTGACCACCTTCTACGCGCACGGTAGGTTGCATTTCCATCGGCACTTCACGGTACTCGATCTGGCCCAGTTCGCTGACAGGCACGATCTGATCTTCTGCATAATCCGCTTTGGCACAGACACAGCGCGCTTCTGATTTCTCGTCATCCAGCAGCCAGAAAGAGTTCACCAGTGCTTGATTGTTCGCTTTAGTGATTTGAATACCAGTAATCATTTTGTTGCCTCCGTAACAGGGAGAAAAATTTCTACGTTGCCGGAAAACTCGGTTTGGCTTCCGGCCATTTGGTAAAACCAATGTTGTCTTGTTGTTCTGTATACCAGTCAAACCGGGTCGATTCTTTGACTAAAATCAATTTTTAAGGGGCATCCAAATGGACGCCAGAGGCAAATTTATGTTTTATATCAATTTTACCCTTTTGCTTCTTAAAATTATTTTTGTAAATTATCAAAAATTTTTGCATGCCTCGCTCACCACACCGGTAGAAAAAGCGGGTTTCGCCGAGCGGAGGTTAACGGTAAGCTATGCGCAATGAATTGCTAACAAAAACAAAGGAGAGTGCTTATGTCTACCTCCCTCACCTGGCATGACGTCATCGGCAAAGAGAAAGAGCAGCCCTACTTTCTGGATACACTCGCCTTTGTTGCCAACGAGCGCCAGGCTGGTAAGACCATTTATCCACCACAGAAGGACGTGTTTAACGCTTTCCGCTTTACCGAGTTGGCGGACGTCAAAGTGGTGATCCTCGGGCAAGATCCCTATCACGGTCCGAACCAGGCACATGGCCTGTCGTTTTCCGTGCTCCCAGGCATCCCTGCACCGCCTTCACTGGTCAATATGTATAAAGAGCTGGTGACGGATATCCCGGGCTTTGAACGCCCGACACACGGCTGCCTGCAAAGCTGGGCCGAGCAAGGCGTGCTGCTGCTCAATACCGTGTTAACCGTTGAAGGTGGCCGGGCGCATTCTCACGCCAACCTGGGCTGGGAAACCTTTACTGACAAGGTCATAGCCGCACTAAATGAAAACCGCGAAGGTGTGGTGTTCCTGCTATGGGGTTCGCACGCACAAAAGAAAGGGAGTTTTATCGATCGTCAGCGCCATCATGTGTTGAAAGCACCGCATCCCTCTCCGCTTTCTGCCCATCGCGGTTTCCTGGGTTGCCACCACTTTTCACAAACCAATCAGCTACTGGAACAACAAGGGCTGGCGCCGATTGACTGGGTGCCACACCTGCCACAAGCCTGATCCAGGCGTAAAAAAGGCACCCGCGGGTGCCTTTTCCTTCACCAGGTCTTATCAAGACTTGGCTTTGGAAACCGCCACCATCGCCGGGCGCAGCAAGCGGCCATTCAGCGTATAGCCTTTCTGCATCACCATCATGACATGGTTTGGCTGATGGTCGGCTGATTCCATCAGGCTCATTGCCTGGTGCACGTCCGGGTTGAATGGCACGTTGAGTTCACCCACCACTTCGATGCCATACTTGCGTACCGCGTCCAGCAGTGACTTCAGCGTCAGCTCAATCCCTTCGATCATCGCGACCAGTTCAGGGTTGTTCTTGTCTGCCAGTTCCAGCGCACGTTCCAGATTATCGATCACCGGCAGCAAATCGCCCGAGAATTTTTCCAGCGCGAAGCGGTGTGCCTTCTCAACGTCCAGCTCGCTACGGCGGCGAACGTTTTCCATTTCGGCTTTGGCACGCAGCAGGCTGTCACGCTCGCGTTGCTGAGCTTCGGCCAGTTGGGTTTCCAGCTCGGCAATGCGTTCATCGCGCAGATCGGCGCCGGCCGCCATGGCTTCTTCGTGCTGTGCTTGCTGTTCCATTTCTTCCGAGGCTTGCTCGTTTGGCGTCTTCTGTTCTTTACTACTCATGAATATCTCCGCGTTTTAGCATTAATCTCGCAACTTGGCTTATTATGGGGATCAAAACCGGGGTTTCAAGTCAACCGGTCACAATGTGGGGCATAAACCGTCCCTGGTGAGGAAAATCACAGCAATGAATAAAAAATTTGCATGTATTGGCATTGTTGGGCACCCGCGTCACCCTTCAGCTCTGGCCACCCATGAGATGTTGTACCAATGGTTGGTTGCCCGTGGCTACTCGGTGATCCTTGAACGCCAGATTGCCCACGATTTAGGCATGAAAGACGCCGACACCGGCAGCCTGGCAGAGATTGGTCTGCGGGCCGATCTCGCCGTCGTGGTCGGCGGTGATGGCAATATGCTGGGCGCTGCGCGCGTATTGGCGCGTTATGACATCAAGGTGATCGGGGTTAACCGTGGCAATCTCGGCTTTCTGACCGATCTCGACCCGGATAACGCACTCCAGCAGTTGGCAGACGTGCTGGAAGGCGAATATATCGACGAGAAGCGCTTCCTGTTGGAAACCATCGTCCATAAAGAGCACCAGCAATGTCGCGTTAGCACCGCAATTAACGAGGTCGTGTTACACCCCGGCAAGGTGGCACATATGATCGAGTTTGAAGTCTACATTGACGATCGCTTCGCCTTCTCACAGCGTTCCGACGGCCTGATCATTGCCACGCCGACCGGCTCTACCGCCTACTCGCTTTCCGCAGGCGGCCCCATCTTGACCCCGTCGCTGGAAGCCATCGCGCTGGTGCCGATGTTCCCGCACACGCTTTCCGCCCGGCCGTTGGTGATTAACGGTGACAGCACGATCCGGCTGAAGTTTTCCCATATCGGCAACGATCTGGAAATCAGCTGTGACAGCCAGATCGCCCTGCCTATCCAGGAAGGCGAAGAGGTTCTGATCCGCCGCAGCGACTTCCACCTAAACCTGATCCATCCCAAGGATTACAGCTATTTCAATACGTTGAGTACCAAATTGGGCTGGTCAAAAAAATTATTCTAAAAATAGCGCCAACCGCTTTACTGTATATAAAACCAGTTTATACTGTATGAAATCACAGTTATGTGTTTATGAACAGGAAGGTCCCTATGTTGGCGCAATTAACCATCAGCAATTTTGCTATCGTTCGTGAGTTGGAGATCGACTTTCAAGCGGGTATGACGGCAATCACCGGTGAAACCGGTGCCGGTAAGTCGATTGCTATTGATGCGTTAGGCCTATGCCTTGGTAATCGCGCCGACGGCAACGTGGTTCGTCTGGGGGCCTCCCGTGCCGATATCTGTGCTCGTTTCTCACTGGCAGATACCCCATCCGCCCGCGAATGGCTGGAACAGAATCAGCTGGATGACAGCAACGAGTGCCTGCTGCGCCGCGTCATCGGTACAGATGGCCGCTCGCGTGGTTTTATCAACGGCACCGCCGTCCCGCTTTCGCAACTGCGGGAACTGGGTCAGCGGCTGATCCAGATCCACGGCCAGCATGCCCACCAACTGCTGCTCAAACCCGAACACCAAAAACAGCTGCTGGATGCCTATGCGGGCGAGCCAGCCTTACAGGCAGCCATGCATCAGGCTTACCACCAATGGCACCAAAGCTGCCGTGAGCTGGCACACCATCAGCAACAATCGCTCGAGCGCGATGCCCGCAAACAGCTGCTGCAATACCAGTTGAAAGAGCTGAACGAATTTGCCCCTCAAGCCGGTGAGTTTGAACAGATCGATAGCGAGTACAAACGCCTGGCCAATAGCGGCCAGTTGCTGACCCTCAGCCAGCAAGCGTTGCAATTACTCGCCGACGATGAGCAACACAACATGCTCAGCCAGCTCTACACCACCAAGCACCTGCTGCTGGATCTGATCGGCATGGATGAGAAACTCAGCGGCCTGCTGGATATGCTGGAAGAAGCCTCGATCCAAATCAGCGAAGCCAGTGACGAGCTGCGCCATTACGCAGACCGCATGGATCTCGATCCTAACCGCCTGCATGAGCTGGAACAGCGCCTGTCACGCCAGATCGGCCTGGCACGTAAGCACCATGTTTCACCAGAAGAGTTACCTGCCCTGCATCAACAGCTGTTGGATGAGCAACAACTGCTGTCCCAACAGGCCAGCGATCAGCAACACCTGAGCGAAGCCGTCAATCTGCATCATCAACAGGCGCTGGTACTGGCTGAGCAGTTGCACCAGAAGCGCCAGCACTACGCGGCCGAGTTAACCACCCTGATCACCGAAAGCATGAATGCGCTCTCGATGCCGCACGGCAAATTTAATATCGACGTACGCTTTGAGCCGGAATACCTGAGCAGCGAGGGGGCCAGCCGCGTTGAGTTCTGCGTTTCCACCAACCCAGGGCAACCGCTGCAACCGCTGGCAAAAGTGGCCTCCGGCGGCGAGCTATCGCGCATCGCATTGGCGATCCAGGTCATTACCGCGCGTAAAATGGAAACCCCGGCGCTGATCTTCGATGAGGTGGACGTCGGTATCAGTGGCCCAACGGCAGCCATCGTTGGCCGCCTGCTGCGCCAGCTTGGGGAATCAACCCAGGTGATGTGCGTTACTCACTTACCGCAGGTTGCCGGTTGTGGTCACCAACACCTGTTTGTCAGCAAACAAACCGACGGCACGGAAACCGAAACCCAGATGTCGCCATTGGATAAACGCGCCCGTCTGCAAGAGTTGGCGCGCCTGCTCGGCGGTAGTGAAGTCACTAAAAACACGCTGGCAAACGCAAAAGAATTACTGGCCGCCTAACTTTTTTACTTTACTGAGGTCATATTGGAGCCCTGTAAAGGTTCCCAACTGCTGCAAGGTCTATTATCATCGGCATCCTATGCCCTAAAGGAATGTGATTACTATGCGCTGTAAAATGCTGACAGCTGCCGCTGTGGTTCTTGTGATGCTGACCGCAGGCTGTTCTACTTTTGAGAAGATAGTTTACCGGCCGGATATCAATCAGGGTAACTACCTGACACCCACCGACGTGGCAAAAATCCACAAGGGAATGACGCAACAACAGGTTGCTTACACCTTGGGCACGCCCATGATGCAGGATCCGTTTGGTACCCAGACGTGGTTCTACGTGTTCCGCCAGCAGCCAGGCCATGAGAAGATCACGCAGCAGACGCTGACGTTGACGTTCGACAGCGCAGGCGTGTTGACCGATATACAAAACAAACCGGCCTTGACCGATTAAGCCGAGCAGGATCTGTCATCCGGCCCTTGAGGAAAGGTTAAATTCTTCACGACAGTCGCAGGCTGCAACTTGGAAGACAACATTCTGATGAAAATAAGGCGCATTCAGCGCCTTATTTTTTGGCCTTTTCCGCCCGCTGACGGCGTAACTCTTTCGGATCGGCAAGCAATGGCCGGTAAATCTCTACCCTGTCACCGTCATTGAGCACATCGCCCAACTTGGCCGGTCGGCTGTAGATGCCCACCTTGTTGCTGGCCAGATCGATATCACTACGCAGCTCTAACAACCCAGAAGCGAGGATAGCCTGCTCAACGCTGCTGCCTGCCGCCAGCTTAACCTGGCGCACGTACTGACGATCCGGCAACGCATAGACCACCTCAACGCGTATCTCAGACACTGTAGACCTCTTTGGCGCGCTGGGTGAACGCTTGCACCATATTGCCAGCCAGCTCTTTAAACACTTTACCGAAGGCCAACTCGATCAACTTGTTGGTGAACTCAAAATCCAGGTGCAGCTCAACCTTGCACGCTTCTGGGCTTAATGCGGTGAACTGCCACCCCCCCATCAGCTTGCGGAACGGGCCATCCACCAACTGCATGTTGATACTTTGGTTGTCCAGCAGCGTATTACGCGTGGTGAAGGTTTTGCTGATACCGGCTTTTGCCACTTCCACCGCGGCGGTCATTTCATTAGGGGAAGCCGCAATCACCCGGCTGCCGGTGCAGCCCGGCAGAAAATCGGGGTAAGAATGAACATCATTTACCAACTGATACATCTGCTCGGCGCTGAATGGCACCAAGGCAGATCGACTGATCTGGGGCATAACATTTCCTGAGAGGCAAAAAACGTACAGATAATACCATTTATCTGGCGTCAGACAAAAAATCTGCTACGCGCTACGTGGCTAAAAAATGAGAGAAATTGCGCAGGTGCTGAGTGGGAAAGGATTTCTTTCGCTGCGCCATCCAGTATAATGAACACACTATGACAAAGAAAAAAGCATACAAACCCGGTTCCGCGACCATTGCACAAAACAAGCGAGCACGTTTCGAATACTCCATTGAAGAGGAGATCGAGGCGGGTCTGGCGCTGCAAGGTTGGGAAGTAAAATCACTGCGTGCTGGCAAAGCTAACATCAGCGACAGTTATGTGATGTTCCGCGACGGTGAAGCCTATCTGTTTGGCGCCACCATTTCGCCGCTGAACGTCGCTTCGACTCATGTGGTATGCGATCCAACACGTTCCCGTAAACTGCTGCTGAAAAAACGTGAGCTAGACTCACTGATTGGCCGCGTAACCCGCGATGGTTATACCGTGGTCGCCCTCTCCATGTATTGGAAAAATGCCTGGAGCAAGGTGAAGATCGGCGTAGCCAAAGGCAAGAAAGAACACGATAAGCGCGATGACATCAAAGATCGTGAATGGCAGACGGCGAAAGCCCGTATCATGAAGCATGCCAATCGTTAAGCCGCTGGCTTAACAGGGTAATCTTCTGGTATACTGCACATAGTACTTGGGGCTGATTCTGGATTCGACGGGATTTGCGAAGCCCTAGGAGCATGCCGAGGGGCGGTTTGCCTCGTAAAAAGCCGCAAAAAAATAGTCGCAAACGACGAAAACTACGCACTAGCAGCTTAATACCCTGCTTAGAGCCCTCTCTCCCTAGCTTCCGCTCTTAAGACGGGGATAAAGAGAGGTCAAACCCAAAAGAGATCGCATGGAAGTCCTGCCTGGGGCTGAAGTGCTAAAACTAATCAGGCTAGTTTGTTAGTGGCGTGTCCATCCGCAGCTGACCGGCGAATGTAAAGATTGGACTAAGCATGTAGTGCCGACGGTGTAGTAATTTCGGACGGGGGTTCAAATCCCCCCAGCTCCACCAAATAGGTCGCCAGTGAACCAGATAGACCCGGCGACAATAACGAAAAAGCCCGCAATTCACGTTGCGGGCTTTTTTGTGTCTGTAAAGAGGCAAACCTTGCTTGCAACCATAGCGATTTCAAGCCCCGCCTGCTAACGTTAAGCAACCCATTAAGCCTGTGAGCACACTCGGATGACCAACGAATTTTCCGGCGGATGCCTGTGCGGAGCCATACGCTTTAAGGCAATCAACCCCGCGGATCCGCATAGCTGTTCATGTGATATTTGCCAAAAGCACACCGGCGCGCAGTCCGCCGTATGGATTGAATTTTCGGCCTCCGATGTACAATGGACCGGGATCAGTGGAAAACCCGCGACCTACCGCTCCTCACCTGCCTCATGCCGAGCCTTTTGCCCCAAGTGTGGCAGTTCCATTGGCGCCATCGATGACGGCCCCGTTATCGCCCTGCTGAGTGGAGTATTTGATGATCCTGGCGATCCTGCGCTGATACCGGAATACCACTCCTTTGAGGATATGAAACCAGCGTGGTGGCAGAAACTATTTCCCGATCGCTCAACTTGACAGCACACGGCATTCATTCGATCTTAGGACAGTCGTGACACCAGCTTAAGGAAGATACTATGGTGATTTACAGTTTTTTCGTGAAGGGCGAGCAGATTGTGGTACTGGATAACTCTGTACCTGATTTCGCAGACAATCAGCAACAACTGCTTGATAAAGGCTACGTCAGGCAATTTGAAGAGTTGCAGGCCACCTCCCCGCAAGCAGCCTTGGCCAGGTTTAAAGACATCAAGGGTGAGGAATACCAAACAGCGCATGCCTTTACCACTGGCGGCGTGTTTACCTCACTGATGGGTGCTTTATTGTCTAAAGGCTGATGGCACAATTTTCTGGTGGCATACTCTCTACCAGGCGTAGTTAATTATGCCCCTCTCACTCGCCTATCAGAGTTCATTCCAGTCCGGCAACTTGTTCACCCGCTTGCGCCAATAGTGATAGAGAGCCATAAAGAAGCCAAAAAACACCCCGGCAAACAAACTCATCTGCAACGCCATTAACACGCTGTAGCCCTGACTTTTCCAAACCGTGAACCACATAATCACGCCCCAAAGAGAGCCAATAAAACCACCGAAGCACAGCACATTCTGCCAGAAAGGCATAAACGGCGGCGGTGGGATTTGAACCCCTAACTTCCATAACAGACGCATGAGCGGCGGTGCATAATTACTCCGCCACATCTTTTTCTCTGCCATCAGCGCCAAGGCCTGTTGTTTCTTCTCATCAAAAGTCATCGTTGAATTCCTTATCCCACACCTGGCCGATTAATAAAAAGCACTTTTAAAACAATAAACTATACTGCAGATGTTACAGTTACTTTTGGGAAACCATAATGCAGACAAAACTAGACCTCAACCTTGCCCGCATTCTTTGCGAGGTTATTGACGCCGGTTCGGTTTCTGCCGCCGCCATAAATCTTAAAACCAGTATCTCTGCCGTAAGTATTGCGCTAAATAAACTGCGTAAGCACCATAACAATACGCTGTTTTTCAGACAAGGGAACGGCATGATGCCAACGGCTTTGGCGCTGGAGCTATACAAGCTCTATCGGCCCGCCCTCAATCTGTTTGACGATGCGGATAAACTTCAGGGCGATGACTTAATTCCTAGCCCTATGCAAAAAGTACGCATTGCTACCATCCCTTTGTTTGATCTGCTGCTTGTGGATAAATTCCTGGACTCTCCCGAACTTTGCAACGGATCAGGCTGGGATGTACTTTCTATATCTCAAGATCCAGATGTTCGTATAGAACGACTGCGCAGAAAGCAGATTGACCTTGATATTGGTTCCGCATTGCCTAATGACAGATCGCTGCTAAGTTATCCTGTCTTGCATTCGGGTATGACGATGATTTGTTCTAAACAACATCCGCGAATAAAAAAATCCGTGACCTTAGAACAATTTCGACAAGAATCACTGCTAGGCTACATCTACTCGGAGGAAAAGCTAGGTGTAGAAATACCTAGCATTCAACATAATGATGAAACACTTTTGTTCCGGAAATTTCGCTCATCATCAATCATCACTATTCTGCTTCAGGTAGCAAAAAGAGAACTCATTGTAATGATGCCATCCAAATTGGCCCCTTGGGTGTGTGAAAGATTCGATTTACGTACCGTTGAGCATAATTTCCCCGTTAAACACACCGTTGCTTATTATGCACACATTCATCGCTCAGAAAAAAACAATGCTTTACTACAAAAAATAGTCAATTACTTATCTGAATTAGGTAGGTCTTGATGCCTCTCCAGGCTCACGACTATCCCTTCTAACTCTGTGGATATACAGCAATTCTCAACGAAGGGTAACTGAGTTTGCCTGTATTACTTAAATTTTATTGTTTATACTTAAAAACTACGGAAAGGAACCATGCCGTTAACAAGGTATGGTTTGTCGTTGATATGAATAAGGATATTGATATGTGCACACTATGACGATTAAGAGGTCAAAATGACAAATAGAAAATATCTAACCCAATCTGAAGTTCAACGCCTGCTGGAGGCCACCCGGGAAGGTTCTAACCCGGAACGAGATTACTGCTTAATCTGGATGTGTTTTATTCATGGCTGCAGGGTCAGCGAAATCAATAGCTGGCGCCAATCGGATATCGATCTGCCCAACAACCGCATATTTGTCCACCGATTAAAGAATGGCCTTTCTACCATTCACCCCCTTTACGAAGTCGAGCTAAAAGCGCTAAATGCCTGGATGAACGTACGCGCCCGGCATAAGAACGCGGACAGCGAATGGTTCTTCTTGTCGCAAAAAGGTAACCGGCTCTCACGCCAGCGAATTTATGACATATTACGTGATTGCAGCCGCCGTGCAGAATTGGAAGTGGATGCGCACCCTCATATGCTACGCCATGCCTGCGGCTTTGCTCTGGCAGACAGAGGTATGGATACACGATTGATTCAAGATTACCTGGGCCACCGTAATATTCAGCACACCGTGCTTTATACCGCGACTAATGCCCAACGCTTTCTGCGTGCCTGGTAATAGATAACTCACTAGGAAAACCACTCAGAAGGAATGTAATAAATTGTAACTCTATGGACATATTGTTCCAAACTGACCACGATACTAAAGAGTAATAATTTCCTTGTCAATAACCCTCTTTTCTCTGCTATTTAAATTCATATATTCCAGTTAAATCAATCCACTAAAAAACTTCCTTTAAAATTCTCATTTTTATTACTACAGAACTTATCAGGTCTTGTAACAATAAAAAAAAATCGATGTCGAGTTTGTTAAAAACAATCCTGGAATAAAAAACCACCCCACAGCTATAAACCCCGCTAAAAATCTAGGAAAACCCCCTATCCCTAGGGGTAACCAGTGGTAAACGCCAAACTGGTCAAATTGGAACAAAATGAACAGTTATCTGGTCAGTTTTTGACCCAAGCAACCAAGGAAAACATGCGTTGAAACGCATAACTATCAATGAGATGCGCGCATCTCGACCCAAAAGGAAGATCTACATGAAAAAGAATCTGATTGTTGCTGCTCTGGTTACTGGTGTTCTGTCTGCTTCTGCGTTTGCTGATGACGGCAAAATCAACTTCGTTGGTTCTATTACTGACGATGCGTGCACCGTAGTAAACAACATGAGCAACCCGTTGACCGTAACCCTGGGCACCGTATCCAGCTCTGCATTCACCGCAGCAGGCTCTACTGCAGCACCGACCAAGTTCACCATCGCGCTGACCGACTGCCCGGCCACCATGACCTCGGCAAAAGTGAAGTTTGATGGCACGGCTGACACCAACGTCAACACCATCCTGAAACTGACTCAGGAAACCGGCGTGGCGACTAACGTGGGTATCCAGTTGATGGACAAAGCCAACGTGGTAGTGCCGTTGTACACCGCGTCTTCAGCCTATGCGCTGACTGCCGGTGCCAACAACCTGGACTTCGTGGCGCGTTACTATGCGACTGCCGCAGCCGTAACTGCCGGTCCAGCGAACTCTACCAGCAACTTCACCATCGTTTACAACTAATTGACTGCCACTTCCCCGCCACGACCTGGCCGGGAAGCTGTCTCTACGGGCCGACTCCGGTTGGCCCGCCTTTTTTCGGAGTACGGAATTACCATGAATACCGGATTTAAAGCCCTTTGCCTTTCTTTATTACTCACCGGCGCGTTGGCGCAGGCGGCCGAGACCGGCGGCGTCACCGTCGGCGGTACCCGCCTGATTTACAACGGCGGTAAAAAGGAGGCTTCACTGAGCGTCACCAACACTGACATCAACCCCTATCTCATCCAGTCCTGGGCGGAGACCCAAAACGGTGGCGCTGAGAAAGCCCCCTTTATTGTCACGCCACCGCTGTTTCGCCTCGACGGTAACCAGCAGAACCTGCTGCGTATCGTGCGCACTGGCGGCAGCCTGCCTGAAGACCGCGAGTCGCTCTACTGGCTCAATATCAAGTCGATCCCGGCCGGCAGTAAAAAAGAAGGGGCCAACACCCTGCAAATTGCCGTCAAGACCCGCATCAAGCTGATTTACCGCCCACAGGGCCTGAAGGGCGTGCCAGAGGATGTGGCGGGCAAACTGACCTGGTCACAGAGCGGCACTCAACTGAGCGTCACCAACCCGACGCCGTTTGTCATGAACTTCCAGCAGGTCAAAGTCGGCGGCCGTGAAATCAAGGACATCACCTACGTCTTGCCGATGAGCCAGGCCACCTTCACCACCCCGGCCAACGTCAGCGGCCCGGTCAGTTGGAAACTCATCAGCGATTACGGCGGTACCGGCGCGGAGCACACCCCGGGGCACTAGCAGCATGTTGATGCGGAGCATGGACATTCAGGAGCGGGAGGGAGATACCCCCTCGCACGCAAGGAGTAGTGAAGGATGAATAATAATAATAACCCCCGAGTGCGGCTGCGCCTGAGCCGGGTGGCCTGCTTTGTGGCGGCCCAGGTGGCGCTGTTGACCGGGACAATGATGAATGCGCAGGCGCGGGACTACTTCAACCCCGCCCTGCTTGAACTGGGTACCCCAGGGCAGAAAGCCGTTGACCTGACCTCCTTTGAGGACAAGGGCGGGCAGATGCCCGGCACCTACCGTGTTGACGTGTTCCTCAACAACGAACGGATGGAAACCCGCAACGTGGAGTTCCGTCTGGGCAAGGACGGCAAGGGCAGCGAGACGCTGCTGCCCTGTATCCCGGTCAACGATCTCGCCGGTTGGGGCGTACTGACCAAGAAGTTCCCGGAGATGGGTGCGCCGGGCACCGCCTGTGCCAACCTGGCGGCCATTCCCCAGGCCAGCAGTGAGTTCCGCTTTGCTCGCCAGCAGCTGTTGCTGAGCTTCCCGCAGTCGGCGGTGAACAACTCCGCCCGTGGCTGGGTCGACCCGAAACAGTGGGACGAAGGGATCCCGGCCGCACTGTTGAACTACAGCGTCACCGGCTCCAACAACTACGCCAAGAGTGGCCGTGGCGATGACAGCAGCAGCCAGTACGTCAACCTGCGCCCCGGTATCAATATCGGCCCGTGGCGCTTGCGCAACTACACCACCTGGAATCGATCAAGCAGCAGCGGCCCGGATGGCCAGACCGAAGATCACTGGGACACGGTGTATACCTATGCCCAGCGCGACATCATTGCGCTGAAAAGCCAGTTCACCGCCGGGGATACGTCTACCGCAGCGGACGTGTTTGACAGCATTCCGTTCCGCGGGGCCCAACTGGCGTCCGATGACGAGATGGTGCCGGAAAGCCTGCGCGGCTATGCGCCGGTGGTACGCGGTATCGCCCGCACCAATGCGCAGGTGACCATCCGTCAGAACGGCTACGTGATTTACCAGACCTATGTGTCACCGGGCAGCTTTGAAATTACTGACATGTACCCATCAGGTGGGTCCGGTGACCTGAACGTCACCATCAAGGAATCCGACGGCAGCGAACAACAGTTGGTCATTCCATTTGCTTCGTTGCCAGTATTGCAGCGTGAAGGGCGCCTGAAATATTCGGCCACCACCGGGGTGTACCGCTCGTATGACAACAGCGTGGACAAGACCCCGCTGAGCGAAGCGACGGTGATTTATGGTCTGCCGGCCGGGTTCACGATTTACGGCGGCGGCCAGTTCAGCAGCAAATATCAATCCCTGGCGGCCGGTGTCGGCAAGAACCTGGGCGATTTTGGTGCGCTGTCCCTGGACGTGACACAGTCCTGGGCGAAGCAGAAAGACCAGCAGAAAGAAAGCGGCCAGTCCTGGCGCGTGCGTTACAGCAAGAACTTCGTGGCCACCGGCACCAACTTCGCGGTGGCGGGTTACCGCTATGCCACCGACGGCTACTGGGGCATGCAGGAAGTGCTGGACACTTACACCAGCGGCAACAGTTATCCGCAGCAGGAACGGCGACGTAACCGGGCCGAGCTGACGCTGTCACAGGATTTATGGGAAGGCGGCGGCAACCTGGGGCTGACGGCAGCACGGGAAGACTACTGGAATACCGACCGGCGCATGGAATCGTATACCGCCAGTTATAACAACTCGTGGGACGGTATCAGCTACGGCCTGAGCTACACCTACAACCGTAACTCCCAGGTGGCCTACGGAAGTGATTCAGGCAGCAGCGGGCGTATTTATGACAAGGACCAGCTGTTTGCCGTCAACCTGAGCGTACCGTTGAGCAAGCTGTTCGGGGACAAGCACCCGGTCTACGCCAACTACATGGTTAACAGCAGCAAGAACGGCAATACCACCCACAGCGTGAGCGTGGGTGGGACGGTGTTGGACGACAACAACCTGAGCTGGAGCGTGCAGGAAGGGTACGGCACGAAAGGTCAGGGCAACAGCGGCAGTGCCAATGCCGACTGGCGTGCCACTTATGGCGAGGTCAACGGGGGCTACGCGTATGACAACAACAGCCAGCGTCTGAACTACGGCGTACAGGGCGGCATTCTGGCCCATGAAAACGGCGTGACGTTCGGCCAGCCGCTGGGGGAAACCGTGGTGCTGGTGGCCGCACCGGATGCGAAGAGCGTCGCGATACAAGGCCAGACCGGGGTGAAAACTGACTTCCGGGGTTATGCGGTAGTGCCGTATGCCAGCCCGTACCGCAAGAACGACGTGACGCTCAACACCGAGAGCTTTGCCGACAACACCGAGGTGGCGATTACCACTCAGACCGTTATTCCAACGCGTGGGGCGGTAGTGAGAGCGCGTTACCAGACCAGCGTGGGTAGCCGGGTACTGATGACGCTGCTGACTGCAGGCGGCAAGCCGGTGCCATTCGGGGCCATCGTGTCGACCAACGGCAGCAAAGATGCTGAAGGCTTTATCGTCGGTGACAACGGCCAGGTGTACCTGACCGGGTTGCCACAGAGCGGCCAGTTGAAAGTGCAATGGGGCAGTGGGGCGGATGAACAGTGCAGTGTGAATTACAGTCTGCCACAGAATGTAAACGGGATTGCGACCATTAACGGGCAATGCCGGTAGAGGAATTAATTATGGAAATATTACGAAAATATATTGGTACTTTTCTCTTTGGGCTAATTACACTTTTCTTCTGCCAGTCGACTTTTGCTGCTTGTATGTGGTATTCATCTCCCTGGAGCATAAATGTCACCACAACTAATTTAGGAAATACTATTGTACAGCGAGATACACCTATAGGCTCAACGTTGATGACAACGTTTGTATCAAATGGTTATGATAGTAATACCCGCTTTGCATACTGTATGGCGGGTGAGACGGGAAGTTGGAATATTAGTGGGGTTAGTCCTGTAAGTGGTTTTGCACATACATATCAAACGAACGTAGCGGGTGTGGGACTAAGAATTCAAGCTGCGACGTCATCATTTTATTATGGTGCATCAGGAAGTCCAGATACGTACTATGTTGAAACAACAACAGCACCTTGGCCTGGTCGTGGTTGGGCTTGGTCTAACTGGGGCACGGGATATACTATTAGTTTAATTAAAACAGGGCCTACAGGTAATGGGGATATCGGAGCTACTCAATCTACATTCACACTTACTGGTTTAGGTGCACTTTTGCGGTTAAACATTACTGGAGGGACAATTACAACGGTGGCTTGTTCTATCACTACGCCGAACGTTAATGTCCCTTTAGACCCTGTATTAGCCAGCAGTTTTACCGCGGTCAACTCCACCCGAGGGGATACGCCTTTTACCATTGGATTGGAGTGTGATGCGGGGGCGCGTATTAATGCTTCACTCAGCTTCACCCAAAATACCGGTACGTCCAATAACAGCGTGATCCAATTAACCGGCGCAGGCACTCCAGGGGTTGCTACCGGCGTCGGCATTCAGTTGTTATATGGCAGCACAATATTAAAGAACAACACCAACGTGGTGCTTAAAACCTCCACCGGCGGTCAGGAGTTCCCGGCAGGGGCCTTTACTGCCCGCTATTTCCAGACTGCGGGCACGGTCACCACCGGCGATGCCAATGCCACCGCCACGCTGAACCTGACATATCAATAATAACAACCGGCCAGTCCGATTTTCATGACTGGCCGCCGATAACACGCAACTTCAATAATAAGGATATCGACCGTGACTACATTGCGTAATGTTAAACAAGGACTGTGTACGCTGGCCGTTGTCGGAGCACTCATCAGCAGCAGCGCCTTTGCCGACCCGGTGACCATCAATATCACCGGCCGCGTCACCGCCGCCGCCTGTACCATCGACAACAGCAGCACTTACACCGTGGTGATGCCCGATGTGACGGCGGCCGTGCTCAACCCGGCCGCCTCCTACGGTACCTGGAAGACCTTCGACGTAACCCTGAGCAACTGTCCGGCCGGGACCACTTCCGTCACCGCCACCTTTGACGGCACCGCCGACGGCGCAGACGCCAACAAGTACGCCAATACCACCGGCACCGGCTATGCCACCAACGTCTCCGTCCAGGTACAAAACCGCTCCGGCACCGCGGCCGACAAGGGCAAGAACAGCACCATGACCGCCACCGTCGATGCCAGCAGAAATGCCACCTTCGACCTGCAGGCCCGCCCGTACAGCACCGCAGGTGGCAGTACCGTGGGCAACATCAGCACCGTGGTCCTGATGAACTTTACCTATAACTGATTTGCCCCCCTGGCAGGAGAGCCAAATATGTTTAAACGTGTTTTTGTCCTCAACATGTTGCTGTCCGCCCTCGCTGTCCTGCCGGGCACGAAGGTGGAAGCCGCCGATGTGACCATCACCGGCAAGGTCATTGCCTCATCCTGTACCGTCAGCCCGGTGTTGGTGGCAGGGCAGACGGTCAACCTCGGCACCCTGGGCCGCACCCGTTTCCAGTTTGCCAACGATGCGGGCGACTGGAAGAGTTTCAGTCTTAACCTGACCAACTGCCCGGCGGGTACGACCTCTGTCAAGGCCACCTACACCGGCACGCCGGACGGCACCGACGCCACGCTGTTTGCCAATACCGAACCGGCCGCCACCGCCGCGCCGTACATGGCGGTACAGATGGCCAAAGATGCCGACCACAGTGCGGTGTTGTCCACCGGCAGTGCCATGACCGTCAACGTCGACACGCTTACCGGCACCGCCACCTTCCCGCTGGCGGCACGGATGGTGACCCCTTCCGGCGGCGTGCAGGCCGGGCAGGTTTCCAGCAGCGTGCTGGTCAACTTCACTTACCAGTAATCGTCCGGTTTATCCCTTTATGGCGGGGGCTCCTTACTCCGCCACGTTGGATAACCCTCACCATAAAGAGAGCGAAGCTATGTCTTTTCTGATGGAGAATACCGGGACTCCGGTACGCAGCATCCTGGTGCTGGAGCCCTACGACATCACCTGGCTGGGGATCCAGCAGATGCTCCACTCCACGCTGGGCAACCGCGTGTCGCTGATACGACTTCACGACACCGACCAGTTGGCCGAGACTGCCATGCGCCATCAGCCGGAGGTGATACTGCTCAGTGCCGTCGGTCACCGTACCGAGGTGTTGCCGCTGTTGCAGCAACTGGCATTACTCCTGCGCGCGCACAAAAAAGTGCATATCGCCGCCTACCTCCGTAAGGATCTGCCGCATCTGGCCGATTTGCTGCAGGCCTTCGGCGTCAATACCCTGTTCAAAGGGCCGATGGACGAGGCCGTGCTGGCCCATTATCTGGTGCCCCACGGCAAGGCGTGTCAACCCGTACTGCTGACCCATCAGGAATGCAACGTGGCGCAGGCCCTGCTGACGGGCAAGAGTGTTACCCGGGTGGCTCAATTGATGCACAAGGATATCCGCACCATCAGTGCCCACAAGCAGGCGCTGCTCGGCAAGCTCAACATGGCCAGCCGGGGCGAGTTGCAGGTGCTGGGCGGCCGCCTGATGGCCGACGAGGCACGATGATGAAACACCACGCCCTTACCGCCGGCAAGCAGGGTCTCGTGATGCATGCCTGCCCGCTGGCCCGCCGGGGTCTGCTGCATTTTCTCACGAGACAACTCCCCGAGTTCACCTTTCAGACCGCTGGCTCCTTCAGTGACCTGGGCCGCCTGCCCGGACTGACCCAGGCCGACCTGGTGGTGAGCGACCTCTGCGATGAAGAACACGACGCCGCTTACGGGGCCGACTGGCTGGTCTGGCTGCAACCTCTCCGGGGAGACAAGCCGTTGGTGGTTATCACCGAGGAACTGCCGGAGCCACCGTTACGCGTCCTGTCCCAGCACTCCGCTATCTCGGTGCTGGCCCTGCAGACGCCCCGGGTCGAACTGGGCCAGCAGTTGTACCAGATACTGGCTGGCAAGCAGGTTATCAGCCCGTTGCTCTCACCGTTGTCGACAGTGGCTGCGCCGCCATTGAAACGGGAACGCTTGACCGAAGCCGAGCTACAGGTGTTCGCACTGCTGCATGCCGGTTACAGCGTGACGCAGATTGCCAGCCGCCTGCACCGCAGTGTGAAAACGGTGAGCACCCATAAACGGCACCTGATGTACAAGCTGCGGGTCGACAATGAAATCGCGCTGTTTGCCCGGGTGAAGAACCTCAACGAGACCACCTGCTGCCTGGATAACGGGCAGCAATTTGTCAAACATCCTCACCCTGGCGCGCCGTAGCACAATACGGTGAGCGCCGGGTCATCCCCTCACAGGACGTGTATCATGATTTATCTGGCTTCCGATGACCGCTATTTTATCCTGGGTGTAGAAACGCTGTTTTGCGCACTGAAGAAACCGCTCACGATAATCCCTTTGAACGAGGTGGGAGAAACCGTTGTCATCCCCGCCCTGACCCACGACGATACGCTGATTTTGGCGGTCGAGCAGACCCACACGCTAACCCGACTGCTGACCTGGGCCCGCCGTCATGACGCCCGGGCCCTGCTGCTGATGGATAACGCCTCAGAACGCACCCTGGACAATATCACCCAGTGGTCACAAGGGGTGCTGTCCAAGAAAATGCCGCTGGTCAGCCTGCCGTTGTGTGTCGAGGCGGGGAACGCCCACCTGAAAGACCTGTCGTTCCTGACGGCACGGGAGATAAACATCATGGGGTCGCTGGCGACGGGGAAAACGCCGTACCGGATCTCGCGGGAGCTGAACCTGTCGGTGAAGACCATTTTCTCGCACAAGCTGAGCGCGCTGAAGAAGCTGGGGTTGAATCACCTTAATGCCCGTTCAGTGCTGATCTTCGGCAAGATCTTCCAGGGGCTGGCTCCGTTGTGACACCCTGTAATCAACTGGGTCGAAATCCGTGTTCGGCCCTGCTCTATCGCCCCCCATCTTAAAAATCCTGGCTTCATCAGAAAACCCTCAAAAAACAAAAACACAACCCACTGTTTTTAATCATCTTTATTAATTCGTAAAAGTGGATTTTCTGGATCCTGCGTATCCTCACCTAGGATTTATCTGTAGATTCTGTCTCACGCCATAACGAACCATTCAGAATACCTTACTGGGGATTTACAATGACACAAAGAAAATATCTGCTCGCTAGCGAAGTGGAAGCCATGATTAATGCCGTGCCTCAGGGAACTAATTATCATCGCGATCGCTGCCTGATTATGATGTGTTATTTTCATGGCTTAAGAGCCAGTGAATTATGTCGCCTCAAGATATCTGACATTCAGGGAGAATACATTTATATTTCCCGACTTAAGAGTGGTCTATCTACCACCCATCCGTTGCAACAATGTGAGCAAGAAGCCCTGAACCTGTGGCTGGAAAATCGTAAAACCTGGCTTAACAGTGATACGCCTTGGTTGTTCTTATCCCAGCATGGCAACCCACTGTCCCGCCAGCAATTCTATGAACTGATTAAAAAGTATGGTATTGCCGCCAAGCTGAATGTGAAAGCACATCCGCATATGCTGCGCCACGCCTGCGGCTACTCGCTGGCAGACAAGGGGAAAGATACGCGACTGATCCAGGATTACCTCGGGCACCGTAATATCCAACATACCGTGCTGTATACGGCTACCAATATGGCGCGATTTAACAGCATCACCTTTGATGTTGAGAAGCAAACCGCTTTGTAATCGCCTTCGTTCCGCAATGGAACAGGGATTAACTTAAGCCTTAATACACATAGCAAACAATAAAATGTCTTGCCCAGTCTATTTGTACTGGTGGACAAGTGACATCTAAAAATCAAACAGGGTATAAACATGATTTATTTAGCTTCAGATGACAGTTATTTCTCATTAGGCGTAGCAGCTATTTTTAGCGCAGAAAAAAAAGGCGTGACATTGGTTGACGTTAACCTGGGGAAAGAAGCACTGGATAAAATCAGTTTTACTTCTCAAGATACACTTCTGATAGCCACTGAGCAGGCGGACATCATTACCGCCCTGCTAGCAGTTACGCATAGGCATGGAACTAGAGTGGTGTTAATCATGGACTATTTGTTTGATATAACTAGCACCAGCATCCACCAAGGGGTGTTGAACAAGAAAATGCCGTGTAGCGCTTTCTTCAAGTTTTTAGAGAACGACTTTGTTTATCTGCAAGATCTGTCCTTCCTGACCAGACAAGAAATAAAGATAATGCGAGGGTTAACCACCGGTAAAACACCGCAGAATCTTTCAAGGGAGTTAAATTTATCTGTAAAAACCATATGCGGGCATAAAATAAATGCACTTAAAAAACTGGGGTTAAGCCATCTAAATGCTCGTTCGGTGCTTCTTTTTGGTCACATATGCCATGGACTACCTTATTTCCGAGTCAACAAAAACTTATCAGTAAAATGTTAAAACCGCTTAGGCAACGAATTAAGTGTAATTAACAAACCTTTATTGATAGTTATATAACCACCTTCTTTTAGCGTCGCCAAGGTTTTCATGATCCCACTACGAGAAAGCAAGCTACGCTCCTGAATATATTCTAATGCCGTGGTTGTCGCTCTTATTTCAAAACTTTCCAGGCTAAGCGACAATAGTAAGTTACAGATTAACTCATAGTTACTGACACCCACCGTTTCTTTTTGATAGTCGCTAAACCGAGTTGCAGAAAGCATCAGCATATAACAAATATTCTTCCACATGCTTTTATCATCCGCATAGGAAAAGAATTCATCTAAGGAAACCATCCCGTACTCAATGTCACTCATGGCAAGCAGGTGCATATCGGATTTGGCGCGAAAAATGTCTTGCAGGCCAAAGATACTAGGCGAGCGGATCGTAGATAGCACCAATGAATCATGGGTTCTTTTCGCTATACAGGTCCCGCTGTAGAGTAAAAAACACATTTTTTGACCACTCTGGTCAAGATAGAAACGTTGGCCCGCTCTACCTTGTCTGACTTGGGTAAGTGATTTTATTGACGTTAAAATTTCATCAATAGATGTAATGGGCGTTTCTTGTTCTATAACTTTGCTAAAATCATACATATCATTTACTCGAATGAACGATAAGATCCGGTTACCGGCATTAAAGGCCAGCATAAAAACGCGTAAAAATATCGAATGATAATATGATAATTTTCAATCACCCTGATATTAAAAAAAGATAAAACACATCAGACATTCATTATTCTTATAATAATCTCATCAAGTTTCCAACCTGGAACATACTAAATCCTTTTATCAGGAGAGAAGTCATCAAGCACTTTCTAACTAAAATAAAGACTTATTGGTATTATCGGGGACCCTTTGCTGTTTGAGTATTATCTTATAGTAACCCGCTAGTCTCAAAGGCTTTATGGTTCACTTTTGCCTTTAAAATCCAAAAATAGACTCACAAACGGATGCTTGGTGAGCAGGTTTACCAAAGCATGCCGTTTTAACTGCCGCCAAGGCTGGATCTGTTTTATACTCAAAATCCTATGTCTTATCCCAAGGCTAACTTATGAACAATTTTCAAAAAAGAAGCGTGACCCCCAAACCGGAGGAGCATATACAGACCCTGATCGACTCGCTCCTTTCCGTTGAAACCGTCAAGGTTCGTAAAGCCAAACCAGGGCAAAGTTTTCAGTTTGTTCTCCAGGATCAAAAGATGTGTTTTCTGCTACTACAAGGCGGGTGTGATATCAAGCGTAATGGAGATTCGTTGATCCTGCATCCGATGAAGGCCCCCGGAATTGCTGGCATCAGCAATTTTACACCGGACCCATCCAATTTGAAGGTACAGGCAACGACCGCCATAGAGTATATCTATCTCCCCCTGGAGGAGTTTTTACGCCACGTTGACGAACACGGCCTGTGGAAATCGGTCGCTTTTTCTCTTATGTATCTTAGTTCGCGCTTTTATGAATACATGAAGTCAACGACGGCAATACCCAACTATGAGGTCATTGGCAACCTGCTATCCGCATTAAGCGAAGAGGATTTCGAAACCCGTGCAACGGTCTCGGCTGTACAATATATTCTGGATCGAACGCCATTATCGCGCAGTGGTGTAATGAAAACCTTAGCGGCACTTAATGCCGGTGGCTATATCGTCATCAAAAGAGGATTGCTGATTAAAATGAATAAGCTACCAGAAAAATATTGATTAGCTCCCATTGCCAGCTATCGCCATATGGCAGTAGTGACGATTTTTTCCGCGCCAGAGAAATGCATTCTGAGTGCGAACATCTCCGCATCATCATTAACCCCTAGTTTGTGCATGGCGTTACGTTTATGGGCGCTTATCGTTTTAATATTACGTTTCAGATAGTTGGCCGTCTCACTCATGCTCAGACCATCAAACAGCAGTTGTAAAACCTCCCGTTCTCTGGCGGTTAAACGCTGCCAAACAGCGAGATCTCCCTGTGCGTAATCATGAATGACCGACTTTATCTTAGGGCTACAGACTCTGACCCCCCCTAAGGCCTGCATGAAGCACGCTTTAGTCTGTTCCTGCGTTTCCTGGCGGGAAATCAGGCTAACCTCTGTCAGGCGACCTAATCTATGTAGCAACTCCCCGCAGTGGCTATCAGTGTATATAATCTGTCGTATTTCAGGCCGCGAGAAACACAGTTTGATTAACTTTTCTGCCCCCAGCACGGCGCTTTCCTGTGACCCCGCCAACCCACTGATCAATAAATCGATCGGCCGATCCTGTACTTGCTGGCAGAGTTGATGTACTGAAGCGGCCTGTAGTTGGCAACGGATCCCCTGATGCAATGACAGAGCAAACTGCTCAATGCCCAGCCGAGCCAATGGACTCTCTTCCATAATGGCCAGATTGATGATAGGTAGCATCGTATTCATAGTTGCTTGGCATCTTGTAAATTATAAAGGCCATCCCGCTGCATCCAATGGCCACGAGTATAAAGTTCACGATTATTTTTATAGCCGAGCTTGGTCAGAGCACTACACTTATGGCTACTAATGGTACGGATATCACGATTTAGCATGCGTGAAACATCACTCACGCTACAACCACCCAATAAATGAACCAGCACATCAATTTCTTTTTTGGTGAGCAAGTGATGAGAACCATGCTCACAGCTCAACAACCCTTGAATCGTTGGGCTATCCTGATACAGGCCGAGACTGGCATGTTTAATGCACCCTTCGATAGACTCCAGCGGATCATTTTTATGGCAAATGCTGCTCACCCGCAGTGATTTAACCTGTTGCAGAAAACGCACGTCGGTCAGGGCGGTACACACTACCAGCGGAATAAACGGCCAACTATGGTGACAGAGCCTAATAATACGTAAACCTTCCAGCACCGACTCACCCTCTCCGCATAACTCCATAACGATCAAATCTGGCATGCCAACCTTCAGACACAGCAGAATATCAGAGGCCTTATTTAGCATAATGACCTCACCAGTATGAAGCTGTGACGTTTTTAATAGCGAGTTAACACCACCTCGTGTCATTGGGCAAGTATCCATCACCAATGCCCAAGGTACTTTCATTGACGATGTAAGCGTCTTATTTTTGTTCACAATCTTGCTGATCTCATCAATCATAAATAGACTTCCTCGTAAAAAAAACAAACCACCTATAAACAACATTTTAGATACCGTGAGCTATAAAATATCGTGGCATAGTTAATAAAATATCATCTCTATTTGGCTCATTCCCTGAGCAGGAATTTTATTGATAGGTAAAGTTCATCACCACAACGCTACTAAAAGTCCCCGCAACGGCATTACCATTAACGCTATAGATCCGTCCCGCCAAGGCATAATTTGCCTCATGTTGGGCATCAACTTTTACCGTCATACTACTGCCGTTACCTTGTATTACCGCCTTATTATCATCCTGTACCATTTGTACGGCGACATTCTCTGCCGTGCCACTATTGGCGAATAACGCGGCATCATCCGCTGACGGGGCCCCCGAGAAGGTGACCGTAACCTTGCTGGTCGAGAGTGGGCAGTGGCTCAGTTTTACGGTAAATGGTTTCCAGTCCGTAGCCGTCCCCGCCTCTTTTAAATCGGTGCTACGCAACTGACCGAAATCGATGTCCTGACTAATCGTGCTACTAGCAACATTGCACGCGCTGGCTACCACGTTGCCGGCGATATTGAGGTTGGTCGCCTGAACGGCCCAACTCATTGAACCAACCGCTATTATCAGCAAGATATTTTTCATCAATGCGCTCATCCAGACCACTCCTTGTGACCAACATGCCTTTAGTTATAAATGAAATTGGCCTGTACTACAGCGCTGATACTGCCTGGCATAGCGCTACCTGCGGATGAATAGGCACGGGCATTCAGCGCATAGGTCACGGTTTTGTCAGCTTGAACAGCCTGTGTTAGCGAACTGCCGTTACCCAGGATGGTTCCGGTGGTTTGTTGGGAGAGTTCAACGGCCAAATTAGTGGCTGTACCCGTATTTTTATACCTGGTAGTTGCAGTTGTATCTGCTGTTCCTGAAAAAGTAACCGTAACATTGCGGGTTCCTGACGGGCATCCTGTTAGCGCCAAAACAAATGGGGTGAGCGTTGAACCTGTACCAGCCGCCGCCAAAGTTGATGCTTGAATATTGGCACCTAAATCAACATTAAGATTACTGCTATTATTATTCACTGTACAAGGTGAAGCAACGACTACCCCCGTAATATTAATATTTGTTGGATCTGCCTGAGAAATATCAATCCCAAAAACCATACCCAAGGGTACTAACATGGCCCATACCATCAATTTTTTCATCGCAACACCTTTAATATTTAAAAAAAACCCATTAGACACCAAACAAGCAACCTACTACCGTCAGTTATAATACACAGTAATCGTAAGGGAAGAATTAAACACCCCTAAAGCAGCCACACTCTTAATCCAAGACAACTCAGCGGCAAATGGAATATCTATAGAGTTATTTACTGAAAGGTCAGCAAAGCTATTGATATCACCATATTGTATATAGGAATCAGTCATGATATTTTTAATCTTGATCCCTAATCCATTCCTCATATCCAACGTATCCGCACCAAATTTATCTGCAGGCGAACTATAAATAGCTGTTAATTTAAATGGCGAGCTACAATCTTTTGTCACCGTTGCTTTAAAATTACTGGATTTGGCAAGCTGCCCAACCTGTACGTTTTCCGGCACCACAATAGTGCCAAAATTAATATCACTTGGCGTAACTGAAACAGTTGTATTACAATTTATAAATCTGACATTACGCATACCGGAGATATTATATATGAAATTTGAGTTTGGATTTGTATTTAATCCACCAGCGCCGTCGATTTGGAAAACGGGAAGATAATTATCCGCTCCGTAGTAATCACCAAATAAATCACCCACCTTCGAAATGTATACATAATAATTCCACGTAAAGGTTACGGATGCATTATCCCTACACCAATCCGCCCCCTGATTGCAATAAGGGACAATGACATTTGGAATTATCATACGGTAGTTATTCATATCGATAGTCTGGCCATTAGCCACAATTCCTATGGATATCCCATATCCACGTTGAAAGCTAGCATATGGATTAAGATAGGTATATACGTTCTCAGCCTCCGCTTCTAGCCCACCATTCCCTGCCTGGTCTTTCCAACATTTAACAGTCATGGTCCTATTTTCTGAACGCCAAATTACTGTACCGTTGGGTGCTGATTTGGGTACGGAAGCAGAGGTAAGATTATCGGTTAAATAGGCATTTCCATCAGTTGCATTTTTACAAGCTAACGCATAGGCATTATTTGCTGTAAACAGCCCAATAACCAATAAACCAAGTAGCTTGAACACCAGCCTGCATCGAATAATCTTTGAAATTAGCTTATTAATTCTCATCATTTTACTCCAGAAATCCATAATGAAACGTCGTGTCGATTTTTTAAATCAATGACACATTCCATTCGTTGTCTGAATACCGGTATCTGTTGATTGTGTTGTCAGGGAGTATTTCACCTGACACTGTTGCGAATTCTCATTACCCCATTTGGCGATCAATATGCCACTGGCCGCTAAACCGGTCAGATACACTTGCCCACTGTCACCAACGATAAACGCCTGGCTATTTTTCTGCGCAGGATCGGTGAGCGTCGCGCCAAATGGCAGCGGTGCTCCTTCATGTAATATCGTCATCAGTGCACGCTGGCCGACGTTGGCGTTAAAGCTCGCCCGTACCACGGCACCGCGCGTGGGAACCACGTTTTCGCTGGTCAGAGCCAGATCTACGTCTTCGGGCAGCGTTTCGGTATTTAACTGCACCTGATTTTTGCGATAAGGCGAGGCATAAGGCACCACGGCATAACCCCGCCAATCGGTTTTCACCCCGGTCTGGTTGCTGACACCGACGCCAACCGCTCCCGGTGCCTGCACCAGCGCAATGGTTTCACCCAGTGATTGCCCCAGCGTCACGCCATTTTCATGTACCACCACCCCGCCCTGCACGCCATAATTCAGCCGTTGGCTGTTTTGGTCGTAGGCATAGCCGCCATTGACTTCACCATAGGTGCCACGGTAGTCGGCATTCATATTGGCGCTATTGCCAACCCCCTGGCTGCCATAACCTTCCTGTACACTCCAGCTCAGGTTGTGGTCTGCCAGCGCTGAACCATTCAAGCCCAGGGTATTCGTCGTTCCCCCTTTCTGGCTGGTATTCATGCTGTAGGTGGCATAGCTATTGTTTAACCAGCGGGACAACGGCACGCTGATATTAAAAGCGAACATCTGATCGCGATCGTAGATCCGCCCACTGCTGCTACTGCTGCCGTTGTTATCACTGTAATTGCTGCCCGCCGTCGAATTTACGTTGTAGCTATAATTCAGCCCGTAGCTGATTCCATTCCAGCTGTTGTTATAGCCCACACCAGCGGACTTCATGTTGCGGCCACTGTTCCAGTAATCTTCACTCACCAGGCTTATCGATAGCGATCCGGCGTCCTGCCACAGGTTTTGGTTTATGGTCAGTTCAGCACGGTTACGCCTGCGCTCGGTCAGCGGGCTGCTGTTGCCATCACGATAGGTATCCAGCACTTCCTGCATGCTGTAATAACCCGCCGTAGAATAGCGGTAACCGGCAATCGCGAAGTTGGTGCCGGTCTGCACCAAGTTCTTGCTGTAACGAATGCGCCAAGACTGGCCGCTATCTTTCGCCAACTCCTGCATAGTGGCCCAGGCTTGGGTAACATCCACAGAGAGCGCACCAAAGTCACCGAGGTTATTCCCCATCCCCATCGCTAACGACTGATATTGGCTGGCAAATTGCCCACCGCCGTAGCCGGTAAAACCAAACGGCAGGCCATAAATGGCGGTGCCCTGGCTAAACGGCGTTTTGTCTACATCGCTATCGTAGGAACGATACTGCCCGCCGGTCAGGGAAAATTTTAAACGCCCTTCGCGCTGCAAAACCGGTAGTGACGCATAAGGAATAACCAGTTGCTGTTCACTACCGTCGGCTTCTTTAATGGTGACGTACAGGTCACCGCTACCGCCGGTTGGGTACATATCGGTAATTTCAAAAGCACCCGGCGGCACATAGCTCTGATAAATCATATAGCCGTTCTGACGGATGATGACCTGTGCATTGCTACGCGCGATCCCACGGACAACCGGCGCATAACCCTTCATGCTGTCCGGCATCATATCGTCATCCGAGGCTAGCTGTGCGCCGCGGAACGGGATGCTGTCAAACACCTCTGATGGCGAACTGCTGTCACCCAGCGTCAGCTGGCTTTTCAGCGCCAGAATATTGCGTTGGGCATAGGTATAGACGGAGCTGAACTTATCCTGAGCATTGTTGCTGCTGTTGTAAGTCGAGTAATTACGCAACCGCCAGGCCCCAAAGTTTATGCCCGGGCGCAGGTTGACATATTGACTGCTGCTATCGCGCGCGTTGTTGTTACGCGCGTAGTTATTGGCACCGGACATACTGTAGTTCAGCAAAAATGCCGCAATGCCATCGTCCCACATGTCGGGAGAGACATAACCCCGTGCTGCCTGCGATACAGCCGCCTGGGGGATACTGATCAACAGTTGCTGCGCACCGAAGCGTAGCTCCGCACTGGCCTGCGGAATTGCGCTTAGATCGGCACATTTCCCCTCCCCCAACCCTGGGAATAGCTTGGTTTTTATGCCCATCGCCTCCAGGTCTTTAGTGCTCAGGCAAGGTTGCAGATCCTTTTTATCCGCAGAGATAATAAAGTCGACATCACGTGTATCTACCCTGTCGTTATTCATGTAAATATCAACATGGTAGGTTCCTGGCGCCTGGCTCCCGCTGTCTTCGTACACCGACAGGTCTGTCTTGCCCTGCTGTGGATTATCAACCTGCAGCAGTTCAGGATTAAAGTAGTCACGTGCCATAACGCTAAAAGTAAGACCGCTCGTTAACAAGGTAATCAACCAGGCCAGTTGGCTAAGGCGCGGGGTCTTGCGCCCTATTTTTTTGTGTTGTGTGCTGTTCATCCGTTACTGCTCCAAAACGTCAAGGCCCGATGATTGATGTGTTCCTACTGCCCTGTAAGAACGCTTGCTTGCACGGTCTTACAGTCCGCCGGTATGGAGCGCACCAGTTCCGCCGTAATCGCTGATAATTTTCCAGGTCACGCTGCCGTTGGTCGCCCCCGCAGGCAGGGCAAAGCTGGCTCTGCCCATTGGCGCTACATAGGTCGCACTCGTCACTTCTTTACCTGCCAACGTTACCTGTTGAAAATTCATGTAAAAGGGGGTTGGATTAGTTACTTGTAACTGATTACCAACGCGCTGCCATTTCAGGTTTTGTGCAACCTCTTCAGGGATCCCTTTCAAACCTTGAGGGCGGTAAATCAGTTTTAGGCGTGCCTTTACCGCCACCTGTAAGGTGTTCTTGCCTTCTTGTTTCTCCGAAGACGGGATGGATTTAATGTTTATCCAATAAAGAGATTCTTTGTCTCCGGCTAAATTTCCGCCGGCACGTATCACCCGTAGGATATTTTGCTGCCCGCCCTCAAGACGGAATAAAGGCGGTGTGATCATAAAGGGGGCTTTCTCAGCACCACCGTCAGTGACATCGACCCAGGACTGGATCAAATATGGCACTTTGTCCGGATTGTTGACGCTCAGTGAAGACTCCTTTTTTGCCCCATCATAGATCAGCCTGGTGCCACCAATAATAACGCCAGCTTGTGCAAACGAAGCAGTCACAAATAAAGTAACGGCCAGTGTGGTAGGTAATAATTTCATTTTATAGATCCACGTAAATATTAAGAAGAACGGTTCAGCGGCTAATGCCGCTGAACCGGATATTCATCACCGTGGGTTAGGCACCCTGGAGAGAAATATTAGTTGTAGATAACAGAGAAGCTGGCTACAGAGTTTGCCGGACCAGCATTAACGGTATCTGACGTAGCAATGTAGCGTGCTACGAAGCCCAGGCTGTTAACCGCAGTACCAGCAACCAGCGGGTAAGACGTTGATGCAGTGAACAATGGCAGAACCGCATCTGACGCATCAGACAACTGGATACCAACGCCGGTAGCCACACCAGTTTCCTGAGTCAGCTGCAGCACGTTATTGTCGCCAGCATCAGCGGTACCATCAAACTTGACCGCAGCTTTGGTCACAGAATCCGGGCAGTTTTGCAATTGCAGGATGAACTTCGTTGCTGCAGTAGTTGAGCCCGCGCCAGTGAAGGCTGTTTTAGCAACTTGACCCAGGGTCACGTCCAGCGGGCTACTTACGTTATTCACTACTTCGCAAGCGGAATCGATGATTTCGCCTTTGAAATTAACTTGACCATCAGCAGCCATTACAGAAGCAGCAGACAGAATGGCAGCGGAAACGATAGCAGCAGCAATAAGATTCTTTTTCATAAAAATATTCCTTAATAATAAAATGTTCGCCAATAAATGAAAACAATCTCACTGCCAATTTTGAAAGTGGGTAGTCATTCACCTGGCTTTTCCATGATTGATATTTTTTTACAGCCAACCAGCAAGCGCCCTCTCAGCAATAAATCGAAACCTAATAACATAACCACGGTAACAATATTATGGTCATCGCAAGATGTTTCTCGTTTTACTTAGCAAGCTCTTACCTGTTGCTGCGTATTATCCATAGCATCAAAAGCATCTCAACCTATTTCAGGTGCAAATGTAGTATAAGAATCCACTATTGGACTTTGAAGTTTATTTTATTACCTAGCCACACCAGCAATAATAAGACAAATACACCGAGCCTAAATAATTGCATTACGCTTCAAGGTTATATCAATGAAAATAACAAGGCAGGCCGACAGGAAAAGTAATTAATGAAAAGTTTATAAGATGTTAAATTATATCATGGAGTCTGGGAATCGACTTGAATTGCCCTTGCTAATGTTTTATTCCTACCGGCCAGGAATAGTCGCTCCGCTCCCTTTGCCGTCAATCTGCCTGATAACGGCAGGCCGGATCGGCCCGGAAAGGATCGTTATGCAGAGCATAAGCCAAACAACGCAGTCCTCCCCGGCAGTTGGTTCGATAAAGGCAAGACTGACATTCTGGCGGCGCGCTAAATCCTCTAAGCTGGCGTAACCGTGGGGCTTGATGATAGATCTCCGCCAGCGGGCGTTGCCAGAGGTTGCCGACGTTAATCGGCATTCTACGGCAAGGCAATATGCTACCGTCCGGCATAATAGTGATCAGCTCCGCGCCTGCGCTGCATCGGTAAGGCTGGCTCCCGGCTTCCTGAAACTGTAAGGCACGGATCATGGCAATCTCGGTCTGGTTTCCCGCTTTGGCCTGAAGGCATTCTTTGGCCAATGCCATTTGCTGGAAGTAGTCTGAGCTTTGCTGCACATCCAGGGTTAATGGCGCATCACGGTGGTCGGTGGGGATCAGGCGATCGGACCATAAGCGGTTTACTTTCGCCTCATAAGCCAGTTCGGCAACCTGCATAAACTCCTGGCTGTTCTGGCTGTGGGCAGTGAAAGACCAAAGCACCCGCACTCCGGCATCGGCCAAATGCCTGGTGGCCTTCAGCACCTGCTGAAAATGCCCGCGCCCACGGATCGCGTCATGGGTCTGTTCTGTGCCTTCCACACTAAGTTGAACAAACTTCACTTTTAGCCTGGCGAATCTTGCAGCCCATTGTTCGTCAATAGCGGAACCATTGCTCAAAATGGCTAACGACGGTGCACTTGGCTGAGCCGCCAAATACTCGAGCAGCGCCGGAAAGTCTGGGTGTGAACAGGGTTCCCCGCCGGTTAACGTCACTTGCAGCGGTATCGGATTGCCGCCCCCTACCTGCCGATGCAGTTCAAAAATCTGCTGCGCAATCTGCTTCATGCTGGAGAGATCCGGGCCATGGTGGCGATAGCTTTCCTGATAGCAGTGCTGACAGCGCAGGTTACACCGATCGGTGATGTGCCACTGCACCGTTAGCCGGTTAAGCCTGATGGGATTAACCGAATCTAGCTGGCGACAGGCAATGCGTTGCTCATCAATCACCGCCGCACCCACCGCAGCCTGAACATCCGCTTGAACTGCTTGAATCGCTGCTGCTACCTGAATCAGAACTGCTTGGTGACGAGGAACCGTCACCTCCTGCTGCACTACCGACCACTGGCATTAGAAAGAGTGCATAGGCCTGCCGCCCAAAAGGACAGTTAGAATAGACCTGCCGATCGTCATCGAGCGCGACGGCGACCATGGCAATATCCAACTGTTTAAGGGATTTTTTATCCTTTGGCAACGTGGCGGATAACTGACTGAGCAGCTTTTCCCCTTTGGGGGTCAGTTGGGCCTTACCCGCTCGGTTGCGTAACAAAATCAGATAATAGATCCAGCCGAAAAACAGCATTAGCACAATCAGGAACCCGACGTTGTGATGGCCCTTCAACCAAGCCACGCTCAGCTTATACCCCCCCATGCCAAGCATCAGCCCCAAACCAGCCCACAGCATCCCGAGGCTGGTTCGCTGGTAGCTGGCGGGATAGGTATAGCCTTCCCGCTGGGCCTGAGCATCGAACTCCCGATAGAGCGGGCGCAGGGAAGAAAATGCCCACGCTTTCTTTTGCTCCGCCCCAGGCTCGAAGCACAGCAGCACCGAATGTTCCAACCGGCTGAGCTTTTGCTCTCGCTGGGCGGCTTTTTCCTGATTGCTGGGGTACGGCCGGGTAAAGGTTTTGCCTTTTTGCCGTCCGGCCGTTAATAGCCCTTCATAAGAGAGGCGCATCATGGCCAGTTTGAGCACGTGATCGATGCCGCCTCTGAGCCAGGCTATATAGTAAGGATCGATTTTTGGCGGTAGCGAAATTGAAGCAGAACCAGAGGGAGCGAATGAGCGAAGGTAACGACGCCGGGTGCGTGATACCAACCACATCAGCAGGATGCAATAGGTCAGATAAAACGCCAGAAACCAGGGGCCATACATATCGGCAATAGGGTTACTGTAGACTGTCCATGTCATAGGGTTAATTCCGTTTAAACCTGACTCTTCGCGATGTGGATATCATAACTCAGCTGTGGGTGTGATGCGATTCGCATCTCTTGAGCAGGACTCACAATATCATTGGCGTTTGGGCGCAATTCAAGGATAGCCGAGATGGATCCGCTGCATGCAATAACCCTGACGATCGGCCTGTTTGTATTAACCTTTTTCAACCCCGGCGCTAACCTGTTCGTCGTGGTACAAACCAGTCTGGCCTCCGGTAGCCGGGCAGGCATGTTGACCGGGTTTGGCGTGGCGCTGGGCGATGCGATTTACTCGGGGCTGGGGTTGTTCGGTATGGCTACGTTGATCACCCAATGTGAGGGGATATTCTCGGTCATCAAGGTCGTTGGCGGGCTGTATCTGCTGTGGTTTGCCTATAAAAGTATGAGTAAGCAAACCACTCCACATTCCTCTGCGCTGCAACAACCGCTCAGTGCACCTTGGCATGTCTTCTTTCGCCGGGGCCTGATCACCGATCTCTCCAACCCGCAGACAGTGCTGTTTTTCATCAGCATCTTCTCCGTGACACTAAACGCTGCAACGCCTACCTGGGCCAAACTGAGCGCCTGGTTAGGGATCGTGCTCAGTTCGGTAATCTGGCGCGTTTTCCTCAGCCAGGCATTCTCTCTGCCAGCGGTACGGCGCTCCTATGCCAATATGCAACGGGTAGCCAGCCGGGTCATCGGCGTGGTGATTGGGGCATTCGCCGTTAAGCTGATTTATGAAGGCCTGACGCGCAGATCTCTCTAGCGGGTTCACCTCTTTGATCATCGGAGCCATCTGCTTGGCACGCCATCGAAAAAGTACGTGCATTTTCTCCCTATATATTTTAGTGTTTACTAAATTTAGTAAACACTAAAATAAACTATGAATGAAGAAAACGCCTCACTGCTTGCCAGTGCCGATGCCGCAGCCACCCTGCTCAAAGCCATGAGCAATCCCCGCCGCTTGCTGATCCTTTGCATGCTGGTGGATGCTCCAGGTACCAGCGCCGGTGAGTTGGCGTTAGCTACCGGGCTTAGCCCTTCCGCCACTTCACAGCATCTGGCCAAGATGCGCGAAGAAGGGTTGATTGCAAGTACCCGAGACCGGCAACGCATCAACTACTCGATTAAAAATAGCGCCGTGCAGCAAATCATCAGCACGTTAAAAGCCATCTATTGCCCCTGAGGACGCCATGAACGTAGAAACCATCACAGCACAGCAAGCGCAGAAATTAATCATGCAGGGAGCACGGCTAGTAGATATACGCGGGGGGGATGAATATGCCCACGAGCATATTGCCCAGGCCAGCTTACTCTCGTTGCCCGATGTTGAGAAAGGTGGGAATCCGCAGGCGCTTAGCGAACAGGATGTGGTGATTTTTCACTGCCAGTCTGGCCGCCGTACGGCACAAAACGCAGCGCTTTTGGCAGCGGCCGCAACACCAGCAAAGGTTTACCTGCTGGAGGGGGGCATCAATGGATGGAAACAACAGGGATTGGATGTTGTGAAGGGTAAGAACCAGCCGCTGCCCATCATGCGACAGGTGCAGATTGCTGCGGGTTCCTTGATTCTGGCAGGGACGATCTTGGGCTATGCAAGCTCTCCCCTGTTCTTCCTGTTGCCCGGTTTTGTCGGTGCCGGGTTGCTGTTTGCCGGGATCAGCGGGTTTTGCGGCATGGCGACACTATTGGCCAAAATGCCTTGGAACCAGCCAAAGTAAGCTGCTAGCCCAACCCTACTCGCAAGGTTGGGCACACTTAAATAAGATCCAGTGAATAGACCCGTGATGACTCACCCCACGGGTGATAACCAGGCCCGTCAAAATTGAAACCCAATCTTTCGTAGTAGCCAACATGGTCAGTGCACAGATGCAAACGGTGAAATCCCAGTTCGCCAGTGACCTTGGCTACGTGATTGACCAACAATGCGCCGCAGCCCTGCCCACGATAACGCTCATCGACATACAGCGCACACAGCCACGGATACAGTTCCATGCGGCTGATAAAGTCATTGGTGATAAGCCCTACGCAACCCACAACGTTTTCCCCATCCAGCAATAAATACCACTGTGGCAATGGATTTTCTGCGCCGATACAACGGGTAATTGAATCTTGATAGAGCATCATGGTCTCCGGCGAGGCCCACTGACGCTGGAAATACTCGATAGCCATATCGAGATAGGCTGGCTCCCGACGCACCGAAATAATGTTCACCCAAACTCCTGATTTATTCTGTGGTAGCCCTATTATGCCCTATTTTTGTTGGTAGTCGGATTGCCGAACGAATACCATTAACACACCGCACTACTATGCGGTTTATTGAATACGGGAGACGTTATGTCACAAAATATCTATGACAATCAGACCTTCTTCGACGGCTATGCACAACTCAGCCGTTCGGTGCAGGGGTTGGATGGCGCGCCGGAATGGCCAACCATCCGCAGCATTCTGCCAGATTTACAGGGCAAAAAGGTGGTCGATCTTGGCTGTGGTTACGGCTGGTTCTGCCGCAGCGCTCGTGAGCAAGGTGCGGATCGGGTGCTGGGAATGGATCTTTCAGAGAAGATGCTGGGCAAAGCGAAGGTGATGACCGAGGATCCGGCGATTGAATACCGCCAGCAGGATCTGGAAGCGCTACAGCTCCCGGCGGCCAGTTTCGATTTGGTTTATAGCTCGCTGACGCTGCACTATATCGAAGACCTCGGTAAGCTGTTCGCAACCGTTTATCAGGCATTGGTGAATAGTGGGGAGTTTATTTTTACGGCCGAGCACCCGATTTATACTGCGCCAAAGCATCAGGGCTGGTTAGTGGATGAGGTAGGGCAAAAGTCCTGGCCGATCAATGGTTATCAGCAAGAAGGAAAACGTATTTCCAACTGGCTGGCGGAAGGGGTGATCAAACAACACCGTATGCTGGGCACCTACATTAATTTGCTGGTACAGCAAGGATTCACCATCCGTTACTTAAATGAATGGGGTCCATCTGCTCAACAGATCGCCGATAACCCGACACTGGATGAAGAAAAAGAGCGTCCGATGATCTTTATCCTGGCGGTACAAAAACCCGCTGCGTAATGGCTGTTCACTGCGTTAAACATCGTTAAAACATCCAATATTGGGGAGGCTGCCTCCCCCCAATACTGTTCAAACTTGTTCACGGCAAAACGGTTCTGGGCAACGACAGAACAACACCGTTTCACCGCCAATACCACTTACTCGGCTGTCATTTCACCGTCGTTGCTTTCTGGTTCTGGTTCGCACTGAACCTCCTCAACCGGCGGCATTTCCAAACGCAGATCGATCCAGCGCCCTTCCGGAATATCCATCGGCTCGCCAGCAACAATCGCTGCGGTATCAATATCAAAGCGGCGTTTGCTGACCTTGACCGTGATCGTGCCGTCTTCGTCGGCTTCGGTCGCGACAAAGCACAGGCGATTGCCATTGACGTCCTGCGGGACTTCGATATTCCAGCCTTCCAGGGCGAAACCTAGCGAACCTGTCACTTTGTATACGCCGACTGAGACTCGCTCAGCGGTAACACCTGCGGCTTCGCCATTGACCGCCGCCAGCCCGGACAGGGTGAAACCATCCAGGAATTCGTCTTTCATTTTTTCTGGGTTGCTGGTTAGGCGTGCGATCGGGGAGGCTTTTTTCAGGAAGCCGTTGGCGTCTACGGTGGTATTTCCAGTTGTGAAGAACTCATAATCCTTTCCACCATTACCATAATAGCGATACCCCATCCGACCATTATTACTGAGAATAATATCAACACTTTGGGTAAGAGCAGAGTTTGCTCTAAGAATTCTTAAACCGAATCCCCAAGTATTATTACTTATCCATGCAGGAACCGGTAAACCAGCAGCAACTGTAGCCGTTACACTTGACGCTTCATAAGAGAAAAATGTAGTTTCCGCCTTGCCTGTCGTATGGGTAAACCTATACGTATCGCTTAAGTTATTAGCGCCTAGTACATCTCCACCGAGACCATAATCACCTGATTTAATAACGCTCTTAGTCCCAATGTATAAATTATTTAAAACGTGCGCAGTCCCTGCTCTAGCATTAACAAAAAAAACTGGTTTCCCCTGTTCAACCCCTGCCCCTAAACCATTTGCAATTGTAGGAATAACCGAAAATCCGTTCCAAGTACCAATGCTATAATTATTGGGTTTATCAAACCCAGAATAATCTGTACCACGAAATGTTATTGGTGCGCTGTTAGCCGCAACTATATCAATAACATCCTGGGGTGTTGATAATGCAGTTGCTATAATATGGCCTTTAGGTACTGAGACCAGACCATCTGCGCGACAAGCCATTGTATAGGCCGTGCCATTCCAGCGGATATTCATGGCTCCGGTATCTGTTTGGGCGTAAACAGCCCCTTTCTCTACACCAGAAACATCTTTTAACCTGATTAGCAAATTAGGTGTCGTCGCCCCAGCTTGCATAACCTGATCGCCAGTTGAGATTAACCCACCAACGGTAGTTATGTATCCATTAGGGCTTATTTTTGCTGCCAAGTTGGTAGTTGTGCCATTACTGTTCCAAAAGTTCCACCCACCAACTCCGTTACCTCTATTGTTAATAAAATCTGTTGCGCCATTATAGCCTTCCGTATCGCCCGCACCAACACGCCCCCAGCTAACCCATGCACCCTGCGTTGATGGGGTAAAACCGATAGTCGCGATTGATGACAATCTGGTTGGCTTTGAAAACAAGACAGTACTGGCTACTTTTTGGTCATCGCTCAATGTCCTGGATACGGAATCCGATTGGATCTTCGCCAACGTCGGCACAACCAATTTTGTACCGTCATCTTTAGTGAAGGTCATATCCCCTGAGCCGGTAAACCAACTTACCGTATCATTGCGACTGCCTTGGAAGAAGGTCAGCATTGCCGCAAAACGGGCGGAGAACTGGCTAATATCACCCTCGTAGGTAGTGATAATCGCATAACTTTGCCCGCTGGCCGTTGAACCTGCATAATTGCTGTTTAGCGTCAGTGAGGTATTGCTATTAACCTGTTTAACTTCATACAGCTTATTATCGGGGGCCAATAAAATCATACCTGGCATCACGCCGAATTTAGCATCGGCCCACGCAGTGCCTATACCAGTTACGGTTGTGTTATTGGCGGTTAAATTGATAGTGCCTGTTTTGTACCACATAGATATTAACTCCAAAAATATAAAAACCGCACTCGGCGGGTTATACTTAACTTACCTTTATAAAGATTTATGATTTATCAAACCAAAATAAAAAGATGAAAATCGTTAAAAAAGATATTGAAAATATAATTAATACGACACCTATTCTATTTTATACGTGAGCATCAAAGAAATTACTCTGGTTTAACTTTATCAATTACCATTAACTTGGAACTGATTCCAGATCACATATTGGCTCAAGTTCATCAATTACTGGCATTTCAACACGTAAATCAATAAATCGCCCTTCAGGGATATCAATCGGTGTACCATCCGGCATCTCAATAAAGATCGGCTGCTTTTGCTGGCCAACCTCTCCACTATCCATAGCCTCGATATTACGCGCTGGATATGGGCCGGTGTCATACGTACGATGATACGTACGGATCTCGATATCACCATCTGGTAAAACTTTGGGTTCTACCCATACTAACGGGCGTTTGTTGTCATCAACCGGGATTTCGATGCCGTTTCCAGCGCCGCCCCAGGCCCCGTCAGCATTAAAGCCACGAACGCCGGACACACGATAAACCCCCTTGCCGATACGTTCAGTGGTAACACCTTGGCTTTGGTCATTCAGTTCGCTCTCACCGGTACCGAAAAGTTTAACGATTGGTGAAGCTGCTTTAATAAAGCCGTTAGCATCTACAGTTGTGTTCCCACTGTGCCGTAAGGATAACCATGATGAGAGAGTACCATTTGGCGCTCTTACTTGCGTTCTCAGATCTACAGTTGCCGAGCCCATGGCCCATGCCATTTTAAAACGGGATGCTCCATCATACCCACCCATGACACCAGCCCATGCGCTCGCACTTGGCGCACCTGAAGTATTCGCATTAAAACGGAAAAATTGGTTAACACCTGCAGCAGTATTATCCGTTACTGTTTGCGAAGTTGAACCTCCAATCCCACCATCTCCAGCCTTTAGAACTGACTGAGATCCTACCTTGATGTCATTAAGCGCATAAACGATGCCAGAACGAGCACTGACAGAGAAAACGGGTTTTCCTCTTTCAACTCCTTCAGCCAATCCATCTTCTGATGTAGGGACAACAGCAAAACCAAATGGAGTTCCGATATTTACCGTATTCGGGGTTCCAGAAGATATTCCCCCGGTATTTGGCCCCCTAAAAATCACAGGTAATCCGCCGAGATCAGGAACTGATGCCGCTGTATTATATGCCGTATTAAATGTCAGACCGTTAGACAAGGAAACAAAGCCATCAGTTCTAAAAGTAGCTGAGTTTGCCACGCCATTCCATCGAATATTTAACTGCCCTGTGTCTGTCTGCGCATAAATAGAACTTTTTTCAACATTAGATTGATCACGAAAACGCAACAAGAGATTAGACGTACTTGCACTCGCTTGCATATGCTGATCGCCAACAGACGTTAAGGCTCCTTTAGTTGTTATATTCCCTGTTGAACCAATTATGGTTAGAATATCAGCTGTTGTACCATCAGAGTTCCAAAAGTTAAAACCTCCCGGGCGAGTCCCTTTGTGGTTCATAAATTCAGTTGCACCGTCTGCATAGCCAGGTGTTGCTTGCATTCGATTCCAACCTACCCAAGCACCTTGCGCACGAGGTAAAAAACCAGGCGAAGTACTAAGAGACACCCCCATCGGCTGGCTAAATGATACAGATCCGGCTACATGTTGATTAGCCGTTGATGACCTAGATAGATAGTCTGACTGGATCTTCGCCAACGTCGGCACAGTCAATTTTGTGCCGTCATCCTTGGTAAAGATCATATCCCCTGAACCAGTGAACCAGCTCACCGTATCATTGCGGCTACCTTGGAAGAAGGTCAGCATTCCCGCAAAGCGGGCAGAGAACTGACTGATATCACCCTCGTAGGTGGTAATAATGGCGTAGCTCTGCCCGTTGGCCGTTGAACCTGCATAGTTGCTGTTCAGAGTCAGCGAGGTATTGCTATTAACCTGTTTAACTTCATACAGCTTATTATCAGGGGCCAATAAAATCATACCTGGCATTACGCCAAATTTGGCATCTGCCCACGTAGTGCCAGTTCCGGTTACAGTTGCGTTATTGGCGGTTAAATTAATAGTACCTGTTTTATACCACATAGAATTACGCTCCTCTTAATAAAGCAAAAAAAATATTTAGCAAATAATTATTTACTTATTGAAGTCTTAATTTCGTTACAATGTAAAATCCAACGTTCAGTTTTTTCTGGAAGTGCCATCCCATTCTCTTTAAGCTTTTTTACAACTTCCAAAATAGCATCCAGTTGATCACCCACATCCATATATACCTTACGCCGTTCCTCTTTATAGTCTTTTCTCGCCGTTAATTTCATAGTCAACAATCACCTCAAATCGTTTAGCTGGAAATGGATTAGATGAAATCCTATAGTTACCGGTATGTTTAAAATTAATTTCTACATCAGTTCCGTCTGAGACATACTCTTGCTGATCGATAAGGAAAACCGTGCCCTTAGGTACACCCTTTAACCTTCCATTATCAAACCTGATTAAATCAGGCCGTGCAGTTTTATTATGATTAAGAAAATAGAATTCCTCGCCGTCAATATGGCCATCATAAAAAAACCATTTATTGAATTGCGCGGTTAGTTCTGCATCACATCGACGGCATGTGGCAAATTGTCTAATCAATCCATTACCATCATAGAACGTGAATTTCTCACTCATCGCATAGCCCCCCACACGGCTAATGTCGCCTTATTTAAAACCACATCCTTCCACGCCCACCATTTTATGGTAAACCGATGTACGCCAGCATTGGCATAGGTTGTCGCCATCATGACAGGGCTATCATTAGGGGCTCCAGCAGAAAAATCAGCAACCTGGCTACCATTCAAATAGAGCATCGCCCTCGTATGTCGCTCAGTATTAAAGTAACTTTGCCTTAATGCCGCCACCATAATCAATTGGGCACCGTAGTCCAACGAAATCACACCATCAATAATGGTATATTCAGTATCGTTAGCATATGCCCCCCCTTGCCACTCAAATGCCGCAGGTACGATAACTGAATTACCTTTTATTCTTAACGTATCTACTTGAGCATCACCAATTTTGGCCGTGGTTATTGCTGCGTTACTGATTTTCGCATTAGTAATCGTCCCATCTGCAATAAACGCCGAGTTAATAAACGTCTGGCCATTTTGCACGGCAAAAGGAACTGCCACATTCCCTTCGTCTTTGGTTACCAAGGCAAATCGGTCAGCCCGCACCAGGAATTGTCGATTCCCTGCGTCATCCACCCCCAATGCCAAGCCGGCAACGCTGCTTTCCCCCTTCTTGCTGGTTTCAACTTTTACTGACCAGGTTGCCGATACCTTGCCATCCAAAGTAGCCTGCGCAGAACTCACCTGCTGGACCGCAGCCTTGTTATCACCCACCGCCGTATTCAATAGCTTGATATCGTTAGCCGTTGCCGATTGGTTATCGGTCACGGTTTTCGACAGCGAGATAATGGCCGAAGCATTGTCACCGGTGGCGGATTGCAAAGCACCGATTTGCTGAGCCGTCGCACTATTGCTATCGGTCAGCGTTTGGCTCAGGGAGGTAAGCGAAGCCTCATTCATCCCTGTTCGGCTGGTCAGATCGCTTATCAACTTGGCTTGGGCACTGTCCGTATCCACCAGCACCTGCAGTTGCTGATTGAGTTGGGCATTGTTGTCCCCAACGGAGCCTGCGAGCGCGGTCACCTGCTGGGATAACGCCTTGTCGGCTTCCGCACGTACCGTCAGTTCCGTCATCAAACGCGCATCAACATCACCAAAGCTCGCCCGTAATTCGGTGATCTGCTGCGCTTGGGCGCGCTGATCGTCCGCCATCACGTTTTGCTGAGTTTTGATCGATGCGGTGACGACATCATTGCTGATAACGTCTTCAGCCTGCTTTAACGACTGCTCAATATCCGCCTTGGCGATGGCCTCTAAAGAGCTGCTGAGCGTGGCCTGCGAACCGGCCGAGTCGCTCTGCGCCTGCTTCAGTTCACCGATCGCTGAGCTGTTCTCGCCTGATGTTGCCGTCAGTGAACCAATTTGCTCCGCCATAGCCGAGTCTTGATTGGCCAGCGTCTGTAACCGTTCATTGATGGCCGCCGCATTTTGCCCAACGGTAGAATCCAGCGAGTTCAATTGCCGGGAAAGCGCTTCATCCGCCGTAGCCCGTGCCTGCGATTCAGTGGCAATCGCGGCTTGATTCTCGCCACTGGCCGCTGCCAGCCCCGTGATGAGCGAGGCTTGCGCACTGCCGCTGTCTACCAGCGCCTGCAAACGCTGATTCACCTCGGCCTGATTGCTGCCGACATCTGCGCTAAGGTGGTCAAAGCGTTGCGACAACGCGCCAGTCTCGCTGGCTCTGGTGGTGATCTCCTGCTGCAATTGCGCAGATACGTCACCAAAGTTCGCATCCAACTGCGTGATCTGCTGAGCCTGCGCCTGCTGCCGATCGGCGAAAACGGTTTGTGCCGTAGTTAGCCGGGCGCTACTTTCGTCCAAACGTTGGACATCATTATCCTGCTTGAGCGCCTGTTCGATATTCGCCTTAGCCGTAGCCTCCAAAGCCTGTTGCAGGCTAGCCGTGCTGCTTTCGGCATCGGTTTGCGCCAGTCCAAGACGGGTGATGGCGGCCGCATTGTCCTGGCCGGTAGCCTGGATCACATCAACCCGCTGGCTTAACGCACCGTCGGCATCGGCTCGGGATTTCGCCTCTGCCTGAATAGCCGCGCTGTTGCTGCCCGCGCTGGCTTGCAACCCGGAAATCTGCTGAGCCTGGGCCGAATCGGTCGCCGCCAACGTTTTCAGTTGCTGGGTGACCTCTGCACGGTTCTCGCTAAATTCAGAAGTCAGCCCGCTGAGCTGCTGGCCCTGCGTTTTCTGCTGATCGGCCAGTGCCTCAGTTTTCTGCGTGACCTGCGAATTAACCTTATCCTGCTCAAGCTTGTTGGCACCGATCGTCTTGGCATTGGCGGAGACGTTGGACTCTACTTTAGCCAGTGCCGAATCAGCATCGGCCTGCGCCTGCTCCAGCTTGATAATCAAACCCTGCTGATTATCCGCCGTGGCTTTAACCGAGCTGATATCCTTGGCCAACGCCCCATCGGCATCAACACGCGCCGCTTTCTCCTGCGCGATTTGCGCGGCGTTCCCGTCAGCCTTGGCAATCACCACGTCAAGCTTGCTGGCTAACTGCTGGTCGCCATCCTGCAATTGGGTGATTTGCGAAACGACCTCGGCTATAGCCGCGTTGGTGCCACCGGTAAGAGCATCGACCTTGGCTTGCAGTTCAGCATCCGCACGCACCAGGTTGGCTCGAGTGCTGTCAATTTCCCCACGGGCGTCCTTGATGTCGCTATTCAGCGCCTCTTGGGCCTGCGAGAGGTTTTGGCGGTTATGCTCGATGGTCAGGCTATTTTCGATGGCGGCTTTGCCCAGCTGCGTCAAATCCTGTTGCAGCACCTCGACGGCATTGCTCAGATCGGCATTCCTGCCGGCCAGCTCGGCGTTAACCTTGTTCAGCGCCGCTTGCAGGGTGTCGACATCTCCTTGCAGCGCGTCCCTGTTCGCCTCGATATCGGCCTGCGCCTGGGCAATTTTCTCGGCCAGATCCTGGACGTTCTGATCCGAAGGCAGGCTGTTGATCTTCTCCAACAGATCTTTGCCCAGTTCGGTTTCGGTAATGCTTTGCGCGATTTGTGCCAGCACCACGTCCGCGCTATCCGAGGCCATCCCACGTACAAACTCACTCCAATCGGACTGGTTGCCGGTTTTGTCGGTGAATGCCGCACGGAAGTACAACACCTGCCCGGCACGCAGTCCCTGCATGTCATAGCGATGCTGTGGGTAAGGCACGTCGGCCAGCAAGCGTTCGTCGGCGAAATCTGGCCGGGTGGCTACCGTCAGGGTGGTTTTCAGGCCGTCGGCAGAGTTCTGGCCAAATCGCCAGGACAGCTGGATGCCGAACACCACGTCCTTGGTTGCCGTCAACGAGATAATAGTGGGTGGTGAACCGGCTTTCCCTGCCAGATAGCTCGGTTCGGCGTGGCCCCACTGCGAGGAAACGCCCACCGCATTCACCGCTCGTACCCGTACGTCGTAGTTACCGGCATAAATACCGTTAACATCGAACCCCAGCGAAGGCGTTGATCCTACGTTCACCCAGTTGCCATTATCTTTGCGCCACTGGGCCTCATAGTTCACCGCACCGGCAACAGCACGCCACTGCACACGCATCGAGGCAACGTTAATCCCCTGGCTGACGTAGTCGTAACGCGAGATGACGATGTTCGCCGGAGCAGGCATCGCTCCTGGTGGCGTGACGGTGATCGGCGGCGTATCCAGGCGAACGCCGTTATCGATAAACTCGTATTTATCCGGATCGTGCTCAACGGCGTTAATGGCGAAAGTGCCGTCATCGTTGGACTGTACCGACACCACGCGGAACTGCTGGATCGCCAGGCTGTCGGAATCAATACTCCAGACCGCTTCAGCCTCAGGCTGCTGGCGGAACGGAGCGGTCAGCGTTACGGTCAGCTTATCCGCGGCAATACTGGCGATGGTGCGAGTTTGTGCCGTGCCGTCCGGCAGATTGACGATCAGGCGATCGCCCTTGCCAAAGGTCACCTCACGATCCAGCACCACCACGCGATCCTGCGCGGAATGGATGCGCCCACCGTTAGCCTTGCCTGCCAGCATGGCATCCGCAATACCGATGATGCGCGCAGGCAACGGAATATTGCCGTCCAGGCCAACGGTAAAGCTGACGGTACGATCTTTGGCGTTACTCAGGATCGCCCAACGCCCACGGCGGTGAGCCTCTGTCCGCCGCGTGCAACCGATGGCAGTGATTTCGGTCTGATTGACGCCGTAGCGCTTCACCAGTTCGTTGTCGTAAGCCGCTTCCACTGCGTCAGCGTAATGGTTGGCCGGATCCCCCCATTTCACCAATGCCGAGGTATAGCGATTTTTGTAAGAACCAGATGCATAGGCAAATTCGCCACCGATGACGTTAGCCCGCGAATAGACGAAATCCACATCGCGTGGCATGTCAGCATAGGCAAACAGCTGGTCGTTGCCCCAGTAGGTGATGCCGCGGAAGATGGCGGCGATATCGCGTAATACGGTATAGGCATCCTGCTGCGACTGGATATATACGTCGCACATAAAACGCGGCTCTTTACCTCCGCCCCCTAAGCCATCATCAATCTGCTGATCGCAATACTGCGCAATGCTGTACAGCCCCCATTTGTCGATCTCGGCGGCGGTGATCCGATTGCCTAAGCCATAATTCTTGTCCAGCGCAATGTCATAAAACACCCAGGCCGGGTTGTTGCTCCAGGCCCACTTGAAGCTGCCATCCCAATTGCCGCTATAGGTCCGCGCCAGCGGATCGTAGTTGGCCGGTACGCGGATGATTTTACCCTTCGGCTTGAGCGTAATTTTTGGCACTGAACTGAACTGCTGGGCATCGAACTCGATAAACAGCAAGGCGGTGTTGGGATAGCGGAACTTGGCGTCCACGATCTCGGTGTAGGTCTGGATCTGGGTGGTGTTTACCAGCTTGCTGCTGGTTGAGTCTGGGGTCATGCGCTTGATGCGCAGCGTCCAGCTAGTGCTCGCTTTCGGCAAATTAATCCGGTGATCGCGTTCGTACAGGCTGGTGGTTTTGCCCTTTAACGTGCCGGTGACCACGGTTTTATAGGCTCCGCCGTCAGTAGAAAGCTCGATCAGATATTCCACCTGCGAGCCGTTCATATCCCCGTTATCTTCCTGCTGGAACAGCGCCGGGAAACCCATGCGAATGCGTAGCGCATCGATATCGGTATTGGTGAGCGTCTTGGTCCAGACGTTGGTGGTGGTCAGCTTGACGTTGACCGGCGTCTCAGACTCCACATCCGGCATACCCTGGATATAGTCCTGAGTCTGGGTACCGTTACGTACCTCCCATTTCAGGCCGGTAAAGTTTTCGCTGCCGTCGGGATTATGTACCGGGGTGCCATCGAGCAAGATGCGTGTGCCGTCCAACTCACCGGCAATCTCCCCTTCGGACAGCGCCAGCAGGATTTTGATTTTAGCGTTGGACTGCAAATCATCGGGGGATTCAACCGGCGTATGCGCCGATCCACCACCGCCCTTGCGCCCATGAATAAGTATCTTTGTCATATTGCGCCCATAAAAAAAGGTCGCGAATGCGACCTGGAGAAAATTGCCCTAAAGGGAGTTATTGCTGATTTTCGGCGTAGATACCGGCAGAAATTACCGCACCACCGATTTCCCGTTCGCCGTACAACACCGGCACCGGGTAGCCCTGCGCCGTGGTGTTGACCGGTGAACCGAAGGCATAGGACGGCTTGTTTTCTACCGACTGGGAAGAGGACATGCCGAAGTTGGGCTGTGGTGTCATCAGTTGCATTACACCGCCTAGTACCATCGTTGAACCCAACAGGGTTAAGTTGGTAACGGCCGCGACGGCGGAGGCACTGAGCGTCGCTGTCGCTCCCGAGGCACCAAGAGCACCACTCCACGCACCCAACGACCAACCTGCGGTATAGAATGCCCCGACCAACGCCGCCACGCCGATCACGATCTGGAACATCCCACCGTTTTTACTCCCGGCAATCACCGGCATAATGCGAATATCAGCACTGCCTTTAGAGGTGGCAAACTCGGCCAGGCCGATATTTTGCGGGCCATTGAAGAAGGCAAACTGCACGCCGTCCTTATGGGCATTCATCATGAATTTCTCAAAGCCGGGCAGCGTAATACACAGCGCGCGCAGCGCTTCGCGCGTATCCGCCACCACCAGCCGATGAGTTTTGCCGAACTTTTTGCCCAGTTGGCCGCCCAACCGGATCAGTCTTGTTGTTTGCATCATAGAAGCTCCTTCCTGCGGACTACTCGTACCGTCCGCTCCTGAAAATATCCGCTGTAGGGATAACGCTGGCTGAGCTGGCCGAACAGGTGATGCAGCATCATATCGTCACCCAGATAGATGCCCGCGTGGTTGGTGACCGGGGCCGAAACCTGCATCATGATCATGTCGCCCGCGCGCATCGGCCCCTGAAACTCCCGGAACCCTTCGTCGTACCAGTGATCGTCATACAGGCGGGTTTTGCCGTCGATCCACCATTCGTGTTCCACCGAGTAATCGTTCAGCGCGATACCGTGTTCCTGGCGATAGTAATCGCGGATCAATGACCAGCAGTCGGCATGACCCAACAGCCAACTACGCCCCACCAACGGGCGCTCACCGCGTGGCACCACCTCGGTATAATCCCCTTCGGGCCAAGAGAGAATGCCCCAGACAATGCCCGAATGATCGCACTGTAGGCGATCCATCTCTGAAGGGATCAGTACGGGCACATCAGGGTGGCTGTGGATGATGCGAATGATCTCGCCGTGATCTTCCGCCAGCGCGTAGTCCTGTGGCGAAATAACAAAGTTATCCAACGCGTTTTCCGCTACATTGCGGCAAGGTAGATAGCGTGCCTTACGTCCGTTCTGCACCACAAAACCGCAGGACTCATTGGGATATTCCGCTGCGGCATGCTCACAGATGGCCTGCATGATGTCAGCCTGCATCATTACCTCCCTAGCAGGTTGGAGCCTGGGAAGCCACCAAAGGACAGGGGTTGCGCATCGCCAAAGCGTTTTTTACATGAGGACACCCGGCCGCCACAGACGTCCAACGCCGGATCGTCGATCGGTTTGTCGTCCTTATCAAAGCTGGCGCTGCCGCTGTAATCACAACCTCTGCCGCTGCGGTACCAGCCCCGGATGCACCAGGTGCAAAGCCCGTGAATTTGCCGTGATGGCAGTTGCTGGCCTTGCAGATCGAACGGCGTACAGAGCTGGAATTCCACCACGCTGTTGGTTTCGGTGCTTTTGCTGTCGATATAGAACACCTGCACCCGCTCCTGCGAAGCGTCCGCAAGGGCATTTCCCGCGGGGAAATTGACCGCATCCAGGTATTTGGCAAAGGTGTCATGCACCCGCACTTTTGCCTGCACCATATCGTTGAAGGTCAGGCACAGCGAGGTCACCAGATTGCTGAGGTTGGCAACGCTGAGCCTCGGTGTTGGCTGCGAACCGTCACTGGTTGCCGCCAGACCGGTGATCTCGTAGGGATAGGCTTCGTACTCGTTGCCCTGCCACCAGATCGACTTCGGTTTCAGCCGCTGGGCATCGTTGCCTGCCGCCGCGATCTCGGCCTGCGTGTGGGGAATATTGTGCGCATGGAAACGCATGATGGCCGCGCCAAAGGCGGTACCATCAATTTCGATCAGCTGGATCGCCTCCCCTGGCACCAACTTTTGCACTTCACTGTTAAATGACATGATTGCACCTATACGCCGAAGGCTTGTTCAAAGGCAAAACTCAACGCTTCCACATTGCGCGCAATCGGCGTGACAGAAATCGAATCCGACTTGACGCGAAATAGCGCTTTCTTGCCGTTGGGCGGCGTCCAGAAAAAGGCCACCAGAACGTGTTGATTTAAAAAGGTCAGCATCGACTGCGTCACGGCAGGATGGCCGGTATAGGCCAACTGCCACTGCTGTACCGCCTGGTTCAGGCCATTGCTGCTGACCTGTTTATAGCCGTCGCCAAACTGCGCACTTCTGACGTTATGGGCAAAGTTGCCGGTAGGCGAGGCCTGCGTTTGCCATTGGAAAGTATCGATAAGCATAAAAACTCCGAGCAGTAATAACCGCCAGTCACCGTATGGCCCCCTCACCCTAACCCTCTCCCACAGGGAGAGGGGACTGACCGTGCTACAAGTGAGCTTCTGTACCTGACCACAGCACCGCAGCAGCTCCCTCTCCTTTTTGGGGAGAGGGTTGGGGTGAGGGGGAGATAAGGAGAAACTAGTCAGGGTTGGAGCCAGACTGCGGTTGTTACTATTGATGATTTAAAAGGGAATTCAGCGAGCCCCTGAAGCATTCCAGATCAGGCCGCCCGGTTTGAGCTCTTTGCCCAGGCGTTCGGTGATCGCCTGATTGACGATGCCCTGCACCAGTTTGCCCATGCCGCCACCGGCAGAAGAGCCATTGGCCGCATTTGATGGGCCGTCATTGTTCATTACCACGGTGCTGTTAACCGTAATTCCGCCGCCCTGCTCTGCCGCCAAGCCGTACATCGGGGCTTTGTTGCCTACCAGCCCGCCATCTGCGTAACCACGCATCATGGCGTAGAGATTGCCAACGCCGATACGCTGGGTCGCTTCTTTGGTCATCACGAATTCACCACGGTGCACTACACCCGCCTGATCGTATTTGCCGCCGTCGCCGGTATAGCCACCTGAATCAAACGATAAGTTGTCGTATGTGCCCAAAGAGAAGGCGTTATTTGCCGATCCTGCGTCCGCTGCGGGACTGAACGCCCCCTTGATCCATCCCATCGCTGCTTGTATGGCATAAGCCACCAGCATTTGGTTAATGACCTGGACAATCATGGTGATCATCGACGTGCTAAACTCCTTAAAGTTGGCTTTACCGGTCGTCACCAATTCGGTCAAATTGTCAGAAAATCCTTTGTGGAACGCTTGGCCAATGATATTGAGCTCTTTATAACCATCGGTGACGCTTGCGAAATACTCATCCCAGCTTTTCAAATCACCGTTCAACTTCTCTTTGGTGGAGTCACCTGTTGCTGCTCCGCCCTCAGCCTCCGCCAAAGCAGTTGCATCGGCTCCACTCGCTGGCATTTTGGCAGCATTTTCCGTAGCCGTTTTATTAGGATCCGCCGCAGGGAAAAAGGTTGAATCGATCCATTTCACCGCCTTATCAACCGCAAACCCGCTAATAATTTTGCTGAATAGCCCGGCGGACATCTGCAAAATAGAAGAGGAAAAGGTGTGGAAGCTAAATCGGCCGGTGGTCATCAATCGGGTGAGGATTTCAGTCAATCCTTCATGGCTGGCTTTCGCCACCTGCACCACCGCAGCAGAAATATCGGTCGCGGTTTCCACATAGCTCTGCCAGCTTTTTCTAGCGGCCTCTGCCTGTTTATCTGAAATATAGTCACTCAGCAAACCAGGTTCTTTTTTCGGTTCGGCTTTAAGTTCATAATCCGGCAATCGACGCAATGATTTACGGATATTTTCTTGTCTGATCCTATCCCCATTGATTGTTTTCGTTAAATCATGCAACGCCGAAACCAATAGCATTCCACCAGGGCTGGAACTCTCAGTAGTATTCCGGATCCCAAGTTTAAATAACTCGCCCGTCGCTTTCATCGTGGTAGTGGCAGCCACAAAGTTGCGTGCAACAAGAGATAAATCTTTATTGTTCTGCTGCATCTCCTTGATGTTCTGACGCAGCAACATAGAATCTGAGTTAGCCATACGGCCCTCCGACCAGCTCAGCGCTGGTGCAAGTAGTTATTTACTGTGAATGATCTTAAGTGCTGCGTTTTCCATTACGCGAATATCACTGAACGCGCTTGCCTCATCGCTCACGCCATAAAGCGTCATCAGCCAGGGCAGGCAGTTATAATCCAACCCGCTGACGCCCTGCATACCTATGCGCCACTGCGTTCCCATGGCCTGAAAAACCTGAAACGCCGGCCAGATATCGGGCCAGATTTCAACGATCACCGGATCATAATCGGCAACGCTCAGGCCAAAGGCGCCGAGATCTTCAATGGCGGGCTCTGGCGTATAGAACGCTTCGGCAAGCGCTATCAGTTTTTTCCGCGTGCGGCCATCAGTTCGCGGGTAAACAGGGTGGCAATGGAATCAAACGCCCGCGGGTAGTTGTCCAACAGCACCAACATGTTTTCGCGATTGAATTCGTCAGGCAGAGCCCAGCCCGCGCAGATTTCCAACAAGAAATCCGCCATCGGCTCATTGCTGTAAATACCCGTTTCACTCTGGTGATCCAGGGTTTCGCGCAAGGACTTTTCCAACTGCTCAAGCTGGGTACGTTTTTTATGTTTAAACGTAAAATTCAGAACGCCATCTTCTTCCCCCGGGCGTGGAACGGCGACATCCGCCTTAAAGGTCGGGTTTGGATTTAATTTAAATTCAACCATGATTTCCTCGTTTACAGGTGTTAACTGATCCCTATTAGCCCCTCGGGCAACCCAGCCTGAGGGGGAAATAGACGGGTTTAAGCAGTCACTTTATAGAACGTCATATCGCAAGACTGCACCGCCAGCGCCACCTGCACGGTTTCCACCTGGTTTACCGCAGTGGTTGGCTGCGGATCAAAAGCCGGCACCGCAGACCAGTAGCGCAGCTCCTTGGCTTTCGGCACATGCATATAGAACGCCAGCGTAACGCCATTGCGATCGGCATCCTGCAGCAGGCTGTAGATCGGCTGGGAAGCATCGTGCGCAAAGGTAAAGGTCTGCGTTTTGGCCGCCTTGAAGGTAGCCAGGTTGCGCTGACGATCGTCTTCCAGGAACTGCACCTGCACGTATTGCTGATCGCCGCCGGACTGTGCGACCTCGGTAATCTGAGGGATTTGCGTCCAGCTGGAAATCTTCTGCAAGGAGCCTTTGCCGCCACCGGCCGGGAAGAAGCTCACGTCGGTGGTATTAATCGCGCCAATGGTGACACTGGTATCCACCTGAGCGGTGATCTTGGCCACCAGGCTGTCGATCAGGCCCCAGCCGGAGCGCACCAACACGATGTCACCCACTTTCAGAGTGTGGCCGGTGGCCACGGTAAATACGGCGCCGTTAGCATTGCTGACTGCGGTGGTGACTACGCCCGGTGCTGTTGCCGCGCCAGCAAATACGGTGGCGCCATTTGGTAATGCAAAACCCATGGTAATTCTCCAATTTCAGATATAAAAAAACCGCCGGATGGCGGTGGGGTTGATTTGCCGGAAAATATTTTCCCAGCGATGTTGACTACTCTATTGTAGCGTTAATACCCGGCCCAATAACCGATGGTAACCGGCAGGGTATATAATTCATCTTTGGCAATCGCCGGCAGGATATTCCCGCCAACATTGACGTAACAGTTAAACGCCTCATCCGCCAGCACCAATCCTCTGGGGAATAAGGTGATAATCTCCTCCGCCAGTTGGTAGCCCGTTTTCGCGCCAGCGCCTTTTTTGATCACAATATTAATCTGGTAATTCCCGCTGTAGGTCTGTACCTCTTGGGAAATACCTAGCGCCACCGCAGGCTCGGGAGCAATAAACGGTTCCAGATGCAGGTCGTCTTGCTCCGTAAAGTTCACATTAGCCAAGGTGTATTTAATATTATTCTCATCTGCCCAGGCTGTTAACCTGGATTCAAATAACTCATTGATACGCAAGGTGCTCATAGCGCCTCCAGATTTAACCCTATTGATAAGAGTGCATCACCTTGGGTTAAACCAGTAATAGCACTCTAGCTGATATATTTCGTAGCGAGAAGCCTATTTCTTAAAAATATTTTTATCAACTGCGAAACGCAATAACCACGCTATCAATTTACTAGATAAAACTCGTAGCGAATACATTTTTATTAAATTATTTTTTGTCATTAATTTAAAATAACAAAACCACCCCGCATTGCGGGGTAGTAATTAATACAATTTTAAATGTCGTTATTTTTATTATCGTTAACTATTTATCTATCCATTTCCAAACGAATATTCTGACTGACCAGACACCCCTCAATAAAGCTTTCTGCTACCTGCATCTGCTGCCTGACCCGGCCTTCCGAACATTTCCAGCCGCGAGCAATAGCGGATTTGGACTGACCATAAACGTAATAACGCAAGATCAGCTCCAACTCCTCCGGCTGGCGTATGGCTTGCAGGTGAGCCACCGCGCGATCCACCACCAAGCCATCCTCATCACAGCAAGAAGCCTGCTGTTTAGTGCTACCCGGCAGCAGCCCTTTAAAACCGGCGGCGATATGTGAATATCCCAGAGAAGAGCTTTCCCGTGCCCACACACCCCAACGCCCCAAAACCTGTTGAATGTCCCGCATAAGACCTCCTTATTTTTCTTGGCCCTAGTGTAACCAGACGAGGAAGCACCTCCCATCGAAGGCCGTTGTAGGGAACCTCACAGGACAAGAGGCAATATAGAGGAGGAAAGATTGATGAAAAAGTGGCTGAATTTGTTGGGATAGCAATATTATATGCTATCTAACTCATTGATTACATAGACGGGCGCAGCTTGCAGCGCCCCTTCGTGTAAGCTGGTTGGATCAGATCAAGACATGGCGAACTGCTCAAGCACCTTACCTTCCATACGATAGCGCACCCATTCATCCTGCGGGGCGGCACCAATGCTGAGGTAAAAATCAATCGCGGGCTGGTTCCAGTCCAGCACGCTCCATTCCAGACGCCCACAGCGGCGCTCGCAGGCAAGCTGGGCGATATGACGCAGCAAGGCTTTGCCCGTTCCCGCCCCACGGAACTTGGGCGTGATATACAAATCTTCCAGGTAGATACCGTTCTTGCCCAACCAGGTGGAATAGCTCATAAAGAACACCGCATAACCTGCCGGTTCGCCGTTCACACTACAGATCAGCGCCTCAGCGCAGGCGTTGGGGCCAAACAGGCTCTCCTCGATCTCTGCCTGGTTGGTGCGTACCTCATCGCGGGCTTTTTCATACACGGCCAGTTCAATGATCATATCCAGAATCAACTTGGCATCGGCTTTTACCGCCGGGCGGATTTCAATCGTCATGAGAGTCCCTAAACAGAGTGATTAATCTGCCATCAGCATAATACTTAACCAATTCAGGTACAAACGTCATTTCAACGCGAGCTCAGCCCGCAGTGCCGCTACGCAACAATATTTTCTGCGACCTCCTATACTCAGTGTTTCCCCCAACAGATCAGGAGCAGAGAGATGTCATTTACCGTGGGTGATTTTGTACAGCGTAAGACCGGTGGGCCAAAGATGACCGTTATCGACGAGGACGGAGAGGCGTTGATCTGTAGTTGGGTCGAACTGGGGGTTGAGCAGCGCACCGAAGTGCAGGCCAACGAAGTGAACCTGTATCACGAGGACGATGACTTCGGCGTCTGTTGAAATCCCGTTAATCCCCTTAGGCGGCCTCCCTAGATAAAATGTGAAGTTGATCTACTATTTACCAGGTACAGCGACCTATTTTGGGTAGTGGCAAAGGGGTTAACAATGAGCGAAAGTATAAAAGACGGCACCATTCTGTTGTCCAGAATCTTGCTGATGATCCTGTTTCTTATTTTCGGTTGGATGAAGCTCACCAACTTTGGTGCCACGGTTACGGCGATGGAGGGCTACGGTACGCCGATGCCTTACCTGGCCGCGGTGATCGCCGTGGTAGTGGAGTTCATTTTTGGTATCTTCATCGTGCTGGGGGCCTTCACCCGGCCGATAGCCATCATTTATGCGCTGTATGTGCTGGGCACGGCCTTTATCGGCCACCCGTTCTGGCGCATGAGCGGGGCTGAAATGATCGGCAATGAAATCAACTTCTTTAAAAACATCAGCATTATCGCCGGCCTGCTGCTGCTTGCCGTCACCGGTGCTGGCCGTTACTCTCTGGATTATAAGTGGTTTAAACGCTAACTTTCCCCTATGGCGGCGTCGCAAAACGCCGCCATTTCCTGGCCTTCTAACGGGGTTGCAGACAGTTCTCCTCCTTCCAGCCATAGAGCCATTCCAACGCGCGGTAGAACTCTGCCTGCGATTTGCCCTGCCACAAAAGATTGCGCACCGAGCGCTCGACGCCTTTGGCGTGATATAACCGCCCCATTTCACGGGTAGACCAGACGATACGCGCCGTACGCGGGATACGCACCGACTCATACAACGCAAAAGCGGCCGCAAAGTCTCCGTTGCAATGGGCGATGGCTTCCCCGAGCGTCACGGCATCCTCCAGCGCCATGCAGGCCCCTTGCGCCATATATTGCGCCACCGGGTGCGCGGCATCTCCGACCAATGTCACGCGCTGGTTGCCCCATTGACTCACCGGCTCACGGTCGGCCGTTGCCCACCGACGCCAGGTGGTCGGCTTATCCAACATCTGGCGTGGACGCGGATGAATGCCGGCAAAATAGGACAACACCTCCTCTTTACTGCCATCGGTAACGCCCCACTCTTCCGCCTGGCGGCTGTGGAAGGTCACCACCAGATTATATTGCGCTCCGCCGCGCAGCGGATAATGCACCAGATGACAATGCGGCCCGGCCCACAGCACCGGCGCGTTTATCTGCAAATCCTCTGGCATATCCGCCGCGTCAATCACCGCACGATAAACCACATGTCCGGTCACCCGTGGGCTGTCATTCAACAGTGAGGCGCGCACTACCGACTTCACGCCATCGCATCCCAGCAGGATATCGGCCTGATAGCGGTTGCCCTCGCTATCGAAAACTTCCACATCGTGCGGGTTGATACGGATATCCACCACCTGCGTCGAAGTTTTATAACTCACCAGCGGATTCGCCAGTGCCGCCTGCCAGACCGCATCGTGGATATCGACGCGATGGATCACCGCATAAGGCCCGCCAAAATGCTCGCGGAACGCCTGCCCGGTATCAATACGCACCACTTCATTACCATCGACCGCATCCATCATCGAGATATGATCGGTAAACACCGCGCGCTGACGAGCAACTTGCCCCGCCCCCAGGCTGTCGAGTGCCGAAAAAGCGTTAGGGCCAAGCTGAATGCCAGCCCCAATTTCACCGATCTCATGGGCACGCTCCAGCAGCAACACCTTGATGCCCTGTTTCGCCAAAGACAGCGCCGTAGCTGCGCCACCAATCCCACCTCCGACTACAATTGCCGTTGCCTGTTTGCTCATGATTTTTCCCCAATGTTTGCCCTACGCATTTCCAGCCGCCGTCAGCAGCAGAAAACTTGTAGGGTCTCATTATTGCTTTAAGCCGGGATAACGTCCTGCTGCTGTTCTGGCGCCGCTGCAATAAATGCCGCCAGCGCATTGCAGGCAAGATAAACCCTGGCGCAGCGTGGATAAGCCGACAAATCACATCCCATACGTAACGCATTGGCCCACTGCGGGATCAGGCAGCAATCCGCCAAGGTAGGGGCATGGCCTACGCAATAGTCACCGGAGTCCGCTTTCTCCAGCAGCTTCTCGACGGCAGCCAGCCCCTGCTCAACCCAATGGGCATACCAGGTTTTCTTCTGGGCCTCTGAAATCCCCAGCTCATCGGTCAGATAGCGCAGCACGCGCAAATTGTTGACTGGATGAATATCGCAGCAAATCGCCAGGGCGATCTCCAGCACCGTAGCTCGCGCGCGTTCTTCCTGCGGCAATAGCGGCCGTTGTGGGTAACGGCGATCGAGATAATCAATAATCGCCAGTGACTGACCAAACGCCAGCCCGCTATCATCCACCAGCGCAGGAACCAGCCCAATGGGATTCAACTGTCGATAGGCCGGGTTCAACTGCTCGCCTACGCGGATATTGACGGCTTCACTCTGGTAATCCAGCCCCTTTATCGCCAGGGCTATACGTACCCGATAAGCAGCCGAACTGTTAAAAAAACTGTAGAGCTTCATGCTGGCCCCCTGTCAGGCAATAGTGACCTGGATGGGCGTCAATCCTGCAACTGCGCCGTCGATCCGATCGCCGCGAACCACCGGGCCAACGCCTTCCGGAGTGCCGGTATAAATCAGATCGCCCGGTTGCAGTTCAAAGAAACCGGACAGATAGCTGATGGTTTCCGCCACCGACCAGATCAGGTTACCGATCCCGCTGCGCTGGTGATCCTCACCGTTGACCGTCAACCAAATCTCTGCCTGATCGATATCTTTCACACTGCCTGCCGGATGGATGGCAGCGATCGGGGCAGAATAATCGAAAGCTTTGCCAATCTCCCACGGGCGCCCCATCTTGCGCATCTCCATCTGCCGATCGCGGCGGGTCATATCCAGCCCGGTGGCATAGCCGTAAACATAATCCAGCGCCTGCTCGACCGGAATATCGCTACCACGCTTGCCGATAGCCACCACCAATTCGATTTCGTAATGATAGTTGTCGGTTTGCGCCGGGTACGCCAGCGTCAGGCTTTCCCCATCGGCTACCGGCACTACCGCATCCGCGGGTTTGCAGAAAAAGAATGGCGGTTCACGATCGGGATCAAACCCCATCTCACGCGCATGGGCCGCATAGTTACGGCCAACGCAATACACGCGGTGCACGGGAAACAGGCTGTTGCTACCGACGACGGGAACGGCGGTGATAGCCGGGGGAGTAAACAGATATTGGCTCATAGTGATTTTCCTTTAATGATGTCGTTCAAGTTATCCACGTGCTTCACGCAGCAGCCCAAGCGCTTGCTGAACTGGCCGATCGGAGAAGCTGAACAGCACGCTTTCGCTGTTGGTAACAAAGCTGAGCGGTTGCCAGGAAGGAACGACGAAAATATCTTTGGCGGCATAGGTAAATGTCTGACTGCCGATGGTGACGGTGCCTTCCCCTTCCACCACATGGTAGATCGTGCTGTCCGTAGTACGGATTTTCGCGCTGCTGAATCCGTTGGGTAGTAATTGCAGGAAGGCCGCAATGGTTGGCATCGGCGAACCGCCGGTGGCTGGATTGACATAGCGCAGCTTGATGCCGTCACATTCATCTAACGGGCCATTGCGCAGCAGTTGATCCAGGGCTTCACGGCTGCGGTCATAGCGATAGTTGAAGATCGGCGACGAGTTGCCAACCTGATGGCGCATTGGCAGCATATTGGCCGCATAGCGTGGCTGGTAGTCATTCTCCGGGCGCGTCACCGGCTGCTGTTCCTGTGGGAAGCCTTCGGCGAACGCGCAGCCGAGATAGTTCACCAGCGGCAAATCCAGCCCGTCCAACCACACCACCGGCTGTTCGCCCGGGTTGCCATGATCGTGCCATTGCCACTGCGGGGTCAGGATAAAATCCCCTGGATGCATGGTGGTTCGCTCACCCTCAACGGCGGTAAACGCCCCTTGGCCTTCAACAATAAACCGGAGCGCCGATTGGGTATGGCGGTGGCTGGGCGCGATCTCGCCGGGCATGATCAATTGCAAACCGGCATACAGTGATTGTGTAATGGAGGATTTGCCCCGCAGTGCCGGATTTTCCAGCACCAACACCCGGCGGATCGCCTCTTTGGCGCCAATCAGTTGCCCGCTGCGCAGCAGGAAAGGCCGAATTTGCTGATATTTCCATAATGCGGCCACGCACCCGGCATTAGGTAAGGGGGTAACCAGGTTGTGCAGAGACTCCCACAGCGGCGTGAGATCCATCGCGTCGATTTGCTGATAAAAATCGGCTCGCTGCTGCTTTACTGCCGGTGTCAACTCAGACATCACATGCTCCTTTTGGGTTATCAATACTTCATCCACGGGCGATCTGCGCCTTGGCAATCTGGCGGACACTGCGTACCTGGCTGAACAGCAAGGCCAGTGCGACGGCGGCTAACAAAGCCGGGATGGCGATAAACATGAAAATGGTGGAAAACGAGAGGTTAAACGACAGCATCACCCCACCGCCGAGCGAGCCGAAAATCGCCCCGCAGCGGCCAACGGCGTTGGCCCAACTGATCCCGGTGGCGCGGCACAAGGTTGGATACAGGGAGGCGGACAGTGCATTCAGCCCCACCTGCGAACCGCTGATCCCAATGCCCGTCCCCAGCACCGCAAAGGCCATACCCCACATCGTCCCTTGTGAAAGACTGATCAGTACGATAAACAGTGCGCCGATGGCGTAGCTGGTCGCCAGCACCCAATAGGGATTGCGGCGATCCATCAACTGGCCGATGACGATGGCACCAATCGTGCCGCCAACCTGGAACATGGCGGTGATCCATGAAGCGTGCTGCAAATCGATACCGCTGTTATTGAGCAAGGTTGGCAGCCAACTAGACAGCAGATAGACGATCATCAGGCTCATAAAGAACACGCACCACAGCAATAGCGTGACGGGCAATACACCGCGTTGGAACAAAGCCGATACCGAGCTTTTCACCGCAGGTTGTTCCGGCAGGTAGAACGTGGCATGACGGTAATCTTGCCCAGTGATGTTGTGCAGCATGGCTGCGACCCTATCCGGCCGACGATTACGCAGCACCAGATAGCGGGGGGATTCCGGTAGTGCGAAACACAGCACCACCAGCAAGGCCAGCGGCAGGACGCCACCAATCACCAAAATGCCTTCCCAACCTATCAAGGGGACCAGTTGCGCGCTCACCACCCCACCCAATGCCGAACCGATGGTGAAGCCGCAGAACATCAGCGTCACCAATCCCGCCCTCCGCCGTTTGGGCAAAAACTCCGAGGTCAGGGTGATGGTGTTCGGCATCGCGCCCCCTAATCCCAAGCCGGTCAGAAAACGCAGCCACGTCAGCGTATTCATATCGGGTGAAAAGGCAGACAGCAGGCTCATCAAGCCAAAGAACGCCACGCAAAACTGCATGACCTGCTTACGGCCAAAACGATCTGCCAACGGGCCAAATAGCAGCGCACCGAGCGTCAGGCCGAATAAACCGGCACCGAACAGCGGAGCCAGATGCACCGCATCCAACTGCCACTGCTGGCGAATAGCCGGAGCAATGAAGCCGATGGCGGCGGTATCAAAACCGTCGATGGTGACCACCAAAAAACAACATGCCAGTACACGCCACTGAAACGCCGAGACTGGAGCTGCATCAATTACATCCTGGATATTAAGCCGACAAGTAGGATTCATGACCGATTGCCTCATTGGATATAGGGTCTTTTATTGTTTTTGTGATGCGTGTTGCTAACTTGTTAATACTATGTGGGAGGCTAATGTGAAAAGATAATGGCATTTCCGCCCTGGCGATAACCTGGAGGTTATGACAAATGGCAGACTGGACTCAGCGCCTCAAAATCCATCATCTGCGCCTGCTGATGTGTCTCGGTGAGCAAGGCAACCTGACTCAGGTGGCCAAGATGATGAATATCACGCAGCCTGCGCTGTCGAAGTGGCTGTCAGCCTTGGAGGAAGATGTGGGTATCACGTTGTTTGAACGCCACAGCAAAGGGCTACGGCCTTCCGAAGGCGGCAAACTGCTGCTGGAGCACGCGCGGCGTATCCTTAACGATCTCGATCGCTCGCGTGAAGACATCATCCGTTTCAAACAGGGGGGCCAGGGTAGCCTGCTGATCGGCTGCTCACCGGTAGCGACCGACTGCGTAACCCAAGCGATTCTGGCGGTGGTCGATGATTACCCCAGCGTGCACCTGCAAATCGTGGAAAACGTGATGACGCCACTGCTGCAAAACCTGCTGTCGGGCAAGATCGATGTGGTGGTTGGCCGCATTGGCGGTCACGCCCTGCAACTGCCGCTCAATTACCGCGTGCTGTATACCGAACCGGTATGTTTCGTCGCGCGCACGCAGCACCCGCTGGCCAGCCGCAGCAGCATTGCCTGGGAGGAACTGATGGCCTATCGCTGGATCGTCTGGCCAAGCGGTACGCCGATCCGCGTCAGTATCGATAACGCGCTGGTGGAACAGGGTGTGATGTTGCCCAGCGATCATATTGAGTCGGCATCAATGAGTGTGACTTTAGGCATGACTCAGAGCAGCGAGATGATTTCCATTCTGTCATGGCGGCTGGCCGCTCGCTATGCCGCTCAGGGCCAGCTCACTATTCTGCCGCTCCCCCGTCTCGAGCAGAAAGGCAGCGTCGGGGTGTTCTGGCGCAAGAACGATTTTCCTTCGGATGTCCTGCAACGCTTCCTCAATCATTTGATCAGCGATGCTGCCGGAGATGCGGCTTAACGGCTGTGTTTGGCGTGGCGTTCGAAGTTATCGGCCTTGGCCTGTGCAGACTTACGCAAGGTTACGTAGCACGCCCCCTCTCCACCATCGCGCGGCAATGCCCGGCAAAATGCCTGCACCTGTTCAAACTGCCCCAACCATTTGGCCAGATAGCTGCGGATGATATTCGGATGACTTTGATCCGTACGCCCGCGGCCATGCACGATCAGCAACGAGCGCAGGCTGTCTTTCTCCGCCTGGATGATAAAGCGGAACAGCGCCTGGCGGCAGTTCTCCACCGGCTGGCGCAGCAGATTGAGGCTGACGTGTGGTGGATAATGCCCGTGGCGCAGCTTGTCCAGCACGCCCTGCTGAATGCCTTCGCCCTTATATTCCAACGGCGTATCGCAGGGAATGATGTCCAGAAAGCCGGTGCTGAGGAAATTCTCAAACTGCAACGCCTGAGCTTCCCGACGCGCACGTTTATCGACGGTATCCTGCTGCTTGAGGTACAGAGTGGCTTGCCCCTTGGATAACGGCTGGACATCGGCCATCGCCTGTTCAAAAACATCTTTCTCTTCGTTACTCATTGCGTACCACTCTCGGGAGATTTGACGAAACGGGGGATCTTCTATTGCGGAGAATGTGTTGATTGTATGACGCCTTGCCGAGGTTGCAAGAGAGGAATTCGCGGCAACGGGTGAGGTTATGAACGGTTTTCGCTATACTGCAGGCCATTATTGAGTGCCGCAGAGGATCCAACCCATGACTATGCGCGAGCTGGAAATCCAGTTTCAGAATGCAATGAATGAGTTACAAGCCAGCTTCGAAAAGCAGCACCGGGAATGGCAGCAAGGTTATCAGGCCCTGCAACAGCAGTTAGCCGAAGCGCAACGGCGTGAAACCACCCTGCGCATGCAGAATCAACAGCTGTTAAACAAACTGAGCACCGCCAGTTCAGTGCCGGAACAGCATGCCCTGGTCAAGCAGATCAAGATGTTGGGCGCGCATCTGGATGCGCTGGCACAAGATGCCGCCACCTTTAATCGCCATGTCCATAATCAACAACGGGCCGCAGACAATTTCAGCGGCGAGCAACACTGACAATTTCGGGCGCGTAAGCTGCGCACCAAGACGGTAAAAACTGACATGACGTGGATCATCATCGCCGCCCTGATCGTAGTTTTCATTATTGGTTATCGTGTCCTGACTTCAGACACCCGCAAGGCGATAGATTCACTGGCGCATTTGCTGAAAATAAAGCCAATGCTGGTGGAGTCCATGCTGCAAGAGATGGGCAACCGCCATAGCCAAAGCTTTATCCGCATGTTGAACAACGGCTACACCGAAGAGATGCATCAGGCTGCCTATTTGCTGTTTATCTACCTGACGTTTGTCAAACAGGCGGATGATGAGCAGATTGGCCTGTGGCGGGAAACGCTGATACGCGCCGGGCTGTCGCCGGAGCTGCATGCCGAGCATACCGAAGCGGCACTGTTTTACTTTGCCGAGCTGGATCTGGATGCGTTTGAGCTGGCGCAGTTCCGTCGTGCCTATAACGAACGCTATAACCGGGAAGCGCTGACAAACTGGTGAAGCTTTCCCCCGGCAACGGGGGAGAGTTTACATGTACATGCTGTAAAGATAGCGCGAGAGCGCATCGCGGGAGCTGAAACCATGAGGAATACCGTAACGCGCGTTGGGCGTGTCGCCGCTTAAATCCAGCGGGAACTCAAGATATTGCTCGCTGGTGCGCACCGCCGAGGTGGGGGTGGCAAAATGGATACTCTTCTCTTTTAGCGCCGGGTGGATCACCAGCGCCATTCTGCCCATCCGCGCTTCGCGATTCACATAGACATAATGCTCGCCCTTGCGAAAGCCGTAGGCCTGATCGGTGACATAATCACGCTCAAAACCGGTACTCTCTAACACCTTAGCCACTTCATCCGGCCGTAAATACATCGATTTCTCCTCTCAGTTCTGGATAGCCAAGCGACCTTACCGCAATCAGGAGATGAAACAATTAATTTATCCGTATGGATTCTGGTTTAGGAATAATCTGTGGCTATAGGTCTCCCAACTGCCGTTTACGCCATTCACTGGGGCTCATCCCCTGAACCCGCAAAAACTCACGGTTAAAGTTGGACTTGGTGCTAAAACCGGCCTCCAGCATAACCTCGGTCACCGGACGATCGCTGTTGCTCAGCATCAGGGCCGCTTGCTGAATGCGTAACTGGTTGACGTATTGGGATACGTTCATCCCCGCCTGCTGGTTGATCGCCTGAGAAACTTTACGTGCGGGTATGCCCACCTTGCGCGCTAACCGGGCCAGATTCAGCGCCGGTTCCAGATAGAGATCGTCTTGCCGCAGCCGTTGGTTAATCCGCTCAAAGCAGTGTTCGTCATCCTCGGTTACGGCCTCTGAAGCAATAGCTGGCTGGGGCAGTTCCTCTGGTTCAGGCTGTTGGCGATCACGGCCAAGTACCAATCCGACTCCCACCACCACCATCACATTGCCAAAGGCTGCCAGAGCACCAGCATGGCTCCCGGCAAACAGCACATAATCCAGATCGATCGCCAGTTCGCTAAAACCACAGACGATCAACAGGGCACCTAAACCGCACCATAAGCGATAACTCAACCAACTCTCCGCCAGCGGTACCTGCTGTAAGGCATTCTCACCGCGCCGCAGGTATAGCAAGATAGCCGCGCCGTAGCCCAAATAGCCGATAATGATCAGCCCATCCAAGGCGATCAACGCTTGCCACTGCGCCAAGATCACCAACAGCGGCAACGCCAGATGCCCAACGATGCGCCAACCCATCGGCCCACGTGCGTGCAACATCAGTACCAGATAACACAGCGGTGGGATCAAAGCCGCTCCCAAAGGTTGCAGCGTGGCCACCCAAGTTTGCTGATAGCCAAAGCGGATCCCCACCAGCAGGCTTTGCCAGGCGCAGATCAACAGCAACAGCTGTAACAACCAACGGCGCGGCTGCGGCCAACCAAGACGTACAATCAACGCCAGGCACAACAGACTGAACAGAAAAGACAGCGGGATAAGCGGCATGAAACCTCGGTGATTAATCGGCAACGCCCCAGTGTAGAGAGCATAGTCAGCTAAAACAATTGCTTAACGACCTAGATCGCGATCGAGGTCGCGCAAAGAGAACGCCGATGCGAGGGTCTGGTTTTGCCTTTTAAGGAGCAATGATGAAAAAGTTTTGGATCCTGTGCCTGCTGTTTAGCAGTGTCGCCACGGCGGCCCCCTGGCAGGTTGCCAGCCGTCTGCAAACGTTTTATAACGGCGATCGCCCCTTGGTCAGCCGCATCTATTATCCCACTAGCGCCCAAGGCCAGCCGCAACAGGTCGGTGGCAGGCCGGTATTTGCAGGTACCTCAGCGCTGCCGGACGCCCCACCCGCCACCGGGCATTTTCCACTGCTGATTATCAGCCATGGCAGCGGAGGCAACAACAGCAGCCAAGCCTGGCTGGCGAGCGCATTAGCGCAACAAGGGATGATTGTGATCGCAGCCAATCATCCGGGCAGCACCAGCGGTGATTCCATCCCGGTAAAATCAATCGAACTGTGGCAGCAAACGCGCGATATCTCGGCACTGATCGATGCGATGCTCAAGGACAACACCTGGCAGCCGCGCATCAACCCGCAGGCCATTGGCGTGGCGGGTCATTCCAAAGGTGGCTACAGCGCCATCTCCGTGATTGGCGGTCAGGTGGCGTTAAAGGATTTCATCGCCGGTTGCCAACGCCAACCCCGCTCTCCTAACTGCCTGTTTTATGCCGGTGTGAACAAAGAGAGTCTCTCTGCCTCGGCGTTTGATGCCAATTATACCGATGCCCGCATCCGCTTTGCCATCGCCCTGGACCCAGGTATGGTGCCTTATCTGCAACCGGCCAGCCTGCGGAAAATCAGTGCGCCGTTGCTGATCATCGCCGCACAGCACTTTATGCCGGGCAACGATCCCGAAACTCTGGGGGCTGAATCGCTGGCAACCTATAGTGGGCAGCAGCCGATCAAGGCCATCGTATTGCCGGGCAGTAATCACTTCGATTTCCTACAACTTTGTACCCCCGCCGCCACAGAGATATTAGCGGAGGAAGGGGAAGCCTTTATCTGTGGATCTGCACCTGCCGAGCGTGAACGCGCCCACCGGCAGGCCATCGCGGCTGTGCTGGCCTTTATTCAGCCGTGGCTACCCGCGCCCGCAGGAAATCAATAAACCCCCGTACCTTCTCCGGCACATGGCGTGTATTGGGATAGAGCGCATAGATGCTCTGGGCCGGGAACTGGTGATCCGGCAGCAGGTGACACAATTGCCCGTTAGCAATAACGGGCCGTACCAGCCATGCCGGCAACAGCGCCACACCGGCCCCCTGTAAGGCGAAAGTCAGCAACGCTGTAGCGCTATCGGCCATTAGCCTGGCGTCGCCTTCCACCTTGAACAATACCGCCTGCCGTTCAGGGGTAAGCACTTGCCAACTCAGCGGCGAAGCGAGACGGCTGTGGGCCAACCAACTGGCCTGAGCCAGTTGAGGCAATGACGAAATCGGCTGGCCAGTCAGATAGGCCGGAGCCGCCACCGGCACAATTTTGAAGTTGTCGATGAGCGCCGCATGATGGTTGGAATCCGCCAGATGCCCCAGGCGGATAGCCACGTCAAACCGCTCGGAAATCAGATCCGCATGGTAGGAGGAAGAAACATGCTGAATACGTAAGCGCGGGTGCAGCTGTGCAAAAGCAGCCAACGCAGGCACCACCACCTGAGTTCCATATTCCGGCGTACTGGTGATACGCAGAACGCCACTCAAGCCATGATGATCGCGGCGCACGTCGTCGAGCAGGTATTCCGCATCTTGCAACAACCGTTGGCAGCGCGGATAAAAACGCTCTCCAGCATCGGTGAGTGACAGCCGCCGCGTACTGCGCACCAACAGCGAGACGCCTAGCTCATTTTCCAACTGCTTGATATTAAAACTGACTACCGCTTTGGTTTGCCCTAACGCCTCTGCCGCGGCGGTGAAGCTGCCGCTATCGACCACCGCGATAAACATCGCCAATCTAGCTAAATTCAACATTGCCTACTCGCCAACTGTCAAAATATTTTTGACAGTGTAATCGCTCAGCGCCGATTTATCAGCCCTTTGCTGCCCGCTACACTGCACGCCTTCAACCGGAGGCTTCATGGCTTATCGCACTAAAGTAGCAATCGTCTATTTGCTCGGCTTCTTTGTCGACCTGATCAACATGTTTATCGCCAACGTGGCCTACCCGGCGATCGGCCACGCCTTGCAGGCGAACATCAGTCAACTGGCCTGGGTCAGCAACGGTTATCTGCTTGGCCTGACGCTGGTGATCCCGCTCAGTGCCTGGCTGGCACAGCGTATTGGCGGACGGCAAGTGTTTCTGCTGTCATTGGTGCTGTTTATGCTGGCAACCACGGCGGCAGGCAGCGCAGGCTCTATCGAAGCCCTGATCGGCTGGCGGGTGATCCAAGGAATGGGCGGAGGGTTGCTGATCCCGATAGGTCAAACGCTCACCTATCAGCTGTTTCGCAGCCATGAACGCGCCGGGCTTTCTGCCGCTATCATGCTGGTGGGGCTGCTTGCTCCGGCATTATCCCCGGCACTGGGCGGCTTGATCGTCGATCACTTCAACTGGCGCTGGGTGTTTTTCAGCAATCTGCCGCTGGCGGCGTTGGCTCTGCTGCTGGCTATTTGCTGGCTACGTAACGAACCTTCAACCAACGTAATCAAGCGGCTGGACGTTGTCGGGCTGTTCAGCGCTTGCCTGGCACTCACCCTGATCCTGCTGGGCCTGACCCGTTTGAGCGAACCCCAATCACTGTTGCAGGGAGCAACCCTGCTGCTCGGCGGGTTGTTGGTGTTTGCTCACTATCTGCGGCACAGCCTGCGCCATCCGCACCCGCTGCTGGATCTGCGGCTGATGCAGGATGCGCAATTACGGGTCGCCATGATCGTTTACCAATGTATTCCTGGCCTGTTCATCGGCGTCAGCCTGGTGACCATGCTGTATCTGCAAAACCAGCTGGGTATGTCGGCTACTCAGGTTGGTGGATTGATGGTTCCCTGGTCACTGGCTTCTTTTGCCGCCATCACCCTGACCGGCAAGGTTTTCAACCGCTGTGGCCCGCGCCCGCTGTTTATTGCCGGCTGTGCTTTGCAAGGATTGGGAATGCTGGCCTTATCGCAGATCGTTGATGCCGGGCAGCATAGCTGGCAAATCTTCGCTTTTGCCCTGATGGGATTGGGAGGCAGCCTGTGTAGCAGTACGGCACAGAGCTGTGCCTTTCTCACCGTTGCCGACACCAGGTTGGCCGATGCCAGCGCCTTATGGAATATCAACCGCCAACTGAGCTTTTGCTTTGGCGTAACCTTGCTCAGCCTGTTGCTCAATCTGTTGCTCAGCCATAACGAGCCACTCTTGGCCTATCGTTACTGTTTTTATCTTGCCGCAGCCAGTACGCTGATCCCGATGCTGCTCTGCCTGCGTATTGCCAACCGCACGATCGTGCGCCATCTCAACGCCAAACAGGAAGCCTGATGAATCGTTATTTTACCGAAGTGATTGATGCCCATGTCGCTATCGCCAACTGGCTGGGCAAGGGGACCGGGGAACCACAGGCGCTGCTGGGGCGCTTTCAGGATGATTTTTGCATGATTGCCCTAAATGGCAGCAAGCTGGGGTTTGAAGAACTGGGGGCATTTTTCCAGGCGCAGCGGTCAGCCAAGCCGGGGCTGGAGATTGTGATCGAGGAAATGACGATGGTCGCAGAATGGGCGACGGGTGCCGTAGTCAACTATCGCGAGAAGCAAACGCTGCCAGGCCAACCGGCAACCCTGCGTTATTCTACCGTGGTGTTTACCCAGACTGCCGCAGGATCTCGCTGGCTGCACCTGCACGAAACGCCTATCACGCAATAATTACAGGAAGCTGCTGGCCAGGAACAGTTCCCAGGCGACGACCAGCCCACATAGCGTCACGGCACTGAAGATCACTTCAAACAGGTAGCGATTGAACATGATATAGCCCCAAAAAAAAGACACCCGGAAGTCCGGGTGTCAGAGTATTCAGCGGATGATGCGCGAGCCTGACGGCTACGCAATCTTCACTTATTTAGCAGCTGGAGCAGCGGCTTTTTTGCTTGATTTGTGGTGTTTTTTAGCAGCCTGGGCTTTCTGAGCAGGTTTGGTTGCTGCTTTGTGATGCTTTTTAGCCGCCTGAGCTTTCTGAGCTACTGGCGCTTTGGTTGCTGCGGCTTTGTGGTGCTTTTTCGCTGCCTGAGCTTTTTGGGCTGGTTTGGTGGCGGCTTTATGATGCTTTTTAGCAGCCTGGGCTTTTTGAGCTACTGGCGCTTTTTTGCTGTGCTTTTTAGCGGCCTGAGCTTTCTGCTCTGGGGCTTTTTTGGTCGCTTTTTTATGCTCTTTCTTGTGGTGAGTCGCTTTAGCTGGTGCTTTCTCAGCCGCAGGAGCCGCAGTAGTAGGAGCCGCAGTGGGTGCCGGTGCAGCCGCAGTATCAGCAGCGAAAGCAACAGAAGACAGGCCCATGGTGGCAGCAACGATCAGCGCTAATACTTTCTTCATCTTTAAACCCTCGGATTGTGTTTTTCGGTAAGCCCGGTTGGGCCGTTGAGGAGATAATAGAGGAATCAATCACCCGCTTCCGTGAGTGATTGGTTTCGCTGAGTAACCAAATGTACAGCGCCCGTAGCCAGGGCCTCAGGCCGGGATTTAGCCCAAAAAATACCTAGTTTTTCGCGGGGATAGCAATTGATTAACGTGATCGCCAGCACATTTCCCAAAGTGGTCTACACTTAAAGGACATGTGTCGCAACGGAGAGTCGAATGTTTAAGAAGACCGATAAAGTAGAACGAGACATCGATCAGGACGTGAACCTGCTGGCCGATACGCTGGATGAAGTTTTACGTGATTCCAGCAGCAAAACCAAAGAAGAACTGCATGAACTGCACAGTAAGGCGAAAGGCGTATTACGCGATGCCCGTGCACGCTTCAGCGGTTCCAGCAGCCTGACACAACACGCGCGCGACGTAGCTGGCAATGCCGATAGCTATGTGCGAGACAAACCTTGGCAGGGCGTAGGTATTGGTGCCGCTGTAGGTATCGTGCTCGGCGTCTTGCTGGCCCGGCGTTAACCATGTAGTCGCAGTAACCATAACAACAGATGTGCGTCTGGCCCACGGTTTTCCGTGGGCCGCTTTATTTTCAGCGCTCGATAATCGCCGCCAGCCGGGCTACCGCGCGCTCTGCCTCGTGGTAACTGGTGAAGTTGGCAAAGCCCAGCAGTAAGCCATTCTCAGCTGACGCTGACATCTGCCAATCCGATAACGCCTGTATTGACAGCCCCTGTTGCCAGGCTTTCTTCGCCAGCTCACTATCATTGAACGCTGCTTTCAGATGAACCAGCATCTGGATACCGCCAGCCTGTGGAGCCACCGTCAAATAGTCTGCGAGTCGCTGTGTCAGGGCCTGTGCCAGCCAGGCTCTCCTCTGGCGATACAGCAGCCGCATGCGCTTCAGATGACGGTAGAAATGCCCGCCGTTGATAAAATCGGCCACCCCGGCTTGCAGCAACGGTGGGCAGCCGCAACCTCGTAACTGGCTACAGCGCTCAAAAGCCGCCACCTGTTCTGCTGGCACCACCAGGTAGGCCATGCGCAGCGCCGGAAACAGGGTTTTGCTGAAGGTCCCGGCGTACAGCACGCGCCCCTGGCGATCGAGACTTTTCAACGGCGGTAAGGGTTTTCCGTAGTAACGGCATTCGCTGTCGTAATCGTCTTCGACAATCCATGCCGATTGCCGGGTTGCCCAATCCAGCAACATCATACGCCGGGCCAGGCTGAGAGTGACTCCTAACGGGCTTTGGTGAGTTGGCGTCAGCACCGCCATGCGGGCATTGGGCCGGGCAATCATACCGGCGCTGATGTCCATGCCTTGTTTATCCACCGGCACCGGGACAATTTGCATACCGGCGGCGCTAAACATCGGCTGAGTAACCGGATAGCCAGGATCTTCTAACCACACGGCCTCTCCCGGCTGCAACAGCGCGTTAATTACCAGCTCTAACAAGGCCTGATAACCCGCGCAGATAAATACCTGCTCCGGCTGGCAGACGATGCCACGGGAAAGGTGCAGGTAGTGCACGATTGCCTCACGCAGTTCCAGCAGGCCGTTGGGGGGAGGATGCGCCAGTGCGGCCATCGTGGTGCCACGCAGTTGCCGGGCAACGATGCGCTGCCATAGCGCCCGTGGGAAGGCATCCAGCGCGGGCAGGCCAAGCTGGAAAGGCTGAATCGGTCCTGCGGGATGAGACTGGAATGCGGACGGAGCCGGAGTCGACAAAGTAGCTACCGCTGACGATTCGCGGCGCTCAGGCACTTTCAGCAACTGGGCAGAAACATAGGTTCCCGCCTGGCCGCGGCTTTGCAGAAAACCTTCGGCCATCAGGGCTCCGTAGGCATTCTCAACCGTCGCACGCGCCACTCCCAGATCGCTGGCCAGGCCCCGCACCGAAGGTAAACGGCTGTTAGCCACCAGGGTGCCCTGCACGATAGCGTCTTTGATCCGCAGATAGATCTGCCGGTAGAGCGGCTCGGCCTGTTGGTGATCCAGCCGTAGGGAAGCAAGGAAATGACGTGTCATGGCCTGATGTCCCCCCTCACCCTAGCCCTCTCCCAAAGGGAGAGGGGACCGAGCGTGCCACAGATTGGCAACGGCACCCTACAGCGGCTCCGGGCTAGCCCCCTCTCCCCACACAAGTGTTCGCTATGTAGCTCGAACCGTATATTGGGTTGGGGTGAGGGGGAGCTGGGCAAAGGGCTACGCATCATGGCCTGGTTAAATAATCATTTTATGGCTCTATAGCATAGACCATATCGCCGCTAAAGTAGCGCCATACATTTGTGATGTCGCAACTCCGAGGTAGAACATGATCAAGCAACGTTTGCAGTACGCCGAACTGTCACCGGCCCCTTATAAAGCCATGCTGAGCGCCTTGGGCGGATTGGAGAAAGGCCCGCTGGACAAGACGCTCATCGAGCTGATGTTTATGCGCGTTTCACAGATCAACGGCTGTGCCTTCTGCCTGGATATGCACGGTAAAGCGCTGCGTGCAGGGGGAGCAAGCAACGCCAAGCTGGATACGCTGGCGGGATGGCGCGTCAGCCACGAATTCAGCGAGGCGGAACGTGCCGCGTTGGAATGGGCCGAAGCGGTCACCCTGATTGCGGCGAGCGGCGCACCGGACAGCGCCTTTGACGCCCTGAAAGCCCATTTCAGCGACGCCGAAATCAGCGATCTTACCTTTGCCATCAGCATTATGAACGCCTTTAACCGCCTGGCCGTCAGCATGCGGCAGTAATTTTACTGGCCGGGACAACCCGGCCTGCTCAATCCCCACCGCAAAAAATATTTCCCCAGCGCTTTTCCAGCCTCGGCGCGGCCTGCGCATCAAAAACCGAAAAACACCACATATAGTGATGTTGATAAAATAAATATCCACATATAGTATTCATTCATCGCCACAGGGGAAAACGCCCAGGCTGGTGACACCGTCAGAAACGTCCATGTAATGCGCCGTTCTCTGAGCTATCCGCCTTTCCTGCCAGATAAAAGGTAAATGCGAATCATGAGTATTATTATTTACACCAAACCGAATTGTGTCCAGTGCAATGCCACTTACCGCGCGTTGGATAGACAAGGGATCGACTATCGCGTGGTCGATCTTACCCAGGATCAGCAGGCGCTGAACCACGTTAAATCACTCGGCTATCAGCAGGTTCCGGTGATTATCGCCGGTGACGATCACTGGTCTGGTTTCCGTCCGGACAAGATTGGCGCGTTAGCCAACGCCCTAACCTCCTGAGGTGTGCCATGGATCCGCTGGTTTACTTCTCCAGCAGCTCGGAGAACACCCACAGATTCGTTGAGAAATTGGCCCTGCCAGCGATACGCATCCCGATCGCTGGCAGTAAAAAAGTGCTGATGGAGCACCCGTATATCCTGATCGTACCCAGCTACGGCGGCGGCAGCAGCGTCGGTGCCGTACCGATCCAGGTGATCCGTTTTCTCAACAATCCGCAAAATCGCGCTTACCTGCGCGGTGTGATTGCCGCAGGTAATACCAATTTCGGCGCAGCGTATGGCATCGCCGGTGACATCATCGCCAAAAAATGCCAGGTACCGGTGCTTTATCGTTTTGAGCTGCTCGGCACCACACAAGACGTCGCCACCGTTCAACAGGGAGTCACCGCATTTTGGCAACGACAGAACTGACCAGACCCGCCAGCGGCACGCTGGATTACCATTCGCTCAACGCGATGCTCAACCTTTACGACGCTGAAGGACGTATCCAGTTCGATAAAGATCGGCTGGCGGCCAGGCAATACTTTTTGCAACACGTGAACCAGAACACCGTGTTCTTCCATAACCTGGAGGAGAAATTACGCTATCTGGTGGATGAGGGGTATTACGAGGCCGCGGTGCTGGCACAGTATGAGTTTGCCTTCATCAAGCAGCTGTTCCAGCAGGCCTATGCCAGGAAATTCCGCTTCGAAACCTTCCTCGGTGCCTTCAAGTATTACACCAGCTACACGCTGAAAACCTTCGATGGCAAACGCTATCTGGAACGCTATGAAGATCGGGTCTGCATGGTGGCGCTGCGGCTGGCGGCTGGCGATACCGCTCTGGCACAGGATCTGGTGGAGGAGATCATCTCCGGGCGCTTCCAGCCCGCTACCCCTACCTTCCTCAACTGCGGTAAACAGCAGCGTGGCGAGCTGGTTTCCTGCTTCCTGCTGCGGATCGAAGACAATATGGAGTCGATTGGCCGCGCGGTGAATTCGGCGCTGCAACTCTCCAAACGCGGCGGCGGTGTGGCCTTTCTACTGAGCAATATCCGCGAGGTGGGTGCGCCAATCAAGCGCATCGAAAACCAGTCTTCCGGCGTGATCCCGATAATGAAAATGCTGGAAGATGCCTTCTCCTATGCCAACCAACTGGGTGCTCGCCAAGGGGCTGGGGCAGTGTATCTGCACGCCCATCACCCCGATATTCTGCGCTTCCTGGATACCAAGCGGGAAAACGCCGACGAAAAGATCCGTATCAAGACTCTGTCGCTGGGAGTGGTGATCCCGGATATCACCTTCGAGCTGGCCAAGAACAACGAAGAGATGTACCTGTTCTCGCCTTACGATGTGCAGCAGGTGTACGGCGTGCCGCTTTCAGAGATTAGCGTCAGCGAAAAATACCGTGAGATGGTTGACGACAAGCGCATCCGCAAATCCCGTATCAACGCGCGCGAGTTTTTCCAGCTGCTGGCGGAGATCCAGTTCGAATCCGGCTATCCGTACATGATGTTTGAAGATACGGTCAACCGCAGCAACCCGATCGCCGGGCGCATCAATATGAGCAACCTGTGCTCGGAGATCCTGCAGGTCAACAGCCCCAGCCGTTACCATCAGGATGTGAGCTATGCCGAGATCGGTAAAGATATCTCCTGCAACCTCGGCTCGCTGAACATTGCCAAAGTCATGGATGCCCCCGACTTCGGCAAGGCGGTGGAAACCGCGATCTACGGGCTGACGGCGGTAGCGGAGATGAGCGATATCGGTTCGGTGCCGTCCATCGCCGCCGGTAATCAGGCTTCGCACGCCATTGGCCTCGGCCAGATGAACCTGCACGGCTATCTGGCGCGCGAACGTATCTTCTACGGCTCGGACGAAGGGATCGATTTCACCAATATCTATTTCTACACCGTGACCTATCACGCGCTACGCGCCTCTAATCAGTTGGCGATAGCCCGCGGCAGCAGTTTCGGGGGCTTTGAAGACTCCACCTACGCCAGCGGGGAGTATTTCGGTAAATACATCGAGCAGGAGTGGCAGCCAAAAACCGCGCGAGTGCGTGAACTGTTTGCCAACGCCAATATCAGCATTCCAGGGCGTGAGGAGTGGCTGGCGTTACGGGCCTCGGTGATGATGCATGGGCTGTATAACCAGAATCTACAGGCGGTACCGCCAACCGGTTCGATTTCCTACATCAATAATTCGACCTCCAGCATCCATCCGATCGTCTCACGCATCGAGATCCGCAAAGAGGGCAAAATTGGCCGGGTTTACTACCCTGCCCCCTACATGACCAACGATAACCTGGAGTATTACCAGGATGCGTACGAGATTGGTCCGGAAAAGATTATCGATACCTACGCCGCCGCCACGCAGCACGTGGACCAAGGGCTGTCGCTGACGCTGTTCTTCCGCGATACCGCCACCACCCGCGATATTAACCGCGCGCAAATCTATGCCTGGCGTAAAGGCATCAAAACCATTTATTACATCCGCCTGCGCCAGATGGCGTTGGAAGGCACCGAGGTGCAGGGCTGCGTGTCCTGCGCGCTGTGAGGAAATTATGACAATGCAACGAGTGCAGGCCATCAACTGGAACAAGATTGATGACGATAAGGATCTGGAGGTGTGGAACCGCCTGACCAGCAACTTCTGGCTGCCGGAAAAGGTGCCGCTGTCGAATGATATCCCGTCCTGGGCCACGCTGACCGCCAAAGAACAGCAGCTTACCATCCGCGTTTTTACCGGGTTGACGCTGCTGGATACCATCCAGAATACCGTCGGCGCTCCGGCGCTGATCGAAGACGCCATCACGCCACACGAAGAGGCGGTGTATTCCAACATCAGCTTTATGGAAGCGGTACACGCCCGCTCCTACAGTTCGATATTTTCTACCCTGTGCCAAACGCGGGATGTCGATGAGGCTTACCGCTGGAGCGAGGAAAACAGCACGCTACAGAAAAAGGCCAGCATCATTCTGGCGCACTACCGCAGTGACGATCCGCTGATGAAGAAGGTCGCCAGCGTGTTTCTGGAGTCGTTCCTGTTCTATTCCGGCTTTTATCTGCCGATGTACTGGTCGAGCCGGGCCAAGCTGACCAACACCGCCGATCTGATCCGCCTGATCATTCGCGATGAAGCGGTACATGGCTACTATATCGGCTACAAGTTCCAAAAAGGCCTGGAACAGGCCAGCCCGGCCCGCCGTCAGCAGGTGAAGAATTTTGCCTTCGATTTGCTACAGGATCTGTATGACAACGAAGTGCGTTATACCGAGGAGCTTTACGACGGCGTGGGCTGGACGGAAGAGGTCAAAACCTTCCTGCACTATAACGCCAACAAGGCGTTGATGAATCTGGGCTACGAGGCGCTGTTCCCACCGTCAATGGCGCAGGTCGATCCGGCAATCCTGTCGGCGCTGTCGCCCAATGCCGATGAGAACCACGATTTCTTCTCCGGCTCCGGCTCTTCCTACGTGATGGGTAAAGCGGTAAATACCGAGGATGAAGATTGGGAATTTTGAGTGATGATTACTCAGGCGCTTTCCTACAACGGGTAACCTAGCTCTTTCTGGCTACGGATGGCCAGAACAAACGCCGTATCAATATCGGGCACGTATTTGTAGAGCGCCAAGTACCCTCGTGTTTGCTGACCAATAATCAACTCCCGCGTTCCTGACTCAAGGGGTCGGCCAATCAACGGATTATGTTCCAGTACCGAAATCGCCTGGAGGATTTCCTGAATGCGCAACCCTGAGTCTGCCACCGCATAATGCGCCAAATGCTCGAGAATACGCTCGATATCGTCCCTGACCTCTGGCGCCAGCTCGATCTTGGTCATCGTCCCCCCAGCTTTTTAACTACTGGGCGAGTTGCCTTACTATCCCCCGCCACATAGCTTTCCAGATAACTGCGCATATCGTCCCAGGAAATGGTCTCCCCGGTAGCGACAATGTTGGCATAACGCTTTTCCGCCTGATCCTCGAAATCACGGCGTAATTCTGCCCGCTGTGTTTTTTCGGTGATTGCCTGCAAAATAAAACTGTGAGAGCTCACACCGATTTTCTCTGCAGCGGCCGCAACGCGAGCTTTAAGTTCTTCAGCCAGGCGGATAGTAGTAGTCGACATGGTCAAACCTCGGCGATGACAAAAAAGGTGTAGCTCAATTGTGCTACACCACCATCGATTACTCAATAGCTCTGCCTATTTATTCATCACTAAGGATCAAATAATTCCACCATTGGCGCGCAGGGTTTGGCCATTGACCCAGGCACCGTCGGCACCAGCCAGGAAAGACACCGTCGCGGCAATATCCACCGGCTGCCCCAAGCGTTCCAGCGGGGCCATTTTCGCCAGCCGTTCGATCAGCTCGGGGGATTTACCATTGAGGAACAGATCGGTGGCCGTTGGCCCCGGGGCGATGGCGTTCACGGTAATGGCACGGCCACGCAGCTCCTTTGCCAACACGCTGGTCAAGGCCTCTACCGCCGCTTTGCTGGCGGCATACATGCCGTAGCCCGGCTGCAACAGCCCTACCACACTGGAGGAAAAGTTGATGATGCGGCCATTATCACGCAGCCGCTTGGCCGCCTCTCGCAGGGTATTGAAGGTGCCTTTCAGGTTGATGTCGATCAGGCGATCGACCTGGGCATCACTCATCTGGGCCACCGGAGCCAACTCGATAACACCAGCGTTGTTCACCAGCACATCAACACCGCCAAACGCCTGTTCAACGCGGTCAAACAGTTGGCGTACCGCCTGCGGATCGCTGACATCGGCTTTGGCACTCAACGCACGGCCCCCTCGCTGTTCGATGTTACGTACCAGCTCATCTGCCAGTTGCTGATTGCCCGCGTAGTTGATAATCACGGTAAAACCGTCGGCGGCCAGGCGTTCGGCAATGGCGGCCCCAATACCGCGCGATGCTCCAGTTACCAGGGCTACTTGCTGTATGTTGTTAGTCATTTTTCGATCCTTATCGGGCAGCTAAACTCAGTGCTGACATCATGCACCTTTCGCCAACGCGAATAATCCCCTAATCTTCAGCATAACTATCCGAAAAATGCGAATAATCAGATGGACAGAATCGATGCGATGCGGCTGTTCACCCGCGTGGTGGAACAGCGCAGCTTCACCCAGGCAGCCCAGGCGCAGGGTTTGCCCCGCTCCACGGTCACCGATGCCATCAAGCAGTTGGAATCCCGTCTCAATGTGCGTCTATTGCAACGAACTACGCGGCACGTCAGCCCAACGCTGGACGGAGAGGCTTATTACCAGCGCTGCCTGAGCATTCTGGCGGAGATTGAAGACGCCGAAACGGCCTTTGCCGGGGCCAAACCACAGGGGATGTTACGTGTCGACGTGCACGGCACATTGGCCCGTCACTTTCTGCTACCGGGGCTAAGCGATTTTCTGGCGCTGTATCCCGACATTGAATTCCATATGAGCGAAGGGGATCGGCTGGTGGATCCGGTGCGTGAAGGCATCGACTGCGTGGTACGGGTGGGCAGACTCAAAGACAGCGATATGGTGGCGCGCAGGTTGGGAGAGTTGCCTGAGGTCACCTGTGCCGCTCCAGGTTACCTGCAACGCTTAGGTACACCTGCTTCTATCCAACAGCTAGCTGGCCATCGTATGGTCGGCTTTCGCTCCTCACAAACCGGCACACTGCTCCCATTGGAATTCGCAGTGGAGGGCGAGGTACAGCAGCTGACATTACCTGCCAGCGTAGTGGTCAGCGGTGCAGAAAGCCTGGTTGAAGCGGCACGTCGTGGGCTAGGGATTATCCAGGTGCCTCGCTACCATCTGCGCACCGATCTGGCTAACGGCACTCTGGTTCCTATCTTGCCCCAGTTCCCTTCTCCTCCTTTGCCGGTATCGCTCCTTTACCCGCGCAACCGCCAGTTATCTCCTCGGGTGCGGGTGTTTATTGACTGGTTCAGCCAGGAGTTTACGCGGCGTAATCAAGCATAAAAAAGCCCCGCATCCTGGCGGGGCAAGTCGGCAACACACTAATCAGAAGAAATGCGCTAACACCAGCAACGACAGCGAAACGTTGATTGCCCCGCCAATGCGCGTCGCGATCTGGGCAAAAGGCATCAGCGACATGCGATTGCCCGCCGTCAGGATCGCCACATCACCGGTTCCGCCCTGCCCGCTCTGGCAACAGGAAACGATGGCTACGTCGATCGGGTGCATGCCGATCTTCTTGCCAACCAGAAAACCGGTACCCACCAGCGTGCTTACCGTAGCCACAATAACAATCAGATTCTGCACGGTGAAAGCATTCACCAGCTCCTGCCATGGGGTGATAGCCACGCCCACGGCAAACAGGATTGGGTAAGTCACGGCGGTGCGGAAGAACTTATACACCACCTGCGATCCTTGCTGAATGCGTGGCGAAACGCCATGTGCCAGCTTCACCGCCACTGCGGCAAACAGCATACCGACCGGTGCTGGCAAGCCAACCATGCGATGCAATAACATGCCCACCATATACAGTAGGATGGCCAGCAACGCACCGCAGGCGATAGTGGCGACATCCACATTACCGCTCAACTTCTCGGTCGCCGCGATCTCGCTCTCGCCCGGCTTACTCGGCATCAGGGTGCCTTCACCGGTCAGGTGCGGATAACGTTTACCCAATTGGTTCAGCAGGCCGGCAATCACGATCGCCGTCAGGCTGCCCAGCATCACAATCGGCAGAATACGCCCCAAGGCCACGCCCTGTTCCATATGCAAAATGGCGGCATAACCCATCGACAATGGGATCGCACCTTCCCCCACGCCACCGGCCATGATCGGCAGGATCAGGAAGAAGAAGATCTGGAACGGATCCAGCCCCAATGCCATGCCCACCGCCATTCCGACCAGCATACCGGCCACTTCACCGCACAGCATCGGCACAAAGATGCGCAGGAAGCCCTGGATCAGCACCTGGCGGTTCATACTCATAATGCTGCCAACGATGATGCAGCAGATGTAGAGATAGAGAATATTGGTCGACTTGTAGAATTTGGTGGTGGCATCAACCACTACGTCCGGCAGCAGGCCGTAGTGCACCAGCGCGGAAGGAATAAAGGTGGCGCAGATGGCAGCCGCCCCCATTTTGCCCACCAACGGCAGGCGTTTGCCAAACTCACCGCAGGCAAAACCAAAGAACGCCAACGTCGCCACCATCACCACGATGTCACTGGGCAGTTTCCCCTCCAGACAATCTAACAGGATCAGCACGCCAGCCAGCATAAAGAATGGCAGCGGAATAATCCCTATCTTGTAATTATCCTGAATGTGCCACCACCTTTCACGCAGCGGAATATCGGCGGTTTTATCTTTGGCAATGAGGTAGGAATCATCGGTTGTGCTCATAATCTGGCCTCTTATTGTTTGTCCGGCCATCATAGAGAAACGCTTGGCGTCACCGCTGTGATTGTGTTCAAAATAAACAAGGGTTTTTAATGGGGGTTATGGTTTCTATGGTGTTAATAGCCATTATGTAAAATAGCCCGTGGAGTTAATGGTGTTAATAATAGGCTGATTTTAAATTTTATTTTTTTTATCGTAGCCTTGGCTTACGCCACGCTCAGAGGCAATATTCCCCTTACAATAAAGCCGTGCAACTGCTCACAACTTGATCTTGGGCAATATTACTTCAGGTGCGACTCATGATAGGGTAAGCGCTCAGACGGACTTTAGGATCAACGGCACACCATGCGCATCAAGCTCTCATTTCATATCAAACTGTTCCTGTGCCTGGTTGCCTTTTCCTGCGTGCTATTGACGTTAATCGGTGTTTATACCTACTACCAGTTAGATGCCCAGCTTCACCGGGATTTGGGGGCTCGAGCACAGGTGCAGGCACGTGAGATTGCGCTGATCCCCTCTCTGGTCACTGCCGTTGAAAATAACGATACGCAATACATCGCCACGCTGATGAAAAAAATCCGCGCCAGCAGCGATGCCAGCTATATTGTGATCGGCGACCGCCAGACCCTGCACCTTTACCATTCCGAACACACCGATCGCCTGGGAACCCCGATGGTGGGTGGTGATAATAAAGAAGTGTTGGAAGGCAAAAGTATTATCTCCATCCGTAAAGGGGGGATCGGTATTTCATTGCGCAGCAAAGCACCGATCATGGATGATAATAACCAGGTCATTGGCATCGTTTCCGTGGGCTATCTTAAATCCCATATTGACAGTTTAAATGCCCGCACGTTAACCCAGATCGTTGCCTCAATCGTGTTGCTGTTGATGGCGCTGTTTATTTTTTCCTGGCTGTTATCGAAAAACCTGAAACGCCAGATGTTTTCATTGGAACCCAAAGAAATCGCGCTGCTGGTACGCCAACAGAAGGCGCTGCTGGAAGCCATCTATGAAGGCGTGATCGCCATAGATCCGCAACTGCGCATCATCACCATTAACCACGCCGCCCGTGAGCTGCTGGATCTGCGCCAACCCGCCAATAATCTGATGGGGCAGCATATCGGTGAGATCATCCAGTCACAGCCCGATTTCTTTGCCACTGAACAGTTGGGGCACGACACCCACGATGAAGTGTGCCGCTTCAACCATGTGCGGGTGATCGCCAGCCGGGTACGGATTATGCAGGAAGATGAGCTCCAGGGCTGGGTGATCAGCTTTCGCGACAAGAACGATATCAACACGCTCAGCAGCCAGCTCAGCCAGGTGAAACGCTATGCCGACAACCTGCGCATCATGCGCCACGAACAGCTCAACTGGACTGCCACGCTCGCCGGGTTGCTGCATATGCAGCGTTATGATGAAGCCATCCGCTATGTGGAAGCCCAGTCGGAAGGCGCACAGGAGATCCTCGATTTTATTTCCCAACGCTTCAGCTCCGCCGCGCTGTGTGGCCTGCTGCTGGGCAAATACTCCAGCGCGCGGGAAAAGGGCATCGAACTGCGTTTCGATCCCGCCTGCCAGTTGCGCCAAATCCCCGCTGCGCTGAACGAAACCGAACTGATGTCGATTATCGGCAACCTGCTGGATAATGCCTTCGATGCTACGTTGCGTTGCCCGGCACCACACCAAGCGGTCGAACTCTATATCAATGACAGCAGCAACGAGCTGGTGATCGAAGTGGCCGACCACGGCACCGGGATTGCGCCGCAGGTTCGTGATACGCTATTTGAACAAGGCGTGACGACCAAAGACAAGGGCGACCACGGTATTGGCCTGCATCTGGTAGCCAGCCATGTTGCACAGGCACATGGCAGCATTGAAGTGTCGGACAACGATCCACACGGCACCATTTTCTCGCTGTTTATCCCCAAAGCTTAAGCACCCGGAACCCACCTATGCAACCTGAGACGTTAGACGTTCTGATCGTGGAAGATGAGCCGCAACTGGCCACGCTGCACGCCGAATTTCTTGAGCGGAACTTCAACCTACGGGTGGTGGCCTATGCCGCAACGTTGGCGGAGGCCCGGGCCAAGGTAAATGCTCACCAACCTCGGCTGATCCTGCTGGACAACTTTCTGCCGGACGGCCAGGGGATTGCACTGATGGAAGAGGCGGCGGTCAAACAGCCCGGTTGTTCGGTGATTTTTATCACGGCGGCCAGCGATATGCATACCTGTAGCCAGGCCATCCGTAACGGGGCCTTCGACTACATCATCAAACCGGTATCCTATAAGCGGCTACGCAATTCGCTGGAACGCTTTATGCAATTTGTGCAGACCCAGCGCACCTTCAAGGTCATTGACCAGAGCAGCGTCGATGCGCTGTATAACCTGCAATCCAAACAGTTTTCCAACGAACCCAGCGCCAAAGGGATTGAAACCATTACCCTTGAGCTGGTGCAGGCACTGTTTATCAATCAACCGGATGTGGCCCATGCGGTGGAGGACGTGGTGGCGCAGGCTGGCATCAGTAAAACCACCGCCCGCCGTTATCTGGAATACTGCGTGACAAGCCAGTTTGTGCGCGTCGAAATGCGCTACGGCAATATCGGCCATCCCCGCCGTTTGTACCGTAAGGCGTAGGCTGAAACGGGCGCAGTATATACGGCGCCCCCTACGGTTTATATTTGGCCGTTTTTTATTAACATGACTCAGAAGGTATAGCGCAACCCGACGCGAATACGGTATTGCTCCTTGTTATAATCGTTCCAGCGATCCAGCCATTGCAGTTCCAGATAAGGCATCCAATGGGTATCGATTTTATAGCTGAACTTGTTGGTAATTTCCCAGTGGTGGCTCTTGCCATTTTTGCTATGGAAGTCGTTCACCCGGATAAAGTAATGTGGTTCGAAGGTATAATTCAATTGATCGCTGAGTTTAAAGTTCCAGTAGTTGGCAATTTCATGGGTATCGTTACGCGCCGGGTTGCCGTTAAAATCGATTGAGTCATAGTTATTATGGTTATAGCGATAGCGTACGGTCAGGTTGAAAAACGGCAGGAACTTATAGTTGTTATCCAGATACACGGCACCGCCGGAACCCGCGCTGCTTGAGTTGACCAGCCCGCCAGGGGAAACCGTCCATTTGTCCGTTGGCCGGAACAGCGGATACCAGCCTTCCAGCTCGTTATAACTGTGCTTGAGCTGATCAAACTTGCCAATGTTATAGGCGTTAGTCGCCATTACACCGGCACCGCCGTCAAAGTTATAGCCACCGCGCAGGATGATTTCGTTTAACTCCGAGGCGGTGTTATAAGCCTCACGAGTTTCCAGATAGGCACGCCCGGCCTGAGCGCTGGCCGAAACGAACAGAATGGTGACCAGCAGTGCCGCATTGGTTTTTTTTATGCTAGAACCCCAGAAAATAGACATTGTCGAGTTTCCTTGTGACATTAAAACGGATAAAAGGATGCAGTAAACCCGCCGTCATACCGTCAGGCATGACAGCTAGGCATTATTATTGGTAATGTTCCTGGATTAGACTTCTTTGATTATGGTTGGATTGATTGCCGGATGAGGCTCGCCTATTTCTTCCCTATTGGCTTTGTTGTGATTAATTTCGGCTATTATTTGCATAAATAGCTGCTCATTTAATTTATAAAAGCATCCCATCATCACGGCGGCCACCATCGCCAGGATGCAGGGATAAATAAAGATTAACTCACGCAGGCCTTTGAGCACCGAGGCGGACTGCGCAACATTCGGGATATAGCCGATTTGCGTCAGCATAATGCCCGGCAATAATCCCGCCAACGCAGCGGAGATCTTGCGTGAGAAGGTATAGCCGGTATACACCGAGCCTTCCGCGCGGATGCCAGTTTTCCATTCACCGTAGTCAACGGTATCGGGCACCAGCGCCCAGTTCAGGCTGTTGACGAACGCAGTGCCGAAGAACGCCATGCAGGAGAACGCGACGAAAGAGACCGAGCTATCGCCCCAGGCGTAGTTACACAGATCGCCCAGGCACCACAGCAACAGCCCACCCAGGTAGACCCGCTTTTTGCCAAAGCGCTTCACCGCCGCCGGCACCATCAGCACGCCAATCAGGATGCAGCCCATGCTGAAGAAACCCATATAGGACAGCAAATGGATATCGTGTAACACGTACTGGGTGTAATAAACCTGGATCGCCAGCTTGATGTTAAACGCCGCCAGCGTACACAGGTTGGCGATGCACAACACCAGCAACGGCGGGTTCTGGAAAATCGCACGGAAGGATTTGAAGATGCCGGGTTTATGATGCGCCGGCACCACGTCAACATAGCGTTCCTTGACCCCGGCATGGCACCACCACATGCAAAATACGCCACAGGTCGCAAACGCCACCGCAGCAACCAGATAGCCCATCTCCGGGCGTGAAGTGAACAACATCTGGATGGGGACAAAGCCCACGGTGCACAGCAGCAGCCCCAACGTTGCCCCTCCTTGTCGCCAAGCGGCCAGTTGTGCACGTTCCTGCGGGTTCTTGGTGATCGCTGGCACCATCGCCCCATAGGAGCAGTTCATCAGGCTGTAGAACAGGCCGAACAGCATAAACAGCACGGTTGCCAGCACGGTTTTGGTATTCAGGCTAAAACCGGTATTCAGGAAGTTGGCTACGGCAACCAACGCCACGGGCAGCGAAGCATAAAAGATAAATGGTCTGAACTTGCCTTTAGGGCCAATATTGCGCCGGGAATCCAGCAGCACACCAGTCAGCATATCGGTGAAGGCGGTGAAGAATTTGGCGATCAGGAAGATCACACCACCGTAAATGGCGGGTAGCCCCAGAATATCGGTATAGAACTTCAGCAAATACAAAGTACCGATACACAACATCAGGTTGGAGCCGAAGTCCCCCATGCCGTAGGCGAACTTTTCGCGCAGCGGCAACCGCAGCGTGACGGGATCTTGGTAGGGTAATGAGTTGGCCATCTTGCTGGTCCTTATTATTGTCTTACACCCTTCGTCTTACAGGTTACAGGGGCGAATAAATTCGCCCCGATTAACGCCGAGCCGATTACATCGCCGGGCTGGCAGCCCGCTTACGGTCTTCCAGCTCACCGACGATCTTGAGGTAGTTTTTCTCCGTCAGGTGATAGAACAGCCCCATGGTCAATGCGGTCAGCACCGCCAAACCGCAAGGATAGAGGAAGATCAACTGCCGCAAGCCTTCCAACGTGCCAGCCCCCTGCGCCACATTGGGGACATAACCGATATAGGCCAGCATCACGCCAGGGAAGAAGCCTGCCAACCCTTGGGAAACCTTGCGGAAAAAGGTAAAGCCGGTATACACCGTGCCTTCCGAACGCACGCCGGTTTTCCACTCGCCGTATTCGACGGTATCCGACACCAGCGCCCAGTTGAGGCTATTGACGAACGCCGTGCCGAAGAACGCCAGGCAAGAGAACAGCACAAACAACGTGGAGGTATTGCCCCACATATAGTTCATGGCGTCGCCGAGGATCCACAGCGACAGGCCGCCCAGATAGACGTTTTTCTTGCCAAAGCGCTTCACTACCGTTGGTACCAGCAGTACCCCAAGCAGGATGCAGCCCATGCTGAAGAAGCCCATATAAGACAGCAGGGTAATATCGTTGAGGACGTACTGGGTGTAGTAGATCTGGATCGCCAGCTTGATGTTGAAGCCCGCCAAGGTGCACAGGTTGGCGATGCACAACACGAACAGCGGTTTGTTACCGGCGATCGCCTTGAAGGACTGTAACAGCCCCGGCTTGGGTGCGCCCGCTTTCGGGATTTCGACGTAGCGCTCTTTGACGCCGGAATAGCACCACCACATGCACAACATCCCGACGAAGGCGAAGATCGCCGCCGCCACCAGATAACCAACCTGTGGACGCCCGTCAAACAGCGACAGGATCGGCACAAACGCCACGGTACACAGCAACAATCCCACCGTTGCCCCGCCCTGCCGCCAGGCAGCCAGTTGCGCACGTTCCTGCGGGTTTTTGGTCATCGCCGGCACCATCGCGCCGTAAGAGCAGTTCATCATGCTGAAGAACAGCCCGAACGCCATAAAGATCAGGGTGGCGATCACCGTTTTAATCGTGACGTCGAACGAAGCGCCGACGCCGATGAAGTTGGCCACCACCAGCAATGCCACCGGCATGGAGGCATACAGGATAAACGGCCGGAACTTGCCTTTGGGGCCAATATTGCGCCGGGAATCGAGCATCAGCCCGGTGCCTATGTCGGTAAAGGCGGTAAAGAAGCGCGAGATCAGGAAGATCAGCCCACCCCACGCGGCCGGAATGCCTAACACATCGGTATAAAACTTCAGCAGATACAGCGTACCGACACACAACAGCAGGTTGGAGCCGACATCGCCTATGCCGTAGGCGAATTTCTCGCGCAGGGGCAATATCAGCTTCACCGGATCCTGATTAGCTTCACTCATGGTGATTCTCCTTAGCCGCCCTCGCCATCCGGCAACTGGCGGCTGACAATGGGTGATTACAGCGTGCGCAGCGAGGCAAACAACTCGGCCCACTCGCTATCCGCCCGGTAGAACACCGGCGGCTGGCCCATAGGTGCCGCTATCGTCACCTCTGTCCCTCCGCTGTGCGGCTCGCCGGTCCACAGGTTGATCCAACTATCCTGCGGCAGATAGAGCGTCCAGTCGGTGCGCCCTTCTTCATGCACCGGTGCCACCAGCAGGTCGCGACCAAACAGGTATTGGTATTTCAGGCTGTAGGTGTGGGCATCGTCTTCATAGTGCAGGAACAGCGGGCGCATCACCGGCAAACCGGACTGCGCATTGAGCGCCACCGCCTGCTTGATATACGGCTTAAGGGCGGTGAACACCCCAGTCATGCGGGCAAACTGGCGGATGGTTTCTACGTCGTGATCAAACTGCCAGTTAGAATCCGGGCGATTACCTTCATGGGTACGCATTACCGGCGTGAAGGCGCAGAATTCGCACCAGCGCATCAGCAATTCTTTGCTGCGTTTCATCTCAAACAGCGTGGTGTAGCCGCCAATATCGCTGTGATGCAGGCCGTGGCCGGTCATCGCCAACGACAGCGCCGCCGGGATCACCGAGGCCAGGCCATCGTCCAGGCTCCAATCCACGTTCTGATCGCCCGCCCACATCATCACCGAGTACTTCTGGCTGCCGGTGTAGCCCGCGCGCATAAAGAACATGATCTCGCCGAGCTTGCCGCTTTCCTCCAGCGCGTCGTAGTTGCATTTGGCCCACAGGGCTGGCCAGGCGTTGTGCATGATTTCCGCATCGATGCCGTTATGCAGCACGGTGTCGGTCGGCAGATATTCGCCAAAGTCCGCCATCCAGCCGTCGAGGCCAAACTCGATCAGGTTCTGTTTGATGACGTTCTTGTACCAGTCATACGCTTCCGGCTTGGTAAGATCGACCACGCCCGCATAGAACTCGCCAAACTCGACCTGATAGTCTTTGCCGGCGTAATCCTTGGTCAGATAGCCTTTTTCTGCCGCTTCGGCATACAGCTCTTTCTCGATGGCCACGTAGGGGTTGATGTATCCCAGAAAACGTACGCCTTCTTTTTTCCACTGTGGGATGCGCTTATCCAGCTCCGGGTACAGCTCGCTGTCCCAGCGCCAGTTCCACATCAGGCGTTTGCCGAACGAGGTAACACGCCGCCCTTCCCAATCCTGCGCCCAGATCCCGCTGACCTTGACGCCATGCTCGCGCATCACGTCCAGTTTCTGTTGGCAGACCTCGGTACCGCCCTGAATACCCAGGATCACACCGTCATACACCCAGTCCGGCAGCTCCGGCTGGCGGCCAAGCAACGCGGTCAGCTTTTCCAGCAGGCAGATGTAGCTGTCGGCGCAGTCGAAGCGCAGCACTGCCTGATCCTGCCAGATCGCCAGCTCATGGAACTCCGGGGCAGAAAAATCGAAGTTCATGTAGCAGCTGTTTTCTACGTGGCAGTAGTATTTCTGGCTGCTGACAAAGGTCGGCTGTGGGAAGAAGGTCCAGTAGTAATCCCCACCGGCGTTCTCCTGGCAGTCTGCCTGCCAGGTGACATAGGTCTGCTTGTTACGGCCAACGCCCTGTTCACTGGTCCATAATGGGAAAGGTTTACCGCGCAGATCGAAGTAGGAGAACTGTTCGCCGCAGCCATACACGTGATCTTCCTGCTGGGCCGCCAGACGCAGCCACATACGGTTATTCAGTTCGTCACTGTTGCGCAGTTGCATTTCCAAGCGCCCTTGCGCATCGGTGGTGATTGCCAGCGTACACTGGGCCACATCGCCCCGGCTAAAACGGATCAGCCAGCCTTTACCCTGCGGAGCGATCTGGGTTTCGGTCAGCGCCAGTTTTTCACTGAGCTGGTCTTTGATGCTGAAGTTGCCGCGGAACATCTCGATATCCGCCTTGCCGCGCCCAATCCACAGGCACGGAGCCTCTGGCGTGTGTTGTAGCAGCACTCGCTGCTGAAAGGTCAGCGTAAATCCGCCTGCGTGTTGCGTCAGTTCCAAACCGTGCTGAGAAGCCATGATCCATTCTCCAAGAGGTTAAATGCCGTATTTGCCCAAGCGTTCGTCGCCCGCTCAGGTCAGTTCAATCACGTCCAAACCAAGCAGGCCGGCCACTTTACGCAGCAGTGGGCGGTGCTCGCCGTAAACCAATGAGGTGTGATGCTCCATCCCCGCCGCAATCAGGCGCTGGCGGTAAGTGTCGGCATCGACATCCAGCCGCGCGGTACCGGCGGTGCCGGAAAAGGCCAGCGGAGCCTTGATCATGTCGCCACCGGCCAGCATCAGGCGCAGCTTGCCTTCGCCCTGAGTGATGCGGCAAAGCGTGATGCGTCCCGGTTTGAGAGCAAATTCAGACAACAGAGGCAGCTTGCGGTTGGAGTGGATGGTGGCCTGCACCGGGCCATCACGATCGGCCATTTCGATCGGCGCCTGCCCGCAGTGCCAGAACACCACGCTGTTATCCTGTGGATCGATATCCACCAGGTCGGTATTAAATGCCGCATTGCCAGAGGCCCACTGCGCCATCAGCGAAGAGAGCACGCCAAACATGTCGGCTTCGCAGCCACAGGGCACTTTGTCCTCGTTCATTAACGCCAGCGCCCCACAGGCCGCGCAGCCGTAGTCGGTGAAGAAATCCGGCCAGCAGCGCACGGCAATGCCGGTATATCCTTCGCGCTGCGCTTTTTCACGCAGGGCAGAGTAAACCTTGAGCGTCTTACGGGTCGCGGTTTGGTCCATTTCCGCCAGGTTGGGGAAATCTTTGGCACGGCGGGCATAAGGCGCATCGGCCACGCTATCCGGCAGCGCTTTCACCTCGTCGATAAACTCCAGCACGGGCTGGCGAGTGACCTCAACGCCAAAGTGCTGCGTCAACTGCTGTTGGTTGTAGTTGCAGGCGTCAAAGCCCAGTGGATGTTCGCCAATCACCATCACCTTGGCCTGTTTGAAGCGTTTAACGATCGCCGCGGCCTGCGCCAACTGCTGCAATTCGTTAATCACCCGGCGGTCGTCCGGCAAACCGTGCAGCGTTTGCACGTTAATGGCTTCACGGCTCAGGGCATGGCAGGCCAGATTCACCCCGCAGAAAGAATTCAGGCGCAAGCGGCCGCCGGTACGCGCTTCCGGGAATGACCACATCGCCGTGGGCACCGGGAAACCACGCACCACTTCAGTAGTGAGAGAGGCATCGGTAAAGGTCACTTGCAGGATCAGCAGCAGATCGAGATCGGCCTGTTTCAGTGCGGGCAACATTTTCAGGGCCGATTCGGCATCAAACTGCAATACCGGCTCGCCAACCAGTTCGATATCCATGCTACTCAGCGCCTGCCAGGCCTGCGCCAACATCTGTTGTGCGTAGGGCACGTCGAAGGTCGTGCGGCCTAGCGCCAACACGCCTATTTTTGCTTTATTTTTCATCGCATTGCTTCCAGTAATCGAGTAAATCTAGGCCACGGTGCTGAAGCGGTGTTCAGTCCGGTTGTGATAGTTTTCCCCTGGGCGCAGCACCACGTTGCCAAAATGGGCATGGTGAATGCTGTCCGGGAACGCCTGGGTTTCGAGGCAAATGCCGGAAAATGCCTGATAGCGATGACCGGCCTTGCCGTTCCAGATCTTGTTGGAAAGCTTGAAGGCGTTATAAAACTGCACGCCCGGCAGCGAGGTATGGACTTCCATCACGCGCCCGGTTTGCGGGCAGGTCAGGCTTGCTGCGGGATGCAAAGCACCGTCGCCCGGCTTGAGCACGTAGTTCATATCAAAGTCCTGTGCCGGGCGGTGCAACATGGCATCCCCCAGACGACGGGCGTTGCGAAAATCAAAGGCCGTGCCTGCTACGCGGCGGATCTCACCGGTCGGCAGCATGGTGCTTTCATCAACCGGAGTGATGAAGTCGGCTTCGATCTTGAGCTGCTGATCGTGGATCAGGTGCTGGTGGCCCCGCAGGTTGTAATGGCTGTGATTGACCAGATTGACCAGCGTCGGTTTGTCCGTCTGTGCCGCAAAGCTCAGCGTCATCACGTCATCTTCCGTCAGGCCGATACGATGGCTGACCTGCAAATTACCCGGATAGCCTTCTTCGCCATCGCTGGAGGTACGGCTGAAAATAATGCCGTCGCCGTCTTCCTGCGCCTGCCAGACATACTTGTCAAAACCCTGACGCCCGCCGTGCAGATGTTGCCCCGTCGGCAGTTCGTTGGTGGCCAGAATGTATTCCTGGCCATCGATGCTGAAGCGGCCACCGGCGATACGGTTGGCACAGCGTCCGGCAATCGCACCAAAGAAGGGATGCCCGGCCTGATAAGCCGCCAAATTGTCGAATCCCATCACGATATCTTCCAACTGCCCATGACGATCCGGCACCCAAAGCTGAGTAATGATGCAGCCGTAATCGGTCACGCACAGCCGCATGCCGTTGGCATTGGTCAAGGTGAACAGGGAAACCGCCTGTCCCTGATGCTCGCCAAAATGCTGGCGTTGAATGGTGGTCATAATCTGCGCCTTATGATTAGCGCGGCAGCCTGCCGCGCAACGGATACTTAAAACTGAGCGGCTTTACCCTGGCTGCCGAACAGCCTGATTTTTTCCGCGACCTTGGCCTGCATCACATCACGGCCATGGCCGAGCGACACCGCCAGGACAAACTCGTCAGGATCCTTGTCGAGTACTTCGGCCATGCCTTGGGTGAAGGCCTGCCGCAGTTCGGTGTCCACGTTCACCTTGGCAACGCCCAACGACACCGCCTTGCGGATCTGATCGTCCGGTACGCCAGAGCCGCCGTGCAGCACAATCGGCTTTTTGACGATCTCGCGGATCTCCTGCAAGCGTTCGAATGCCAGTTTGGGCTCTTGCTTGTACAGGCCATGTGCCGTGCCGATGGATACCGCCAGGTAATCCACCGTGGTCAATTCAGAAAATTGCAACGCTTCGCTACTGCTGGTGATCAGCGCGTCCTTTTCATCGACCGAAATATCATCCTCGGTGCCGCCGATCTTGCCGATCTCGCCTTCGACCCCAATGTTCAGCGCGTGGGCTACATCCGCCACGGCGCGGGTAATACGCACGTTTTCGTCAAATGACAGATGCGAGCCATCAAACATCACCGATTGGAACCCAGCCTGCACTGCCTGCATGGTCTGCTCAAAGCTGCGGCTGTGATCCAGATGGATACATACCGGCACCGTGATATCGTGCATAAACGCGTCGATCATCGCCTTCATGGGATCCAGGCCCATCACGCTAATCACTTTCTGCCCCACCTGAATCATGATCGGGGCCTGCTCCTGTTCGGCGGCCAGCAAAATGGCGCGAATGGTTTCGGCGTTATGTGCGCTGAATGCGCCAATGGCATAGCCGTTTTCCCAGGCGTGTTGGATCATGGTGTTACCAGATAAATAAGGCATTTCTTCTCCTCTTTGCGCGCTGAATATCAGCTGCAATGATGTTTAGTGTTACGCGTTGTTCGCTCTGCCCGAAGCAGCACGAACCTGTTCCAAAATGGCACTCCAATCCTGACGCCCGCGCCCGCTGGCCCGCGCCTGGCTGTATACTTCGCGCGAAGCCGCACCCATCGGCATGGCAACGTGCAACTGATTGGCTACGTCCAGCGCGATACCCAGATCCTTGTGCGCCAGATCGATCATGAATGCCGGACTGAGATCGCCCTTCAGCACCTTGTTCGGCCAGGAGGTGGTGAAATGGCCTTTACCTGCCGGTGTACCGCTCATCACTTTCAACGCCACGTCGAACGATAACCCCAGCGCCTCGCACAGCACCGCCGCTTCGGCAGACAGCGCATTCAACGCGATGCTCATGTAGTTGTTGATCAGCTTCACGCGGATCCCCATACCCGACCCGCCAGCGTTAATCAGCTCCGATCCCATCGCCATCAGCACTGGCTTCGCACGCTCTACCTGTTCGGCGCTGCCACCGGCCAAGATCAACAACGTACCGGCCTGGGCGTGGTCGGAAGTCCGCCCAACCGGGGCATCCATCAGGCTAAAGCCCCGAGCCTGCATCTGGGCAATCAGCCGGTCGGTTTGCAGTGGATGGATGGTGGACATATCAATCACTAATGCCGCAGGCGATAATGTGGAGCACACCCCTTCGGCACCGAAGAGCACCTCATGCACCAACTCGCCGTTAGGCAACATGGTGATGACGAACTCCGCGTCCTGTACCGCCTGCGCCGGACTGGTTGCCGCTGCGGCCCCCTGTGCCACCAAGGCGCTGACCGCCGCCGGGCTGATATCAAAAACGTTCAGCCGGTGCCCCTGCTTGAGCAGGTTGCTGGCCATCGGCGCGCCCATTTGCCCTAACCCGATAAATGCGATCTGTGCCATGGTTCTCTCCTGTTGGTTACCCTTGTCATCTTCGTGTCAACTCTGCGGCCATAAATCAGACCGTTTTTGTCTGTTTTTGATCGTATTTGTAATTTATAGTCAAAAAATTGACAGGCGTCACTCTTTTAACATTTGAGTGAATTAAAATGATGGCAGCGTGATCGGCAGCCACTTTTTGTTGAAAAGCCGTTCACTAACCGCCGACTAATCACCAGAGAACCAGACCATGACTCGAATCGCGTGCGTAGGCATTGCAGTGCAAGACCGCCTGTATTACGTAGAAAAGCTGCCCGAAGGCGGGGGGAAATATGTCGCCCTGGACTACTATGAAATCGGTGGCGGCCCGGCAGCAACGGCAGCGGTAGCTGCAGCCAGACTGGGCGCGGAAGTGGATTTCATTGGCCGCGTCGGGGACGATGCTACCGGGCAAACGTTATTGACCGAGCTGGGCAGCTATGGCGTCAATGTCAAGCATGCGCGCCGTTACCCACAGGCGCGTTCATCTCAATCAGCCGTGCTGGTGGACGCCCAGGGTGAGCGTATGATCATCAACCATCCCAGCCCAGATTTGCCCGAAGACGCCGACTGGCTCCATGACATCGACTTTAGCCAGTATGACGTGGTGTTGGCGGACGTGCGCTGGCATCAAGGGGCGCTGACCGCCTTCACCTTGGCCCGCCGCGCAGGCGTCACCACGCTGTTGGATGCCGATATCACACCGCAAGATATCCGTCCGCTGGTGGCTTTGGCCGACCATGCCGCCTTCTCCGAACCGGGTTTGCTGCGAATGACGGGAAAAACGGATGTCGAACCGGGCCTGCGTGCCGCCAAAAATGACAAAAACGGACAAATTTATGTCACTCAGGGTAAACATGGTTGTTTCTGGCTGGAAAACGATCAACTGAAACATCAGCCGGGCTTTCAGGTTGAGGTCGTGGATACGACGGGAGCTGGCGACGTTTTTCACGGTGCGCTGGCGGTAGCTCTGGGTTCACAACCCGATATTGCCCAGGCGGTACGCTACGCCAATGCAGTTGCCGCATTGAAGTGTACCCGCCCCGGCGGGCGGGCGGGCATCCCCAATTGTGATCAAACAGACTCTTTCCTGGCCAGTTTTGTATAATATGATGCCCTGATGACCCGATTAAGAGAGTGGAACATGAGTCTGACTGAACTTACCGGCAACCCACGCCACGATCAGCTGATTCAGTTGATCGCCAAGCGCGGCTATATGAACATCGACGAGCTGGCGCTATTGCTGGAGGTTTCCACACAAACCGTCAGGCGTGATATTCGTAAGCTGAGCGAGCAAGGGCTGATCACTCGCCACCATGGTGGCGCTGGCCGTGCCTCCAGCGTGGTCAACACTGCCTTTGAGCAACGCGAACTCTCATACACACAAGAGAAAATGGCGATTGCGGAAGCCATCGCCGATTACATTGCGGATCGCTCCACCATATTTATCACCATCGGCACCACCGTTGAGCACGTTGCCCGGGCGCTGATGAACCACAGCCACCTGCGCATCATTACCAACAGCCTGCGGGTGGCGCATATCCTGTATAAAAACACCGAGTTCGAAGTGATGGTGCCCGGCGGTACGCTGCGCCCGAATAATGGTGGCATCATCGGCCCGAGCGCCGTCAGCTTTGTGGAGGGTTTTCGTGCCGACTATCTGATCACCAGCATCGGTGCGATCGAGGCCAACGGCGATCTGCTGGAATTTGACGTGAATGAGTCCAGCGTGGTGAAAGCGATGATGGCACATTCCCGTCATATTCTGCTGGCAGCAGACCATACCAAGTTCCACGCCTCTGCGGCAGTAGAGATCGGCAACACCCGCCAGGCGACCGCCCTGTTCACCGATACGCCCCCACCTTCCGCATTAGGAAACTTGTTGCAGCAACAACAGGTGGAGCTGGTGGTGATCCCCACCAACAGTGAAGAACCCACGCTCTGATCCAGAGCGCTAAACCTGCTGATTTTCCTGCCGTTGATTAATGCATGCCGAATATTATTATGCATGCATTAATTGGCCGCTATATCGCCCAAAATAGTTGTGGTATTTGCCAATATATCCGGTCATTTCCTCTAAATGATTACGGTTAATTAACTATGCAAAAACCGGCTAATTATGGCCCATCATCACGCCAGATATTGGCAGAAAAATCCGACGATATTGACATTGAGGGTTGTCTCAGAATGTCAGTGTGTTAGGGTATGGGGCACTCTTATTTTCTATTAGGACAATTTTATCGTTTGATAATAAACCACAGGAAACAGCGAATTGCATGGCAATTAAACTAGAAGTTAAAAATTTATATAAGATATTTGGTGAGCACCCGGAACGCGCATTTAAGCTGATAGACAAAGGTTTGACTAAAGACCAGCTGCTGGAAAAAACGGGGTTATCACTGGGCGTCAAGAACGCCTCTCTGGCCATTGAAGAAGGCGAGATATTTGTCATCATGGGGCTTTCCGGTTCCGGTAAATCCACCTTGGTACGCCTTCTCAATCGTCTGATAGAACCCACCCGCGGTGAGGTGCTGATCGACGGCGAGGATATATCCAAAATATCCGATGCTGCGCTGCGCACCGTACGGCGAAATAAGATCAGCATGGTGTTCCAGTCATTCGCCTTAATGCCGCATATGAACGTATTAAATAATACCGCTTTCGGTATGGAGTTAGCGGGTATTCCGTTACAGGAACGTCAGGATAAAGCGCTGGACGCTTTGCGTCAGGTTGGGTTGGAAAATTATGCCAACGCTTATCCCGATGAACTGTCCGGCGGCATGCGTCAGCGTGTGGGCTTAGCCCGTGCCATGGCTAACGATCCGGATATATTGTTAATGGATGAAGCCTTCTCTGCGCTGGACCCATTAATACGTGCCGAGATGCAGGATGAGCTCGTCAAATTACAGGCGAAACACCAGCGCACCATCGTATTTATTTCTCACGATCTGGATGAAGCGATGCGTATTGGCGATCGCATTGCCATTATGCAGGGCGGTGAAGTGATCCAGGTCGGCACGCCGGATGAAATCTTAAATAATCCGGCCAACGATTATGTACGCACCTTCTTCCGCGGCGTCGATATCAGCCACGTTTTCAGTGCCAAAGATATCGCCAAACGTCGCCCGGTGACCCTGATCCGTAAGACCCCCGGTTTTGGTCCGCGCTCTGCGTTGCAGATCCTGCGTGATGAAGACCGTGACTATGGCTACGTGCTTGAACGCGGCCAGAAATTTATCGGCGTGGTATCGATAGACTCTCTCAAGCAGGCGCTGGCGGCCAACCAAACGCTGGACGACGCCCTGCTGGATGCTCCACTGCCCGTTCCGGCCGATATGCCGCTGAGCGAGCTGATCTCACTGGTCGCACAGGCCCCTTGCGCCGTGCCGGTGGTCGGGGAAGAGAACAACTATATCGGTATTATTTCCAAAGGCATGCTGTTGCAGGCTTTAGATAAAGAGGGCCCTACGAATGAGTGATAATCAGGATCCGTGGGCAACTGCTTCCACACCCCCCAACGACGCCGCTGCCACCAGCAGCGATCCCTGGTCAACCGGCGCACCGGTAGACAGCGTGCCGCACGATGCCGCAAATCAGGCCTCACAGAGCGCTGACTGGCTTAACAGCGCCCCGGTGGAACCCGAGCACTTTAGCCTGCTGGATCCGTTCCACAAGGCTTGGGTGCCGTTTGACACCTGGGTCACCCACGGCATTGATTGGCTGGTACTGCATTTCCGTCCGCTGTTCCAGGGCATTCGCGTGCCGGTGGATTTCATCCTCAGCGGTTTCCAGCAGTTTTTACTGGGCATGCCCGCCCCGCTGGCGATTGTGCTGTTCTCGCTGATCGCCTGGCAGATATCCAGCCTGGGCATGGGTGCCGCCACGCTACTGTCGCTAGTCGCCATCGGTGCTATCGGCGCCTGGTCGCAGGCGATGGTTACGCTGGCGCTGGTGCTCACCGCCCTGTTCTTCTGCATCCTGATCGGACTGCCGTTGGGAATATGGCTGGCGCGCAGCAAACATGCCGCCAAGGTGATCCGGCCACTGCTCGACGCGATGCAGACTACTCCGGCCTTCGTCTACCTGGTGCCGATCGTCATGCTGTTCGGTATTGGTAACGTGCCGGGGGTAGTGGTGACGATCATCTTCGCCCTGCCGCCAATCGTGCGTCTGACCATTCTGGGCATCAAGCAGGTACCGGAAGATCTGATCGAAGCCGCCGAGTCCTTTGGGGCCAGCCCACGCCAACTGCTGTTTAAAGTGCAGTTGCCGCTGGCCATGCCAACCATTATGGCCGGGGTTAACCAGACGCTGATGCTGGCGCTGTCGATGGTGGTGATCGCCTCGATGATCGCCGTCGGCGGTCTGGGCCAGATGGTGCTGCGCGGTATCGGCCGCCTGGATATGGGGCTGGCTGCCGTCGGTGGCGTCGGTATCGTCATTCTGGCCATCATCCTCGATCGCCTCACCCAGTCGCTGGGGCGCGATCGCCGCAGTAAAGGGCTTGGCCGCTGGTATACCCACGGCCCTATCGGGTTGATCGCTCGCCCGTTTATCAAAAAAGCCTAACCGTTCTACCCGCCAGCGGCTTGGTGCTCTGGCGGGCTATCTCCAAACAACATCAATAACAGAGGAAAAACTATGCGCACTACAGGGATCTGGGCGATTGCCCTTACCACACTGCTTGGTTCACAGGTTGCTTCCGCTGCTGATTTGCCAGGAAAAGGTATTTCGGTACAACCGATACAAAGCACCATCTCCGAGGAAACCTTCCAGACGCTGCTGGTCAGCAAGGCGCTGGAAAAGCTCGGCTATGATGTGAAAGAACCTCGCGAAGTTGACTACAACGTGGCCTACACCTCTATTGCCGCCGGGGATGCCACTTTTCTGGCGGTGAACTGGGATCAGTTACACGCCGATCAGTACAAGGCGGCCGGTGGCGATAGCAAATTTTATCGCGAAGGGGCTTACGTCAGCGGCGCTGCTCAGGGTTACCTGATCGACAAAAAAACCGCCGATCAGTATCACATCACCAACGTTGAGCAGCTAAAAGATCCAAAAATTGCCAAGCTGTTTGATACCAACGGTGACGGCAAGGCGGACTTGACCGGCTGTACGCCGGGCTGGGGCTGTGAAGCGGTGATTAATCACCAGATTGACGCCTACGGCCTGAGCAAAACCGTGGAGCACAATCAGGGTAACTACGCTGCGATGATCGCCGATACCATCACCCGCTTTAAAGAAGGCAAACCGGTGCTGTATTACACCTGGACGCCATACTGGGTCAGCGATGTCATGGTGCCAGGGCGTGACGTTGTCTGGCTGCAAGTGCCGTTCTCTTCTCTGCCGGGCGTGCAGAAAGATGTCGATACCAAGCTGCCGAACGGCTCTAACTACGGCTTCCCGGTCAACACCATGCATATTGCCGCCAATAAGCAGTGGGCACAGGCCAACCCTGCCGCCGCCAAGCTGTTCGCCATCATGAAGCTGCCGATTGCCGATGTGAACGCACAGAACCTGCAGATGCATGCCGGCCAGGCTTCTCAGGCCGAGATCCAAAACCATGTTAATGGTTGGATCAAGGCTCACCAGGCTACGTTTGACGGCTGGGTGAAAACCGCCGCAGAAGCTGCCAAGTCATAACGTTTTCCCCTCACCCCAACCCTCCCCCAGGGTTGGGGTGAGGGGCATCCGGCATACTGATAAAAATTATACATTGCCTTAACATTCTGTTGTGTCTGATACTTTGATCACAGTTTTTCCATTATTGAAGACCTAATGAACCCACCAACCAAACACCCGGGCCTTAGCCCTGCACTAACGCTGCTGATCGCGATGGCCACCGGCCTGGCGGTAGCCAGCAACTACTACGCCCAGCCGCTGCTGGAAACCATCGCACAAAATTTTAATCTGTCGGTTAACCAGGCCGGGTTTATCGTCACCGCCGCTCAGCTAGGCTATGCGGTTGGCCTGCTGTTTCTAGTACCACTGGGCGATATGTTTGAGCGCCGTGGGCTGATCGTCTTTATGACGCTGTTAGCCGCCGGGGGCATGTTGATCACCGCCTCATCCAGCACCTTATCGATGATGATCCTCGGAACGGCCCTTACCGGCTTGTTCTCCGTCGTGGCCCAGCTTTTAGTGCCACTCGCCGCAACCTTGGCGCACCCGGCAAAACGCGGTAAAACCGTCGGCATCATCATGAGTGGGCTGCTGCTCGGCATCCTGTTGGCACGAACCGTCGCCGGTGCCTTAGCGACCCTCGGCGGCTGGCGCACCATCTACTGGGTAGCCAGCGTGCTGATGATCCTGATGGCTCTGCTGCTGTGGCGCGCTTTACCACGTTACAAGCTGCATTCAGGCCTGAACTATCCACAACTGCTGAAATCCATCTTTTCCCTGTTCTGCTTCACGCCAATACTACGCACCCGGGCGATCATCGGCGCACTGTCGTTCGCCAACTTCAGTGTGTTATGGACCTCGATGGCTTTCCTGCTGGCCTCACCGCCTTTTGGTTACTCCGAAGGCGTGATTGGGCTCTTTGGTCTGGTGGGGGCTGCCGGAGCATTGGCCGCTTCTCGCGCCGGTCATCTGGCCGATAAGGGCAAAGCGGGGCAGACCACCAGCATTGGGCTGGTCCTGCTGTTGCTGTCCTGGATCCCTATCGCGCTGGCACAGTATTCCCTGTGGGCCTTGATCGTCGGCATTCTGGTGCTGGATCTGGCGGTACAAGGGGTGCATGTCACCAACCAAAGCGTGATTTACCGTATCATGCCAGAAGCGCGTAACCGCCTGACCGCCGGCTACATGACCAGCTATTTTATCGGTGGTGCCGTGGGTTCGGTGCTTTCCGCTGCCGCTTATCAACATGCTGGCTGGAACGGCGTAGCAGCGATTGGTGGCGTGCTGTGCGTACTGAATCTGCTGACCTGGTGGCGTGGCAAGCGCCATGACCCGCAGGGGCCGGCCACCACCTAGTTAGCAAGCAAATAGTAATCATGGAAATTTATTAGGGCCCAGGGTGTAAAAATTACTTACACTCTGGTAATATTCTTGCCGTGAATTATTGGTGACCTATACATCCTGTGCCCTGAACCACGATGAACGACCTTACTGACGTAAGATTTTCTGCTATCACTCCGCACGATGTCGTAGTACTCCGCCCAGTAACATAAACAAAACTTACCTATCTCAGCCCGCGGATCGGCAAAATTTGTGCCTTCTATCACAAGACCTTACAGTCTGTGGCGTTAAGCATTTACAAACAACTTACAAATGACACGAATTGCTAAATTATTCCCCTTGCTGAAGATTTACATTATTAATCACTATCGTTACTATACCGAACGAAATTAATGAGGCACTAAATTATGGAAAGCTCGTTTACCCCCATAGAGCAAATGCTGAATTTCCGCGCCAAACGTCAGAAAGACTTCCCATACCAGGAAATCCTGCTGACCCGCCTGTGTATGCATATGCAAGGCAAGCTGTTGGAAAATCGTAATAAGATGCTCAAAGCACAGGGAATCAACGAAACCTTGTTTATGGCTCTCATTACGCTGGATGCGCAGGAAAACCACAGCATTCAGCCTTCTGAGCTAAGCTCTGCCTTGGGTTCGTCACGCACCAATGCCACCCGCATCGCCGATGAACTGGAGAAACGAGGATGGATTGAGCGTAGGGAAAGCGACCACGACCGCCGCTGCCTGCATCTGCACATGACGCAGGCTGGGGAAGCGTTTCTCGAACAATTGCTGCCACCGCAGCATAAATGTCTGCATTTCCTATGGTCCACGCTCAACGACGAGGAGCAGCAACAGCTTGAAACGCTGACGCGCAAATTGTTGACCCGTTTGGATCAGATGGAAGTTTCAGAACAGTTATCCCAATAATTCCTGTTCAGGTAATTAATTTTATGCGATCCCCGTTAACCTGGAGATACACCCCGCTGTTCGCCGTTCTTTTGCTGGCGGGGTGCGCATCTACCGACAATATTGCCCCGCAATCCAAGATGATGGACCCGCAACAGTTGCAGCTTGCCCAGCCGAAAGTCAGTTCGCTGGCCATAAGCCCGCAGTGGTGGCGTACGCTTAACGACCCACAGCTTGATAGCCTGATGACCCAGACGCTGCAAAACTCACCTTCGCTGCAACAGGCTGGCGCTCGCGTGCGTGAGGCCCAAAGCGTGGCGGGTGAAGCCAGCGCCGCCAACGGCCCCAATCTGGATCTGAATGCCAGCATCAACCGCCAGCGCCTGGCACAAAACACCAACCTGGGCTTTGGCTATCTGCCCAACCCGGTGTATGAATCCTCTAACTCACTGGGTTTGAATCTGGCCTATGAGTTTGACTGGTGGGGCAAATACCGCAATCAGGTCAATGCGGCAAAAGCGCAGATTGATGCCGCCCGTGCCGAACAGGCACAGGCCGCCTTGACGTTGACCAGTTCGGTAGCCTCAGCCTATTACCAGTTGCAGGCCAATTACGCGCTGGAGAATGTGCTGCAACAGGAGGTGGATAACAACCAGCGCCTGGCCGATCTGCGCCAAAAGCAATATAAAGCCGGGATCTACGGCGTGGAAATCCCGCAACAGACCCAGGCACAAGCCGACAGTGCCAAGCAGCAGATCATTCAATTACAGTCACAGACTGAGCAGCTAAAACACCAGTTGGCCGCCCTGGCTGGCCTTGGCCCGAATGCGCTGCAATCGCTGCGTCCGGTGGCACTGCCTGCCGAGGAGCAACTGGCTCCCCAAGGCGAACTGACTGCCGATTTACTGGGTAAGCGCCCGGATATCACCGCACAGCGCCAACTGGTGGAGTCCTACAACCAACGAGTCAGTGCGGCACGCAAAGAGTTCTACCCTAGCCTGTCGATCTCGGCCTTTGCTGGCTTGACCACCACCAACGTCGGCGGCACCAGCCCGAATCTGTTTGAAGCCGCCAGCCAGGCGTGGGGCGTGGTCCCAGCCATTTCCTTGCCAATCTTCCACGCCGGTGCGCTACGCAGCAAGCTGGGTGAAGAATCTGCGCTTTACGATCAGGCGGTAGGCTCCTATAACCAAACGATCCTCAATGCGTTACAGGAAACGGCCGACGCCATCACCATTCAGCAGAGCAGTAGCCAACAGCTGCTGCAGGCAGCCTCCGCCTCCCAATCCATGCAGGAGGTGTACCGGGTTGCCAACGCCAAATACCAGGCAGGGGTGATTGGGCGTGATGAACTGTTGACCAGCCAGACGCTGCTATTACAGCAGCAACAGGCACAACTGAATGCCAGCAGCAATTTGATGCAGGCGAAGATAGCATTGGTACGCGCGTTGGGGGGTGGCTACCAGGCCCCGGCGGCAGCGGAACCTAAAGCATAATTTTAGAGCGTGGAGAATACCATGAGTGCAAGCGCGGAAACTCAAGCCCCGCAGCAACCGACTGGCAAAAAGCGGCAGCGTAAATTCTGGCTGCTGCTGTTGACGTTTATTTTTATCGTGATTGGGGTGGCCTATTTAGTTTATTGGTTCCTGGTGTTACGTCATCATCAAGAGACCGACGATGCCTACGTGGCCGGTAATCAGGTACAGATCATGGCCCAGGTGTCCGGTAGTGTGAACAGCGTCACCTTCGATAACACCGACTTTGTGCGTAAAGGGGATGTGCTGTTAACGCTGGATCCAACCGACGCCGAACAGGCGTTTGAGCGGGCCAAAACCGCGCTGGCCAACAGCGTGCGCCAAACGCGTCAGTTGGTGATCAACGGTAAGCAGTACCAAGCAAACATTGCGCTGCGCAAATCCGACCTGAGCAAGGTAGAAAATGACCTCAAGCGCCGCGTGGTGCTGGGCAACGCCGATGCCATTGGCCGTGAAGAGCTGCAACACGCCCGTGACGCGGTAGACAATGCCAAGGCGGCATTGGAAGTCGCGGTACAGCAATACAATGCCAATCAGGCGATGGTGCTCAATACGCCGCTGGATAAACAACCCGCCATTCTGCAAGCTGGCGCACAGATGCGCGATGCCTGGATGGCGCTGCAACGTACCCGTATCGTCAGCCCTATCACCGGCTTCGTTTCACGCCGCAGCGTGCAGGTAGGGGCACAAATCTCCCCAGGGACGCCTCTGCTGGCCGTCGTAGCGCCGGATCATGTCTGGGTCGACGCCAACTTTAAAGAAACGCAGATCGCCAATATGCGTATCGGCCAATCGGCCACCGTGGTCAGTGACCTGTACGGTGACGATGTGGTATTCCAGGGCAAAGTTGTAGGTATCGATATGGGTACGGGTAGCGCGTTCTCTCTGCTGCCTGCACAGAATGCTACCGGCAACTGGATCAAAGTGGTGCAACGTTTACCGGTGCGAATTGAACTGGATCCGCAACAGGTTGCCAAGCATCCCCTGCGTATCGGTCTTTCTACGCTGGTAAAAGTCGATACCACCAATCTGGATGGCCTGGTGCTCTCCGATACGGTCCGTCAAAAACCGCTGTTTGAAACCAGCGCGCTGGCGCTGGATCTGGCACCGGTGAATCAGATGATCGCCGATGTGATCCATGCAAACGCCGGTTAAGCGAGCGGGAGGCTACCTTGGCACAAAAACCGCTTGAAGGTGCCCAGCTTGCCTGGATGACGGTCGCGCTCGCCATGGCGACCTTTATGCAGGTGCTGGACTCCACCATTGCCAACGTGGCGATACCGACCATTTCGGGTAACCTCGGGTCTTCCAACTCGCAGGGGACCTGGGTGATCACCTCGTTTGGGGTGGCCAACGCCATCTCCATTCCGATCACCGGCTGGTTGGCGAAACGCGTGGGTGAAGTTCGCCTGTTCCTGTGGTCCACGGCGCTGTTCGCCCTGGCCTCTTGGCTGTGTGGAATTTCCAACAGCCTGGGCATGCTGATCTTCTTCCGCGTGATCCAGGGCGTGGTGGCCGGGCCGTTGATCCCGCTATCACAGAGTCTGTTGCTGAATAACTATCCCCCTGCCAAACGTTCGATGGCCCTGGCGCTATGGTCGATGACCGTGATCGTCGCGCCGATTTTCGGGCCGATCCTTGGCGGGTATATCAGCGATAACTATCACTGGGGCTGGATCTTCTTTATCAACATCCCCATCGGGCTGTTCGTGATCCTGGTAGCAATGTCGACGCTGAAAGGCCGGGAGACCAAAACCGAGATCAAACCGATCGATACCGTCGGGCTGGTGTTGCTGGTGGTGGGGATCGGTGCGTTGCAGATCATGCTCGATCAGGGCAAGGAGCTGGACTGGTTCAACTCTACCGAGATCATTGTCCTGACCGTAGTGGCCGTGGTGGCGCTGGTGTTCCTGATCGTCTGGGAGCTGACGGACGATCACCCGGTGGTGGATTTGTCACTGTTCAAATCACGCAACTTTACCATCGGCTGTCTGTGTATCAGCCTGGCCTACATGCTGTATTTCGGGGCGATCGTGCTGCTGCCTCAGTTGCTACAGGAGGTCTATGGCTACACCGCCACCTGGGCGGGCTTGGCGTCTGCGCCAATCGGGCTGCTGCCGGTGATCTTGTCGCCGATTATCGGCCGCTTCGGTAACCGGCTGGATATGCGCCGTCTGGTGACATTCAGCTTCATCATGTATGCCGTATGCTTCTACTGGCGCGCCTACACGTTTGAACCGGGGATGGATTTTGGCGCTTCTGCCTGGCCGCAGTTCTTCCAGGGCTTCGCCATCGCCTGCTTCTTTATGCCGCTGACGACCATCACCCTCTCCGGGTTGCCGCCGGAGCGCATGGCGGCAGCATCGAGCCTGTCGAACTTTACCCGTACCTTGGCGGGTTCTATCGGCACCTCGATCACCACCACGCTGTGGACCAGCCGGGAAGCGATGCACCACTCGCAGCTGAGCGAGTTTGTGAACCCGTTCAACCCACAATCGCAGGAGATGTACAGCAAGCTGGAGCAGCTAGGCATGACCAAGCAGCAGGCTTCGGGGTTTATCGCCAACGAGATCACCGCGCAGGGGCTGATCATCTCGGCCAACGAGATATTCTGGCTATCGGCGAGCGTGTTCCTGGTCCTGCTGGCACTGGTGTGGTTCGCCAAACCACCATTCAGTTCCGGGGGCGGCGGAGGCGGAGCCCACTGATTGAGTCATTCCCGTAAACGCCAGTGGAAGTGACGAAGGATCTACTGTGATATGGGGCGGTTCAAAAATGGACCGCCCCATAGCATTGAATAATGATTTCCCCATCACCCTATTTTTATGGATCTTAGGTACATAAAAGACAACAATAATGCCGCAGTGCCAGAATGGATATGAGTTGAACTTATAAACTTTTCTAACATGGAACCTCTGGGCTAAAAGCATGATAAAAAAAACGCTGATTGCAGCATTAAGCCTTGGTATGGTGGGCTGTGCTGCCATGAAAATACCGGCCTACACAGAAGTCAAAACCAGTCCGTATTATGATGAATGCCGCGAGTTCGCCGCCGATGTGTATAACAATGATGGGTACAGCAAGCTCGTCAATGACACAATACTGCGCATGAACGAGCAAAAAGCTCAGGCCATTGTGACTGGATGTGTGGTCGCTATGGGAAAAAACAGTCTTGAAGAGGCCAAATTTGATATGAAACAAAAGGCCGTAACTTTTGGGATAATCAATGCTGCTTGCGACAGCGCTTCGTGCCGGGCTGATACGGATCAACAGCTGAAAGCTTTTACCCTTGGCAGCTTTTATGCGACACAAAAGAAATTTTCCGACAACATGAAAGTTGAGAAAACTGGGAAAGCTGATTTTTAAGGGCGTTGCAGACATATTAAGTCGCATAGATAAAAGCCCTGACCTTACGGCCAGGGCTTTGTCTGCAATCGAACAAGCTTTTATTGCGTAACAGATTACGCCTGGTTCTGACGCCACCAATCGGCTAACAGAATACCGGTAGCTACCGAGACGTTCAGGCTTTCGACTTTGCCAGTACCGCCGATAGACACGCTCATGTCACCTTGCTGCCAGGCGCTATCACTCAGGCCATCACGTTCCTGGCCCAACACCAGCACCATTTTGGTAGGCAGTGTAGCCTGCGCCAACGGCGTGCCTTTATGGCTGGAAGTGGTCACGATGGTGTAACCCGCTTTGCGGAACGTATCCAGCACGGAGAGGAAATCATCGGCATTGATTGCCTTGATATGTTCTGCCCCGCCTTCTGCCGTACGCACTGCGGCACCGGATTCCAACACCGCAGGATCCTGAAGCAAGACGCCATTCACGCCAAAGTGCGCACAAGAACGAACGATCGCGCCCAGGTTATGTGGGTTGCCCACTTCTTCCAGCGCCAGCACGCAATCTTTGGCCGGTGCGTTTTGCAGGTAAGCCTGCGCATCCAGACCTTGGCGCTTTTTAATCAGGAAGCAGACGCCGCCATGATGTTCGGTACCGGACGCTTTGGCCAGTTCCTCTTCATCCACCACATGGTAAGCCTTGCGGTTAGCCGCCATCCAGCGCAGCGCTTCGCGAAAACGTGGGGTGACGGACTGCACAAACCAGGCGCGGACAATAGCATCTGGGCGGCTGGCGAACAGCGCCTTACAGGCGTTCTCACCATATACACGGGTTTCTTCCGCACGTTGGCGACGCAGTTGCTCGGGATCGATAAAGCTTTTGCCGCTGATGCCACCATGGTCGAACGCCGGTTCTTCCTGCGGAGGGCGGGACACGGTTTTCCACGGTGACTCATAGCCACCGCTGTCTTCGGTGCGCGCCGGGCGGCGAGGACGATCGCTATCACTGCTGCGGCGAGGATCGGCACCCCGACGGTCACCACCGCGCGCCTTATCCTGACCGGCACGGCCAGAGCGTGCATTGTCAGCCGGGCGGCCTTTGCCGTCAGGTCGTTTATTCTTGTTACGGTTGTCGCCGCTATCGTCGTCACTACGGACGAACATCACTTTAACTTTACCGTTCTTGCCACTAAATGAATCGTTCATTGTCTTCTCCACCAACGCGCAGGGCGCGAAGATTACCTGATGTTGGTGCGCTAAGCCACCAACTTGCGCTAAAAGCTAGCATCTATCAAATTCATCGAACAAACCACTTGGTCGAATGCCCTACTTTTACCGATAATAAGCAACAATAAATATACATTTACCCTATGGATTTCAAGTTGGCCGCTCCTGCGCGTCCTTGCGCTCGCGGCATTTGTACATCCGTGTACAGCACAGTGTGGCGACAAACTTGCTCACCCCAGGAGCTTACTTTAGTCAGTGACTGGGGTGAGCAAGTGCAGGTAACAACGCTGCAGCTTGAAAGACGACGGGTATATTCGCAGCTCAAGCGCTGCGTCAACCCCCAGAGGTCATCATGAATACAGTTTGTGCAGCTTGTAACGCCACCAACCGCGTGCCGGAAGAACGTCTGGCAGATGGAGCTAAATGTGGCCGCTGCGGCCATGAATTGTTCGACGGTGAAGTGATTAACGCCACCGCCGCCACGCTGGACCAACTCCTGCAAGACGACTTGCCGATCGTGGTCGATTTTTGGGCCCCTTGGTGTGGTCCGTGCCGCAGCTTTGCGCCAATCTTTGAAGACGTGGCACAAGAGCGCGCTGGCAAAGTGCGTTTCGTGAAGATCAACACCGAAGCCGAACCCGAGTTGAGCGCCCGCTTCCGCATCCGCAGCATTCCTACCATCATGGTGTTCCGCGAGGGCAAGATGGTCGATATGCTCAACGGCGCGATGCCGAAAGCACCGTTTGATAACTGGCTTAACGAGCTAGTTTAACGCAAAAGTGCTTACTATGCCGCCAGTTGTTGACGGTATCAGCTAAAGTCAAAAGCCCGAGCGCCTCTCCCGCCGGGCTTTTTTCTGCGCTACAATAGCGGTTTTTCAGGATAGTTATGACTGACAACGCCGTACTTCGCCTGCGCCAGGATCGTTTAGACCGCGCTACCCGCCCGTTTCTGGCCCGGGGTTGCCGCGCCGTGCGCTGTCAGGGCTGCTTGTTGCCGCAACAAAACTGCCTGTGCGCAACCATCAAACCGCAACAGGCCAACAGCCGCTTCTGCCTGATCATGTTCGGTGCAGAGCCATTGAAGCCCAGCAATACCGGCCGTCTGATCGCCGATATCCTGCCCGATACCCAAGCGTTTCCCTGGTCGCGTACCGAAATCGATCCGGGCCTGCTGGCTGCCATTAGCGATCCCACTCGCCAACCCTACGTGGTATTCCCGGCTTCGTATGCCGATCCCGATCGCCCAGTAGTAAGCACCCTGCCCGCCGGTGGCAAACCGCCGTTATTTATCATGCTCGACGGCACCTGGTCGGAAGCGCGCAAGATGTTCCGTAAAAGCCCCTATCTGAATTCGTTCCCGGTGTTTTCACTGAACGTGTTGGCCGCATCGGGCTATCTGTTGCGTGAAGCCAGCCGCCCCGAACAGCACTGTACGGCAGAAGTGGCCGCAGCTCTGTTACAACAGGCGGGAGATGAACAGGCCGCAATCGGGCTGAGCCAACATTTCAATTACTTCCGCGAACAGTATCTGGCCGGTAAACCTCACCGCCCAGAGGCACCGGTCACAGCAAATCTGACAAAAAGCGCCTAAAATCAGACGACAAATTGCCTGTTGCAGGCAAACCGATCAGGAGCAGGAGCGACAACATGAGCCAGAGAGGGTTAGAAGCGCTATTACGTCCCAAATCGATTGCCGTGCTCGGCGCTTCACAACAGCCTGGCCGTGCTGGCTACCTGATGATGCGCAATCTGTTGGCCGGGGGATTTACCGGACCGATCTTGCCGGTAACGCCGCGCTATAAGGCAGTCTGTGGCGTGATGGCTTATCCCGATGTAGCCAGCCTGCCATTAACCCCCGATCTGGCCGTGCTCTGTACCAACGCCCAGCGTAACCTGGCCTTGATAGAAGCCCTGGGCGAGCGCGGCTGCAAAACCGCCATCGTGCTCTCCTCCCCCGTGGAACAATTCGCCGAGCTGAAGGCCACTGCGCAACGTTACTCAATGCGCCTTCTGGGGCCAAACAGCCTCGGGCTGCTGGCACCTTGGCAAGGTATCAACGCCAGCTTCTCCCCGATGCCGATCCAGAAAGGCAAGCTGGCGTTTATCTCCCAGTCCGCCGCCGTGGCCAATACCATTCTCGACTGGGCGCAACAGCGGGAGGTTGGCTTCTCCTACTTTATCGCGCTGGGCGATAGCCTGGATATCGACGTCGATGACCTGCTCGACTTCCTGGCCCGCGACAGCAAAACCAGCGCCATTCTGCTGTATCTGGAAAACATCAACGACGCGCGGCGTTTCCTTTCCGCTTCCCGTAGCGCTTCACGCAATAAACCGATCCTGGTGATCAAGAGCGGCCGCAGTCAGCAGGCACAGCTATTACTCAACAGCCAGCAAGGATTGGATGCCGCCTATGATGCCGCCATCCAGCGTGCCGGTTTGCTGCGCGTGCAGGATACTCACGAGCTGTTTTCTGCCGTCGAAACCTTAAGCCACATGCACCCGTTGCGTGGCGAGCGGTTGATGATAATCAGCAACGGCGCGGCTCCGGCCGCCATGGCTCTGGACGAACTCCTCTCCCGCAACGGTAAGTTGGCCACTTTGACTGAGGAAACGCAGGAGAAGCTGAGTGCCGCCCTACCGGAATTTATTCGGCCAGGTAATCCCATCGATCTGCGTGATGATGCGACCCCCAAGCGTTATCTGGCAGCCCTGCAACCGTTGCTCGACAGCCACGACTACGACGCTCTGCTGCTGATCCATGCCCCTAGCGCCGCCTCTCCGGGCACAGAGACTGCCGAACGGCTCATCGAAGCTATCCGCCAGCACCCGCGCGGTAAACGCATCACGCTGCTAACCAACTGGTGTGGCGAATACTCGTCCCAAGAGGCACGCCGCCAGTTTACCGAGGCAGGGATCCCCACCTACCGTACGCCAGAAGGGGCAGTCACCGCGTTTATGCATATGGTGGAATACCGCCGTAACCAGAAACAGCTGAAAGAAACCCCGGTGCTTCCTATTGGGCTGACGGCCAATACCGCCGCCGCGCACCAGTTGATCCAGCAGGCATTGGCCGAAGGGGCCAGCCAGTTGGATACCCATGAGGTACAGCCGATATTGCAGGCTTACGGCCTCAGCACGCTGCCAACCTGGATTGCCGGTGATAGTGCTGAAGCGGTACATATTGCCGAACAGATTGGCTATCCGGTCGCGCTGAAACTGCGCTCGCCAGATATCTCGCACAAATCCGAGGTACAAGGGGTCATGCTGTATTTGCGTACCGCCACCGAGGTGCAACGCGCGGCGGAAGCGATCCTCGATCGGGTGAAGCGGACTTACCCGCAGGCGCGCATCCATGGCCTGTTGGTACAAAGCATGGCCAACCGTGCCGGAGCACAGGAGCTGAGGATTGCCGTCGAGCAGGACGCGACCTTCGGCCCACTGATCATGCTGGGCGAAGGCGGCATCGAATGGCGCAAGGAAAACCAGGTCGCCGTTGCCCTGCCGCCGTTGAATATGGCGCTGGCGCGTTATCTGGTTTTGCAGGCGGTGAAAGGGGGTAAGATCCGTGGTCGCAGTGCGTTACGGCCGCTTGATATTCCAGGCCTGAGCCGTCTGCTGGTGCAGGTTTCCAACCTGATCCTCGACTGCCCGGAGATCTCACGCCTCGATATTCATCCGGTATTAGCCTCCGGCAGCGAATTTACCCTGCTGGATGTTTCCATGCAGCTAACGCCTTTCAGTGGCGATCCGCAGGCACGGTTGGCGATCCGCCCTTATCCCCATGAGCTGGAAGAAACCATTGAATTAAAAGATGGTTCACAATGCCTGTTCCGCCCGATCCTGCCGGAGGATGAACCGGCCCTGAAACACTTTATCGACCGCGTCACCAAGGAAGACCTCTATTACCGCTACTTTAGCGAGATCAACGAGTTTAGCCACGACGATTTGGCTAACATGACCCAAATCGACTACGATCGAGAGATGGCTTTCGTGGCGGTACGCGATGGCGAAGAGATCATTGGCGTAACACGCGCGCTGTCAGATCCAGACAATACCGACGCTGAATTCGCCGTGTTGGTGCGTTCCGATCTGAAAGGGCTGGGCCTGGGCCGACAGCTGTTAATGAAAATGATCGGCTATGCCCGCGCGCAAGGTCTGATCCGCCTGACCGGCATTACCATGCCGAATAACCGCGGAATGGTCACCTTGGCACAAAAGCTGGGGTTCACGGTGGATGTACAAATTGACGAAGGGATTGTCAATTTAACCCTGCCGCTGCAGGAGCAGAAGACGCCGTGACCGCTGTCGCAATGTAATACGAATCCACCACTTAACCGCAAAACATACGCACAATCGGGGCAACTAGTGGTATTATCGCCCGATTGTTCGAAGAATTGTATTCATGAAAGTGGCGTTCCGGCCATCCAAATATGAGAGAAGAAGCGCACTGTGATGTTGTCAAAATTTAAACGTAGCAAACATCAACAACACCTTGCACAACTGCCCAAACTCCCCCAGACGGTTGCTGATGTCCGTACCCTTTATGCGCCGGCTGATTTCCGGGCAACGCTGCTGGAATCGATCGCTAACGCAACAAGCCGCATTTATCTGGTAGCACTCTATCTGGAGCATGACGACGCGGGCCGCGACATCCTCAATGCACTCTATCAGGCCAAGCAACAGCGCCCTGAGCTGGAGATTTGCATATTGGTGGACTGGCATCGTGCTCAGCGTGGGCGTATCGGCGCGGCAGCGGCCAACACCAATGCCGACTGGTACTGCGCTATGGCAGCACAGCACCCGCAGGTTTCCGTGCCGATTTACGGTGTTCCGGTCAATACCCGTGAAGCACTTGGCGTACTGCATCTGAAGGGCTTTGTCGTTGACGATACCGTGATCTACAGCGGTGCCAGTATTAATGATGTCTATCTGCATCAGCATGAGAAGTATCGTTACGATCGCTATCAACTGATCACCAACAAACTGCTGGCATCAACCCTGTGCGATTACATCAAACAGCATCTGTTAACCGCAGGTGCCGTGCAACGTCTCGATCGTGCTGACAGACCGAAAAGCCCCGAGATCAAGAACGAAACCCGCATGTTCCGCTTTGGCTTGCGCCGGGCTGCCTATCAATTTCAGGGTAACGCCAGTAATGACGAACTCGCGGTCACCCCGTTAGTCGGCCTGGGCAAACAGAGCATTCTGAACAAGACCATTCATCACCTGATGTCCAGCACCGATCAGAAACTGACGCTGTGCACACCTTATTTCAACCTGCCGGCCCTGCTGGTGCGCAACATCATTTACCTGCTGCGCCAAGGGAAACAGGTAGAGATTATCGTGGGTGACAAAACGGCCAATGACTTCTACATTCCTGAAGATCAGCCGTTCAAGATTATCGGCGCTCTGCCTTACCTCTACGAAATCAACCTGCGCCGCTTCCTGAGCCGCCTGCAACGCTATGTTGATACCGGCCAATTGATTGTACGCCTGTGGAAAGACGGTGATAACAGCTATCACCTGAAGGGAATGTGGGTCGATGATGAGTGGCAACTGATCACCGGTAACAACCTCAATCCGCGCGCCTGGCGGCTGGATCTGGAGAATGCCATCCTGTTCCACGATCCCAAGCACGAGATGCAAGAACAGCGCCATAAAGAGCTGGAGACTATTCGCACTCATACCACGGTGGTGGGTCACTATCTCGAGCTGCAAACCATTCAGGAGTATCCGGTCAAGGTACGCAAGCTGATCCGCCGTCTACGTCGGATCCGTATCGATCGCTTGATTAGCCGTATACTGTAATCTCGCTATAATTAACGTCTGCACACAGCCCGGCTTGCCGGGCTTTTTTGTACATATTGAGACAGGATGTTTTCACTATGCGTCCACTCCGCCTGCTTATCCTCCTTCAAGTGCTGCTGTTTTCCAGTGGCTGCACTCATATGGCTAATGATAGCTGGACCGGTAAAGATAAGGCTCAGCACTTTGTCGCTTCCGCTGCCTTTGCGGCAGCCGGGGCTGCCTATGGCGATCATCAGAATTGGAATGAGGCGCGCAGCCGCAGTTTTGGCCTGCTATTTTCGATTGGCTTGGGTGCGGCGAAGGAATTGTATGACAGCCGGGAAGGCGGCACGGGTTGGAGCTGGAAGGATTTTGCCTGGGATGTGGCGGGTGCTGCGACGGGTTATAGCATTTATCATCTGGCGCGCTGAGGCCCTGGTGATACCCCCTCACCCTAACCCTCTCCCCCAGGAGAGGGAACCGATCGCGTCCGTTGATAATCCCCATTCTTTCCGCAGCCGCACAGGCTCACCCACGACGCCGGACCAGCCCCCTCTCCCTCCAACAGGGGCTTATGCTGCTCTCGATCCGTCTGTGGGAGAGGGTTGGGGTGAGGGGATATTTCCATTTTCGACCCATA
>NZ_JBOFZA010000119.1:0-20522 GCF_051654945.1 Serratia sp. (in: enterobacteria)
CATTAATAGTAATGGTGCCGTCGACAGCCATCGCCAAAGATGACACGGACAGGGAGGTCGCTACGCCCAGTGCCAAAATGCTTTTGTTCAGAGTCATGATTAATTTCCTTTTATTAAACAACCGAGCTGAATAACGGGGGGCCGCTATCCGTTAGTGAAGTAAACTAAATTACTTCACATCCAACAAAAATAAAGACTGACGCCTTATTGGATCCATTTTATTAAATAAAATACCATCGCGATTACTGGATGAAAATATGCCTATTAAGTCATATCAAATGGCTTTTAATATTACCGTTCTATTCGTCGATTAACAATACAACATCGTGATCAATTCCTGATATTGTAACACGCCTGCAGGGTGACAATGCAGTGGGCAATGATTAAACCGTATGCACTATTCAGGTTCCCTAACCCCATTGCTTTTATCAGACGTCTTTTTATACCGTAAACGGACTTTCCACTCACTCCAGCCATTGTGGATATGGAACTCAATGGTCTGTTTTGATAGAATGAATCAATTATTCTCTTCGTTCTCAACGTGAACCAAGGATAATGCCATTGACTAGGATTAATACCAATAATTGTTGCCGTGAATTTGTCAATGGGTAATGAGGCTGAGGCAACAATAATAGGAAAAGCATTCATTTTATCTGTAGCCTTGTCCACGACCAAGAATACACAATCGGAAAGCTCACTGATGTTTATCAATTGCCTTTGGTATAAGGATATATAATGAAAGAAACACACAACGACGTCGGCATGCTGTCTTGTACAGATATTGCAGTCGGGTGAGTAAACGAATTCAGATGAAAATGAAAGCCCCAGAGATTTAAAAATCGAACTGACACCGACTAAAAAATAATAATCATTTGTAACGATGCAATATGTCATATTGTATGCACTCAGTCCATTGAATAGATAGGTTGCAATCAACCAAATAATAACCGCGGTAAACTGCGTCAATATGCTATACTCAATTCTATTTTAGTATATACATTCACTGCATTGCCGAAGCAATGACCATTTCCCCATCACTTGTAAAGCTTAATTACAAACTCTAAACCATCGCTATAATAGTACCCCTCTTAATATCTGGTGACATGCCAAACCACTCACAACAAGAATCAAGCGGTACCAAACAAGTATAATCTTAATTGAACGCACATTGCAAGATAATGATCTGTGAATGATAAAATCAACAACACAACAGATCGGTAAATGTATATTTTTAGCATTATATGCTGGTATGGATTTTTTTTTGATCTTAACTGCTAAGAAAGTCGACGTTATTGGATAAAAATAGCAGTAGTAACTAATGATTAGTTGAGTAATGATGCTGCAGCACAGAGTAAGAAGCTTAAGGAGAATATTGAATGATTTTCCTATAAGTCATTGTTTTTTAACTTATTAATTCAGGGGTTCATAAGCACCGCCTAGCTTTTCCCCTGCAGATTGGCGTTGATAAAACACGCCAGTGAGCTGAATTTACATGAATCCCAACACTATGTCTGATGCAAAAAATAGCAACCGGCTCTGACCAGTTCCGAATGTGATCAACAATAATCCATTGAAATTGCCGAACTTAGCCCGTCTGAGGAAGAACGGGTTGTATCGTACACATTAAGATGCTGTTATTATGATGCTGTCTGTCCATCCATGTCTCTGCTCCGAAACGCCTTCCGTTGCCCCATACCCTATTGATGCTATTGCCCAGTGCGTAGGGATCTGGCTTACATCATTCCTGCCGTCCCTGATTCAGGGGCGTTTATGTCGTTTAATCAATTCCTCGGCCAGCGACTGCTAGGCCCGGTAGGGGTCACTTCGGAGCTGTTTCCATTGACGGCGAAGGCCATCGCCAATTATGTTTCAATTGTTACGCCGATCCTGTCAATTTATGTCGGTAAAGAGATGGTCGCAAAATCGAAAAGAAACATCAAAAAACCGTATTCCCTGCTTCACATTGCATCAGCTGCGTTCGGATTCATTTTGCTGACCGCCTTTGTTATATATACGAACTATTTCACGGTGACTGACCTTTATCACCATCATCGCCTTTATCAGATCTTTGGCATCCAGGTGGTGTGCCCTGTTTTCTGTCATCTGGATGTTAGCCCTGTATCTCATTCTGGTGATGAATTACGCCCTCTTTGTGGGAGAGCATGAAAAACCGTGGGGCAGTCATCGAATAGGATTTCCACAGGGGTTAAAATAACCAGCATCATTTCATAACAATACCTGTTGGCTATGAAGAGCTACGTCATCAAAATCGCTGTTCGTGGCGTCAGTCCCATGGTCTGGCGTCGGCTGAGGATTGCTGCCGATACATCAGTGGCCGCGCTTCACTTCATTTTCCAGATCGTGATTGGCGATTTCGATGCCGGTGATCGCTTTGCCTATGAGTACAATTTCTTTGAGCACTGGCTACACGATGTCCGTGTTGAAGCTGTCTGTCATTTTCAGAAGACGACTGCACCAGTTCACAGGGCTGACCGCCCAATGTGCAGTCGACTTCTGAGCAGGTTGAACCGCACCGGGAATCTTGGAGACTAAACTCTCAGTAAAAGGAGACCCGACTATGTCATCAAAACGTTATCCCCCCGAGCTGCGTGAACGCGTGGTCAGAATGCTGCTGGAACATCGCAGCGAATACAAATCAGAGCACGACGCTGTTAAAGCCATCGCTCCGAAGATCGGCTGCCATGGCGACACCCTGCGAGCTTGGCTTCGTCAACATGAACGGGACGCCGGTGGCGGTAGCACCAATGGTGGCCTTACCTCTGATGAGCGTGAACTACTCCAAGAGCTGCAACGTGAGAACCTGGAGTTGCGTCGTAGTAACGACATTCTGCGCCAGGCTTCCGCTTATTTTTCCAAGGCGGAGTTCGACTGCCTGTGGAAAAAACAATGCCGCAGCTGGATACCCTTCGCGCTGAATATGGGGTCGGACCGGTATGCCACGAACTGGATATTGCTCCGTCAACGTATTATTGGCATGACCAGCGACGTCGACATCCGGAGAAACACAGCCAGCGTGAACAGCGTGATGATAGGCTCAAATCCGCAATACAACGGGTATACGATGAAACTCACGTGCCCGCGTGGGGCACGGCACGGCGATCAACAGGTCATCATCCACAACACGCTGTTTCAACCCACGTGCCCGCGTGGGGCACGGCTCCCTTATTGCAAGGGCTTGCGTAGTCTACTCTTGGCAAGCATTTTGCGCCAACCCGAAGTTAACTAAGCACAGATATCCCGCTAATAAGCGGGATAGTGAAATTTCTCTTTTTTTTCATAGCAATAATGTCACGCCAACCTATTGGTTTTTTGATGAGGACTACAGGTTGGCGGAAGGAAATTCAGAGGATCAAATGATCTTTGAAGATATCAATAGCGGGCTTGGCACCATGGTGTTCAACTTTGTTTCGCCATTCCTTACCTAACCAGAAGCGTAAACTATCGACGTCAGCATCATAAATACTGAGTAGTTTTGCTCGAAAATGCACCCACTGGGCAGAGTCAATTTCGCATTCAAACACCGAATATTGCACTCTAACGCCGTAGTCCAGACACATTTTAGCCAATTGCCTAAGCCGACGAGGACCATTAGCATCAGCCAGAGAAACATCGTAGGTCACCAAAACCATCATTCCGAGATCCTTTTCAGCGATATATATAAGGAGGATATACAGCCAAATCACCCCGTAAATGGCGGGCAAGCAACAGGGCTTGTACATGGGGTAATAGACCTATTGCAATCTTTTCCTGCAAAAAGGGGTGAGTGATTTCTTCCTGCTTTTTAGTTTGCCACGCCTGGAGAACTTGTTTTCTGGCATCATCCTTGAGTATTACTCCCCCCAGCATATCGGTGGTGAAATCCGATGTTTTCAACTGTTGCCGATTAATCAATGTCAGCACCAACCGATCAACAATAGGGGCGCGAAACTCTTCAAGCAGATCCAGCGCCAGACTGTCACGCCCCGGCCTTTCAACGTGTAAAAAACCAACTTGAGGATCTAACCCAACGCCTTGCAGAGCACCACTGATCTCTTTAGACATCATCGAATACAAAAACGACAGCATGGCGTTGACCGGATCACGTGGTGGCCTTCTATTACGCCCATCGAAAGCAAAACCGCTGCGATGGGTCAGTAATTGGTTAAACACACCGAAATAGTGGCTAGCCGCCTCCCCCTCCAAACCACGTATCCGATCAAGATCAGACTGTACGGCCAGTTCAGCAACAATCTGGCGCATCCTATGAGTTGCCGCGCGAATATCCGCCTGTTCGCCATAAGTGCGTAAATGGCGCAACAGTACGATCCGAGACGATTGGATCTTGGCCGCGACAATATTACGGGCGATCACAACATCGCCAATTTCGCTGCGGCGAAACTGTGCTCTGCGTAACAAAACATTACCGGTTTGCTTACCGACAACGCGGGCTTGAAAACGACCAAAGCGATCAAAAAAAGAAAGCTGGGTGCCATTCTCGCCGCAGAATCCCATTAATTGTGGTGACACCATGATATTACCGAAACAGAAAATATTACCGACGGAATGGATCGGTACTTGCAGTAATTTCTGACGTTGACCATCAATCGTCTGCTCTATCAATAATGTTTCCCGTTCTTTATGCAGATAGGCACCATCACGATTAATATAAAGGCAGTTCTGTAGTTTCTTCATTCCCCCCTCCTCCACTGATGCGTAAATCGCCGACACATAGGTAATGGAGGTATCTTGTTGCTGCTTAGGGCGACATTCGTCAAGCAGTGAACAAGACTGGCAGTGTTTTCCAGCCTGTGCCTTAGGGGTATCACCAGAACGCAGCAGTTCAGCGACAGAGGCAATGACCGAGAGTGTCCGCTGACGCAAGGCGCTATCAAGGGCAATATCCAGCCGATGCCGGGTTTGCCAGTACCATAGTGCTCCCGTGGCAACAACCTGCCCTGTCATTTCCTCCAGGCAGAGTGCCTGCGCACAAAGTTGAATAGCATCGCTATTATGACGCTTTGGCTTACCGCGCTTATACTCCACCGGCGTTAGCGCCCCGGTAGAGAGATCTTTCTCCAGCAGATCCAGCTTGCCGGAAAGACCAAGCTGCGGCGCACTGACGGGTAAACCACGTTCATACCGTATCCCCTTTCGGGTCTCTGGCGGACCGTGATCCACACGTTGATGCAGTAACTCCCCCTGCGCAGTCAACCAGTTATCTGCCCACACTTGTTCATTATGAATCAAGGCACACTGCCTGGGACAAAACGCATAATGTTGCAAGGCGGATAGTGGGATCAGTCGCGTATCAGCCATCTTATTTACGCCAGCATAGCGTGTAACGTTACGCCACCTGGGATCTGATCCTCAGCCACACTGATGCGATAATCAGACAGACTGCGTGCAGGGCCATCGGTCACGCGTTCAATATTGATGGTATCGAAAAGTTTACGGGCAGGGGCATTACCCAATACGCTGTCGTGCTTGAAGACATACAGAGCACAGGCGCTCATTTCACCACGAGCGGCTGAGCGGTCATGATCAAACATGTTGATCAACGAATTCCAAAATAGCCCGAGATCTTCCTCACTGAAACCGGTTTGCTGTGCCAAATGCGCTGAAACATAACCGTGGCAGCGATATAAACCATAAGGCACGGTATTTTTGCGGCCCATAGTACGGTTGTCACCATCCTGTTTCTGAGCTTCGGCTTCCGTTGCCACGGCACAGCGAGTGATGGAATGCTCATGAGCTACAATCGGATCAATGGAGCGGGCAAACGTAAGCTGTACTGGCCCACGAACCTGACCACAGTTAACGCCTGTAGACACCACGGCACCAAAGGTACGAATGTCATAGAAGTTTTTGCACATCCACTGGCGAGCTTCATCTACCGCATCACCCCTTTTACGTTTTTTATCATCCCCTTTCAGCAAGTCGGACTTGCCAATTCCTTCATAGGCACGCTCATGGGTTTTATTCAGGATCGCCTTCTCTTTGACGTAGATTTCATAGGGTGGCGTTTCTCCTTTATGCAGACCGACAAAGTTGCGCACTTTACGTTTCAGGCAGACATCAGTGACCAGGCCTTGCCCGGTTTCCGCATCCACACGAGGTAAATTGCCCGCATCCGGGTCGCCATTAGGGTTGCCATCCTTGACGTCAAACAACAAAACGAATTCATAGCGATTGCTCAGACTCATGCTGCCTCTCCTTGAGTAGATGTTTTCTTGGTAAAGAAATCCTGGCGTTGATGGTAATAACCAATAGCAAACAGCCCCTGTTGAGCCAGATCCAGATGGGCCGGAAAATCAGTAATAGCCGCAACAATCTCCTGAATACGATTTTGGGCCGCAATGCGATATTCAGGTCTATCCAGTTTTTTCAGATGGTGAGTGTGTAAACGCATCAGGGTGCCAAATACCGCCTTGGGCGTACAACTGGCACTGCTGTAGTAGCGATCGCGGATCGTTGCATTAAGCCCAGGGTTTGCATCGGTTTGTAATTTCTCTAGCGCAGCAAACAGCCTTCCCAATAGATAGCCGATACGGTCTTCTTCCAGATTGAGTGACACAGTTACCCCCTTCAGCTTTTGCTGACGAAAATGGCGGTTCAACCACGCCTTGATCAACGCGGCCCGATAATCATTAACCGCGCCCGATTCCGCTTTAATGCGATTCAATACTCCGGTGAGTAAGGCAGTGGGTAAAGGCGAACCCGATAAAATCGCCCGTACAACCTCACCCACCCAATGAGGTGGCAAATTTTCTTCTTTACCCAGTAATGCTGTACTGCGTAACAAGGTTTTTAACGCTGGACGCCCTGGCAAATCACGAGCACCCACCAGTTCAATATCATCAAGCCATTGCCACAAACGTTGAGCAAAATCCGCGACCGTCCCTACCAGCCAGAAACGGATAGCCACCCGTGCCGCATTGGGTGATAACCCCAGTAAGTAAAAACGCTCGGTGGCCCCTGCACCTTGATAAGTACCGTTATGCAGGCTGGCATAAAGCGTAGTCACAGCACGAACATTACGATCGGGATCGTCTCTGGGACTATCAGAAAAAATGAATGGCAACAGGGTTTCCAGTGGATGATTTTTGGCTGCCCAGCACACTACGGAGGTGTCACTAACGGTGCGAAAGTGATCCATATCCGACGCCTGAAATCAGATCCAGGGGTTAATCTGCTCTCCTGATTCGGGAGAGCTTATGGTCACTTTTGAGACAGTTATGGAAATTAAAATCCTGCACAAGCAGGGTATGAGCAGTCGGGCGATCGCCAGGGAACTGGGCATCTCCCGTAACACTGTAAAGCGCTATCTGCGTGCGCAATCTGAGCCGCCAAAATATACGCCGCGTCCTGCAGCATCTTCACTTCTGGATGAATACCGGGACTATATTCGCCAACGCATCGCTGATGCCCATCCTTATAAAATTCCAGCAACGGTTATCGCCCGCGAAATCATGGAACAGGGCTATCGTGGTGGTATGACCATCCTGAGAGAGTTCATACGTTCCTTTGCCATACCTCAGGAGCCTGAGCCTGTCGTTCGCTTCGAAACCGAGCCCGGACGGCAGATGCAGGTCGATTGGGGGACCATGCGGAACGGCAAATCCCCGCTTCATGTGTTCGTTGCCGTTCTGGGGTACAGCAGAATGCTGTACATCGAGTTCACCGACAATATGCGCTTCGACACGCTGGAAACCTGTCACCGTAATGCGTTCATCTTCTTTGGCGGTGTGCCGCGGGAAATACTGTACGACAATATGAAAACAGTGGTACTCCAGCGTGATGCTTACCAGACTGGACAGCACCGGTTCAATCCTTCCCTGTGGCAGTTCGGTAAAGAGATGGGCTTCTCTCCCCGGCTGTGCCGCCCCTTCAGGGCACAAACCAAAGGCAAGGTGGAGCGGATGGTGCAGTACACCCGTAACAGCTTCTACATCCCGCTAATGACGCGTCTGCGCCCGATGGGGATCACCGTCGATGTTGAGACCGCAAACCGCTACGGTCTGCGCTGGCTGTACGATGTGGCCAACCAACGGAAACATGAAACCATCCAGACGCGTCCCTGTGATCGCTGGATAGAGGAACAGCAATCCATGCTGGCGCTGCCGCCGGAGAAAAAACAGTATGATGTTCAGGTCGACGAAGGCCTGGTGACCTTCGACAGGCAGCCACTGCACCATCCGTTGTCCATCTATGACACGTTCTGCAGAGGAGCTGCATGATGGTTGAACTGCAACATCAACGGCTGATGGTCCTCGCCGAACAACTGCAACTGGACAGTCTTATCAGTGCCGCGCCAGCTCTGTCGCAACAGGCAGTAGACCAGGAATGGAGCTACATGGACTTCCTGGAACATCTGCTGCATGAAGAAAAACTGGCCCGGCATCAGCGAAAACAGGCCATGTTTACTCGAATGGCGGCCTTCCCGGCAGTAAAAACGTTCGAGGAATATGACTTCACCTTCGCCACCGGGGCACCACAAAAACAACTCCAGTCCTTACGTTCACTGAGCTTCATCGAGCGCAACGAAAACATCGTGTTGTTGGGGCCATCCGGCGTGGGGAAAACACATCTGGCTATAGCTATAGGCTACGAGGTGGTGCGTGCGGGTATCAAGGTTCGCTTCACGACCGCGGCAGATCTGTTACTCCAGCTGTCTACAGCCCAGCGACAGGGTCGTTATAAGACCCTGCTTCAGCGGGGGATCATGGCGCCCAAACTGCTTATTATCGACGAAATAGGCTATCTGCCGTTCAGCCAGGAGGAGGCAAAGCTGTTCTTCCAGGTCATCGCCAAACGTTACGAGAAGAGCGCGATGATCCTGACGTCCAACCTGCCGTTCGGGCAGTGGGATCAGACGTTCGCCGGGGATGCAGCACTGACATCGGCGATGCTGGATCGGATCTTACACCACTCACACGTTGTTCAAATAAAAGGAGAGAGCTATCGACTCAAACAGAAACGAAAGGCCGGGGTTATCGCTGAGGCTAATCCTGAGTAAAACGGTGGATCAATATTAGACCGTCGGTGGAGATGTAAGTGGATCACTTTTTACCCGTCGTTGACATCACCCAGTTGCATCCGATTGAGACTACTCGTCTCTAACAGATAATTCAGTGCCGTGGTATATTCAAACGCGGCCTTCTCACTGACCGGGGAGTTGGCACCCTGCTCTTTTCCCCATGAACGGAATGCATCTTTATTAAATGAAACCAGGCTGGCTCCCGAGGATTGCGCACCCCATACCCCCCTAATGGAGGGATGAAGTACCGCCATTGGCAGTAACTCCCCGGTGACCAAGCAGCGGGAACGTGCATCGCCCTGCTGGTTGATGGCCTGCTGATAAGCTGCCAGAACGTCGGAGCGGTGGAACACAATCTTCCCCCCATCCTCCAACAGGCTAAACGTCATCACCGGATTGGTTTCAACGATCTCTGCCCAATGCCGGTCTGCAATTAAAGATTGCTCTGGCTGTTCATAAAAACGCAGCACAGCGGCAACACCCGCATCTGTTACTGCATCACACAGTAAAAAACGGATCTGCTCAATAAAGCTTTGCCGCTGCTGTTCCGTGCGTTGTGGATTACCTTTTTTATCAATACCCAAGACGTAATCCGCTGGATCCCACAGTAAATTAGCCGCTACACCCGAGGTTTTCTTGATCCCTTTGGCCACCCTAAAGCGACGTGGTATTGGCTTTTTCCCTTCCATCACGCGGGTATCTTCAAATTGAATAAACCGACCATCGCGATCAATCACCACCAGAAACGGGATCCCTTTCTCTTCAAAACCAAACGGAGCCAGGGCAGTATTCGGGTCGGCCTGTTTACGCTGGTAGTAATCACATAATGCCTGCAGGATCATGCGAATACCTCCGGGCTATTCAAGTCAGGAATATCAATTCGCCCTTGTATCATTTGCGCCCGGAAAAACAGAGGGTTGGGTGATGACGGATCGCTGTAATCCATGTCATAGAGCATCCAACCCAAATCGATATCCTGAGTTAATGGTAAAGGCAGAGGATCGGCATCACTGACTAAGGTAAAATCACAGGCAAACTCTCTGCATCCCAGATAGGGCTGGTTGATACATTGCCCCTTTTCTGCCCGGCGTCGAAACATGTCGGCGAATTTCGCCGCATTATCACCGCCACCCGCTTTAGCGGTGAGATGAAATTCGGCATAAAGACGATAACGGACATCACGCAGCAGTAAGCCCGCACGTTGCTGGCGTTCCTCTTCGATATAGAGCCCGAGATGCCCTTTGCCTGCCGTCATCGCCGTTTTCACATTACGACTGGAAATCACCGAGCCGACTTCATTGCGGCGCAGGTTAATCCAACGGATCGGGTTGATGACCTCAATACGGGTCACTTGCCAGCGTATCGCCGGTTTCCACAGGATCGCTTCAAAGACACTGCGGGCTGCTGACGGGGTTATGACATCGTAACTTACACGCTCAACCTTCATCTCCGGGCGCGTAAAGCAGGCAAAATCTCCACTGATATCCAGACAAAATTCCATATTCTCTCCGTGATCAAATAACTGAACGCTCCGCAGATAACAGCGTATCTGGCAACTCCACGCCCCAGCATGGATGGTAGTGACTTTCTAATAACACCATTTGACCCGCACAGACTTGCAGAGTGCCGATGGCTTGTAGCGCTTTAGCCAGAGACTCAGGCAACGTCACGCTATAACGCTGCAATTTTCGATACACCCATTTTGCGGTAGGATCACTTTCTAATGTGTTGATCAGCATAGATATCGGACTTTCATCCTGACCCACAGGGCAGTAAGGCACAATCACCGCGACGCCTTTATCATCAATTAAGCGGAAGCTTTCTGCTGCTTCACGAAATTGAATAGCGAGTGGCGCATCCGGTGAGGATTTGGCCGTCAATTTCTCACAAATCTTATGTTTATCACGATCCCCTTGGCTATTGAGACGCATGAAGTATTGCTCAAGGGTTTTCGGCGACAGCGGGTCAGAGAGCAAACCTGCTTTCAACATGGCCAACGTGCATTGCTCTGCCTGCCGGAGCAGGCCAACAGGCGCTGATTCTGTGGGCATAAATACCCACACATGGCCCAGTGTCCCCATCACACCTTCACGATTACAGCGTCCTGCAGCCTGGGCAATAGCATCCAACCCGGCCATAGCACGAAATACCGCTGGGAAATCAAGATCCACACCCGCTTCTACCAATTGAGTACTGATTACTCTCAATGGCTGTTTATCCCCCTGGCGGCGAGCCTCAAGCCGCTGCCGAATCTCGGTAATCACCTGACTACGATGAGCCGCACACATATGTGCAGAAAGATGAATACGATAGCCATCATCAGGTAACAGGTTAAAAAGTTCACGTGCGTGGCGACGCGTGTTGACGATACAAAGAACGCACTCTTCCTCTATCAATTCGTCGGCAACCTGTTGCCAACTCATGGGTTCAGCGGAAAAGGTGACCTTTTACCCGTTTGAGTTGCTGCGCCAAGTGCACAGGGTTGGCGATAATTTCTCGTACATTGTGTAAACCAGGCATCAATAATCGTCCAAACGGATCCCGGCTCTCTGCCAACACCGGTTGGGTTGCCGTACACAGTACCCAAGTAACGCCAAACAACTCACTGAGCTGCGCCATGACATTGGTGATAGGCTGATGGAAATCGCGTGGTAATTGTTGGGCTTCATCAAGGATGATGATGCTATCGATGAGATTATGCAGCTTACGGCAACGGCTAGGGTATGTCCCGTAACTATTTTTTGTACAATATAGTTATGTTTAACCGACAGGAAGCTTTCGAATTTGGCTCGTTACGATGTTCCAGATGAAGCCTGGGCGCTCATTTCTTCTATGTTACCGCCTGAACGTAATAGTGTTAAAGGTGGTCGGCCCTACCTTGAGCATAGGCCTGTAATGAACGGGATTTTTTGGGTTCTTTGCTCGGGTGCTCCTTGGCGAGATCTGCCTGAAAGGTATGGCAACTGGAAAACGATTTACAACCGTTTTAATCGCTGGTCGAAATCTGGAATAATAAATAGCATTTTCAATAAATTACTCCATATTCTGGATGAAAGAAAACTCATCGATTGGGATGCTATAGCACTTGATGGCAGCAATATCAGAGCGTTAAAAGCCGCCGCGGGAGCTAAAAAAAATATCCCGATGAACTCGAGGATCATGGGCTTGGTCGTTCTCGAGGTGGTTTTGGTACCAAAGTCCATTTGGCGACAGATAGCTCAGGATTACCACTAAGCTTTTGCTTGAGTGGTGGACAAGCTCATGAGAGCCAATATGCTGAAACGTTGCTAAACCGAGTCGGAATCATTCGAAAAAGTGGGCACCTAAAGTCCCGCCCCAACGCCGTGCTGGCCGATAAGGGGTATTCGAGTCGGAAGTTTCGTGACTGCTTGAAAATAAAAGGGATAAAAGCGGTTATCCCTTTTAAATCGAATGAAAAAGCCAGCCGAGATGGACGAAGGAAACTGGATACTCAGCGGTATAAAAAACGTAATGTCGTAGAGCGCTGCTTTGGGCTGTTAAAAGAATATCGTCGCATTGCCACACGTTCGGAGAAAACGGCCAGAAATTACCTTTGCATCCTTAAACTAGGCTCTATTCGGTTATTTTTAAAGCGATTATTGGGTTAAGGGATACAGCCTAATACCCAGTAAGATTGATATTGTTCAATAATAATTAATCGTAAGCGTCACTTTGCCGTTCGCCTTGCCTGGTGTAGGGTTCGCTGCCGTTTGTATATAGCGGGCGACCAGTGGGACACGAATTGTCGGGCTGCCATCTTTCGGTAACGTCACCGATTGTTCTGCTGCAAAGTTAAATAGCGTCGGCGTTTGACTGCTCTCCCCCCAACCGAGCTGGATACCTACGCCCGATGCCGCCCCGGCTACTGTGGAGTCGATTGCCATTATCCCGTTGGCGGCATTAATCACTTTGGTGGTCGGCGTCAATCGTACACCAATGCTGTTATTGATCGAAGCCCCCACGCTAACTGCCCCACCTGCGTTATAATCAAACAATAACGCACTATTATCCTGGTTATAGAAGCCATGAAAGGTCGGGCAATTGGTCAACGAAATGGAAGAGTCAATCCATGGGGTCGTTGAGTTGATACCTTTAAAATGTAGACTCTTCTCATAAGTACCCAGTTGAACAGAGACGTCTGGAGTGGTACAGGTCTGCGTAGATACCGTCAGTTGCCCCTGGAGTCTGATAGAATTTATTTGTATTGGAAGCCCGGCAACAGCAGCATGGCTTCGCGGGTTAACTATATCAATACCGAAAGAAGGGAGTCTGGACGCATTAAGCGTATAATCACCCGGGTTAATTTGTCCTGTTTTAATTAATGAGATATAGAGCGTGCTATTCGACATACTTAATATCAAGGCTCCTGCACCAGTGAATATATAAGATGGATCGGTGGTATACCCATAAACCGGTGAACCCACTGTTACCACTCTAACATTGGGGCTGCCAACGGAAATCGCGACACCAACACCAGGTATATTGGTCTGATAGATACCACCGCCAAAAGGGCCGTCAGACCAGGCGCTAAGAGGCATGGGCGCATTTCTAAGGGTGACGAGCAAGTTGTACCATAGCGTATCAGCGCGCGGTGTTTCACACCGTGTCGCGATATCTTTGTCCCCCGCGAGCCATCTTCCCTGATAAATTACCGTGCCAATCGGCATATCTGCACCAGCGGAAATAGTCGGCGGATTCAGTTGCACAGTATCGACACGAGGAATACCTTTCCCGGGTGTGCAGGTCAGTGCAGCCCAACTATTGAGGCTGGTTAATGCCAATAGCAGGTAGCCGACAATATAAATAACTTTTCCCATGAGTAACCCTTACTATTTTCTTAACTACGAGCCGCCACGATGGTCGTACCATTTTTCGTCAACCTTTTATCTAACGGCACAGCGTTATCTATAGCAGAACAAGTAGAGTTGAACTGCTGCATTTGAGTCTGTACCAGCCCTTTCGGTGTCGGCATCAGCACGTAGTTGACCGTGCACTGCATTGCGCCGTTGTCGCCCCATTTCACTTTTAACTGGCCCTTTTCTTCATCCACACGTGCGTACAGTTGTCCACCTTGCCCCACCGTACCAACGCTGTTGCCTTTACTGTCAAAGATATCCGCCCCAAACGGCACCGGTTCCCCTTGATAGATCGCATTTACCAGAATTGGCGAACCCTTCTTAGTAGTATATTTCACCTTCACCACCGCACCGGAATATGGCGCCACTTTCTGTCTGGTATTGTCCAGTTCCACGTCGGACGAAGTACCTTTGGGATCGATATTGATTTCATTCATCTGATACGGATTCAGGTAAGGCACCACTGCGTATCCGCGCGAATCAATGCTCACACCTGGATATGAGGAAACTTTGGCGCCTTCCGCCCCTTTGGCTTCCACCAATGCAACGGTGTCCGAGGTGTAGGGAGTAAAGCTCAAACCGCCGCTATGCCCAACCACCGTACCGCTCATTCCAGCGGAGGCGCTCTGGTAGCCTTTACCTGTGCTGTAAGTTCCGCTCAACGCCGTTGCTGGCGTGCGATAATTACCAGTCAGCGCCCCTCTAGAGCCTGCGCCCTGATTGGCATTCATTGCCGTCACACCATAGCTGAACTGATTTTCCGTCCCGACGTGACCGGAAACCGTAGCCTGTTGACCATAATGACCACTACTGTTGTGTGATAAATCCATACGCAACTGCGGCGTATGAACCTGATCATTGCTTCCTAACGGCAGGCTAAAGCTCAGCAGGTAGTTGGTCTGTGCCGTACCCAGGCTGGAAAAACTGCGGTTGATGCTGAGACCATAAGACAGACTCTTGTAACGGTTGTTGTAACCCATCTGGTACTGCTTCTCGCTGCCGTCTTTATTCCAGTAGTTTTGCAATGAAGCACTGATATACAACAGACCCCAGTTTTCTGGCAAACCTTGCTCGGCGGTGACCGTCAGGCGGTTTTTGGCGCGCGAGATCGAATCCGGCGAGTACCCTTGCGCCACGGCGTCACGGGTTTGCATCGCGGTCATGAAATCCATATAGCCATCGGTCGAGAAACGATAGGCCGCCAGCGACAGGTTACTGTTCGTTTCGCTGATCAGCTTGCTGTAGCTCACCTGATAGCTTTGCCCGCTCAGGCTAGAGCTTGACTGAGGTTTGCCATTGGCATCGGTGCTGTTATCCAAATGGGTACGCGCCTGAATGACATCAAACGCCAAAGCGCCGATCGGCGTGCCAACCGCCGCCCCTAATTGCAACGCAAAATAATCCTGGCTGGCCTGCAGCCCGGCATAACCGGTAACGGTATTGGTCAAACCAAGCAGATAGGCCGTCTGGTACAGCGTCGGTTTTTCGCGCAGGTTATCGCTGCGCACTTTCCCGCCAGTGATTGAATAACGCGACGACCCAGGGCGTAACAGCCGTGCTACCGAGGCATAAGGCACGCTGAAAGTCTGTTCGGTACCATCGGACTCCCGCACGGTGACATCCAGATTGCCACCATATCCGGTCGGGTACAGAGCGTTGATCAGGTACTCCCCTGGCGTTACCGTGGTTTCATACAACACCTGGCCATTCTGGCGCACGGTGACGCGGGCGTTGGTACGGGCGATGCCGCGGATATCCGGCGCGTAACCGCGTAAAGACTCAGGCAACATCCGCTCGTCACTGGTCAGTTGAATACCGGTAAACGGCAGCGTATCAAACAATTGCCCGGTGGTATTCGACTGCCCCATCAACACACGTGCTTTCAACGCAGGGATGTCGCGCTGTATATAAGTATTGATATTGCTGTACTGGTTCTCGCCGTTATCCATCCGGTTATAGGAACCGTTGTGGCGCAAATACCAGGCCCCCACGTTCACCCCGGCGTTCACGCCGGCAAACAGCGAGTTATAGTGTGTACCGTGAGATTCGCTAGTGTAGCCATTGACGTTATAGCCCAGTAACAAGGCCGGTATACCGCTATCCCACAGTTCAGGGCTCACGGTGCCACGCGCCATGTTCAGCATGTAGATTTGGGGTATGACGATATCCAGACGTAGCTCGTTACTATCGTAGCTGACCTGAGCCTCCGGCAATTTTTGCTGCAGATCGATGCACTGATCGCCCTTGCCCTGTTGGCTTAAAAAATCCGCCGGTAACTTGTCGTAATTAAACACAATGTTTTTAATCAGCTCGCTGGTCAGGCAGGGATAAACGGATTTATCTGCACGCGACTTAAATTCAATATCAGTATTGCTGATAGGTTGATTGTTAATATATAAAGCCGTCTTGTATACCCCAGGCAACCCTGAGGAACCATTGGCAAAGCGGCTGAGATCGACCGATTCTTTATCGTCAACATTCAGGAAAGAAGTATCAAATTCCAAACTCTTTGCAATGTCTTTCGATGGGGTAGTATTAATATCTGTCTCGGCATTAACACTGCCCATAAAAAAAGTTGACAAAATGGCTATAGCCAATGGCGATAGCCGACCCTGTAGGCCATCCTGCAAAGATTTAGACATAGGGATCTCTTCAATAACTTATTTCCTAAACAATGACAATAGATTAATGCGAGCTATCGTTATGGACATGGAGGGTTTCAATTTCCTATATGTGAACTGACGACGTTATTTTATCATTGAATTAAAAGCATTGACCGCACCATAATCATTCACAAAACTCCCTGAAACCTTGATTCCTGTTTTTCCAGCCAAATCTAATGATATCGTGCTGCACGGCGCTACCATCACATGGTTCAGTTCTTTACCATTCACCGACAGATTCACCAGCGAAACATAATAAGGTGTCGGGTTAGTCGCTTGCACTCGGTTGTCTTGGCTACTCCAAACAATGGCTTTTGCTGCATCATTTGCGTTACCTTCTAGGCCGCCCGGACGATAGAACAGCTTGATACGCGAACGGAAGGCCATCTGCAAACGGTTCTCTGCGGTTTTTGCCTGGTTTTTGGCCGGTACTTCCAACACGTTCAGCCAGAACACCGATTCCTTATCCAGAGGCAACGCGCCGCCTGCGTAGCTGATACGTAAGGTCTGCCCTTTGCTAGGATCCACACGGTTCATCGGTGGAGTCAGCACAAATGGCACTTTTATCGCTGCCGGTTTGGCATGGGCATCACCATTATCAATCCAGCTCTGCAATAAAACCGGAGAGGGGCCGTCATTTCTGATCTTGACACTGACCTCCTTGGCATCAGAAGGATAAATCACCCGCGTACCGCTAATCACCACGCTGGCCAGACTATTGGTGCTGAACAAGGCGACGGCGGCAAGAAAACCAACCTGGTACAAATTAGCAGGGGGAAACTTCATCATAATCTCCGGACAAATGGACAGAGTGGGAGGGATCCCCCCTCCCGCAGCCCATTACTGGTACTGAATAGAATAAACAACGTTGCTGACTACGGTGCCAGCGGTGGTTGCGTCTTCTGCATAATAACGAACGATGTAGGGCAGAGTGGCGCTGCCGCCAGTGACGTCTTTATAAGTGGTGTTATTTACCTGGTCTTGGCTACCAGCTTTGATCACATCCTGAGTCGGGCTTGAACCATCAAGTAATTGTAGACTAACGTTGGTCGCGCCGCCGCTCAGGTTTTTCAAACGACCGGTTACCGCATCAACAGAAGCACCGGCTTCGAAGAAGGCAGAAGCCGTCTGCAAAGTACCCGAACAGTTGTTCAGCGCCATCACGAAACCGGTATCGCCGGCAGTGCGGGTAGCCGCTTGCAGTTGGTTAATGCTCACGGTTGGCAGAACCACGGTCGCGTCTGCGGCCTGGCCATCAACAATGACGTCACAGGTATTCGCGGTCAATTCACCGTTAAAAGTGATCGTGCCGGTAGAAGCTGCCTGCACCATTCCCGCAGAACCGAATGCTGCGACCAGAGATGCAACGATTGCTAACTTTTTCATATATATCCCTACTGACCTTGTATTGTTAAGCCATTCTAATATCCATTAAAACAGCATGTGCATATCATAGATGAGAAACAATTTAAGCATTTGATTTTTTTATAAAAACAGAATCATTCAGTTATATAAAAATTAGTGTGTTAAAAATCACCCATCAGGTAGAGGCAAAAAACGACTCAACCTTCATTTTCGGCAGGAAGAGATAACACTTCATTCCTCTTGCTTACCCTGCTGACAAGGTAAATATTAACCTAATAATGAAACTTTTTTAAATGAAGTAGTTTTAACTGGTCTTTTAATAAAAAAATATAGATATTTAATAATATTAATCAAATATCTTAATTGAAAAATAGTGATTATTAATTTTTCTTTAATATCAACCATTCTCATTTAAGATCTTAGAACCTATCCCAAAAGGAATTGTCAGTTACTAAATAATGGAAATTCCTGAGGGCGAAATATGGCAGACAGCAAGTGGCAGGTCAGCGATGAACTCTGGGAAAAGAGGGTTCCACTTATCCCGGAGCACAAAACCCGTCACCCGCTGGGGACGCATCGTAAACGCGTTGATAATCGTGCTGTTATGAACGCCATTTTCGTTGTGCTCAGAACGGGTTGTCAATGGAACGTGCTGAATGCGACACATATCTGCTCATCAAGCTCAGCTCATCGCCGTTTCCAGGAATGGCGTGACGCCGGGGTTTTTGAACGGTTCTGTCAGAACCGATTGCTTACCTGCGGGCAACTGGATGCCATCGACTGGTCATGGTTACCGATGGACGGCTGTATTCACAGACCGGGGTAAACAAGGAGTAAAACGCAGCCTGATGACAGATGCGAATGGGCTTCCGCTCTCACTTGTCGTCGCAGGTGCCAATACCCACGACATAAAGCTGGTTGCTGATACCCTGGAGGCCTATCTGAAAAGCCGTCGTTATGAACCCATATCCAGTCGAGGAAAGAGAAGTCTGATGCTATCAGAACGACGGATTTTAAAGCACACCGCTAGGTTGTGGAGAGAGCTCACAGCTGGATGAACCGCTTCCGTCGGGTACTGACGCGCTGGGAGAAGAAAGTCGAAAATTATGAAGCAATGCTGCATTTTGCATGCGGCATCATTGTCTGGAATAAAATCCTATTGGGATAGGCTCTTAATGCGACAGAACCTAAACTATACTTTATGTAAGCGAACGGGCCGATAGTAATCTAAGGTGTTTAATTGAAAAAAAACAATAAAATAATCAACGGTACTATATTGTACATCCCTGAAGAGCATCGTTTGAGCCCCCTATGTGTAAGGGGAAAAGAGAACGTATTGAATGTTCCAACTAGCCGCTGTCTACAACTATTGTTACAACGTCCCGGTGTGGTTATCAGCCAAGAAGAGTTTTTTAGAGAAGTGTGGAAAAAAAATGGTCAACATATCACCGCCAATACCCTTTATCAAAATATCTCTTTGCTAAGAAAGGGAATACGGGAAGCCGGACTAACCAAAAACATAATCCGAACTGTACCCAAAGTGGGGGTGGTATTTTCAGGTGCCGTTGAAATCATGGATGAGGAAAGTAATAATAGTGTTGAGAGTCCGCAGATCGCGCTACCCGTTAATAAAACCGTAGAAACTCATCTCGAACAACCGACGTTACAACTTAGAGGGAAAAGGAAAAAATTTGTACGCTTTGGTTTAATGACTGCGTTTATCACTACCATCTTTATTCTATTAATGAACAACCGTTACAAGCGGTAAGTAGTGATGACTCCAATCAGTTGGTTCTGTTATGCCTTGGCTTTGTTGAATAAATCAGAGTCAGCCAACAGGTTGGCTTCCACCTGTATATCTGTTATGCGAGCCGGATGCTGTGCGGCATACCCAACAGTGTCATCCGGTTCAGCGCCTTAACCATCACCATCGCTTCACCCACCGGCGCGTCATAGTTCCGTAGGCTCAGATGACCACCCAGCACGGTTTTGATGCGGAACATCGCCGTTTCTGCCACCGAACGACGGTGATAACCCACTTTCTTTTTCCAGACGTCATTACTGCCGCTCAGATGCTGATTCGCCACGGCATGGTTACGCTCATAGTACTTGATGGTTAGGAATCTGGATCGCGTTTTTTCGGTAAGCGTAAAGTCAGCGCCGTATTGACACTTATTTGGCAGGAAGATCCACATTCCACGGCAGGAGATCCGCTACTTTGTTGGAAGGCCACTCCGGCAGCACGCTCAGGATATGACGAAGGTAAGCCTCCGGGTCGATACCATTGAGTTTGCACGTACCGATCAGACCGTACAACAGAGCGCCGCGTTCGCCTCCGTGATCGCTACCGAAGAAGATGTAATTCTTTTTCCCAAGGCAGATTGCTCGTAGTGCACGCTCTGCGGCGTTGTTATCAGGCTCTGCCAGGCCATCATCACAGTAGTAGCACAGCGCATCCCACTGATTCAGGGCATATGCGAACGCCTCCCCCAGTCGGGATTTTTTCGACAGCGTTGCGCTTTTCTCCACCAACCACACATGCAGGGATGCCAGCAGCGGCTTGCTTTGGGATTGTCTGGC
>NZ_JBOFZA010000120.1:0-7167 GCF_051654945.1 Serratia sp. (in: enterobacteria)
CCCAAATAACCACCATTTTTTCAAAAATTTCCCTATTTTACAACTTTTTTTCAAAGACCCCGTAAACGATAAACAGTTATACTCATTACCAAACACCCCTTAAATCTTTACCTTCATCTGCTTGACACTCCACAATAAAAAACATCAATCCTAAAATTAAAAAAAACTTAAAATTATATAGATTGCATAAAACTATTATTCTAATCGCTTCGCCCCACGGGCTACTACAGCCCACTCCAGCAGAAGCCGGAGCAAGCGTAGCCCTACACCAACTGCTTGATAACTTATAAAATTTATGATATACTATCTTTGTTGTTGAAAAGTTGCTCCAACTTCATAATTTATTTTTTTGACCTATAATTCTTATGACCAAAAAGCAGGAGCGTCTTTATTTTGCGTACAAAATGGACACATTTAGCAACCCTTTAATCCCTAAAGGGCTTAATCTTTTGTCCATTTTGTACGTAAACGTACAAAAATAAACAATAAAAAAATAATAAACAAATAAATAAAAGAACAAATCAAGAAACGAAGCACGGAACTAGCGAAGCGGCCGATTGAGATCGGTACCATAGCGTGACTAATACGTGACCAAAGCATACGTAAAAAGCAACTTTTTTTATTATTTTGCACAAGTTTTTCGTCATTTTGACAAAATATAAAATTTATGGTATAATGTTTTTAAGGAGTCTTATAGCTACAAGACTTTTAATAAGTAAGGAGGTTCACTATGAACAAGCAGGAATTTTTACAGATGTTTCAAGAATATTCAGATGTGCGCAACGCTAAAGTCAAAGCAGAAAGAGCTGGCTACGAAGTTCAGGTCGAAGGCAGAGGTCGCAATGCTGTTTATCATGTAAATAAGATAGTTCCAGATGGATATGATGCGCACCTTACTCTAGAAGAAGTCAAAAGAATAACTGGCCAAAGTAAAAGAAATAGGGCGCTTGCTATGTTCAATGGTGGGCACAACAAGATTGTAGGCAAGCAGGTCTGGTACAAGAAAAATGAAGCTAGGTGCATAACTGAGTTAGACAAGGAGTCTCGCATCAGGTATTTGTTTACAGTTAGACCGGAGCTAGCAGATGAATATACATACGCGTATATTGGTAAATTAGTGGGGCTTTCTTCTTCATCTGTTGGGTATTATATTAGAAAGATAGTAGAAAAAGACCAAATAAAAAAGGCTCCACATCGGAAGTTCAGAACTTCTTTTGTGCGCCTTTCAACTAAACAGGTCTACACCATTCCTTGGGAAGACCATGTTTTTTTTACTGAGTACTTTGGTAAGGGCTATTATAATTCAAAATTTTTCCTAGATATGTTCTTCTTGAAGGGCTATATGTATCGGCGCTATCAGGAGAAGCCTTTGCATCTGGGCAACATTGGAGAAATGAATGGGGTGCGCCCTGCTTGTGAATACACTTTTTTAGATAATGAAAAAAGCCCTAGCGACAAACTAGAGCTTCAAGAGATTATAAAATTATTGAAGGACCTGAACTAAAACCTTCATAATAATTATAGTACATTTTTAACGGAGCTGCTTGTTGGAAAGAATCTCTTTCAAGCAGTTTTTTAAATATTTTGTAGACAGAAGGTTAGAGTAGTGCCCTGTTCTCTCGTGGATGGCCCTGTTGGCGCCATTCAGAATGCAGATGCGCACAAAGATTTCTGTTGACTCGTCTGAGTATTTTTCTGCAAAATTCTGTGAAGCATAGATTATGCTGGGCAAGCAGTCTTGTTCTGTTAGGGGCTCTTCGTTGTTTAGTGTTAGAGCAGATGAGATGAAATTGATTGTTGGCGCCATTGTGGTTAAAATATTTTGTAGGGCTTCTTGTGAGCCCTTTTTGACTAGGGTTAATTGTTCTTTCATTTAATAGAGTCCTTTCTTTTTGTATATGTATATTGTATCATAATTTTTATAGTTTGTCGAGGGGGCAACTTTACCCAGAAAAAATTTCAGTGTGGTCGGAACTTTATTACGGGATTTTTGCAGTGTGGCATGCAGTATGACGATTTTTACTCCAGAATGTTGGGAGTGTTATAACTGGGTAGTTCCCTTCGGTTGCTACTATGTAGCCGAAGGGTCTTTTTGTTTTATTAAAGTTTCAATAAAAAAGAGAGAGCTTTCGCTCCCTAAATTAATATTCAATTAGGTATCCACAAAAATCAATCTCTGGGTCGTCATTAATAATATGCTCCCAAAACTCACAATCGTTTTCATCAAGATAGTCTGTAAAATATTCAATCAAACTCTCTTTGGTTTTTGCAATTTCTAAGAGTTCTTCAAGAGTGGGCATAGATTCCCAATAACCAAAGTTACAAACATAATTGCCACTGTATGCGGTCATCTCTAATTCAAAATAGGTTTCTGTTGGTGTGAAATTATCTAAAACTTGACTGTGTCGAAAAACAGTTTTACTAATCAGTTTAATTTTTGTCATGCTCATAGCGATTCTCCTTTTTAAAGGGGGGTGCTCCCCCCACATTATTTTCGTGTAGCGATTGTTTTAAATTCGTATTTGTAGCCATGTTCATCTAATACAAATTTTTTCTTTCCATCTGTTACAATTTCATGCCCCAAAGCCTTTAAAGCTTCTTCGATTTCAATGTCCAATTGAGATTTAAAAGAATCTCGTCCACGTTTAATTTCTTGTGCCTTGCGTTTCTCATCTCGTTTAGCTAAAACCTCTTCCACACTAGCACGTTTCTTTTGCTCACGTCCACCAAATTTTGCCGGTGGCTCTTCACCTTTTTCTAGCCAATAACTTGAAATAGCTTCCTCTTCCGTTAACTCAAAGTTTTCAATCATTTCAAGATAGGCATGTGTGGCAATATCCATTGAAATTTCAAACTCATCTGATAACTCTTTAATCTCACCTAGTTGTTTTTCTGTAAATTTTTTCATTTGTTCTTACTCCTTTGTTTTAATTATATATTTATTATATCATATTTTCTATCAAAAAGTCAAGCGATTAATTGTTTTTTAATTATTTAATGCTTTATTCATTGAAGAAAATACTCTCGCAAGGCTCTTTAACTACCTTACATTTATAATTATACACTCTTTCTAGTGGTTTTACAAGCTTTTTTGAGCATTTTATGCAACATTAAGAATTGCGGGCATTTCTGAGTTTTATATGAGTTTACTTAATTTTGTATGAAAATGCTCTGTAGCTATTGACAGAGAGAAAACTTTTCGCTAGCTGATAGGTTAGCGAAAAGTCTTAAGGTTTTCTGAAAATCAGATGAAAGCAAAAAAGAGTGATTTCTCACTCTTAAGATTTTATTTATTTAAGTTTAATGTTCCCCACTGGTAGCCCAAATCTTCCACCACTGGCATTTTTGCGTTCTGCAAGTCATAAATACGCTTCATTTCTTTAACATACGCTTGGTGCTTTGGAATTGCTCGTGACGTATAATCTTTGTGAACAGTATTAGGAATACGCCAAGGGCTTCCTAAAATTCCTGATTTAACCGCTTTGCGTTGGCGGTAACAGTGAGCCATAATTTTAACTTCGATTCGCACATCTGAAAGTCCTGTATGGTCCTCAATGAAACCATAGTCGCCTGTAATGTAGCGGTAGCAAATTTCGGCATTTGTTTTTAGATTGCCTTTCTCACTATACCACCCTTGAGCAACGGCAATTTTTGGGAAAGATTTTTGAGAGAAAATTGTTTCACAAGCCAAGCTCCAAATACACACTTGTTTGTATTCGTCAAAGTTAAGCTCTTCGCCATTAATAAAGCTGTTACTACAATTCATTGCTCGCTTATCAAAACTTAGGTTGTAAGCCATAATAGTTGAAACATCAAAGTAATCTAGGGCTTGAGCTAAACAGTCCACCGCTTCATTCCAAGAAACTAGCTCGTGCTCCCCATTATGCAATTGAATCCAGTACATAGGTACTTTACTAACATAATATGCTGTTGACATAATTTCTTGGTTTAAGAAAATCTCTTTGATTAGGAAAGATTTTTCGTATACAATGTTACCCTTTTTGTCGCTGATTGCAAAACCTAAATCGTAAATAAGTGGCTCTGCGAACCCTTTTGACTTGTTACCTAAAAAGTTACCTTGCTTGTCATAAATCGGCTCTAGCCCACAAGCTGTTTCAACATCAATTGTACATACATAATTTTTTCGTCCGTCTTTTTTAATAGTGTTCATAATCTTACTCTTTTCTTTGGGGGTCGCCCTTTGTTTTAAATTTAAGCCTTTTTACAACTTGCTTAGGTTGAATGTGTTACGCTAGTTTGTATCCAACTTTTTTCTCATCTGTTGCACCTTTAACGACTTTTTCTTCCGCCAATAAGTAACGCATTTGAGCTGTAAAACGTTGGTTGCTAATGTCTAATCCTGTTGCTTTTACAAATCGTGCATGGTCTACAAATTCATCTGTTAAGTGTGATAAGATTTCAGCTCGTAAAGCTTCATTTTCTAATTGTTTTGCTGTTGGTTTGTTTGATTTGCTTGCTGTTTTGTTTGCCATGTGTGTTAAGATTTCGATTGCTTCCACTTGCTCTGCTGTTGGTTCTGCTACTGTTGCTAATAACTCTAATGCTACTGATACCGCTGTTTTTTGTGTCATTTTTTTCATGATTTGTTCTCCTAAAGGGGTTCGCCCTGATTTGTTGTTGTAGCTCTTAACTACTCTTTAATTATAGCATTTTGGGAAAGTTTTGTCAATACTTTTTTCTTTTATTTTTTTAAAGCTGTTTGGCTTTCCCTGTTTGCTACTCTTTAAGTATACCAGATTTTTTATCTTTTGTAAACTTAAAGTTTGATTAATGCCTGTAATCTTTTGTGCTGTCAGCCCTTTGCTTGTTCGCCTTACTTGATTACATACTTATTATATCAAATTTGAGCGGTGCGGTACTTAAGAAAGTCGGTTTATTCTATGAATTTTTCATGAATAAAATTTCGGGCAAAATGGTTGCAAAGTCAACGAAAAATAATTTCACGAAAAAAATCTTGAAAACCCTTGACAAAGAAAAAACCTTTCGTCATTACTAACGATGACGAAAGGCAAAAGCCCCCTGTTGGGAGCTTAATTTAATACTGTTTTAACAATTGAGAAATTTCATAGTACAACCCTTGCATCTGCAACTGTTCTCCGAAAGATTTTGCATCTCTAATAATATCGCCTTTTTCAAAAGTCAACTTGTTTTCATAAAGATTCTTTTGATATTCTCGATTTTTTAGAAAAGCATACTTCGTTAACATTTCTTCGTGTTTCGCTATAATCTCTTTTAGGTTTTTAGATGATTTACTTTTTAAATTTTGGCAGTGATAAAAAACAAACACTGGAAAGGCGGGGAATAGAAGAATTTTTCCAAAAACTCCATTTATTCTTAAGGCTTCTTTGAATTGATATAGTAAACTTCTTTCTTTTGCAAGTCTTTCTTTATACACTCTCAAGCTTTCTTTTAACTCTTTCTCGGTTTTAAGTCGACTCCCTTTTTTACTGTCGTCCCAAGTTTGGCTATAGTACTCATATTTATTTTCACCGAAAACTTGTTCATCGTATTCTTTTGGTGTGATTTTTTCTTTCATTTCAAAAGTGACGGTTTGATTGCTGTCTACCAATAGGGTTACTGTGTGGAAAGACCACTCACGAGCCCAAGTGCGACTACCTGTCTTTTTCCACGTTCCGCCTATTTGCTCTTCTATAATTGCCGTTGCGAGGGCTACTCTTTCTTCCCATTTTAGGTTTCGCGAAGCTTCACTCATAAACGTTTTTGTATCACCATATCGCACCGCTTTTTCTAAAACTTCCTTTTTGTGGTCTAGCTCTTTGCTAATTCTCTCATTTAATTCTTTCATTTGTTTAACAGATTCTTTCATTTTTTGTTCTCTCCTTTATTTCTTTATATACTTATTATACACCAGATGAAGAGCAAATACAAGTGGATTAGCGCTTTCTAATATTCGGGAGCCATTTAAATTTTTCTTTCATCTGATACTTTTATTCTGAAAATTTCATGAATTAAACTCAAGCTAAAAACCTTTCGTCAACTAACAAGGCGACGAAAGGCAAAAGCCCCAGAAGGGCTTCATTAAAGTTTTATTGGAATTTCATTATCTTTTAAATATTCAATTGCTTGTTCAACTGGCAATTTTTTAAGTACGTCTGTCAAGGTGGCATTCTCGCACAAATACAACTCTTCTGTTATTGTAAGATATTTTATTTCATCTGTTATAATTTTAATTTCATCAACTTCTCGGCAATCTTCAAACTCGATATATACAATTTTTTTCATGAATGGTAATGGTCTATACTGCTTGATTGCCCAATAATATTGGTTTGAATCTGTCGCACTGTATTTGGAAACCTTTTTTTCTGCAACTCCATAGGCGAAACAATGTGTTAACCCTATTAAGTGGCTCTTGTAATCTCCGTTAGTAAAATGTATCCCTAGAGTAATGGCTTTGTTCAATAGTTGTTTTTTCATTTCTTTTCCCTCCAATGAAATAAAGTGGGCTTGCGCTTTTACAAGCCCTGTTTTGAAATTATAGTGGTAAGTGTAGCAGTTTGTCTAAATCTAAGTGAATTTCATGAATATCAAAGGCAATTCCTTTCCAATCGTTTCGCACGTCTTTATTGTCATCAAAGATGATATTTAAAGCTTCTGGATTAACTGGAATATTTTTAGATTGTCCATAGCGTAAAGGATTAAACTCTTGCACGCAAGGCATGTATTTATCAAGCCACTTGCTTTTTTCGTTTGCCGTAAATTCGTGATACTCATCTGTGCAATCCATTGGCGTCCATGTAATTACACTAATAGTCCAACCACGCTTTTGTAATTGAATCAGTTGGCGGTTTAAATATTCCATGTCTAGGTTTGGCATCGGTGGTAAATTCTCAAAGATTGGTTTTTCAGCTCGGATAGTTTCTAGCCAGTTTGGTTGCTCATATAGGCTCGCCACAGTTCCGTCCATGTCAAAATAAATTACCTTTTCAATGTTTGCTGTTTTGTTGTTCATCATAATTTGTTCTCCTTTGGGGTTCGCCCTTAACTACTCTTTAATTATATCATGGTTTCAATACCTTGTCAATAACTTTTGAGCATTTTTTTTATTTTTCTTGGCTTGGAAAGTTGTTTCTCTCTCAAGCTCTATATATATTATACCGCAGATGAATAGTAAACACAAGGGCTTTT
>NZ_JBOFZA010000121.1:0-1895 GCF_051654945.1 Serratia sp. (in: enterobacteria)
CCCCAAAACCCCAAAACCCCAAAACCCCAAAACCCCTAACATTACTGATTCATATAAGTGAATCTCTAAAATGAAGAATTTATCCCAGTATAAACTTATTATATAGGATACATTAGATAAATCCAGACTGTTTCTTATAAATTATGAAATGTTATAGTATTGGGATGTATATATAGGACTAAACAATGAACACATAAATAATGGAAAAACCAAAGAGTACTAATATGGTATACTTGATTGGGTATGTTACCACCCTCCTGTTTGGCTCACTCATTTTTGGGTACAACATTAATGTGTTCTCTATATTTACTGACATGTTCATGCAATCCTTTAATTGGGAAAATGACAGTAGTAAGAAAGACCTTTGGTCTTCAATTATGACCACTGTACTCCCAGCAGGAGCTATGGTTACAGCTCTTACCTCTGGGCCCGTTATAAAGAAGAGCAAAAGACTTGTGCTCTTCATAGGAGCCTTCCTCTGTGCTATTGGAGTACTTTTCATGTCAATTATCTTCAATCCTAATATGGAAAGCACTAGTGGTGCACTTACTATATTTTGCATTGGAAGAATATTCATGGGATTTGCTGTTGGTTTCTATTCCAGTGTAGTCCCACCCTATATCAATGAAATCTCTCCAAAACACCTTACTGGAGCATTTGGCTCTTGCCATCAACTTTGTATCACTTTTGCAATCTTGATTGTTTCCATTTTTGGATTAGGTCTTCCAACTCTTAGTAATCAAGAAGTAAGAGACCACCTTTCATGGAGATTTGGCTATGCAGGACCTTTCTTCCTCTCATTAATCCAAGTGATTCTTATATTGACTGTCTATCGTTACGAAAGCGCAGTACATTACCTATCTAAAGGTGATGAAGAAAACGCAAAACTCAGCTTACAGGCTATCTACAGTGACCCCAATGAAGCAGAGGCAATATTCAAAGAGATGTCCAATGCAGCAAAATGCACAAACTCTGGTGATAGCAATGAAGAAGTGACTGGATCACTTTATTCAATATACAAGAAAGCCTTCTGGTTTGGAATCCTATTACCAGCAATCCAACAATTAACTGGTATTAACGCAGTCATGTTCTACGCCCCGACCATGTTCGAAAACCAAGGTGACATAAAGACACTTCTGAACTTCATTGTGATGCTTCTCAACTTCCTCTTCACAATTGTCTCTATGTTTACCTCTGATAAGTTTGGAAGAAAGATTCTCTTTGTACTTGGTTGCTTTGGATGTGGTGTTGGACTTCTTATGGCAACTATTGGCTACACTGAAGATGAGACGGAAGGAATGACTGCTTCCAGCTATATTTTCGATATTGGAGTTTTCCTCTTTACTGCTTCTTTCGGTATTTCTCATGGGCCTGTCTGCTGGACTTATGTATCAGAAATCCTTCCATCACAATGGATGGGATACGGTGCAGCTTCTTCATGGACCTTCACCGTTATTGTCGGGCTTGTGACCCCTTACATGCTTTCCGGAATTGGCAGATGGTCCTTCCTAATCTTTCTTATGTTTATGGTTGTCTCAGCTGTCTTCTTCATAATATGCCTTGATGAGACTAAAGGAAAGACTAAGAAAGAGATTATGGGTATGTTCAGAAGTGAGGTAAAAAGCAAAGTGAAAGAGAATTCAAATGAACTACCAAAACCAATTGAAGCACCACAGAACTTAGATGAACCACAGGCTATCAATCCTGTCCCAGAATTATAAAAAATTTAGAAGTATAAACTGATTCGTATAATTTTCAATAATAAATCAGTAAAAATAATAGTCTCATTCATATGTTATATTGTATGAACATTATATAGTTATCGTATAAATCTAGTAGTACATTACATTAACTAGTTAGGGGTTTTGGGGTTTTGGGGTTTTGGGGTTTTGGGG